>NZ_CP108568.1:2130000-3350000 GCF_036010485.1 Streptomyces sp. NBC_01198
CGGCGATCTTGGCCACGCCGTTGACGAGGTCGACGACGACGCCGTCCTCGGCGATGACCGTGCGCTCCTTGGGGATGCCGGTGAGCCGGCCCAGGTCGGCGTTGGCCCGCAGGTGACGCCATTCGCCGTGAATCGGCATCAGGTTGCGGGGCTTGCAGATGTTGTAGAAGTACAGCAGCTCGCCGGCCGAGGCGTGGCCCGAGACGTGCACCTTGGCGTTGCCCTTGTGGACGACGTTGGCACCCCATCGGGTCAGGCCGTTGATCACCCGGTAGACCGCGTTCTCGTTGCCAGGGATGAGCGAGGAGGCGAGGACGACGGTGTCGCCCTCGACGATGCGGATCTGGTGGTCGCGGTTGGCCATCCGGGACAGTGCCGCCATCGGCTCGCCCTGCGATCCGGTGCAGACCAGGACGACCTTCTCGTCCGGCAGGTCGTCGAGCACCTTGACGTCCACGACCAGGCCGTTGGGGACCTTCAGATAGCCGAGGTCGCGGGCGATGCCCATGTTCCTGACCATGGAGCGGCCGACGAAGGCGACCTTGCGGCCTCGCTCGTAGGCGGCGTCGAGCACCTGCTGGATGCGGTGCACATGGCTGGCGAAGCTGGCGACGATGATGCGCTTCTCGGCTTTGGCGAAGGTCTGCCGCAGCACCTGCGAGATGTCGCGCTCCGGCGGCACGAAGCCGGGGACCTCCGCGTTCGTGGAGTCGGCGAGCAGCAGGTCGATGCCCTCCTCGCCGAGTCGCGCGAAGGTGGGCAGGTCGGTGAGCCGGCCGTCCAGCGGGAGCTGGTCCATCTTGAAGTCGCCGGTGACCACGACCATGCCGGCCGGGGTGCGGATGGCGACGGCGAGGGCGTCCGGGATGGAGTGGTTGACGGCGATGAACTCGCAGTCGAAGGGGCCGATGCGCTCCCGGTCGCCCTCCCTGACCTCCAGTGCGTACGGCCGGATGCGGTGCTCCTGGAGCTTGGCCTCGATCAGGGCGAGGGTGAGCTTGGAGCCGATCAGCGGGATGTCGTCCTTCTCCCTGAGCAGGAAGGGGACGGCGCCGATGTGGTCCTCGTGGCCGTGGGTCAGGATGACGCCGACGACATCGTCGAGGCGGTCCCTGATGGAGGTGAAGTCGGGCAGGATCAGGTCGACGCCCGGCTGCTCCTCCTCGGGGAAGAGGACTCCGCAGTCGACGATCAGCAGCTTGCCGCCGAATTCGAAGACCGTCATGTTGCGGCCGATCTCACCGAGGCCGCCGAGCGGTGTGATGCGCAGGCCGCCTTCGGTGAGAGTCCGCGGGGGGCCGAGTTCGGGGTGCGGATGACTCAAAGTTTCTCCCTATCACGCACGCCGGAAAGGCCTTCCTGGGCCGTGGCGCGCGGAACTGTGTGACTTTCGGTGGAGCACCGTCATTCGGGCGGTGCTGTTGCATCGGATGGTGCTTATTCAGTTGTGAAGTCTGTAGTCAGAGGTGTACCCCGCCTGCGGCGAGATCCTTCCTGAGGCGTTCCGTGGCGTCCGGGTCCAGTTCGGTGAGCGGGAGCCGGAGCGGGCCTGCGGGCAGTCCGCGCAGCGCGAGGGCGGCCTTGGTGGTGATGACGCCCTGGGCGCGGAACATGCCGGTGTAGACCGGCAGCAGTCGCTGGTGGATCTCGGCGGCCTTGGCAACGTCGCCGCTGGTGTACGCGTCGAGCAGTGCGCGCAGCTCGGGGGTGACGAGGTGGCCGACGACGGAGACGAAGCCGGTGGCGCCGATGGCCAGCAGCGGCAGGTTGAGCATGTCGTCACCGGAGTACCAGGCAAGGCCGCTGCGGCCCAGTGCCCAGCTCGCCGCGGCGAGGTCGCCCTTGGCGTCCTTGTTGGCGACGATCCTGGGGTGCTCCGCCAGCCTGACGAGGGTCTCGGTGTCGATGGGGACGCCGCTGCGGCCGGGGATGTCGTAGAGCATGACCGGCAGCCCGGTGGCGTCGGCGATGGTGGTGAAGTGCCGGTACAGGCCCTCCTGCGGCGGCTTGCTGTAGTACGGCGTGACCGTGAGCAGGCCGTGGGCGCCGCTGCGCTCGGCCTGGCGGGCCAGCTCGGAGCTGTGCCGGGTGTCGTTGGTGCCGACGCCGGCGATGACGAAGGCGCGGTCGCCGACCGCCTCGACCACGGCGCGTACGAGCTGGTCTTTCTCCGTGTCGCTCGTGGTAGGCGACTCCCCGGTGGTGCCGTTGACGACGAGTCCGTCGTTGCCCGCGTCCACCAGGTGGGCGGCGAGCTGCTGGGCGCCGGCGAGGTCGAGTGCACCGTCCGTGGTGAACGGCGTGACCATTGCGGTCAGGACCCGCCCGAAGGGGGCCTTGGGGGTGGAGGTCGGAGCCATGGGTCCCACGCTACTCGGTGTGTACGGGGGCACGCAGCCGTGGGACCTGCGCAAAGGACTCCGGCGATGTCTGCTCGGGGGTTCAGGCACCGCCGGAGTCCGTTTCTGCAGCCTAGATGAACCTCACGAAAGCCTGCAATCCGAACACTTCGGACATTTGGCCGTGCCGGGGGGTGCCGGGCCGCCCCGCTACGGGGCGACACGCCCGTTGGCGTTGAACGCCGCACGGGTGAGCGGCATCAGTTCCGCCCAGGCCGCCTCCATGCGCTCGCCCACCATCTCGATCTCGCGCTGAGGGAAGGACGGCACCGAGGCCAGCTCGTGCTGGGTGCGCAGGCCGAGGAAGTGCATCAGCGACCGGGCGTTGCAGGTCGCGTACATCGACGAGAACAGTCCGACCGGAAGAGTGGCCCTGGCCACCTCGCGGGCCACTCCGTCGGCGAGCATCGCCTGATACGCCGCGTAGGACTGCGCGTAGGACTCCTCCATCGCCGCGACGGTCTGCTTGTGCTGTTCGGGTGTCCCGTGCACGAACTCGTACTTCCCGGGACGGCCCTGCTGCACCAGCTTGCGGTCCGGTCCCGGCACGTAGAAGACCGGCTGCAACTCGCGGTAACGGCCCGACTCCTCGTTGTAGGACCAGCCGACGCGGTGGCGCATGAACTCGCGGAAGACGAAGATCGGGGCGCTGATGAAGAAGGTCATCGAGTTGTGCTCGAAGGGGCTGCCGTGGCGGTCCCGCATCAGGTAGTTGATCAGGCCCTTGGACCGCTCCGGGTCCTTGGTGAGCTCTTCGAGTGACTGCTCGCCCGCGGTGGAGACCCGGGCCGCCCACAGGACGTCGGAGTCCGACGCGCTGTGCTTGACGAGGTCGACGGTGACGTCGTCCCGGAACTCGACGGCGGCCGAGGCGGGGGCGGGGGTCCCGGTGGGGAGATCGGTCGGCACCGGAGGTCCTTCCATGTGGACGGCATTGCGGCGACCAGGCTAGCCGCTGGGTCGGACAGCGGGCCGCAGCCGATCGGCCGACCCGAAGTAGCCGTGGGGCCGCCGGGGCGGCTAGCCTCACCGGGTCGGAGTGCAGCCCGCTCCGCCCTGCCCCCGCCGGAACCGGAAGAGGATTCTCCGCGTGTCCCTGCCCTACATGTCCGCGAGTGCCGCCCCCGACGACCTGGCGGAAGGCCGCCCGCTCCTCCATCTGGAGCAGGACCGCTGGATGCGGCCGTACCGCCCGGGGCCGTGGCGGGTCGCCACGGCCGCGCTGGCACTGATGCTGGCGTCCTATCTGATGTTCGCCGCGCTGATCATGGCCGCCGCGGGCAACACGCGGGGCGCGGCAGTGTGCCTGCTGGTGGCGGCGCTGGTCATCGTGGCCGCGCTGCGGCTGCTGCGGGTCGGTGTGTGGGTCAGTGGCAAGGGCCTGCGGCAGACGTCCTACTTCACCACGGTGACCGTGCCGTGGCGCAAGGTCGCCTCGGTGCGGACCGCGCAGCAGCCGGTGCGGGTGCTGGGGTTGCCGCGCAGCGTCCAGGGGCAGGCGCTGATCATCACCCGAAAGGGCGGCGAGCCGCTGCGCCCGCAGCTCACCGACCACAACGCGGACTTCCTCGGCCGGGTCGAGGCGTTCGACATGGCCGCCGACGCCATCGAGGGCTGGGCCGCCGAGCTGTGCTGACCCGCCGTCGTCGCCCCTACCGCGTCGGCTTGCCGTCGTGCAGGGCGATGGCGCGCTGCATGGCCTTGCGCGCCCTCGGGGTGTCGCGGGCGTCGAAGTAGGCGACGGCCAGCCGGAACCAGTTGCGCCAGTCGTCCGGCGCCGCCTCGGTCTCGGCCTGCCGCTTGGCGAAGACCGCGTCGGCGGAGTCCCGGTCGATCCGGCCGCTGGGCATGCGGGCCAGCTCGTCGACCGGCAGCCCGCCCTCGGCCTCCAGCTCGCGGCCGAGCCGCCCCGCGTGCCGGGCGAACTGCGTGGTGTGCCACAGGAACCAGCCGCCGATCAGCGGCAGCACCAGTACGGCGACGCCGAAGGCGACGGTGACCGGGCGGCCGTCGGCGATCAGCAGCAGGCCGCGGTCGCCGACCAGGACGAAGTAGAACAGCAGCGCGGCGGCGGAGACGGCGTAGCTGATTTTGGAGCGCATGCGGTCAGTCCTCCGGGTGGCCCGGTTCCGTCCCGTCCAGGAAGTGTTCCAGCCCGTAGGTCAGGCCGGGGACACCGGGGACGGTGCGGGCGGCGAGCAGGATGCCGGGCATGAAGCTGCTGTGGTGCAGCGAGTCGTGCCGGATGGTGAGTGTCTCGCCGGTGCCGCCGAACAGCACCTCCTGGTGGGCGAGCAGGCCGCGCAGCCGTACCGAGTGCACCGGCACCCCGTCGACGTCCGCGCCGCGGGCGCCGTCGAGGCCGTGGGTGGTCGGGTCGTGCTGCGGGGCGAGGCCCGCCGCGGTGCGGGCGGCGGCGATCAGCTGGGCGGTGCGGGTGGCGGTGCCGCTGGGGGCGTCCGCCTTGTTGTCATGGTGCAGCTCGATGACCTCGGCCGACTCGAACCAGCGGGCCGCCTGGCGGGCGAACTGCATGGTCAGGACGGCGCCGATGGAGAAGTTCGGGGCCACGAGCACCCCGGTGCCGGGCGCGGCGGCCAGCCAGCCGCGCAGCCGGCCCAGCCGCTCCTCGGTCCACCCGGTGGTGCCGACCACCGCGTGGATGCCGTGCCCGACGCAGAATTCCAGGTTCCCCATGACCGCGTCGGGGTGGGTCAGTTCGACCGCGACCTGGGCGCCGGCCGCGGTCAGCGTGTCCAGCGGGTCGTCGCGGTCGATCGCGGCGACCAGGTCGAGGTCGTCCGCGGCCTCGACGGCGCCGGCCGCCGCCGAGCCGATCCGGCCCTGGGCGCCGATGACGGCCACACGGAGCTTGCTCATCGTTTCGGGGTCCTCCGAGTCGTGCGTACGGGGTGCGTGGAGCGTACGGAGCCGGCGCCGGCTACGCGACGGCTTCCTGCAGGCGGGCGGCCTGCTTCTGCTTGAGCGGGCCGATGGCGGCCAGCGACGGGCGCTGCCCGAGCACGTCACGGGCGACCGCGCGTACCTCGTCGGGCGTCACGGCGGCGATCCTGGCCAGCAGGTCGTCGACGGACAGCTGGTCGCCCCAGCACAGCTCGCTCTTGCCGATCCGGTTCATGATCGCGCCGGTGTCCTCCAGGCCGAGCACCGTCGATCCGGACAGCTGGCCGATGGCGCGGCGCAGTTCCTCGTCGGTCAGCCCGTGCTCGGCGACCTGGTGCAGCTCGTCCCGGCAGATCTTCAGCACTTCCGGCACCCGGCCCGGCTGGCAGCCGGCGTAGACGCCGAAGATCCCGCAGTCGGCGAAGGACGAGGTGTAGGAGTACACCGAGTAGGCCAGGCCGCGCTTCTCGCGGACCTCCTGGAAGAGCCGGGAGCTCATGCCGCCGCCGAGGGCGGTGTTGAGCACGCCCAGCGCCCAGCGCCGCTCGTCGGTGCGGGACAGGCCGGGCATGCCGAGGACGACATGGGCCTGCTCGGTGCGCCGGTCGAGCACCTCGACCCGGCCGGCGGCCCGCAGCGTGCGGGCGCCGTCGCGGGGCGGCTGCGGCAGTGCGTCGGCGTCGCGCAGGGCGCCGGCCCGGTCGAAGGCGCGGCGGACCTGGCGTACGACGCTCGCATGGTCGACGTTGCCCGCGGCGGCGACGACCAGGCGCGTCGGGTCGTAGTGCTTGCGGTAGAAGCGGGCCACCTGGTCGCGGGTGAGCGCGTTGATGGTCTCGACGGTGCCCAGGACCGGGCGGCCGAGCGGGGTGTCGCCGAGCATGGCGGTGCTGAACAGGTCGTGCACCTGGTCGCCCGGGTCGTCCTCGGTCATCGCGATCTCCTCCAGGACGACGCCGCGTTCGGCGTCGATGTCCTCCTGGCGGATCAGCGATCCGGTGAGCATGTCGCAGACCACGTCGATGGCCAGCGGCAGGTCGGTGTCGAGCACCCGGGCGTAGTAGCAGGTGTACTCCTTGGCGGTGAACGCGTTCATCTCGCCGCCGACCGCGTCGACGGCGGCGGAGATGTCGAGTGCGCTGCGCCGCTCGGTGCCCTTGAAGAGCAGGTGCTCCAGGTAGTGGGTGGCGCCGTTGAGCACCGGGGTCTCGTCGCGGGAGCCGACGGCGGCCCAGATGCCGAAGGTGGCGGAGCGCACCGTCGGCAGGGTCTCGGTGACGACCCGCAGGCCGCCGGGCAGCACGCTGCGGCGTACCGTCCCGATGCCGTCGGTGCCGGGCAGCAGGGTCCGTGTGCGGACGGCCCGCCCCTTGGTGGAGGGGCGGGCCGTCGCGGCGGTGGAGCGGGTCGTCACTGGGCCGACTCGTCCTTCACGTCGTCGGCGTCGCCGTCCTCGCCCTCGATGACGGGGACGAGCGACAGCTTGCCGCGCTGGTCGATCTCGGCGATCTCGACCTGCACCTTGGCGCCGACGCCGAGGACGTCCTCGACGTTCTCGACGCGCTTACCGCCGGCGAGCTTGCGGATCTGCGAGATGTGCAGCAGACCGTCCTTGCCGGGCATCAGCGACACGAACGCGCCGAAGGTGGTGGTCTTCACGACCGTGCCCAGGTAACGCTCGCCGACCTCGGGCATGGTCGGGTTGGCGATCTGGTTGATCACCGCACGCGCCGCCTCGGCCTGCGAGCCCTCGGTGGCGCCGATCAGCACCGTGCCGTCGTCCTCGATGGAGATGTCGGCGCCGGTGTCCTCCTGGATCTGGTTGATCATCTTGCCCTTGGGGCCGATGACCTCGCCGATCTTGTCCACCGGGATCTTGATGCTGATGATCCGCGGCGCGTTCGGCGACATCTCGTCCGGGGAGTCGATGGCCTCCATCATCACGTCGAGGATGTGCAGCCGGGCGTCGCGGGCCTGCTTGAGGGCCGCGGCCAGCACGGACGCGGGAATGCCGTCCAGCTTGGTGTCCAGCTGCAGCGCGGTCACGAACTTCTTCGTGCCGGCGACCTTGAAGTCCATGTCGCCGAACGCGTCCTCGGCGCCGAGGATGTCGGTGAGCGCGACATAGTGCGTCTCGCCCTCGATCTCCTGCGAGATCAGGCCCATGGCGATACCGGCGACGGGGGCCTTGAGCGGCACACCGGCGTTCAGCAGCGACATGGTGGAGGCGCAGACCGAACCCATCGACGTGGAGCCGTTGGAGCCGAGCGCCTCGGAGACCTGGCGGATCGCGTAGGGGAACTCCTCGCGGGTCGGCAGGACCGGGATCAGGGCGCGCTCGGCGAGGGCGCCGTGGCCGATCTCGCGGCGCTTGGGCGAGCCCACCCGGCCGGTCTCGCCGACCGAGTACGGCGGGAAGTTGTAGTTGTGCATGTAGCGCTTGCGGGTCTCCGGCGCCAGGGTGTCCAACTGCTGCTCCATGCGGAGCATGTTCAGCGTGGTGACACCGAGGATCTGGGTCTCGCCGCGCTCGAAGAGCGCCGAGCCGTGCACCCGCGGGATCGCCTCGACCTCGGCGGCCAGCGTGCGGATGTCGGTGACACCGCGGCCGTCGATGCGGACCTTGTCACGGATGACGCGCTGGCGGACCAGCTTCTTGGTCAGCGAGCGGTAGGCCGCGGAGATCTCCTTCTCACGGCCCTCGAACTGCGGCAGCAGCTTCTCGGCGGCCAGCGCCTTGACCCGGTCGAGCTCGGCCTCGCGGGCCTGCTTGCCGGCGATGGTCAGCGCCTTGGACAGCTCGCCGGTGACGGCGGACTCCAGGGCCTCGAAGACGTCCTCCTGGTAGTCCAGGAAGATCGGGAACTCGCCGGTGGGCTTGGCGGCCTTGACCGCGAGCTCGGACTGCGCCTTGCAGAGCACCTTGATGAACGGCTTGGCGGCCTCGAGGCCGGCGGCGACGACCTCCTCGGTCGGCGCCTCGGCGCCGCCCTCGACCAGCTGGATGGTCTTCGCGGTGGCCTCGGCCTCGACCATCATGATCGCGACGTCGCCGTCCTCCAGGGCGCGGCCCGCGACGACCATGTCGAAGACGGCCTCTTCGAGCTCGGTGTGCGTCGGGAAGGCGACCCACTGGCCGCGGATCAGCGCGACGCGGACGCCGCCGATCGGGCCGGAGAAGGGCAGGCCGGCCAGCTGCGTGGAGCAGGAGGCGGCGTTGATGGCGACCACGTCGTAGAGGTGGTCGGGGTTGAGCGCCATGATCGTGCAGACGACCTGGATCTCGTTGCGCAGGCCCTTGACGAAGGACGGGCGCAGCGGGCGGTCGATCAGCCGGCAGGTGAGGATGGCGTCCTCGGAGGGGCGGCCCTCGCGGCGGAAGAAGGAGCCGGGGATCCGGCCGGCCGCGTACATGCGCTCCTCGACGTCCACCGTGAGGGGGAAGAAGTCGAAGTGCTCCTTGGGCTGCTTGGAGGCGCTGGTGGCCGACAGCACCATGGTGTCGTCGTCCAGGTAGGCCACGGCGGAGCCGGCGGCCTGGCGGGCCAGCCGGCCCGTCTCGAAGCGGATCGTGCGGGTGCCGAAGGTGCCGTTGTCGATCACGGCTTCGGCGTAGTGGGTCTCGTTCTCCACTATGTGGATTCTCCTCGTCCTTGCCCGCGGGGCGTGTCCCCGGGGGCCATCGGTGGAGGGGCGTCCTGCCGGGGGCCGGTCTTCGATCGAAGCCACCGGGGGTGGAACCACCCGGGGGCCACTACCGAGGACCGGCGTCTGCGGCGGAAAGGAGGACGCTCCTCCTCATACGTTGTCAACAGCACCATTGCACCAGACGACGCAGGTTTCGCGCACGTCATGTGCGCGCTTGGTCGCCGAGTGCGGACAACTTCGGTGCCGCTGGCAGAATTCGGTGCATATGGCAAAGGGAGCGGCCCCGTCCTGCGGGCACCGCTCCCCTCCACGCGTGTTAGCGAACGCCCGCAGCGCCGGCACGGATGCCGAGGCGCTCGCGGAGCTCACGGAAGCGCGTGATGTCCTTCTTGGCCAGGTACTGCAGCAGACGGCGGCGCTGGCCGACCAGGATCAGCAGACCACGACGCGAGTGGTGGTCGTGCTTGTGGGTCTTGAGGTGCTCGGTCAGGTCCGAGATCCGGCGCGACAGGAGCGCGACCTGGACCTCGGGGGAGCCGGTGTCGCCCTCCTTGGTGCCGAACTCGGCGATGATCTGCTTCTTCGTCTCGACGTCGAGCGACATACGGACTCCTCGTGGGGTCGTGGGCCGACGAGCGTCCCCGGTCTGCATCGCGGGGAAATCTCAGGTGACTCGTGCGGCGTACGGTCACCGGGCGTGAACACACAGGTGACCGTCACCCAGGGTACCAGCCGGTTGTCGGGCCCCTTACCGGCGGGTCATCGCCGCCGCCTGCCCGGCCGGCGCACCCAGGACGGGCGCTCTCCCGCAGGTCAGTCGCTGCTCAGCCCGCGGACCGAGCCGTAGACCTTGAGCACGCCCAGGCACAGTGGGACCAGCGACAGCAGGACGGCGCCCTCCGCCAGGTCCAGGCTGCGGCCCCAGAACGGGGACACGCCCTTGCGGGGCACGATCAGGCCGATGGCGACCAGCAGGACGGCGCCGGCCGCGATGGCCGCGGACAGCCACAGCGTGTGCAGGTCGATCGGGCCGTGGTCGCCCCTGGCCAGATCCAGCAGCAGCGAGGTGTCGGGGTTGAGCGCCAGACCGAGGATCAGCAGCGCCACCGCCAGGATGCCGGCCACCACCAGGCTGGCGACCTGGCTGGTGTAGCGGAAGAGCCGGGCGCGCAGCAGTGCCGCGACCCCGGCGGTCAGGGCGAGCACCTGGGCGGGCGCGGAGTCGGAGAAGCTCATCACGGCGGCGGCGCCGACCACGGTGGCAGAGCAGCCGCCGACCAGGCCGAGCAGCAGTTCGTGGCCGCGGCGGGCCTGCGCGGCGACCGCCTCGTAGTCGATGGCCTGCTCGGGCTCGCGCCGGTCGCCGTAGCGCTCCATGACCTCGGCGGACGGCTCGGGCGAGCCGAAGCCGATCGGCAGCCGGGCGAAGCGGGCCGACCAGCCGGGCAGGAAGCCGACCAGGGCGACGGCCGCGACGGCGGCGACCGAGGCGACCGCGCGCGGCGGGGCGTCGGTGGCGATGGCGCCGTAGGTGGCCAGGGTGCCCGCGCCGGCCAGGAAGGCGGACGCCACGAAGGGCGCGTCGCCGGTGGGCAGTACGGCGACCAGGATCGCCGAGGCCAGCAGGACCGTCGCGCAGCCGACCAAGAACTGCAGCCGTCCGGGGCCGTGCCCGTGGTCGGGGGCGACGATGCCGGAGCCGGCGATCAGCAGGTGCGGCAGCGCCGCCAGTCCGAGCGCGACGGCGGCGGCGCGGTCGCGGTAGATCCGGGCGCGTACTGCCGCGTAGGCGACCAGCAGCGTGCCCAGGACGCCGGCCACCACGCCCGGCATGGAGTGCATGTCGTGCCTGACCGGCTCGGCCCACCACAGGACGAAGCCCATCATCACCAGCAGCACCGCGCCGCCGGTCAGGCCGACGATCCGCATCAGGTCGTCGTCCCAGCGGCGCCGGTCGCGTACGACCGCGGTGGCGATGGCGTCGGCCACGTCGTCGTGGACGGCCGGCGGCAGCGACTCGGCGAAGGCCCGGAGCGCGATCAGTTCGCCGTCGAGGACGCGCTGCGCCGAAAGCGACAGGGCCGGGTCAAGGACGCTGCCGTCCCGGCGGACGAGATGGAAGCCGGTCGGCTCCTCCTCGGTCTGCACCTGGCCCGACAGACGCAGGATGTCGGGGCGAAGGTCGGCGACCGGCAGGTCGTCGGGCAGTGCCACATCGATCCTGCTGTCCGGTGCTACGACCGTGACGCGGCAGAATCCGGTCGCTGAGATCGTGCTCACCGCGCTGTGCCCCCTCGGGTGCGGAATTCCGCGATCAGCCAACTCCCGTCTGGCCGGTGGGCGGTGGCTGTAAGTAGTATCTGCGACAAAATATCAGTCACAACGGGTAGATGATCCCGGGGGGCGAGCACATCAGTGAGTTCGGTCATCGTCAAGCGCCCGGCGCGGGCTTTCCCGCCCGAGATGCCGTCGGAAGAGCTTGAACTGGCGTCACCGCCCGAACTGCAGCGCGGCCAGGACCAGGGCGTGATGATGATGCTGCTGCCCATGCTCGCCATGGGCGGCTCGGCCGCGTACTTCTTCATGCCCGGTTCGCAGCCGATCATGAAGGTGATGGGTGGGCTGATGCTCACCTCGATGGTGGCGATGGCGATAGCGCAGGTGGTGCGCACCCGGCAGGGCGCCAGCGGGCACATGGCCGACAGCCGCCGCGACTACCTCAAATACCTGGCGCAGCAGCGCCGTAAGGCCCGCAAGGTCGCCGACCAGCAGCGCAGCAGCCAGCTCTACACCCATCCCGCGCCGGACCAGCTGTGGGCGCTGGCCGCCGAGGGCAAGCGGGTCTGGGAACGCCGCCCGGGCGACGACGACTTCGGGCAGGTGCGGGTGGGGCTGGCCCCGCAGCAGCTGGCCACCCCGCTGGTCGCCCCGGACACCGCCCCGGTGGACCAGCTTGAGCCGCTGACCGCGCACGCCATGCAGCGCTTCATCGCCGCCTACGGCACCGTGGAGGGGCTGCCGCTGGCGGTGTCGCTGCGGGCGTTCTCCCATGTCGCGCTGACCGGTGATCCCGAGGCCGTCTACGGGCAGGCGCGGGCGATGATCGCGCAGCTGTCGACGCTGCACTCGCCGGCCGACCTGGTGCTCGGTGTGGCCGCCTCGCAGTCCGCGCTGCGCGAGTGGGAGTGGGTCAAGTGGCTGCCGCACACGCAGTCCCCGGCCGACCTGGACGGGGCGGGCACCCGGCGGCTGGTGGTGGGCGACATGGGCGAGCTGGAGGAACTGCTGCACGGCAGGCTGGAGGACCGTCCGCGGTTCCAGCGTGACGCGTCGCCGCTGCTCGACCAGGCGCACGTGGTGGTCTTCGTGGACGGCGGTACGGTCCCGGCGACGTCGGTGCTCGCCGCCGGTGAGGGCCTGCTGGGCGTGACCGTGGTGGAGATGGCGCCCGGCGAGACCGGGGAGCCGCGCGGCGACCTGTGGCTGCGCTGCACCTCCGAGGAGATGCTGCTGCGCTCGGCGTCCGGCGGCGCGTACGGCGGCACACCGGACCGGCTGAGCGCCATAGAGGCCGAGTCGCTGGCCCGCCAGCTGGCGCCGCTGCGGCCGGCCGACGGCGGCGACGACGAACCGCTGCTGTCCAACCTGGACTTCACCGACCTGATGGGTATCGGCGAGGCCTCGTCCTTCGACGTCTCCCGCGGCTGGGTGCCGCGCAGCCAGCACGAGCGGCTGCGGGTACCGATCGGGGTGGGCGAGGACGGCGAGCCGGTGCACCTCGACCTGAAGGAGGCGGCGCAGGAGGGCATGGGGCCGCACGGGCTGTGCGTGGGCGCCACCGGTTCCGGCAAGTCCGAGCTGCTGCGCACCCTGGTGCTCGGCCTGGCCGTCACGCACTCCTCGGAGTCGCTGAACTTCGTGCTGGCCGACTTCAAGGGCGGCGCGACCTTCGCCGGTATGAGCGACATGCCGCACGTGTCGGCGGTCATCACCAACCTGGCGGACGACCTGACCCTGGTCGACCGGATGCGCGACTCGATCACCGGTGAACTGCAGCGGCGCCAGGAGCTGCTGAAGTCCACCGGCAACTACGCCAACATCCACGACTACGAGCGGGCCAGGACCGCGGGCGCGGCCCTCGAACCGCTGGCTTCGCTGGTGCTGGTCATCGACGAGTTCAGCGAACTGCTGACCGCCAAGCCCGAATTCATCGACATGTTCATCCAGATCGGCCGCATCGGCCGTTCGCTGGGCGTGCACCTGCTGCTGGCCTCGCAGCGCCTGGAGGAGGGCAGGCTGCGCGGCCTGGACACGTATCTGTCCTACCGCATCGGCCTGCGGACCTTCTCCGCCTCGGAGTCGCGGGCCGCGCTCGGCGTGCCGGACGCCTACCACCTGCCGTCGGTGCCCGGTTCGGGGTATCTGAAGTTCGGCACCGACACCATGGTGCGGTTCAAGGCCGCCTACGTGTCGGGCCCGCACCGCAGGGGCCGGGAGACCGAGGCCGAGGGCGGCGCGCAGAGCGGCCGCCGGGCGGCGCCGTTCACCGCCGCGCCGGTGCCGATGAGCGCGCCGGCGGTCCGGCCGGTGGCGGCGCAGCGCGACGACGCCGTGGCCGACACCGTGCTCGACGTGCTGGTGCGGCGCCTTGAGGGCCGCGGCCCCGAGGCGCACCAGGTGTGGCTGCCGCCGCTGGACGAGGCGCCGAGCCTGGACCGGCTGATGCCGCTCGCGGTGTCCGCCGACCGCGGCCTGCAGGCGACCGGCGGGACGCCGCTGGGCGGCCTCTCGGTGCCGCTGGGCATCGTGGACAAGCCGTTCGAGCAGCGCCGCGACCCGCTGATGCTGGACTTCAGCGGGGCGGCCGGCCACGGTCTGATCGTCGGCGGGCCGCGCAGCGGCAAGTCCACGATGCTGCGCACCCTGGTGGCGTCCTTCGCGCTGACCCACACGCCGGACGAGGTGCAGTTCTACTGCCTGGACTTCGGCGGTGGCGCGCTGCGCGCGGTGGACGGCCTGGCCCATGTGGGCGGGGTCGCGGGGCGACTGGAACCCGACCGGGTGCGCCGGGCGGTGGCCGAGGTCGCGGGCGTGCTGGCCCGCCGCGAGGAGACCTTCCGCAGCCGCGGGATCGACACGGTGGCGTCGTACCGCAGGCTGCGGGCGACCGGTGAACTGCCCGACGAGCAGTGGGGCGACGTCTTCCTGCTGATCGACGGCTGGGGCGCGTTCAAGCAGGACAACGAGCGCCTGGAACCGGTGGTCGCCGACATCGCCGCCCGCGGTCTGGGCTTCGGCGTGCACGTGGTGCTCACCGCGTCGCGTTACATGGAGGTCAGGGCCGCGCTCAAGGACCAGTTGCTGAACCGGCTCGAACTGCGGCTCGGCGACGTCATGGACTCCGAGATCAACCGCAAGGTCGCCGCGAACGTCCCGGCCGGGGTGCCCGGTCGCGGCATCACGCAGCAGCAGTTGCACTTCATGGCGGGCCTGCCGCGTATCGACGGCAGTTCGGCGTCGGCCGACCTCACCGAGGGCGGCGCCGCGATGGTGGAGGCGGTCAACTCGGCCTGGCGCGGGGCGCCCGCGCCGGGCATCCGGATGCTGCCGACGATGCTCACCGCCGAGCAGCTGCCCGACGGTTCGCGCTTCCCGGAGCGCGGGGTGGCGATCGGCATCGACGAGACGGCTCTCGCGCCGGTCTTCGTGAACTTCGAGACCGATCCGGTGCTGATCGTCTTCGGCGACAGCGAGTCGGGCAAGACGGCCGCGCTGCGGCACATCGCCCGGCAGCTCAGCCAGCGCTACACCCCGCAGGAGGCCATGCTGGTGGTCGGCGACTACCGGCGCACCCTGCTCGGCGCGCTCCCCGACAGCCATGTGCTGGAGTACATCGCGGCGTCGGCGGCCATGGAGACGCACATGACCGAGGTGCAGAAGCTGGTCGAACGGCGTGCACCCGGTCCGGACGTCACCCCGCGGCAGCTGCGCGACCGCAGCTGGTGGAGCGGGCCGCAGCTGTTCGTGCTGATCGACGACTACGAGCTGGTCGCGGCGGGCAGCAACCCGATGGCGCAGCTGGCCGACAGCCTGCCGTTCGCCCGCGACGTCGGGGTGCGCTTCATCATCGCCCGCAGCAGCGGCGGTGCGGGGCGCTCGATGTACGAGCCGTTCATGCAGCGCGCCAAGGAACTGGGCGCGCAGGGCCTGGTGTTGTCGGGCGACCCGATCGAGGGCGAGCTGATGGGCAGCGTGCGGCCGCGGCACATGCCACCCGGCCGGGCGATCTTCGCGGCGCGCCGCGGCGGCAGCCGGCTGGTGCAACTGGCCTGGACCCCGGAGGGGTGAGCGGGGGCGTTGACGCACAGGTCACGCGATCCCCGTCTGCTGCTAGGTTTTTTGTCGGGATGAGTGCGGCCGCAGGCCGGCGGCCGCACCGGCGATGGGGGCACGATCATGAAGTCGGACTGGGACCGGCTGTACGGCTCCGGCGGTGACGTACCGCCGGACGAGTCCGGCGGAAGCAGCGACGGCGGTCGGAGCGCGGCCGCCGCGCCGCCCGCGGCGTGGTCGCGGCTGACGGAGCTGGTGGACGGCGCGGGCGACAGCCCGCCGGTGCCGGTGGCCGCGGCCTTCGGCATGCTGCCGAGCGCCCAGGAGGGCGCCCACGCGGCGCTGGTCTCCGAACTGGCCGACCTGCACGCGGGCAACGGCGACCCGGAGGCCCTGATCGACGCCTTCCGGGCGAGCCTGGTCATGGTGCCGACGCTGGAGGGCGGCGACCTGTGGGCGACGCGCATGGGGGGTATCCACTGGGTGTACGCCTTCTCCGACGACACCGAGCTGGCGCGCTTCGCGGTGGCGCGGGGTGCTGACGGCTCGTCGGAGGTGGACTACCTGTCGGTCTACGGGTGGCGGCTGCTGGACGAGGTGGTCCCCGCGGTCGGCGAACCGGCGGGCGTGGCCTTGGACGTGGCGGGGGGTCGGCCGATGATCTTCCCGCCGGTGACGGGTGTGGTACCTGACGAGGCCGCGGTGGACGCCGCGGCGGTGAACGGGGAGGAACGATGACCGGAGGCAGCGGGGGCGGCGGCGGTTACAACGTCACCGAGACGGCGCTGGCCCAGACGGCGGCCGGGCTCAACGGCGTCATCCACGAACTGCAGTCGATGGGGCAGGAAGCGGCGGCCGACGTCGGCCGCGGCTTCTCCAACCTCAAACTGACCGGCATGCAGACCGGGCACTCCGGGCTCACGTCGGCCTTCGACGGCTTCTGCGACCGCTGGGAGTGGGGCGTGCGGACCATCGTCCAGGACGCCGACCAGATCGCGCAGCGGCTGGGCCTGGCGGCCGGCACGTACTACGAGATGGACCAGTACGCCATGAAGACCCTCAAGGTCGTCGTGGCCTCCGACCTCGGCAATCCGAACCTGACCGAGGAGCAGGAGGAGAACATGTCATGGGGCCAGATCGGCTCCGACAACGCGATCAACGACTTCCTGCACCCGGACTTCAGCGCGAAGTCCGCCGACCAGGCGCTGTCCGACATGGGCCAGACCTGGAAGGACACCGCCCACGACATGAGCCAGTCCATCCCGATGGAGACCGCGGCGACACTCACCGGACAGAAGGACGAGTACGACCAGTCGCTGGACCAGCTCTACGGCCCGACCCCCGACGAGCGCGCGCAGCAGCAGGCTCAGGGCGGTGGCACCGGCAGCGGCGGCTGATGGGCGTCCGGGCGGTCGCCGACGCGATCGGCGAGCGCGGCGAGCGGCTGCTGCGCTCGGCCGAGCACAGGGCCGGCGCCCTGGTCGAGGACCGCGCCCACCTGCTGGCCGCCGGGCTGGACGCCGCCGGGCTGCACGGCGCGGCGCGCTGGACCGCGGACAGCGGCGACCTGGTCGCCGACCGGCTCGGTGCCGGTGTCGCCGAGCGGCAGCTGGGGCAGAGCGAGGACCCCAGGGACCTGCTGCACGGCGACGCCGGCCGCATCCGTACCGCGGCCGGCCACCTGCGCCGGCTGCGCACTGCCTTCGACGCCGGGTGCACGGGCCTGTCCCGGCTCGACCCGGGCGACTGGAAGGGGCTGGGCGGCGACGCCTTCCGCACGGCCTTCGCACGGCAGCCCGCGGCATGGGGCCGCGCGGCATCGGCGTGCCAGGAGGCGGCGGACGCCCTGGAGCACTACGCCTTCGTGGTGGACTGGGCGCAGCGCCAGGCCAAGGAGGCCGCCCGGCTGTGGAAGCAGGGCTTCGAGGCGTGCGGGAAGGCCACGCGGGCCTACCAGGTGAAGGTCGCGGAATACCACTCCGCGCTGGCGGCCGCCGGCGCCACGCAGGCGCCTCCGTCCCCGCCGAGCCCCTTCGTCGACCCGGGCGCGGACGACCGGAGCGCCGCGCACGACCTGCTGACCGCGGCGCGGGACCAGCGCGACACGGTGGCGCGGGCCGCCGAGACGGCGCTGCGGTCCGCAACCGGGCTCGCCCCGGCGCTGCCGGACTTCGCCGCCCGGCTCGGGTCCGACACCGTCGACCTGCTGGACGGCGCACCGATCCGCCTCGAGCACTTCGCCGGCGGGCTGATCCGCAGCGGCACGGACGCGATGCGCTTCGGACGCGGGCTGAACCCGTGCGACCCGTACAACCGCAGCCACCCTGCCGCGTATCTGGCGCGGCTGAACGGCACCGCGACCGGGCTGCTCCGGCTGGCTGCGCACCCCGAGCGGCTGCCCGGGATCGTCGTCGGCGCCGGCTGGGGCACCGACGGCGACGAGGCGGGCGGGCGGCTCGTTGGCAACGTCCTGCTGACCCTCGCGACGGACGGCGGCAGCGCCGCGGGCCGCGATGCCGTGCCGGCGCGCGGCATCGGTCCCGACGGCATCCGCGGTCCTGCGGACGGTGGACCCGAGGGGCTGCGGCAGGGGCTGGAGAGTGCGGTGCCGCGCCTTCCCGACGGTGGTTTCCAGCGGTACCCGGACCCGCGCGGGGTCTGGACGACGATTCAGGTCCACGGCGGCATCACGGTCGCGGGCCGGCCGCACAACAGCGCCGGCAGCGTACGTGCCGCGCTGGAGACCTGGTACGGCAATCCGCGGGCCGCCGCGGCCCGCACGCTCGGCGGGCCGGCGGACGGGCGGCTCGACGTACTGAGCGCCGAGCGCCCGGGCGTGCACCACGGCGGCGTCCGGGACGACACCTCCTTCGGCTACACCGGCCCCGGGCCCACCGCCTACCGGCAAGTCGCCGACGACGTAGGCCGGTCGGGACACGGGTCGAGCGCCCTCGTCCAGGTCGAGTGGGGGCAGCGCGCCCACGGAGTACGGGCCACGCACGTCTTCGCCGCGCTGAACCACCGGGGCCGGGTGTTCTGGTGGGACCCGCAGGCGGGCCTGGTGAGCACCAGCCCGATCCACCTGGCGGCGCGGCACGTCTTCCACTACGTCCTGGACGCGCACGGGCGGCGGGTCGCGGACTGAGCTCCGCGCCGCTTCCCGGGCCGCCGGAGAAAGACGGAAACGGGCTGGACCGGGCGGCCTGAAAGGTCCGTTGCGCTGTGCTTCGTCGGCCCGCTGGCCTGGCGGTTCCCGTCCCGGAGATGCGGCCCCTGGCCGGAACCTGCGAGGATGGGCGGCGATCGTCAACACAGCACGAGCGGACCGGCCGCCGAACCGGCGCCGCAGAACAGCACCGCGGGGGTGGGCTGATGGGCCTGGGAAGTCTGGTCAACAAGATCGGCGACGGCGGCGAGAAGCTGCTGGGCAAGGCCAAGAAGAAGGCCGGCGACCTGATCGACGACGGGGCCCACGCCGTCGGCGACGGCCTGGACCACGTCGGCCTGCACGACGCGGCGGACTGGGTCGACGACCACGGTGACTCGATCGCCGACCACCTGGGCGCGCATGTCGACGAGCAGCAGCTCGGCCAGAGCGAGGACCCCAAGGAGCTGGTGCACGGGGACTCGACGAAGATACGTGAGGTCGCCGGCCACCTGAGCCGCTTCCACTCCGCCTTCGACACCGGCCACACCGGCCTGACCCACCTCGACCCGGGCAGCTGGGAGGGCGCGGGCGCCGAGGCCTTCCGGTCGAAGTTCGCCCCGCAGCCCGCCAAGTGGGCCAAGGCGGCGACCGCCTGCCAGGACGCGTCGAACGCGCTGGAGCACTACGCCTTCACCGTCGACTGGGCGCAGGGCCAGGCCAAGGAGGCGGTCCGGCTGTGGAAGCAGGGCACCGACGCGCGCAAGAGGGCCGCGGACGCCTACAACGCGAAGGTCGACGAGTACAACAAGGACCTGGCCAGCTACAAGGATCTGGTCGACGGCAACGACGACCCGGGCAAGCCGCCGGTCGCCCCCGGCGCCTTCGTCGACCCCGGCGCCGCCGACAAGAACCACGCCAAGGAGATACTCAACGCGGCCCGCAAGCAGCGCGACACGGTCGCCGGCGAGGCCGGGACCAAGGTCCGCGCGGCCACCGCGCTCGCACCCGCCAAGCCGGACTTCGCCGACCGGATGAAGAGCGACGGCGGCGACTTCCTCACCTCGATGCCGATCCAGGCCGAGCACTTCGCCGGCGGGCTCATACGCTCCGGCACCGACATGCTGAAGTTCGTCCGCGGGCTGAACCC
This sequence comes from Streptomyces sp. NBC_01198, assembly GCF_036010485.1. Taxonomy (NCBI): domain Bacteria; kingdom Bacillati; phylum Actinomycetota; class Actinomycetes; order Kitasatosporales; family Streptomycetaceae; genus Streptomyces; species Streptomyces sp. NBC_01198. Next base: position 2,149,580 of record NZ_CP108568.1, read on the forward strand.
GTACGACCCGTACAACATGACGCACCCCGCGCAGTATCTGACCCACCTCAACTCCACCGCCGCCGGCCTGCTGGACATGACCGCGCACCCCGAGCGGCTCCCCGGCGTCCTGCTGGGCACGGGATGGGGGTCCGACGGCTCCGAGGCGGGCGGCCGGCTCGTCGGCAACATCCTGATGGCGATCGCCACCGACGGCGGCAGCGCCGGCGCCAAGGCCGGTGTCGAGGGTGCGGGCAAGGAGGCGGCCGAGCAGGCCGCGAAGGACGCCGCGGAAAACGGCGGCAAGTGGAAGAACCTCGCGAAGGCCACCAGCGACGTCAAGGGCAAGGCCTTCCACCAGGGTTCGATGACCCCGGCAGAAGAGGCGCAGTTCCTGCACGACGAATACCCCTGGCTCAAGGACGTCAACGAGACGGGCAAGCCCGGCTACACCGACAACTGCTCCAAGAACGTGGAAGCGGTCAACGAGCGCCTCGACGGCATGCCATCCAAGGCCACCCCGCTGCAGTCGCCCCAGTGGCCCAGCCCCACCAGGCTCGGCAACCCCAGCGCGCAGTGGGAGAACGTCAAGAGCTACGACGACATCATCAACGACATGAACGCGCGCGGCGACGGCTCGCGCGGCGTCGTCTACATCAACCGCGGCGGCAGTGCCCACGTCTTCAACGTGGTCAAGGACAGCAACGGCGTGGTCTTCCTCGACGGGCAGAGCGGCCGGCTGGCCGACCTCGAAAAGGGCGTTTCGATCCAATACATGCCGTACAAATAGCCTGGACGACCCGACCCTTGTGTGACGCTTGACCGACCCCACCGGGCGCGGCCGCCAGTGCCGGCCCGGCGCACAGCGAAGAAAGGTGCACCTGTGATGACCGAGGAGGAGGCGCTCGCCGCCGCCTGGGCGTTCCTTCGGGACAGGTACGGCGACGGGCCGCCGACGATCGTGATCGAGCCGGGGAGCACCGCCGAGTACCGGCTGGCCTGGACCGTCCGCTTCGACTCGCAGGAGCACATCGACACCGGCGACTTCACCCAGGCGCCGATGGTGCGGGAGATCGTGGTGTTCAAGGACGGCTCGCTGATCGGCTTCACGCCCAGCGCGCTGAGCACACCGGACGCCACCGCCTGGTTCGAGGACGGCGTCTGGCCGGAGCGGCTCGCCCAGCTGACCGACCCCCGGGTCTTCGGGACCCAGTGGACCGGGCAACCCCCCGCCACCGGAGCGTGAGGGCATGACCGACCCGTATCAGCTCGCGCACGACTGGGTGCGGTCCGGCTACGACGTACCGGTGGACGTCCAGCGCGCCCCCGTCGCCGAGACCCCGCAGACCTGGGTCTTCACCGTGGCGCCCCGCGCGGTGGCCGGCGCCTCCCGGGCGGCCGCGCCGCTGCTCACGTCGCTGGTGTGCGTGCCGAAGAACGGCATGCCGCCCTTCCACCCGGCCACCGACGACCCGTGGGGCGACCTGGCGGACTTCGAGCGCGACCCGAAGCCCAGGATCCCCTCCGAGCAGGCCCGCAGGACGAACGCCAGGGGTGCGGTGCTCGCCGCGCACGCCATGGTCGGCGGGGCGCCCGCGTCGGCGCTGCCCTGGCAGTCCGTACACGAGGGCCCCACCTGGTGGGACGACTTCCTGCTGCGGTACTTCCCCACCGCCGAGGTCGGCCCGTGCCCGGACTGGGACACGGTGATCGCGGCGGTCGAGGAAACGGGCCCGGGCACGGCGGGCGTGGTCTGGGTACGCCGTGAACTGCACGGCGCCGAGGCGACCGGCCACCTGCTCTACGCCCACAACAAGGACGGCCAGGTCGCGCTGCTCGACCCGCAGGCGCGGCGGCTCGCCCGGCTGGAGACCGAGAACGTACGGGAGATCGTGCTGGCCAGGATCCCGCCGGCGGCGGAACCGGCGGCCCCCGTACAGGCGGGCGCGGCCGGCGGGTCGGCCACCGTACCGGCCGGGCGCGAAGCGGCGGACCTGGCGTCGGCGGTGCGCGCGGCCGAGGCGTGGCTGGAGAAGGTGCACGGCGGTGAGGTCGTTCTCGTGGACCCCTCCCCCGCCGACGAGAGCAGCCGCGGCTGGCTGTTCGCGTGCAACACCCGCGCCTTCCTGGCCGACGGCAGCCCGCAGCACGCGATGCTGGACGCCGCGCTGGTGGTGCCGAAGGACGGCTCGGTGCCGTTCGGGCTGCCGAACTCCGACCCGTGGACCTGGTTCGACCGCTGGGACCAGGGCGCGCAACCGGGCGTCGACGGCTTCCCACTGCCGCCAGAGCCGGGACCCGCGGCATGGTTCGCACCGACGATGGGCCCGCTCGGCGCGGTGCTGTCCGTCACCCACTTCACCGACTGGCAGACCCTGCTGGCCGGGGTGATGGAGATGCCGGTGGGCTCGCGGTCCGTGGTGTGGCTGCGCAGGAACGACCGGCGCGGCCGTGAGTCGGTCGGGCTGCTGTGCGTCGCCGCGCAGACCGAGACCGGCCTGGCCCTCATCGACACCGCCAGGGACGCCCCGGCGGAGCTGGAGTACGAAGGCGTACGGTCGCTGCACCTGATTCAGTACCGCTGAGGGCCGTAGGCGCCCGCGTGCGGGCGCCGTTCCGGGTTCGCGGGATCCCGCACCTTCGGGTGGATCCCGCGGCTCAGGAGCGGCGCCTGCGGTCCCGCAGCGCCACTGACGTACCGACGATCAGCAGCAGGGTCACCGCCATACCGCTCACCACGTAGGCGGCGATGCGCTTCTGCCGCTGCCGCGCGGGATCCCCGAACGTCAGCGCCGCCGGCACGACTCGGTCCTGGCCCTTGAGCACGCCGGGGTCGGGCTTCGGCGCGTCGATCGGCTTCTGATCGTCGGTCAGCGCGCGGACCGGGTCGACGACGCCCCAGCCGACCAGGGAGTTGTGGCCCAGCGAGGTGCGCTGCGCGGTCTGCTCGATCTGCGCGATGACCTGCGGCGCGGTCCAGTGCGGATGCTTGGCGCGGATCAGCGTCGCGACACCCGCCACATAAGGTGCGGCGAAACTGGTGCCGTTGTCCACGCACTGGCCGCCGCCGGGAACGGTGGAGAGCATGTCCACGCCCGGCGCCGCCACGCCGACGAATTCCCCCGACTGGGAGAACGTCGCACGCTCGTTGTTGCGGTCCGAGGCACCGACCGCGAGCACGCCGTCGTAGCCGCCGGGGTAGGTGGTACGGGCCACGCCGTCCGCACCGTCGTTGCCCGCGGAGGCGACGATCACCACGTCGTGGGCCACCGCATTGGCCACGGCGTCGCGCAGTTGGGGAGTGCTGCGCGAGGTGTCCTGCGAGATGTTGATGACGCGGGCGCCTGCATTGACGGCCTTCCCCAGCGCCGCCACCAGGTTGGGCACCGTACCGGTGCCGTCCTCGCCCGCCTGCCGGATCGAGATGATCGTCGCCGCGGGAGCCAGTCCCACGAAACCGGTGGAGTCCGCCCGGCGGGCGGCGATGATGCCGGCCACCTCCGTCCCGTGCCCTACCGGGTCGGTGGTGCCGTGGCCCTTGTCCTTGGGGTCTATCAGGTCGACGCTGTCCGCGCGGTCCACCGCCCCGGCCAGCTGGGGGTTCTCGACGTCCACTCCGGAGTCGATCACCGCGACCTTGACGTGCTCACCCTCGGTGCTCTGCCACAACTGGTTCTGCAGCACGCGCTGCAACGACCAGGGGATCTGCTTCACGGACGGCGCGGGGAAGGTGCACTGCCCGTCGCCGTCGAGCGGCTCGACGGCGTGCGGCGTGTCAGGCCGGACGGGCGAGGCGGCCGCGGGTGTCGCTCCGCCCAGGATCACTCCCGGCAGCAACGCCAGCACGGCCGCGGTGGCAGCCACGGACACGGCACGCCGGTGCGGCGGCCCTGCAACCCTCACGACGCCTCTCCTCGGCCCTTACGCCCCAAGTGCCCCGGCCCGCCGCCGACCCGCAGGTCGGCCGCCACGACGGGCGGCCGGCGCGGGTCGGCCGCACGGCCGGTCTGTTTCAGCCGAAGTACGACGCGGCCTTCTTGTCGGCCGCGTTGTAGTGACCGCTGGCGATCTGCACCTTGCTCGCGATCGACTCCAGCACGTCGTGCATGTGGTGCGTACGGTTCGCCCACTCGTTCGCGACGGCGTGGAAGGCGTTCTGCGCGTCGCCTTCCCAGTACGCGGCGACCGCGCGGACGCGGGTCAGCAGGTTGTCGAGGTCGGTCTCCAGCTGACCGGCCTGCTGCTTGATCGCACCGGCGGCCTCGTCGAGCGAGGAATATGTGACCTTGAGTTCACCGGGATCGGACATGATTACCCCCCATGGAAGTAGGTGATACGGCTCGTGGCGTGATGGTCGGAGACCAGGTCAGAGACCGGCGATGCCGCTGCCCGCAGCGCTGCCGTTGATGTCGATGCTCTTCATGTCCTGGAGGACGTCCTCATCGGTCGAGCCCGAGGTGATGTTCGTGTCGTGCACGGCGTCCTTGATCTTGTTCAGCAGGATCGCCAGCACACGGTGGTCCTCGTTGATCAGGCTCTGCTGCGAGTTGAAGGCGTTGGCACCGATACCCCGCCAGTGGCCCTCGAGGTTGTCGATCACCGTCTGGAGCGCCTTCACCTGGCGGTCCATCGAGCCGACCATGTCGTAGATGTCGGTTTCCAGCTTGGCCAGCGAGGCCGCGGTGACTTTCATTCCGGCAGTCATGGTTTCTGCCCCTCCCCCATGCAATCGCGTGTACGTCGTCGCGGGCGAATACGTTACCCGCTCACTCTAGCCACAACACCTGCTGATCCCAACAGGGCGAACAATGGTCCCAGTTGCTCCTAGTAAGGAGGCGGTGGTGGAGGCGGCCGGTATCCACCATACGGCGGCTGCTGCTGCGGTGGCAGTGGCGGTTGTAGCGGTTGCGCCACAAAGGCCGCGGCGGCACCGCGGCGGCGCCGACCGCGTACGGCCAGAGCCGTCCCGGCCGCCGCCAGCACGATCACCGCGGCCCCGGCCGCGATCCATGGCGCCGAACTACCGCCCCCGCCACCGGAGTCCGCCCCGTCCGCGATCGCGGAGTCGGACGACTTGGCCGAGGGCGCGGGAGCCGCGGTACCGGTGGCGCCGGACGTCGGCGTCGCCGACGGCTCCGCGGTCTGCGCCCACCCCTCGTGCTCCGCCAACGGGTAGACGTCGGCGGGCCCGGGGTCCCCGGGCGTCTGAAGCGCCACGCGGGGCCGCACCGCGCCATACCCGATCGAGTCATTCCGCTCGGCCCCGTCGGTGGGTTTCGAGGCGGTGTTGAGCAGCACGCGCAGGACCTGGTTGGCGGTCCAGGTGGGGTGCGCGGACCAGACGAGGGCGGCGGAGCCGGAGGTGAGGGCGGAGGCGTCGCTTGTGCCACTGCTTGTGTTGACGCAGTGGGGGCGGATCCCGCTCGGGCAGGCCTTCGAGATGTTGTCGCCAACGGCGGAGAGGTCTACTTGGGGGCCCTTGTTGGACAGCGCCAGTGCCTTTCCGTTGCGGTCCAGCGCACCCGCACCAACAACTCCACGACTGGCGGCGGGGTACTGAACAGGGCTGCCTTGTTCGCCGGAGTTGCCCGAACCGGCGATGATCAGCTTGCCCTTGGACCTTGCATAGTCCACGGCGTCCTGCAGTCCTGCGACATCCTCAGGCCTTAGAGATGTAGCCGGTACAGCCTGGGAGATGTTGATGACCTTTGCCTGGCTATCGGCAGCATAACGAAGCGCTTTGTCCAACTCCAGGGTGAACGACTCCGCGCTCGCCGCCTCGTTCGTGTCGCGGGGATCGTTGAGGATTCTGATCGGCAGAATCTTTGCCTTCGGGGCCACACCAATTGCCCCAGTTCCCCCGTCAGCAGCCCCGGTCCCGGCGATGAGGCTGGACATGCCTGTACCGTGACCGATCTTGTCGTCATAGGGCGAATCCACAGGATAGGTAAAGCTCTTCCCGTCGAGAACCTGGCCCCTCAGATCGGGGATCGTTCGATCGACACCTGTGTCGATCACAGCAACCGTGACGCCTGCACCTTCGCTGATCTTCCACGCTTCCGACAAACGCATGGCGTCGACATGCCACTGCATTTCACGCACGGTCTGCGCCTGCGCGGGCAGCGCCCCGACGCTGAGCGTCAGGGCGCCACTCGTGGCGATGACAGCCAGGGCACGTTGTACCCAGGTACGGGCCCGGCGTTTCATCGCTCTTCTCCTCGCGGTGCGGCTTGGTCGGATCGCCGTCGAGTCAGTCGATAACGGGCGGTGCGACATCATCGCGGGTCGGGATCCAGTCGTCCTCTTCGATCAGGTGATCCGGACGGCGGCCTTCGCGCCGTCGGTTGCGGTCGGAGGAGCGGCTCGCGCCGGGAGCGAACTCACTGGCAGGCGTACGACCCACCACTCCGCCGGGCTCGCTCGCCAACCTGCCGGCGCCGCCTCGGTTCATGGCACTGCGGCCACCCACGCCAGGGCTGCCGCCTTCCGCCATTCCACCGCCGGGCAGCCGGGCAGCGGCGCCCCTGCCGCCGATGACACTGCCACGGGGGACTTGGCCCTGAGTACGGCCGCCGAGCATTTCGGCCTCGGTCGACGGACGGCCACCGTAGATACCGTTGGTCGTACTCCGCCGCATCGGCGGAGCGGCGCCGATCTCCTCAGCAGGCGACCCCGTGATGTTCCGTGGGTTGAACGGGCCGGTGGTAGCGCGCGATCCGCCGGCCGTGTTGATCGGCTCGACGCCGCCTACCCGGTTCGGCAGCCTCGGGTTGAGACCGCCGAACTGCTGGTTCTCGTTCGGGATCGGCTGCAACGGGGTCCCGAAGCTGGGGCCGCCGGTGATGGGACCGGGACCACCACCGGTATTCGGCGACAGCGGGCTCGGCTGCGGTGCCGTCGCGACCGGAGCCAGGGGTCCGGCCGACTGGATGTGCGTGACCGGCGGCGCGCCGTCGTCCGGAGCTGTTGCGACCGGGGACCCGGTCGTGGACACGTGCGACACATCGCTGCCGGAGATCGACACCTTCTGCAACCCGCTGTGGTCAGCGGGCTTCACGGAGTGCGACGAGCTGCTGCTACTGCTCGAACTGTAGGGCGATACCGAACCCGTCGAAGAGCTGTAGTGCGATGGGTCGATTGCTCGCGCGTCTGGCGGCGGCACAAACGTCGCCGGCATCGGCGGATACGTCGGCGGCTTCTCGTTGTTGATGATCGCCGCCGAGAAGGAGTACGACTGCGCCAGCTTGTGCATCTGGTCCGCGGCCTGGATGCGGGCCGTCTCCAGTTGCGTGTGGGCCTGCGAGATCTCCTTCTGGCCGTCCGGGTCGTGGCGGGCGGCGGGGTCAGCGTGGAGGGCCGTGTACGTGGCTTTCGCGCCGGCCGGGACCTTCGGGATGTCGCGCTTGACCGTGCGCAGCGTGTCGGCGGCAGCCGTCAGTGCCTTGCCGGTGGAGTCGGCGTAGTCGCCCAGCGCCAGCGTGGACTTGGCGACGTTCTTGCCCCACTCCTTGAAGGCGGCGCCCGACGCGCCTTCCCAGTCGACGTAGGCGATGTTGTTGTTGAGGTCGTTGCCGACCTGGTTGATGCTTGCCACAGCCGCCGAGAGGCGGTGACCAAAGCCGGCGAGTGCCTCGGGGTCGGTGTGCTGGACCATGTCCAGCATCGCCTCGTGCGAGAACGACTCGAAGTCCGTGTGGGAGAAGTCGAGCGCCTTCTCGATCGTCTTCACCACGTTGCCGAACAACCCGCCGGGAGTGCTCCCTGACTGCGCGGTCATGTTCTGCCCCCGTCTTCCGTTGCGTTGTTGTCCGTGCGGCTGGTCATCCCACGCCTCCGCTGCCTGCCTGCGAGCCGTCGCTGCCGTGGTCCGGCGCGGAGGCCTTGGCGGGCGGCTCCGCGGTGGCGTGCTTCGGCGCGTTCGGGTCGAGGGCCGGGTTGTAGGCCTGCACGATCTGGTGGTTCAGGTCGAGGAGTTTGCGCTGGGTGCCGAGGTCGACGTTCTGGAACGTCGAGTGTCCGATGTGCAGCGAGAGGCTCATGGCCTCGATCTGGTTGTTCAGCGTCAGTGACAGCTGCTCCAACTGACCGTGGACGTAGCTGTACGCCTTCATCAGGTCCTCGGCCTCGCCGAACCCGGTGCCGATCTGTGCCGACTTCACCGGCTCCTCACCGATCCGCTTCGGCGAGGCCTGCGAGCCGTCGAGTTCTTCGAGCAGTCCGTCCACGCGGGACTTGAAAGTGCGCAGGTCCTGCAGCGCAACGTGCAGGCTGCCACCCTCTGGTGCTTCCATTCGAACGTCGCCCCTCCCCCGTGACACCGGTGGCCACAGACACCACCTGATTCGAGTTTACCCGTATCTTGGCCCGTGGTGCGGTCAGGATCCTTGCGGTTGTGCAGCACTTGCCGTATCCAACGCGGGCCCTTTCGGGAGAAGTTCGGACCAGACGGACGGGATCGCGGTCGGCTTGACGTCCTGGTAGCCGAGTCGCACGGCAGCCTGGTTCGCCTCCTGCTTGGAATTGGACGCCTTGTTGGCCGCGGAGCTGTCGTTGTTGATCGAGACGGAGTACCGCAGTCCGGTGTCGGTGACCAGGAACAGGGAGCCACCGGTCATGTCGGTGCCGCTCACCTGCTGGTAGAGCAGGCCGCTGCCGGGTGTCACGTAGGCACTGCTCGCGCCCTCGACGATCTGCTCGGGGTAGTCCTTGCCCGCCCACAGGGTGAGTTGGGGCGAGGCTGCCGCGGTCGCACCGCCGTGCAGCACGCTGCAGGAGACATCACGGGGTGAATCCCCGCCCAAAGTGTTGACGCGGGCGGGATCGCCCTGCGGCCAGTCGCTCGGCAGGAAGCGCGGCTGAGGACTGACCGGGATGCTGGTCTGCACGGGTGCGTCCTGGGAGTTGACCTGGAGCAGCAGCAGCGACGCGAAGCGGCTGATCGGTGCGACGCCGTCCTGGGTGACGACGTAGTACTCGTAGCCCGCTCCCGAGACGGCCCGCAGGACGGTACCGACCGTGGACTTCCCGCTCGGCACCCCGACGACCGTCCGCTGCTCGCCGTGGCCGGGGATCTCCGGAAACACGATGGGGGTTCCGGCGTGCAGCGAGGCGAGCCAGGTGTCGGAGACGTTCTGCGGTTGCAGGCTCTCGCCGAAGATGGTGCGCCGCAACAGGCCAATCCTGTCGGCCTTGCTGTTCTTCGAGTCCGGACCGCCCAGCTCGAACTTGGTGCCGTGGGCGTCCACGAGGTACTGCACGCCGTCCTGGTCCTGCACGTAGAGCACCTGGTCGCCGTGGAGCGCGGACGGGCTGCTCATCACGGCCGCCTCGTCGCCGCCGAGCACGAACACCGCCTGCTGCGCGGCGTGGCTGCTGCCGCCGCCGGGCCGGTCGCAGACGGCCCAGACCTTCGCCTTGGCCGCGTCGGCGGCGCTGGGCAGCCGGTCGGGCGCGTAGGGGATCCCTATGGTGGCGCCGTGCTTGAGTCCGCTGTGGTCGAGCACGGACTCCTTGACCTTGATGACGTCGTAGGCCCCGGGGTCGAGCAGCAGCCGGGCCGACGCCATGTTCAACACCGGGTGGAGCACGGGCTTGTGGGTGTCGACGTCGTTCAGCACGACATAGCGCGTGGTGGATTCGTCGGCGACGATCACGTGCTTGCCGGGTTCGTCCCAGCCGTGCGGCACCGAGGGACTGATCAGTCCCCAGGCGCCGAAGCCCGCGAGCAGCACGGCGCCGATGACGATGCCGGGCATCAGGGTGCGCAGCGGCCGGGGGGCCCCTTCGTCGGAGCCGGCGGGGCTGGGCTGCAGAAAGGCCGCCACCACGCGTTTGCGCGCGAAGGTGTAGGCGTTGAGCTGTTCCTTGCGTGAGGCCATCGTTCCGCTTTCCCCCCGGGTGACGTCCACTGGGACCCGCTGCCCTCGGGCGCCGTGCCGTCGCGTTGGCAGGGTCGGTCCCCTACTATGCCGGGTGCGCCGCATGTCCTACGACACCGGTACGGTGAGCGGACATTATGACGCCGCACGACGGAGGGCGCAGGGGGATGACCACCGCAAGCACAGCACGGCGTGATCGCAGGCACGGTCCGGCACCGGCCGCGCTGCACCTGAGTTCGCGCCCCGGGCGGATCGGTGTGCTCCGCTTGCACCAACTGGCCCTGGTCGAGGTGGCCGCAGCGCTGGTGCTGATCGGTGCGGCGGCCGGGCGGGCGGTGATGGTGCCCTGCGCGGTGGCGGCGGCCGTGCTGGTGGCCGCGGCGGTACTGCGTCGGCGGGGCAGGCCGCTTCCTGAGTGGCTGAGCAGTGTGATGGCGATGCGCCGCCGGCAGCGTGAAGCGGCCAGGGAGGCGACGCGGGAGGCGGGGACGCCGGGCGTCGCGGCAACCGCCCCGGGGGCGGGGCTCATCGACCCGGCTCTCGCGCCGATCACCGAGTGCGATCCCGCGCTGCGCACCTACACCTTCTCCGGGCGGCGGCGGGAGCGCAGCGTAGGAATGGTGGGCGACGGTACGTTCCTGACGGCGGTGCTGCTGGTGCAGTCGCGGGACGAACCGCTGCGTACCGCAAGGCCGATGCCGCTGGGGCTCCTCTATGACGCCCTGGAGGTCGACGACATCACGCTGGCGTCGGTCCAGGCCGTGCAGCACGTCCAGCCCGCACCGGCGCCGCACCTTCCTCCGCAGGCGGTCGCGGCGGTGTCCTACGGACCGTTGCAGGCGCAGTACGGGACGCCGGCGATCCGCGTGACCTGGGTGGCGCTCAAGCTGGACCCCGAGCTGTGCCCGGAGGCCGTGCTGGCCCGCGGCGGCGGCCTCGGCGGAGCCCAGCGGGCGGTGTTGCGGGCGGCTGACCACCTGGCAAGCAGGCTGGCGGGGGCCGGTTTCGAGGCGTCCGTACTGGACGAAGAAGAGCTGACCGCGGCGCTTGCCACCTCGGCGGGCGTCAACCCGCTGGCGACCGCGCTGGCCGGGCGGATCGGCACGGGGCAGCGCAGGACGCTGGAGCGCAGCCGCGCCTGGCGGTGCGACGACCGCTGGCACACCACGTACTGGGTGGGGCGCTGGCCGCAGGGCGGCGGCGCGCTGCCCACCGCCCGTACGGTCACCGCCCTCACCGCGGTGCCCGCGATGGCCGGGAGTTTCGCCCTGACGCTGAGCCGCGGCACGGGCCAGACGCCCGCGCTCAGCGCGTACGTACGGATAACCGCCCGCGACGACCGCCAGCTGACGACGGCACGCCGGGAGTTGGAGCGGGTCGCCCGGCGGCACAAGGTGGGCCTCGTACGCCTCGACCGCGAGCAGTTGCCCGGAGTGCTGGCCACGCTGCCGCTGGGAGGGACCAACTGATGACGACTCAGCCGACGCAGCAGGGTCCGCGTCCGGGCTTCAGGCCCGAGCCCGACCAGAGCTTCCCCCAGCAGCGCAGAACGGCCAGGCCCGGCTTCGGGCTGCGCGGCCCGCGCCGCGACCGGCACGGGCTGGCGGCGTCGCAACTCGACGCGATGTCGCTGCCGCTGGGCGACGACGGGGTGGTCTCGGGTATCGACGAGGCCGGCAATCCCGCGGTCCTCGGCCTGTTCCGTCCCGCACAGCTGGACGTGGTGGTGATCGGCAGCGTGTGGACCGCCCAGGTGCTGGCGCTGCGCGCGGTCGGCACCGGCGCGCGGGTCGCCGTCGAGTCGGCCCGCCCGCAGGTCTGGACGCCGCTCGCGCAGGCCGCGGGCGGCGGGCAGCAGTGCATGACCGTCCACGACGTGAAGGAACTGCCGTCGCAGGGCCCGACGGTGTCCAGCCCGGTGCTGGTCGTACGGGACTGCGGTACGTATCCGCCGCGCAGCCGCCTGGCCAAGGCGCCCTGGCAGGCGGTGCTGACGCTGCTGCCCTTCCTCGGGCCGCAGGCGCCCAGGCTGCTGGGCGAGGCCGGACTCGTCGGCATCCAGCGGGTCTCCCCGCAGGAGGCGGAGATCCTGGCCAAGGCGCTGCGGCTGACCCGCGAGGAAGCCGCGGCGCTGCCCGCGCTCGGCGACGGGGTGATGCTCTGGGGGACGCCGCAGCACCGGCAGTTCGTCCTGTTGCAGCCCACCGACGCGGAGGTGGGCCTCCTGGGGGAGGCCCGTCGCATCGACTGAACCCGGGCGGCGGAGTGCCCCGCGCATCGCCGCCGGTGCGGCGCTTGAGGCGCCGGTCTCGCTCGGGCTGGTGGGGCGCCGCTGTTGCGGTGGCCGGAGTTGAGCCCCGTCAAGGGGTGCCATGTGCTGCGGCGTTGCGGCCATCGCCTGCGTCAAGGCTGGGGGACGGCCTTCCCCGCACGCCTCACCCGGTGCCGTCCGCCCGGGCGTTGCGATCTTCGCCTGCGTAATGGCTGGGGGCGGTGGTTCTCGCCCGCAGCACAGGGTGCTGATTGTGGAGGGGTTGCGGCTTTCACCCGGGGCGTCGTTGCGCGCGTAGTGTGGGGTGAGTCGCACTGGTACAGGGGTGCGGGGATCGAACCACATCGTGCCGGGGGATGAACGCGGCGCCCAACAGCCGTTAGCGGGACGCGCCGGTGTGGGAATGAGGGAAGCGGGAGCGGACGGCCTGACGGCGGACGTGCCCCGGCGATTAGGCTGTCCGTCGAGAGCGGCAGGGCAGTGGCGAAGGGCGCTTGCCCTGCGGCGCACGGGGCGGGGAGCCGGCTACAGGTAGCTCCTCGACGCAGACCGGGAGGCACAGTGAACAGCGATCGGGACGACAACCGCGCGGGCGGGGCCGCCCCTGTCGAGGAACCGGCCGAAGGCGACGTGACGGGCGAGTACCGCTTCGACTTCACCCCGCCGGCCTGGTACATGCAGAACGGCAGCGGGAGCGGCGACGCGGCCGCCCAGGCACCGCAACCGCCGCAGCAGCCGCAGCCCGAGCCCGTCGAGACGCCGGACCCTGCGGAGCCCGAGGCGCCGGACGCGCCGGAGCCGGGTGTGCCCGCGGCCGAGGACGTGACGACGCGCGTGCCGGTGCGGGAGATGCCGCCGCCGCGGACGGCGCAGGAACCCGCGGCAGGAATCACCCCGTTGGCGGGCGGTGCTTCGTGGTCGGCGTCGGCCGACTCCGAGGCCGGGGAGCCGGAAGCGCCGAGCGCCGCACCCGAGCGCCCCGTATGGTCCGGCACTCCGGTGTCGCCCGTCGCGCCCGAGCCCGTTCCCGTTCCCGTTCCCGTTCCCGTTCCCGTTCCCGAGCAGGCGATCGTGCCGGACTCCGCACCCGAACCCGCACCCGAGCCGCAGTCGGCGTCGGCGGACGAGAGCGACGCGGAGTCGCGGGGCGATCTGGTGGCCCGCGAGACCGTACGGTTCTCGCCCGCGGCGCTGCGCCAGGAGATCGAGGAGCGGGCTGGCGTGAAGGTCGAGGAGGTCGCCGGCGAGGACCTGCGGCCGGCCCGACCGGAGTCGGCCGAGGAGCCGCAGGACGCCAGGCCCGCGGACGCGGCCGCGGAAGTCGCCCCGGCCGGACCGGCGGACGCCGTTCCGGCCCCGGCGCCCGTGCCGGATGCCGCGCCGCCCGCGAACAGCGCGCCCGTGTGGACCCCGCCGGCGCCGCCCGTTGCCGAGCCGGCGCCTTGGGCGCCGGTGGCGCCGCAGAGTGCGGTGCCACCGCTGCCGCCGCACTTCGAGCGTGCGGAACCGCAGTATCCGACTCCGGAGAGCTCGCAGTCCTTCCCCTCTCCGGTCGCGCCGCCGCCGGTCGGCCAGGCCGGTCCGCCGCAGGGTCAGCCCGCGGCCTACCCGCCGCCCGCGCCCCCCGGTCCCGCTCCGTACCCGGCTGCGGGCTTCCCGGCGCCTGAGACGCCCGCCCAGCCCGCCCCGCAGGGCGGGTACGGCTTCCCGCCGCCCGCACCCAACCTGCCCGTGACTCCGGCCCAGCCCGACCCGCACGGGGGTTACGGCTTCCCGCCGCCGCCCGCGCCTCCGCGGGCCGCCCAGGGCGGCTACGGCTTCCCGCAGCAGCAGCAACCACAGCCGCCGCAGGCGTACGGCGCCGTCCCGACCGGGCTGCCGCAGCAGCCACCCCGGCCGGCGGAGAGCAGGCCGCTGCCCGCACAAGGGGGTTACGGTTTTCCGCCGCCTCCGCAGCCCGGGCACCCGCAGTCCGTGGGGGCGGAGCCCGAGGCGGCGGGGCCGCTGCCGCCGCTGCCCGCGCAGGGCGGTTACGGCTTCCCGCAGCAGCAGCCGCCGCAGAACCTTCCGGCGCCGTACGCCCAGCCTCAGCATCAGCAGCCGCAGGGCCAGGGGATCGACCCGCGCCAGGGCAGTGCCCCGGCCGCGCCGCCGGCGCAGCCGGGTCCGGTGGACCCGCGCTCCGGGGGCTGGCCCACGGTGACGCCCGACCAGCGGCAGCGCACCACTCAGGGTGGGGCGCCGCTGGGGTACACGGCGGCCGTGGAGCTGTCCTCGGACCGGCTGCTGCGCAACCAGCCGAAGCCGCGGAAGCCCGGCGCGAACGCGCAGCCGAGCCGGTTCAAGATCGGCGGCAAGAAGGAGGAGGCGGAGCGGCAGCGGAAGTTGGAGCTGATCCGCACTCCTGTGCTGTCGTGCTACCGGATCGCGGTGATCAGCCTCAAGGGCGGCGTGGGCAAGACGACGACCACGACCGCGCTGGGGTCGACGCTGGCGAGCGAGCGGCAGGACAAGATCCTCGCGATCGACGCGAACCCGGACGCCGGTACGCTCGGCCGCCGGGTGCGCCGGGAGACCGGTGCGACGATCCGCGACCTGGTCCAGGCGATCCCGTATCTCAACAGCTACATGGACATCCGCCGCTTCACCTCGCAGGCGCCGTCCGGCCTGGAGATCATCGCCAACGACGTGGACCCGGCGGTCTCGACGGCGTTCAGCGACGAGGACTACCGGCGGGCCATCGACGTGCTCGGCCGCCAGTATCCGGTCATCCTCACCGACTCGGGCACGGGTCTGCTCTACAGCGCGATGCGGGGCGTGCTGGATCTGGCCGACCAGCTGATCATCGTGTCGACGCCGTCGGTGGACGGTGCCTCCAGCGCCAGTACGACGCTGGACTGGCTGTCGGCGCACGGTTACGCCGATCTGGTCGCGCGCAGCATCACGGTCATCTCCGGGGTGCGCGAGACCGGCAAGATGATCAAGGTCGAGGACATCGTGTCGCACTTCCAGACCCGCTGCCGCGGTGTGCAGGTGGTGCCGTTCGACGAGCATCTGGCGGCGGGCGCCGAGGTGGACCTCGACATGATGCGGCCCAAGACCCGGGAGGCGTACTTCAACCTCTCCGCGATGGTCGCCGAGGACTTCATCCGCGCCCAGCAGGCGCAGGGGCTCTGGACGGCGGACGGCCAGAACCAGCCGCCGCACCTGGCGCCGCCCATGCCGGCTCCGTACGGGGCACCCGGCCCGTACGGCGGCGCCCCGGCGGGCTACCCGGGGACGGAGCAGCCGGGGCAACCCGGTCAGCCGGGGCAGCCTGTACAGCCCGGCCGGCCCGCTCAGCCGCCCTACGCCCAACCGCCTCATGGCCAGCCGCCGTACGGTCAGCCGCCGTACGGTCAGCCGCCGTACGGTCAGCCGATACCGCCGGGGCAGACCCCGCCTCCGCCGTACGGCGGTCCGCCGCAGGCAGCTCCGCAGCCGTATCAGCAGGCCGAGCCGAAGGCGCCCCCGCCGCCGCAGCCCTTCCAGCCCCAGTCGCCGCAGCCGCAGACGCCCCAGCCGCAGCAGGGCTGGCCGCCGCCCCAGCAGCAGCCCGAGCAGGAGGGCTACGGCTACCCGCCGCCCCCGCCGCAGCAGCAACAGCAGTAGGGCCGGAAACAGAAGCGGTCACCGGGCCGCCGTCGTGGGTCTCCACGGCGGCGGCCTGTGGCGTGTACGGGGCCCGGCGCGGCGACTACCCCACCGGGCGTATGCGGGGTCCCCCCGGGGATGCAGCGGCGGCGATGCAGAATCCGCCTGTGGGCCGTCGCGTGCCGCGGGGTTCGAAGCGGACGATGGAGACATCCTGATCGACCCGCTCCGACACACGACAAGAGGTCCCTCCCATGATCGAGACCCACGCCCCGACCGAACGGCGCGACAGGCGTGCCGCCGTGACCGAGCTGAGTTTCCCCGCCCCGCCGGACGCGGTGACCGCTGCGCCGCGGTGGCGGCGGCGACGCCGGCCGCGCGGCAGCTCGGGCGGCAGGACGCGGGACGGTGACGGCATCACCTATGCCGTGTGGTCCTCGGGCGGGCCGCCCGTCGCAGCGGCGGAGGGTCCGGCACCGCCCACCGGGGTCTCCGCCGACCTACCCGCGGTCCAGCGGCCGTTGCGCGGCAGCGGGTCCCAGACAGTGGAAGCCGCGCCGGGGCAGGCAGCACGGCTGGAGGTGTGGGCCGAGCGGGTGGCCCGGACGGGATATGCCCGGGTCGCACGGTGGGTGCGGCTGTCGCCGCCCGCGGTGGACGCGGTCTTCGCGGTGGGGCTGTTCCTGGCGACCACGGCCCTGATGCGCCGGCCCCTCCAGGATGATCCACGGCTTATGGCGGTGCACGCGGCGCTGGTGCTGCCGTTGATCTGGCGGCGGCGCGCACCGACGGCGGTGTTCTGCACCCTCGCGGGTGCGGCCCTGGTGCAGTGGTCCATCGATCTGCGGACCCCGAGCGATGCCGCGCTGCTGATCGCGCTGTGTGCGGTGGCCGCCTACAGCAGCAGGCGCCGTGCACTGCTGGCGTTCGCCATAGTCGAAGGCGGCATCCTGCTGGCGACGCTGCGGTGGTCGGTGCACGACCGGGGCACGGGGACGTTCGTGTCGCTGTCGGCGATGGCGACCGCGGCCATGGTGCTCGGGCTCAACATGCGCAGCAGGCGCGACCGGTTGGCGGCGCTGGAGGACCGGGCGGTGCGGCTGGAGCGGGAGCGGGACCAGCAGGCGCGACTCGCGGTCGCCGGGGAACGGGCCAGGATCGCCCGGGAGATGCACGACATCGTGACGCACAACCTGTCGGTGATGGTGGCGCTCGCGGACGGTGCGGTCTTCGCCGGGCGGCGGGATCCGGATCGGGCGGCCGTCGCGATGGAGCAGGTGTCGGCGACCGGGCGGCAGGCCATCACGGACATGCGGCGCTTCCTCGGGCTGCTGCGGGCGGACGAACCGGACGCGTTGCGGCATCCGATGCCGGGTATCGGCCAGCTGCCTCCGCTGGTCGAGCAGGTGCGGGCGGCAGGGCTGCCGACCCGGCTGCGGGTCGCGGGCGATCCGGCGGCCGTGCCGATCGCGGCCCAGCTGACCGTCTACCGGCTGGTCCAGGAGGCGTTGACCAACTCCCTCAAACACGCGCCGGCCGGGACCAGTGCCGATGTGCGGGTCGGCTGCGCGCCGGAGGCGGTGACGGTCACGGTGACCGACGACGGCGCGGGGTCACCGCCGCCCGATCCCGCGGGGTCCGCGGGGCACGGGCTGCCCGGGATGCGGGAGCGTGCAGCGGCCTACGGTGGCCGGCTGACGGCGGGGCCGCTGCCCGGCGGCGGGTGGCAGGTGGCCGCCGTTCTCACTCTGACTACTCCGGAGGCGTTGTGACCGCGGAATCCGCACCGCCCGCGGCCGCCCGGCCCGCGGAAGGGTCCGCGCCTGGACGGGCGGCGCCCGGCGAGGAGGTGGCGGCGCCGGTGATCCGGGTGCTGTTGGTGGATGACGAGCCGCTGCTGCGGATGGCTTTCACGATGGTGCTGGACGCCCAGGCGGACATGCAGGCGGTGGGTGAGGCCGGGGACGGCGCGCAGGCGGTGCGGCTCACACGGGAGTTGCAGCCCGACGTGGTGCTGATGGACGTCAGGATGCCCGGCACGGACGGCATCGAGGCGACGGCCAGAATCATCGAGAGCTGCCCGCGGTCGAGAGTGCTGATCCTGACGACGTTCGATCTGGACGAGTACGCCTTCGCGGGCCTGCGGGCCGGTGCGTCGGGGTTTTTGCTGAAGAACGCGCTGCCCGGGGAGTTGCTGGCGGCGATCCGCTCGGTGGCAGCGGGGGATGCGGTGGTGGCCCCGCGGATCACCCGGCGGCTGCTGGAGAGTTTCGCGCACCACCTGCCTGCCCCTGGCGGCGCCGAGGGGACGGGGGCGGACGCGCGGCTGTCGCGGTTGACGGCCAGGGAGCGCGAGGTGCTGGTGGAGGTGGGCCGCGGGTTGTCCAACGCGGAGATCGCGGCGTCGCTGCATCTGGCGGAGGCGACGGTGAAGACGCACTTCAGCCGGGTGCTGGTCAAGCTGGAGCTGCGCGACCGCGTGCAGGCGGTGGTCTTCGCCTACGAGACCCGGCTGGTCCGCCCGGGCTGAGGGTCCTGCGGCCGGGTGCGGAGGCCCTCCACCGTGAGGTCGAGGACGCGGTCGGCCCCGGCCTGGCTGCCGGCGCCCGGCGGGGTCCGCCGGAGCACACCGAGCTGCAGCCCGTGGCGGCCTGACCGCTCTAACCGTCGGAGCGGGTCGGCTGCTTGGCGGCCCCGATCAGGTCCCTGGCCCGCTTCACGTCGTCGGCCATCCGCTCCAGCAGCGCCTCGACGGTGTCGAACTTCTCCATCCCGCGCAGGAAGGTCAGGAAGTCCACGGCCACGTGCAGGCCGTAGAGGTCCAGGTCGACCCGGTCGATGGCGTAGGCCTCGACGGTCCTCGCGGTGCCGTCGAAGGTCGGGTTGGTGCCGACCGAGATCGCCGCGGGCATGGCCTCGTCGCCGACGTGCAGCCATCCGGCGTAGACGCCGTCCGCGGGGATCGCGGTGTGCGGCAGCGTCTCGACGTTGGCCGTGGGGTAGCCCAGGTCGCGCCCGCGCTGCGCACCGCGGACGACGACGCCCTCGACCCGGTGCGGCCGCCCCAGCACCTCCGCGGCGCCTTCCATGTCGCCCGCACCGATCAGCCGCCGGGTCAGGCTGGAGGAGAACGGCTCGCCGCCGCCCGCCGCGCCGCTCATGAAGAGGTCCACGACCTCCAGTTCGTAGTCGTACTTCAGCCCGAGCGCGGACAGGAAGTCGACGTCACCGGCCGCCTTGTGGCCGAAGCGGAAGTTCGGGCCCTCCACCACCAGCCTGGCGTGCAGGCCGTCCACCAGGATCGTGCGGACGAACTCGCTCGGCGAGAGCTTCGAGAATTCGCTGGTGAAGGGGATGATCAGCAGCGCGTCCACGCCGAGTGCGGCGACCAGCTCCGCCCGGTGGTGGTGGGCGGACAGCAGCGGCGGGTGACTGCCCGGCCTGACCACCTCGCTGGGGTGCGGGTCGAAGGTGACCACCACCGACGGCAGCCCCAGCTCGCGTGCCCGCTCCACCGCCCGGCCCATGATCAGCTGGTGACCCCGGTGGACGCCGTCGTAGGAGCCGATGGTGACGACGCAGCGTCCCCAGTCACCGGGAACGTCATCCAAGCCCCGCCAGCGCTGCACCTTGACGCTCCGCTTCCTCGCCGAATCTCTGACATTCGCTTTTCTGCAGAGCCAAGACTGCCATGCCCGTGGCCGGGGGCGCGCCCCCGGGCTGATCGGCCCGGGCCCGTCGCGGCGCCCGCACCCCGTCTGGCCGCCTCCCCGGCCGCCCAGGAGGAGCGGGCCCCTTGGCCGGGCCCCGCCCGCGCGTCCGGTGCGGAACGGGTCTCCCCTTCGAGCCGGGGACGGCAAGGCTCGCGGGCACCGGCTCAGACCTGGCGGCAGAGGCGGTGGCGGGCGCTGGGGCCGAGCAGCGGATCCCAGGTCGCGGTGTCGGTGAGCCAGCTGAGCAGGAGGCCGGCGAAGTCAGGTGTGGCGGCGGCGAGTTCGACGATGCGGCGGTCGAAGCGGGCAGCGCCCTCGGGGGTGCGGCCGAGGAGCAGGGCGAGGCGGCGGACCAGCTCGTGGGTCAGCGGCGGCGGGCGGCGGCCGGCCCCGTCGGCCGCGGCGGTCAGCAGGGCGTCCAGGACGTCGGGGTCGCGTTCGCTCTCCAGGGCCGCGTCCAGCAGTTCCTGGCGCAGCGGCCGGGACAGGTGGCTCCCGGGGGCGGCGAGCACCGCAAGCAGGGCGCTGCGGACGGCCGGCGGGTGGTCGCGCAGCAGCGCGGTGGTCAGCGGCAGGACGACCGCCCGCACCCCGGGGCCCTGTTCGAGCCGCAGGTCGAGGAAGCGGGCGACGGCCGCCGCGCCCGCCGGGCGGTGCCGCAGGTGGTCCTGGACCAGTGCCGCGGTCCTGCGGGCGAGCGCCGGAGCGGTGACGGCGGCCATCTCCGCGAGCAGGTCGGCGTCGTCCTCGCCGGGCTCCGCGGACCGCAGCCGGGCCTGGAAGGCGGCGAGCACCGGCTCGGGGTGCGTGGCCAGCGCTGCGCCGAGCGCGCCGGCCAGCAGCCGTGGGTCGCCCGCGGCGAACCGGTCGAGCGCGGCGGGCAGATGGCGGGCCCGGGTGGCGGGGTCGCGGACGAGCATGCCCAGGGCGGCGCCGTGCAGCGAGCAGTCGCCGGGGCGGGCGAGGATGGCGAGGGCGGCGTAACGGAGCAGTTCGCGGTCGGCGTCGGAGCGGGCGGCCAGCGCGGCGCGCGGGCCGTAGGCGGCGGCCGCCACATGCCGGCCGGGGCGCGGGTCGTGCGCCCAGCGGTCGACGGCCCGGCAGAGGGCTGACGGCTCGTCCTCCACGAGTGCTGCGAGCAGTTCGTCGGCGCCCGGGTGCGCCGCGGCGACCAGAGCCTCCGTCAGGTCGTCCAGGGCGAGCCCGCGGTGGGTGTGCAAGAGAGCCTGCGCGGCCGATGCGACGGTCAGCCGTGGCCCGTCCAGACCCGGCGGGGCCTGGAGCGGCCGGTCGTCGTCGAACCACCCGCAGATGGCGGGCAGCACCTCGGCCGGGGAGTCGCACAGCAAGTCGGCGACGGCGGCCAGGAAGCGGTCGGCGCGGTCCGGCAAGCCGGGCGGCCCGTCGGCGGGCAGCAGCAGCCGGAGCAAGTCGAGCCGCTCGGTGACCGGCAGGCGCACCCGGCGCCAGAACCACGGCCCGAAGTCGCCGAGGCCGGCCATCCCCTCCGGGGTGAAGCCGCCGCGCTCCACCGCCCGCACGGCGGTCCTCTCGGCGAGGTCGCGCAGCACCTCGCGGCAGACCGTCGCGTCCGGCAGCCGCAGCAAGACCTCGCGCAGCAGGTGCGCCGCCCACCACAGCGCGTCGCCGCGCCGCTCGGCCGGTCCCGGCAGGGCGGGGCGCCCGGCCACCGACACACCGCGCGGCCAGCCGCCGTCGTCCGGCTCGTGCTGCCGCATCGCACCGGGTGCGGCGTCGGGGCGGGCGGCCCTGCGCGTGCGGGGGTTGGGCACCGTGTCGGCGTCCAGGTCCGCCGGGGGCGGCGGCGGTGCGGGCGCCTTGCGCGGAGTGCAGCGGGTGGGCGGCGGCGTCCTGTGGTCCAGCGCCTGGGCCAGCTCCGCCAGGTGCCGCGCCAGGACGTCGGGCCGCGCCAGCAGCAGCGCCTGGACGACGGGACCCGCGCGGTGCCGGGGCACCGGCAGCGAACGCGGCCCCGCCGGGGCGACCGGCGGCGCCTCGGGTACGGGGGGCGGCTGCCCGGCGCGCGCGGCAGGGCGGGACGGCAGCCGTACGGGCGCGTCGGCCGAGCCCGCGGCCGGTACGGCGAACCAGCGGTGGACCAGCGCGTGCAGCGCCGCCCCGAGGTCCAGGTGCATGGCCTGCAACCAGTCGGCGGCCTCCTCGTGGGCGAAGCGGTAGCCCGCGCCCGCGGGGACGAGCAGGCCTTCGGTCAGTACCGCGGACGCCCAGCCCGTACGCCACGGGAAGAGCTCCTCGAAGGCCTCCCGGTCCAGCTCGCCCTGGCCAGGACCGAGGCAGCGGCGGGCCGCCTCGTGCACCTGGCCGGTGACCCGGGCCGCCAGCCGTCGCACCCCGGTGCCGCGCACCGGCGGTTCTGCGGCTGCTGCCAGCCGCACGGCGATCCGCAGGCACACCAGGTCCAGATGCGCGGCGAAGACCTCCACCCGTGACGGAGTCCCGTCCACGCCCCCCGGTACGGCCGCGCGCACCTCCGAGAGCAGCCGCAGTGCCAGCGGATGCGCCTCGTCGGTACTGCCGAGCGCGCCTTCGGGCACGCCGTACCGCTCCCGTGCCGCCGCGGCCTGCGCCGCGTCCAGGTCGCCGAGGCGCACGCACGGCGGCATCTGCTGCCCACCGTCCCCGTGCGGTCCGGCCGCCGGTCCGTGCAGCAGCGCGGCGGGCAGCAACCGTCCCGCCTGGTCCCAGAACTCCGGCCGGCAGGCGACGACCAGCCGGGCCGCACCCGCGCGCAGCCAGCTCGCGGTGCCCGCGGTCCAGTCCGGAAGGGCGTGGGCGAGGACCGGGGGCATCTCCTCGGGGGCGTCGAGCACGATCAGCAGCGGGCGCCCGGCGGCCCGCGCGAGGCCGGCGATGGCGTCGGGCGAGGCGTAGAGCGGCTCGGCGGTGGTGGCGGCGCCGACGATACGGGCCGCGGTGCGCAGCGAGCGCTCCACCGCGTCCTTGATGCCGCCGTCGGCGGGGCGCAGCTCCGCGCCGCGCAGCCACACGGTGGGCGCGGGCAGCGCGCCGCGGGAACGGCGGGCGGCGAGCCGGGCCAGCTCGGTGCTGCGCCCGGTGCCCGGCTCGCCGACCAGGCCGAGGATCAGCGGGGCGCGCTCGTCGCGCGCGGCGAGGAAGCCCCGTAGGGCGTCGGCCACCTCAGGCCGGGTGACCGGCTCGCGCCATTCGGCGGGGCCGGACGCGGTGCCGACGGAGGTCGCGGCGAGCTGGAGCGCGCCCGCGAGGTTCAGGTGCGGGCCGAAGCCGGGCACGGTCGCGGCGTTGCGCGCCAGCAGGTCGGCGAGCGGGCGCGGGGCCCCGGCCGGGCGCAGCGGCAGCGCGAAGCCGGCCGCCCGGTGCCCGGCGTGCAGGGCCGTCGCGACGACGCCGAGCACCGCGCCGGTCAGCGCGTCGATCACCGGCGCGCCGGACGCCTGTGGCGGGACGCGGCTCAGGTCGGTGCCGTCCAGGGCGAGTTCGTAGACGTCCTCCAGCAGGTGAAAGCGGTCGGTCGCGGTGTACGTCACCGTGGCGGTGCCCAGCACCGAGCCCTCGGTACGCTGCGGCAGCCGCACCCGTATCCGCCGGTCGGGGTGCGCGGGGCCGCCGGGCGCCACCGGGAGCGGCGGAACGGCCAGCCCCTCGGTGGCCACCAGGGCCAGGCCCTGCTCGGGGAGCGGGGTGATGGCGGCGGCCTCGACCAGGCACAACTGCCCCCCGGGGGCGTGCAGGACGAGGCGGGCGAGGCCGTCGACGGCCTCGTGGCTGGTCACCATCGTGCCGTCGGCGTCGGCGAGGAAGCCGGTGCCGCGGGGGCGGCCTGCGAGGTCGCACACCCGGACGAGTACGTCGTCCGGTCCGTTCCCCGCCGCGCCCCGTGTCGCCGACGCCATCCGGGCACCCCCTCCCGTTGCCGCGCCCAATTCGTCCCGCTTCGACGGTAGTGTGCGCATGCGTCTTTTGGGGCGGGTGAGGTCGGAAGGCGCCCCTTCCGCGCCCGGCCTTCACGCCGAGCGCCCCGCCACCCGGGTGAACATCGCTAGCGCGCGCCTTTTTTGGGGGTGCCACTTGCGGTGGCCTCGCTGCCCTCCCCCGGCGGGGGGCGGGCGAAAGACCACCGCAAGTGGCACCCCTGGCAGGGGCAGGTCAGGAAGGGAAGCCGGCGACGATGCGGGCCTGGCCCGCGGTGGGCTCGATCAGGGCCAGCAGGCGGCCGTCTGGGCCGAAGACGGCGTGCGGGACCGGGGCGAGCTCCGGGGTGCGGATGCGCACCCCGTGGCCGAGGAGTTCGGCCTGCTCCGCGTCGACGTCCCAGCGGGGGAAGGCCGCCGCGGCGGCGTCCTCGATGGGGAGGACGCCGAAGTCGCCGTCGAGTTGTTCCAGGGTGCGCGCCCCCGCCAGGTCGTAGGGGCCGACCCGGGTGCGGCGCAGTGCCGTGAGGTGGCCGCCGACGCCGAGGCCGGCGCCGAGGTCGCGGGCCAGTGCCCGGATGTACGTACCTGAGGAGCAGACCACGGTGACGTCGAGGTCGAGGGCGCCGTCGGCCGGACGGACGTCCTGGACGGTGAAGGACGAGACCGTCACCGGGCGCGCGGGGAGCTCGAAGTCCTCGCCCTCCCGCACCCGGGTGTAGGACCGCACGCCGTTGACCTTGATCGCGCTGACCTTCGAGGGCACCTGCTGGATCGGCCCGGTCAGCGACGCGATCCCGGCGTCGACGGCCTCCCTGGTGACCGCGGCGACCGCGGCGGGCGGCGCCGACGCGGTGACGTCGCCCTCGGCGTCGTCAGTGACGGTGGTCTGGCCGAGCCGGATGGTGGCGGCGTACTCCTTCTCGGTGAGCGCGAGATGACCGAGCAGCCTGGTGGCCTTCTCCACGCCGATGATCAGGACGCCGGTCGCCATCGGGTCGAGCGTGCCGGCGTGGCCGACCCGCCGGGTGCCCGCCAGCCGGCGCATGCGGGAGACGACGCCGTGCGAGGTGAGACCTCCGGGCTTGTCGACGACGACCAGCCCGGAGGAGGAAGCGGTGCGGGTCATGCCGGCGACGTACCGCCCTCGGGGCGGGAGCCGCCGTCGGGCTCCGGGCCGTCGTCGCCGTCGAGGTCCTCGTCCTCGTCGGCCGGCTTGCGGTACGGGTCGGCGTCCCCGGCGTACTGCGCGTCCGTGGCGGCCTTGCGGACCTCCTCGTCGGCGGCGCGGGCCTTGGCCAGCAGATCGTCTATCGTCTTCGCGTTGTCCGGCAGGGCGTCCGCCACGAAGGCCAGGCTGGGGGTGAAGCGCACCCCGGTCTGCCGGCCGACCTCGGAGCGGAGCACGCCCTTGGCGCTCTCCAGCGCGGCGGCGGAGGCCGCCCGCTCCTCGTCGTCGCCGTAGACCGTGTAGAAGACCGTCGCCTCCCGCAGATCGCCGGTCACCCGGGTGTCGGTGATCGTCACATACCCCAGCCGCGGGTCCTTGATCCGCCGCTGCAGGGTCTCCGCGACCACGACCCGGATGCGGTCGGCCAGCTTGCGCGCCCGCGCGGTGTCGGTCATCGTCTTCTTCTCTCTGTGTCCTTGGTCGTTCTGTGTCCGGGGTCGTTCGTCTCAGTCGTCGTCGCCGTGGATGCGCTGCCGTGCGGACAGCAGTTCCACTTCGGGACGGGCGATCATCCAGCGTTCGCACCGGTCGAGTACGTCCTTGAGGTGCCCGAGCTCTCCCGACACCACCGCGATTGCGATCTCCGCCCTGCGATAGAGGTCCTGTTCCCCGGTCTCCGCCACGCTCACCCCGAACTTCCGGTGCAGCTCGGCGACGATCGGACGGACCACGGACCGCTTCTCCTTCAGGGACCGTACGTCACCCAGGAGCAGGTCGAAGCACAACGTGCCTGCATACATGGGTACGACGGTACAGGCGACGGCCGGGGCCGATCGACGGGATTTTCCCCGCCGGCCGACCCCGGCCCGGAACCTGCGCCCGGCCGTACCGCACGCCACAGGGCGTGCGGTACGGCCGGACTGCGGCGTCAGCCGCGCGGCTTCTCGCGCATCTCGTACGTCGCGATGACGTCGTCGATCTTGATGTCGTTGTAGTTACCGAGGTTGATACCGCCCTCGTAACCTTCACGGATCTCGGTGACGTCGTCCTTGAAGCGGCGCAGCCCCTCGATGTTGAGGTTCTCCGCGATGACCTTGCCGTCGCGGAGCAGCCGGGCCTTGGTGTTGCGCCTGACCTCGCCGGAGCGGACCAGCACACCGGCGATGTTGCCGAGCTTGGAGGAGCGGAAGACCTCGCGGATCTCCGCGGTGCCCAGCTCGACCTCCTCGTACTCCGGCTTGAGCATGCCCTTGAGCGCGGCTTCGATCTCCTCGATGGCCTGGTAGATCACCGAGTAGTAGCGGACGTCCACACCTTCGCGCTCGGCCATCTGCGCGGCACGGCCGGCCGCGCGGACGTTGAAGCCGATGACGATGGCGTCGGAGCCGGTCGCCAGGTCGATGTCCGACTCGGTGACCGCACCCACACCGCGGTGCAGGACGCGGATGTCGACCTCGTCGCCGACGTCGAGCTGGAGCAGCGAGGACTCGAGGGCCTCCACCGAACCGGACGCGTCGCCCTTGATGATGAGGTTGAGTTCCTGCACCAGACCGGCCTTGAGCGCCTCGTCCAGATTCTCCAGGGAGAACCGCACACCCTTGCGGGCGAAGCGGACGTTGCGCTCGCGGGCGGCCCGCTTCTCGGCGATCTGACGGGCCGTGCGGTCCTCGTCGACGACCAGGAAGTTGTCGCCGGCGCCGGGCACGTTGGTCAGACCGAGGACGAGCACCGGAGTCGACGGGGTCGCCTCCTCCACGTTCTCGCCCTTGTCGTCCAGCATGGCGCGGACGCGGCCGTAGGCGTCGCCGACGACCATGGTGTCGCCGACCCGCAGGGTGCCGCGCTGGACCAGGACGGTCGCCACGGCGCCGCGTCCCTTGTCCAGGTGGGCCTCGATCGCGATGCCCTGTGCGTCCTGCTCAGGGTTGGCGCGCAGGTCGAGCGAGGCGTCCGCGGTGAGGATCACCGCTTCGAGCAGGCTGTCGATGTTCAGACCCTGCTTGGCGGAGATGTCGACGAACATGGTGTCGCCGCCGTACTCCTCGGCCACCAGCCCGAACTCGGTGAGCTGGCCGCGCACCTTGGTCGGGTCGGCGCCCTCGACGTCGATCTTGTTGACCGCGACCACGATCGGCACCTCGGCCGCCTTGGCGTGGTTCAGCGCCTCGATCGTCTGCGGCATCACACCGTCGTTGGCCGCGACCACCAGGATCGCGATGTCGGTGGACTTCGCACCACGGGCACGCATGGCGGTGAACGCCTCGTGACCGGGGGTGTCGATGAAGGTGATCCTGCGCTCTTCACCGTTGACGTCGGTGGCGACCTGGTAGGCGCCGATGTGCTGGGTGATGCCGCCGGCCTCGCCCGCGACCACGTTGGTCTTGCGGATCGCGTCGAGCAGGCGGGTCTTGCCGTGGTCGACGTGACCCATGACAGTGACGACCGGCGGGCGCGGCTGCAGTGCGTCCTCGCCGCCCTCGTCCTCGCCGAACTCGATGTCGAAGGACTCGAGCAGCTCGCGGTCCTCCTCCTCCGGGCTGACGATCTCCAGCACGTAGTTCATCTCGCCGGCCAGCAGCTCCAGGGTGGAGTCGGAGACCGACTGGGTGGCCGTGACCATCTCACCGAGGTTGAGCATCACCTGGACGAGCGACGCCGGGTTGGCGTTGATCTTCTCGGCGAAGTCGGTGAGCGAGGCACCGCGCGACAGGCGCACGGTCTGGCCGTTGCCGCGGGGCAGCAGCACGCCGCCCACGGACGGGGCCTGCATGGCCTCGTACTCCTGGCGCCGCTGGCGCTTGCTCTTACGGCCGCGCGCCGGACGTCCGCCCGGGCCGCGACCGAACGCGCCCTGCGTGCCGCCACGGCCGCCCGGACCACCGGGACGACCGCCGAAGCCGCCGGGACGGGGACCGAAGCCGCCGCCACCGCCGGGAGCACCGCCACCGGGACGCGGGCCACCGAAGCCGCCACCGCCGCCACCGGGACGACCGCCGCCGCCGGGACCCGCGGGGCGTCCGGCGAAGCCGCCGCCGCCACCGCCGGGACGACCGCCGGGACCGCCGCCGGGACGACCGCCGGGACCGCCGGTGCGGCCGCCGGGACCGCCACCCGGGCGACCGCCCGGGGAGGGGGCGGGACGCTGCGGCATCATGCCCGGGTTCGGGCGCGGCCCCGCGGACTGCGGACGGGGCATGCCGCCCGGCGAGGGACGGGCACCGCCCGCACCGCCGGGACCGCCCTGGCCGCCGCCGGGACGCGGAGCACCGCCGGGACGCGGAGCGCCGCCACCGGGACCCGCGGGACGCGGGGCACCGCCCTGGCCACCGCCGGGACGCGGCGCGCCACCGGGGCGCGGCATGCCGGTGGAGCCGGACGTGAAGGGGTTGTTGCCGGGACGCGGGCCCGCGGGCCGTGCGCCGCCGGGACGTGCGGCGCCACCCTGGCCGGGCGCGGGGCGCCCGCCCTGGCGGGGGCCGCCGTCACGCTGGCCTGCGTCGCGCTGGCCGCCGTCACGCTGACCGCCGGCCGGGGCCGGGCGGGCGGGACGGGGACCGGGGGTGGCGGCGCCGGGCCTGGACGGCTGGCTCGCCGGGGGTGCGGCGGGCGGCGCCTGGAAGTCCGCGGCCGGCACGGGTGCGGCGGGGGCGGGCTTGGGCGCGGCCGGGGCCGGCTTGGGTGCCGCGGGGCCCGGGCGCGGGCCGGGCGCCGGCGCGGAGCCGGTGCTCGGCGCGGCGGGGGCCGCCGGGGTGACGGGGCCGCCGGCTGCCGGCTTGGGGGCCGGGGCAGCAGGACGGGCCGGCGCACCCGGGGTGGGGGCCGGCCTGGCGGGGGCGCTCTTACGGGGTGCCGCAGGCTTCGCAGCGGACTTGCCGTTGCCGCCGGCCGGTCCCTGGAACGCGTCGGTCAACTTGCGGACTACCGGCGCCTCGATCGTCGAGGACGCCGAACGGACGAATTCGCCGAGTTCTTGGAGCTTGGCCATGACGACCTTGCTCTCGACTCCCATCTCTTTGGCGAGTTCGTATACCCGGACCTTAGCCACTTCGCTCCTTTTAGGTCCGGGGTGATCGTCCGCCGGACCGTCGCTACTTCATGGGCGTACTCATCGCGTACTCATCGAGTGCTCATCGCAATCTCGACCTACTTCCATCTCGCGAGGTACCTGATCGCACGGGGTGACCCGTGGCGTACTTCTTGTTGCCTTCTTACGGGGCTGCCTGCTGCTCGACAAACCGGCGCAGCTCCGCGGTATCGGGCGCCACCGGGCCTCGGAAGGCCCGGGCGAACGCCCGGCGGCGGACCGCCAGGTCAAGGCAGGCAAGGGCGGGATGCACATATGCACCCCGACCGGGCAGCGTACCGCGATGATCGGGAACGCACGCGTCCCCGTCCACCACCACACGCAGCAGTTCGTTCTTGGCCGCTCGCTGACGACAGCCGACGCACGTACGCTCCGGGCATGCTGATGACAGCGTCCGACCAGACACTCTTCAGTCTACCTCCCCGCACGGACCTCACTCCTTCGAGTGTGCCGACGCACGGTTGTTCGTTCACGGCAGCCGGGGATTCGGCCACGCGTGGTCCGGTTTCAGCCTTCCGGGCGTGCCTGCACCGGCGACCCGGGGCCGGAGGGCGCCGAGTCGGCGCCTTCGGTGTCGGGGCGGATGTCGATCCGCCACCCGGTGAGCCGGGCGGCGAGCCGGGCGTTCTGCCCTTCCTTGCCGATGGCCAGCGACAGCTGGTAGTCGGGCACCGTGACCCGCGCGGAGCGGGCGCCGGCGTCCACCACCTCGACCCGGGACACCCGGGCGGGCGACAGCGCGTTCGCCACCATCTCGGCCGGGTCGTCCGACCAGTCCACGATGTCGATCTTCTCGCCGTGCAGCTCGGCCATGACCGCCCGCACCCGGGCGCCCATCGGTCCGATGCAGGCGCCCTTGGCGTTGAGTCCCGAGCGGGCCGACCTGACCGCGATCTTGCTGCGGTGACCGGCCTCGCGGGCGATCGCCTCGATGACGACCGAGCCGTCGGCGATCTCCGGCACTTCGAGGGCGAAGAGCTTCCTGACCAGGTTCGGGTGGGTGCGCGACAGCGTCACCGACGGGCCGCGTACGCCCTTGGCGACCCGCACCACGTACGTGCGCAGCCGGATGCCGTGCTTGTACTCCTCACCGGGGACCTGTTCCTGCACCGGCAGGATGGCCTCCAGCTTGCCGATGTCGACCAGCACGTTCCTGGGGTCCTTGCCCTGCTGGACGACACCGGTCACGATGTCGCCCTCGCGGCCGGCGTACTCCCCGAAGGTGATGTCGTCCTCGGCGTCGCGGAGCCGCTGCAGGATCACCTGCTTGGCGGTCGACGCGGCGATCCGCCCGAAGCCGGAGGGGGTGTCGTCGAACTCGCGCGGCTCGGCACCCTCGGCCACCTCCTCGGGCTCCTCGGTCGCCCAGACCGTCACGTGCCCGCTGGTGCGGTCGAGCTCCACCCTGGCCCGCCGGTGGCTGCCCGGCTCGCGGTGGTAGGCGATCAGCAGCGCCGACTCGATGGCCTCGACCAGCAGGTCGAACGAGATCTGCCGCTCCTGCACCAGACCCCGCAGGGCCTTCATGTCGATGTCCACGGCTACGCCTCCTCTGTGGTCTCGTCGATGTCACTGCCGTCGTCGTCCAGGCCGTCGCGGTCCTGGATGTCGCCGAGGTCGTCGTCGGGCTCGCCGGCCTTGCGGTTGAACTCGACCTCGACCCGGGCCTTCGCGATCTCCGCGAAGTCCGCGCGGGCGGGCTTGGGCTTGCGGCCCTTGACCCCCGGCACCTCCAGGTCGAGACCCGTCTCGTCCACCGCCATGATCCGTGCGATCAGCTCGCCGCGCTCCTTGAGCGACAGCTTCACCAGCCGCCCCTCGTTGCGCCGGAAGTGGCGGGGTTCGGTCAGCGGCCGGTCGGTGCCGGGCGAGGTGACCTCCAGGACGTACTCCGTCTCGCCCATCACGTCGGACTCGTCCAGCGCCTGGGAGACCGAGCGGCTCACGGCCGCCACGGTGTCCAGCTGCACCCCGTCCTCGGCGTCCACCACGACCAGCAGCTGGCGGCGCCGGCCGGACGCGCTCAGCGTGACGTCCTCCAGGTCGAGACCGGCCTTGCCGACAAGCGGCTCAAGCAGCGCGCGCAGCCTTTCGCTCTGGGTGGTGCTCATCCGGGTGACTCCTCGGCCGCGTGTGCTGTTGTGATGGAAGGTCGCGTGTAAGGGCAAGGCTACCCGAGCCGGGGCGGCGCACCGCGCCACGCGGGCAGCCGTACACTCCCCCCATGATCCCGGAGGCGGCCGCTCGGCTGAGCAGGCGGAGTGTGGTGGCGGCAGCGGTCGTGGCGGTCGGCGGCGGGTGTGGCAAGGGTCCTGACGGTCCGTCGGGCGGCCGGGCGGCGCAGGCGCCCGCCGTGCTCCCCGGGGTCGCGGAGCAGGCGCGGGCGGTTCGCGACAGCACGGAACTGATCGGGCGTTACGACGCCGCCGCGGCGGCGCACCCCACGCTCGCCGCCCGGCTGCGGCCGCTGCGGGCCGAGGTCGCGCGGCACATCGAGGCCTTCGGCGGCAAGGCGCCCGCCGCCGCGCCGCACAAGGACGCGGACACCGGGACCGCGGCCGAGGCGCTGGCCGGCATCGCCGCCGCCGAGCGCGCCCTGGCCGACCGCAGGGCGGCCGCCGTCCTGACGGTGCCCGGCGACCTGGCCCGGCTGCTGGCGTCGGTGGCGGCTGCGGGCGCGGGACACGCGGCGCTGCTCGGCGAGAAGTCCGGCAAGCGCCCGTCGAGCGAGGGGAAGAGCGGGGAATGAACGCGGTCATCGACGCCGTGCAGGCGGCGCTCGCCGCCGAGCATGCCGCGGTGTACGGCTACGGGGTGGTCGGCGGCCATCTGACCGGCAGCCGGCAGGCCGAGGCCCAGCAGGGCTTCGACGCCCACCGGGCCCGCCGCGACCACCTGGCGCGCACGGCCGCCGACCTCGGCGCGTCCCCGGTGACCGCCGCGGCCGGCTACCAGCTGCCCTTCGCGGTCACCGACGCGGCGGCGGCGGAACGGCTCGCCGCCTACGTCGAGGAGCGGGTGGCGGGCGCGTACGGCGACGTGGTCCGCAGCACGGTCGGCGACCTGCGGCGGGACGCGGCCGGCGCGCTGCGGGACGCGGCGGTGCGGGCCGTGCGATGGCGCGGCGGCAGCGTAGCCTTCCCGGGTCTGGCGGAACGCGGCTGAACGGCGCCGCCGGGCGCCACAAGCCGCACGGAGGGCAGGACACAGCGATGGGTTCAGCAGCGCACCACGGGCGGCCCGCCGCCGAGGGCCTCGAACCGCCCGAGCCGCTGGTCCGCACGGTCACCGCCTGGGAGGGCGACGCGGGCCGGGAGTGGCTGGCGCGGCTGCCCGGCCAGGTGGCGGGCTGCCTGGAGCGCTGGGGGCTGACCGTGGAGCGGGTCGTCGCGGCCGGCGGCCACATCAGCATGGTCGTGCTGGTGAGCGACCAGGACGGCGAACCCGCGGTGCTCAAGGTCGGCATGGTGAACCGCGAGACCGAGCAGGAGCACGCGGCGCTCGCGCACTGGGGCGGCCGCGGCGCCGTCCGACTGCTGCGGGCAGAACCCGCCGAGGGCGCGATGCTGCTGGAGCGACTGCGGGCGGATGTCTCGCTGCGCTCGCTGGCGGAGCCCAAGGCGATGCTGGAGGCCGAGGGCGTGCTCCAGCGGCTGTGGGTGCCGCCGTCCTGCGGGCACCCGTTCCGTACGGTCGCCGGGGCCACCGGCGAGCTGGCCGCGCTGCTGCGCGAGCGGCGCGCGGCGCCCTACGCGGCGGAAGCGCGGCCGGTGATCGACGAGGCACTCGCGGCGCAGGCCGAACTGGCCGGCTCCGCGGACTCGGTGGAGAGCGTGCTGCTGCACGGCGACTACCACCACGGCAACGTGCTGGCCGGCGAGCGGATGCCGTGGCTGGCGATCGACCCGAAGCCGCTGGTCGGCGAGCGGGCCTACGACCTGGCGTGGCTGGCCAGGGACCGGCTCTCCACGCTGGCGGCGCAGCCGGGTTCGCGGGCCACCGCCCGGCGGCGGATCGCGAAGCTGGCGGACGCGCTGGAGGTGGACGCCCGGCGGCTGCGCGGCTGGTCGGTGTTCCGCGCGGTGGAGGCGGGCGTCTGGTACCTGTCGGTCGGCGGCCGGGAGGACGGCGAGCTGCTGCTGGAGTTCGCCAGCTGGCTGTAGCGGCGGGCCGCGCCGGTCAGCGCTGGAGCGGCAGCGGGGCGCCCATCACCGCGTAGGGGCGGGCGGCGCTGGGGAAGTGGACCGGGCGGGCCAGATCGCGGTAGCCCAGGGCACGGTAGAGCCGGCGGGCCGGGGTGTCGCCGTCGATCGCGGACAGGATGCTGTGCGGCTCGGCGGCGGTGTCGGTGATCGCGGTGATCAGCCGGCGGCCGATGCCGCGGCTCTGGAAGTCCGGCAGCACGTGCAGCTCGGTGATCACGAAGGAGTCGTCGAGCCAGTCGTCGTTGCCCTCCCGGCGCAAGTAGGGCTGGACGACGCTGGACCACCAGTGCGTACGGTCGTTGGGCAGCCCGTACACGAATCCGACCAGCCGCCCGTCCGCGGTCCGCGCCTCCAGCGCCCGCGCGCCGGGACAGGCCAGGTGCCGCAGGACGATCTGCCGCCGGATCGCCACCTCCTCGGGCCCGAGCCCGAATGCGAGGGCCTGTACGGCGAGCGCCTCGTCGACATGTGCGGCGAGATCGCCCGTCCCGACCACCACGTTCTCCATGGGCGGCGACATTACTGCCTTCCACCGCCCCGCCGGCCGCCGGGCACCATCAGAACAGCACGGACATGAAGGCGCCGACCTCCGTGAAGCCCACCCGGCGGTAGGCGGCGCGGGCCGGGGTGTTGAAGTCGTTGACGTAGAGGCTGACCACCGGGGCGACGTCGCGGAGCGCGTAGTGCAGGACGGCGGCCATGCCGGACTCCGAGAGCCGCCGGCCGCGGTGCGAGGGGGCGACCCAGACGCCCTGGATCTGGCAGGTGTGCCGAGTGACGGCGCCGATCTCCGCCTTGAAGACCACCTCGCCGTCCTCGATGCGGGCGAACGCCCGGCCGTTGGACACCAGTTCGGCGACCCGGGCCTGGTAGAGCAGGCCGCCGTCGCCGGCCAGCGGCGAGACGCCGACCTCCTCGGTGAACATCGCCACGCAGGCCGGCATGATCACCTCCATCTCGTCCTTGCGCACCCGGCGCACCCCGGGGTCGGGCGCGATGTCGGCGGGCAGGGCGCGGGTGGTCATCAGCGGCTGGTGGCGGCGGACTTCGCGGGCCGGACCCCAGTGCGGTTCGAGCCGGGACCACAGGTCGGCGGTGGGGTCGGCGGGGCCGACGATGGACGAGCAGCGGCGCCCCGACCTCCGGGCCCGCTCGGCGAAGGCGGCGATCGCCTCCGAAGTGGCGCAGATCGGCACCAGGTTGGCGCCGGCGTAGCAGAGCGAGGTGAGCTTCCCGGCCGAGTACCAGCCCCACATCTCGCCGCCGAGCCGCCACGGGTCGAGCCCGGCGACGTTGACCCGGGAGGTGACGAACGCGTTGGCGACCGGATCGCTGTGCAGGACGGCCAGCGCCGCGTCCAGGTCACCGGGCTCCAGGACGCGGGCAGTCGAGTGGGTCAGCACGTGGACGCCTCACCGTCTTCGCCTTCTGGTCCGCTCGTGCAGGCGGGGAATGGACTGCGCACTTTACCTCGCACGGGCGTGCCATGCCCCACGCCCGGGAATCAGGGGTGTGGGGCGGACCGGAATCGAGCCGGTCAGGACACGCTCACCTGGGGCTCACCGGAGGCCACTCCGGCGTCCTCCATCTGCTCGGCGAGCTTCATGGCCTCTTCGATCAGGGTCTCGACGATCTTCGACTCGGGGACGGTCTTGATGACCTCGCCCTTGACGAAGATCTGGCCCTTGCCGTTGCCGGAGGCGACGCCGAGGTCGGCCTCGCGGGCCTCACCGGGGCCGTTGACGACGCAGCCCATGACGGCGACCCGCAGCGGCACCTCCATGCCCTCAAGGCCCGCGGTGACCTGGTCGGCGAGCTTGTAGACGTCGACCTGGGCGCGGCCGCAGGACGGGCAGGAGACGATCTCCAGCCGCCGCTGCCGCAGGTTCAGCGACTCCAGGATCTGGATGCCGACCTTGACCTCCTCGGCGGGCGGCGCGGACAGCGAGACCCTGATGGTGTCGCCGATGCCCTCGGCCAGCAGCGCGCCGAAGGCGACCGCGGACTTGATGGTGCCCTGGAAGGCGGGCCCGGCCTCGGTCACCCCGAGGTGCAGCGGGTAGTCGCACTTCTGGGCGAGCAGCCGGTAGGCGGCGACCATGACGACCGGGTCGTTGTGCTTGACGGAGATCTTGATGTCGCGGAAGCCGTGCTCCTCGAACAGCGACGCCTCCCACAGCGCGGACTCCGCCAGCGCCTCGGGGGTGGCCTTGCCGTACTTCTCCAGCAGCCGGCGGTCCAGCGAGCCGGCGTTGACGCCGATCCTGATCGGCACCCGGGCGTCGGAGGCGGCCTTGGCGATCTCCCGCACCTTGTCGTCGAACTGCTTGATGTTGCCGGGGTTGACCCGGACCGCGGCGCAGCCGGCGTCGATCGCGGCGAAGACGTACTTCGGCTGGAAATGGATGTCGGCGATGACCGGGATCTGCGACTTCCTGGCGATCGTGGCGAGCGCGTCGGCGTCGTCCTGTGTCGGGCAGGCGACCCGGACGATCTGGCAGCCGGACGCGGTCAGCTCGGCGATCTGCTGGAGCGTGGCACCGATGTCGGAGGTTCGGGTGGTGGTCATGGACTGGACGGACACCGGGGCGTCGCCACCGACGGCGACGGTTCCCACCTGGATCTGACGGCTTTTGCGGCGTTCGGCGAGCTTGATCGGAACATCCGGCATACCGAGCGAAATCGCGGTCATCTGCGTGGCTTCCCCAAGGTGTGACACAAGTCCCGACGTGGGCGGGCTCCGCTTCGAGGTTACGGCACCCGCCCCGCGTCTCTCACTCGGCTCAGGGCATTACGAACCCAGTTTGACCGGGTTGACCACATCGGCGATCAGCACCAGCAAGGTGAAGGACACAAAGATTCCGGCCACGACATAGGCGACCGGCATGAGCTTGGCCACGTCGAAGGGCCCCGGGTCCTTCCGGCGGAAGACCCGGGCGGTGTGCCGCCTGATCGACTCCCACAGCGCGCCCGCCACGTGCCCGCCGTCCAGCGGCAGCAGCGGCAGCATGTTGAACAGGAACAGCGACAGGTTGAAGCCCGCGACCAGCATCACCATGGTGGCGATCCGGTCGACGGCCGGCTCCTTCATCGAGAAGACCTCGCCGCCGACCCGCGCGGCGCCGACCACGCCCATCGGCGAGTCCGCCTTGCGCGGCGCCCCGTCGAAGGTCGCCCGCCACAGGTCGGGGATGCGCTGCGGCAGCCGCAGCAGCGAGTCGACGCCCTGCCGGGCCATGTCGCCCATGTGGCTCACCGAACTGGTGAAGGTCAGCGGCTGGATGTGGCTCGCCGGGCTGAAGCCGAGGAAGCCGGCCGTCACGGTGCCGTCCTCGACCTCGCCGTGGCTGTCGGTCTTCGCCACCACGTTCTTGGTGATCACCGGGTGCAGGGTGACCTGCCGGCCGTCCCGCTCGACCACGATGGTGGCGGGACCCACGCCGTTCCTGATGTCCTTGGACAGGTCGGACCAGTTGTCGACCGGCCGGCCGTTGAAGGAGACGAACTTGTCCTCCGGCTGCAGGCCCGCGGTCTTGGCCGGGGCGACCTTGTCGGTGGGCAGGCAGGGGTTGTCGGGGTTGCGTTTGGCGGTGTCGGCCTGCGAGATCACGCAGTCGCTGACCGAGCTGACCACCGTGGTCTGCTGGGCGATGCCGATGCCCATGAAGACCGACAGGGCCAGCGCGAAGGCCAGGATCAGGTTCATGAAGGGCCCGGCGAACATCACGATGACGCGCTTCCACGGCTTGCGCGTGTAGAACAGCCGCGTCTCGTCCCCCGGCTGCATCTCCTCGAACGCGGCGGAGCGGGCGTCCTCGATCATGCTGCGCCACGGCGAGGTGGAGCGGGCGGTGATCCGGCCGTCCTCGCCGGGCGGGAACATCCCGATCATGCGGATGTAGCCGCCGAGCGGGATGGCCTTGAAGCCGTACTCCGTCTCGCCCTTCTTGCGCGACCACACGGTGGGGCCGAACCCCACCATGTACTGCGGCACGCGGATCCTGAACAGCTTGGCCGTGGAGAGGTGGCCCAGCTCGTGCCAGGCGATCGAGACCATCAGGCCCACGGCGAAGACCACTATGCCGAGGACCGTCATGAGAGCGGTCATACGCCTGTTGCCTCCGATGTCCTGGCCAGTTCCACGGCCCGGGCGCGCGCCCAGGCCTCCGCTTCGAGGACGTTCTCGACCGTCAGTGAAGTTCCCGGAACGGGTGTGCCGTGTTCCTCGACGACCTTCGCGACGGTGTCCACGATCCCGGTGAACGCCAGCCGGCCGGCGAGGAAGGCGTCGACGCACTCCTCGTTGGCGGCGTTGAACACCGCGGGTGCGGTGCCCCCGAGGCTACCCACATGGCGGGCCAGCGCGACCGACGGGAAGGCGTCCTCGTCCAGCGGGAAGAACTCCCACGTCGAGGCCTTCGACCAGTCGAAGGCCGGTGCGGCGTCCGGCACCCGGTCCGGCCAGCCCAGGCCGAGCGCGATCGGCATCCGCATGTCCGGCGGGCTGGCCTGCGCGATCGTGGAGCCGTCGACGAACTCCACCATGGAGTGGATGTACGACTGGGGGTGGACGACGACCTCGATACGGTCGAAGGGGACGTCGTAGAGCAGGTGCGCCTCGATCACCTCAAGGCCCTTGTTGACCAGCGTCGCGGAGTTGACGGTGATGACCGGGCCCATGTCCCAGGTGGGGTGGGCGAGCGCGTCGGCCGGCGTGACCGAGGCCAGTTCCGCCCGGCTGCGGCCGCGGAAGGGGCCGCCGGAGGCGGTGACGAGCAGCTTGCGCACCTCCTGGCGGCGGCCGCCGAGCATCGCCTGGAAGAGCGCGGAGTGCTCGGAGTCGACGGGCACCACCTGGCCCGGTCTCGCGAGCGCCTTCACCAGCGGGCCGCCGACGATCAGCGACTCCTTGTTGGCCAGGATCAGCACCCGGCCGGCCCGCAGCGCGGCCAGCGTGGGCCGCAGGCCGATGGAGCCGGTGATGCCGTTGAGCACGGAGTGGCAGTCAAGCGCCGCCGCCTCGGTGGCGGCGCCGGGACCCGCGATGATCTCGGGCAGTCCGGCTCCCGGCCCGTACAGGTCGCCGAGCAGCTCGCGCAGCGGGCCGACGGCGGCCTCGTCGGCGACGGCGACGGTGCGCACGCGCAGCTGGTGGGCCTGCTCGGCGAGCAGCCTGACCCGGCTGCCGGCAGCGGAGATCGCGGTGACGCGGAAGCGGTCCGGATTGCGGAGGACCACGTCGATGGCCTGGGTGCCGACCGATCCGGTCGAGCCGAGGATCACGATGTCGCGGGGGCCGTCCGCCGGGTCGCCGGCGAGGTGCGGGCGGTAGTGCGGGTCTGCGAGAGCATCCGTCATGGGGACATTGTGTCGTGCGGAAGCGGTACGCCGTCCACTGCCCCGCACGGGCGGTGGGCGGCGTACCGCGCCCTGTCGGGCTCAGTGCACGGGTCGGTGCACGTTGGCGGTGTTCGACGGGCCCGGCTCTGCCTCGGCGATCCACGGTCCGTCCCTGCTGGGGTCGACGATGCCCGCTTCGAGCCATTCGGTGGCGCCGCCGAGCACCGCCTTGGTCAGGGCGCGGTCGGCGCTGTCGGTGTTGGTCCACAGCCGGTCGAAGAGCTCGTCGGTCCTGACCCGGGCCTGCCGGCAGAAGGCGTCGGCCAGCTGCCGGGCCTCCGGGCCGTGGTCGCCGGCCCCGAGGTGCTGGGCGCGCACGCAGGCCGCGCTCATCGCGAAGAGCTCCGCGCCGATGTCGACCACGCGGGCGAGGAAGTTCTGCTTGGTCTCCATCCGGCCCTGCCAGCGCGACATGGCGTAGAAGGTGCTGCGGGCGAGCTTGCGCGCGCTGCGCTCGACGTACCGCAGGTGGGGGGCGAGGCCGTCGAACTCGGCGTAGGAGTTCGGCAGCTGGCCCGGTCCCGCGACCAGCTTGGGCAGCCACTTGGCGTAGAAGCCGCCGGCCTTGGCGCCGGCCCTGGCCTTGTCGCCGAGCGAGGCGTCCGGGTCGATGAGGTCGCCGGCCACCGACAGGTGGGCGTCGACGGCCTCCCGGGCGATCAGCAGGTGCATGATCTCGGTGGAGCCCTCGAAGATCCGGTTGATCCGCAGGTCCCGCAGCATCTGCTCGGCGGGCACCGCCCGCTCGCCGCGGGCGGCGAGCGAGTCGGCGGTCTCGAAGCCCCGGCCGCCGCGGATCTGCACCAGCTCGTCGGCGATCCGGCAGGCGGCCTCGGAGCCGTAGAGCTTGGCGAGCGCGGCCTCGATCCGGATGTCGTTGCGCTCCTCGTCGGCCATCTGCGAGGACAGGTCGAGCACCGCCTCCAGGGCGAAGGTGGTGGCCGCGATGTAGGCGATCTTGGAGCCGACGGCCTCGTGCGCGGCGATCGGCTTGCCCCACTGCTCGCGGGCCGCCGACCACTCCCTGGCGATCTTCAGGCACCACTTGGCGGCGCCCACGCAGCCCGCGGGCAGCGACAGGCGGCCGGTGTTGAGGGTGGTCAGGGCGATCTTCAGGCCGGCGCCCTCGGGGCCGATGCGGTTGGCGGCGGGGACGCGCACCTGGTGGAAGCGGGTCACGCCGTTCTCGATGCCGCGCAGGCCCATGAAGGCGTTGCGGTGCTCGACGGTGATGCCCTCGGCTGCGGCCTCCACGACAAAGGCGGTGATGCCGCCCTTGTGGCCCTCGGAGGCGGGCACCCGGGCCATCACGACCAGCAGGTCGGCGACGACGCCGTTGGTGGTCCACAGCTTCACGCCGTCCAGCACGTAGTCGTCCCCGTCGGGGACCGCGGTGGTGGCGAGCCGGGCGGGGTCGGACCCGACGTCGGGCTCGGTGAGCAGGAAGGCGCTGATGTCGGTGGTGGCGCAGCGCGGCAGGAACGCCTGCTTCTGCTCGGGGGTGCCGAACATCTTCACCGGCTGCGGCACGCCGATCGACTGGTGCGCGGACAGCAGCGCGCCGACCGCGGGGCTCGCGGTGCCGGCCATGGCCAGCGCCTTGTTGTAGTACACCTGGGTGAGGCCGAGCCCGCCGTAGGCGGGGTCGATCTTCATCCCGAGCGCGCCCAGTTCCTTCAGGCCGAGGATCGTCTCGTCCGGGATGCGCGCCTCGCGGTCGATCCTGGCGCCGTCGATCGAGGTCTCGCAGAACTCCCGCAGCCGGGCGAGGAACTCCTCGCCCCTGGCTGCGGCCTCGGGGGCCGGGAGTGGATAGGGGTGGATCAGGTCCAGACGGAAGCGGCCGAGGAAGAGTTCCTTGGCGAAGCTCGGCCTGTGCCAGTCCTGCTCGCGGGCGGCCTCGGCCACCTGGCGTGCCTCGCGTTCGGAGACCTTGCGTGTTGCGACGGGTGCGGACACGGTTGCGTCACCTCCGGGTAGCCGGTTACCGACCGGTGCTACCAGTCCGTACTACCCGAATTCCACGGACCCCACCAGACAAGCCGTCAAGCCGTCAGTGGCCGGCCCCTCGCCGCGGCGGGCGGTCGCCCGTCACAGGTCGAGGCCGGTGAGCACCAGCACTCTCTCGTAGGTGTAGTCCTCCATCGCGTACTTCACACCCTCACGCCCGGTGCCGGAGTCCTTGACGCCGCCGTAGGGCATCTGGTCGGCGCGGTAGGAGGGGGCGTCGCCGATGACCACGCCGCCGACCTCCAGGTCGCGGTGGGCACGGAAGGCCAGCTGCAGATCGTGCGTGAAGACACCAGCCTGCAGGCCGAAGCGGGAGTCGTTCACGGCCGCGAAAGCCTCCGCGGGCCCGTTGACCCGATGCAGTGACAGGACCGGGCCGAAGGCCTCCTCGGTGGCGAGCACCGCGTCGGCGGGCAGTTCGGCGAGCACCGTGGGGGCGTAGCTGGCCCCGTCGCGGGTCCCGCCGGCCAGCAGTTTGGCGCCCTTGGCCACCGCGTCGTCCACCCACTGCCCGACCCGGACGGCCGCGGCCTCGTTCACCAGCGGGCCGACGTCGGTGGCGCCGTCCGCCGGGTCGCCGGTGACCTGCTCGCGGACCTTGGCGACGATCCGCTCGGCCAGCGTGTCGTAGACGGCCGCGTCCGCGATGACCCGCTGCACCGATATGCAGGACTGGCCGCCCTGGTAGTTCGCGAAGGTGGCGATCCGCCCCGCCGCCCACTCCAGGTCGGCGTCCGAGGACCAGTCGGCGAGCACCACGGCCGCCGCGTTGCCGCCCAGCTCCAGGGTGACGTGCTTGCGCGGCACCGAGTCGGCGATGGCGTACCCGACGGTGTCGGAGCCGGTGAAGGAGATCACCGGCAGCCGCGGGTCCTGCACCAGGGCCGGCATCCGGTCGTTGGGCACCGGAAGGACGCTCCAGGACCCGGCCGGCAGCCCCTCGGCCTCCGCCAGGAGCTCGCCGAGCAGCAGCGCCGACAGCGGGGTCGCGGGCGCCGGCTTGAGGATGATCGGCGCGCCGACGGCGAGGGCCGGGGCGACCTTGTGCGCCACCAGATTCAGCGGGAAGTTGAAGGGCGCGATCCCCAGCACCGGACCGCGCCCGAAGCGCCGGGTCAGCGCGAGCCGCCCCACCCCGCCCTGGTCGGTGTCCAGCCGCTGCGCCTCGCCGGCGTTGAAGCGGCGCGCCTCCTCGGCCGCCCACCGGAAGACCGACACCGCCCGGCCGACCTCGCCGCGCGACCACTTCAGCGGCTTGCCGTTCTCCGCGGTGATCAGCAGGGCGATCTCCTCGGCCCGCTCGGCCAGCCGCTTCGATACGTGGTCCAGCGCTGCCGCCCGCACGTGCGCCGGGGTGGCGGAGAACTCCGCCTGCGCCGCGGCCGCCGCCGCGACGGCCTCCTCGACCTGCGCCTCGTCCGGCACGCTCACCCGGCCGACCAGGGCGCCGTCCCAGGGGCTCGTCACGTCGAAGGTGTCCGCGCCGGTGGCCTGGCGGCCTGCCAGCCAGAACGCGTACGGAGCTGCGGTCGTCACGGTGGTTCCGCCCTTCTGTCGCGGGTCTCGCTCGCTGCCACCGTAGGCACCGCGGGCCGCCCGCCCGGTTGTCCACGGCGGAGTACGCGTACGCCCGCGCGCTACGGAATGGCCAGCGCCCACCGTACGGGTCGCATGCGCCGGATTCCGCCCCGGCCGGCACCCGCCGGCCCTATCCTGGCGCCCCGGCACGGGGAGGGGACGGGCGATGGCGCAGACGGTCACGATCGAACTGGACGACGGCTCGACGGTGGAGGCGGAGATCGTCGGCGAGGTGCCCTTCCAGCACCCCGACGAGACCGGCGGCTACGACGACGTCGGCGTGCGCTCCCGGGCCGCCGCGATGGGCTCCGCCGTCACCCTGACCCTGGAGGGCGTCCGCGACACCGTACGCAGCGTCGGCCGCTGGGCCGCGCAGACCATCACCGAGGGCGGCGCCGCCGGCTCCCCCGACGCCTTCGAGGTCGAGTTCGGCCTCAAGCTCGCGGTGAAGTCCGGGCAGCTGCTCGGTGTCATCGCCGAGGCCGGCACGGAGGCGGGGCTGACCGTCCGGCTGTCCTGGGACCTCGCCGCCCGCCGAGCCGCCGCGGCCGCCGCCGCCATCGGTCCGACGCCGCCGCCGTGACCCGCGCCCGGGAGCTCAGGCGCCGGTTTCTGCCTCGGTCTTGAGGGCAAGCCACAGCTCCATCCGGACGTCCGGGTCGTCCAGCGAGCGCCCGAGGATCTCCTCGACCCGGCGCATCCGGTAGCGCAGGGTGTGCCGGTGCACCCCGAGGTCGGCCGCCGCCGCGTCCCACTGGCCGTGGTGCGACAGCCAGGCGTGCAGCGAGGTGGCCAGGTCGCCGCGCGAGGTCGCGTCGTGCTCGCGCAGCGGCCGCAGCAGGCCCTCGGCGAAGGCCCGCACCGCGTCGTCGGCGAGCAGCGGCACCACCGAGCCGGCGCCGACCTCGCCGTGCTCGACCAGGTTGCGCCCCCTGCGCTGCGCGACGGCCAGCGCCTGCTCGGCCTGCCGGTGCGCCTCGGGCACCTCCTCGGGCGGTACCGCCCCCGACAGCCCGGCGGCGAGCGCGTCCTCGGCCTCGGCGAGGTCGGCCGCCGCCGCCAGCGCGGTGGCGTCCTGCGCGGCCAGCACGATCAGCCGCGCCTCCTCCTGGATGGCCAGCAGCGGGTCGCCCGAGCGGGCGGCGGCCGACTCCACGCGCTCCGCCAGCCGGGCCAGCGCCTCCGGGCCGCGCTGGGCGTCCGATGGCTCGGCGATCAGCACCCGCACCGGGTGGTCGAGCAGGCTGCGGTAGAGCGTGCCCGCCACGCTGCGGGCGTGCCCGGCCTCACCGGCGAGCAGCATTCGCAGCAGCGCGGCCGCCAGCCGGGTGTGCGCGTCCTGCAGGGCGCGGGACTGTTCGAGCGACAGCGTCAGCAGGGCGACGGCCGCGTGCACGACGTAGCGGGCCGAGGTGTCCAGGCGCTCCTCGGTGCCGACCGCCAGGTAGCCGCGCGGGCGGCGCCCGGTGCCCAGCGACTGGATCTCGACCCGGTCCTCGCTGCCCGCCGGCCCCGCGACGGCGGCGCCGGCCGGCCCGGGGATGTCCCGCAGCCGGTCGATCTCGCCGGCCAGCCGGGCGGCGCGGCGGCCCGCCCAGTCCGGCGCGGCGGCCACCACCGCGCCGGAGGGGTCGTAGAGCGCGGCCCAGCCGTCGAGGTGGGCGGCCAGCCGGGCCAGCAGCGCGGCGGTGCCGTCCGGGGCGAGCGCGGCCCGGGTCAGCTCGCGCTGGGCGTCGAAGCCCGCGGTCACCGCGCGGTAGCGTTCGGCCGCCAGCGCCGCGGAGACGGTCTTGCTGATCGCGATGAAGGGGGTCTTGCGCGGCACTTCGAGCAGCGGCAGCCCCGCCTGCTCGGCCGCCGCCGCCAGCGCGTCGGGCACGCTGTCGTGCCCGACCCCGACGCCGAAGCCGAGCCCGACCACCTTGGCGGCCGTCAGCCGCCGCACGTAGCCACGCATCGCCTCCGGGTCGCCGACCTCCAGCTTCAGCCCGGTGGTCAGCAGCAGCTCGCCGCCCTCCAGATACGGGCCGGGGTCGTCCAGCTCGCTGGTGTGCACCCAGCGGACCTCGGAATCCAGCCGGTCCTTGCCTGCCAGGACGGTCAGCTTGAGCGCGGAGTGCTGCACGAGGGTCGCGAGGGTGAGCGGCATACGGACCAGATACCGGCAATCACTGGATTCTTGGCCGACCGGGAGTGGCCGCCCCCCTCAATTGTGCCGCACCGTCCACCCGCCCCCTCACCCCCGCAGATCCACCAGGATCGGCGGCGCGTGCTCCCCCGTCGTCGCCGTCAACGACACGACCGCGTGCCCGGCGGGCACCGCATGCGCCAGATCCGAAGCGGACCACCGCTCCCGCTCCACCTCCCTGACGGTCACCGACTCGGTGGTGACGGCTTCACCGGTGAACACCTTCCGCACCCCGCGGCTCAGCCGCCGCGGCAGGCCGCCCGACTGGTCGGGGCTGCGGGTGATGTCCCTGGTCTCCACCCAGGTCGTCCCCCATGCCTCGGCGAAGCGCTTGCCGTCCCAGGTCGTCACCCCGGACATCGCCATCCGGCAGCCCATCGCGCCGAGCAGCGCCGTCCGCAGCTCCTCCGGTACGTCGTCGAGTGTCCGCAGGGCCATCACCACCCCGGCGTTCGCCGAACGCAGCCGGGCGAAGCCGCGTACCGACTCCGGGGTGACGGTGTGAGCGGCGTCGTCCAGCACCAGGCAGGCGAAGAGCGAGCGGTCCCGCCGTGCGACGGCCGCCGCTGTGAACTGCGCGAGGACCAGCCGGACCAGGATCCTGGCGGCTTCCGTGTGGCCGTGGCGTGGCAGGTCGATGCGGACCCGCACGGGATGTTCCAGGGCGCGCATGGAGAAGGGGCGGGTGCGGCCCGTCACGTCGAAGAAGCCGGCGAAGGCCGACCGGTCGAGCAGCGAGACACGGTCGGCGAGCAGCGGACCGATGTCGCCGCGCTGGCTGGTCTGCCGCTCGCGGGCGTTCAACTCCCGCACCATCGCAGGCGCGCCTGCCGCGTCGAGCGCGTCGCGCAGGCCGGCGAAGGCGTGCGGGGTGCCGTCGAGCAGTTCGCGTAGTTCGGAGACGGCGG
The DNA here is from genome assembly GCF_036010485.1 of Streptomyces sp. NBC_01198. Lineage (NCBI taxonomy): Bacteria > Bacillati > Actinomycetota > Actinomycetes > Kitasatosporales > Streptomycetaceae > Streptomyces > Streptomyces sp. NBC_01198. Next base: position 2,194,531 of record NZ_CP108568.1, read on the forward strand.
GGAAACGGCCGCGGGCGGTGAGGAAGGGACCGAGGATCTGGCTCAGCGCGCTCGCGGCCCGGCGTACGTCACCGCTGCCGGCGCCATGCGGGTCGATCAGTGCCTCCGCGAGCGTTCCCGCCGCCGCGTCGGGGTCGTCGGTGCCGTAGAGGTCCAGGTCGTAGCGAGACGCCGGGTCGGCGAGCGAGATGACCACGTCGAAGGCGTCGGCGGGGCCGAGGTCGGCGCCGTCCACACCCACCACGACCACGGCGGCCTGCCCGGCCAGCGCCTGCAGGCACAGCGCTTCGGTGACCGGCCGGACCACCTGGCGGGTCTTGCCGGAGCCGGACGGCCCGACGACCAGGAGCCCGGTGCCCAGCAGGGTCGGATCGAGCGCGATGCCGGACCCGCGGTGCTGGTAGGGGTTGCGGTCGTCCTCGACGCCACGGCCGATCCGCACCTGCCGGGTCAGCAGGTCGTGCGGCGCGGCACGGTGGGGCACGTCCCGTGCGCCCGACGGGTGGCCGCAGGCCTGTCCACCCTCGCGCAGCACCCCGTCGGTGAACGCGTGCAGGCGCCCGGGGTCGGCCAGCGCGTCGCTCCAGGCGCGGCGGATACGGGTGTAGTCGACGTCGTTCATCCGGCCGGTGCGGACCTCTGCGGTGAGCCGGTCGGCGAGGGCGTGCCGCTGCGCCGCGCGCAGCTCCGGCCACTCGACCAGGTCGGGTACACCGGTCTCCGCGGCGGCGGCCGGTGTCTCGGGTTCGTCCACGAGCTTGCGCAGCGACGGTGTCACGAAGCGCCGCCATACCTGGCCCCAGTTGCCGACCCGGGCGCAGATCCAGGCCAGCGCGAGGGTGCACACCCACGCCCAGATTCGGGTGACGGCGTTGAAGGCGTTGGTGTCCCCGCCGCTGCCGCTGCGCCAGTGGTCGGGCGTGATCCATATCGCGGGCCAGATCCAGAACGTGAAGTAGCCGTCCCTGAACATCGACCAGACGAGCAGCCCGACCAGCAGGCTGAGCACGGCGCCGCCCAGCAGCCGCCTGGCGGGCAGCCGGTGCGGATCGGGCTTGGGGCGCGGGGTGTGCCCGAAGCCGTAGATGCCGGGTGCGTCGGCCGCGCGCGGGGTGCGCAGCCAGATCTCCAGAGCCGAGGCCGGCGGAGCCTTGGCGGGCATCGGCGGGGGCACGGTGGGGCGGGGCACGGGACTGCCGGCTCCGGGCGGCGCGGATGGCGGGTCGGTGCCGGCCCGCCCGTACCCATAGCGTTGCGTGCCCTTGTCATCCATGGCGCGTCTGCCCCTCGTCGCCGCCGATGCGCACAATGTAGTCGAGCCGCTACACCCAAAGAAAGGATCTTGGCGGGGCCGCCCGCCCCGCCCGGGCCGCGGGGTGTGCCGGGGGCACTGGCCGTTCCGGCGAAGAGGGTGGGGGGAGTGTGACCGTTCGGCGTATGCGGGGGTGGGTGGGGCGGCCTAGCCTCGGGGGAGGTCTGGATCGAGCTGGGTCGCAGAGTTCGAGGAGAATGCCCGTCATGAGCGAATTGCCGCAGGAGCGCAGGCTGGTCACCGCCGTGCCGGGGCCGAAGTCGGTGGAGTTGTCGGCCAGGAAGTCCGCGGCGGTCGCGGACGGGGTCGGGGTGACGCTGCCGGTGTATGTGCGGCGGGCCGGCGGCGGGGTGGTCGAGGACGTGGACGGCAACCGGCTGATCGACTTCGGGTCGGGCATCGCGGTGACGTCGGTGGGCAACAGCGCGCCCGCCGTGGTGCGCAGGGCCACCGAGCAGCTGGCGGACTTCACCCACACCTGCTTCATGATCACGCCCTACGAGGGCTACGTGGAGGTCGCCGAGCAGCTCAACGCGCTCACCCCCGGCGACCACGCCAAGAAGTCCGCGCTGTTCAACTCCGGCGCCGAGGCGGTGGAGAACGCGGTGAAGATCGCCCGCGCCTACACCAAGCGCCCGGCGGTGGTGGTCTTCGACCACGGCTACCACGGCCGCACCAACCTCACGATGGCGCTGACGGCGAAGAACATGCCGTACAAGGAGGGCTTCGGCCCCTTCGCGCCCGAGGTCTACCGGGTGCCGCTGGCTTACGGCTACCGGTGGCTGACCGGGCCGGAGCACGCGGCCGAGGAGGCCGCCGCGCAGGCCGTCGAGATCATCACCAAGCAGATCGGCGCGGAGCACGTCGCCGCGATCGTGATCGAGCCGATCGCCGGCGAGGGCGGCTTCATCGAGCCGGCGAAGGGCTTCCTGCCGCTGATGGCACGCTTCGCCCGGGACAACGGCATCGTCTTCGTGGCCGACGAGATCCAGACCGGCTTCTGCCGGACCGGGCAGTGGTTCGCGTGCGAGGACGAGGGCGTGGTGCCCGACCTGATCACCACGGCGAAGGGCATCGCGGGCGGGCTGCCGCTGGCCGCGGTCACCGGCCGGGCCGAGATCATGGACGCCGCCCACTCGGGCGGCCTGGGCGGCACCTACGGCGGCAACCCGGTGGCGTGCGCGGCGGCGCTGGGCGCCATCGAGACGATGAAGGAACTGGACCTGCCCGCCAGGGCGCGGCGGATCGGCGAGATCATGACGCCCCGGCTGCGGGCGCTGCAGGAGAAGTACCCGGCGATCGGCGAGGTCCGCGGGCGCGGCGCGATGATCGCGGTGGAGCTCGTGCGGCCGGGGACCAAGGAGCCCGACCCTGCTCTGACGAGCGCGGTGGCCAAAGCGTGTCATGCAAACGGCCTCGTGGTGCTCACCTGTGGGACGTACGGCAACGTGCTTCGGTTTCTGCCGCCACTGGTCATCGGGGAGGATCTGCTCAACGAGGGCCTCGACATCATCGAGGAGGCCTTCGCCGGGGTGTGAGCGGTGAGGGGAAGGCGGGGCTCGTGAAGAACGTGTGGGGGCCTGATGGCGGACGGGTGATCGGGGGCCCCGGGCCCCGCGAGGTGACGTACGGTTTCACCAGAACACCCCGCTCGCGGCCGGCTCCGACGGAGTCGGCGACGAGTGACAACGCACCGGTGATTCCCCATCACCGGTACGGCAGTGCCCTCGCGCACGAAACCGCCGGGTCCGATGGTGGCCCCGGCACACCTCGCCGATCGGCCCGCCGTTCGTCCCACACCCCCCGGGACGGGCGGTACGGCGATCGACATGGCCGCCCCGGAACTATCCCCCCTGTTCCGGGGCGGCGTTCTGCGCTCTGGACGCTCGCCGCGCTCGCCGTGGCCTTCTGCGCCGGCCTCGCCCTCTTCGTGCTGATCACCCGGCAGGTGTCGGACGGCGGGCCGCTGGTGGACCGGGACTGGTCGGTGCTCGGCTGGTTCCAGCGCTCCTCGGCGGCGCATCCGGGGCTCGACGACCCGGCGCAGGTGCTTTCCGACGTCGGCAACGTGCAGGTCGCGGTGCCGCTGCTGCTGGCCGCGGTGCTCTACGCGGCGGTGCACGGCCGCCTGGTGAGGCGGCCGCTGTGGTGGCTGCCGCCGCTGGCGGCGGCCCTGGCCATGGCGGCGGTGCCGCTGGTGGTGGGCGCGGTGAAGTCGGCGGTGGCCCGTCCGGCCCCCGGCAAGGTGCACCTGGGGCCGAACGGCTACGCGGGCTTCTTCCCTTCCGGCCACACCGCGACCTCGGCGGTCGCGATCGGCGCGGCGGCACTGCTGGTGCTGCCCTTCGTCCGGCTCAGGGTGCTGCGCTGGCCGCTGGCGGCGTTGGCGGTGCTGCTGGTCGCGGCGGTGGGCGCGGCACTGGTGTGGGACGGCTACCACTGGCCGCTGGACGTGGCGGCCAGCTGGTGCCTGGCGGTGGCGCTGCTGTCGGTGGTCGCGGCGGCGGGGGTGCCGGCGCGGCGGGCCCCGGCCGCCGGGGCTCGCGGCGGGTCAGCTGTTGGTGGGGAAGCCGAGGTTGATTCCGTGGTGTGAGGGGTCGAGCCAGCGCTGGGTGACGGCCTTGCCGCGGGTGAAGAACTTCACGCCGTCCTCGCCGTAGGCGTGCGTGTCGCCGAAGAGCGAGGATTTCCAGCCGCCGAAGGAGTAGTAGGCGACCGGCACCGGGATGGGCACGTTGATGCCGACCATGCCGACCTCGACCTCGTGCTGGAAGCGGCGGGCGGCGCCGCCGTCGTTGGTGAACAGCGCGGTGCCGTTGCCGTAGGGGTTGGCGTTGATCAGGGCGAGTCCCTCGTCATAGGACGGCACGCGCACCACGGAGAGCACCGGGCCGAAGATCTCGTCGTCGTAGACGGACATGCCGGGGCGCACCTGGTCGAACAGCGTCGGGCCGAGCCAGAAGCCGCTGTCGGCGGCGCCCTCGGACAGCGGGTGCTTGCGGCCGTCGACGGCCAGTTCGGCGCCGTCGGCGACGCCGGAGTCCAGGTAGGAGCTGACCTTGTCGCGGTGCACGCCGGTGACCAGCGGGCCCATCTGGGAGTCGGGGGCAGAGCCGGGGCCGACGGTGAGGCCGGCGATGCGCTGCTTGATCCGCTCGACCAGGTCGTCGCCGACCGGGTCCACCGCGACCAGCACCGACACCGCCATGCAGCGCTCCCCCGCGGCGCCGAAGCCGGCGTTGACGGCGGCGTCGGCGGCCAGGTCGAGGTCGGCGTCGGGCAGCACCAGCATGTGGTTCTTGGCGCCGCCGAGGGCCTGGACGCGCTTGCCGTGGCGCGTGGCGGTCTCGTAGACGTAGCGGGCGATCGGGGTGGAGCCGACGAAGGAGACCGCCTTGATGTCGGGGTGCTCCAGCAGCCGGTCCACGGCGGGCTTGTCGCCGTGGACGACGTTGAAGACGCCGTCGGGCAGGCCGGCCTCGCGCCACAGGGCGGCCAGGAGGTTCGCGGCCGAGGGGTCCTTCTCGGACGGTTTGACGACCACGGTGTTGCCGGCGGCGATGGCGAGCGGGAAGAACCACATCGGGACCATCGCGGGGAAGTTGAACGGGGAGATCACCGCGACCGGGCCGAGCGGCTGGCGCAGCGAGTAGACGTCGATGCCGCTGGAGGCCTGCTCGGTGTAGCCGCCCTTGAGCAGCTGCGGGATGCCGCAGGCGTATTCGACGACCTCCAGGCCGCGGGCGATCTCGCCGAGAGCGTCGGACTGCACCTTGCCGTGCTCGGAGACGATGATCGCGGCCAGCTCCTCGCGGCGGGCGTTGAGCAGCTCGCGGAAGGCGAAGAGCACCGAGGCCCGCTTGGCGACCGAGGCGTGCCGCCACTGGCCGAAGGCGTCGAGCGCGGCGGCGACCGCCTGGTCGACGACCTCGACGCCGGCGAGGTCGACCTGGCCGCTCACCGCGCCGGTGGCGGGGTCGTAGACGTCGCCGCGCCGCTCCGCGGTGCCGGTCCAGGGGCGGCCGGCGATCCAGTGGGTGATGTGCTGGGGGCTCGTCACGGGATGACCCTTCCGTCGTCGTCTGGCCAGTGTCACCACGCCGGGCGCGGGCCACAAGCACCACGCGGCCCGCGGCGGACCCGCCGCACCCGGCCAGCCGGGATGTGCCCAACATGAGCTAACCCCCGGCCAGTTGGGCCGCGGCCTCGTGCATGGCCAGTTCGAGCAGCACCGGGTCGGTGAGGTGGCCGGTGCCGTCCGGCGGTACCAGCCAGCGCACGCCGCCGGTGGGCCGGCCGGGGTAGGGCACCACGATCCAGGTGCCGCGCCCCACCGCGCGCACGCCGGTGCCGAGCCAGCGGGCGGCGGTGCCCGGGGGGACGAAGAAGCCGATCCGCGCGTCGCCGAAGTCGGCGAGCACCGGGCCCGGCCGGTCCGCCAGCCGGGTCAGGACGTCCAGCGTCGGGTAGCCGAGGGCGCTGCCGAGGATCAGCACGTCCCACTTCCGCCCGGCCGGCAGCAGCGCCACCCCGAGCGGATTGCACTCCCACTCCTCGCGGACGCCTTCCGGGTCGTACGCCACCGACGCCAGCCATTCGACCGCACTCTTCCCTCCGGCGCTGCCCATTGCGGCCCCTCCCTCTGCCCGGTGACATCTGCTGTCACCGGGCAGAGCGGGCAACCGGGCGGTTATTACGCGGGTTCCGCGACCCACCGGTAGTGAGACGGCTCGTACGGCGCCGGCGCGTGCGCCCCCCGTCCGGTCAGCTGTCGAAACCGAGCCCGGCCCGGTCCATGGCGCGCAGCCACAGATTGCGCCGGCCCTCGGAGCGGTCGGCGCGGGCCAGCGACCACTGGGTCAGGCCGATACCGGCGGAGGCCAGCGGTTCCGGCGGGAAGGGCAGCGGCTTCCTGCGCACCATGCCCAGCCGGGTGCGCTCGGTGTCGGCGCCGGCCAGCAGGTCGAGCACCACCTCGGCGCCGAACCGGCTGGCGCCCACCCCCAGCCCGGTGTAGCCGGCCGCGTAGCCGACCCGGCCGGAGCCGGCGGTGCCGAAGAAGGCGGCGAAGCGGGTGCTGGTGTCGATGGCGCCGCCCCAGGCGTGGCTGAAGTCCAGGCCTTCGAGCTGCGGGAAACAGCTGAAGAAGTGCCGGGCCAGGGTCTGGTATGTCGCCGGGCGGTGGTCGTGGTCGGCGCTCATCCTGCCGCCGCGCGGGTATACCGCGTCGTAGCCGCCCCACAGGATGCGCTGGTCGGCGGTGAGCCGGAAGTAGTGGAAGCGGTTGGCGCTGTCGCCGAGGCCCTGCCGTCCGCGCCAGCCGACGGCCCGCCGCTGCTCGGCGGTGAGTGGTTCGGTGACCAGGGCGTAGTCGTAGACGGGGACGGTGTAGCGGCGGGCCCGGCGGACCAGGGAGGGGAAGGCGTTGGTGCCGAGCGCGACCCGGTGGGCCAGCACCCGGCCGTAAGGGGTGCGCACCGCCATGCCGGCGCGGTGCCTGACCATGGCGGTGGCCGGGGTGCGCTCGTAGATCCGAACTCCCGCGGCCTCGGCGGCGCGTTGCAGGCCCCAGACCAGCCGGGCGGGGTTGACCATGGCGACCCCGCGCCGGTCGTACAGGCCGCCGTGGAAGGTGGGCGAGTCGACCTCGGCGCGGACCTGGTCGCGGTCGAGCACCTCGAGCTCCACCCCGTTCCGCGCGGCGAGTGCGGCGGCTTCGCGCAGTTCGGCGTACTGATACTCCTCGGTGGCCACGTCGATCTCGCCGGTGCGCTCGAAGTCGCAGTCGATGCCGTAGCGGGCGACCGCGGCCTCGATGGCGTCGAGGTTGCGGTCGCCGAGCGACTGGAGCGCGGCGAACTCCGCCGGCCAGCGGGCCAGCCCGTTCAGCAGGCCGTGGGTGAGGCTGGCGGCGCAGAAGCCGCCGTTGCGCCCCGAGGCGGCCCAGCCGACCCTGGTCCCCTCGACGAGCACCACGTCGCCGCCGGGGTCGCGCTCCTTGGCCAGCAGTGCGGTCCACAGCCCGGTGTAGCCGCCGCCGACCACCAAAAGGTCGCAGTCCTCCTCGCCGGTCAGCGCGGTCCGCGCGGCCGGTCTGGCGGGGTCATCCAGCCAGTACGGGGTCTGCTCGGCGCCGGCGAGCGAGCGGGTGGCCGGGTCCATGGCTCCTCCGGTGGGACGTGCGGGTGGTGCGGCGGTGTCTGCGGTCCGGCACGGGGGCCGGCCGCGGGGGTCAGCTGCGCGCCCCCCTGCGGCGGCCCCCGACCAGCCGGCCGGCGACCACCAGCAGCACCGCGATCACGAACATGGCCGTGCCGATCACGTTGACCTGCACCGGGGTGCCGCGCTGGGCGGAACCCCAGACGAACATCGGGAAGGTCACGGTGTTGCCCGCGTTGAAGCTGGTGATGATGTAGTCGTCGAAGGACAGCGCGAAGGAGAGCATCGCGCCCGCCGCTATGCCGGGCGCCGCCAGCGGCAGGGTGATCCGCAGGAAGGTCTGGGCGGGGGTGGCGTAGAGGTCCTGCGCGGCCTGCTCCAGCCGCGGGTCCATGCTCATGATGCGGGCCTTGACCGCGACGACCACGAAGCTCAGGCAGAACATGATGTGTGCGATCAGGATCGTCCAGAAGCCGAAGCGGATCCGCATGTTGAGGAAGAGCGTGCCGAGCGAGGCGCCCATCACCACCTCGGGCATCGCCATGGGCAGGAAGATCAGCATGTTGGTGGCCGCCCGGCCGCGGAAGCGGTAGCGGGCCAGCGCGAAGGCGGTCATGGTGCCCAGCACGGTCGCGCCGAGGGTGGCGTAGACCGCGAGCCGCAGGCTCAAGGTGAGCGAGCCGCACATGTCGGCGACACCGCAGGGGTGCTGCCAGGCGTCGGTGGAGAAGGTGTTCCAGGTGTAGTTGAAGCGGCCCTTGGGCTTGTTGAAGGAGAAGACGAGCACCACCAGGTTGGGCAGCACGAGGTAGCCCAGCGCGAGGACTCCCGCGAGCACCACCACGTTCCTGCGCAGCCAGCGCATCGGACGCGTCTGCATCAGACCAGCTCCTCCGTCCCGGCCCTGCGGATGTAGACGGTGACGATCGCCAGGATGGCCGCCATCAGGATGAAGGACAGCGCGGCGGCCGTCGGGTAGTCCAGCACCCGCAGGAACTGGGACTGGATGACGTTGCCGATCATCTTCTGGTTGGTCGAGCCCAGCAACTCGGCGTTGATGTAGTCGCCGGACGCCGGGATGAAGGTCAGCAGGGTGCCCGCCACCACCCCGGGCAGCGACAGCGGGAAGGTCACCTTGCGGAAGGTGGTGAAGGGCGTGGCGTACAGGTCGCCTGACGCCTCGTGCAGCCGCCCGTCGATCCGCTCCAGCGAGGTGTAGAGCGGCAGGATCATGAACGGCAGGAAGTTGTACGTCAGTCCGCAGACCACCGCCAGCGGGGTGGCGAGCACCCGGTCGCCCTGGGTGATGTGCAGCCACGAGGTGACGTCCAGCAGGTGCACGGTGTTGAGGAACGACACCACCGGGCCCTGGTCGGCCAGGATCGTCTCCCAGGCCAGGGTGCGGATCAGGAAGCTGGTGAAGAAGGGTGCGATCACCAGCACCAGCACCACGTTGCGCCAGCGCCCGGCCCTGAAGGCGATCATGTACGCCAGCGGGTAGCCGATCGCCAGGCAGGCCGCGGTGGCGATGCCGGAGTAGAGCAGCGAGCGCAGGAAGTGCGGCCAGTATTCGCGCAGCGCGTCCCAGTAGGTCGCCACGTGCCAGGTGACCCTGAAGCCCTTGTCGAGCGAGCCGGTCTGCACCGAGGTCGAGGCCTGGTAGACCATCGGCGCGACGAAGAAGACCAGCAGCCAGGCGACACCGGCGAGCAGCAGCAGATACGGCGTCAGCCGGCGCCGCCCGGCCGCCCGGCGCAGTGCGGCGGGCAGCGACCCGGGCTCCGGCGCGGTGGGTGGCGGCCCGGCGGCCTGCGCGGTGGCGGCGCTCATACGGCGGCCTCCGCGGCGGAGCCGTCCTTTGCCGTACCGCCGTTGCCCGCGGCGTCCTTGCCGCTCGCGCTCGGCGCGGGCGCGCTCGGGGAGTACGCGGCGTCTTCCGCGTCCGCGCCCAGGCCGGCGTCGATGTCCTGGGCCGCGTCGAGGCCGAAGGTGTGCGCCGGATTCCAGTGCAGGACGACGGGCGCGCCCGGTACGAGCCGGCCGTCGCGTTCGACGTTCGGCACGAAGACCTCAAGCTCCGGGCAGACCGGGCTGTCGATCACGTACTGCGTGGAGACCCCGATGAAGCTGGAGTCGACGATCCGGCCCGGCACCCGGTTGCGCCCCTCGGGTATCGCGTCCTCGTCGTCCCGGTGGGCCAGCGCGATCTTCTCCGGGCGCACCCCCGCCAGCACCGTGCCGCCGGTGGCGACCTCGGCGCTGCACCGGGCGGCGGGCAGCGTGAGGGGCTGCCCCGCCGAGACCAGCAGGATGTCGCCGCCCGAGGTGCCGGTGACCTCCGCCTCGATGAGGTTGGAGGTGCCGAGGAAGTTCGCCACGAAGGTGGAGCCCGGGTTCTCGTAGAGGTCCGCGGGGGCGCCCAGTTGCTCGACCCGGCCGGCGTTCATCACCGCGACGGTGTCGGCCATCGTCATGGCCTCCTCCTGGTCGTGGGTGACGTGGATGAAGGTGATGCCGACCTCGGTCTGTATGCGTTTGAGCTCCAGCTGCATCTGCCGGCGCAGCTTGAGGTCGAGGGCACCCAGCGGTTCGTCGAGCAGCAGCACCTCGGGCTTGTTGATCAGCGCCCTGGCCACGGCGACCCGCTGCTGCTGCCCGCCGGAGAGCTGGTGCGGCTTGCGGCGGCCGAACCCGCCGAGCTGCACCAGGTCGAGCATGTCGCCGACCTGCTGCTCGACCGACTTGACACCGCGGCGGCGCAGCCCGAAGGCGACGTTCTCGTGGATGTCCAGGTGCGGGAAGAGCGCGTAGTTCTGGAAGACCGTGTTGACCGGGCGCTTGTACGGCGGCAGGGCGGTGACGTCCTGGCCGCCGAGCGCCACGGAGCCCGCCGTGGGGGTCTCCAGGCCCGCGATCATCCGCAGGGTGGTGGTCTTGCCGCAGCCGGACGCGCCGAGCAGGGCGAAGAACGACCCCGCGGGGACGGCGAGGTCCAGCGGATGGACGGCGGTGAAGGACCCGTAGGTCTTGCTGAGCCCGGAGAGGCGGACGGCGTCGCCGGGTGCTGCGGAGGGTGCGGTCGTCATGGCAGGTGTCCTCGGGTCAGGCGCCGATGAGCTTGGAGAACTTCTCCTCGTAGCGGGTGTCCTCGTCCTCGCTGAGGGAGCGGAAGCTGTGCGACTTGGCGTCCATCGCGGCGTCCGGGAGGATCAGCGGGTTGGAGGCGAGCGACGGGTCGATCTTCGCCAGATACGGCTTCACCCCGGCCACCGGGCACACGTAGGCGATGTACGCCGACACCTGGGCGGCGACCTGCGGCTCGTAGTAGTAGTCGATGAGGCGTTCGGCGTTGGCCTTGTGCCGCGCCTTGGCGGGGATCAGCAGGTTGTCGGTCGAGAAGAGGAATCCGGCGTCGGGGAAGACGTACTCGATGTCCGGGTCGTCGATCCGCAGCTGCACCAGGTCGCCGGCCCAGGCGACGCAGGCGGCGATGTCGCCCTTGCTCAGCCCGTCGGTGTAGTCGTTGCCGGTGAACTTGCGGATCTGCTGGCTGTCCACGGCTTTCTGCACCCGGGCGATCGCCGCGTCGTAGGTGTCGTCGGTGACCGTCTCCGGCTTGTGGCCCATGTCGAGCAGCGTCATGCCGATCGTGTCGCGCATCTCGGAGAGCATCGCGACCCGGCCCTTGAGCGAGGGGTCGTCGAGCAGTTGCGAGATCGAGGTGACCGCCCGGCCCTTGGTGGCCTTCTTGTTGTAGGCGATACAGGTCGCGATGCCCTGCCAGGGGTAGGAGTAGGCGCGGCCGGGATCCCAGTCGGGGCTGCGGAAGCGCTGTTCGAGGTTGGCGAAGGCGTGCGGCAGATGCGCCGGGTTCAGCTGCTGGACCCAGCCGAGCCGGATCATCCGGGCGGCCAGCCAGTCGGTCAGCACCATCAGGTCGCGCCCGGTGTCCTGGCCCGCGGACAGCTGCGGCTTGATCTTGCCGAAGAACTCGACGTTGTCGTTGATGTCCTCGGTGTACTTGACCTTGATGCCGGTGCGCTTGGTGAACGCCTCAAGCGTCGGGCGGTGCTTGCCGTCGTCCGAGACGTCGATGTACTCGGTCCAGTTGGAGAAGTCGACGGTCTTCTCCTGGGCCGAGTGGTCGCTGGACGCGGTGCTGTCGCCGGTGCGGCCCGCCGCGGGTATGCCGCACGCGGTCAGGCCCGCGACACCGGCCGCGCCGAGGCCCGCGGCACGCAGCAGCGTCCGCCGGCCCATCGCCGCGCGTCCACCGGTCGTGCTGCGCCGCAGGGCCGCACGCAGCGACGGGGGCAGGGGGTCGTACTGCTCCATGGGTGACGCCCTCCGGTCTCGGGGCCTTCGCGGGGGTGATCGGCCTGCTGGTGCCTCTCCCGGGGATGACCTGACACGGCCGGCCGCCGGGCCTCACGGTCGCCCGATGGCGTGGTCAATTCCCGGATTGGTGGCTGATCCTGGCAGAGGGGACGTCCTCCAACAAGGGATTCCGTTGTTGCCTTTTGGTTACGCGACGAAATCTGTGGACTCCGCCCGCACATGGCGCCACCTGCGTCGCACCCGGTACGCCGCGGGGCGCGGCGCGGCGGGCGTTCTACGATGAGGCGGCACCGCCGGCCGTATCCGCACCGTCGTCCAGGAGGACACCGCATGCCCGACAGCGCTCCCGCAGGCGGCCTTGAGGCCTTCATCGCCGGGCTGCCGAAGGCCGAGCTGCACGTCCACCACGTGGGGTCCGCCTCGCCGCGGATCGTGGCCGAGCTGGCTGCCCGGCACCCGGACTCGGCCGTGCCCACCGATCCCGCGGCGCTCGCCGACTACTTCAGCTTCCGGGACTTCGCGCACTTCATCCAGGTCTACCTCTCGGTGGTCGACCTGATCAGGGACGCCGAGGACGTGCGGCTGCTCACCTTCGAGGTGGCCAGGGACATGGCACGGCAGAACGTGCGCTACGCCGAGCTGACCGTGACCCCGTACAGCTCGGTCCGGCGCGGCATCCACGACCGGGAGTTCATGGCGGCGATCGAGGACGCGCGGAAGGCCGCGGAGGCGGAGCTGGGCGTGGTGCTGCGCTGGTGCTTCGACATCCCCGGCGAGGCGGGCCTCCCCTCGGCGGAGGAGACCGCACGGCTGGCCCTCGACCTGCGGCCCGAGGGCCTGGTGTCGTTCGGCCTCGGCGGACCCGAGATCGGGGTGCCAAGGCCGCAGTTCAAGCCGTACTTCGACCGGGCCAGGGCGGCGGGCCTGCACAGCGTGCCGCACGCCGGGGAGACCACCGGGCCGGAGACGATCTGGGACGCGCTGCGGGAGCTGGGCGCCGAGCGGATCGGCCACGGCACCAGCGCGGCCGCCGACCCGCGGCTGCTCGACCACCTGGCCGAGCACCGCATCCCGCTGGAGGTCTGCCCGACCTCCAACATCGCCACCCGCGCGGTCGCCACCCTCGACGAGCACCCGATACGGCGGATGGTCGAGGCGGGCGTCCTGGTCACCGTCAACAGCGACGACCCGCCGATGTTCGGCACCGACCTCAACACCGAGTACGCGGTCGCGGCGCGGCTCCTTGAGCTCGACCACCTCGGGGTGGCGGGGCTGGCGAAGAACGCGGTCGAGGCGTCGTTCCTCGACCCGGCGGGCAAGGCGCGGATCGCCGCCGAGATCGACAGCTACGCGGCCGCATGGCACTGACCGTCGCCCACCGGGGCGATCCGTTCGCGTACCGCGAGAACACCCTGCCCTCGGTGCGCTCCGCGTTGCTCAAGGGCGCCGACGCGGTCGAGGTCGACGTCCGGGTGACCCTCGACGGGGTGCCCGTGCTGCTGCACGACGAGACCCTGGAGCGGCTGTGGGACCTCCCGCACCCGGTCGGCGCGCTCACCGCCGCCGAGGTCGCCGAGCTCACCGGCGGCGGGCTGCCGACGCTGGAGGACGCGCTCGCGGAGCTGCGGCGCCACGCCCGCGGCCGGATGCTGCTGGACCTGAACGGCGCGGAGCAGGCGGCCCCCGCGCTGGCCGCGGTCCGGGCCGCCGGGGCGCAGGAGCGGGTCTACTTCTGCGGCGGGGCGACCGCGATGCGTGCCGTTCGGGCCGCGGACGCGGACGCGGAGATCGCGCTGACCTGGAAGACCTCCGCGCGTCCCGCGCCCGCGCTGCTCGCCGCGGTGGCGCCGCGCTGGCTGAACCTGCGCTTCGGCCTGGTCGACCCGCCGACCGTCGCCTACGCCCGCGAGCGCGGCCTGCTGGTGGCGGCCTGGACCGCCGACTGGCGCCGCTCGATGCGCCGGCTGCTGGCCCTGGGCGCCGACTCGGTCACCACGAACCGGCTGACCGCGCTGCAGCGCCTGACGGGGCTCCCCGCGCCCGGCGGTACGGGGAGCCGCCGCCCCGGGACGTGACCGGGGCCTTCGGCCGTCGTGCTCACTGGCCAGGGCCATCGGCCGGGTGCTCAGTCCAGGGACGTCATCACGTGCTTGATCCGCGTGTAGTCCTCGAAGCCGTAGCCGGACAGGTCCTTGCCGTAACCGGACTGCTTGAAGCCGCCGTGCGGCATCTCGGCGACCAGCGGGATGTGGGTGTTGATCCACACGCAGCCGAAGTCCAGCCGCCGTGACATCCGCATGGCGCGGGCGTGGTCCTTGGTCCACACCGACGACGCGAGGGCGTAGTCGACGCCGTTGGCCCAGGTGAGGGCCTGCTCCTCGTCGGTGAACGACTGGACGGTGATGACCGGACCGAAGACCTCGCGCTGGATGATCTCGTCGTCCTGCCGCAGCCCGGAGACGACGGTGGGCGCGTAGAAGTAGCCCTCCTCGCCGACCCGGTGGCCGCCGGTCTCGATCCTGGCGTGCGCGGGAAGCCGCTCGATGAAGCCGCTGACCTGCGCGAGCTGCTGGGCGTTGTTCAGCGGCCCGTAGAGGACGTCCTCGTCGTCGGGCCGGCCGGTCTTGGTGTCCGCGGCGGCCTTGGCCAGGGCCGCGGTGAACTCGGCGTGGATCGACTCGTGCACCAGGACGCGGGTGGCTGCGGTGCAGTCCTGGCCGGCGTTGAAGTAGCCGGCCACCGCGATGTCCTCGACGGCGCGCGGGATGTCGACGTCCTCGAAGACCACCACGGGGGCCTTGCCGCCCAGTTCGAGGTGGACGCGCTTGAGGTCCTTGGCGGCCGACCCGGCGACCTCCATGCCGGCCCTGACCGAGCCGGTGATCGAGGCCATCGCGGGCACCGGGTGCTCGACCATCAGCCGGCCGGTGTCGCGGTCGCCGCAGACGACGTTGAAGACGCCCTTGGGCAGGTGCTCGCCCAGGATCTCGGCGAGCAGCACGGTGGACGCCGGGGTGGTGTCGGACGGCTTGAGCACCACCGTGTTGCCCGCGGCGATGGCGGGTGCGAACTTCCAGACCGCCATCATCATCGGATAGTTCCAGGGCGCGACCTGCGCGCAGACCCCGACCGGCTCGCGCCGGACCATCGAGGTCATGCCCTCCATGTACTCACCGGCCGAGCGGCCCTCCAGCATCCGCGCCGCGCCGGCGAAGAAGCGGATCTGGTCGACCATGGGCGGGACTTCCTCGGACATCGTCAGGCCGATCGGCTTTCCGGTGTTCTGGCTCTCCACCGCGACGATCTCGTCGGCCCGCTTCTCGATCGCGTCGGCGATCCGCAGCAGCGCCTTCTGCCGGTCCGACGGCGTGGTGTCCCGCCAGCCGGGGAAGGCCGCGGCGGCCGCGGCCATGGCCGCGTCGACGTCGTCGGCGCCGGACAGTGGCGCGGTGGCGTACGCCTGGCCGGTCACCGGGTCCACCACCTCGGTGGTCCGTCCGTCCGCGGCGGCACGGAACTCTCCGTCGATGTAGTTGCGCAGAGTACGGAGTTCGGTCACGGCGAATGCTCCCTGGTCGTCCGGATCATGGTGCTGTGTCGGGTGTCCACGCACTGAGACAGCACCCAGCTTAGTCGCAGGACTGCCGTATTCGACATACCCGGATCCCACCGACAACCGAATCGGTACCCAGAGGAGCTCCTGGCGACGAATTTCATCGTGAAAGGCTTGCGGGACCGTCGACCTCTCCTGCACAGTGGGGCGCGTGGCCACACGTGACATGAACGGCACCCCGCCGCCGATCGACGCGGTGTCGAAGGCGATCATCGAGCAGCTCCAGGAGGACGGCCGCCGCCCCTACGCGGCGATCGGCAAGGCCGTCGGCCTGTCGGAGGCCGCGGTGCGGCAGCGGGTGCAGAAACTGCTCGACCAGGGCGTTATGCAGATCGTCGCGGTGACCGACCCGCTCACCGTGGGCTTCCGCCGGCAGGCGATGGTCGGCATCACCGTCGCGGGCGACATCGACCCGGTCGCGGAGGCGCTGGCGGCACTGGACGAGGTCGAGTACGTGGTGATCACCGCCGGCTCCTTCGACCTGCTCGCCGAGATCGTCTGCGAGGACGACGACCATCTGCTTGAGCTGATCAACAAGCGGATCCGCGCGCTGCCGGGCGTGCGCTCCACCGAGAGCTTCGTCTACCTCAAGCTCCGCAAGCAGACCTACACCTGGGGAACCAGATAGCCATGAGCGCAGACCTGTCGAAGACGGCGTACGACCACCTGTGGATGCACTTCACCCGGATGTCGGACTACGAGAACGCCCCGGTGCCGACCATCGTGCGCGGCGAGGGCACCTACATCTACGACGACCACGGCAGGCGCTACATCGACGGGCTGTCCGGGCTCTTCGTGGTCAACGCCGGGCACGGGCGGCACGAGCTGGCCGAGACCGCCTACAAGCAGGCCCAGGAGCTGGCGTTCTTCCCCGTGTGGAGCTACGCGCACCCCAAGGCGGTGGAGCTGGCCGAGCGGCTCGCGCACTACGCGCCGGGCGACCTCAACAAGGTCTTCTTCACCACCGGCGGCGGCGAGGCCGTCGAGACGGCGTGGAAGCTGGCGAAGCAGTATCACAAGCTGACCGGCAACCACACGAAGTACAAGGTCATCTCACGGGCCGTCGCCTACCACGGCACCCCGCAGGGCGCGCTGTCCATCACCGGGCTGCCGGCGCTCAAGGCGCCCTTCGAGCCGCTGGTGCCGGGCGCGCGCAAGGTGCCCAACACCAACATCTACCGGGCGACGATCCACGGCGACGACCCGGAGGCCTTCGGCCGCTGGGCGGCCGACCAGATCGAGCAGCAGATCCTCTTCGAAGGCCCCGAGACCGTCGCCGCGATCTTCCTCGAACCGGTGCAGAACGCCGGCGGCTGCTTCCCGCCGCCGCCCGGCTACTTCCAGCGGGTCAGGGAGATCTGCGACACCTACGACGTGCTGCTGGTCTCGGACGAGGTGATCTGCGCCTTCGGCCGGCTCGGCACGATGTTCGGCTGCGAGAAGTTCGGCTACGTGCCGGACATGATCACCTGCGCCAAGGGCATGACGTCCGGCTACTCGCCGATCGGCGCGTGCATCATCTCCGACCGGCTAGCCGAACCCTTCTACCGCGGCGGCAACACCTTCCTGCACGGCTACACCTTCGGCGGCCATCCGGTGTCGGCCGCGGTCGCGCTGACCAACCTCGACATCTTCGAGCGCGAGGGCCTCAACCAGCACGTGCTGGACCACGAGGCGGACTTCTTCGCCACCCTCGGCCGGCTGCGCGACTTGCCGATCGTCGGCGACGTCCGCGGCAACGGCTTCTTCTACGGCATCGAGCTGGTCAAGGACAAGGCCACCAAGGAGACCTTCACCGACGCCGAGACCGAGCGCGTCCTCTACGGCTTCCTGTCCAAGGCCCTCTACGACAGCGGCCTGTACTGCCGCGCCGACGACCGGGGCGACCCGGTGGTCCAGCTGGCCCCGCCGCTGATCTCCGACCAGGCGCTCTTCGACGACATCGAGGGCATCCTGCGGACCGTGCTGACGGAGGCCTGGACGAAGCTGTGAGGCCGCCGGGGCGGCCGGCCTGCAGTGCGGGACCCGGAGCCCGGCGCCGGCTCCGGCGACGTCCGCGGCGCGCTCACCCGTACGGACGGATCGGCGCGGCCGGCCGACGCGCCTGCGGGCGTACCAGGCCACCGCCTGCCTACGGTGCCGGGGAGTGACCGCCCACTCCCCGGCGTCGGCGACACACCGCCGCCCGCCGCCGGGGGGACGACTCGCGGAGGAACGGCATGGTGGCACCGCCCGACAACGACGTGCTCTTCGCCCGCGCCCTGCGCCACTCCCACCGCGGCTCGCCGGCCCTGCTCGGCGTCACGGTCGGGGTGCGCGAAGGGGAGATCCTCGCAGTGGTCGGGCCGCGCGGCTCCGGCAAGACGACGCTGCTGCGCTGCCTGTCCGGGCAGCTGGTGCCCGACCAGGGCGAGGTGTGGTTCAACGGCGGTCCCGTCAACTCCCTGGCCGCCGCCTCCCGCGACCAGCTGCGCCGGGAGCGCTTCGGCTGGGTCGGCAGCGAACCGCAGCTGCTGCCCGAGCTGACCGCGTGGGAGAACGCGGCGCTGCCGCTGCTGATGCGCGGCGTCCGCTCGCGCGCAGCCCGCGCCAAGGCCATGGAATGGCTCGAGCGGCTCGACATCGGCGCCGCGGCGCGCAAGCACCCCGGCGCCATGCTCCAGTCGGAGCGGCAGCGGGTCGCGGTGGCCCGCGCCCTGGTCGCGGTGCCCGCGGTGGTCTTCGCCGACGACCCGGCGGCGCCGCTGCACCGCGCCGACCGCGCCCAGGTGCTGCGCACCCTCGCCAGCGCGGCCCGCTCGCACGGCATGACGGTGGTGCTGGCCGGCACCGACCCGGACACCGCCGGCTACGCCGACCGCACCCTCACGCTGCGGGACGGCTGCCCCGACACCGCGGCGCACACGCACGACCGCGAGACGCCCGACCCTGCCCCGGCGAACGCATGACGCGCCCACAGCGCCAGGGCGTACCTGGCAGCGCGGCCCCCGCCCGTACCGGCGGACGGGGGACGTCGTGCTGAGCTGGCGGGTGGTGCGCGGGGCGCGGCTCGGCGCGATGGGCCGGTGGCTGACGGTGGTCGCCGCGGCTACCGGTACGGGACTGCTGCTGCTGTCGGCGCTCGGCTGGGCGCTGGGGCACACGCAGCCCGGCGCCGGGGCCGGAGTGCGCCTGGTGTGGTGCCTGCTGCCGGTCGCGGTGACCGTGCAGCTCGCGGCGGTGGTCGGCCGCGCCCAGCCGCTGGGGTGGCCGTGTTCCGGGCTCGCCGCGATGGGCCTCGGCAGGACCGCGACCGTACTGATCGGCGCCGCCGGCGCCGCGCTGGCCTGCGCCCTCGGCAGCGCCGTCGCCCTGCTGCTCTTCCTCTACCTGCGCGGCGACCTGGGCGGAGTGCCCTACGCGGGCTCCGCGTCGGGTCCGCTCGGCGCAGGCCACCGGCTGCCGGTCGCCGGCGCGGCCACGCTGCTTGCGCTGGTGCCGCTGGCCGCGGCCGGCGTCGTCGCGGCCGGCGTGTGGCAGCCGCGGGCGGCGAAGCCGGGCGCGGCGCCGGTGGGGCTGCCCTGGGGTGTCGCGCTGACCGCGGTCGGGCTCGCCGTGCAGGTGAGCGCGCCGCGCGGCGACACGCTGCCGCTGCCCAGCGGTCTCGGCTCGGTGTCGCCGGCGACGGCGGCCGGCTGGCTGGTCGCCTCGGTCGGCATGGTGGTCGCCGGGCCCGGCCTGGTGCACCTGTGCGGACGGCTGCTCGCCCTGCACCGGCCGGGCGCGCTGCGGCTGCTGGCCGGCCGGGCGCTCCAGCAGGAGGCGCGCAGGATCGGCCGCCCGCTCGGCCTGCTGTGCGCGACGGCGACGGGCGCGGTGGCCACCTACGACCTGCAGAGCGGCGGCGGGCACCGGCTCGGGCCGCTGACAACCTTCGCCGCGGCCCTGATCGGCGTGTGCGTGCTGGCGATCACCGGCACCGCGATGCTGGAGGCCAGGGGCGCCAGGGCGCGGTCCACCGCCGCGCTGCGGGACCTCGGGGCCTCGCCGGCCCTGCTGCGCGGTGCCGTCGCGCTGCGCGCCGGGGTGCTGCTCGCGGTCGCGATCCCGCTGACGGCCCTCGTCGCCGGGCTCGCGACGGTCCCGGCCACCCGGTGAACAGGCCGGCGGGCTATCGTGCTGGCGTGCCTGCCGACGCCACTCCCCCGCCCGCCCGTGAGATCGAGACCCTGGAGGAATTCGACCGGGTCGCCCTGACGGGCTCCTTCGCCGGATACCGCCTCCAGGCCGTCGACCTGACGGACCGTACGTTCGCACTGCTGGTCGCCGACACCACCCAGGCGGTCTTCCTCGGCTGCCCGATGGAGCCGCAGGCGCTCGCCCACGTCAGGGCGGGGGGCGCGCTGGTCTTCCCGCCGGTCCCGCATCTGCCCTTCGACCCCTACCGGGCCACGCTCTACAGCCCCGCCGAGCTCTACGCGGATCTGGCCGGCGGCTACCCGCACACCCCGGACGCCCGGGCGTACGAGTGGTTCAAGGCGACCGCGGCCAGCGGGGACATACTCGCCTCGATGCTGCGCTCGATCCACGACGACGCCGTGACCGACGCCCTGGACGAGCACCTGGCGGACGCCCGGGTGGTCGGTGTGATGGGCGGCCACGCGATGAAGCGGGGCACCGACGCCTACGCGGGCGCGGCCCGACTCGGCCGGGCGCTGGCCCGCGACGGCCTGACGGTGGCCACCGGCGGCGGCCCCGGCGCGATGGAGGCGGCCAACTTCGGCGCCTACGCCGCACCCCACGACGACGTGATGCTCGGCAAGGCGCTGTCCGTGCTCGGCGGCGCCCCGTCCTTCCGGCCGTCGGTCGGCGCGTGGGCGCTGACCGCCTTCGAAGTACGCGAGCGCTGGCCCGAGGGCGGCACCTCGCTGGGCGTGCCGACCTGGTTCTACGGGCACGAGCCGCCGAACGCCTTCGCCTCGCACGTGGCGAAGTTCTTCGCCAACGCCGTGCGCGAGGACACCCTGCTGGCCCGCTGCAACGTCGGCGTGGTCTTCCTGCCGGGCGCTGCGGGCACCGTCCAGGAGATCTTCGACGCGGCGACCCCGAACTACTACTCCTCGCGCGGCGAGCCCACCCCGATGGTGCTGGTGGACCGGGTGCACTGGACCGAGCAGCTGCCCGCCTGGCCGCTGCTGAACGCGCTGGCCCGCGACCATCCGATGGCCTGGCGGGTGGCGCTGGTCGAGTCGGTGCACGAGGTCCCCGACGCACTGGCCCGGCTGGCGGAGAAGTGAGCCGGGGCGAGCCGGCCGCGGTCAGCCCGCAGTGGCCGCGGCGTCCTCCAGCTCCTTGATCACCAGCTTCTTCATGCCCATCATCGCCTGCACCGCGGCCTGCGCCCTGGCCGGATCGGCGTCGCTGATCAGTTCCTGGAGGCGCCGGGGGACGATCTGCCAGGACACCCCGTAGCGGTCCTTGAGCCACCCGCAGGGACCCTCCTCGCCGCCGTCCGCGGTCAGCGCGGTCCACAGGCGGTCGACCTCCTCCTGCGAACCGCAGTCGACGGACAGCGACATGGCCTCGTTGAAGGTGAACTCGGGGCCGCCGTTCAGCGCCAGGAAGCGCTGCCCGGCCAGCTCGAACTCCACGATCATCACGCTGCCGGGGGTGCCGGGCCCGGCCTCGCCGTACCGCTGCTCGTGGACGATCCGCGAGTCGTCGAAGAGCGAGGTGTAGAAGGCAGCGGCCTCCTCCGCCTTGCCGTCGTACCAAAGGAAAGTGGTGATCTTCTGCATGGTGGGGCTCCCGGATCTGGTCGGCCTTGAGGGCGTGGTTCGCGCCTCCAGCAGATAGGACGGTCGGGCGCGGCGAAACTCATCGGTGCCGTCCGGATGGTTTCGCGGCGGGGGGGAGCCGCCGTCGGGTGACGCGGCGGCGGCCCCGTCAGCCCGGCAGCACCACGACGTCCTCGGGGTCGAAGGTCACCCCGACCAGGGCGCCTTCCTGCGGCGCGGACCGCAGCGCGCACTCCGCCTCCAGCAGCGGCCCGTGCTCGGGCCGCAGCCGCACCGCGACATGGCCGCCGCGGAAGGTGCGGGCGACCACCTCGCAGCGCAGCCCGCCCTCGGCGGACAGCCGGACACCGGTAGGACGCACCAGCAGCCGGCAGGGGCCGTCGGGGGCGCCGGCCGGGGCGGGCAGCTTGCCCCAGTCGGTGACGGCGACGCCGCCGGTGACCACGGCGTCGGTGATGGTGTCGAAGCCGAGGAAGCGGGCGACGAACTCGTCGGCCGGGTGCTGCCAGACCTCCAGCGGCGTCCCGGTCTGGGCGATCCTGCCGTCCCGCATCAGCACCACCCGGTCGGCCATCGCGAAGGCCTCGCCCTGGTCGTGGGTGACGGCGAGCACCGTGGTGCCGAGCCGGCCGAAGAGCTGCCGCAGCTCAAGCACCAGGCGTTCGCGCAGCGACCGGTCGAGCTGGCCCAGCGGTTCGTCCAGCATCAGCAGCCGCGGTTCCGGCGCCAGCGCGCGGGCCAGCGCGACCCGCTGCTGCTCGCCGCCGGAGAGCGTGGCGACCGCCCGGGTCTGCGCGTCGGGCAGGCCGACCAGGTCGAGGAGTTCGGCCACCCGGCGCTGCCGCCGCTCGCGCGGCGCCTTGTGCATTCGCGGCCCGAAGCCCACGTTGCCGCCGACGTCACGCTGCGGGAAGAGCTGGTGGTCCTGGAACATCAGCCCGACCCCGCGCCGGTGCGCGGGCACCTCACGCTGGTCGGCGCCGTCGAGAAGCACCCGCCCGGCGTCCAGCGCGGTGAGCCCCGCGACGGCCCGCAGCAGGGTGGACTTGCCGCTGCCGCTGGGGCCGAGCACGCTGACGATCTCGTGCTCGGCGACCTCCAGGTCCAGCGCGTCCAGCGCGGTGCGCCCCCCGAAGCGTACGGTCGCGGCGTCCAGGCACAGCAGCGCGTCCTGCGCCTCCGGTGTGGCGCCGGTGGTGGCCGGTGCGGTCACAACTCCCCCGATCCGTTGGTGCGCAGCGCTTCGAGCAGCAGCAGCGAGGCGGCGCACACCACCATCAAGACGGTGCTCAACGCCATCGCCTGGCCGTAGTTGAGCGGCCCTGCCCTGCCCAGCAGCCGGGCGACGGCGACCGGCAGCGTGGGGTCGTCGGGACGGGCGATGAAGACGGTGGCGCCGAACTCGCCCAGGGACACCGCGAAGGCGAAGCCCGCGGCGATCGCAACGGCCCGGGACACCAGCGGCAGTTCCACCTCCCGCCAGACCCGCCACGGGGACGCGCCGAGCACCGCCGCGGCCTCCCGCAGCCGCTCGTCGACCGCCCGCAGCACCGGCAGCATCACCCGCACCACGAAGGGCGCGCCGACCAGCGCCTGGGCGAGCGGCACCAGCAGCCACGAGTCCCGCAGGTCGAGCGGCGCTCTGTCGAGCGCGATCAGGAAGCCGAAGCCGATGGTCACCGCTGAGGTGCCCAGCGGCAGCATCAGCAGCGCGTCGAAGCCGCGCACCAGCCGCCCCGCCCGGCGCACCAGCACCGTGGCGGCCAGCCCGCCGACGGTGAGCGCGATGACGGTGGCGACGGCGGCGAAGCGCAGCGAGTTCCACAGCGTCTGCCAGGGCGCGACGCTGAAGGTGCCGCCGTCGGTGGACCCCAGCGCCCGGTAGAAGGCCAGGCCGTAGCCGCCGGGGGTGTCGAAGGAGCGGGTCACCAGCACACCGAGCGGCAGCACGATGAGCACGCCGATCACCGCGAGCACGCCGCCCAGCAGCGTGCGTTCCGCCGCTCCGCGCGGCCGGTGCGCGGTCAGGGCCGGGTCCACCAGCCGCAGCGCGGACTCCCGGCGCCGTACCGTCCAGGCATGCAGGGCGAGGATCGCCAGGACCGCGGCGAACTGCAGCAGGGTCAGCACGGCGGCGGTCGGCAGGTCGAAGACCTCCGCGGTCTGCCGGTAGATCTCCACTTCGAGGGTGGAGTACCGCGGGCCGCCGAGGATCTGGATCGTGCCGAAGGAGGTGAAGGTGAACAGGAAGACCATCAGGGCCGCCGCGGCCACCGACGGGGCGATCGCCGGCAGCGTCACCCGCCGCCAGGCGGCGAACCGGCCCGCCCCGAGCATCCGGGCGGCCTCCTCCTGCGCCGGGTCGAGCTGCGCCCACACCCCGCCGACGGTGCGGACCACCACGGCGTAGTTGAAGAAGACGTGGGCGATCAGGATCGCCCACGCGCTGGTGTCCAGCCGCAGCCCGAACAGCGAGTCGGTGAAGCCGCCTCGGCCGAGCAGCGCAAGGAACGCGGACCCCGCCACCACGGTCGGCAGCACGAAGGGCACGGTGACGATGGCGCGCAGCAGCCGCCGCCCGGGGAAGTCGAGCCGGGCGAAGGCGTAGGCGCCGGGCAGCGCGACCAGCAGCGTCAGCGCGGTCGACGCGGCCGCCTGCCAGCAGGTGAACCACAGCACATGGCGGATCCCCGCGTCACCGAGGACGTCGGCGAACCGGCCGAACCGCCACCTGCCGCCCTGGTGCAGGCCGCGGGTGACGATCGCCGCCACCGGATAGGCGAAGAAGGCGCCGAAGAACAGCAGCGGGAGCACGGCCAGCGCCGCGCGGACGCCGGCCCGGCGCCCGGCGGCGGTCCCGCGCGGGGTGCCGGGCCGGCCGGAGCCGGGCAGCTTGCCGGTGCCGCGGTCGTACGCCATCCGCAGCGCGCTCACCCTGCGCTCACTTCAGGACGATCGAGTTCCACGCGCCGACCCAGCTGTCGCGCTCGGCGGCGATCTTCCCGGGCGCCAGCGTCGTGGGGTGTGCGATCTTCGCGCCGTACTTGACGAAGACCGGCGGCTCGACGGCGTCCTGGCGCACCGGGTCGACGTACATCTGCAGCGGCATGTCCTGCTGGAAGGTCCTGCTCAGCATGAAGTCGATCAGCGCCTGGCCGCCCGCGGTGTTCTTCGCGCCGTGCAGCAGGCCGGCGAATTCGATCTGCCGGAAGCAGGTGCCGGTGGACACGCCCACGGGTGACCGGGCCGGCTCGGGGGTGACGCCGACGACCTCGGCGGGCGGGCTGGAGGCGTAGGAGACCACCAGCGGCCGGTCGCCCTTGGCCTGCTTGCCGGCCGAGGAGCCGGAGAAGCGGTCGTTGTAGGCCTGCTCCCAGCTGTCGACGACCTCGACGCCGTTGCTCTTGAGCTGCTTCCAATACCCCTGCCACCCCGCGTCGCCGTAGGTGGCGGCGCTGCCCAGCAGGAAGGCCAGGCCCGGCGAGGACGTCGAGACGTTCTCGGTCACCAGCAGGTTCTTGTACGCCGGCTTCACCAGGTCGGCGAAGGTCTGCGGCGGGGCCAGGTGGTGGGAGGTGAAGTAGGCGCGGTCGTAGTTGACGCAGACGTCGCCGGAGTCGATCGGCGTGACGCGGTGCTTCGCCGCGTCGAGTTGCACGTCGGCCGGCACCTGGGCCAGGTCCTTGGCCGTGTACCGCGTGAACAGGCCGTTGTCGAGCGCCCGGGAGAGCAGGGTGTTGTCCACGCCGAAGAAGACGTCACCGCGCGGGTGGTCCTTGGTCAGGATGGCCTGGTTGACCGCCGCGCCCGCGTCCCCGCCGCGCAGCACCTTGACGGTGTAGCCGGTCTCCTTGGTGAACTGCGCGAGCACGGACTTCGACGCGGCGAAGGAGTCGTGGCTGACCAGCGTGACGGTCTTGGAGCCGCCCCCGGAGGAGCCGGTGCCCGCCGCGTCCTTGCCCTTGTCCGAGTCGCTGCCGCAGGCGGCCAGCACGGTCGCCGCGGCGGTGGCCAGGACGAGCGCGCCGACAGCACGCCGTGGGGTCGTTCTCATCTGCATGACTCCCTACGCCGGTATGACCCGGATCAGGTGGGAGGGTCTGCGGCCTGGGATCCTCGGATCGGATCCCTCGCCGCACTCTCAGCGCCGTCGCAGGCGCTCCCCTGTCGGAATGTTCTGTTGTACGACTGTACGACGCTATGTTTGCCGTCGGTCGCCGACCGTACGATAGCAGCAGGTCAGCGCTCGGCCGCCGCGAGCTGCCCGCACGCTCCGTCGATCTCCTGGCCGCGGGTGTCCCGTACGGTCACCGGCACGCCGTGCGACTCCAGCGCCGCGACGAACGCGCGCTCGTCCTCCGGCCTGGACGCCGTCCACTTCGAGCCGGGCGTCGGGTTGAGCGGGATCAGGTTGACGTGCACCCGGTGGTTCTTCAGCAGCCTGCCCAGCCGGTCGGCGCGCCACGCCTGGTCGTTCACATCGCGGATCAGCGCGTACTCCACCGAGATCCGGCGGCCGGAGACCTCGGCGTAGTGCCAGGCGGCGTCCAGCACTTCGCGGACCTTCCAGCGGGTGTTGACCGGCACCAGGGTGTCGCGCAACTCGTCGTCGGGGGCGTGCAGGGACACCGCGAGGCGGCACTTGAAGCCCTCGTCCGCGAAGCGGTACATCGCGGGCACCAGTCCCACCGTGGACACGGTGATGCCGCGCTGCGACAGCCCGAGGCCGTCCGGCTCTGGGTCGGTGAGCCGGCGGATCGCGCCGACCACCCGCTTGTAGTTGGCCAGCGGCTCGCCCATGCCCATGAAGACGATGTTCGACAGCCGCGACGCCCCGCCGGGGACCTCACCGTCGCGCAGCGACTTCATGCCGGCCACGATCTGGTGCACGATCTCGGCGGTCGACAGGTTGCGGTCGAGGCCGGCCTGCCCGGTGGCGCAGAACGGGCAGTTCATGCCGCAGCCCGCCTGGGAGGAGATGCACATCGTGACCCGGTCCGGATAGCGCATCAGCACCGACTCGACCAGGGTCCCGTCGAAGAGCTTCCACAGCGTCTTGCGGGTGTCGCCGTCGTCGCACGACGCGTGCCGCACCACCGTCATCAGCTCGGGCAGCAGGTCCTCGGCGAGCCTGCCGCGGGCCGCGGCCGGGATGTCCGTCCAGGCCGCCGGGTCGTCGGCGAACCGCGCGAAGTAATGCTGCGACAGCTGCTTGGCCCGGAACGGCTTCTCCCCGAGCGCGGCCACCGCCTCACGTCGCTCCGCGGGCGAGAGGTCGGCAAGATGCCGCGGGGGCTTCTTGGCCCCACGCGGCACGGCGAAAGTCAGTTCTCCGGGCACAGGCATGATGCGTCCAGTGTCGCAGACCCGCGCGCATGGCTTGCCCGGACCGGCAGTGACGGTCGTCTCCGGCCGTCCACGGTGGTCCGGGGCCCTCGGGGCGGGCTCAGGCGGGCGGTGTGGCCGGGGGCCGCACGCCGAACCACTGCTCGGCGTCGTAGGCGTGGAATCGCTCCCGCTCGGTGAAGCCGAGCTTCGCCGCCAGGCGCATCGAGCGGGCGTTGGCGGTCTGGGTGTAGAGCACCACCGGCTCACCGGGAAGCGCGGCGTCGAACCAGTGGAGTGCCGCCGCGCAGGCCTCGGTGGCGTAACCACGTCCCCACGCGTGCGGCAGGAACAAGTAGCCGAGCGCGGTCCCCCCGGCCTCCCGGCGGGGGCTGTCCGGGAGCTCGGGGGTGTGCGGGTCGAGCTCCACCGTGCCGATCGCCGCTCCGTCCAGCTCGACCACGAAGAAGCCGGGGCGCCGCCCGGGCACCTCGGGGACGGTGCCTTCGAGCTCGGCAAGCGGCCGAGGACCGCCGAGG
Organism: Streptomyces sp. NBC_01198; assembly: GCF_036010485.1. Classification (NCBI taxonomy): domain Bacteria; kingdom Bacillati; phylum Actinomycetota; class Actinomycetes; order Kitasatosporales; family Streptomycetaceae; genus Streptomyces; species Streptomyces sp. NBC_01198. The sequence continues at coordinate 2,221,594 of NZ_CP108568.1, forward strand.
TAGGCGTACACCTCAGGTGAGGCGTTCAGTTCGATGACCGCCGCGCGGTCGCGGGCCTCGGACTCGCGGACTACCAGCCGCTCGGTCCTGATCGGGTCGGGCGGCCAGGCGAGCGCTCTGGGGTCGGTCATGCCGGCCAACCTAGTCAAGGGGTGCGGAGGCGATCAAGACCGCTGCAGGCATCGACGACCGGCGTCGACGGCCCCGCGTCAGCCCTTGCCGACGAAGGCGACCAGCAGCAGCCAGACCACCGGGGCGGTGGGGAGGAGGCTGTCGAGGCGGTCCATGATGCCGCCGTGGCCCGGGAGCAGGGTGCCCATGTCCTTGATGTCGAGGTCGCGCTTGATCATCGACTCGCCGAGGTCGCCGAGGGTCGCGCTGACGGCGGCGGCCAGGCCCAGCAGCAGGCCCTGCCACCAGTGGCCGCCGTCGATGAAGAACTGCATCAGCAGGGCGCCGGCCACCATGGCGAAGGCGATCGCGCCGAGCAGGCCCTCGCGGGTCTTGCCGGGGCTGATGCGCGGGGCGAGCTTGCGGCGGCCGAAGCGCCAGCCGACGGCGTAAGCGCCGGTGTCGCTGACCACGGTGAGCAGCAGGAAGACCAGGACGCGGCGGGGGCCGTCGTCCGCGGCGAGCATCATCGTCACGAAGGTGGCGAGGAAGGGGACGTAGAAGGCGGCGAAGACGCCGGCCGTGACGTCCTTGAGGTAGTCGTGCGCGGGTTCGGTCATCCGCCACACCAGGATGGCCAGCGAGGTCAGCGCCATGGCCACCCATGCGCCGTCGGCGCCCCGCAGGTAGCCGGCCACCACCATCGCCGCGCCGCCGACCGCGAGTGGGATCAGCGGGACGTGGATGCCCTTGCGCTCGGCGAGCCGCGAGGTCAGCTCCCAGACACCGATCACCACGGCGACCACGACGACCCCGACGAAGACCGCCTTGACGATGAAGAGCGCCGCGAGGACGACCACGCCGAGACCGACCCCGACCCCTATCGCGGCCTGCAGATTCCGCCCTGCGGACTTCTTCGCGGGGGCGGGCTGCTGCTGCGGCGGGGGCGCCGAGGCCGGGGGTGGCGGTGGCATAGGAGGAGTCTTCCCCCTGATGCCGCTTTCCGCGGCGGAACCCGCCGTGGCCGTGACTGTGTCCTCGGGCGCTCCCCAGTGGCCGGCGCGTGGCGAAGCGCCCCAGGAAGAGTCGTTCACTGAGCTTCGCCTCGCGTCGTCGTCGGGGGTCGTGAGAACCGGAGGGGTCGGGTGGCGGGTGCGGGGGGGGCGACCTCGGGTCGGACCGGGGACCGGCCTCGGCCGGACCCGGGTCAGACCTCCAGCAGCTCGGCTTCCTTGTGCTTGAGCAGCTCGTCGATCTGCGCCACGTACTTCGCCGTGGTGTCGTCCAGCTCCTTCTCGGCGCGGCGCACCTCGTCCTCGCCGGTGTCGCCGTCCTTGACGAACTTGTCCAGGGTCTCCTTCGCCTTGCGGCGGATGCTGCGGATGGAGATCTTGGCGTCCTCGCCCTTGGTCTTGGCGACCTTGATGTACTCTCGCCGCCTCTCCTCGGTCAGCTGCGGGAAGACCACCCGGATGATACGTCCGTCGTTGCTCGGGTTGACGCCGAGGTCGGAGTTGCGGATCGCCTCTTCGATGTTGCGCAGGCTGCTGTTGTCGAAGGGGGTGATCACCGCCATCCGCGGCTCGGGCACCGCGAAGGAGGCGAGCTGGTTGATCGGCGTGATGGTGCCGTAGTACTCGGCCACGATCTTGTTGAACATCGCCGGGTGCGCACGGCCGGTACGGATGGCCGCGAAGTCGTCCTTGGCGACGGCGACAGCCTTCTCCATCTTCTCCTCGGCTTCGAGGAGGGTTTCTTCAATCACCATGTGCTCCTGGTATTCAGAAGGCGGAGCCCTGGAGGCGCGGCCCCTGCGTGCGTCTGTTCTGCACGGTGTCCGACCGGCAGCGTGTTGTCCATCCCCTGTGGCGGGTTGTGGTCAGTCCCGGGTGCCGTGGGTGTTGACCAGTGTGCCGATCTTCTCACCCTTGACCGCCCGTGCGATGTTGCCCTCGGCGAGCAGCTCGAACACCAGGATCGGCAGCTTGTTGTCCTGGCACAGGGTGATCGCGGTCAGGTCGGCGACCCGCAGGTCGCGCGCGATGACCTCGCCGTACTCCAGTGCGTCGAACTTCACCGCGGCCGGGTTCTTCTTGGGGTCGGAGTCGTAGACGCCGTCTACCCCGTTCTTGCCCATCAGCATCGCGGCCGCGTCGATCTCCAGCGCGCGCTGCGCGGCGGTGGTGTCGGTGGAGAAGTACGGCATGCCCATACCGGCGCCGAAGATGACCACGCGGCCCTTCTCCAGGTGCCGTACCGCCCGCAGCGGGATGTACGGCTCGGCGACCTGGCCCATGGTGATCGCGGTCTGCACCCGGGTCTCGACGCCCTCCTTCTCCAGGAAGTCCTGGAGCGCCAGGCAGTTCATCACCGTGCCGAGCATGCCCATGTAGTCGGAGCGGGCCCGGTCCATGCCGCGCTGCTGCAGTTCGGCGCCGCGGAAGAAGTTGCCGCCCCCGACGACGAGGGCGATCTCGTAGCCGTCGGCCACGACGGCGGCGACCTCGCGGGCGATGGCGTGCACGACATCGGGGTCGACGCCGAGGCCGCCGCCGCCGGCGAACGCCTCGCCGGACAGCTTGAGCAGGAAGCGGCGGCTCGGGCCGCCGTTGCTGCTGGCGGCGGATGCGGTGGTCGGGGCCTGTTCGGCGCCTTCGTTCATGGAGGTCTCCTCGTGCACGTACAAAGGAGGCCATTGCCGTGGGTCCTCGTGGGTTCCCGGAACGGCAATGGCCTCCTTGTCACATCTGCGGCCGGCCGGCGGGCGGCCGACCGCGTACGACCCTAGCGGGGCCGTCGGTCATTCGCTGCCCGCCGGCGTCCGGTACCCGGCATGCGGCCGTCGAACGGTCAGACGCCGACCCGGAAGCGGGCGAAGCGCTTGAGCGTCACGCCGGCCTCGTCGAGCACCTTCTGGACGGTCTTCTTGGCGTCCTTGGCGAACGCCTGCTCCAGGACGACGTTCTCCTTGAAGAAGCCGTTCACCCGGCCCTCGACGATGCGCGCCAGGGCGGCCTCGGGCTTGCCCTCCTCGCGGGCGGTGGCCTCGGCGACGCGGCGCTCGTTCTCGACGGTGTCGGCGTCGATCTCGTCGCGCGTCAGGTACTTCGGCGCGAAGGCCGCGATGTGCTGCGCGACGTCCTTGGCGGTCTGGGCGTCGGGCTTGTCCAGCTCCACCAGCACACCGACCTGCGGGGGCAGGTCCGGGCTGGTGCGGTGCAGGTAGGAGGCCACGTAACCACCGGAGAACTGCGCGAAGCGGTCCAGCACGATCTTCTCGCCGAGGGTGGCGTTCGCCTCGTCGACGAAGGCCTGCACGGTCTGGCCCGGCTTGATCTCGGAGCCGAGCAGCGCGCCGAGGTCGGCCGGCTTGGTGCTCGCCACGTGGGCGGCGACGGCGTCGGCGACGGCGACGAACTTGTCGCCCTTGGCGACGAAGTCGGTCTCGCACTTCAGCTCGACCAGGACACCCTCGGAGTTGTCGTCGGCGATCAGGGACACCACGGCGCCGTTGGAGGCCGAGCGGCCCTCGCGCTTGGTGACACCCTTCTGGCCCTTGACCCGAAGGATCTCGACGGCCTTGTCCAGGTCGCCTTCGGCCTCCACAAGGGCGTTCTTGCAGTCCATCATGCCCGCGGCGGTCAGCTCGCGGAGCTTCTTGACGTCAGCGGCGGTGAAGTTCGCCATGGGTTTGAGTCTCTTCCCGAATGGTCGGTGGATCTACGGGTGGACGGCGGGGGCATCGGCCCCCGCCGTCGTCACGCGTGGTGCCGGCGGCGGTGCGCCGCCGGCCTCAGGTCAGGCCTGCTCGGCGTCGCCCTCGGCGGCGGCCGGTGCGGCCTCGGCCGGCGCGTCCGCAGCCGCGTCCTCGGCCGGAGCCTCGGTCGCAGCCGGGGCCTCGGTCTCGGCGGGAGCCTCGGTCGCGGGCGCGGCCTCGGCAGCGGGTGCCTCGGTCGCGTCGTCGGCCTTCTTCTCGCCTTCGAGCAGGTCGCGCTCCCACTCGGCCAGCGGCTCCGCCGGGGCGCCCTCGGCCTTCTTGTCGTTCAGCGCGGCGCCGGAACGGGCGATCAGGCCCTCGGCGACGGCGTCGGCGATCACGCGGGTGAGCAGGGTGACGGAACGGATCGCGTCGTCGTTGCCCGGGATCTTGTAGTCGACCTCGTCGGGGTCGCAGTTGGTGTCGAGGATCGCGACCACCGGGATGCGGAGCTTGCGCGCCTCACCGACGGCGATGTGCTCCTTCTTGGTGTCCACGATCCAGACGGCGCTGGGCACCTTCTGCATCTCGCGGATGCCGCCCAGGGTCTTCTCCAGCTTGTCCTTCTCGCGGGAGAGGACCAGCAGCTCCTTCTTCGTGAGGCCGGACGCGGCCACATCGTCGAAGTCGATCTCCTCAAGCTCCTTGAGGCGCTGCAGGCGCTTGTAGACGGTGGAGAAGTTGGTGAGCATGCCGCCCAGCCAGCGCTGGTTGACGTAGGGCATGCCGACGCGCGAGGCCTGCTCGGCGATGGCCTCCTGCGCCTGCTTCTTCGTACCGACGAACATGATGGAGCCGCCGTGCGCGACGGTCTCCTTGACGAACTCGTAGGCGCGGTCGATGTACGACAGCGACTGGAGCAGGTCGATGATGTAGATGCCATTGCGCTCGGTGAAGATGAATCGCTTCATCTTCGGGTTCCAGCGACGGGTCTGGTGCCCGAAGTGGACGCCGCTCTCGAGCAGCTCCCGCATCGTGACGACGGCCATGGCCGTACTCCTTGATGTGCTCGGTTATCGCGGCCGCCGGACGGCGGTCGCGCCTGACGCCCCGACGCGCCGTGCCACGAGGGACCGAGGGGCGCGGCCACCGCCCCTGAGAGGGGGTGGGTGGCGGGGCGTGCGAAGTCGACCCGGTGACCCGGATCGCCAGAGAAAGTGTACGGGACCGGTGGAGCCACCGGCGACACCCGAGTTATCCACAGGCCGCGACCATGATCATCTTTGGGCGGCGGAATGCGGGATCGTCGTGTCATGGCACTCACGGTGATGTGGTTCACGATGATCGCGGCGCTGCTGGCCGGCACGGGCGGCGCTGCTCAGCCACCCGCGGCCGGCTCCGGCGGGCGGAGCTGGCCGGTGTCGGGACCCGGGCCGCGCGGGCGGCCCGAGGTGCTGCGGATCTTCGAGCCGCCGGCGACGGGGTGGGGCGCCGGGCATCGCGGGGTGGACCTGCGGGCGGGTCCAGGCGCGGCCGTGCGGGCGGCGGCGCCGGGCGAGGTGGTCTTCGCCGGGCAGGTGGGCGGCACGGGCGTGCTGGTGCTGCGGATCGGCCCGGGCCTGCGGATCAGCTACGAACCGGTGCGGGCGACGGTGCCGGGCGGTGCCCGGGTGGCGGCGGGAGCGCAGGTCGGCGTGCTGGACGGCGGGCTCGCGCACTGCCCCGGGGGCTGCCTGCACTGGGGGCTGCTGCAGTCGGTGCCGGGCGGTGACGTCTACCTGGACCCGCTGTCGCTGCTGCCGGCGTGGATACGGCGCCCGGGTCCGTCGCGGCTGCTGCCGGTGTACGGGGTCGCAGCCCCGGCGTGAGCGGGCCCGGACGTGGGCAGGTCGCGGCGGGCGGGATGTGGCGGGCGGGGTGTGGCGCGGGGCGCGGGTCAGCCGGTGACGCCGTGCAGGGCCATGGTTATCGCGGCCCGGGTGATCCGCTCGGGGTCCTCGGCGGCGCCCAGTTCGATCCGCCGGACGGCGGCGTCCACCACACCCTGCAGCAGCATCGCGGTCAGCCGCGGCTCGTCGTGGCCGAGGTCGGACAGAGCCTCGACCACCATGGCCACCAGGCCGCCGTGCGCGGCGCGGATCTTCTCCCGGGCGCCGGGGTCCAGCTCGCCCGCGGAGATCGCCGCGACAGCGCGGTGCCTGCGGTCCCCGACCAGGGCCAGCTGGCTGCGGACATAGGCCTCGATCCGGTCCTCGGCGCTGTCCGCGGTCTCCATCGCGGCCTCCACCTCGGCCGCCCAGACCGGGAAGTCGACCGCGCACAGCTCCTCCACCACGGCGGCCCGGGAGCGGAAGTACTCGTACACCGAGGAGCGGGCCAGACCGGTCCGCTCGGCCAGGGCCGGGAAGGTCAGTGCGTCCGTGCCGCCCTCGGACAGCAGGGACCTGGCGGCGTCCAGCAGGGCCCGGCGCTGCATCGTGCGGTGTTCGGCCACCGAGGCCGCTCGAATCCTGGGCATCCCACCACTGTAGACAGTGCGGAGGTGGGGTCAGCGGCCGACGTCGGCGAGCTTTGCCCGCAGTTGAAGCACCGACTTGGTGTGGATCTGGCTGACCCTGCTTTCGGTGACGCCCAGTACCTGACCGATCTCGGCCAGCGTCAGGCCCTCGTAGTAATAGAGGGTGACCACGGTCTTCTCCCGCTCGGGCAGCGTGTTGACGGCCCGGGCGAGCAGGCGGCGCAGTTCGCGGTCCTCGGCGACCTCGGACGGGTTGTCGGCGCCGGTGTCCTCCAGGGTGTCCACCAGGCTGAGCCGGTCACCGCTGTCGGCGCCGACGTGCAGCAACTCCTCCAGCGCCACCACGTTGGCCAGCGACAGCGCGCTGAAGACGCCGTGCAGTTCCTCCAGGCCGACGCCCATCTCGGCGGCCACCTCGGGCTCGCTGGGGGTGCGGCGGAGCTTGGCCTCCAGCGTGGCGTAGGCCCGCTCCACCGCCCTGGCCTTCTGCCGCACCGAGCGCGGGATCCAGTCCAGGGCGCGCAGTTCGTCGATCATGGCGCCGCGGATCCGGGTGATCGCGTAGGTCTCGAATTTGATCGCCCGGTCAGGGTCGAACTTCTCAATCGCGTCGATCAGGCCGAACACCCCGGACGACACGAAGTCGGCCTGCTCCACGTTGGCCGGAAGTCCCACGCTGACCCGGCCGGCCACGTATTTCACCAGCGGCGAGTAGTGCAGGATCAGTTGCTCGCGCAGCCGGGCGTCCCCCGTGGACTTGTAGGTCCGCCACAGCGCGTCGAGCGTCGTGGGGGCGGCGGGCCGCGCGGCGGCCGGGGCGGCGGTCGCGGCCGTCGCCCGTTCGGACCCGGGCGTGTACTGGGGCATGCGTCGTTGTGCGCCGTTCTGCCGTGACGTGGATGAGAAATCGAGCCTCCGAGAGCGTAGCGTGACCATAGTGTCGCTTATTGCTACATCATCCGTATGGGACATGCGCAGATACGTTCCTCTACGGGTACGCGGACGTCGCGGCAGGTTCGCGGGGTCCGGCGCGGGGGCCGCCGAACGTCCGCATCGGGCCATCATGGGGCGCGGCCGGGGCCCGAACTCCGCGTCCCGCGATCGCCCCAGGTCACGGGCTTCCGCTGTCACCTGATGGTGTACCGGTCACGTCAACAGGCGTGCCGCGTGCCGCCGCCCCGTCTGGTACGGACCAACTGCCACCTCCCGTCGTGCCGTTCGACGAAGCCCAGCGCCTGCAATTCGTAGAGCCTGCTCAGCGTGTCGTCGCAGGTGGACCCGGCGGCGTCGGCGATCTGCCGCTCGTCGGCGGCGCCCCGGCCCGGCACCGCCTCAAGCACCCGGGCCGCCGCCGGGCCGAGCAGGTCGCGGGGCAGCACCGGGCCGCGCCGCGGGGGCGCGAGGTCGGTGCCGATCTCGCCGATCAGCTCGACGACTTCGGCCGCGTCGGTCACCACCGCCGCACCGCCGCGCAGCAGTTCGTGCACTCCCTCGGACAGCCCGCTGGTGCACGGCCCCGGCACCCCCATGGTGATCCGGCCCATGGCCGCCGCCCGGCGCGCGGTGATCAGCGAGCCGCTGCGGTAACGGGCCTCGACCACGACCGTGCCCCGGGTCAGCGCGGCGATCACCCGGTTGCGCAGCACGAAGCGGCTCCTGGTGGGGTGCTCGCCGGGCGGCAACTCGCCGACCAGCAGGCCGCATTCCGCGATCCTCCCGATCAACTCGGCGTTGCCCGGCGGATACGCCACATCCACACCGGACGCCACCACCCCGATGGTCGCGCCGCCGGCCGCCAGGGCGCTGCGGTGCACCACCCCGTCCACCCCGTAGGCGGCGCCGGAGACCACCACCCAGCCCGCCCTGGCCAGATCCGCGCCGAGCCTGGCCGCCATGTGGGCGCCGTAGTCCGTACAGGCCCGGGCGCCGACCACCGCGACCGACCGCAGCGCCCACAGCCGCAGCGACGGCCGGCCGCGGACCCACAGGCCGAGGGGGCGCTGCGGGCCGAGGTCGTCGAGTTGCCCGGGCCAGTCGCCGTCCCCGGGGCAGACGAAGCGTGCCCCTGCCCGGTGGGCGGCGGCCAGGTCGGCCACCGGGTCGGCGCGGGCGGCCCGCCGGGCATAGGAAGCGGTCCGGCGCGGACTGGCTCCCGGCAGCGCCCGGCCGCCGCACGCGGCCCGCAGCGCCGCCTGCACGCCGCGGTCCCGCACCGCCCGCCCCATCACCTCGTCCCCCGGGTCGGCGATCCGGGTCAGCGCGGCCCTGGCCAGCCGCTCCTGCCACCCGGTGCACTCCCCCAGCCCCGCGGCGGCCGTGCCGCTCTCTCCCCCGCTCCGGTAGACCCGCCGCATCGCCTCCGCCGGGCCGTCCGGATCGGGCGGCCCGGACAGCGCGGACAGCGCCATGGGCTGGGACGGTGCCGACGGGTCGCGCGGGTCCCGATCGAGGCCCGGCATCAGAAGCTCCCGGCCGGCGCGGGGCCCCGGCTGACGCCGGTGCGCAGTTGGAGGGCCGCCCGGACGTCCTCGGCGTCCGGGCGGGGGTGCCCGGCCAGGTCGGCCAGCGTCCAGGCCACCCGCAGCACCCGGTCCAGGCCCCGGGCGGTGAGCAGCCCGCGCTCCATGTCCCGCTCGGCCGGGTGCATCGCGCCGGAGGCGACCGGCCAGCGGGTGCGCAGCTCATGGCCGGGGACGTCACCGTTGGCCCGCCACGGGGTGTCGGCGTAGCGCACGGCGGCCCGCTCCCTGGCCTCCCGCACCCGGGCGGCGACGACGGCGGTGCTCTCCCCCGGGCCGCGGCCGATCAGCTCCGAGCGGCTGACCGCCTCCACCTCGACCCGCAGGTCCACCCGGTCGAGCAGCGGCCCCGACAGCCTGGCCTGATAGCGGCGCACCGCCGTCGGCGAGCACTCGCAGCCCGCGCCCAGCAGCGAATACCTCCCGCACGGGCACGGATTCGCCGCCAGCACCAGCATGAAGCGGGCCGGCAGCCGCATCACCCCGGCCGAGCGGGCCACCACCACATGGCCGGACTCCAGCGGCTGCCGCAGCGCTTCGAGGGCTTTCACGGTGAATTCCGGCGCTTCGTCCAGGAAGAGCACCCCACGGTGCGCCAGCGACACCGCTCCCGGCCTGGGCAGTCCGCTGCCGCCACCGACCAGCGACGGCATGGTGGCCGAGTGGTGGGGCGCGCAGAAGGGGGGCGAGTCCACCAGCGGGCGGCCCGCGGGGAGGATGCCGGCCACCGAGTGGACCGCGGTGACCTCAAGGGACTCCTGGCGGGACAGCGCGGGCAGGATGCCGGGCAGCCGCTCGGCCAGCATCGTCTTGCCGGCACCTGGCGGACCCTTCAGATAGAGGTGGTGGGCGCCGGCCGCGGCCACCTCCAGGGCGAGCCGGGCGACGGACTGCCCGGCCACGTCGGCCAGGTCGGGGCCGACCGCCCTGCCGCTGTCCGCGGTACCGCCGCCGAGGCTGGTGGCCAGGCCCGAGCCCACCCCGCCGCCGGGCACGGTCAGCCCGGCCAGCATGGGATCGGGCCTGCCCTCCCCGTAGGGGCCCTCGTCCTCCTCCTCGGGGACCGGCTCGTCGTTGAGCACCGCCACCAGCTGGCGCAGGCTGCGCACGCCGAGCACCGCGACGCCGGGGACCAGCGAGGCCTCCGCCGTGGTGCGCTCGGGGACCACCACATGGCGATACCCCGCCTCGGCCGCCGCGAGCACCGCGGGCAGCACGCCCCGCACCGGGCGGACCCGGCCGTCGAGGCCGAGCTCGCCGATCATCATCAGGTCGGCGATGGACTTGGGGGCGATCCGCTCGTTCGCGGCGAGCAGCGCGCAGGCCACGGCCAGGTCGAACCCCGAGCCGCCCTTCGGGACGGAGGCTGGGCTCAGGCCGACGGTGAGCTTCTTCTGCGGCCAGGTCTCACCGCTGTTCACGATCGCGGCGCGCACCCGGTCCCGGCTCTCGACCAGGCTCTTGTCGGGCAGGCCGACCAGGGTGAAGGCCGCGAGGCCCGGTTCCAGGTCGGCCTGGACCTCCACGACCACACCCTCGACGCCGATCAGCGCGACCGAGCACGTACGGGCGAAGCCCATCACGCCACCCCCCGCACGTGCTCCACCGCGGGAGCGCCGCGGTCGGGCAGGATCACGCCGATCAGGTCGATCCGCACCCCGCCCGGTGGCGCCCCGCCGTGCTCGGCGGTCCATCGCTCGGCCAGCGTCCGCAGCCGGTCCAGTTTCGCCGGGGGAAGCGCCGCCATCGGGTGCTGGAAGGGCCCGGCCCGCCGGGTCTTGACCTCGCAGACCACCAGGGCGTCACCCTCGGTCGCGAGGATGTCGATCTCACCGCGGCGGCCGTGCCGCCAGTTCCGCCCGACCACCGTCAGGCCCGCCGCCAGCAGGGCGCGGACCGCGACCTCCTCGCCGTACCGCCCCAGCGCACCTCGCGCGTTCATGCGTACCACCTCCGTCACTGACTGTGACAGAGTGAGCCGCCCTCACGATGATCTTGCTCTCAAGCCTGTGGATAACTCTCCGCGCGCCTCAGTTGTTGAAGCCGGAGTCGTCCGACGGCAGATCCAGATCCGCCTTGTTGAGCTCCTCGATGTTCACGTCCTTGAACGTGAGCACCCGCACCTGCTTCACGAAGCGGGCCGGCCTGTACATGTCCCAGACCCAGGCGTCGGCCATGGAGACCTCGAAGAACACCTCACCCTGCACCGAGCGCACCTGCATCTCGTAGTCGTTGGTGAGGTAGAAGCGCCGTTCGGTCTCGATCACGTACTTGAACAGGCCGACGACGTCGCGGTACTCCCTGTAGAGCTTCAGCTCCATCTCGGTCTCGTACTTTTCGAGGTCCTCGGCGCTCATCGTGTGTTCCCCTTCAGCCGTGCGTGCCCCCATTGTGCGTCACACGGTCTCACGACCGCGCGGAACTTCCCCGCACCCGCACGTCCGCGGTGATCACCTGCGCCTCAGCAGTCTGGCCAGCGGGTCGTAGGCCGCACCGCCCAGGATCAGCACCGCGCCGGCGATGACCGCGATGACCAGCGAGCCGAGGGGACCCTGCCCCGGCGATCCGCCGCCCGGGATCGCGCCGAAGGCGGAGGTGCGCGCCAGCAGGCCCATCCGGGACGCGGGCCAGGCGATGCCGTCCACCCGGCCGCGGACGTCGCCGGCCGGCACAGCACCGCCCTGGGCGTCGGCCAGGTGGATACGGGAGTCCTCGGAGACCGCGCGGTTGTCGCCGAGCAGGAAGAGGTCGCCGGCGGGGACCCGGGTACTGAAGGGCTCCATCGAGGCCGGGCCGCCGCCCTTGAGATAGGTCTCGTCGACCGGCTTGCCGTTCACCGTCAGCCGGCCCTGCGCGTCGCAGCAGGCCACCACGTCGCCGCCGACCCCGACAACGCGCTTGACCAGCGGCTCGGCGCCCCACAGCTTGTCCTGGAAGACCACCACGTCGCCGCGGTGCACCGCGGAGCCCGACACCTTCTGGGCCAGCAGCCGGTCACCGGGCTGCACGGTGGGCACCATCGAATTCGTCGGCACCGTGTACGGGCGGTAGATCAGGGCTCCCCAGACCGCCGCGCCCAGGAAGAGCACGCAGCCCACGGCGATGGCTATACCGGAAAGCCGGTGGCCGATACCGCCCCGGCCACCGGCTGTGCCGCGTCCTACGGTGCTGCTCCCTGTGGTGCCGGTGCCGGTCATCGCGCCGCTGCTGCTGCTCATGGACCGGAACCCTACCGGGCGGTACGGCCCCGGGTCAGCAGTCCTGAGCGGCCGCCTGCACCGGCTCGGCCCTGGACAGCAGCCGCCGCCTGCGCCACATCACCAGCGGCAGCGCGCCGGCCAGGCCGGCCGCCGTCGGGATGGCCGCACCCGCGGCATTGATGCCGGGCTGCGAGAAGGTGCCGGGGATGGAGAGCACGTCCCAGCGGTTGACCGGCCAGGCCACCACGACCGCTCGGCCCACCACGTCGCTGTTCGGGACGGTGCCGCCGCCGGGGAGCGTGGTGTGGAAGCGGGAGTCGAGCGAGTCCTGGCGGTGGTCGCCCATCACCCAGATCCTGCCCTTGGGCACGTGCACGGTGAAGGGCACCTCCGGGCTGCACGCGGTGTTGCCCGGGAAGACGTACGGCTCGTCGAGCGCCTTGCCGTTGACCATCAGCGGTCCGGTGCCCTTGCAGGAGACCGTGTCACCGCCGACGCCGATCACCCGCTTGATCAGGTCCTTCTCGTCGGCCGAGGGCATCAGGCCGATGAAGCTCAGGCCCTTCTGCAGGCCGCGCACCACCACGTTGCTGCTGGGGGAGGGATTCTCCGGCAGCCAGCCGCCCGGGTCGTGGAAGACGACGACCTCGCCACGGCTCGGCGTGGAGCCGAACCAGGGGGTGAGCTTGTCGACCAGCACCCGGTCGCCCTTGAGCAGGGTGTTGTTCATCGAGTCGGACGGGATGGAGAAGGCCTGCACCAGGAACGTCTTGATCAGCAGCGCCAGCACCAGGGCGATCCCGATCAGCAGCGGCAGTTCCTTCCAGAACGACCGCTGCTTGCGGTTGTCGTCGCGGTGGGACCGCTCCGCGTCCTCGTCGTCCTTCTCCCGCCGCGGATCCGCGGGGCCGACCGGCCCCACCGGGTCACCGGGGGCGCCGGGCGCCATCGCCGGAATGCCGTTGCCGGGCAGCGCGGCACCCGGCGCGGGGTCCTCGACCCACCTGCCGTTCGCCGTACCGCCACCGGAGGCCGGGTCATGCTCCGCCGTCGTCATACCCGTCCTGTCGTCGTACGCCGGCCCGGCCGGGGGCCGTCCGGGGACCGGGGCGTCTGCCGCCGATTCGTCGGCCGGGGGCACCTCGGAATCCCGCTTCTCGGGCTCGCCGGGTCCAGACCGCGCGCCGACCACCAGGTCCCCCACATCCACTCCTCACTCCAGACCGCCGCCCGCGCCCCATCCGGCGCAGGCCCGCCACTCCCATAACGAGCGAGAGTTCCGCAGGAGTCGGTAGCCGGTTCGTCCTTTGACCGTTGTTGGCCGAGCCCACCCTAGTGGGCTCACCTGTGGCCGCCGCGGCGGCCGACCCCGGCGCGGGCACCGCGCCGAAGGTCGCTGGTTCCTTCAGCCGCTGCCAGTGGCCGATCGGCCAGCCGATCACGAAGGCCCGCCCGACCACCAGGCTCTCCGGGATGGTGCCGCCGCCGGGCTGGTCGACGTGGTAGCGCGAGTCCGCCGAGTCCGAGCGGTGGTCGCCCATCACCCACAGGCGTCCCTGCGGTACGTGGTCGACGAACTTCTTCAGCGAGGGCGGGTTGCCCGGGTACAGATAGGGCTCGTCCAGCGGCTTGCCGTTGACGAGCAGCCGGCCCTGGGCGTCGCAGCACTCCACCGTGTCGCCGCCGACCCCGATCACCCGCTTGATCAGGTCCTGTTCACCGGTGGCGGGCAGCAGCCCGATGAAGGTGAAGAACTGCTTGACCTGCTTGATGACCACCGGGTCCGGGGCCGGCGCCGGCTCGCCCGACAGCCAGCCGCCCGGGTCCTGGAAGACGACCACGTCGCCGCGGTGCGGCTGGGCGCCGAACCAGGGGGTGAGCTTGTCCACCAGCACCCGGTCGCCGATCTTGATGGTCTGCTCCATCGATCCTGACGGGATCACGAACGCCTGGAGCAGGAAGGTCTTGAGCACCAGCGCGATCAGCAGCGCCACCATGACCAGCAGCGGCACCTCACGGGCCAGCGAGCGGCGCCGCTTGCGGCGGACCTTGCGGGCGAGCTTGCGCCGCTCGATCCGGGTCTTGCCCGGCAGTCTGGGCGGGTTCAGATCGTCCTCGCCGGCCGGCTCCTCGGCGGAACCTGCTTCCCCGGCCGCCCGGCCACCGGCCGGGCGCGCCCTGCCGCGGTTACCCATGCGGGCCGGCCGGGGCGGGAACGGCGGCGAAGGTCACGGGCCGGCGCAGCCTGGTCCAGTGGCCGACCGGCCAGCCGATCCAGTCGGCGCGGCCGATCACCCGGCCGACCGGAACCGTACCGCCGCCGGGATCGCCGAGGTGGTCGCGAGAATCACGCGAGTCGTCGCGATGGTCGCCCATCACCCAGAGTCTTCCGTCCGGTACCACGATGTCGAACGGTACCCGGGACGGGGTGTCCCCCGCATAAAGGTAGGTCTCGTCCAGCGGACGGCCGTTGACCTGCAGCCGTCCCTGCGCGTCGCAACAGGTGACCCGGTCGCCGCCGACCCCGATGACCCGCTTCACGAAGTCCGTGCCGCCGGTTTGCGTGAACGACCCGTCGCCGTCGAACACGATCACGTCCCCCCGCTGCGGAGTGCCGCCGAAGCGGTACGCCAGCTTGTCCACCAGTACCCGGTCACCGATCCGCAGCGTGCCCTCCATCGAGCCGCTGGGCACCTGGAAGGGCTGCACCACGAAAGTGCTGACCAGCAGCAGCGCGGCCACACCGGCGAGCGCCAGCAGGATCGTCCGCCGCCACTCGGCCCACCACACCGGCAGCGCCCGCGCCAGTCTCCGCCGCAGCACGACGGAACGCGACCGCTCCTCAGGCTCCGCCTCGTCGGCGGCAGAGGAACGGTCGCGTTCCGGTGTGGCTGCTTCGGTGTCCATCGAGGCCAGAGCCTATCCGGCCGTCCCCTGGATACCGCTACGGCTCAGTTGTCGCGCTTCTCCTTGATCTTCGCGGCCTTGCCGCGCAGCTCACGGAGGAAGTACAGCTTGGCGCGGCGGACGTCGCCGCGGGTGACGACCTCGATCTTCTCGACGATCGGGGTGTGCACCGGGAAGGTGCGCTCGACACCGACGGAGAAGCTGACCTTGCGGACCGTGAAGGTCTCGCTGACGCCCGCGCCCTGACGGCGGATGACGACGCCCTTGAACTGCTGCACACGGGAGCGGTTGCCCTCGATGACCCGCACGTGGACGTTGACGGTGTCACCCGGGCGGAAGGCCGGGATGTCGGTGCGCAGCGAGGCGCCGTTGAGGCTCTCGATCAGGTTGGTCATGGTGATGTCTGCTTTCCTCGCCGATGCCACAGGTCATCGACGGAACGTGGTGGTTCGTCATGGGTGGGCCGCCGGTGCCGGCGGGCGTCGTTCCCCCTGTGGCAGGGGCGCGCGCCGGACGGGCAGCAGCCGCTCATTCTTCCACGGCGTAGGGGCTCGGCCCAAATCGTCCGTCCGGGCCCGGCTGCCAGCCCAGGATGCTGAGCATCTCCCGGTCTCGCCGGTCGAAGACGGACGGGTCGCAACGTCGCACCAGGTCGGGCCGGTTGGCGACCGTACGCCGCAGTGCCTCGTCCCGCCGCCAGCGGGCGATTTTGCCGTGGTGGCCGCTGAGCAGCACCTCGGGGATGCCGCGGCCGCGCCACTGCGGGGGCTTGGTGAAGACCGGCCCCTCCAGCAGGTCGGCCATGGCGCCCGGCGCGAAGGAGTCGTCCCGGTGCGACTGGGCGTTGCCGAGGACGCCGGGCAGCAGCCGGGCCACCGCCTCGGTGATGACCAGCACCGCCGCCTCGCCGCCGGCCAGGACGTAGTCGCCGATGGAGACCTCGTACACCGGCACCCTGGTGCGGTACTCGGCGGTGAGCCGGGCGTCGATGCCCTCGTAGCGGGCGGGGGCGAAGATCAGCCAGGGCCGCGCGGACAGTTCCGCGGCGAGTGCCTGGGTGAAGGGCCGCCCGCTCGGGGTGGGGACGACCAGCGCGGGATGGCAGGCACCCGCCTCGTAACCGATGGCCATGGTCTCGTCCAGCGCCTCGCCCCACGGCCCGGTCATCATCACCATGCCCGGGCCACCGCCGTACGGGGTGTCGTCGACGGTGTTGTGCCGGTCGTGGGCCCAGTCGCGCAGGTCGTGCACCTGGACGTCCAGCCGTCCTGCGGCGCGGGCCTTGCCGACCAGCGAGACCTTCAGCGGGTCGAGATACTCGGGGAAGATCGTGACGACGTCGATCCGCATCTCAGCCGCCGTCCACCGTGCTGTCGCCGGCCGCTTCCGCGGTGTCCTGGATCTCGTCGTCCAGCAGTCCGGGCGGCGGGTCGATCACCGCGCGCTGCTCCTCCAGGTCGATCTCGGGCACGAACTCGGCGACGAAGGGGATCAGCACCTCGGTCTCGTCCGGGCGCCGGACGACCAGCAGGTCCTGGTACGGCAGGTGGCTGATCTCGGCGATCCTGCCGATCTCGCGGCCGTCGACGGTGACCACGTCGAGGTCGATCAGCTGGTGGTCGTAGAACTCCTCGGGGTCCTCCGGGGTCTCCGCCGGGTCCACCTCGGCGATCAGCAGCGTGTTGCGCAGCGCCTCGGCGCCGGTGCGGTCGCTGACGCCCTCGAAGCGCAGCATCAGCCGCCCGCTGTGCACCCGCCCGGTGGCGATGGTCAGCGGTCCGGTGGCGGCCGGGTCCGTGGCCAGCACGGCGCCCGGCGCGAGCCGCAGCTCCGGCTCGTCGGTACGCACCTCTATGCTCACCTCGCCCTTGATGCCATGGGCGCGGCCGATCCTGCCGACTACCAGCTGCATGGAGCGCTTCACCTCTCGTACCTGGTCCGGGTCCTGCGTCGTCCATGCCGCACGACACCGGGGTCGTACGGCATACAGCTCGGGCCGGGAGCGGCATCGCCACCCCCGGCCCGAGCCGGTTTTCCGTGCGGTACGGCCGGTGCTCAGCGCACCTGGTCGACGTCGACCAGGTCGACGCGGATACCACGGCCGCCGAGCGCGCCCACCACCGTGCGCAGCGCGCGGGCGGTACGGCCGTTGCGGCCGATCACCTTGCCGAGGTCGTCGGGGTGTACCCGGACCTCAAGCACGCTGCCGCGGCGCAGGGTGCGCATGTCCACCTGCACATCGTCGGGGTTGTCGACGATGCCCTTCACGAGGTGCTCAAGAGCCTCCTCAAGCACGCTCAGGCCTCGGTGGACTCAGCCGCGGCCGGGGCCTCGGCGGTGTCGTCGGACTTCTTGTCGGCCTTCTTCGCCTTGGGGGTGATCGCCTCACCCTTGGGCTCGTCGGCGCTGTCCTTGGCCGCGGCCTCGAACAGGGCGCGCTTGTCGGCCTTCGGCTCGGCGACCAGCAGCGGCGCGGGGGCCTCAAGGCCCTTGTACTTCTGCCAGTCACCGGTGAGCTTGAGAATGGCGAGCACCGGCTCGGTCGGCTGGGCGCCGACGGAGAGCCAGTACTGGGCGCGGTCCGAGTCGACCTCGATGCGCGACGGGTTCTGCACCGGGTGGTACAGACCGATCTCCTCGATGGCCCGGCCGTCACGGCGGGTACGGGAGTCGGCGACGACGATGCGGTAGTGAGGCGAACGGATCTTGCCCAGACGCTTCAGCTTGATCTTGACTGCCACGGGAGTGGGTTCTCCTGGAATTGACGTGTTTGGGCACAGCGGACCTCCACGTGGGGTTGTGGGAGTCGTTGCGCCCGATGGACGCGTCAGCCGAAGGAGAGAGGGTTCCTGCACGGCTGTCGAGTTCTCAGCTGGACATTCTGCCACACTCAGGCGGCGCCCACGACCTCCGGGATACGGAACGGCTGCCCGCAGGCCCCGCACATGATCGGCGCCTGGGCCAGGACGGACGGCACGACGCGTACATTGCGCCCGCAGTCGCAGACCGCCTTGACCCGCACTCCGCCGCCCGAAGACCCATGGCGTGCGGCGGGCCCGCGGAAGGAGCTCGCGGTGTCCGCCGTGGTGGCCACGGTGTGGGCCTTGAGGGCGCGTTGCAGCCGGTCGATGGTCGCCCGGTATCGCTTCCGGGTGTCCGGGCGCATCACCACGAGCGAGAACCCGCTGCTGGGATGCGGCTCCTCCGCGTGGTCGAGGCCCATCTCGTCGGCGATGGCCAGGAATCGGCGGTTGTGGTAGCGGCCGGCACGCGAGGTGTCACGGATGCCGCGGGCTGCGGCGATCCCGTGCACGGCCTCATGCAGCAGCCTTTCGAAGGAGAGCGCGTTTCCGCAGGCGGATGACGACTCTCCGATCAGGGACTCGGGGGCGGCCAGATCGGGCAGCTCGGGGTGGTGCCGTTGAATGTCGGCCCACGCGACTGCCAGCTCGGCGGCGAGGACAGGTGGTGTCGTGCTCACGCCGTGACAACGAGCCGGGCGCTCCCGGTGTTCCGATTCCGGGCCAGCCCAATTAATTTGCACTGATCGGTCAGTTCCGGATGATGCGCCGTGGATGGGCGTGGATGGGCATGACGCAGGGCGGGTGCGGAGGACAGTGGAGAACCCGCGCACCCGCCCCAACGTTGGACGAACCACGTATTACGTACATCGGTTTTCGGTCAGCGGACACCGGCGGCCGTCCGCGGCCGCAGTACGCCCGCTAGTACGCCCGCGCGACGATCGCCAGCGTGCCAGGAGTGTCGTCCGCGTCCGGCACCCCGCCGTCCTTGGTGACCAGGCAGCGCACCGAAATGCCCTGCTCGGCGAGCTTCGCCTCGCCCTCCGGGCCGAGGTCGGCCCACGGGATGCGCGCCCAGCCGGTGGCGGCGGCCTCGGCCGCCTCCTCGATGGTCGCGACGTCCACAGTGCGGGATTCCCGACGTTCGCGGGACTCGCGCAGCAGGTGCGCCTGGTCCTCCTCAAGCACGGCGGGCAGCAGCTCGGCGAGGCTGTCGATCGAGACCGGCGTCTTGCCGCCGGGGATGCGCCGGGCCAGCACCGCGGTGCCCGCTTCCAGGTCGCGCGGGCCGACCTCGACCCGCACCGGCACGCCCTTGAGCTCCCAGTCGACCGCCCGGCGGCCGAACGGGGTGTCGGTGCGGTCGTCGACCACGACCCGCAGCCCGGCGGCCTTGAGGCGGTCGCCGATCTCCCGCACCTTGGCCACGACCTCGTCGTCGCCCTTGATCGCCAGCACCACGACCTGCACATGGGCCAGCCGCGGCGGCACCCGCAGCCCGTTGTCGTCGCCGTGCATCATCACCAGCGCGCCGATCATGCGGGTGGTGCTGCCCCAGGAGGTCTGCCAGACGTGCTCCTGGGCACCGTCCTTGGACAGGTACTGCGTGTGGAAGGCCTTCGCGAAGTTCTGGCCCAGCTCGTGGCTGGTGCCCAGCTGCAGGGCCTTGCCGTCGCCCATCATGCCTTCGAGGGTGAGGGTGTTGATCGCCCCCGCGAAGCGCTCCTTGACCGTCTTGCGGCCCAGCACCACGTCCATCGCCAGCACGTTGGTCATGAAGTCGGCGTAGACCTCGCGCTGGATCAGCGAGGCGTAGTCGCGGGCGTCCTCGTAGGTGGCGTGGGCGGTGTGGCCCTCCTGCCAGAGGAATTCGGTGGTGCGCAGGAAGAGCCGGGGGCGCAGCTCCCACCGCACCACGTTCGCCCACTGGTTGATCAGCAGGGGCAGGTCCCGGTAGCTCTGCACCCACTTGGAGAAGTACTCGTTGATGATCGTCTCGGAGGTGGGGCGCACCACGATCGGCTCGTCCAGCTCCTTGCCGCCCGCGTGCGTGACGACCGCCAGCTCCGGCGCGAAGCCCTCGACGTGCTCGGCCTCCCGAGTCAGGTAGGACTGCGGGATGAAGAGCGGGAAGTACGCGTTCTGCGCGCCCGCTTCCTTGATCCGCAGATCCATGTCCTGCTGCATCCGCTCCCACAGGCCGTAGCCGTACGGCCTGATGACCATGGTGCCGCGGACCGGGCCGTTGTCGGCCAGCTCTGCCTTGTTGATCAGGTCCTGGTACCAGCGCGGGAAGTCGTCCGCCTGGGGGGTGAGAACGGGAGCCTTTGCCATGGGGCGATGGTACGTGCCGCCGCCCCCGCAGCGTGAATCGGTTACGCCCGTGGAACCGGCCGCGGAACGGGTGAAAAACGACTCCCCCGGGCCCTGGACGCCACGGGCAAAGAGCAGTTGTCTGGCTCTCGGGGGGCGAAAACGGCACACATTCCCTGGGGGGAACACGGCGAAGCGTGGCTGATTGGGGCTTCGATGGCACCTACCCTCTATCGCGGATCCAGGCCGGCGACGGCACACCACGACCGGGCACGGGACTGGGCGGAGATCCAGGAACGCATGCTCGTACCGCTCTACGACACCGTGCACGACCGGCTCGACGTCGGTCCCGGCACCGGGCTCCTCGCCCTGAACTGCGGTTCCGGCCTCGCGCTGCTGCTCGCGGCGGCCCGCGGCGCGGCCGTCACCGGATACGACGCCGACCCCGACCGGCTGCGCCTGGCGGGGGAAAGACTCGCCGGACCGAAGAGACCCGGTACCTTACCGCGGGGCGCGCGTACGACCGCCGCACCGCCCTCATTGCGCGCCGGCGCACCCGGAACGCAGGACCTGCGCGCGGGCGGCCACAACGTCGTCACCGCCCTGGACCCGGCCACCCCCGCGGACGAGCTGCGGCCCGCGCTGGCGGCCGTCGCCGCCGTGACCCGCCCGGGCAGCGTCGTGGTGCTGGCCGGCTGGGGGCCGCCGGAACGCTGCTCGGCCGCCAGGGTGCTGAAGGTCGCCACCCGGCTCGCCGAACCCCGCGGCCCCGCCGCCCCCGCACCGCGGCTCAGCGGCCGGGACGACCTGGAGGACCTGGCAAGGGGCGCCGGGCTGCGGCCTGACGGCTCGGGGCGGGTGTCGTGCCCGTTCGGCTACCAGAACCAGGCGAGCGCGGTACGCGGCCTGCTGTCGACCGGCCTGTTCGACCCGGCGGTGGCCGCCACCGACAAGCAGCAGGTGGAGAAGGAGGTCGCCGAGGCCCTGCACCCCTACCGGCGTCCGGACGGCACGGTCCGGATGGAGAACGTCTTCCGCTATCTGATCGCCCGCGTCTGACCCGCCCGACAGGAAACCCGGTGGCCGCCAGGCGCGGTATCGGCAAGGGTGAGGGCATGCCCACCACCCTCCTGCCGCCCGGCGCCCCGGCGTCCGTGCGCCTGGTCAAGGCCGGCCGTGAGAAGGTCCGCTACCCCGCCACCGTGGTCGCCGACGACGGTGTCCAGGTGACCGTGACCGCACCCTGGTCGCTGCCGCAGGTGCGCGACTTCGGCTTCGTGCGCTTCGAGCCCGGCGACCTGTTCACCGAGCACTACTGGCGCGACCGGTGGTACGCGGTCAAGGAGGTGCGGGACGCCCGCGGCGTGCCCAAGGGCTGGTACTGCGATGTCGCCCGGCCGGTCATGGTCGCGGCGGGCGTGCTCACCTCGGAGGACCTGGACCTCGACCTGTGGGTGTCGGCCGACGGCAGCCTGGTGTTGCGGCTGGACGAGGACGAGTTCGCCGCGAGCGGGCTGGCGGCGCGGGACCCGGAGGCGGCCGGGCGGGCGGTGCGCGCGCTGGACGAGCTGGAGGCGCTGGCCCGCCGCGACGGCGGCCTGGCCCCGCTGCTCGGCTGAGCCGCGGCCGGGGCCGGCCGGAAGCGCGGCTGATGCCCGGCTAGAGGCCCGGCCACTCCTCCGCGGTCATGGCGAAGCGTTCGTGGTCGCGCCAGGCGTCGTTGATGAACAGCATCCGCGGCGAGAACCCCTCGTGCCGGAAGCCGAGCCGCTTGGCCATCGCCACCGAGCGGACGTTGTCCGGCTGGACGCTGATCTCCAGCCGGTGCAGGCCGAGGCCGCCCGGCTCGGCGGCGAAGCAGCGGTCCACCACCAGCCGCAGGCCCTCGGTCATCCGGCCGGTCCCGTTGTAGGGCACGTAACTGTCGTAACCGAGGGCGGCGTTGCGGAAGCGGGCCAGCACGATGTTGGCGACATTGCACTTGCCGACGATGCCGCCGTCCTCGTTGTCGAAGATCAGGAAGGTCCGCAGGCCGGCGCCCTGCCGCCGCAGCAGCTCGGGCAGGCCGTCCGGCTCCACCGGATTCCACGGCGAGAGATGCTCGACCGACCGCAGCACCGCACTGCGGTGCGCCTCGGTGTCACTGGACCTGGGTTCTCTGATCGATACGCGCATGCACCCATCATCCCGCGACGCCGAAAGGCGCCCGCATCAGCCCATGAACTTCTTGAACTCGTCGGGCAGTTCGAAGTCCTTGCCGCCGCCCGGCAGGCCGAACGGGCTGCCGCCGCCCTGCTCGGCGCCCCCGTCCTGATGCTGCTCCTCGCGGCGCGCGGCGGCGGCGGCCGCGTCGGCCTTGCGCTTCATCGGGTTGCCGCTCTGCCGCTTGCCCTTGGCCTGCTTCTGCTGCTTCTTCTGCCGCCCCGGACCACCGCCCATGCCGGGCATCCCCGGCATCCCGGGCATGCCGCCGCCCTGGGCCATCCGGGACATCATCTTGCGCGCCTCGAAGAACCGCTCCACCAGGCTCTTGACCGCGCTGACCTCGACACCCGAGCCCTTGGCGATACGCGCCCTGCGGGAGCCGTTGATCAGGTGCGGGTCGGCACGCTCGCCCGGGGTCATCGACTTGATGATCGCCGCGGTGCGGTCGACGTCCCGCTCGTCCAGGTTGTTGATCTGGTCCTTGATCTGGCCCATGCCCGGCAGCATCCCGAGCAGCTTGGAGATCGAGCCCATCTTGCGGACCTGCTCCATCTGCGCCAGGAAGTCGTCCAGCGTGAATTCCTTGGGGCCCTTCGCCAGCTTGGCCGCCATCTTCTCGGCCTCGGCCTGGCTGAAGGTCTGCTCGGCCTTCTCGATCAGCGACAGCATGTCGCCCATGCCCAGGATGCGCGACGCCATCCGGTCCGGGTGGAACGCGTCGAAGTCGTCCAGCTTCTCACCGTTCGAGGCGAACATGATCTGCTTGCCGGTGACGTGCGCGATCGACAGGGCCGCACCGCCACGGGCGTCGCCGTCGAGCTTGGAGAGCACCACGCCGTCGAAGCCGACGCCGTCGCGGAAGGCCTCCGCGGTGTTGACCGCGTCCTGGCCGATCATCGCGTCGACGACGAAGAGGATCTCGTCGGGGTGGGTGGCGTCGCGGATGTCCGCGGCCTGCCGCATCAGTTCCTGGTCGACACCGAGGCGGCCCGCGGTGTCGACGATCACGATGTCGTACTGCCGCGAGGTGGCGAACTCGATCGAGTCCCTGGCGACCTTGACCGGGTCGCCGACGCCGTTGCCGGGCTCGGGCGCGTAGACCGCGACGCCGGCGCGCTCGGCGACCACGCTGAGCTGGTTGACGGCGTTCGGCCGCTGGAGGTCGCAGGCGACCAGCAGCGGGGTGTGGCCCTGGCCCTGCAGCCACTTGCCGAGCTTGCCGGCCAGCGTGGTCTTTCCCGCGCCCTGGAGGCCGGCCAGCATGATCACGGTGGGCGGCTGCTTGGCGAAGCGCAGCCGCCGGGTCTCGCCGCCCAGGATGGTGATCAGCTCGTCGTTGACGATCTTGATGACCTGCTGGGCGGGGTTCAGCGCCTGCGAGACCTCGGCCCCGGAGGCGCGTTCCTTGACGTTGGCGATGAAGGCGCGCACGGCGGGCAGCGCCACGTCCGCCTCGAGAAGCGCGATCCGGATCTCGCGCGCGGTGGCGTCGATGTCCGCCTCGGACAGACGGCCGCGCCCCCGGAGGGTCTTGAAGGTATTCGCGAGGCGATCAGACAGAGTGTCGAACACGGTGGTCGCAGATCCTCGGGGTCGGGGGCGGAGACGATCGCCTTCCAGGGTATCCGGCCCGGGGACCGAGCCGGTCCTGCCCGGCGCAAGCAGCCGCCGGGTAGGACTCTCGGCCGGGCTCAGCGCAGCGCCGCCTCCACCTGGCGGGCCACGTCCGCCGCCCGTGGCGGGGACAGCGGGCTGCCGTCCTTGCCGACGACGTAGAAGGCGTCGACCGCGTTGGCCCCCAGCGTGGAGATACGCGCCGAGCGGACGGTGACCCCGGTCGCGGTCAGCGCCAGGCCGATGCGGTGCAGCAGGCCGGGGGCGTCGTGGGCGCGCACCTCGATCACCGTGGCGGTCTGCGAGGTGTGGCCGGGCGCGACGCTGACCCGGGGTGGCGGCGGGGTGATGCCGCGCCGCCGGGGGTAGGCAGCCTCCCGCTCGGCGAGCCTGGCCTCGATGTCCAGGGTGCCTTCGAAGGCGCGCGCCAGGTCGGCCCGCAGCCTGGCGGTCTCCGGCAGGGCGCCGTATTCGGCCGAGACCCGCCAGCTGAGCAGCGCGACCTGGCCCTCCCCCACCGGGTCGACCGCCCGCAGGTCGGCGGCCCTGACGCCGAGCCGGTGCAGCGCCAGGACGCCGGCGGCCTGGGCGAGCAGCCCGGGCCGGTCGGGGGCGGCGAGCAGCAGCTCCACGCCCAGCCCCTCGTCCAGGGCCTCGCCCTCGCCGTCGGGCTCGGCGTGGGCGTGCAGGGCGAGCACCGGGCCGCCGGTGCGGGCGGCCTCGATGGCGAGGCGTTCCTCCTCCGCGGTGGAGTCGCGGTCCGCGGCCTCCGGCACGTCGCCGGTGTCCAGCGCCGCCGCGACCCGCTCCACCAGCTCGGCCAGCAGCGAGGCCCGCCAGGTGCTCCAGGCGGCGGGACCGGTGGCCAGCGCGTCGGCCTCGGTGAGCGCGGCCAGCAGCTCCAGCGTGGAGGTGTCCCGTACGGTGCCGGCGACCGCGCGAACGGTCTCCGGGTCGTCCAGGTCGCGCCGGGTCGCGGTGTCGATCAGCAGCAGGTGGTGGCGTACGAGCAGCGCCAGGGTGTCGGCGTCGGCGGTACCGAAGCCGATCCTGGTCGCGACGTCGCGGGCGATGACCTCGCCGGCCTCGCTGTGGTCGCCGGGCCAGCCCTTGCCGATGTCGTGCAGCAGGGCCGCGGTCAGCAGCAGGTCGGGGCGGCCGACCCGGCGGGTCAGGCCGGCGGCCTGCACGGCGGTCTCGACCAGGTGCCGGTCGACGGTGAAGCGGTGCACCGCGTTGCGCTGCGGGCGGCAGCGGACCCGCTCCCAGTCCGGCAGCAGCCGGGTGATCAGGCCCTCGGCCTCCAGCGCCTCCCACACCTGCACGGTGGACTCGCCCGCGCCGAGCAGCGTCAGCAGCTGCTCGCGGGCCTCCGCCGGCCACGGCACGGGCAGCGGCCGGGCCGCCGCGGCCAGCCGCCGCACCGCGTGCAGCGACAGCGGCAGGCCGGCCTGGGCGGCGGCAGCGGCGGCGCGCAGCGGCAGGACGGGGTCGCGGTCGGGCTTCGCGGCGAGCGCGAGCACCGCCTCGCCCTCCTGCTCCACGACTCCTTCGGCCAGCGGTACGCGCTCGGGTGCGTTGCCCGCAGGGACGCTCCTGCTGCGGCCGAGCAGCCGGCGGCGGGGCCGGGCGTCGCGGGCCCGCAGCACCCGGCCGACCTCCCGCCAGGTGACGTCGGAGGCGTAGGCGATCCGCCGGGCGGCCTCGTAGACCTCGCGCAGCAGGGTGTCGGCGTCGAGCAGGCCGAGCGCGGCGGCGACCTGGTCCTGCTCCTGGAGGGCGAGCCGGTCGGTGGCCCGCCCGGTGACCAGGTGCAGGGCGTCGCGGGCGTCCAGCAGCCGGGTACGGGCCTCCTCCAGGCCCTCGCGCGGCGCGTCAGCCAGCCAGGAGGCGGCGACGGCCCGCAGCGCGGTGGCGTCGCGCAGGCCGCCGCGGGCCTCCTTGAGGTCGGGTTCGAGCAGGTAGGACAGCTCGCCCTGGCGTTCCGCCCGCTCCTGGCACAGCTCGAGCAGCGCGGGCAGCCGCTTGGGCGCCTGGTTGCGCCAGTCGGCGAGCACCGAGGTGCGCAGGGCGGAGCTGAGCGCGGTGTCGCCGGCGAGGTGGCGGGCGTCGAGCAGGCCGAGCTGGACCTTGAGGTCGTCGGCCGCGGCCTTGCGGGCCTCGTCGGGGGTGCGCACCGAGTGGTCGAGGGCCAGGCCCAGGTCCCACACCGGATACCAGAGCCGGTCGGCGAGGGCGCCGACGGATTTCTCCGAGTCGTGCAGCAGCACCAGGTCCAGGTCGCTGCGCGGCGACAGCTCGCCGCGGCCGTAGCCGCCGACGGCGAGCAGGGCCCAGCCGCCGGTGCCGGTGGCCGCGGCGGCGTCGGTCGCGAGTCCGCCGAGCCAGCGGTCGGTGAGTGCGGCCAGGGCCGCGCGGCGCGGCGGCCCGGACCGCGCCTCCTCGGTGAGGAGGCGCAGCCGGGCCGCCGCGTAACTGTCGTCCTGCGCTTCGACGCTGTCGGTCACTCGTTCTCCACGCTGGGTTCGGGGGATCAGAGCGCGTCGGGTCCGCGCTCGCCGGTACGGACCCGGACGGCCGTGTCGACCGGGAGGCTCCACACCTTGCCGTCTCCGATTTTGCCTGTTCTGGCCGCTTTCACCACGACCTCGATGAGCTGGTCGGCGTCGGAGTCCTCGACGAGGACCTCTATGCGGATCTTCGGCACCAGGTCGACGGTGTACTCGGCGCCGCGGTAGACCTCGGTGTGGCCGCGCTGTCTGCCGTACCCGCTGGCCTCGGTCACGGTCAGGCCGTGGACCCCGAAGGCCTGCAGGGCTTCCTTGATCTCGTCCAGGCGGTGCGGCTTCACGACCGCGGTGATGAGCTTCACGCGTCCACCTTCTTGCTCGACGCGGGCCCGACGCCTGCGGGCGCCGCCGCGTGTCCTGTGCTGCCGATGCCGGCGAAGTCGTACGCGGTCTCCGCGTGCTCGGCCTGGTCGATGCCGCTGATCTCGATCTCCTCGGGAACCCGGAAGCCCATCACCATGTCGATGGCCTTGGCGAGGATCGCGGAGGCGACCAGGGAGTAACCGAGGACGGAGAAGACACCGATGGCCTGGATGCCGAACTGGTGCCACCCGCCGCCGTAGAAGACGCCCTTGACGTCCTGGCCGACACCGCCGGTGGCCAGCAGGCCGATCAGCAGCGAGCCGACGATACCGCCGACCATGTGGACGCCGACCACGTCGAGCGAGTCGTCGTAGTTGAAGCGGTACTTCAGGCCCACCGCGGCGGCGCAGATCACACCGGCGACGACACCGACCGCGATGGCGCCCAGCGGGCTGACCGAGGCGCAGGACGGGGTGATCGCGACGAGACCGGCGACGGCACCGGACGCGGCGCCCAGGGTGGTGAAGGAGCCGTGCCTGACCCGCTCGTAGAGCAGCCAGCCGATCATGGCGGCCGCGGTGGCGATCTGGGTGTTGATGAAGACCGTGGACGCGACGCCGTCGGCGGTGATCTCGGAGCCGGCGTTGAAGCCGAACCAGCCGAACCACAGCAGACCGGCACCGAGCATGACCCACGGCATGCTGTGCGGGCGCATCGGGTCGCGCTTGAAGCCGACCCGCTTGCCGATCACCAGGATCACGCCCAGCGCGGCCGCACCGGCGTTGATGTGGACCGCGGTGCCACCGGCGAAGTCGATGACGCCCTTCTTCATCAGCCAGCCGCCGCCCCACACCCAGTGGGCGACGGGGAAGTAGACCAGCGTCGCCCACAGGGCGATGAAGACCGCCCAGGCGACGAACTTGACGCGGTCGGCGAGCGCGCCGCTGATCAGCGCCGGAGTGATGATCGCGAACATCAGCTGGAAGGCGGCGAAGGCGAATATCGGCGTACCGGTGGCCCCCCACAGGTCATCGGGAGCGATGTCGCGCAGGCCGAGCCAGGTGGTGCCGCCGATGAATCCGCCGTGATCGCTGTCGAAGGCGAAGCTGAATCCGTAGCCGGTCCACAGCAGAGTGATGATCCCCAGGCTGATGAAGCTCATCATCAGCATGTTCAGGGCGCTCTTGACCCGGACCATACCGCCGTAGAAGAACGCCAGCCCCGGTGTCATCAGCATCACCAGCGCGGAGCTCAGCAGCAGAAATGCGGTATTGCCGGAGTCGAGCTTGGGCGCATCTGCGGCCAGTGTGAAGATGGCTGGTGCCATCGGCGTCTCCTCGTCATCCGAACGGCCCGAGCGGGCGGTGCAGTGGTGGGCCGGTTTTCGCCTTGAGATTGGCTGAGCCGGGTTTCCGCCGATGCCGCAAGGTGTTTCACCGTCGTGACGAAGAAGTCGCGTGTGTTACGTGGAGATGAACCGTCCCCCGGTTCGGTGAAAGATGTATACGGGTGGGGACAGAGATCGCCGGGTGGCCTGGGGCCGCGGTGCCCGGCGGCCGTGCGCTAGGCGGTCTCCGCCACCTCGGGCAGTTCGACCGCGAGCCGGTCGGACAGCTGTACGACCGCGGGGACGTCGCCGAAGTGCCGGACGGCGGTGTCGGTGGTTTTGCGGATTCGGGTGTTGACCCGTTCCGACCTGACCCTTTTGGCGACTGTCATGGCCTGCTCGGTGAAATGCGCGGCCTGCTCGGGTTCCTGTTGCAGCAGGTGGACGCTGGCCAGCCCGATCAGGTTGAGGGCATAGGCCCGCTGGTGGATGGTGTCGTTGCTGAAGCCCTCGACGGCCTTCTCCATCACCGGGTGGGCGAGCGAGGCGTAAGCGGGGCTGCGGCCCGCGACATAGGCCAGGTCGCGGTAGGAGTGCGCGTTCTCCGCGTGCAGCTCTGACTCGTTGAAGAAGCTGATCCAGCTCGGGTCCTCGGTCGGGCGGGACTCGGTGAAGGTGTCCTCGGCGGCGCGGACCGCGCGGTGGCACTTGTTGACCTGGCCCATGTTGGCGTACGCCCGGGCTTCGAGGGCGTGCAGCATGGCCTGGGTGGTGGCGCTCGCGGAGTCGCGGCTGCCGTACTGCGCGAGGTGGATGAGCTCCAGGGCGTCGTCGGGGCGGTCCAGGTGGATCATCTGGCGGCTCATCGAGGACAGCACGAAGGCGCCGAGCGGGCGGTCGCCCGCCTCCTTGGCCGCGTGCAGCGCGAGCACCAGATACTTCTGGGCGGTGGGCTGCAGCCCCACGTCGTAGCTCATCCAGCCGGCCAGCGCGGCGAGGTCGGCGGTGACGCGGTAGAGGCGGCGGCCGACGGCCTCGGTGTGCGACTCCTGGAGCAGGTCGGTGACCTCGTGCAGCTGGCCGACCACGGCCTTGCGGCGCAGGCCGCCGCCGCACTGGTTGTCCCAGACGCGGAACATCTCGGCGGTGGACTCCAGCAGCTGCAGCTCCTGCTCGGACAGCCGGGACGGCCGGCCGCCGTCGCGCAGGGCGGCCGGCGGTGCCGCGGGGCCGGTCTGGGAGGCCGGCGCCAGCCAGCGCTGCATGGGCTCGACGAGCGCGGGTCCGGCGGAGAGCGCCAGCGAGGCGCCGAGGAAGCCGCGGCGGCCGAGCATCAGGTCGCTGCGGGAGAACTCGCTGATCAGCTCGACGGTCTGCGGGCCGGTCCAGGGCAGGTCCACGTCCCCGCCGGCCTGCGGCTGGTGGGCCGAGCGCAGGCCCAGGTCCTCGACGGGGACGACGCTGCCGAACCGCTCGGAGAACAGCTCGGACAGGATGCGCGGTATCGGCTCGCGCGGCTGCTCGCCGTCCAGCCAGCGGCGCACCCGGGAGGTGTCGGTGCTGACGTGGTGGGCGCCCAGCTGGCGCGCCCTGCGGTTGACCTGGCGAGCCAGCTCCCCCTTGGACCAGCCGCTGCGCACGAACCACGAACTCAGCTGCGCATTGGGCTGCTTGTCTGCTGTGCCGCCCACGGTCAAGCCCCCATCCCGGTCTCGCTCGACCCGTCGACCCAGTGATTACCAGGGTCCGCCGGGTCCTGTCCGCCGGTTGCCGAAAGTGTCGGCGGCCGGGCCGGTGGCCATGGACCGCATGGACGTGCCTGTGGCACATGCACAGGCCGCGAGCGGTTCACTGCCATGACCTCACGAACTGAAAGTAGTCCCACCCTCACTCGTCCGGCGACCAGGTGTGGGGAAACGCCACCATTCGCCACCCCTTCGAATGAACTCGGTTGCGACTCCGCACGATTCACTTGACACATGCCGGTCGCACGCGGTCGGGCGGGTGCGTAACCATCGCGGCGGCGATCCGTTGGAGGTGTCATGGTGTTCACGATCGGCAGCATGCGGGAGTCGCGGCAGCAGCGGAACGGCGTACGGGAGGTCCCCGGTGCAGGGGCACGACCCGCGGTGCGTACCGGAGTGCGCCGGCGGACGCACGCGGGGGTGTGCACCACGGTCGGCGAGTACGCCGGGCGCTGCGGCTGGGCGGTGGTGCCGGGGGCGCGGGTCGCCCGCGGCGGCGGGCCCTGCTCGTGCGGGGACGCCGGGTGCGGGCTGCCCGGCGCGCATCCGCTGCCCTTCGCCGACGAGATCCCGGCCGGCGCGGCGCCGGCCGGCGCCGCGGAGGCGTGGGCGCGGGTGCCGGGCGCGGCGGTGCTGCTGCCGACCGGGCGGTCCTTCGACGTGATCGAGGTGGCCGAGGCGCCGGGCCGGCGGGCACTGGTGCGGCTGGAGCGGATGGGGCTGCGGCTCGGGCCCGTCCTGCTGACTCCCGCGGGGCGTGCGCAGTTCTTCGTCGCGCCGGGCGCCGCCGCGGAACTGCCGCATCTGCTGTACCGGATGGGCTGGGACGACGCGGAGCTGGACCTGCGCTGCCTGGGCCCCGGCGGCCATGTCACCGCTCCCCCGTCGGACCTCGGCGGCCTCGGCCCGGTCCGCTGGCTGCGCGAGCCGCTGCCGGAGGCCGCCGCGCAGCCCCCCGAGGCCAGGCTGCTGCTCGGCACGCTCGCCTTCGTCTGCCACCGGGACCGGGCCTGCGCCTGACCGGCGCGCCCCGTGGCTCGCGCCCTGGCGGCCGTTCGACCATGCGTAAGGGGCACCCGCCCTGGTGGGTGCCCCTTACGCATGTCCGGCTCACGGCTGTCCGGCTCGCCGGCCAGCCGGCGGCGGCCTAGTCGCCGATCAGCGCGTCCACGAAGGCCTCGGGCTCGAAGGGGGCCAGGTCGTCGGCGCCCTCGCCCAGGCCGACCAGCTTGACCGGGACGCCCAGCTCGCGCTGGACGGCGATCACGATGCCGCCCTTGGCGGTGCCGTCGAGCTTGGTCAGCACGATGCCGGTGATGTCCACCACCTCGGCGAAGACCCGCGCCTGCACCAGGCCGTTCTGACCGGTGGTGGCGTCCAGCACGAGCAGCACCTCGTCGACCGGGCCGTGCTTCTCGACCACCCGCTTGACCTTGCCGAGCTCGTCCATCAGGCCGGTCTTGGTGTGCAGCCGGCCCGCGGTGTCGATCAGGACGGTGTCGGCGCCCTCGGCGATGCCCTCCTTGACGGCGTCGAAGGCGATCGAGGCCGGGTCGCCGCCCTCGGGACCGCGTACCGTCCGCGCGCCGACCCGCTCGCCCCAGGTCTGCAGCTGGTCGGCGGCGGCGGCACGGAAGGTGTCCGCGGCGCCGAGCACGACGCTGCGGCCGTCGGCGACCAGCACCCGGGCGAGCTTGCCCGTGGTGGTGGTCTTGCCGGTGCCGTTGACCCCGACGACCAGCACGACCGCCGGGGACTCCTCGTGGCTCTCGGTGTGCAGGACACGGTCGAGGGCCGGGTCGACCAGCGTGAGCAGTTCCTCCCGCAGCAGGGCGCGCAGCTCGGCGGGGGTCCTGGTGCCGTGCACCCGCACCCGGGTGCGCAGCCGCTCGACGAGTTCCTGGGTCGGGGCGACGCCGACGTCGGCGGTGATGAGGGTGTCCTCGACCTCCTCCCAGGTCTCGTCGTCCAGGCGCTCCCTGGACAGCAGCGTCAGCAGGCCCTTGCCCAGGGTGTTCTGGGAGCGGGACAGCCGGGAGCGCAGCCGGACCAGCCGGCCGGCGGTGGGATCCGGCTGCTCGATGACCGGCGCCGGCGGGACCTGCACCTCCTCCAGGGCCTCGGGCGCGGCGGTCGCCCCGGGCAGGGGGACCTCTTCGACGGTCCTGCGGGATTCCTCCTGCGGGGCCTCGGCCTCCTCCCCGACATGCGGTTCCGCGGGGGGCGTGGTGATCTTCGGGGGGCTCGGCGGCGCGGCCGGCGGCAGCTGCTTGTTCTTGCGGCGGCTGCCCACCACCAGGCCGCCGGCCGCCAGGATCACGACCAGGGCGATGACTACGACAAGGATGACGGTTTCCATAACCTCCCCAGTATCGGGTACGCGGGCCGCCGGGCCCGCCCGATACCCGGGCGGGCCCGTGCCCTGTCCCTATCCCATCTCCTCCAGTGTCTTGCCCTTGGTCTCCTTGACGAAGATCAGCACGAAGGGGATGGAGAGCACCGCGAAGCAGGTGTAGATGACGTAGGTGCCCGACAGGTTCCAGTCCGCGAGGGTCGGGAAGCTCGCGGTGATCGCCCAGTTGGCGATCCACTGGGCGGACGCGGCCACGCCGAGGGCGGCGGCGCGGATCCGGTTCGGGAACATCTCGCCGAGGAAGACCCACACCACGACGCCCCAGGACAGTGCGAAGAAGAGCACGAAGACGTGCGCGGCGACCAGGGCGACCGTGCCCTGGGCGCTGGGCAGCGTGGAGCCGTGCTTGGAGGAGAAGGCCCACGCTTCGAGGGCGAGCGCGACGGCCATGCCGCTGGAGCCGATCAGGGCGAGCGGGCGGCGGCCGATCCGGTCCACGAAGACCATCGCGATCGCGGTGCCGATGATGTTCACGATGGAAGTGGTGAAGGAGTAGAGGAAGGAGCTGCTCGGGTCGATGCCGACGGACTGCCACAGCGTCGCGGAGTAGTAGAAGGCCACGTTGATGCCGACCAGCTGCTGGAAGACCGACAGGCCGATGCCGATCCAGACGATGGACAGGAAGCTGAAGCGGGTGCGGAGCAGGTCGGTGAACTTCGACTTGTGCTCGCGGTGCATCGCGGTCTGGATCTCGGTGACGCGCGCGTCCAGGTCGATGTCCTTGCCCTCGACGTCTGCGAGCACCGCCTTGGCGTCGGCGGTGCGGCCGACCGCGAGCAGGAAGCGCGGCGACTCGGGGATGGCGAAGGACAGCAGCCCGTAGACCACCGCGGGGACGACCATCACACCGAGCATGAGCTGCCAGGCCTCAAGACCGATGATCTTGCCGCGCTGGTCGCCGTTCGCGCCCTGCAGGATGCCGTAGTTCACCAGCTGCGACACCGCGATGCCGAGCACGATCGCGGCCTGCTGGAACGAGGCGAGCCGGCCTCGTATCGCGGGCGGCGAGACCTCGGCGATGTACGCGGGGCCGATGACCGACGCCATGCCGATGGCGAAGCCGCCGACGATCCGCCAGAAGGCCAGCTCCCACAGGGCGAAGGGCAGCGCGGAGCCGACCGCGCTGATGGTGAAGAGCACCGAGGCGATCTGCATGCAGCGGATACGTCCGATGCGGTCGGCGATCCGGCCGGCCGTGGCGGCGCCGATGGCCGAGCCGATCAGCGCGATGGCCACGACCTGGGCGAGGGTGCCCGACCCGATGCCGTACTTGTCACGGATGGCTTCGACGGCGCCGTTGATGACGGAACTGTCGTAGCCGAACAGGAAGCCGCCCATGGCGGCGGCCGCGGCGATGAAGATGATATGGCCCAAGTGGACCGGGGCCGGTGCGCGATCATCGGTCCCGGACGCTTGTGCGGTGCTGGTCACTTCGGCTCCTCGTGCCCGGCGGCCGGCCCTCCCACGAAGACCGGACCTTCACGTGCCGGCCGGCACGGTGCCGGTCACCACATGAAGTGCGCCGTCAGGCGGTGCGTTGTTTTCCGTTCCGCAGCCGCTGGCTGATCACCTTGGACACACCGTCGCCCTGCATCGAAACGCCGTACAGGGCGTCAGCCACCTCCATCGTCCGCTTCTGATGGGTGATGACGATGAGCTGGGAGCTCTCCTGAAGCTCCTCCATGATCCGGATCAGCCGCTGCAGATTGGTGTCGTCCAGCGCGGCCTCGACCTCGTCCATCACGTAGAACGGACTCGGCCGTGCCTTGAAGATCGACACCAGCATCGCCACCGCGGTCAGCGAGCGCTCACCACCCGACAGCAGCGACAACCGCTTGACCTTCTTCCCGGGCGGCCTGGCCTCAACCTCGACTCCTGTAGTGAGCATGTTGTCCGGGTCGGTGAGCAGCAGCCGCCCCTCGCCACCAGGGAAAAGGCGCGAGAAGACGCCCTCGAACTGCCGGGCGGTGTCGTGGAAGGCGGCGGTGAAGACCTGCTCGACCCGCTCGTCGACGTCCTTGACCACCTGGAGCAGGTCGGCCCGCGTCTTGCGCAGGTCCTCCAGCTGCTCGGTGAGGAACTTGTGCCGCTCCTCCAGGGCCGCGAACTCCTCCAGGGCCAGCGGGTTGACCTTGCCGAGCTGCGCGTACGCCTTCTCCGCCGCCTTGAGCCGCTTCTCCTGCTCGGGGCGGACGTAGGGCCGCGGCAGGTTGCGCGGGTCCTGCGGGTCCTCGGGCAGGATCTCGCCCTCGGCCGGCAGCGAGGGCGGCACCGGCTGGTCCGGGCCGTACTCGGCGACCAGCCCGGCCGGCTCCATGCCGTGCTCCTCCAGGGCCCTGCCCTCCAGCTGCTCGATCCGCAGCCGCTTCTCCGCGCCCAGCACCTCACCCTTGTGGACGTCGCCGGTCAGCCGGTCGAGCTCGCCCTTCAGCTCCCGGCCGCGGCGGCGCTCCTGGCCCAGCTCCGCCTCGCGCTCGGCCCTGGCCTGCTCGGCGGCCGCGCGTTCCGCCTCTGCCCGGGCCAGCGACACCTGGACGCAGTCCAGCAGGCCGCGGGCCCCGTCGCGTACTGCGGCGGCCACCGACGCCTCGTAGGCCAGCCGGAGCCGGCGGCGTTCGGCCCTGGCCCTGGTCTCCCGCTCGGCGCGGGCGGCCCGGTCCAGGCCGTCCGCCCGGCCCGCCAGGCCCTTGACGCGCTCCTCGTGCGTACGCAGCTGGAGCCGCGCCTCCATCTCGGTCTGCCGGGCGTTGGCGCCGTCCGCGGCGAGCCGGTCGCGTACGGAGGTGTCGGGCTCCTCCTCGCCCGGCTCCTCCTGAGCCTCGCTCAGCCGGTAGGACAGCTCCTCGAACTCCTCCCGGGCCGCGGCGAGCGACTCCTCGCTGCGGCCGACCGCGCTCGCCGCCCGGTCCGCCTCGCCCGCGGCGGCACGGGCCTGGCCGCCGAGCCGGCCCAGCTGCTGGGCGACCGAGGACTTGGCCTTCTCCGCCTCCCGGCGCCGCCGCCCCAGCTCGTCGACCGTCCCCGCGGCGGCCGAGCGCCGCTCCTTGGCCTGCTGCTGGCGGTCCGCCAGCTGTGCGCACTGCTCTTCGAGCCGGGCCAGCTCAGCGGTCGCCTCGTCCACCTGCGCCTGGACTTCGAGCAGGCTCGGCGCCTTGGCACTGCCGCCGACCGCGGTGTGCGCGGCCAGCAGGTCGCCCTCGGCGGTGACGGCGGTCAGGTCGGGGCGGGCGGCGACGACGGCCTCGGCGTCCTCCAGCGAGTCCACGACCACGACGGACCGCAGCAGCACCCTGACCGCGGCCATCAGTTCGCCGGTGGCGCTCACCAGGTCCACGGCGAAGCGCCCACCGGCCGGCGGCGCGGCCACGGTTCGGTCCTCGTCCGGCGCTCCGCCGAGCAGCAGGGCGGCGCGGCCCGCGTCCTCCTTGCGCAGCAGCCGCAGCGCCTCGGCCGCGGCGGACAGGCCGCTGACCGCGACCGCGTCGGCGGCGGCGCCGAGCGCGGCGGCGACCGGGACCTCGTAGCCGGGGGCGACCCGCAGCAGGGCGGCGGCCGAGCCGAGCACCCCGGAGAGCGGTCCCGCGGACCCGTCGGCGCCGCCGGCCAGCAGCGCGCCGCTGCCGTCCTTGCGGCGCAGCGCCGGGGCCAGCGCGTCGCGGCGGGCGGCGACCGCGGCGCGGCGGCGCTCGGCGGCCGTGGCCGCCTCCCGGGCGGCGGTGAAGTCCTCGTCGGCGGCGGCCTGCTCGGCGCGGGCCGCCTCGAAGCGCTCTTCGAGCGCGGAGTCGTCGGCGTCGAGCCCTTCGACCTGGGCGCGCAGTTCCTCGTATTCGGCCTGCGCGGACTCCGCCCGGTCGCGGGCCTCGTCCCGGGCCGCGGTGAGCCGGCCGATCTCGGCCTCCGCGGAGGTGGCCCGGGAGCGGGCCGCGTTGACCTGGCCGCTGAGCCTGGCCAGCCCTTCGCGGCGGTCGGCGATGGCCCGGGCGGCGGTACGCAGCCGGCCCTCCTCCTCGGCCAGCCGCCGTTCCAGCTCGGCGCGGTGGCCGACGGTGTCGTCCAGGGCCCGCTGCGCCGCGTCCAGAGCCTCGGTCAGTTCGGCCTCCTGCTCGCGGATACGGGCGGCCTCGCGCTCCATGTCCTCCGGGTCGCGGCCGCGCCGCTCGTCGGCGGGCTGGCTCGTGGCGTGCCGGTGCCGCTGCTCGGCCAGGCCGACGGTGCCGCGGACCCGCTCGGTCAGCTGCGACAGCGCGTACCAGGTGGCCTGCGCCTCGTTGAGCCGCGGGGTCAGCTCGCGGACCTGCTCCTCCAGCCGGGCCTCGCCCCGGACGGCGTCGGCGAGCTGCGCCTCGACGGCCTCCTTGCGCTCCTTCAGCGCGGCCTCGTCGGCGACTTCGGCGCGCAGCGCCTCGCGCAGGGTGACCAGGTCGTCGGCCAGCAGCCGCAGCCGGGCGTCGCGCAGGTCGGCCTGGATGACAGCGGCCCTGCGAGCGACCTGGGCCTGCCGGCCGAGCGGTTTGAGCTGGCGGCGCAGCTCGCCGGTGAGGTCGGTGACCCGGGCGAGGTTGGCCTGCATCGCGTCCAGCTTCCGCAGCGCCTTCTCCTTGCGCTTGCGGTGCTTGAGGACGCCGGCCGCCTCCTCGATGAAGGCACGGCGGCCCATCGGGTCGGCGTGCAGCACCGAGTCCAGCTGGCCCTGGCCGACGATGACGTGCATCTCGCGGCCGATGCCGGAGTCGGACAGCAACTCCTGGATGTCCAGCAGCCGGCAGGTGTCGCCGTTGATCTGATACTCGCTGCCGCCGTTGCGGAACATGATCCGCGTGATGGTGACCTCGGCGTACTCGATCGGCAGGACGCCGTCGCTGTTGTCGATGGTCAGCGACACCTCGGCGCGGCCCAGCGGGGGCCGCCCGGTGGTGCCGGCGAAGATGACGTCCTCCATCTTGCCGCCGCGCAGCGACTTGGCCCCCTGCTCGCCCATCACCCAGGACAGCGCGTCGACCACGTTGGACTTGCCGGACCCGTTGGGGCCGACGACGCAGGTGATTCCGGGTTCGAAGCGCAGCGTCGTCGCCGAGGCGAAGGACTTGAAGCCGCGCAGCGTGAGGCTCTTGAGATGCACGCCCGCCGACTCTACTAGCCGCCTCCGGTTTCACCAGGGAATGTGCAGGGCACATCAGACGGTAAGGAGCGGCGAGGGGCCGGTCTTGAGGGGGAGGGTGCCACGACGAAGGGACGCCGAAGCGTCCCTTGCGGTTACTGCGGTTTCTGCGGTGTCAGCCTGTGAGCTGCTGCACAGCCCCAGGTGTCCTGGACACCGGATCCGGCGGGGGTCGCCGGATCAGGCCAGGACGGGCTCCGCGTGAGCGACGTCGATGCCGAGCAGCGACTCTTCATGCGACGCGACAGTCAGCGCGTCGTTCTGGGCCTGCATCCGGATGAGCTCGGATTCCAGGTCCTGAACACGCTGCTGCAGCCTTCGCATCTCGGCGAGGAGTCGCGGGTCGGGACCGCCGACGTAACCGAGAAGCGCCTTTGCCATGATGGATGGTCCTCCACGCTGAGTGACCGACCGAAGCGGTTTGGGTCGTGGGTGAGGGGTACACGCCCGCGCAGGGTGTATGCCGTGACCGCCGCTGAACATTCTTTGGAGCCACGATGCGCGGGGCTTCCAGCGTCTCACCAAATATGGGGACGGTCAACACGATCACAGCCCAGCCGTCGGGTGCGCCTCAGAAAACACGGCGCAAAGGCGCCGCGGGCTGCCCGCGTGGCGTCGAGATCATTCTCGCTGCGGGCAGCCTGACACGACATCCGTCGTATGGCAACCGGTCATCCCCATCGGATCGCAAAACCTCGGCCGCCCGGGTGACGCGTCCCGGCGGCGGCCGCGAGGGCCCGACACGGCGTCAGCGGATCTCGAATCCGTCGTAACCGCCGCGTGGCTCGGACCAGATCTCGGTGACGCCGTCGGCGCGGCCGGGCGTGTCGCCGTCTTGCAGCCAGTCCAGCAGCCGCTGGCACCGCTCACGGGCCCCCTCGGCGACGACCTGGACCCGGCCGTCGCCCAAGTTGCCCGCGTAGCCGGACAGGCCGCCGATCTCCAGGGCGGTCGCCCTGGTCCACCACCGGAAGCCGACCCCCTGCACCCGGCCCCGCACCCAGGCGGTGAGCCGGACATTTTCGTTCATGCGGGGAGGTTATCCGGTCGGGCGGCCACCGGTTGCGACCGGATCACCGCACCGGCGGGCGTGATTCGCTACAGTCGCCCCGCAGCAGGACTTCACTCGAACGGGTGAGGCACCGTGAGCATTGAGGAGCGCACTCGATGGGCCGACACAGCCGTCAGGCGCAGCCTGCCGCGCCGCAGCCCGGCCCGCCGCGCGGCCACCGCGGCCGCCGCAAGCACCACCCGGTGCGCACCGGGCTGCTGGCCACATCCGCGGTGATGGCGGTCGGCGCGGTCGCCGCGTCGTCCGGGCTGCTGTCCGGAGTGACGGGCGAGCTGACCTACAACGGCGGCGGCAACGGCAACACCCAGGCCGACGGTCCCAGCGGCCTCGCACAGGACGGCAGTGACAACCCGTCACCGCTGGGCGACACCGACGCCCCCATACCCGGCTCCAACGTCCCCTCGGCCCCCGGTACGCCCTCCCCGTCCGCGACCGCGCCGTCCGCCCGCCCCGGGTCCGCCACGCCGGCCACCACCACGCCGCCCGCGAGTACCCACGCGACGCCGACCCGTACGGCCACCGCGCCGACCACCCCGGTGCGGACGCCGGCCACCAAGGCGCCGGCCACGAAGCCGAGCAGTGACACGCTGACCGCCACCAGGGCGGCCATCCTCACCCTGGTGAACAACGAGCGGGCGACCGCCGGCTGCAAGCCGCTGACCGCCAGCTCCTCCCTCGACGGGCTGGCCCAGGCGTTCAGCGACGACATGGCGGCCCGCGGCTTCTTCGACCACACCGACCCGGACGGTCACACCCCCTGGGACCGCGCCAAGGCCCGCGGCATCACCAACCTGGGCGGCGAGAACATCGCCCGCGGCCAGGCCGACGCCCAGGCGGTGATGACCGCCTGGATGAACAGCCCCGGGCACCGGGCGAACATCCTCAACTGCGACTACACCACCCTCGGCGTCGGCATCCACTTCGGCACCGGCGGCCCGTGGTGGACGCAGGACTTCGGCTTCTGACGCGCTGGCGGAAGGAAGGCGCTGCCTGCTGGGTGGCGCTGTGGCGGGGTACGCTCGCGGGATGGGTGAGGCGGGCGGCGGGGAGGGCGGGTTCGATGTCTTCGCGCGGGGGTGCCCGTCGCGGTTCATGCTGGGGGATGTGACCGGGCGCTGGGGAAGCCTGACGCTGGGGGCGCTGCGGGACGGCACGCTGCGGTTCAACGAGTTGCGGCGGCGGGTCGACGGGGTCAGCGAGAAGATGCTCTCGCAGACGCTGCACGCGCTGGAGCGGGACGGGCTGGTCGTCAGGGACGCCCGGCCGACGAATCCGCCGCATGTCGAATACCGGCTCACCGAGCTCGGCGCGGACACCGCGGACCGGGTGCTCGCCCTGATCGGCCTGGTCGAGGAGCGGATGCCGGAAGTGCTGGCCGCCCAGCGGGCCTACGACGCGAGGCGCGGCACCGGCTGACAGTGCGGGCAGAAGTAGCTCGACCTGTTCATCCACGCCCGGCGCCGGATCGGCGTACCGCAGCGGCGGCAGGGCAGGCCCTCGCGGCCGTAGGCGTCCAGTGAGCGGTCGAAGTAGCCGGACTCGCCGTTCACGTTGACGTACATGCTGTCGAAGCTGGTGCCGCCGGCGGCCAGCGCGTCGCCCATCACCTCGCGGATGTGCCGGACCAGCTCCGCGGTACGGGGGCGGGTCAGGCCGGCGGTGGGGCGCTCGTAGTGCAGCTTGCTGCGCCACAGCGCCTCGTCGGCGTAGATGTTGCCGACCCCGCTGATCAGGCTCTGGTCGAGCAGCGCCCGCTTGACGGTGGTGCGCTTGCGGCGCAGGGCCGCGTGGAAGGCGTCCTCGTCGAATTCCGGGTCCAGCGGGTCGCGCGCGATGTGCGCCAGCGCCTGCGGCAGGTTCTCGGGGTCGCCGGGGACCGTCTCCTGCAGCGACAGGCCGCCGAAGGTGCGCTGGTCCACGAAGCGCAGGTCGGTGTCGTCGCTGTCGGCGAAGGTGAAGCGGACCCGCAGGTGCGGTTCCGGCGGGGCCGTGGTGGGGCGGATGAGGAACTGGCCGCTCATGCCCAGGTGGGCGAGCAGGGACTCCTCCTGCGTGACCGGCAGCCACAGGTACTTGCCCCTGCGGTGCGGTACGCCCAGCTCGGTGCCGCGCAGCCGGGCCGCGAAGTCGGCGGGGCCTGCGGCGTGCCGGCGGACGGCGCGCGGGTGCAGGACGCTCACCGTCGCGACGGTCCGCCCCGCCGCCCAGCGCTCCAGCCCCCGCCGCACCACTTCCACTTCCGGCAGCTCCGGCATGCCTTACCTCCACACGGTGCCACGCCCCTCCCGGGGGGGTGGGGGATTCTGCGGTTCCCCCTACGGCAGGGGTGCTCCAGGGGGGCGCGGGGAACTGCGCGCTCAGCCCACCACAGGCGGGTGGTCCGGCACGGACCGAACAGCCCCTTCGGGCCGGTGACGACCCGCGCCCCCGGTGGGGGCGGGTCGCGCAGTTCCCCGCGCCCCTGGAAGGCGCCGCCTCGCGTAAAGGGACCGCGGACCACCGCGGCCGGGGGCGCCCCCCGAGGAGGGGTGCGCGGTCAGCTCGCGGTGGCCGAGGTCTTGCGGATGGAGCGCCAGGCGGCCTCGGCCGCCTGCTGCTCGGCTTCCTTCTTGCTGCGGCCGGTGCCGGTGCCGTACTCGACACCACCGACGCGGGCGGCAGCCGTGAAGGTCTTCTCGTGGTCGGGGCCCGACTCGGAGACGACGTATTCGGGTACGCCCAGGCTCTCGCTCGCGGTGAGCTCCTGGAGGCTGGTCTTCCAGTCCAGGCCCGCGCCCAGGTTGGAGGACTCCTCGATGAGCGGGTCGAAGAGCCGGTGCACCAGCTCGGAGGCCGCGTCGAGGCCCTGGTCGAGATAGACGGCGCCGATCACCGCTTCGAGGGTGTCCGCGAGGATCGAGGCCTTGTCCCGCCCGCCGGTGCCCTCTTCACCGCGGCCCAGGCGGATGAACGCGCCGAGGTCGAGACCCCGGCTCACGCCCGCGAGCGCTCGCGAGTTGACCACCGCGGCCCGCAGCTTGGCCAGTTGGCCCTCGGGCAGGTCGGGGTGGGTGCGGTAGAGGGTGTCGGTGACCACCAGGCCGAGCACGGAGTCCCCGAGGAACTCCAGCCGCTCGTTGGTGGGCAGCCCGCCGTTCTCGTACGCGTACGAGCGGTGGGTGAGCGCACGTACCAGAAGGGCGGGCTCGAGGTGATACCCGAGCCGCCCTTCCAGAAGCGGGTGGGACGAGGCTGTTTCCGTCGCGGCGTCCGTCGCGGCCTGCTTCGGCGCTGAGGCGTCTGACATGGAGCCTGTCACCTGCCGATCAGACGTCGAGGACCTGACGGCGGTTGTAGGTGCCGCAGTTGGGGCACGCGATGTGCTGCAGCTTCGGCTCGTGGCAGCGCTCGCACGCCACCAGGCTCACGGGCGCAGCCTTCCACTGCGAACGGCGGTGGCGCGTGTTGCTGCGCGACATCTTCCGCTTGGGAACAGCCACGGCTACTTCTCCTGATCGTCGTCGGAGCCGTTTCCGGCACCGTTCTGCTGGGTCGTCGGATCCACGGTGAGATCCTTCAGCGCCGCCCACCGGATGTCGGTGACCGCGTGGTGGTGGTCCGGGTCGTCGGCGAGCCGCGCTCCACAGGTGGAGCACAGGCCCGCGCAGTCCTCCCGGCACACCGGCTGCATCGGCAGTGCGAGCACCACCGCGTCTCGCAGCACAGGTTCGAGGTCGAACAGGTCGTCCTCTAGTACAAGCGTGTCCTCGTCCTCGGCGTCGTCACCGGCTTCGTCCCTGCGGGCGGTCCGGGTGTCGGCGTCGGGGTAGGAGAACATCTCCTGGAATTCCGCGTCCAGCTCGCGCTCGACGGGCTCCAGACACCTTACGCACTCCCCCGTGACCGGTGCATGGGCGGTGCCGGTGACGAGCACACCCTCCATGACCGACTCCAGGCGGAGGTCCAGCTCGACGGTGGCGCCCTTGGGCACCCCGATGACATCGGCGATACCGAGGTCGTCGGGGGCCGGCACCGAGCGGGCGACCTTCTTCATCGCGCCCGGACGCCTGCCCAGCTCGTGTGTGTCGAACACGAGCGGGTTGCGGTGGTCAAGGCGGGTGTTCAGGGCTCCTGCTTTCCTCGGTCACAGCCTGCCGCGTCCCTTGCGGGCGGGCAGGCAGAAGCGCCGGCGATTCACACGGCTGGAAGTGACAGGATACTGGACGCGCCGCCCCCGCCCAAACG
This sequence comes from Streptomyces sp. NBC_01198, assembly GCF_036010485.1. Lineage (NCBI taxonomy): Bacteria > Bacillati > Actinomycetota > Actinomycetes > Kitasatosporales > Streptomycetaceae > Streptomyces > Streptomyces sp. NBC_01198. The sequence goes on from NZ_CP108568.1 coordinate 2,264,291, forward strand.
GAGCACTCCAGGCCCTACTGGCCCGGACCGGTCAGCGGCCCTGTTCCAGCTCCCGCAGCCGGTTGAGGTCGATCATCCCGGTGTCGAAGAAGCTGGTCTCGTCCAGCGCGGCCGGCGGCTGCGCGTACCCCTGGGGCTGGCCCTGCTGCTGGTACGGGATCTGCGGCGGATACTGCTGCTGGTCGTAACCGGGCTGCTGCTCGTAGCCCTGCTGCTGGCTGTAGTCGTAGCCCTGGTCCTGGCCGTAGCCCGGCTGCGGGGCGTACGGGTCGGCGTAGCCGGCCTGCTGGGCGTACTCCTGCTGGTAGCCGTCGCCGGTCTCCTGGACGTAGCCCTGCTGCGGGTACGCCTCCGGCTGCGGCGGGTAGCCGTAGCCGGGGTCCTGCTGCGGCTGCTGCTGGGGCTCGGCGGCCTTCGGCTGCGGGTCGTAGCCGTACTGCGCCAGGTCGGCCTGCTCCGGCGCGGGAGCGGCCAGGCCCGCCAGGTAGTCGGCATCGGACTGCCGGTGGTGGTGCTGGGGGTCGGCGTCGGCGCCGTCCGCCGCGGCGATCTGGGCGGCGAGGTCGTCGATCGGGTTGTGCCCGGTGAGCTTGAGCCGGCCGCGGCCGACCGCCTCTAGGGTCTTGCTGAGCACCGCCTCGAAGGCGCCGAGCTTGGTGTCGACGTACTCGTCGGCGCGGCGGCGCAGCGTCTCGGGGTCGGCGCTGCGCTCGGGGGCGTCCGGGTCGTCCTCGAGCGGGAAGCCCTGCTCGTCGAACTCGGGGTGGCGGCCGAGCAGCTTCTCGCGGCCGCGGTCGACCGAGCCGATGGTCTTGGTGAGGACCACCTCGAAGTTGGCGAGCTTGCTGTCGACGTAGTCGTCGGCCTCGGCGCGGATCTCGTCGGCCTCGCGGCGGGCCTCGGCGACGATCCGCTCGGCCTCGTCCTTGGACTGCCGGGCGACATGGGTGTCGGACACCAGCGAGCCGCGCTCGGCGTGGGCCGAGTCGATGATCCGCCGGGCCTCCGCCCTGGCCTGTTCGACCATCTGCTCGCGGTCGCCGAGCAGGTCCTCGGCCTGGGCGAGGGAGTCGGGCAGCGCGGCGGACACCTCGTCGAGCATGGCAAGCAGCTCGGCCCGGTTCACCACGCAGGAGGCCGACATCGGCATCGACCGGGCGTTCGCCACGGTGGCCGCGATCTCATCGAGCTTCTTCTGGACGTCCACGCCGAAGACTCTAGCGCTGCCGCAGCTTGGTGTTCAGCGCCTCGAGAACCGCAGCGGGCACCAAGTGGGAGATGTCACCGCCCCATTGGGCGACTTCCTTCACCAGTGAGGAGGACAGGAAGCTGTAGGCCGGGTTGGTGGGCACGAACAGCGTCTCCACACCGGAGAGACCGATGTTCATCTGCGCCATCTGCAGCTCGTAGTCGAAGTCGCTGACCGCCCGCAGGCCCTTGACGATGGCCGGGATGTCGCGCTGCTTGCAGAAGTCCACCAGCAGGCCGTGGAAGGACTCGACCTGCACGTTCCCCAGGTCGGCGGTGACCTCCTCGATGAGCGCGATCCGCTCGTCGATGCCGAACAGGCCCTGCTTGGACTGGTTGATCATCACCGCGACGTGCACCACGTCGTACAGCCGGGAGGCGCGGGCGATGATGTCGAGGTGTCCGTTGGTGACCGGGTCGAAGGACCCGGGACAGACTGCGCGGCGCATGACTGGCTCCTCGCTCTGCGAACGGGCGTTACCGGTGGGACGGGTACCGGGGCCCGCGGCGGGCCGTCGGCTGCTCCGCGGGTTCATGACCCGGCGGTAACCTGGGCGGCGCGACCGTACCAAAGAGTCGCCTCGCCGTAGCGGCGGGAGCGCAGCCCCTCGAAGCCGGCCGGCCAGCCGAAGTCACCGCCCCGGGTCCTGCGTTCCACGGTGACCAGTGTGTCGGGCGCGAGCCAGCCGCCGGCCAGGAGTGTGAGCAGGATCTCCCGCAGCGCCTCGTCCGCGACGTCGTAGGGCGGGTCGAGGAAGACCACGTCGTACGGCTCGGCCGGCGGCGGTCCCGCGACCACCTTCTCGGCCTTCCCTGCCCGCACCTCGGCGCCCGGCAGGCCGATCGCCGCGGCGTTCTCCCGGATCGTCCCGGCCGCCCGCGGGTCGGCCTCGGCCAGCAGCACGTGGGCGGCGCCCCGTGACAGCGCTTCGAGCCCGACCGCGCCGGAACCCCCGTAGAGGTCCATCACCCTGGCGCCCTCCAGGGTGCCGCGCAGCGACTGCCAGGTCGAGAACAGGCCCTCCTTGGCCCGGTCCGAGGTCGGCCGGGTGGCGGTGCCCGGCGGCACGGCAAGCCGCCGGCCGCCGGCCGCCCCGGCGATCACGCGCGTCATGTGCTGCCCACCCTTCGCCTCATCCTTCGCACCCTATCCGGCGGCGGCCGCCCGGCCCCGGCCCGCGGCTCAGCCCTTGTCCAGATACTGCTCGCGGTCCTCGTCAAGCAGGCTCTCCAGTGCGCTGCGCAGGTCCGGGTGGCCGGTCAGCTCGGGATCGGCGGCGACCACGGCGACGGCCTCCAGCCGGGCCTGCTCGATGATCTCCCGGTCGTCCATCACCGTGAGCATCCGCAGCGACGACCGGCTGCCGGACTGCGCCTGGCCCAGCACGTCGCCCTCGCGGCGCTGCTGGAGGTCGATCTCGGACAGCTCGAAGCCGTCCAGGGTGGCGGCCACCGCGTCCAGCCTGCCGCGTGCCGGACCCGCCTCGGGCGCCTCGGAGACCAGCAGGCACAGGCCGGGGGCGGAGCCGCGGCCGACCCGGCCGCGCAGCTGGTGCAGCTGCGAGACGCCGAAGCGGTCCGCGTCCATGATCACCATGGCGGTGGCGTTGGGCACGTTGACCCCGACCTCGATCACCGTGGTCGCCACCAGCACGTCCACCTCGCCGGCCGCGAAGCGGCGCATCACGTCGTCCTTGGCGTCCGGCGCCATCCGCCCGTGCAGCACCTCGACCCGCAGCCCGCGCAGCGGTCCTGCGGCGATCTGCTCGGCGACGTCGAGCACGGCGAGCGGCGGCCTGCGCTCGGCGTCGTCGGCCTTCTTGGCCGCGGCCTTGCCGTCCTCGTCGTCGCCGATCCGCGGGCACACCACATACGCCTGGTGCCCGCCCTCGACCTCCTCGCGCACCCGCTCCCAGGCCCGGCTGAGGAAGTGCGGCTTCTCCGCCGCCGGTACGACATGGGTGGCGATCGGTGAGCGGCCGGCGGGCAGCTGGTCGAGCACCGAGGTCTCCAGGTCGCCGAAGACCGTCATCGCGACGGTCCGCGGGATCGGGGTCGCCGTCATCACCAGCAGGTGCGGCGGCTGCGGCGCCTTCGCCCGCAGCGCGTCGCGCTGCTCGACCCCGAAGCGGTGCTGCTCGTCCACCACGACCAGCCCCAGGTCGTGGAATTTGACCTTGTCCTCGATCAGGGCGTGGGTGCCCACCACGATCCCCGCCTCGCCGGTCACCAGGTCGAGCAGCGCCTGCCGGCGGGCGGCGGTGCCCATCGAGCCGGTCAGCAGCACCACCTTGGTGCCCAGCTCGGAGCCGCCGAGCATGCTCGCGGACTCCGCCAGCTCGCCCATCATCTCGGTGATCGACCGGTGGTGCTGCTGGGCGAGCACCTCGGTCGGCGCCAGCATCGCGGCCTGGCCGCCCGCGTCGACCACCCCGAGCATCGCCCGCAGCGCCACCAGCGTCTTGCCCGAGCCGACCTCGCCCTGCAGCAGGCGGTGCATCGGGTGGTCGGTGGCCAGGTCGGCGAAGACCTCGGTGGATACAGTGCGCTGGCCCTCGGTGAGGGTGAACGGCAGCCTGGCGTCGAAGGCCGCGAGAAGGCCGTCCGCCGGCGGGCGGCGGGGCACCGCGGCCAGCGCCGACTCGGCGGCCCGCCGCCGCGCCAGCGCGACCTGCAGCACGAAGGCCTCGTCCCAGCGCAGCCGGTCCTTGGCCGTCGCGATGTCGGCCTTCGTCCGCGGCCGGTGCACCTTCTCCAGCGCCTCGGGCAGCGGGGCGAGACCGCGCGTCTGCCGCAGCTCCCGGGGCAGCGGCTCGCCGACGCCCGCCCAGCCGGTGCCCTGGAGCGAGTTGAGCGCGGTCTCGACGGCCTGCGCGATCTTCCAGGAGGTGATCTGCTTGCACGCCGGATACAGCGGGATCAGCCGGTTGGCGAAGGCGTCGACCGCCGCCTCGCCCTCGTCGTCGGCGTCCAGCAGCTGGTAGTCGGGGTGCGCGAGCTGCCGGGTGCGGTTGAAGACCGACACCTTCCCGGAGAACATCCCGCGCCGCCCCGGGATCAGCCGGTGCGCGTGCGCGTGGGCCGCCCGGCTGAAGAACACCAGGGTCAGCGTCCCGCTGCCGTCGCTGACCACGACTTCGAGGCGTACGCCGGAGCCGCCGCCGTACGTCCGCTTGTCGGCCTTGGAGATCTGCGCCACCACCGTCACGTACTCGTCCACCGGCAGCTCGGCGAGCCGCGTCAGCTCCCCGCGCTCGGCGTAGCGCCGCGGGTAGTGGTGCAGCAGGTCCCCTGTGGTGTGCAGGTCGAGATGCTCGCCGAGCACCTTGGCGGTGCGGTCGCCGACGAGCTTGCGCAGCGGTTCGTCCAACGGATTGCCAGTCATCGCCCTCCATCTTGGCGCACCCCCCTGACAAACCGGCGGCTCCCCCGCGCCGGCCGGGGCGGGTCGGGCACCGCCCGCGCCGTCCGGCGTCCGGCCGCGGTGCCGGGTGCTACTCGACGCCGATCAGCAGCGGGCACACCGCCTGGCCGCCGTCGTAGGTCACGGTGTCCACCGCCAGGTGGGTGTCGCGGACGTGCGACTCCAGGCGGGCGGCGAGCCCGGGCGGCGCTGCGGCGCCCAGCACGAGGGTGACCATCTCGCCGCCGGCCGCGAGCATCCTGTCCAGTACGTGGACGGCGGTGTCCATGACGTCGGCGCCGATCACGGCGACGTCGCCGTCGATCAGGCCGAGGACGTCGCCGGCCTGGCAGACGCCCGCCATCGTCCACGACTCGCGCTCGGCGACGGCGACCTCCGCGTAACGCGTGGCCCCGGCCGCCGACGTCATCGCGACGACGTCCTCGTCGAAGCGGCGCGACGGCTCGTGCACGGCCAGCGCCGCGATGCCCTGGACCACGGAGCGGGTGGGGATCAGGGCGACACGTACGCCGTCGGCGCGGGCCTGCGCCACCGCGGCGCCGGCCGCGTGCCGCAGTTCGGTGTCGTTCGGCAGGAGTATCACCTCGCGCGCGTGCGCCTGGCGGATCGCGGCGGCGATCTCCCCGCTCGCGGGCTGCTCGCCGGGGCGCACGGCCACCACGGTGGCGCCGGCCTGCGCGCACAGCTCGGCCATCCCGTCGCCGCGCACCAGCGCCACGACCGCCCGCTCGTGCCGGCCCGCCGTGCGGCGCACCTGCTCGCCGAAGTGCGTGACGCGGATGCGGTGCGGGCGGCCGGCTTCGATGCCGGCCTCGATGGCGGCGCCCACGTCGTCGACGTGCACGTGGACGTTCCACAGCCCGTCGCCGCCGACCACGACGAGGGAGTCGCCGAGCCCGTCGAGCCGGGCCCGCAGCGGCGGGACCGCGGCGGGCGGCGCCTCCAGCAGGTAGATCACCTCGAACGCGGGCCCGCCGCCCGCTGCCGCCTCGCAGGTCGCCCCTGCTGTCTCGGCCTCTTCGCTGCGAGCGGGGCCCGCGCCGGCCGGCGCGTCCGGCGTGGCGGCGCCGAACGTGACGCCTGCTCCCGGCGCCGACAAGGCCTCGTCGCCCGGCGGGCCGGTGCGGAAGGAGGTGCCCGCGCCCGTCGCGGTGTCGGTACGCGTCGGGGCGTCGCCGGTCACCGCGTCCGACAGCGCGCCGAGCACCGCGACCAGGCCGAGGCCGCCGGCGTCGACCACGCCGGCGCTGCGCAGGACGCCGAGCTGGCCCGGGGTCGCGGCCAGCGCCGCCCGGGCGCCGCTGTGGGCGGCGCGCACCACCTCGGCCAGGCCGCCGTCCGCGGCCTGCGCCGCGCTTGCCGCGGCCCTCGCCACGGTGAGCATCGTGCCCTCGGTCGGGTGGGCGACCGCCTCGTACGCCGAGTCGGCCGCGGCCCGCAGCGCGCGACGCAGCGCGGCGGCGTCCGGGCCGCCGGGGGCGTCGGCGAGCGGTTCGTTCATGCCGCGCAGCAGCTGGGCGAGGATCGTGCCGGAGTTGCCTCGGGCACCGATGAGGGCGCCGTGGGACATCGCCCGGAACGCCTCGGGCAGCGTCGGGCCTGCGGCCGGGTCCACGCCGGGGTCCGCTGCCGGGTCCGCTGCCGGGTAGGCGTCGAAGACGGCTTCCACGCTTTGCGCGGCGGACTCGACGGTCAGGTAGAGGTTCGTGCCGGTGTCGCCGTCGGCGACGGGATAGACGTTGATCGCGTCGATCTCTTCCCGGGCGCGGCCCAGGGCGGCGAGGGTGAGCCGGCACCAAGTGCGCACCGTGGGTGCGTCGAGCGAGGGCGGCACGAATCCTCCTGCGGAGAGCTTTGTCTCGGGCCGAGCCTAGCCGCACGACGGGCTCCGCCCGTCCGCCCGCTGTGCCGGCCCGGCCGGCGTCGTGGCTTGTCGCGCGGTTCCTCGCGGCCCTGAGGGGGTGCCACTTGCGGTGGGCTCTTGGCTGCGCCGACGTCGTGGCTGGGCGCGCAGTTCCCCGCGCCCCTCAGGGGGTGGCCGTTGTGGTGGGGGGCGGCCTGGGGCGCTGCTCGCGGGTCTGCGGGGGGGCGGGGTGGGGGGCGGGGCGTGGTAGTTTCGTGGCATGGGGGCAGTCGTTGTATGCTGCTCCGGTTGCCTGGGGGTCCCCCGGGCTTTTCCTCGTAAATGCATCTGAAGTCTTTGGAGTGTCCCGTGGCTGCCAACTGCGACGTCTGCGGCAAGGGGCCGGGCTTCGGCAACAGCATTTCCCACTCGCACCGCCGTACCCCGCGTCGTTGGAACCCCAACATCCAGCGGGTGCGCGCGGTCGTGGGGAAGACGCCGAAGCGGCTCAATGTCTGCACCTCGTGCATCAAGGCCGGAAAGGTCTCGCGCTAGCGAGTGGCCCCCCTCCGCCCGCGAGGGCGGAAGGGACCCGGTCCGCGCTGACGCGTCATCTCGCAGCGGCGCAGCCTTCCGGCTCCGGAAAGCCGGTCCACCTTCGGGTGGGCCGGCTTTTCAGCGTGCCCTGGTGCGCCAGGCGTGGTCGACCGGGCCGATGCCGGCGCCCAGCGGGAAGCCGGCCGCGATCGCGCCGGTGACGTAGGACTTCGCCAGGCCGACCGCGGCGGGGACGTCGTGGCCGAGGGCGAGGGCCGAGGCCAGCGCGCTGGCCAGGGTGCAGCCGGTGCCGTGGGTGTGGTGGTTGGGGTGCCGCGGGGCGCGGAACCACCGCTCGGTGCGGCCGTCGGAGAGCAGGTCGGCGCACTCGCCGCGGGCGGCGGGCAGGTGGCCGCCCTTGATCAGGACCCAGCGCGGGCCGCAGGCCAGCACCGCGTCGGCGGCGGCCCGCATGTCCTGCTCCGCGGTGACGACGATCCCGGTGAGCCGGGTGACCTCGTCCAGGTTGGGGGTGGCGACGGTGGCCAGCGGCAGCAGCCGGTCGCGTACGACGTCGGGCGCGTCGCCGCGCAGCAGGGCGTCACCGTGCTTGGAGACGCCGACCGGGTCGACGACGACGGGGACGTCGAGCCCGCCGAGCAGGTCGGCGACGGTGCCGGCCAGTTCGGCCGAGGAGAGCATGCCGGTCTTGACCGCCTGGACGCCGATGTCGTCCACGACGGACCTGAACTGCGCGCGTACCGCCTCCCACGGCAGGTCCCAGGTGCCCTGCACGCCCAGCGAGTTCTGCGCGGTCACCGCGGTGATCACGCTCATGCCGTGGACGCCGAGGGCGGACATCGTCTTGAGGTCGGCCTGGATGCCGGCACCGCCGCCGGAGTCGGAGCCGGCGACGGTGAGCACCCGGGCGGGCGCTGCGGGCGGGACGCTCACGCGTCGTCGCCGAAGTGGTCCCAGCCGCCGGCCTTCTCCCAGGGGGCGCCGTCCACGGTGACCTGCGGGGCGCGGCCGGCCGGCGCGGCGACCGTGCCGATGAGCCGCCAGCGGGCGGGCAGCTTCACCTCCGGCGGGAAGGCGGCGACGATGGCGTGGTCCTCGCCGCCGGTGAGCACCCAGTGCAGCGGGTCGACCCCGACGGCCTGGCCGATGTCGGTCATCTGCGCGGGTACGTCGATGTCGGCGGACCGCAGGTCGATGTCGGTGCCGCTGGCGGTGGCGATGTGGCCGAGGTCGGCGACCAGGCCGTCGCTGACGTCGGTCATGGCGGTGGCGCCGAGCTCGGCTGCCGCCGGGCCCGCGTGGTAGGGCGGTTCCGGGCGGCGGTGGGCCTCGACGAAGGCCCGCGGGGAGCGGAAGCCGCGGGAGAGCACGGCGAGTCCGGCGGCCGACCAGCCGAGCCAGCCGGTGACGGCGATGACGTCGCCGGGACGTGCACCCGATCGAGTGACGGCGGCGCGGTTGCGCAGGTCGCCCAGAGCGGTGATGGCGACGGTGATGGTGTCGCCGCGTACGACGTCGCCGCCGACCACGGCCGCGCCGGCGACCTGGCACTCGTCGCGGATGCCGTCCATCAGCTCGACGGGCCAGGTGGCGGGGAGTTCGGTGGGCACGACCAGGCCGAGCAGCACGGCGGTGGGGACGGCGCCCATGGCGGCGATGTCCGCGAGGTTCTGGGCGGCGGCCTTGCGGCCGACGTCGTAGGCGGTGGACCAGTCGCGCCGGAAGTGCCGGCCCTCCAGCAGGATGTCGGTGGTGGCCACCACCCGCCGGTCGGGCGCGGTGACGACGGCCGCGTCGTCACCGGGGCCGATTTTCACGGCCGGGGTCGAGGTGAGGCGGGAGGTCAGCTCTCTGATGAGCCCGAACTCCCCCAACTCTCCCACAGTCCCCTTCATCTCATCGTCCCCTTAGGTCTCGGCGTTCGCCGGTTCTGCTGTGTGTTTCCCGTCAATACGGGGGTCAGGTACCGCGCGGGTCTCCCCGCTGTGCGCGACGACGCGATAACGTGGCGTCCCCCTTCCCACATGATCCTCGTAGCCGCCCTGGAGGTTCCGTGGTACAGGCCTACATCCTGATCCAGACCGAGGTCGGCAAGGCCTCGGCAGTAGCGGAGGTGATCTCCAAGATCGACGGCGTCATTCAGGCCGAGGACGTCACGGGACCCTATGACGTGATCGTCAGAGCCCAGGCGGACACGGTCGACGAGCTCGGCCGCATGGTGGTCGCCAAGGTCCAGCAGGTGGACGGCATCACCCGAACCCTCACCTGTCCCGTCGTCCATATATAGCCCCCGATATGCTCGCCCGGTGGCGCTGTATCACCGGGTCGTTCTCATCAACGTGTCCGCCGTCGCGTGCCTTGCCGCGGCGGCGGCCTACGGTTTCGCGGTGTCAGGAAGCGGTGACGACGCCGTCGCCGTACCGGTTCCTGACGCCCGTACCGCCGGTTACTGCCGTGCGTTGCAGGGCGCGTTGCCGCAGCAGGTGGCGGGGCTCTCCCGGCATGATCTCAAGCCGCGCTCGGAGCTGATCGCCGGGTGGGGGAACCCCGCGATCGTACTGCGCTGCGGGGTGCCGCGACCGGCGGTGGACGACAATCCCGAGGCGGACGGCGTCGACGTGGACGGCGTGGGCTGGTCCATCGAGCGCGCCTCCGGCGGGACGATGCGGCTCACCACGACGCTGCGCCAGGCGTACGTCGAGGTGACGCTGCCGAAGAGGTACGCGGGCGACGTCGGTCCGCTGACCGATCTGGCCGGCGCCGTGAAGGGCACGATCCCCGCGCTGTGACGTGCGGTGCGGTGGTTCCCGCCGGCGCGCGGCCGGCGGGAACGTTTCAGCGCAGTCCGGTGGAGCGGCGCAGCGCCGCCTGGATGAGGCGGTCGACCAGTTCGGGGTAGTCGACGCCGCTCTCCTGCCACATCCGCGGGTACATCGAGATCGGGGTGAAGCCCGGCATGGTGTTGATCTCGTTGATGACGAACTCGCCGCTGTCCAGCAGGAAGAAGTCCGCCCGCACCAGGCCCTCGCAGGACGCGGCCTCGAAGGCGGCGACGGCCAGCCGCCGCACCTCGGCGGTCTGATCTGGGGTGAGCGGCGCGGGCACGATGCCCTCGGCCGAGTCGATGTACTTCGCCTCGAAGTCGTAGAAGGCGTGCGTGGTGACCGGCGGGATCTCGGCGGGCACCGAGGCGCGCGGGCCGTCCTCGAACTCCAGCACCCCGCACTCGATCTCGCGGCCGCGCAGCAGCGCCTCCACGACGAGCTTCGGGTCGTGCCTGCGGGCCTCGGCGATGGCCGCGTCCAGTCCCTCGGGTCCGTCGACCTTGCTGATGCCGAAGGAGGACCCGCCGCGGGCGGGCTTCACGAACAGCGGCCAGCCGTGGTCGTCGGCGAAGCCGAGCAGCCGGTCGCGGACCGCGGCCCGGTCCTGCTCCCACTCCCGCGGGCGGACCACGGTGTAGGGGCCGACGGCCAGGCCGAAGGAGGTGAAGATCCGCTTCATGTACTCCTTGTCCATGCCGACGGCGGAGGCGAGCACGCCCGCGCCGACGTACGGGACACCGGACAGTTCGAGCAGGCCCTGCAGGGTGCCGTCCTCGCCGTAGGGGCCGTGCAGCAGCGGGAAGACGACGTCGACCTCGCCGAGTGCCTTGGGCACGGCGCCGGTCTCGGTGTAGACGACCTCGCGGTTGGCCGGGTCGATCGGCAGGACGACCGCGCCCTCCTGGTCGGTGACCTGCTCCACGGTGGGCATGGTGCGGTCGCTGATGCCCATCCGGTCGGGCGCGTCGGCGGTCAGCGCCCAGCGGCCCCCGGTGGTGATGCCGATCGGCAGGACGTCGTATTTGGTGCGGTCGATGGCCCGCAGCAGGCTTGCCGCGGTCACCACCGAGACACCGTGCTCGGAGCTGCGGCCACCGAAGACGACGGCGACCCGCGGCTTGCGTGCGTAACCTGACGGCGCCGGGCGGGCGGCGGGCTCGTCAGGTCCCGGACTCTGGGGAGAAGGCAGGTTGCTCATGAAGCGTTGACCTTACCTTTCGGACTTCGCGGAGCGTGACATCAACTCCCGCACGGCCACGACCGGCGGTTTTCCGTTGTGCACGATATCGACCACGGTCTCCGTGATCGGCATGTCCACGCCGTGGCGGCGGGCGAGATCGGCGACCGACTCGCAGGACTTGACGCCCTCGGCGGTCCGCCGGGTCACCGCGATCGTCTCGGCGAGGCTCATGCCGCGGCCGAGGTTGGTGCCGAAGGTGTGGTTGCGTGACAGCGGCGAGGAACAGGTGGCGACCAGGTCGCCCATGCCCGCCAGGCCCGCGAAGGTGTGCGCGTCGGCACCCATCGCCAGGCCCAGCCTGGTGGTCTCGGCCAGGCCGCGGGTGATCAGCGACGCCTTGGTGTTGTCGCCGAGGCCCATGCCGTCGGCGATGCCGACGGCGAGCCCGATCACGTTCTTGACAGCGCCGCCCAGTTCGCAGCCGACGACGTCGGTGTTGGTGTACGGGCGGAAGTAGCTGGTGTGGCAGGCGGCCTGGATGCGGCGGGCGACGGCGTCGTCCCGGCAGGCGACCACGGAGGCGGCGGGCTGCCGGTCGGCGATCTCGGGCGCCAGGTTGGGCCCGGACAGCACGGCGACCCGGTCGGGCCCGGTCTTGGCGACCTCCTCGATCACCTCGCTCATCCGCTTGGCGGTGCCGAGCTCGACGCCCTTCATCAGGCTGACCAGCACCGCGTCGCCGCGCAGCAGCGGCGCCCACTCGGCGAGGTTGCCGCGGAGGGTCTGCGAGGGGACGGTGAGGAAGACCAACTCCGCCTCCCGCGCCGCCTCGGCCGGGTCGGCGGTGGCGGTGACCGCGGCGGGCAGTTCGAGTTCGGGGAAGTACTCCGGGTTGTGCCGGGTGGCGTTGATCGCGTCGACCAGGGCCGGCCTGCGGCCCCACAGCGACACCTGGCATCCGGCGTCGGCGAGCACCATGGCGAAGGCGGTGCCCCACGAACCGGTGCCGTAGACCGCGCAGCGCGGCGTCACTTGCCCTCCCGTGCCTTGCGCGGGTCGTACAGCCCGTCGGGGGCGGGTTCGCCGCGCAGTTCTGCGAGCAGTTCCGTCACGCTGCGCATGATGGTCTCGGTGACCGCGCGCAGCGTCTCGGCGGTGGGTTCCAGGCCGTAGAAGGCGTCGAGGTCGACCGGCGGTCCGGCCAGCACGCGCAGCGTCTTGCGCGGGAAGAAGCGGAACTTCTTCTCCTTGGCGTACGGCGGCATGGCCTCGTTGGCGCCCCACTGGGCGACCGGGATGACGGGGGCCTTGGTCAGCAGGGCGACCCGGGCGACGCCGGTCTTGGAGACCATCGGCCACAACTCGGGATCGCGGGTGAGGGTGCCTTCCGGGTAGAAGGCCACGCACTCGCCGGACTCGATCGCGGCGACCGCGGCGCGGAAGGCGTTGGCGGCGTCGGTCGTCTCGCGGAAGACCGGGATCTGGCCGGTGCCGCGCAGCATCGTGCCGACGAAGGCCGGCTTGAAGAGCGCGGCCTTGGCGAGGAAGCGCGGCACCCGGCCGGTGTTGTACTGGAAATGCGCGTACGACAGCGGGTCGAGGTAGGAGTTGTGGTTCACCGCCGTGATGAATCCTTCGTCGGCGGGAATGTGCTCCATTCCTCGCCAATCCCGCTTGAACAGCACAATGAGCGGCGGTTTCGCGATGACAGCCGCCAGGCGGTACCAGAAACCGATTCTGCGGCGGGACACCCGGACTCCTCTTCGTTGCGATGACGCTGCCGCTCAGCATCGCGGCTACCAGAGACTAACGCCAGGTCTCAGGGCGCCGCGGGGCACCTCTGACACTCGGTGACAATGGTGGGGTGGATCTGACGGGGATGTGGTCGCTCGTGGTGCCGCTCAAGCCGCTGGCCGTGGCCAAGAGCAGGCTGGCGGGGGCGGCGGGCGCGGTACGCCCTGCGCTGGCACTGGCTTTCGTGCTCGACACGGTCGGCGCGGTGCTGGAGTGCGCGGAGGTGGCGGACGTCACGGTGGTCACCGACGACCCGGTCGCGGGCGCGGAAGTCGCCGGGCTCGGCGCGTTCGTGGCGGCCGACGTGCCGGCGGCCGGGCTGAACGCGGCGCTGCGGCACGGCGCCGCTCTGATACGGCAGCGGCGCCCGGGGGCGGGGGTCGCGGCGCTGAACGGCGATCTCCCGGCCTTGCGGCCCGCCGAACTGGCAGAGGTGCTCAGGGAGGCCGCGAGGCTGCCGGGACGGGCGTTCCTGGCCGATACGGCGGGTCCGGGGACAACCTTGCTCACCGCGTCGCCGGGGATCGCGCTCTCCCCCGGTTTCGGCGGCGCCTCCCGGGCGCGCCACCTCGCCTCCGGCGCGCGCGAGATCACCCTGCCAGGGGTGCCGTCGGTGCGGCAGGACGTGGACACCGCGGCGGATCTCGAAGCGGCCCGCGCGCTGGGCCTCGGCCCGCGGACCTCGCTGCTCTTCCCGGCCCGCACCGCGTGACGTCCGGCTCCGGTGGCCGCCGCCCCTGGCACCCGGTGCCGGGGGGACGGCGGTGCGGGCCGGGCACGGCCTAGGCTGGTGCCATGCAAGCGACGGCGTTCACCTTTGACCCCGGCACCCGGGCGGGCAGCGTGCTGCTGGACGACGGGACGCCGGTGCCGTTCGACACGGCGGCCTTCGACGCGGGGGGACTGCGGCTGCTGCGGCCCGGCCAGCGGGTGCGGATACGCACCGAGGGCGACGGGGACGCGCGGCGGGTGGTCTTCGTGACGCTGCAGACGTATCCGGACCCGGGCGCATAGGGCGCACGGACCCCGGCAGGTCCCGGCGGGCGCATAGGGCGCGCGGCCCCCGGCAGGTCCGGGCGGGCGCGTGGCGCGCGGGCAGGTCCGGGCGGGCGGCGGGAGAACGGCGCGGGCCGGGCCACCCTTGCGGGGTGCCCGGCCCGTCGCGGTCGTCCGGCGGCGCCGGAGGTCTACCTCGCGGCGGTCCGCCTGGCGGCGGTCTTGCGCGACGCGGTCTTCTTGCCCGGGGTCTTCTTGGCGGTGGCCTTCTTGGCCGGGGCCTTCTTGGCGGCGGTCTTCTTCGCCGCCGACTTCTTGGTCGCGGTCTTCTTGGCCGCGGTGGTCTTCTTCGCGGTGGTCTTCTTGGCCGCGCTGGTCTTCTTCGCCGCACTCTTGCGGGCCGTGGTGGCCTTGGCCGCGGCCTTCTTGGTGGCGGTCCTCGTGGTGCTGGAAGCACCACCGCTCAGGCTTCCCTTGGGAGCCTTCTTGACCGAGACCTCGCCGCCGCGCGGGAGCTTCTTCGCCCCGCTGACCAGGTCCTTGAAGCCCTGCCCCGCGCGGAACCGCGGCACGGAGGTCTTCTTCACCCTGACCCGCTCCCCGGTCTGGGGGTTGCGAGCGTAGCGGGCCGGCCGTTCGACCTTCTCGAACGAACCGAAGCCGGTGACCGAGACCCGGTCTCCGGAGACCACCGCGCGGACGATCGCGTCGAGAACCGCGTCAACCGCGTCCGCGGCGGCCATCCGGCCGCCTACCTTGTCGGCAATCGCTTCTACGAGCTGCGCCTTGTTCACGTCTTCCCCTTCGGAAACTTGCCCGGCGAATGAGTGCGGGCCTTTTCGCACGCTAGGCGGATATATACCGCAAATCAAATACGAAACGGGCGAATCACCCTTGTGCCGCAACGAACTCGGGGGCCTGCGTGATCACCGATCGGGGATTCCGAGGTCGTCCAACTCAGCCGTCAACACGTCCAGACGCCGTGCCGCGTCGGCGAGATCGTGCTTCGCCGCGGCGGTCACCGCGAGCAGCCTGCGGGTCAACTCCCGCCTGGTCTCATCAGGGACTTCGGGATTGGCCACCCGGGCGTGCGCCTGCTTCAGACGCGTGGCGAGAACCCCGTAGAGCTGGAGTTGGCCGTCGCGTTCCATGCGTCGATTGTGCCATCTGCGGCGAGTTGTCGGCGGCGACAGGGCCAACCGGGTGTTCCGGGGTCCTTCGACCGGGCTTTTGGACGACCTGGACGGCCTTTCCGGCCACCGCGCGCACCACCGCCTGTACCGCCACGCGGACACGGAAAAGCGCCCCCCGCGGGTTCGCGGGAGGCGCTTTTCCGGCCGGGCGGGAGGGTCAGACCCTGGCGGTGCTGGGCTTGAAGGACGGCCGGCGGCTTTCGAAGGCGGCGATGTCCGGCTCGTCGGCCAGCGTCAGGCTGATGTCGTCGAGCCCTTCGAGCAGCCGCCAGCGGGCGTTGTCGTCCAGCTCGAACGGCGCGGTGATCCCCTCGGCGCGGACCTCGCGGGCCACCAGGTCCACGGTGATCTCGGCGGTCGGGTCGGCCTCGGTCAGCTGCCACAGCTTCTCGATGGTCTCCTGCGGCAGCACGACCGTGAGCAGGCCGTTCTTGAGCGAGTTGCCGCGGAAGATGTCCGCGAAGCGGGACGAGAGCACGGTTTTGAAGCCGTAGTTCTGCAGCGCCCACACGGCGTGCTCGCGGGAGGAGCCGGTGCCGAAGTCGGGGCCGGTGACCAGGACGGTGGCGCCCTCGCGCTCGGGGGCGTTGAGGACGAAGGACTCGTCCTTGCGCCAGGCCTCGAACAGCCCGTCCTCGAAGCCGTTGCGGGTGACCTTCTTGAGCCAGTGGGCCGGGATGATCTGGTCGGTGTCGACATTGCCGCGGCGCAGCGGCACGGCCCTGCCGGTGTGGGTGGTGAAGGCTTCCATCGGGCTCAGACCTCCGTCAGGACATGGTCGTCGGACAGGTCGGCGGGCGAGGCGAGGTGGCCGAGCACCGCGGTGGCCGCGGCCACCTGCGGCGAGACCAGATGCGTACGGCCGCCCTTGCCCTGCCGTCCTTCGAAGTTGCGGTTGGAGGTGGACGCGGAACGCTCGCCGGGCGCCAGTTGGTCGGGGTTCATACCCAGGCACATCGAGCAACCCGCGTGCCGCCATTCGGCGCCGGCCTCGGTGAACACCTTGTCCAGGCCCTCGTGCACGGCCTGCAGCGCGACCCGTACCGAACCCGGAACGACCAGCATGCGGACACCGTCGGCGACCTTGCGGCCCTGCACGACGGAGGCGGCGGCGCGCAGGTCCTCGATCCGGCCGTTGGTGCAGGAGCCGACGAAGACGGTGTCCACGGCGACCTCGCGCAGCGGCTGCCCGGCGCTCAGGCCCATGTACTCCAGCGCCTTCTCGGCCGACAGCCGGTCGCCGGGGTCGGCGAAGGACGCCGGGTCGGGCACCGAGGCGCTCAGCGGCGCACCCTGGCCGGGGTTGGTGCCCCAGGTGACGAACGGCGCCAGCGTGGCCGCGTCGATCCGCACCTCGTGGTCGAAGACCGCGTCCTCGTCGGTGCGCAGCGTCTTCCAGTACGCCAGCGCCGCGTCCCAGTCCTCGCCCTTGGGGGCGTGGTCGCGCCCTTCGAGGTAGTCGAAGGTGGTCTGGTCGGGGGCGATCATGCCGGCCCGCGCGCCCGCCTCGATCGACATGTTGCAGACGGTCATCCGGGATTCCATCGACAGCTTCTCGATGGCCGAGCCGCGGTACTCGATGACATAGCCCTGGCCGCCGCCGGTGCCGATCTGGGTGATCACGGCCAGGATCAGGTCCTTGGCGGTGACGCCGTCGGGCAGTTCGCCGTCGACGGTGACGGCCATGGTCCTGAACGGGGCCAGCGGCAGCGTCTGGGTGGCCAGCACGTGTTCGACCTGCGAGGTGCCGATGCCGAACGCCAGCGCGCCGAAGGCGCCGTGGGTGGAGGTGTGGCTGTCGCCGCAGACCACGGTGGTGCCCGGCTGGGTCAGGCCCAGCTGCGGTCCCACCACGTGCACGACGCCCTGCTCGACGTCGCCCAGCGGGTGCAGCCGCACCCCGAACTCGGCGCAGTTCTTGCGCAGCGTCTCCAGCTGGGTGCGCGAGACCGGGTCGGCGATCGGCTTGTCGATGTCGAGGGTCGGGGTGTTGTGGTCCTCGGTGGCGATGGTGAGGTCGGTACGGCGTACCTGCCGGCCGTTCATCCGCAGCCCGTCGAACGCCTGGGGGCTGGTCACCTCATGGAGCAGGTGAAGATCGATGAAGAGCAGATCGGGCTCGCCTTCGGCGCGGCGGACGACATGGTCGTCCCAGACTTTTTCCGCGAGTGTCCTACCCATCGCTGTCCCTCCGGCCCCGGCCGTCTTCGCCCCAGGCCAACTCGGTGTGTGTTCTGCGCTGTGCTCCCAGCCTGACGGCTGCCGGGGAAAATTGAACTTGCGTTTCACAGTGTGAGACGCGAATATCGTTGCATGGACAACTCTAGCGGCGTCGGCGTTCTCGACAAGGCTGCTCTGGTGCTCAGCGCACTCGAGTCAGGACCGGCCACCCTGGCCGGGCTTGTCGGCGCCACGGGCCTCGCCCGCCCCACCGCGCACCGGCTGGCGGTCGCGCTCGAACACCATCGCATGGTGGCCCGCGACATGCAGGGCCGCTTCATCCTCGGGCCGCGGCTGTCCGAACTGGCCGCCGCCGCGGGCGAGGACCGGCTGCTGGCCACGGCAGGACCGGTGCTCACGCACCTGCGGGACGTGACCGGCGAGAGTGCCCAGCTCTACCGCAGGCAGGGCGACATGCGGATCTGCGTGGCCGCCGCGGAACGGCTGTCCGGACTGCGGGACACCGTGCCGGTGGGCTCCACGCTGCCGATGAAGGCCGGCTCGGCCGCGCAGGTGCTGATGGCCTGGGAGGAGCCGGAGCGGCTGCACCGCGGCCTGCAGGGCGCGCGGTTCACCGCCACCGCGCTGTCGGGAGTACGCCGCAGGGGCTGGTCGCAGTCGATCGGCGAGCGCGAGCCGGGCGTGGCGTCGGTGTCGGCGCCGGTACGCGGTCCCTCGAACCGGGTGGTGGCCGCGGTGTCGGTGTCCGGGCCCATCGAGCGGCTGACCCGGCATCCGGGCCGGATGCACGCCCAGGCCGTGGTGGACGCCGCGGGCCGGCTCTCCGAGGCCCTGCGCCGCTCGGGCTGACGGACCCGCCCGCCGTCCCGGTCCGCGCCGTCCCCGCGGGCCGGGGCGCGGGTACCAGGGGAACGCACAGGGACCCGGGAAAACCGGAAGCCCGTCGCGTCCGCGACGGGCTTCGCCTGGTCCTGTGCTGCGTACCCCCGACCGGATTCGAACCGGCGCTACCGCCTTGAGAGGGCGGCGTGCTAGGCCGCTACACAACGGGGGCTAGCTTTGGCGATCCTCGCGTCGTCACGTCCGGGAGCGACCCGGAGGGAACGGAATGAAAGGATCTGTACCCCCGACCGGATTCGAACCGGCGCTACTGCCGTGAGAGGGCAGCGTGCTAGGCCGCTACACAACGGGGGCTTGCATACACATGCGCTGGGGTACCAGGACTCGAACCTAGAACAACTGAACCAGAATCAGCCGTGTTGCCAATTACACCATACCCCACCAGAACGCAACCCCTGCGGGCTTTGTTCGGCTTGCGCTCCCGGCCGGGCCTTTCGGCCCTCTCGGCGGCGCAGGAAGAACATTACCCGATCAGGGACACCGCTCCAAAACGGGTATCGGCCCGCAGCAGCCCAGGAAGCTCGTCGAGACCGGTGATCCGCGCCAGGTCCGGCCGCCCGCCGATCCCGCGCCGGTCCAGCCAGATGCCGAGCAGCCCCGCCTCGGCCGCGCCGCGGGCGTCGATGTCCGGCTCGTTGCCGACGTAGGCGACCTCCTCGGGCGCCAGCTCCAGCGCGCGGCAGGCTGCGTGGAAGGCCGCCGCAGCGGGCTTGGAGACGCCCAGCTCGGCCGCGCACAGCAGCACCTCGAAGCGGTCCCTGACGCCGAGCACCCGCAGTTTGCGGTCCTGGTGGGCGAAGGCGGAGTTGGACAGCACCGCGTGCCGGTATCCGGCGGCGAGCCCGTCAAGCGCGGGCACGGCGTCGGGGAAGAGCGCCCAGGCGGCCTCGTAGTGCACCTTGTGCCGGCCGAACCACTCCTCGGCCTCGTCGTCGGACAGCGGCCGCCCGAGGAAGTCGCGCACCCGGTTCCTGCGCTGGCCCTCGAAGTCGCACTCGCCGGCGGCGAACCGCCGCCAGTGCTCCAGGGTCAGGTCCCGCCAGTGGTCGAGGGCCCACTCGACGCTCTCGCAGCCGTCGGGCAGGCCCTCGTGGTCCAGATGCCGCCGCATGCCGGTGCGCTCGGCACCGTCGTAGTCGAAGATCGTGTCGTCGATGTCCCAGAGCACCGCACGGATCGCCATACGGCCAATCTAGCCGGAGCCGCCGCTCCGGCCGGTGGCTCAGCCGGCCAGCCGGGCCAGTGCCGCGTCGATCCTGGCCAGGGTCCGGTCGCGGCCGAGTACCTGCAGCGACTCGAAGAGCGGCAGGCCGACCGTGCGGCCGGTGACCGCGACGCGTAGCGGGGCCTGGGCCTTGCCCAGCTTGAGGCCGTGCGCCTCGCCCGCGGCCAGCACCGCCTCCTTGAGCGCCTCCGGGCTCGACCAGTCCGCGCCGGCCAGCTTCTCCCGCGCGGTGCGCAGCAGCGCGTCCGAGCCGTCCTTCATGGCCTTGGCCCAGGACGCGTCGTCGCGGACCGGCTCGGGCAGGAAGAGGAAGTCGACGTTGGCGGTGATGTCGGACAGCACGGTGAGCCGGGTCTGCGCGTAGGGCGCGATGGCCTGCCAGGCGGCCTCGTCGAAGTCCTCCGGGGCCCAGGGCGCGTGCGGGGGCCGCAGCCACGGGGTGCAGGCCTGCGCGAAGGCCGCGGGAGTGAGCAGCCGGATGTGGTCGGCGTTGATCGCCTCGGCCTTCTTGAGGTCGAAGCGCGCCGGATTGGCGTTGACGTCGCCGATGTCGAACTTGGCGACCATCTCGGCGGGCGTGAAGACGTCCCGGTCGGCGGAGTAGGACCAGCCGAGCAGCGAGAGGTAGTTCAGCAGCCCCTCGGGCAGGAAGCCGCGCTCCCGGTAGAGGTTGAGCGAGGACTCGGGGTCGCGCTTGGACAGCTTCTTGTTGCCCTCGCCCATCACGTACGGCAGGTGCCCGAACTCCGGGATCTGCTTGGCGACCCCGAGGCCGATCAGGGCCTCGTAGAGGGCGATCTGCCGCGGGGTGGAGGACAGCAGGTCCTCGCCGCGCAGCACGTGCGTGATGCCCATCAGGGCGTCGTCCACCGGGTTGACCAGGGTGTAGAGCGGGGCGCCGCTGGCCCGGACGATGCCGTAGTCCGGCACGTTCTCCGGGGTGAAGGTCAGCTCGCCGCGCACCAGGTCGGTGAAGGTGATCGCCTTGTCCGGCATGCGGAACCGCACGATCGCGCTGCGGCCCTCGGCCAGGTAGGCGGCGGTCTGCTCGGCGGTGAGGTCGCGGCAGTGGCCGTCGTAGCCGGAGGGGCGGCCGGCGGCGCGTGCCGCCTCGCGGCGGGCCTCCAGCTCCTCGGCGGTGCAGTAGCAGTCGTAGGCGTGCCCGGCCTCCTTCAGCCGGCGGGCCACGTCGGCGTAGACGTCCATCCGCTGGGACTGGCGGTAGGGCGCGTGCGGGCCGCCGACCTCGGGGCCCTCGTCCCATTCCAGGCCGAGCCAGCGCAGCGAGTCCAGCAGCTGCAGGTAGGACTCCTCGGAGTCGCGGGCCGCGTCGGTGTCCTCGATCCGCAGCACCAGGGTGCCCTGGTGGTGGCGGGCGAAGGCCCAGTTGAACAGGGCGGTGCGGACCAGGCCCACGTGGGGGTTGCCGGTCGGCGAGGGGCAGAAGCGGACGCGTACGTCCGTAGAGGGTGCGCTAGCCACGCGAGATCACCTTGTTGGTGAGAGTGCCGATGCCTTCGATGGTGACGGCGACCTCGTCGCCGGGGTGCAGCGGGCCGACCCCGGCCGGGGTGCCGGTGAGGATCACGTCGCCGGGCAGCAGGGTCATCGCCTCGGTGATGTTGACGATCAGGTCCTCGATGGAGTGGATCATCTGTCCGGTGCGGCCGGCCTGCCGCAGTTCGCCGTTGACGGTCGCGGTGATCGCCAGGTCGGCGGCGCCCGCCAGGTCGATGCCGGTCTCGATCCAGGGGCCGAGCGGGCAGGAGGAGTCGAAGCCCTTGGCCCTGGCCCACTGCTTCTCGGTCCGCTGGGTGTCGCGTGCGGTGACGTCGTTGGCGCAGGTGTAGCCGAGGATCACGTCCTTGACCCGCTCGCGCGGCACCTCCCGGCACAGCCGGCTGATGACGACCGCCAGCTCCGCCTCGTGGTGGACCTCCTGCGAGAACGTCGGGTAGACGATGTTGTCGCCGGGGCCGATCACCGAGGTGGACGGCTTGAAGAACGCCCAGGGCGCGGCCGGCACCTCGTTGCCCAGTTCCGCCGCGTGGGCGGCGTAGTTGCGGCCGATGGCGACGACCTTGTTGGGCAGGACCGGCGGCAGCAGGCGGACCTTGTCCAGCGGCACCTTCGTACCGGACAGTTCGAAGTCGGCGAAGGGGACGCCCTTGATGATGTCGAGGACGAGCCCGTCGTAACCGCTGGGGCCGCTGGTGCCGGTCGGGTCGCCCTCGACCGCGCCGAAGGCGACATTCCCGTCGATGGAGAACCTGGCGATGCGCATGGGCTCAGCTTAGTAGTCCGGCACCGCTCCGCCCGCCGCCGCGTCGCCGCAGGTCAGCCCGCTGCGGGCGGGAGCTCAGCGGGTGACGGGGGCCTTCGGCAGCTCGTTGAGCACCGTGCGCCGGGGGTTCGCGGTGTGCTGCGGCAGCTCACGGGCGGCGGCCTCGGCGGCCGGCTCGGCCGGGGCGACCCCGAGTTCCGTCGCGTCCTTGAGATGGGCGAGAGTGGTACGCCGGGGGTTGGCGATCATCTGCCGGAACATCAGGGTGGTCTTCATCGGCCGTCGGGACCTCGGGTGCTCGGTGGGCCGCGCGGGGGCGGCCCGTGGTTGACAGAAGTGCGCTTCGTGTAAACCACCACGCTAGCCGCGGCCATTCCCCTCGCCGGGTGCTCCCAACATCTGACGGGTTGTGATTTTGCTCACCAAGTGAGTGGCAATTCCGTCATTACGGACAGCCGACCCCGGCACCCGATTCGGACATCGGGCCCCGAACACCAGGAAACGCCCACCAGAGGTCGTTCACAGTGAGCACACACGACCTGCGCAACGTTGACCCCAAGGTCCGGAATGCACCGGTTTCGGGGAATCGTAGGTCGACAGAACGTGCGTCCCGCTGAACAGTCAGTCACGGAATCCAACAGGTCGGCTACGGGCCTTGTTGGGAGATCCAGCACTGTGCTGGAATTCCCCGGACCGCCGCATCACATCGAGCCGGCGCGCAGGGGGCGCGTACGACCACCGAGCGGCGGTGAAGGGCTTCAACGGCCTCCTCGCAATCCGGGGCGGTCCCGGCCCCCATGAACTCGACACCGTCCTGTCCGCTTCATCGCGGGGGACGCCTGGTCCAGAGGTTGCGACGCTAGTGCAGGGACGTTTCAAGAGGGACAGCGGCACGGCGGGCGACCCGGAGCAGCAGCCCGGCGGGACCGGCAACGGTCCTGCCCAGGCGGCGGGCGACTCCGGAGGCGCCACGCCGGGAACAGCTGCGGCCACCGGACGTACAAGCACGCCCAGCGGTATCGAGGCGGGCCGGATCACCGGTCTGGACACCAAGCCAGGCTCCCGAATAATGCTGCGCAACTGGCGCATCAGCACGCGTCTGGTGTCGCTGCTGGCGCTGCCGGTGGTCACCGCGGGTGCGCTCGGCGGCCTGCGCGTCCACAACTCGATTCAGAACATCCACCAGCTGCAGCGGCTGAACGCGCTGACCGACATCGCCGAGCACGCGACCGACCTGGCAGACGCCCTGGCCGAGGAACGCGACAGCTCGGCGGGTCCGATCACCGCGGGCAGCCCCACCGACGCGGTGGCCGCGTCCCGGCAGGCAACCGACCGCGAAGAGAAGCTCTACCGCGACGCCAAGGACGAGATCACCGCGGGCGACTCGCTCTTCAGCGGCGTGCGTTCCAGCCTGATCGCGATCGACACCCAGCTGACGGGGCTCAACCAGCTGCGGGACGGTGCCTTCACCTCCCAGTCCTCGATCGCCCAGACCGTCTCCTCCTACGACGGCCTGATCCAGTCGCTGCTGAGCCTGTCGGTCGACATGGCGCAGGCCACGCAGAACTCCGAGATGGTGACCAACACCCGTGCGCTGGCGGCCTTCTCGTCCGCCAAGGAGTACGAGTCGATCCAGCGCGCGGTGATCAGCGCCGCGCTGGCCAAGGGCAGCCGGCTGGACGCGAACGACTACCAGACGGTCAACTCGGCCGCGGACAACGAGGACATCAACCTCACCCGGTTCGCGACCCTCTACGGCGACAAGAGCGCCGCGCTCCTCGCGCCGATCGAGGGCGGCAACGACACGATCACCGCGCACGACGTGATGCGCGAGCGGATCGCCAAGAGCCAGGACCAGATCCAGGACATCCACATCTCCTACCTGGACTGGGACGACGCCGCCAAGGCGAAGATCGACGCGATGAACCGCATCGAGCGGTCGCTGCTGAACGAGATGCGGCAGAAGTCGCTGGAACTGCAGAGCACGGCCAAGGAGGACGCGCTGATCTCCGGCGCGATCATCCTGCTGGTACTCGGTATCGCCGTCGTCGGCGCGTTCGTCGTGGCCCGCTCGATGATCCGCTCGCTGCGCCGGCTGCAGCAGACCGCACAGGACGTCGCCCAGAAGCGGCTGCCCGAGCTGGTCAAGCAGCTGTCCGAGACCGACCCGCAGGACGTCGACACCTCGGTCGAGTCGATCGGCATCAACAGCCGCGACGAGATCGGCCAGGTGGCCCGCGCCTTCGACGAGGTCTACAGCGAGGCGGTCCGGCTGGCCGCCGAGCAGGCGCTGCTGCGAGGCAACGTCAACGCGATGTTCACCAACCTCTCCCGCCGCAGCCAGGGCCTCATCCAGCGCCAGCTGTCGCTGATCTCCGAACTGGAGTCCCGCGAGGCCGACCCGGACCAGCTGTCCTCGCTGTTCAAGCTGGACCACCTCGCCACCCGTATGCGCCGCAACGGTGAGAACCTGCTGGTCCTCGCCGGTGAGGAGCCGGGGCGCCGGTGGACCCGCCCGGTCCCGCTGGTCGACGTGCTGCGCGCCGCGGCCTCCGAGGTGGAGCAGTACGAACGCATCGAGCTGACCTCGGTGCCGTCGGCCGAGGTCACCGGCCGTATCGTCAACGACCTCGTCCACCTGCTCGCCGAGCTGCTGGAGAACGCCACGTCGTTCTCCTCCCCGCAGACCAAGGTGCGGGTCACCGGTCACGCGCTGCCGGACGGCCGGGTGCTGATCGAGATCCACGACACCGGTATCGGCCTGTCGCCCGAGGACCTGGCCGACATCAACGAGCGGCTCGCCAACCCGCCGACCGTCGATGTCGCGGTGTCCCGCCGGATGGGCCTGTTCGTGGTCGGCCGGCTGTCCCTGCGACACGGCATCCGCATCCAGCTCCGCCCCTCCGACTCCGGCGGTACGACCGCACTGGTCATGCTGCCGGTCGACGTGACGCAGGGCGGCGCCAACGCCAAGGGCAACGCGATGGGCGGGGGGCGGCCCGGGGCCACTCCCCCGGCCGCGGCCGGCGGCGGTGTGGCCGGCGCGTTCGGCAACACGCCGAACTCCCCGCAGGTCACCAGGCCCCCGCAGCGCGGGCAGGTCGGCGGCGGCGCGCAGCGCCCGGCGCTGGCCCCCGGCGCCGGACGGCCCGGCGGCGGCGCACCGCAGCAGCCGGGTACGCCCCGCTGGGCGGCGCAGGACGGTTCGCAGGGCTTCCCCGCCGACGACCGCGGGCTGCAGGACACCCCGCGCGGCCACGAGGACGTCGAGGCGGCTCCCGCCTTCGACGCCTTCGACGGCAGCGGTCCGGGGCAGGGCCCGGGACAAGGCCAGGGCCAGGACACCGGCGCCCGGGCCGACTTCCGGCAGGGCGGCACCGACGCCCCGTACGGCGGACAGCAGGGCGGCCGCGGGCAGTTCCCGCCGCCGCAGCAGCAGGGCACCGGGCCGAGCGGCTTCCGCTCCGACGTCTTCGGCGGCCGTTCCGGTCCGCGGCAGGGCGGCGAGCAGCAGCAGCGCCCGCAGGGCGGTCCTGGCGACACGGCACAGTTCCCGCCGGTCCCCGCGGCCCGCGACGACTTCCAGCAGGGCGGCACCGGGCAGTTCCCGGCCCAGCGCGGCAACGACGGCCAGGACTTCGGCCGGCCGCCGCGCACTCCGCAGGAGACGTACGGCACCGGGCAGTTCCCGGTCCAGGGCGGTCCTGGCGACACCGGACAGTTCCCCCGCCACGGCCAGCAACGCAACGACGGCACCGGACAGTTCCCCGTCCAGGGCGGCCCCGGCCAGGAGCGGAACGACGGCACGGGGCAGTTCCCGGTCCAGGGCGGCCCCGGCGACACCGGACAGTTCCCCCGCCACGGCCAGCAACGCAACGACGGCACCGGACAGTTCCCCGTCCAGGGCGGCCCCGGCGACACCGGACAGTTCCCCCGCCACGGCCAGCAACGCAACGACGGCACCGGACAGTTCCCCGTCCAGGGCGGCCCTGGCAACACCGGGCAGTTCCCGGTGCAGCAGCAGCCCGGGCAGGGCGGTCCCGGTGAGACCGCGCAGTTCCCCGCGATCCGGTCCGACGACACCTTCGGCGGCGGCAGCGGGCAGTACGGACCGCCTGCGGGCGGCCGGCCGCAGGGCGGACCGCCTTACCGCGACGGCGGCGTACCGCAGCAGCCGTACGACAACTCCGGCCGGCAGCAGATGCCCGGCCAGGAGCGCAGCGACGTCACCGGGCAGCACCCGATGGCACCGCCGCCTGGTATGCAGGGCGGCCCCGGCGGCCAGGGCCCGATCGGGCCGTTCCAGCAGCGGCCCGGACAGCAGCCGCCGCAGCCGCAGCAGCCCGCGGAGCCGATGGCGCTGCCGCCGGCCCAGACCAGGGGCGACGAGCCGACGCCGATCTTCTCGGCGATCGAGTCCGACTGGTTCCGCACCGGCCAGGCGGAGCGGATGCAGCAGATCCACGTCGAGCAGAGCGCGCGCGGCCTCCAGGCCCCGGCGTCGCCCCGCCCGGTGGGTCGCACCGCACCGCCGCAGCGCCCGCGTACCGAACGCCCGAGCCCGGCAGGCCCGCAGCGGCCCGGCACCAGCGCACCGCAGCAGCAGGCGCCGCAGCCCGCGCCGGCGCCGGCGCCGGCCGCCGCGCCGCCCACCGCTCCGGCCGGGGCACCGCCGGCACCTGCGGCGCAGCCGTTGCCGCGCGAGACGCCGAACTGGCGGACCTCGCCCAACGACGCGCTGCGCCAGCGGGCCGAGGCGGTCCGCGAGCCGTCGGCCGGCGGGGTCACCCCCTCCGGGCTGCCGCGCCGGGTGCCGCGGGCGAATCTCGTCGCCGGCGGTGCGGCGCAGCCGCAGCCTCAGCAGGGCGGCCCGCAGGTCTCCCGTTCGCCCGACGACGTGCGCGGGCGGCTGACCAATCTCCGACGGGGTATTCAGCAGGGCCGGGAGGCCGGCGGCACGACCGATGGCCGCGGTTTCGGTACGAATCATCAGGAGCGTTAGTTGAGTGCGATGAGCCAGGCGGCACAGAACCTGAACTGGTTGATCACCAACTTCGTGGACAACACCCCCGGGGTGTCCCACACCGTGGTGGTCTCCGCCGACGGCCTGCTGCTCGCGATGTCCGACGGATTCCCCCGCGACCGCGCCGACCAGCTCGCCGCTGTCGCCTCCGGCCTGACCTCGCTCACCGCCGGAGCCTCCCGCATCTTCGAAGGCGGCAGCGTCAACCAGACCGTCGTGGAGATGGAACGCGGATTCCTCTTCATCATGTCCGTCTCCGACGGCTCATCCCTGGCCGTACTCGCCCACCCCGAGTGCGACATCGGCCTCGTCGGCTACGAAATGGCCCTGCTCGTCGACCGCGCAGGAACCGTACTCACCCCCGACCTCAGGGCCGAACTGCAGGGCAGCCTGATGCACTGAGTCACCCGGTCCATCCATCCCATCCGCCCGCTCGTTCCCGTTTTTCCGCACCGCGACACGCACTGCCCGGACACGGAGGACCCTCATGACCCCGCCACCCGCCTCGCCGGGCCAAGGCCCGTACGGCGCGTCCCACCACGCGCCGTACGGAGTGGAAGGTGATCAGCCGCTGGTGCGGCCGTACGCCATGACCGGTGGCCGGACCAGGCCGCGCTATCAGCTTGCGATAGAGGCGCTGGTCAGCACGACAGCCGACCCGGCGCAGTATGCGGGACTGCTGCCCGAGCACCAGCGGATCTGCCACCTGACCCGGGAGATCAAGTCGGTGGCCGAGATCTCGGCGCTGCTGGCCATCCCGCTGGGTGTGGCCCGGATTCTCGTGGCCGACCTCGCCGAGGCCGGCATGGTCGCCATCCACCAGCCGGGCAGCGGCGAGGCCGGCGGCCAGCCTGATGTGACACTGCTTGAGAGGGTGCTCAGTGGACTTCGGAAGCTCTAGGGCGCAGCCGCAGCCTGCGTACGGTGCGCAGCCGGCGCGCTCGACGACCTCCGCGAAGATCGTGGTCGCGGGCGGGTTCGGCGTGGGCAAGACCACCTTTGTCGGTGCCGTCTCCGAGATCAACCCGCTGCGCACCGAAGCGGTGATGACCTCGGCGTCGGCCGGGATCGACGACCTCAGCCACGTCCAGGACAAGACCACCACCACGGTCGCCATGGACTTCGGCCGGATCACGCTCGACGACGACCTGATCCTGTACCTGTTCGGTACGCCGGGCCAGGACCGCTTCTGGTTCATGTGGGACGACCTGGTGCGCGGCGCGATCGGCGCCGTGGTGCTGGTCGACACCCGGCGGCTGGCGGACTGCTTCCCTGCCGTCGACTACTTCGAGAACAGCGGCCTGCCGTTCGTGATCGCGCTCAACGGCTTCGACGGCCACCAGCCGTACCGTCCCGAGGAGGTGCGCGAGGCCCTGCAGATCGGTCCTGAGGCACCGATCATCACCACCGACGCCCGCCACCGCGGCGAGGCGAAGAGCGCGCTGATCACGCTGGTCGAGCATGCGCTGCTGGCACGGCTCAAATAAGTCGTGCCGCTGGCACCGCGCCAACGTTGAGGACCATGGGGGCCGGTCGTGTCGTCGGACACGGCCGGCCCGTCTTCATAACATTTCGACAGAGTTTCCACCGGCTGTGAATACCGCTCGCGCTCAGCCGGTGCCGCAGCGCGTACACCATTGGGCGCGTACGCCCAGCTTTGCACCATTCGTACGTTCCGCTTGTCACCGGACACGTGAGCGCGTGCTGGTGCCCGACGTTTGGCCAGTGCCCCCAAGGCGTGCTGGAATTCGCAGAACCCGAGCGTAGGAACGGCCTTCGTTGCGCCGTCGCCGAGAGGTTGTTGGTCCAGTGAGGAACACGAGGCGAGCCGAGGCGGGTGCCCAGCACGGCCCGCGGGGAAATTTCACGCCGCCCCAGCGTCCCGGGGGGATACCCGCGGACCGGACGGCCGAGCCTGCGGCACTGCCGGATCCGGGCGGCCGTTTCAGCGTGCGCAACTGGCGGGTGGCCACCCGGCTGAACGCGATCCTCCTGATACCCGTGCTCGTCGCACTGGTCTTCGGCGGCTTCCGGGTCAAGAGCTCGGTGGACACCTGGAACCAGGCCGACGACGCCGTGCGCACCGCCAACCTGGTGAGGGCCGCGGCGACCTACAGCAACGCACTGATCAACGAGCGGGACCTCACGGTGGTTCCGCTGCTCGCGGGCAAGCGCACCGACCCGGCGGTGACCAGCTCACGGGCCGCCACCGACACCGCCGCCCAGGCCTTCGACGACGCCGCGCTGAAGATGCCGCACGACGCCGCCCTGGCACGCCGGATGGCCAACTTCCGCAGCGTGGAACCGGAGTTGGCCAACCTCCGCAAGGCCGCCTACACCCGCCAGCTCTCCGGTGTGCAGACCGAGGAGTGGTACGTCAAGATCCAGCACCCGCTGATGGAGCTGGCCAACGAGCTGGGTTACGGCACCAGCAACATCACCGCCTACGGCCGTACGCTCTACGCCGCCTCGCTGTCGAAGGCCGCCGAGTCGCTGACCCGGTCGATCGGCATGCACATCCTGGTGGAGGACAGCCCCTCCAAGACCGAGCTGGCGCTGCAGAAGACCTCGCTCGGCTCGTACCACTACATGGAGGGCATCGCCCTCGAGGAGTACAACGGCGGCGGCACCGCGGCCGACGTCCAGCACCTGAAGGACGCCCAGAACGCCGCCCTGCAGAAGGGCCGCGACCAGACCGCGGCCGCGCGGGACCGGGCGGTCGCCGAGGGTCGGAAGTTCGTGGTGCCGCCCGACCTGCCCAAGATGGTCACCGAGATCGCCACCCCGGGCCGTACCGTCGCCCAGCTGCAGGCCGAGGGCATCACCCCGGAGACGTACTTCGCCGCCTCGACGCTGTCCTTCGACGCCTACCGCACCGTCGAGGTGCGGCTCGCCGACCAGGCGGCGGGCGACGCGGCGAAGATCGCCTCCAACGCCAAGCGCGACGCGCTGCTGAACTCCGCGATCGTGGTGTTCGCGCTGATCATCGCCTTCATCGTGGCCGGCATGATGGCCCGCACCATGAGCCGCAGCATGCGGCGGCTGCGCGGGGCGGCCTTCGACATCGCCGAGAACCGGCTGCCCGGCCTGGTCGACCAGCTGTCGCGCACCGACCCGGGCCGGGTGGACACCTCGGTGGCGCCCATCCCGATCAACACCCAGGACGAGATCGGCGAGGTCGCCAGGGCCTTCGACCAGGTGCACCGCGAGGCGGTCAGGCTGGCCGCCGAGCAGGCGCTGCTGCGGGGCAACGTCAACGCGATCTTCACCAACCTCTCGCTGCGCAACCAGGGCCTCATCCAGCGCCAGCTCACGCTGATCACCGAGCTGGAGAACAACGAGGCGGACCCGGATCAGCTGGACAGCCTGTTCAAGATGGACCACCTCGCCACCCGCATGCGCCGCAACGGCGAGAACCTGCTGGTGCTGGCCGGCGAGGAGCCGGCCAGGCAGTGGAACCAGGCGGTGCCGCTGGTGGACGTGCTGCGGGCGGCGGCCTCCGAGGTGGAGGCCTACGACCGCATCGAGCTGGTCGGCATCCCGGACAGCGACATCCACGGCAGCGCGGTCAGCGACCTGGTGCACCTGCTGGCCGAGTTGCTGGAGAACGCCACCACCTTCTCCTCGCCGCAGACCAAGGTGCGGGTCACCGCGACCCGGCTGCCGGACGGCCGGGTGATGATCGAGATCCACGACAAGGGCATCGGGCTGACCGCGGAGGACTTCGCTGACATCAACCACAAGCTGGCCGAGCCGCCCACGGTGGACGTGGAGGTCGCCAAGCGGATGGGCCTGTTCGTGGTCGGCCGGCTGGCCGACCGGCACGGCATCCGGGTGCAGCTGCGGCCCTCCGGCGAGCAGGCCGGCACCACCTCGCTGGTGATGCTGCCCGAGCCGATCACCCACGGCGGTGGCGGCGAGGAGGAACTGGGCGACGGCGAGAGCGACTTCACCGTGTCGCGGATGGTGCCCGAGGCGCCCGACCAGCCCGCGCTCGACGGGCCGTTCGAGGCCGCGGAGCTGAGCCGGCGCACCGCCGCGGAGCTCGGCTTCGACGACTCGCGCTACGAGCAGCCCGCGGCGCTGGGCGCCGAGGGCGCCCCCGCGCTCGACCCGGTGGGCCGTTCGCTGCGCCGCGGCGGCCGCCGGGCCCAGCTGGAGGCGGCGGTGTCCGCCGACCGCGCCGACGAGCCGCAGCCGCCGTCCCCGTACGAAGCCGGGCAGTACGGCCAGCAGCAGCCCTCGCCGTTCGAACTCCAGCCCCCACAGGGGCAGTTCGCGCAGCAGCAGGATCCGATGGACCCGGCCGGTCAGCCGCAGCAGGCCCAGGAAGGCCCCTACGAGCCCCACAGCGGCTACGAACCCGCAGGTTCGTACGACCAGAGCTTCGACGCCGGTTACCAGCAGCAGACGTACGAGCAGGGCTTCCAGGGCGGCTACGCGCAGCAGGGGTATCCGGCGCAGCAGCCGGCGGGCGTCCCCTACGAGCAGAACGGATTCTTCGCGCAGGCCTACGGACCCCAGGACGATCAGTCCGAGATGGTCTACGACCCCGGTTACGACCGTAACTTCGGTTCCGGGGACTTCAACGGGCTCCCCGAGCAGCCGTCCGAAAGCGTAGGCTCCCCCTCACTGACGGACTCCGGACTGCCGCGCCGGGACCGGAAGCCCCACGATTCATCCCAGGATTCACCTCAGGAACAGGCTGCTCAGGAGTCGCCCGAGCCTCAGAACCAGCCGCAGCCGGACACGTCCGGGTGGCGGTCGAACAACGACGAGAACTGGCAGCGGGCCGAGGCGGTCCGCGAGCCGAAGGCAGGCGGGGTCACCCCGTCCGGCCTGCCACGGCGAGTGCCCAAGGCCAACCTGGTCCCGGGTACCGCGACGCAGACCCCGCAGGGCGGCCCACAGGTCTCCCGCGCACCCGAGGACGTCCGGGGCAGGTTGAGTAACCTGCGCCGTGGCGTCCAGCAAGGGCGCACTGCTGGAACTGACACGAACGGACAGGCCCCCGACAGCACCTTCGGCGGCCCCCAGAACCAGGAGCGCTAAGTTGAGTCCGATGAGCCAGGCGGCACAGAACCTGAACTGGTTGATCACCAACTTCGTGGACAACACCCCCGGGGTGTCCCACACCGTGGTGGTCTCCGCCGACGGCCTGCTGCTCGCGATGTCCGACGGATTCCCCCGCGACCGCGCCGACCAGCTCGCCGCTGTCGCCTCCGGCCTGACCTCGCTCACCGCCGGAGCCTCCCGCATCTTCGAAGGCGGCAGCGTCAACCAGACCGTCGTGGAGATGGAACGCGGATTCCTCTTCATCATGTCCGTCTCCGACGGCTCATCCCTGGCCGTACTCGCCCACCCCGAGTGCGACATCGGCCTCGTCGGCTACGAAATGGCCCTGCTCGTCGACCGCGCAGGAACCGTACTCACCCCCGACCTCAGGGCCGAACTGCAGGGCAGCCTGCTCAACTAGCTCAACTAGCTCAACCAGCGAACGGGCGTGCGGACGCGCCCTGGCCTCTCCCAGAGGTCCGGGCGGAGCGTCGCAGCCGTATCAGGAGGAGGACTCGTGAGCACGTCTCCCGGCGCAGAGCCGTATGGCAGCCCGCACCAACCGCCTGTGAACCCGTACTACCCGTCGGCGCCGGCCCCGGAGCCCGAGCCGTACCGGCCGCCGAGGCAACCGCGCATCCAGCCGTACCAGCCACCGCAGGCCCCACCCCAGCAGGCCCCGCGCGGCGGCGGCCAGGGTGCGGCCGGCGGCGGGCAGGGCGGCGGGAACCGCGGCCGGCGCTCCCAGACACCGAGCGGGTTCGTACGCCCATACGCCATGACCGGCGGCCGAACCAGGCCGCGCTACCAGCTCGCCATCGAGGCGCTGGTCAGTACCACCGCGGAACCCGAGCGGCTGCGTGGGCAGCTGCCGGAGCACCAGCGGATCTGCCTGCTGTGCCGGGAGGTCAAGTCGATCGCGGAGATCTCCGCGCTGCTGACCATCCCGCTCGGCGTGGTGCGGATCCTGGTGGCGGACCTGGCCGAGGCCGGCCTGGTCACGATTCACCAGCCCGGCGGCGACGAGTCCGCGGGCGGACAGCCAGATGTGACATTGCTTGAGAGGGTTCTCAGTGGACTTCGGAAGCTCTAGCGGCCCGGCGCGCGCCACTACTTCCGCGAAAATCGTGGTGGCGGGTGGATTCGGCGTGGGCAAGACCACGTTCGTCGGTGCCGTGTCGGAGATCAACCCGCTGCGTACCGAAGCCGTGATGACCTCCGCGTCGGCCGGCATCGACGACCTGACGCACGCGCCCGACAAGACCACCACCACGGTGGCCATGGACTTCGGCCGGATCACCCTGGACCAGGACCTGATCCTCTACCTGTTCGGCACCCCCGGCCAGGACCGCTTCTGGTTCATGTGGGACGACCTGGTACGCGGCGCGATCGGTGCGATCGTGCTGGTCGACACCCGGCGGCTGGCCGACTGCTTCCCGGCCGTCGACTACTTCGAGAACAGCGGCCTGCCGTTCGTGATCGCGCTCAACGGCTTCGACGGCCACCAGCCCTACGGCCCCGAGGAGGTGCGCGAGGCCCTGCAGATCGGGCCCGAGGCACCCATCATCGTGACCGACGCCCGCCACCGCGGCGAGGCGAAGAGCGCGCTGATCACCCTGGTGGAGCACGCCCTGATGGCCCGGCTGCGCTAGCCGGCCCCCTGCCACGCGCTAAGGCCCCGCACCGGGCAGGTGCGGGGCCTTAGCGTGTGGAACGTGCGGCGGCCGGGGCCGCGGGTCGGTCAGCCCTGCCAGGAGTGCGGGGCGCGGAAGCCCGGGGTGCGCTCCAGGCGCCGCCACTTGGCGGTGGACCTGATCGGGCTCTCGGGGGCGCTGTCGCCGCCGGCGGCGGCCCTGGCGAGCAGGATCGCGGTGATCGCGGCCAGCTCCTCCGGGGCCGCGTGGCCCTTCTCGACCCGCACGAGGGAATCGGTGGGAGTGCTCACTGTGGTCTCCATGGCTACTGGGGAGGGTTGCCGTGCTTACGCGACGGTAGATCCGCGTGCTTGGTGCGGAGCATGGACAGCGAGCTGATCAGTACCTCGCGGGTCTCCGCCGGGTCGATGACGTCGTCCACCAGGCCGCGTTCCGCGGCGTAGTAGGGATGCATCAGTTCGGCCTTGTACTCCTTGACCATGCGTGCACGCATCGCCTCGGGGTCGTCCGCGTCGGCGATCTGCCGACGGAAGATGACGTTGGCCGCGCCTTCCGCGCCCATCACCGCGATCTCGTTGGTCGGCCACGCGTAGGTGAGGTCGGCGCCGATGGACTGGCTGTCCATCACGATGTACGCGCCGCCATAGGCCTTGCGCAGGATCAGCGAGATCCTCGGGACGGTGGCGTTGCAGTAGGCGTAGAGCAGTTTCGCACCGTGCCTGATGATTCCACCGTGCTCCTGTGCGACGCCCGGGAGGAAGCCGGGGACGTCCAACAGGGTGATGATCGGGATGTTGAAGGCGTCGCACATCTGCACGAAGCGGGCCGCCTTCTCCGACGCCTCGATGTCCAGCACGCCGGCGAGCGAGGCGGGCTGGTTGGCGACGATGCCGACGACCTGGCCGTCCAGCCGGGACAGCGCGCAGATGATGTTGGTCGCCCAGCGCTCGTGGATCTCCAGGTACTCGCCGTCGTCGACGACCTCCTCGATGACCTTGTGCATGTCGTAGCCGCGGTTGCCGTCGGCCGGCACCAGGTCGAGCAGTATGTCGCCGCGCCGGTCGGCCGGGTCGTGGCACTCGACGGCGGGCGGGTTCTCCCGGTTGTTCTGCGGCAGCAGCGAGAGCAGGTAGCGGACCTCTTCGAGGCAGGTCTGCTCGTCGTCGTAGGCGAAGTGCGAGACGCCGGAGACCGAGGAGTGGACGTCGGCGCCGCCCAGACCGTTCTGGGTGATCTGCTCGCCGGTGACGGCCTGGACCACATCGGGTCCCGTGATGAACATCTGCGAGGTCTCGCGGACCATGAAGACGAAGTCGGTGAGCGCCGGTGAGTAGGCGGCGCCGCCCGCGCACGGGCCGAGCATCACGCTGATCTGCGGGATGACGCCGGAGGCGCGGGTGTTGCGCTGGAAGATGCCGCCGTAGCCGGCGAGCGCCGAGACGCCCTCCTGGATCCGGGCGCCGGCGCCGTCGTTGAGCGACACCAGCGGGGCGCCGGCCGAGATGGCCATGTCCATGATCTTGTGGATCTTGGTGGCGTGCGCCTCGCCCAGCGCGCCGCCGAAGATCCGGAAGTCATGGGCGTAGACGAAGACCGTGCGGTCGTGGACGGTGCCCCAGCCGGTGATCACACCGTCGGTGTAGGGCCGCTTGCCCTCCAGGCCGAAACCGGTCGCCCGGTGCCGCCGCAGCGGCTCCACCTCGCGGAAGGTGCCCTCGTCGAGCAGCAGGTCGATCCGCTCCCGGGCGGTGAGCTTGCCCTTGGCATGCTGTGCCTCGGTGGCCTTCTCGCTCGGTCCGCGGACGACCTCCGCGCGGATGGCGTGGAGTTCGGCCACCCGCCCGCGGGCGTCGTTCACCTCGGCGGGCACCTCTTGCGATGTGGTCATGCATCGACAGTACGAGCCGTGGACCGGAAAACGGGCCATCGACTTCGTACAGTGTCCGTCGCCGCTTCATGGCGGATCCCGACAGAAACGCACAACGGCGGGGTTCCGCTTTACGGCCACGGCACCCCGCCGTTCATCTGCCGCCGCCGGGCGGCGGGCGCGTGCCGCCCTCAGCGGCCCTCGACGGCGGCCGCCAGTGCCAGCACTCGCCTGGCCTCCTCGACGTGCAGGTTCTCGATCATCCGGCCGTCCACGGTGACCACCCCGCGGCCCTGTGACGTGGCCTGATCGAAGGCCTCGATGATCCGCCGGGCGCGTTCGACCTCCGCGGCGGCGGGGGCGAAGATGCGGTTGCAGGGCTCCAGTTGGCGGGGATGGATGAGTGTCTTGCCGTCGAAGCCGAACTGCCGCGCTTGGAGGGTTTCCGCTTCGAAGCCGGACACATCCTGGACGTCGTTGTAGACACCGTCCAAGATGACCTTTCCGGTGGCCCGGGCCGCGAGCAGCGCCATGGACAGTGCGGTCAGCAGCGGAGCCCGGCCAGGGACGTGCTCGGCGTGCAGTTCCTTGGCCAGGTCGTTGGTGCCCATGACCAGCACGGTCAGCCGTTCGGAGGCCGCCGCGATCCGCCGGGCGTCGAACATCGCGGCGGGCGTCTCGATCATCGCCCAGACGGCCGTACGGTCCGGTGCGCCGGCCGCCTCCAGCGCGGCCACCACCGCGGCGACGGTCCCGGGGTCGTCCACCTTGGGCACCACGACCGCGTCCGGTCCCGCCTCCGCGGCCGCCCGCAGGTCGTCGGCGTGCCAGGAGGTGCCGGGCGCGTTGACCCGTACGGTCACCTCGCGGTGGCCGTACGCCCCGCTCGCGGCGGCCGCGGCGACCCGGTCCCTTGCCTCCTTCTTGGCGTCGGGGGCGACCGAGTCCTCCAGGTCGAGGATGAGGGCGTCGGTGGGGAGGGTGCGGGCCTTCTCCAGGGCGCGCTCGTTCGCGCCGGGCATGTAGAGGACGGAGCGGCGAGAGCGCGGGGTGCCGGTCATCGCCGGGCCGCCTTGTCCGCCGTGGCGTACGCCTCGGCCAGTTCCGGGTCGCGGGCGGCCAGGGCGTCCGCGAGGCCGACGACCACCTGGCACTGCTTGTAGGTGGCGTCGTCCTGCATCTTGCCGTCGATCATCACCGCACCGGTGCCGTCGCCCATCGCCTCGATCACCTGCCGCGCCCACGCCACGTCCTGCGGGGCGGGCGAGAACACCCGCCGGGCGATGGCGATCTGCACCGGGTGCAGCGTCCAGGCGCCGACGCAGCCGAGCAGGAAGGCGTTGCGGAACTGGTCCTCGCACGCGGTGACGTCCTGGATGTCGCCGAAGGGGCCGTAGTACGGCAGGATCCCGTGCGCCGCGCAGGCGTCGACCATCCGGGCGATCGTGTAGTGCCACAGGTCCTGCTGGTACGTCAGCCGGGGCGTGTCGCCGGGGGTCTGCGGCGGATCCTGCCTGACCAGGTAGCCGGGGTGGCCGCCGCCTACCCTGGTGGTCTTCATCCGCCGGCTGGCGGCCAGGTCGGCGGGGCCCAGGGAGATGCCCTGCATCCGGGGGCTGGCCGCGGCGATCTCCTCGACGCCGGCCACGCCGGCCGCGGTCTCCAGGATCGCGTGCACCAGGATCGGCCGGGTCAGGCCCGCCCTGGCCTCCAGCTGGGCCAGCAGCCGGTCCACATAGTGGATGTCGTGCGCGCCCTCCACCTTGGGCACCATCACGACGTCCAGCCGGTCACCGATCTCGGACACCAGGGTGACCAGGTCGTCCAGCGCCCAGGGCGAGTCCAGGCTGTTGATCCGGGTCCACAGCTGGGTGCCGCCGAAGTCGGTGGACCTGGCGACGGCGACCAGCCCCGCACGGGCGGCCTCCTTGCGGTCCGCGGCGACCGCGTCCTCCAGGTTGCCAAGCAGCACGTCCACCTGCGGTGCCAGGGCGGGGATCTTGGCTGCCATCTTCTCGTTGCCCGGATCGAAGAAGTGGATCATTCGCGAGGGCCGGAACGGCACCTCGCGCAGGGGCTCGGGGGCCCCCACGGCAAGCGGGCGGAAGAAGTCCTTCGCCGAGCGCATGCGATCTCCCGGTGGGTCGGGTCGAGGGTTCGCCGCTCACCCTATGACCGCCGGGCCGCGGAGATTACCCGCCAGTACGTGTGCTGTTGGTCACCGGCTGCCAGCGCATCGTCAGGTCCGGTTCGTTCTCCATGTTGCGGGATCCGTCGTCGGTGTCGACCACTTCGAAGCCGTGGCGCGCGTAGAAAGCCCTGGCTCCCGTATTGCGCTGGAAGACCGCGAGCGTCAGACCGCCGGGGCGGTGCGCCTTCGCCGCGCCGAGCAGGGCGCTGCCGACGCCCTGCCGGCGGACGCCGGCCAGCAGGTAGAGGGCGTCCAGCTCGTCGCCCGCGACGGCCGCGTATCCGACGATCCGGCCGTCGCCGTCCACGGCCACCCAGACCGCGGCGGCCGCCATGACCACGTCACGCACCCACGCCTCGACCTCGGCGTCGGTACGGCGCCGAGGCGGCAGGTAGGGCATCGTCGCCTCGCGGGAGGCGATGTGGACATGCGCCACGGCGGCGGCGTCCGCGCGCACGGCCGGGCGGACGCTGATGGAAGTCACCGCGGCACCCTAGGCCTCGCGGCCCGCCCGGCGACAGCGGTTTTACCGGAGCGCCGTGGGTTCCCTCGCGCTCACAGCGGCGGCAGGCGCAGCGGGCCGGTGCCGTCGCGGACGTCGCGGAGGACCGTCGGCTCGCCGGCGAAGGCGCCGTCGAGGTCGGTGGTGGCGGTCAGCACGTGGTCGCCGAGCGCCGCCCGGCCCTGCCGGGGCCCGTCATGTAGGACCACATGGACCCGCAGCCGGTCCACCCGGCCGGGCACCAGCCGGGTGTGGCTCATCACCGCGGCCACGCCCGCGCCGGAACCGGTCCGCGCCAGCCAGCCGGCCGCGCTCGCCGTGACCGCGGCCTCGTACCGCGGCCAGTCCGTGAAGGGGTGCACGAGGCTCAGTTCGGGGGCGCCCGCGGCGTCGAAGGAGGCCCGGTAGTAGGGCCTCCGGCCGCTCAGCGCGGCCAGCCTGCGGTTCGCGTTGAGCCGCAGCAGGGTCGGCAGCGACGGGTCGCGCTCGCGTGGCAGCGAGCGGACGACCACGGGGTCGGCGACCATGACCGCGGTCGGCGGTGCTTCCGGCCCGGCGGCGAGGCAGTCCCGCAGGCCGGCCAGCAGATCCGCCACCGTGTCGTTGGTCGGCGCCGCCGCGATCCACGGGTCGGCGACGATACGTCCCAGGGCGTGCACCTGGTGGCCGCCCGCGTGCAGGGCGGCGGCCAGCGCCCGCCACCTCCTTGCCGCGGCCAGGCCCTCCTCGACCGCCTCGGCCAACCGCGCCTGCGAGGGTGCCGCGCGGTCCACCCGCAGGCGGACGACCGCGTCGGGGTCGTCCCGCACCCGGAAGAGGATCTCGGCGCCGCCGGAAGCGGGGAAGCAAGGCCGCGCCGAGATCACCGCCAGCCGGCCGGGGAAGCCGCGGTCGGCCGCCCCCGCCGCGAGCCGCTTCGCGCGGCGCGCGGCAGGCAGACCGGCTGCTCGGCCGAGCAGCATCACCGCCGAAACGATCATGATTCCGGACCCCCTGCGACCTCGGCTGCGCCGAGGCTATGCGGGGGTGGGCGGGGGGCGCCTGAGCATCCGTACTCATCTCTCCCGGGTGCCCTGCGGGAGGCTGTCCCCGGTCGCCGCTGCGTGCGGACTGCGCGCCCAGTCCCCTGCCCGGGGGGCTGCCACTTGCGGTGGCCGGTCGCCTTTCCCACGGCGGGGGTTGCGCGCGCAGTTCCTCGCGCCCCTGAGGGCTGCCCCTTGCGGTCGCGCTCGCACCCTCCCGTGCGCGGGGGCTTGTCGCGCAGTTCCCCGCGCCCCTGGAAAACGCTCACCCTCCGCGCAGTGGGAAGCCCCCCAGGGGGGCGGGGAACTGTGCGACCAGCCAGCGCCGTGGGAAAGGCGACCAGCCAGCGCAAGGGGCAGCCGGCTATTCGGCCAGGAGGCGGGTCAGGGGGAGGCGGCGGAGGGCGTGGGTGGGGAGCGTGGCGCTCAGGAGCGTCGTGGCGAGGGCGCCGGCCACCGTGGCCGCGGTCGGCAGGAGCGCGG
This sequence comes from Streptomyces sp. NBC_01198, assembly GCF_036010485.1. NCBI lineage: Bacteria > Bacillati > Actinomycetota > Actinomycetes > Kitasatosporales > Streptomycetaceae > Streptomyces > Streptomyces sp. NBC_01198. Next base: position 2,303,740 of record NZ_CP108568.1, read on the forward strand.
CCAGGGTGAGGTGGCCGGCGAAGGCGGCGTATGCCGCGAGGCCGGCCGCGGCGCCGAGGAGGGAGCCGGCCACGGCCATCGCGGCCGCCTCGGTGAGGACCAGCCGGGTCACCGCCCGGTCGGGCCAGCCGGTGGCGTAGAGCAGGGCGTACTCCGCGGCGCGGTCGCGGATGTTGAGGTAGAGGACGTCGGCGACGGTCGCCGCACCGAGCAGCGCGGCGATGGCCGCGGCCGCGTAGTCGGAGCCGCGGACCTGGACGGAGACGGCGTCGCCCAGCAGCGTGCCGGTGACCGTACCGTCGAAGGCCGTGCTGATCGCGGACAGGCCGACCAGCGCCGCGACGCCGATGGCCAGCGCCAGCGTGCCGAGCAGGGCGCGGCCGGGGACGCGGCGCAGGTTGGCCAGTGCCAGCCGGGTGATGCCGGCGCCGCGCACCGGGCGGCGGGGCGCGGTGACCGCGGGGAGCACCGCGGCGCCGGGGTGGGACCTGGACGCCTGGAGTGCGGGCCAGCCGGCGGCGAGCACCGCGAGCAGCAGCGCGGCGGGGACGGCGAGCAGCGCCCGGGCCGGGCCGACGTGCAGCCCGGACAGCCGGCCGAGCGGTATCGCCAGGCCCGCGCCCAGCACCCCGGCGACCGCGCCGAGCCCGGCCACCTCGCCGACCACCAGCGCGAAGAGCTTGCGCGGCGGCCAGCCGACACAGGCCAGCACGGCCAGTTCGGTGCGGCGGGCCCGGACCGCGGCCCCGGTGGCGCTGGTGACGAACAGCGCGCAGACGACGAGGACCAGCACGAACATGATGAGCGACTTGCGGTCGACGGCCGCGACCACCGTGGCGGCGACCCCCTTCTTGGACCACATCTCGTGCAGCGTCAGCGCAGGTCGGCCGTGCGTGCCGGCAGGGTCGCCGACCGCCACCGGGGTGGGTGAGGAGCCGCTGGTGATGTCGACGTCGAGGCCGGTCAGGTCGTGGATGCGCTGGGCGGTGAGCCTGACCCGCTCGCGGGAGAGCGGGTCGAGGCCGAGCGCGCCGGTGAGCCTGACGCGGACCACGCTGATCGGCGCGGCGGCGTTGACGCCCTTGCCCGCCCCGGTGTTGGTGAAGTAGCGGGCGTCGTCCATGGCCTTGAGGCCGGACAGGCTGGTCACGATGGAGGGCGGTACGGACAGCAGGCCCGCGATGTTGCCGTTGGGCAGCAGCGACCTGCCGCCGAGCGCCCGTACCGACGCGGGATCCGCGCCGGTGGCCTGCGCGGGGAAGTACGTCTCCATCGGCACCGCGCCGAGCCCGGCGGAGCTGACCGACAGCTTGGAGCTGTCGAACTCCCCCACCATCTTCAGGTGCACGTCGTGCGCCATACCGTCCCAGGGGCCGCCGGCGGGGTGCACCACGGCCTTGCGCACGGCGGTGTCGTCGAGGTCGCGGGGGTAGGAGCCGTCGGTCTGCTCGTAGTCCAGCCGCAGGTTGGGGTCGGGCTGCCGCGGTTCCGCGGTGAGGCCGTCGCGGGCGCTGCCGTAGCGCACGGGCTGCGCGGTGGCGTAGGCGCCGACCCAGACGGTGCCGCCGTTGCCGCTGCGGTAGCTCTCCCGGACGTCGCCGGACCGCAGGCCCTCCAGCAGCGTGCGGTAGGCCTGCTGGACGTCGACGGTCTTCGTGGTCACCGGTGTGCCCCGGGTGCCGGGCAGGCCGGCCCCGAGGGTGGTCTTGTCGGTGCCCGCGGCGACCCGGTCGGCGGCCGACGACGGCAGCCGGCTGACGGCGACCTGCAACTGCTCGTCGGCCGCGGGCCGGTCGGCCATCAGCACCGGGATCTGGGTGACGCCGACCTTGCCGGTCACGCTCGGGTCGCCGGTCAGGTCGGCGTAGTCCCTGGTGCCGGTGGTCGGCCCGCCGCCGGAGCCGAGGTAACTGCCCCAGGTCACCGCCTTGTCGAGGCCGGCGAGCCGGGCTTCGGACGCCGGGTCGACGGCTTCGATCAGCAGCGGCACCGGCCATGCGGTGGTGGTGGTCGCGGCCGGCTCGGCGGTGCCCGAGGCGTGCGGGTTGCCGGGGCCGGGGCTGTTGTAGGTGTCCTGGGGGTTGGTCGTGCCGCAGTTGAGCACGACCTGCGGGCCGGTCGCAGCGGTGCGGGCCGTCGGGGCGACGCACACCGGGTGCGCGGCGCCCGCGCTGTCCACCTCGTAGGGGTCCTGGCCGCTGTGCGCGCTGTCGGTGACACCGCGCAGCGGCCGGTCGGTGACGTAGGTGTAGGACTCGCCCGCGGGTATCCGGGTCAGTCCGCGTTCCGAGACCTGGGTCATGGTGGCCCGGTAGAGCTGCCGCCCGCCGCCCGCCGTCACCGGCAGGTCCACCGGCGCGTCCATCCTGGTCAGGACGTACCCGACGACGGCGACGGGCGCGGCGACGTCCACGTCGGGGATCCTGGCGATCTGCTGCCACTGGGCGGTGGTGATACCGCCGTTGAGGTTGGCCAGCGCGGTGGAGGCGACCAGGCCGTCGCGGTCCTCGAGCGCCGAGCGCGCGCCGGCCGGGCGGACCAGGATGTCGTAGCCGCCCCGGGCGTTGGCGGTGACCGTGCCGACCACGGAGAGCCGCTGGGTGCGGGCGGCACCGGTGAGCACCGAGAAGGACGTCACCGCCACCAGCAGCGCCCCCACCAGCGCCAGCGCCCTGCCCTTGCGGTACCGAAGCTGTGCGAGCACGAATCCCAGCATGGCCACTTCCCCGAGGTGTCCCGCGCGGTAGCCGACACTCCCCCGCGCCATCGCAGGCTGACACAGTCGAAACCTTGCCGTCAATCATTCGGGTTTTGCCACCAGGTAGTACCGGCGGCATAGCGTCGCAAGGCCTCACAGACGGCTCTGGATCGGCCTCCGCAATTATTTTCGTCTTTCCCCTGGACACTTTCGCGATCGTGTACAAGTCTTGCCGTCGCAAGTCGATGTCCGACAACGAACTGCAAGGTTCGTGCACGGAATGAGCAGCTCAAAGAAAGGCTGACCCACATGATGAGTGTCATCGAGCGCATCGGCGACCGCGTCCTGCGAGCCGTCGTCCCCGAGGCTCCGGCCGCCGCCTGCGGCACCACCAAGACCCTCGAAGGGGTCCTCAGCTACGTGACCTACTACAACCTGCACAACACGTGCACCGGTGCGAAGGGCTGCTTCGCCGACTTCCACACCTACACCACGACCAGCTGGAACGGTTACTGCCTCAGCTGAACCGGCGGTACGAACGGTGCGTGGGGCGAGTCGTAGTCGCCCCACGCGCCACCGCGATCGTCCCACATTCGGAGTGCCGAATTCCCCTTGGTCCTGACGGAATACCGAATTCCGCCGGCCCATTCACGAACGGATAGCTTCGTGGTCGTACTCACCGCCGCGGTGTGTGTCCTCGCCGTGGTCGTCCTTTTCAACCTGACCGTCACGGCGGGCCTGGTCCGCCGGCTGCGCGAGCAGGCGCTGGCCGCTCCCGCCCAGGCGTACGACGCCGGCGGCCCGGCCATCGGCGCCCCCGCCCCCACCCTGACCGCACGCACGGCCGACGGCCGCGACGTCGAGGTCGGCGCGGCCGGCCGGCGCACCCTGGTCGCCTTCTTCGCCACCTCCTGCACCGCCTGCAGCCGCGAGGCGCCCGGTTTCGCCGCGCGGGCCGCGGAGTTGCGCGAGCAGGGGCTGACCGTGGTCACCGTGCTCGACCGGCGCCCGGGCGACGACGCCGGGCCGCTGGCCGCCGCGCTGGACCCGGTGGACCACCTGGTGGTCGAGGACATGCCCGGCCAGGTGCTGAGCGCCTTCGAGGTCGCCGCCACCCCCGCCTTCTTCCTGGTCGCCGCCGACGGCACCGTGGAGAGCAAGGGACAGTACCCGCCGGCGCCGGCGCCCGCCCCGGCAGCGGCCGGGCGTGGCTAGCGGCAGGGCCGCCGGGGCGGTCCGCGGGGTGCGGACGCTGGCCGCGGCCTTCGCCCTCTACGTGCGGGCCGCACCGCTGCTGGCGGCACTGCGGGCGGTGATCGTGCTGGTCAGCGGGCTCGCGCCGGTCGCCACCGCCTGGCTGACCGCGGCCCTGATCGACGACCTCACCGGCCACCGCACCGGCCGGGTCGGCACCCTCGCGCTGCTGCTCGCCGGGGTCGGCGGCGCGATGGCGCTGACCGGCCTGGTCACCTCCTTCGTCGAGCGGGAGATCGGCCGCCGGGTGTCGCTGGCCGCCCAGGAGCGGCTGTTCGCGGCGGTGAGCCGGCAGCGCGGCCTGGCCCGGCTGGAGGACCCGGGCTTCCACGACCGGCTGCGGCTGGCCCAGCAGGTCAGCGGCACCGGCCCGGCGGCGCTCACCGACGCCGCCCTCGGCGTGGTCCAGGCGCTGCTGACCGTCGGCGGCTTCACCGCGAGCCTGCTGACGCTGTCCCCGCTGGTGACGGTGCTGGTGCTGGCGTCCACCGCCCCCGCGCTCGCCGCCCAGCTCACCCTGGCCCGCAAGCGCGGTGCCATGGCCCTGGACACCGCGCCGAACCTGCGCCGCCAGACCTTCTACACGCTGCTGCTGATGGACCTGCGGGCCGCCAAGGAGATCCGGCTGTACGGCCTGGGCGGCTACTTCCGCGGCCGGATGCTGACCGAGCTGCGTACCGCGCAGCGCGGCGAGTCGCGGGTGGACCGGGCCACCCTGCTCACCGACGGCGCCCTGTCCCTGCTCACCACCGCGATCGCGGCGGGCGCGCTGTACAGCGTCGCGCTGCGGATCGCGCACGGCCACGGCAGCGCGGGCGATCTCGCGGTGCTGGTCGCCGCGCTGGCCGGGCTGCAGGGCGCGCTGGCCGGCATACTCGGCCAGATCTCCGGGGCCGGACAGGTCTTCACCGTCTTCACGCACTACACCGCGATCCTGGACGCGCCCGCCGACCTGACCGGTTCGGCCGCGCCGCCGCCGGGCCTGCGGCAGGGCATCCGCTTCGACCACGTGTGGTTCCGCTACTCCCCCGCCGGCGACTGGGTGCTGCAGGACATCGACCTGACCGTCGAGGCCGGCCGCTCCCTCGCGCTGGTGGGGCTGAACGGCGCCGGCAAGTCCACCCTGGTCAAGCTGCTGTGCCGGCTGTACGAGCCGACCCGCGGCCGCATCACCTGGGACGGCGTGGACATCCGCACCCTCGACCCGGACCTGCTGCGGGCCAGGATCGGCGCGGTCTTCCAGGACTTCATGTGCTACGACCTCAGCGCCTACGACAACATCGCGCTGGGCGCGCTGGACCGCGCGGGCACCGACCGGGGCGCGGTGGTACGCGCCGCGACCCGGGCCGGGGTGCACCGCGAACTCGAAGCGCTGCCCGCCGGTTACGACACCATGCTCAGCCTGGTCTTCCAGGACTCCCGCACCCCCAAGGGCGTACCGGCCGCGGGCCGGCTGGGCGGGGTGTCGCTGTCGGGCGGCCAGTGGCAGCGGGTGGCGCTCGCCAGGGCGCTGCTGCGGTCGGACGCCGATGTGCTGGTCCTGGACGAGCCCTCGTCGGGGCTGGACGCCGAGGCGGAGGCGGAGATCCACCACCGGCTGCGCGAGCTGCGGTCGGGCCGGACCAGCCTGCTGATCAGCCACCGGCTCGGCACGGTCAGGGACGCCGACCGGATCGTCGTGCTGGACGGCGGCAGGATCACCGAATCGGGTGACCACGACGCGCTGCTCGCGGCTGACGGCACCTATGCCCGGCTCTTCCGGCTGCAGGCCGACGGCTACCGGACCGCGGCGCCGACGGGAGCGGGGCCGCGGAAGAGCGCGGCCCCGCCGGTCACAGCGGGTCAGCAGCCGCAGCTGTAGTACAGGGCGTCCCAGTGGGTGCCCTCGTCGGCGTAGATGTTGCCCGACGCGGCCTGCCACTGCGGGTACCCGTCGCCGCGCAGGCCGATGTAGCTGAAGGAGTTGTGCACGTAGTTGGTCAGGCAGGTGTTCTTGCCGTAGTCGAGCTTGTAGCCGTTCCAGTGCGAGTACGTGCCGCTGGCGTGGCCGGTCTCGGTGCCGCCGGTGATGTTGACGGCGCAGCCGCTGGCGTGCTTGAGGGTGACCGCGCCCTGCGCGGTGGCCTGGTTGAGCTGGTCGAAGGACGTGCAGGTCGACACGTTGCGGTTGGAGCAGCCGCCGGACGACGACCAGGTGATGCCGGCCGCGCTGAACATGGCGGTGGCCTGGGCGTGGGTGAGTTTGGTGACCGCGAAGGCGTCGGTGGAGGCGGCCAGTCCGACGCCGGGGGCGAAGAGCGCGGTGCCGACGAGGGTGAGGGTGCTCATCACGGTACGGACGCGCATGCGCATACGTTTCCTCCTGCTGATTCCGCTGGGGTGGACGTGGTGCAGGTGGCGCAGGAGGAGTGTGCCCGAGGTCTACGCGCGTCGCCAGTAGTTTGCCAATGAACATGACACACCGGTCGCCCGGCGGGAGGGTTCCCGCCGGGCGACCGGTGTGCGCGCCCAGGTCACTCCACCGGGTCGAGGCCCGCCCGCAGCAGCCCGTAGGCGTAGGCGTCGTCAAGTGCCTGCCAGGACGCGGCGATCACGTTGTCCGCGACCCCGACGGTGGACCATTCGGCCTCGCCGTCGGTGGTGGTGATCAGCACCCGGGTCGTCGAGTCGGTGCCCGAGGTGCCCTCCAGGATGCGGACCTTGTAGTCGACCAGGGCGAACGCCGCCAGCTGCGGGTAGATCCGCTCCAGCGCGCTGAGCAGTGCCCGGTCCAGCGCGTTGACCGGGCCGTTGCCCTCGGCGGTGGCGACGATCCGCTCGCCCTTCGCCCACATCTTCACCGTCGCCTCGTTGGCGTGCGTGCCGTCCGGGCGGTCCTCGGTGATGACCCGCCAGGACTCGGTACGGAAGAAGCGCTGCGGCCTGCCGTTGATCTCGGCCCGCAGCAGCAGCGCGAAGGACGCGTCGGCGGCCTCGTAGGTGTACCCCTTGAGCTCGCGCTCCTTGACCCGGGACACCACCCGGCCGACCAGCTCGCGGTCCTCGCCGAGGTCGATGCCCAGCTCCCGGCCCTTGAGCTCGATCGAGGCGCGGCCCGCCATGTCGGAGACGAGCATCCGCATGGTGTTGCCGACCAGTTCGGGGTCGATGTGCTGGTAGAGGTCGGGGTCCACCTTGATCGCCGACGCGTGCAGGCCCGCCTTGTGCGCGAAGGCGGAAACCCCCACGTACGGCTGATGCGTGGAGGGCGGCAGGTTGACGACCTCGGCGATGGCGTGCGAGATCCGGGTCATCTCGCCCAGCGCGCCCTCCGGCAGCACCCGGCGGCCGTGCTTGAGCTCCAGCGCGGCGACCACCGGGAAGAGGTTGGAGTTGCCGACGCGCTCGCCGTAGCCGTTGGCGGTGCACTGCACATGGGTCGCGCCGGCGTCCACCGCGGCCAGCGTGTTGGCGACCGCGCAGCCGGTGTCGTCCTGGGCGTGGATGCCGAGCCTGGCCCCGGTGTCGGCCAGCACCAGGCCGGTCACCGCCTGCACCTGGGCGGGCAGCATCCCGCCGTTGGTGTCGCACAGCACCACCACGGAGGCGCCCGCCTCGTGCGCGGCCCGCACCACCTCGGTGGCATAGGCGGCGTTGGCCTGGTAGCCGTCGAAGAAGTGCTCGCAGTCCACGAACACCCGGCGGCCCTGGGCGACCAGGTACGACACGGTGTCGCGGACCATCGCCAGGTTCTCCTCCAGCGTGGTGCGCAGCGCCAGCTCGACATGGCGGTCGTGCGACTTGGCGACCAGTGTGATCACCGGCGCGTCCGCATCGAGCAGCGCCTTGACCTGCGGGTCTTCGGCAGCTCTGGCACCAGGCCTGCGGGTCGCACCGAAGGCCACCAGCGTGGCGTGCTTGAGGTCCAGCTCCATGGCGGCGCGGGTGAAGAACTCGGTGTCGCGGGGGTTGGCTCCCGGCCAGCCGCCCTCGATGAATCCCACCCCGAAGTCGTCCAGGTGCCGGGCGATCGTCAGCTTGTCGGCGACGGTGAGGTTGATCCCCTCACGCTGGGCGCCGTCGCGCAGCGTGGTGTCGAAGACATGGAAGCTGTCGTCCGGTTCGGCGGTCATGGCTGTCGTAACTCCTGTCGGGTGAGTGGGTTGCCGCCGGATGCGCGGACATCCGGAGGGTCCAGCTCCACTTGCCCCCATCATCCCTCGTGCGGTTCCGCCTCCGGCTCGGGTGGTCCGGGAAACGAAAAAACCTCTCGCGGATGCGAGAGGTCTGCACGCGGGTCTGGGACACGGTGACGTTCCACTGGGGTCAGGGGTGCGTCACTGCGGACCGGCGTGCCTGCTGCCAATAATGCGGGCGTACAGGTGCACAGGGGCAGTCTGGCACACGGGTGGGCCCACCAGGTAAGCAGTCTCATCATCCGGGCGGACCCGGGCCCCTCATCCCGTGCGGTGCGGACGCTAGGAACCCAGCGGGTGCATCCAGCCGTGCGGGTCGGGGGCGTGGCCCGTCTGGATGTCGAGGAGGGCGGCACGCAGCCGCATCGTCACCTCGCCGGGGGCACCGGCCACCGGCCAGCTGGCCCGGGTGGACTTCACCGAGCCGACCGGGGTGATCACCGCGGCGGTGCCGCAGGCGAAGACCTCGGTGAGGGTGCCGTCCTCGTGCCCGCGGCGCCAGTCCTCGACGGTGATCCGGCCCTCGCCCACCTGGTAGCCGAGGTCGGCGGCGATGGACAGCAGCGAGTCCCGGGTGATGCCGGGCAGCAGGGAGCCGGTCAGCTCGGGAGTGACGATCCGGTCGCCGTACACGAAGTACAGATTCATGCCGCCCATCTCCTCGATGTAGCGGCGCTCGATCGCGTCCAGCCAGACGACCTGGTCGCAGCCGTGCTCGATGGCCTGGGCCTGGGCGACCAGAGAGGCGGCGTAGTTGCCGCCGGTCTTCGCCGCGCCGGTGCCGCCGGGCGCCGCGCGGACGTACTCCTCGGACAGCCAGACCGAGACGGGCTTGACGCCGCCGGAGAAGTAGGCGCCCGCCGGGGAGGCGATCACCAGGAAGAGGTACTCGTTGGCCGGGCGCACCCCGAGGCCGACCTCGGTGGCGATCATGAAGGGCCGCAGGTAGAGGGATGCCTCGCCCTCGTTCGGCACCCAGTCCTTGTCCTGGCGCACCAGCACGTCGCAGGCCTCGACGAAGGTCTCGACGGGCACCTCGGGCATCGCCAGCCGCCGCGCGGAAGCCCGGAAGCGCTCGGCGTTGGCCTTCGGGCGGAAGGAGGCGACGCTGCCGTCGGGCTGCCGGTAGGCCTTCAGGCCCTCGAAGATCGTCTGGGCGTAGTGCAGCGTCATGTTGGCCGGGTCGAGGGACAGCGGCGCGTACGGGACGAGCTGGGCGTCGTGCCAGCCGCGACCCTCGGTCCACTTGATGGTCACCATGTGGTCGGTGAAGTGCCGGCCGAAGCCCGGGGCGGCCAGGATCGCGTCCCGCTCGGCGGCGGACAGCGGGTGCGCGGACGGCTTCAGCTCGATCGTGGGCGTCGTCATGTCTGTGTCCTTCACCGTGTCTCGTCTCTCGCTGCGGGCTTGTGCCCTCTTCCTAGGACGTCCAAGCTTTCCGCCGCCATAAGGCCCCGCCTCTGTGATTATCGCAGTGGCGGGGCCCGGTACCTACCTGTGGTCTCCGGTCAGCCGGAGACCCGGGCGGCCAGCGCGTCGCCGATCTCCACGGTGGACCGTACGGCCTGGTCCGCGCGCTCGGCCAGGTCGGCCTGCACGGCGCTGTCGATCCGGTCGGCCTCGGCCTGGTAGCCCAGGTGGCGCAGCAGCAGTGCCACCGACAGCACGGTCGCGGTCGGGTCGGCCTTGGACTGGCCGGCGATGTCCGGGGCGGAGCCGTGGACCGGCTCGAACATCGAGGGGAATTCGCGGCCGGGGTTGATGTTGCCGCTGGCCGCGACGCCGATACCGCCGGAGACGGCAGCGGCGAGGTCGGTGATGATGTCGCCGAAGAGGTTGTCGGTGACGATCACGTCGAAGCGCTCGGGCTGAGTGACCAGGAAGATGGTCGCCGCGTCCACGTGCAGGTAGTCCGTGGTGACCTCGGGGAACTCCCGGCCGACCGCTTCGAAGACCCGGGTCCACAGGTGGCCGGCGTGCACCAGGACGTTGTTCTTGTGCACCAGGGTGAGCTTCCTGCGCGGCCTGGCCTGCGCGCGGGCGTACGCGTCGCGCACCACCCGCTCGATGCCGAACGCGGTGTTGAGGCTCACCTCGGTGGCGACCTCCTGCGGGGTGCCGGTCCTGATGGAGCCGCCGTTGCCGGTGTAGGGGCCTTCCGTGCCCTCGCGGACCACGACGAAGTCGATCTCCGGGCTGCCCGCGAGCGGGGTGCCGACGCCGGGGTAGAGCTTGCTGGGACGCAGGTTCACATGGTGGTCGAAGGCGAACCGGAGCTTGAGCAGGAAGCCGCGCTCCAGCACGCCGGACGGCACCGAGGGGTCGCCGATGGCGCCCAGCAGGATCGCGTCGTGCTCCTTGAGCCGGTCCAGGTCCTCGTCGGTGAGGGTCTGCCCGGTGGCGTGGTAGCGCTTGGCGCCGAAGTCGAACTCCCGGGTCTCCAGCTTGACGTCCGGCGGGAGCACGGCGGAGAGGACCTTGAGCCCTTCCGCGACGACTTCCTGGCCGATTCCGTCACCGGGGATCACTGCGAGGCTGAGGCTTCGAGACATGTCCGGCACCGTACTCCCCATCCCAGCGGGTGACATCGCATGTCCGCATGCCGGACACGACGTCCCGGGGGACGGGGCTGTGGGGTCAGTGGGCCTCGTGGCCGGTGCTGCCGCCGTTGTCGCGGCGGTCGAGGCTGCGCTGCAGGGCTCGCTGCGCGTTCTGGCGGGCGGTGTCGTCCATGCGGGCGGTGTCGGCCATGGGGATCAACTCCTGGGGAAAGGCAGGCGGAAGCCGCGGGAGCGGGCGGAGAGGGTGCTGCCGCAGAACGGGGCGGGGGTCCTGGCGGCGGGGGTGACCCGCTCGGCAACTGCTCAGGACGCGCGTCCGCCGCTCGCCGGATGAGGCGAGACGTTCGGCTCCCTACAAAGCTAGGACAGTCCGCCCGTCCTGTCTCCACAGTTACTCGGACTTCCTACTATCTGAGACAGACGATCACCCGTTCGCGGCCGCTGCCGGCCATGAACGGGTGATCTCCTCAGGTCCTGCCGGGTCGCCCCAGGTCAGCGGGGCCCGCCGGTTCAGCCCTGGTGCGGGTAGCGGTAGTCGGTGGGCGGCACCAGGGTCTCCTTGATCGACCGGGTGGAGGTCCAGCGCAGCAGGTTCTGCGCGGCGCCGGCCTTGTCGTTGGTGCCGGAGGCCCGGCCGCCGCCGAAGGGCTGCTGGCCGACGACCGCGCCGGTGGACTTGTCGTTGATGTAGAAGTTGCCCGCGGCGTCCCGCAGCCGCTCCATCACCTGGGCCGCGGCCACCCGGTCCCGCGCGATGACGGAACCGGTCAGCGCGTAGTCCGCGACCGACTCCATCTGGGTGAGCATCGCCTCGAAGTCGGCGTCCTCGTAGACGTGGATGCCGAGCACCGGGCCGAAGTACTCCTCCCGGAAGATCTCGTTGTCCGGGTCGGTGGAGACCAGCACGGTCGGGCGGACGAACCAGCCGACCGAGTCGTCGTACGTGCCGCCCGCGACGACCTCGACGCTCGGGTCGGCCTTGGCGCGGTCGATGGCCGCCTTGTTCTTGGCGAAGGCCCGCTCGTCGATCAGGGCGCCGAGGAAGTTGGACAGGTCGGTGACATCGCCCATGGTGATGCCGTCGACCTCGGCGGCGAACTCCTCCTTGAAGCCGTTCTCCCAGATCGAGCGCGGGATGTAGGCGCGCGAGGAGGCCGAGCACTTCTGGCCCTGGTACTCGAAGGAGCCGCGGGTCAGCGCCGTCTTCAGCACCGCCGGGTCGGCCGAGGGGTGGGCGACGACGAAGTCCTTGCCGCCGGTCTCGCCGACGATCCGCGGGTAGGAGCGGTAGCCCTCGATGTTCTCGCCGACCGTGCGCCACAGGTGCTGGAAGGTCCTGGTGGAGCCGGTGAAGTGGATGCCGGCCAGCTCCCGGTGCGGCAGCGCGACCTCGGAGACGGCGATGCCGTCGCCGGTGACCAGGTTGATCACGCCGTCGGGCAGCCCGGCCTCGCGCAGCAGCCGCATCAGCAGCACGGCGGAGTGCGTCTGGGTCGGCGACGGCTTCCACACCACCACGTTGCCCATCAGGGCGGGCGCGGTCGGCAGGTTGCCCGCGATGGCGGTGAAGTTGAAGGGCGTGATCGCGTAGACGAAGCCTTCGAGCGGGCGGTGGTCGAGCCGGTTCCACACGCCGGGGGCGTTGGCGACCGGCTGCTCGGCGAGGATCTGCCGGGCGAAGTGGACGTTGAAACGCCAGAAGTCGACCAGCTCGCAGGGGCTGTCGATCTCGGCCTGCTGCACAGTCTTGGACTGGCCGAGCATGGTCGAGGCGACCAGCGTCTCGCGCCAGGGGCCCGCGAGCAGTTCCGCGGCGCGCAGGATGATCGCGGCGCGGTCGTCGAAGGACGTCGCGCGCCAGGCGGGGGCGGCGGCCAGCGCCGCGTCGACGGCGTCCCTGGCGTCCTTCGCGGTGGCGTTGGCGTACGTGCCGAGCGCGGCGCCGTGGTTGTGCGGCTGCACGACGTCGAAGCGCTCGCCGCCGCCCATCCGCTCCTCGCCGCCGATGAACATCGGCAGGTCGGCGGGGGTGCCGGCCAGCTCCTTGAGCTTGGCTTCGAGCCTGGCGCGCTCGGGGCTGCCGGGGGCGTACGTGTGCACCGGCTCGTTGACCGGAGCGGGGACCTGGGTCACGGCGTCCATGGGGCGTGTCTCCTGGTTGAGAGTCGGGGGCGTCAGCGGCCCGCGGGTACGAAGGAGCGCAGGAAGAAGGCGAGGTTGGCCGGGCGCTCCGCGAGGCGCCGCATGAAATAGCCGTACCAGTCGGCGCCGTAGGGGACGTAGATCCGCATGCGCTCGCCCTCGTCCGCGAGCCGCCGCTGCTCGGCGGTGCGGATGCCGTAGAGCATCTGGAACTCGTAGCTGCCGGCCGGGCGGTGGTTGCGGGCGGCCAGCTCCTGGGCGATGGCGATGATCCGCGGGTCGTGCGAACCGACCATCGGGTAGCCGTCGCCGGCGAAGAGGGTGCGCAGGGCGCGGACGTAGGCCTTGTCCACGTCCCGCCTGTTCTGGAAGGCGACCCCGGCCGGCTCGTTGTAGGCGCCCTTGACCAGCCGGACCCGGGAGCCGGCCACGGCCAGCGCGCGGGCGTCGTCCTCGGTGCGGAAGAGGTACGACTGCAGGACCGCGCCGGTCTGCGGGTGCTCCTTGCGCAGGGCGGCGAGCACCGCGAGCGTGGAGTCGACGGTGGTGTGGTCCTCCATGTCGAGGGTCACCGTGGTGCCGATGCCGGAGGCCAGCTCCGCCACCTCGGTCACGTTGGCCAGCGCTATGTCGTGGCCGCCGTCGGGGAGCGCCTGGCCGAAGGCCGACAGCTTGACGGAGACCTCGGCTCGGGTGCCGAGCAGTTCGTCGCCCAGTGTCTCCAGCAGCCGCAGATACGCGTCCCTGGTCGCCCGGGCGGTGGCCCGGTCGGTGACGTCCTCGCCGAGGTGGTCCAAGGTGACGTCCAGGCCGCTCGCGGTGAGCGCGCGGACGGTGTCCAGCGCCGGGTGCAGCGCGTCGCCGGCGACGAAGCGGTCGACCACCGGACGGGTGACGGGCGCGCCGGCGACGACACGGCGCATACGGTCGCTGCGCGAGGCGGCGAGCAACACGGGACCGAACACGGGGCGTCCTCCAGGGCGGGCACAGCGGATCTCTCGGATCGGGGCCGGCGCACAGCTCCGACACCGCGAATGTAGGTGTCGCCTACCCGCTGGACCATCGACACCTGTCACGCATCGACCCGTCGTCCCTCATACAGATGTATGAGGGACAATGGCCGGGTGCGTGCTGAGTACGGGGACTACGGAGACTTCCAGGACCTGGTCGACGAGGTGTCGGCCCTGCTGGGCGCCCCTGCGACGCTGGAGGACCGGGACTTCCGGCTGATCGCCTTCGGGGTGCACGACAGCGACGACGACGCGGCCATGGACCCGGTCCGTACCCGCTCCATCCTGACCCGGCAGTCCACCGCCGAGGTGCGCGCCTGGTTCGAGCGCTTCGGCATCGCCCGCGCCACCGGCCCGGTCCGTATCCCCGCCGCGCCCGACGCGGGCGTGGTGCGCGGCCGGCTGTGCCTGCCGGTGCGGCACGCCGGGTTCGTCTACGGCTACGTATGGCTGCTGGACGAGGCCGAGCACTCCGCCGCGCAACTGTCCGCGGCCATGGCGGTCGCCGCCAGGATCGGCGAGCAGCTGGCGGCGATGTCCCGGGCCGGCGCCGAGACCGGCCGGGCGCTGCGGGCCCTGCTCACCGCGACCACCAGGACCGACCGGGACAGCGCCGAGGACGTGTTGCGGCTGGGTCTGGACCGGGACGCCGACGAGCCGCACGCGCTGGTGTGCGTCCGCGCGCCGGAGCACGCGGCGGCGGGACCGCTGCCGGGCCTGCGCACCATCCCGTCCGCCGCCGCGCTGGCCCGCGTGCCCGAGCGGCGCCGCGGCGAGGTGGTCGCGCTGCTGGTACGGCTGCGGTCCCGCCAGGTGCTGGCCCCGGCCCGCACCGCGGCGGCCCGGCTGCTGGACGCGGTCGGCGCCGAGGGCACGGTCGCCGGGCTCAGCGCGTCCCGCGGCACGCTGGCCGAGCTGCCCGGAGCCTGGCGGGAGGCGACCTCGGCGGCCAGGGCCGCCCACGCCCAGCCGATGCTGGGCCCGATCGCGAAGTGGTCCAACCTCGGCCCCTACCGGCTGCTGACCGCACTGCCCGCCGGCGTACCGCCCGACCCGGCGGTCGCCCCGCTGCTCACCGCCGCCCACGAGGAGCTGGCGCACACCGCGGAGGTCTTCCTGGACCACGCGGGCCAGGCGGGGCGCACCGCCACCGCGCTGGCCATCCACCGGCAGACGCTCTACTACCGGCTGTCCAGGATCGAGCAGCTGACCGGCCTCGACCTGGCGGACGGCGAGTCCCGGCTGCTGCTCCACATGGCGCTCAAGGCGGCCAGGCTCTGACGGCGACCGGCGCCGCCCCCCTCGCGGGGGGCGGCGCCGGTGCGCGCGTCGTCGGACCGGGTCAGTCGGTCAGGTCGACCGCGCGGGCCGAGGTGGCGCCGATCTCGTCGGCGATGTCGGTGAGCACGCCCGCCGGGATGCTGGAGTCCACGGTGAGCGCGACCAGCGCGTCACCGCCCGCGGCGGCCCGGGCGACCTGCATGCCGGCGATGTTGACGTCGACCTCGCCGAGGATCCGGCCGATCGTGCCGACGACGCCGGGGCGGTCGGTGTAGCGCAGGAAGGCCATGTGGTCGGCCAGCACCAGGTCGACGTCCTCCTCGCCGACGGCGACGACCTTCTGGATGTGCTTGGGCCCGGCCAGCGTGCCCGAGACCGAGACCTCGGTGCCGTCGGCGAGGGTGCCGCGCACGGTCACCACGTTGCGGTGGTTGGGCGACTCCGAGCTGGTGGTCAGCCGGACCTCGACACCGCGCTCCTGGGCGAACAGCGGCGCGTTCACGTACGACACCGTCTCGTCCACGATGTCCTCGAAGACGCCCTTGAGCGCGCTCAGTTCGAGGATCTTCACGTCGTGCTGGGTGACCTCGCCGCAGACCTCGACGTCGAGGCGGGCGGCCACCTCGCCGGCCAGCGCGGTGAAGATCCGGCCGAGCTTCTCGGCCAGCGGCAGCGCGGGCTTGACGTCCTCGGCGATGACACCGCCCTGGACGTTGACCGCGTCCGGGACGAGCTCGCCGGCCAGCGCCAGGCGGACCGACCTGGCGACCGCGATACCGGCCTTCTCCTGCGCCTCGTCGGTGGACGCGCCCAGGTGCGGGGTCGCCACCACGTTGTCGAACTGGAAGAGCGGCGAGTCGGTGCAGGGCTCCTTGGCGTAGACGTCCAGGCCCGCGCCGCCCACCCGGCCCTCCTTGAGCGCCGAGGCCAGCGCCTCCTCGTCCACGATCCCGCCGCGCGCGGCGTTGACGATCCGCACCGAGGGCTTGACCTTGTGCAGTGCCTCGTCGCCGATCAGGCCCAGCGTCTCGGGGGTCTTGGGCAGGTGCACGGTGATGAAGTCGGACTGTTCGAGCAGCTCGTCCAGCGTCAGCAGCTTGACGCCCATCTGGGCGGCCCGCGCGGGCTGCACGTAGGGGTCGTAGGCCACGATGTTCATCCCGAAGGCGGACATCCGCTGGGCCACCAGGATGCCGATCCGGCCCAGGCCCACCACGCCGAGGGTCTTCTCGCTCAGCTCGACGCCGGTGTACTTGTTGCGCTTCCACTCGCCGTTCTTCAGCGCGGAGTTGGCCGGCGCGATGTTGCGGGCGGTGGCGATCAGCAGACCGCAGGCCAGCTCGGCCGCGGTGACGATGTTGGAGGTCGGCGCGTTGACGACCATCACGCCTGCCTTGGTGGCGGCGGCGACGTCGACGTTGTCCAGGCCGACACCGGCGCGGGCCACGACCCGCAGTTTCCGGGCGGCGGCCACTGCCTCGGCGTCGACCTTGGTGGCGCTGCGGATCAGAATGGCGTCGACATCGGTGATCGCGGACAGCAGTTCGGCTCGGTCCGCACCGTTGCAGTGCCGGATCTCGAAGTCCGGCCCGAGCGCGTCCACCGTGGCGGGCGACAGCTCTTCTGCGATGAGTACGACAGGCTTCTGGCTCACGTGGTCCTCACTTGTCCTTCATGGGCGGCCGGGTCCCGTTCGACCGCTCCAGGGGAGGCGGGAATGGCGGCCTGACGCCTGAGCCCGCGCAGTGGCCGGCCGAGGAACGAGGCCGTCCGCGAAGCGGGTGAACAGGAAGACCGCCCGTCGGGGGCGACGGCCTGACGCCTGAGCCCGCGCAGTGGCCGGCCGAGGAACGAGGCCGTCCGCGAAGCGGGTGAACAGGAAGACCGCCCGTCGGGGGCGACGGGCTGACGCCTGAGCCCGCGCAGTGGCCGGCCGAGGAACGAGGCCGTCCGCGAAGCGGGTGAACAGGAAGACCGCCCGTCGAGGGTGGCATGCCGCGTGGGAGACGCACGACGCTGTGAGCCTGAACGCGCTTGTTGAGGAAGTGTATCGACGGGGGGATTCCGCGCCTTCGCCGAAATGGAAGGATCACCCGGAGGGGTTGCGTCGCTTCGTACAAACTGCGTACCAGATGCCGGTCAGGCCCCGGTAGGAAGCCGTGCACGAAGCGACGCGACCCGCAAGGGGCGGCGCGGGTCCGCGGGGGCTTACGCCTCCTCGTCGACCCAGCTCATCAGCTTGCGGAGCTTGCGGCCCGTGGTCTCCAGCAGGTGGTTCTCGTCGGCCTTCTTGTACTCGTTGTACTTCGGCAGGCCCGCGTTGTACTCCGCGATCCAGGCGTTGGCGAAGGTGCCGTCCTGGATCTCGCCGAGGATCTTCTTCATCTCGGCCTTGGTGTTGTCGTTGATGATCCGCGGGCCGGAGACGTAGTCGCCCCACTCGGCGGTCTCGGAGACCGACCAGCGCATCTTCTCCAGGCCGCCCTCGTACATCAGGTCCACGATGAGCTTGAGCTCGTGCAGGCACTCGAAGTACGCGATCTCCGGCTGGTAGCCCGCCTCGACCAGGGTCTCGAAGCCGGCCTTCACCAGCGCGGACGTACCGCCGCAGAGGACCGCCTGCTCGCCGAAGAGGTCGGTCTCGGTCTCCTCGGTGAAGGTGGTCTTGATGACGCCGGCGCGGGTGCCGCCGATGCCCTTGGCGTAGGACAGCGCCAGTGCGAAGCCCTTGCCGGTGGCGTCCTGCTCGACGGCCGCGATGCACGGCACGCCGCGGCCCTCCTCGTACTGGCGGCGGACCAGGTGGCCCGGGCCCTTGGGGGCGACCATGCAGACGTCGACACCGGCCGGCGGCTTGATGAAGCCGAAGCGGATGTTCAGGCCGTGGCCGAAGAAGATGGCGTCGCCGTCCTTGAGGTTGTCCTTGACGGACTCCTCGTAGACGCGGGCCTGGATCGGGTCGGGGACCAGGATCATGATGACGTCGGCCTCGGCGGCGGCCTCGGCGACTGGCAGTACCCGCAGGCCCTGCTCCTCGGCCACCGTCTTGGACTTGGAGCCCTCGTGCAGGCCGACCCGCACGTCCACGCCCGAGTCGCGCAGCGACAGCGCGTGGGCGTGGCCCTGGCTGCCGTAACCGATGACCGCGACCTTGCGGCCCTGGATGATGGACAGGTCGGCGTCGTCGTCGTAGAACAGCTCGGCCACTTCGGGTTCTCCTTGGATCGGGTTGTGCGGCCCACCGTACGACGGGTGGGCGGATACGGGATTCGGGGTCTCGCCATACGGATCGGGCGAGCGGGGTGGTAGTGCGCCGCCCCGGGTGGCGCGCGGAGCGGCCGGCGCTACGCCGAGCGGTCCAGCGCGCGCAGCGAGCGGTCGGTGATGGAACGGGCACCGCGGCCGATGGCGATGGTGCCGGACTGGACCAGCTCCTTGATGCCGAACGGCTCCAGCATCTTGAGCATGGCCTCCAGCTTGTCGGCCGCGCCGGTGGCCTCGATGGTGACGGCCTCCGGGGAGACGTCCACCGTCTTGGCCCGGAAGAGCTGGACGATCTCCACGATCTGCGAGCGCGACTCGTTGTCGGCGCGCACCTTCACCAGGACGAGTTCACGCGCGACGGCCGCCACCGGGTCGAGTTCGACGATCTTCAGCACGTTGACGAGCTTGTTGAGCTGCTTGGTCACCTGTTCGAGAGGCAGTTCGTCGATGACGTTGACCACGATGGTGATCCGGGAGATCTCCGCGTGCTCGGTGGTGCCCACCGCGAGCGAGTCGATGTTGAAGCCACGGCGGGAGAACAGTGCGGTGATCCTGGCCAGGACGCCGGGCTTGTTCTCCACCAGGACGGAGAGCGTGTGCTTGGACATGTTCGGTGTTTCCTTCTCTCGCTCTTCCGGCGTCCGTCAGTCGTCCAGGTCGTCGCTGAAGTCGGGGCGGACGTCCCGGGCGGCCATGATCTCGTCGTTGGAGGTGCCTGCCGCGACCATCGGCCAGACCATCGCGTCCTCGTGGACGATGAAGTCCACGACGACCGGCCGGTCGTTGATGCCGTTGGCCTCGGCGATGACCTTGTCCAGCTCGTCGGCGGACTCGCAGCGCAGGCCGACGCAGCCCATGGCCTCGGACAGCTTCACGAAGTCCGGGACGCGGGTGCCGCGGTTCTGGATCGAGCCGACGCCCCGGGTGGAGCCGGGGCGGTGCTCGGCGCCCGAGTGCAGCACGGTGTTGGAGAACCGCTCGCCGTAGAAGAGGTTCTGCCACTGGCGGACCATGCCCAGGGCGCCGTTGTTGATGATGGCGACCTTGATCGGGATGTTGTTCAGCGCGCAGGTGACCAGTTCCTGGTTGGTCATCTGGAAGCAGCCGTCGCCGTCGATCGCCCAGACGGTGGCGTCCGGCACACCGGCCTTGGCGCCCATCGCGGCGGGCACCGCGTAGCCCATGGTGCCGGCGCCGCCGGAGTTGAACCAGGTGCCGGGCCGCTCGTACTTGATGAACTGCGCCGCCCACATCTGGTGCTGGCCGACGCCCGCGGCGAACAGCGTGCCGTCCGGGGCGAGCCGGCCGATCCGCTCGATGACCTGCTGCGGGGACAGGCTGCCGTCCTCGGGGACGTCGTAGCCGAGCGGGTAGGTGTTCCGCCAGAAGTTCAGGTGGTTCCACCACTCCGAGTAGTCGCCCTTGCGGCCGGCGTCGTGGTCGGCCTGGACCGCGACGATCAGGTCGGCGAGCACCTCGCGGGCGTCGCCGACGATCGGCACGTCCGCGACGCGGTTCTTGGAGATCTCGGCCGGGTCGATGTCGGCGTGCACGACCTTGGCGTTCGGCGCGAAGGTGTCCAGCCGGCCGGTGACCCGGTCGTCGAAACGGGCGCCGAGCGCGATGATCAGGTCGGACTTCTGCAGCGCGGTGACCGCGGAGACGTCGCCGTGCATGCCGGGCATGCCGACGTGCTGCGGGTGGCTGTCGGGGAAGGCGCCGAGCGCCATCAGCGTCGTGGTCACCGGGGCGCCGGTCAGCTCGGCGAGGATCCGCAGCTCCGCGGTGGCGCGGGCCTTGACGACGCCGCCGCCGACGTAGAGCACCGGGCGGCGGGCCTCGTTGATCAGCCGGGCGGCCTCGCGGATCTGCTTGGCGTGCGGCTTGGTCACCGGGCGGTAGCCGGGCAGGTCCTGCTGCGGCGGCCAGGAGAAGGTCATCTGGTTCTGCAGCGCGTCCTTGGCGATGTCGACCAGCACCGGTCCCGGCCGGCCGGTGGCCGCGATGTGGAAGGCCTCCGCGATGGTGCGCGGGATGTCGGCGGCCTCCCTGACCAGGAAGTTGTGCTTGGTGATCGGCATGGTGATGCCGCAGATGTCCGCCTCCTGGAAGGCGTCGGTGCCGATGGACTTCGACGCCACCTGGCCGGTGATGGCGACGATCGGCACCGAGTCCATGTGGGCGTCGGCGATCGGGGTGACCAGGTTGGTCGCGCCGGGCCCCGAGGTCGCCATGCACACCCCGACCCGTCCGGTGGCCTGCGCGTAACCGGTGGCCGCGTGCCCCGCACCCTGTTCGTGCCTGACCAGCACGTGCCGGACCTTGGACGAGTCCATCAGCGGGTCGTACGCCGGCAGGATCGCACCGCCCGGGATGCCGAACACGGTGTCGGCGCCCACGGCCTCCAGCGAGCGGATGAGCGCCTGCGCGCCCGTCATGCGCTCGGCGGTGGCGGCGGGGAGGGCGTTGCGGGTCCGCGGTTGCGGATGGTGGGACCCGGTGGCCTGCTCGGTCATCTGCGTTCTCTTCTCTCGAAGATGAGGGTGGTGAGGATTTCGCCCGGTTGCCGGGCGGTGCCGGACAGGTGCCGGGCAACAAAAAACCCCTCGTGCCGTGAGGCAAGCGAGGGGAGCGCGCCGGTGCGTGTGCGAGGCGGTGGAGCGGCCTCGGTCAGCCGACGCGCTTTCCAAGTACGAGAATTCGGGTGCGCATGGCGTCGACCTTCCTCCGGGTCCCCTTCGGGTGTCAAGCGGGTGGGACACGCGTCTCAGTATGTGAGCGACGGGACGGCAGCGGCACGGTCCGCGGTCCGACCTGCTCACAGGCTGTCTCCTGCGGGACGGACCGGCCGCCGTCCGGCTTCCCGAAGCGGCCGGGATCCCCTGGTACGGGGTACCCGCCGCGGGTCAGCGAGCCGCGCAGCCGGTGCTCGTCCAGCAGCCCGGAGAAGGCCATGCCCTGGCCCTGGCCGCAGCCCATCTCGCGCAGCGCCTGCACCTGCTCGGGCCGGTCCACCCCGTCGGCGACCGTCCGCACCCCGAGGTCGGCGGCGATCCCCAGCAGCCCGCTGGTGACCTTGCGCAGCCGGGCGGACTCGACCACGCCCTCCACGAAGCCCCTGTCAAGCTTGACAGCGTCCACCGGCAGGCTGCGCAGGGCGCTGAGGGCCGCGTGCCCGGAGCCGAAACCGCCGAGCGAGATCCGCACCCCGGCCCGGCGCAGCTCGGTCAGCCGGCGCTCCAGCTCGTCCAGCGAGATCCGCGGGTCGCTGCCGGTCAGCTCGACCACCAGGCCGCCGGGCGGCAGGTCGTGCCGCTCCAGCAGGCCCTCCACCGCGCCGGCCGGCAGGTCGCGGTGCAGCAGCCGCTGCACCGAGAGCTTCACGGTGACCGGCACCGGGTGCCCCGCCCCGTAGCGCAGCGCCGCCTGCGCGACCGCCTGCTCCAGCTGCCAGCTGCCGAGCTCCGAGGTGCGGTCGATGTCCTCGGCCGCGCGCAGGAACTCGGCCGGGGTGAAGAGGATGCCCTGCGCGGACCGCCAGCGGGCCTGCGCCTCGACGCCGGCGATCCTGCCGCCGGCCAGCTCGACCACCGGCTGGTGCAGCAGGGTGAACTCGCCGTCGTGCAGGGCCCGGCGCAGCCGGGTGGCCAGTTCCGTCCGCCGGACGACGTCGGCCTGCAACTGCGGGGCGTACAGCTCGACCCGGCCCTTGCCGGCCTGCTTGGCGCGATACATCGCCAGGTCCGCGTTGCGCATCAGCTCGCCCGCCGTGCTGCCGGGCTCGGCGAAGGCGATGCCGATACTGGCCCCGACCCGCACCTCGCCGCCGTCGACGCGGTACGGCTCGCACAGCGCGGCCCGCAGCCTCTCGGCGATCTCCCTGATCTGGTGCTCCAGGGCCCCGCAGACCAGGACGGCGAACTCGTCGCCGCCGAGCCTGGCCGCGGTGTCGCCGGCCCGCAGGGCGTCCTGCAGCCGGCGGGCGGCCTGGGTGAGCAGATGGTCGCCCGCCTGGTGGCCGATGGAGTCGTTGACCGCCTTGAAGCCGTCGAGGTCGACGTAGAGCACCGCCGCCCGCCCGTCGCCGGCCCGGCGGCCGCCCAGTGCCCGGTCGACCCGGTCGAGGAAGAGCAGCCGGTTGGGCAGGTCGGTGAGCGGGTCGTGCGAGGCGTTGTGCTGCAACTGGGCCTGCAGGCGGACCCTTTCCGTCACGTCGCGGCTGTTGAAGATCAGCCCGCCCTGGTAGCGGTTGACGCTGGACTCCACGTTGAGCCAGCCGTCCTGGCCGTGCGGGCCGCCGCGCCGCCCCGACCTGATGCGGCACTCGATCCTGGTGGCCGGCTCCTCGCCGGGCGGCGCCGCGAGGAAGCGGCGCACCTCGTGCACGACCCGGCCGAGGTCCTCGGGGTGGATGTGCGCGGACAGTTCGGTGCCGATCAGCTCCTCCGGGTCGCGTCCGTAGACGCCGACGGAGGCGGGGCTGACGTACCGCAGCACCCCGGTGGGGGCGGCGATCATGATGACGTCGCTCGACCCCTGCACCAGGGAGCGGAAGTGGTTCTCCTTCTGGGTCAGTTCCTGGGTCAGGGCGATGTTGTCGAGCAGCATGATGCCCTGCCGGATGACCAGCGCGAGCACCACGGTGCTGCCGGTGAGCAGGACGACCTTGTCGCACTTCTCGCCGGTGGTCACGTCGTAGAGGATGCCCAGGGTGCAGACCGCGGCGGCCAGATACGGCGCCAGCGCGGACAGCGACCCGGTGACCCTGCGGGTGGTGGTGCCGGGCCGCAGCAGTGGCTGCTCGCGGCGGCCGACCCAGGGGGCGTACGCCATCAGCATGCTCCCGGCGAACCAGCCGGCGTCGAGGATCTGGCCGGAGCGGTAGTGCTCGCGCAGCAGCGGCGAGGTGAACAGCGCGTCGCACAGCACGGTCAACGCCAGTGCGGCCAGCGCGGTGTTGACCGCCGAGCGGTTGGCCGGCGAGCGGCGGAAGTGCAGCGCGAGCACCATGCTGACCAGCACGATGTCCAGCAGCGGATAGGCCAGCGACAGCGCGACCCTGGCGGTGCTCGGGCCGTCGAAGCGGGCGGTGCGGGCCAGCGCCAGGCTCCACGACAAGGTCAGCAGCGATCCGCCGATCAGCCAGGTGTCCAGGCCGAGACAGACCCAGCCCGCCTTGGTCACCGGTCTCTTGGCCAGCACCAGCAGGCCGATCACGGCCGGCGGCGCGAAGAGCAGGAAGCAGAAGTCGGCGGGCGAGGTCTGCGGCACCGGGCGGTGCAGCACGACTTCGTACCAGCCCCAGACGCCGTTGCCGAGCGCGACCATCGTGGAGGACGCCGCGAAGAGCAGCCAGGCGGCCCGGTGGCCCGCGGCGGCCCTGCGCGCGTAGAGCAGCATCGAGACCGCGGCGGCCGCCGCGGCCAGCGACAGGCCGAAGTCCCCCATGAAGTCCGCGACATCGGCCGCGCCCCAGCCCAGCACCGCGCCCGTGGTGTAGCCGCCGCACAGCAGCGCGAGCACCAGCTGCGGCAGCAGGCCCGAGGCGCCCTCGCGCGACCGCGGCCCGCCGAGCACCGCCCCCGTGGAGGTCACCGCGCTGTCCTGTGCGGCGGGACCGGCCGGTGCGGCCGCTGCGCGGCACGCTGCCGCCGCCCGGTCGCCGACCGGTCGGGTCGTGCGGTGCGCTGGGTGCGCCTGCCAGGAAATCGCCTCGGTCCGTGCATCGCCCGTCGCCCCCCTTGTTCGCTCGTCGTTCACTCGCCGCAGCCGTCGTCTTCGGCATCGCGGCGCGCCCCCGATTCGGGACGATACACCAGATCCGTCACTCAGGGATAGGTGCCCTCTACTGAGCGTAACCGTATGGGGGTCGCCGGACACCGCACGGAGTCACCCGGTGCCTGTCGGTGGCCAGTCAGCTCCGGGCGGCGGCCGGCCGCCGCGGTCAACCGGTCACCTGGACGACGTTGGCCAACTCCTCACCATGTGCGAACCTGACCAGCTGGGACCGGATCAAACGCTTTGCCCGCGGCAGAAATGCGGAGGTACTGCCCCCCACGTGCGGGCTGATGAGCACGCCGGGCGCATGCCACAACGGGTGCCCGGCGGGCAGCGGTTCGGGGTCGGTGACATCCAGTGCCGCGGTCAGCCGTCCCGACTCGGCCTCCACCAGCAGCGCCTTGGTGTCCACCACGGCGCCGCGTGCGACGTTCACCAGCAGGGCGCCGTCCTTCATCGTGGCCAGGAAGGCCGGTCCCGCCAGGCCCCTGGTCTGCTCGGTCAGCGGGGTGGTGAGCACCACGACGTCGGCGGCCGGCAGCAGCGACGGCAGGTCCGCCAGCGCGTGCACCGGCCCGCGCGGGGTGTCCCGCGCGGTGCGCGCCACCCGGTCCACCTCGCACTCGAAGGCCGCCAGCCGGTCCTCGACGGCGGCTCCTATCGAGCCGTAGCCGACGATCAGCACCCGGCGGTCGGCCAGCGCCGGGTAGAAACCGGAGTACCACCTCTCGGCGTCCTGGCCGCGCACGAAGCGCGGAATGCCGCGCAGCGAGGCGAGGATGAGCCCGACGGTGAGCTCGGCGGTGCTCGCCTCGTGCACCCCGCGGGCGTTGCACAGGCGCACGCCGGGCGCGCAGTGGTGGAGGTGCGGTGCGATGTGGTCCACCCCGGCGCTCAGCGTCTGGATGACCCGCACACCGGTCATGTGCGGCAGCGGGAGTGCGCCGGCGGACGGCCCCTTCATATAGGGCACGACGTAGAAGGCGGCAGCCGCGGGATCGGCGGGGAAGTCTCCGGTGCCGTCCCAGTACACGTAGTCGAACGCGTCGGGCAGTCCGTCGATCCCCTCGCGCGGTACGGACAGCCACACCTGCGGGCGGCCGCCCGCTGCGGGGTCCTGGGTCATGTCGGTCATGGTCAGGAGGCTATGGCACAGTGTTGCGTCTCAGGGAGGGCGGCACGGTGGAGCGCAGGGCGGTCGGCGCGGCAGCACTGTCGGTGGGGGCGGTCGGCCTCGGCTGCATGCCGATGAGCTGGGCGTACGCCACGTCCCGGCAGGACGGCGAGGAGTCGCTGCGGGCCGTGCACAGCGCCCTCGACCACGGCAGCACGCTGCTGGACACCGCGGACATGTACGGCCCGTTCACCAACGAGCTGCTGCTCGGGCGGGTGCTGAAGGAGCGGCGGCGGGAGGCTTTCGTCGCCACCAAGTGCGGGCTGCTGGCCGGCGAGCAGCACATCGTGGCCAACGGCCGCCCGGCATACGTCAGACGGGCCTGCGACGCGTCGCTGCGGCGGCTGCAGACCGACACGATCGACCTCTACCAGCTGCACCGCGTCGACCCCGAGGTCCCCGTCGAGGAGACCTGGGGCGCGATGGCCGGACTCGTCACCGCGGGCAAGGTCCGCGCGCTCGGCCTGTGCGCGGTCGGCGCCCGCGGCCACCGCCGCGCCGGTGCCGCGCTGCACGACGAGACGCTGCGCCAGCTGGTGCGCGCCCAGCAGGTCTTCCCGGTCAGCTCCGTCCAGGCCGAGCTGTCGGTGTGGGCCGCGGAAGCGCTGGACGACCTGCTGCCGTGGTGCACCGCGCACGGCGTCGGCTTCCTGGCCGCCATGCCGCTGGGCAACGGCTTCCTCGCCGGGACGCTCATACCCGGCGAGGGCTTCGAGCCGGACGACCTGCGGGCCAGGCATCCGCGCTTCACCGCGGACATGATGGCGGCGAACCAGCCGATCGTGGCGGGGCTGCGGCGAGTGGCCCGCCGCCATGGTGCGACCCCGGCGCAGGTCGCCCTCGCCTGGGCGCTGGCCCAGGGCCCTGGCGTCATCCCGATCCCCGGCACCCGCTCGGCGCAACGGCCCGCCGAGAACGCCGGGGCGGCCAACCTGGCCCTGACCGCGCACGACCTCACCGAGATCGCCTCGCTCCCCCCGGCCCGCGGCTCCTGGGACTAGCCCTGCTCCCGGGGCCGCCGACGGTACGGGCGGCCGGGACGACCGGGTCCGCTCGGCTGCGCCGCCGGGCGAGGGTGTGATGTGCTGGGGCGGGAAGAGGACTGGCGTCGACGTTGCGAGGTCTGACGGTGAGCACAGGAGGGCCGGGCACAGCCCGTCGCGTACTGGGAGGCGCGGCCGCGACCGCCGTCGCCGCCGCGCTGGTCGCGGGATGCAGCAGCGGCTCGTCGACGGGGGCGCCCCCGTTCACCAAGCCCTCGCACACCTCGGGCGCCCCGGCGGCGCCCCCGGCCTCGACCACCTCCGCCACGCCGACCCCCTCCGCGGCCCCGGCCAAGGGCACCGCGAAGGTCACCGGCACCCTCGCCACCAAGCTCGCCGCGCCCTGGGGCCTGGTGCGGCTCGCCGACGGCACGCTGCTGGTCGCCTCGCGCGACACCGGGAAGATCATCCGGGTCGACCCGGCCAGGAAGACGTCCACCGTGATCGGCACGATCCCCGGCGTGGCCCACAGCCAGGGCGGCGAGGCGGGCCTGCTCGGTCTCGCCCTGTCACCGGACTTCGGCACCGACCACCTGCTCTACGCGTACTTCAGCACCGCGTCCGACAACCGCATCGCCCGGATGGTCTTCGACCCGACCCGCGCCTCCGGTGACCAACTGGGGGCGCCGGACACGATCCTGCGGGGCATCCCGACCGGCTCGATCCACAACGGCGGGCGGATCGCCTTCGGCCCCGACGGCATGCTCTACGCCGGGACCGGCGAGACCGCCCAGCGCGGGCTCGCCCAGGACATGTCCTCGCTCGGCGGCAAGATCCTGCGTATGACGCCGGACGGGCAGGTGCCGAAGGACAACCCCGTTTCCGGCTCCCTGGTCTACTCCCCCGGCCACCGCAACGTGCAGGGCCT
Source organism: Streptomyces sp. NBC_01198 (assembly GCF_036010485.1). NCBI lineage: Bacteria > Bacillati > Actinomycetota > Actinomycetes > Kitasatosporales > Streptomycetaceae > Streptomyces > Streptomyces sp. NBC_01198. The sequence goes on from NZ_CP108568.1 coordinate 2,330,988, forward strand.
GGCCTGGGACGCGCAGGGCCGGCTGTGGGCCTCGGAGTTCGGGCAGGACACCTGGGACGAGCTGAATCTCATCGAGCCGGGCAAGAACTACGGCTGGCCGGTGGTGGAGGGCATCGCGCACCGGGCCGGTTACGTCGACCCGGTCGTCCAGTGGCACACCGACGACGCCTCCCCCAGCGGTATCGCCTACGCGGCGGGTTCCATCTGGATGGCCTCCCTCAAGGGCGAGCGCCTCTGGCGCATCCCGCTCGACGGCACCAGAGCGGCGGCGCCGCCGCAGGCGTTCTTCACCAGGACCTACGGGCGGCTCCGCACAGTGGTGGCGGTCGACGACCACACGATCCTGCTGACCACCAGCAACACGGACGGCCGCGGGACGCCGAAGCCGGGGGACGACAAGATCCTCCGGATCAGCGTGAGTTAGCGCCTCCTGGGCGCGCCGACGGGGGTGCCGCCTGCGGTGGCGGTTCGCCTGCCGCACCGTCGTGACCGGGCGCGCCGCTGCCCGCACCCTTGCGCCGGCCGGTCAGCCGCAGCGCCGTCCTGGTCGTTCCCGCACCCCTGGGGCCCCCCGCGCTCCAGGGGTGCGGGGGTTCAGGGGGCGGTGGTGAAGAGGTGGAGGCGGTGGGCCAGCGCGGCGGCTTCGCCGCGGGTGGAGACGGTGAGCTTGGCCAGGATGTTGGAGACGTGGACGCTCGCCGTCTTCGGTGAGATGAAAAGCTCCTGCGCGATCTGGCGGTTCGTGCGGCCGTCCGCGACCAGGCGCAGCACGTCGCGTTCGCGGGCGGTGAGGCCGAGGGAGTCGGCCGGGTCGACCGGGTCGGCGGGGCCCGCGGCCGCGGCCGGGCCGAGGGGCGCGTCGAGCGGCAGCCGGGCGCGCTGGGCCAGCGCCGCGATCTCCGCGGCGAGCGGCTTCGCACCGGCCGCCGCCACCACGTCGTGGGCCTGGACGAGCAGGCAGCCCGCCTGCTCGCGGGTGTCGGGGCCGCGGGCGAGCAGCGCCTCGGCGTGCCGGTAGCGCGCGGTGGCGAGCTCCACGGGCCGCTCCTCCTTGGCGAAGGACGCCTCAGCGGCGGCCCACAGCTCGGGTTCGTGCCGGCCGGCCGCCCTGGCCAGCTCGGCCTCGACGAGCAGCGCGTAGGCCTCGTAGAGCCGTGTGGGGCGGGCCAGTTCACGGGCGGCGGTCCTGATCCGGTCGAGCACCTGGCCGCGGGCGGGATCGCCGGTGACCGGCCATGGCCCGTCGGCTTCCGCGGCGGCGCCCCAGGCGACCAGCGGCCAGGCGTAGCGCGCGGTGCCGTTGGGGAATCCGGCGTCGATCCCGGCCAGCAGGATGCGCCGGGCCTCGTCGTAGCGGCCCTGGGCGACGGAGACGCGCAGGCCCAGCCCGAGGAGGGGGATCTGGTGCTGCGGCTGGGTGTCGTGGCGGAAGCCGGCCGCGGCTGAGGCGTGGAGTTGGACCGCGGCTTCGGTGTCGCCGAGGGCGAGTGCCAGGAAGCCCTGGTACATCTCCACGCCCGCGCACAGCAGCGGCCCCTCCACCGCCCGGCGGGCGGCGGCCAGTTCGGTCGCGGCCTCCTCGTAGCGGCCGAGCATGAGCAGCGACTCGCCCTCGTTGGCGAGCAGCCACGCCCGGGTGGCGTTGGCCACCTGGTCGCCGACCAGGTCCAGGCCCTCGCGGCTGACCCGTACCGCCTCCTCGGAGCGGCCCGCGCCCTCCAGGACCGAGGACAGGTTGCCGTAGGTGCGCGAGACGATCAGCGGCGCGCGCTGGTCGCTGACCAGCCGCCGTACTTCCTCGACCCCGGCGATGCCGCCGTCGAGGTCGCCGCTGTCCGCCTGGAGCAGGCCCAGGGTGACGCGGGCGTGCAGTTCGGTGTCGCGCGCCTGCGCGGTCCTGGCGAGCTCCACCGCCTGCCCGGCGATGGCGATGCCCTCCGCACCGGATTTGTGGACCATGATCCAGCCGGCGATCATCGCCAGGACCTCGGCGTGGGTGGCGGACGGCGGCAGGCCGCGGACCAGCTCGCGGGCCCTGGCCAGTTCCTCCCAGCCGTCACCGCGGCCCAGCACCTCCATGACCTTGGAGCGCTGCGTCCAGAACCACGCGGCACGCAGCGGGTCATGGCTGCCGCTGCGCTCCATCTGCCGCAGCGCCCGCTTGGCCATGGCGTAGGCGCGTTCCCGCTCGCCGCTGAGCCGGGCGGCGACGGTGAGTTCGGCCAGCAGGTCGACGAAGTCCAGCGGAGTGCCCTCGGGGCAGTCGCAGGGCGGATACGCCTCGGTGTAGTCGGCGGGCCGCAGCCCGGCGCGGATGTCCTCGGGGGCGTCGTCCCACAGTTCCACCGCGCGTTCCAGCAGCCGGTACTGCTCGGCGTGGGCATGCCGGTGCCTGGCCTCGACGGCGGCGCTCAGCACGGCGGGCAGCGCCCGGGCCGGGTCGTGCGCGGCGTACCAGTAGCTGGCCAGCCGGGCGGCCCGCTCATCCGCGGGGACCAGCGAGGGGTCGGCCTCGACCGCCTGCGCGTAACGCCGGTTGATACGGCTGCGCTCGCCCGGCAGCAGATCGTCGCCGACCGCCTCGCGGACCAGCGAGTGCCGGAAGCGGTAGCCCTCGCCGCTGTCGGTCGGCCGCAGGATGCTGGCGCCGACCGCGACACGCAGCGCCGCGAGCAGGTCGTCCTCCGACAGCCCCGTGATGGCCGCCAGCAGGCGGTACTCGACGGTGCTGCCGCCCTCGGCGACGAACTTCGCCACCCGCTGGGCGTCCTCGGACAGCGCCTCGACCCGGACGAGCAGCAGGTCGCGCAGCGAGTCGCTGAGGCCGGTTGAGCACCCGCGGTGCAGGCTGCAGGCCAGCTCCTCGACGAAGAACGGGTTGCCGTCGGAGCGTGCGAAGACCTGGTCGACCACCGTGTCGTCCGGCTCGTCGGCCATGATCGAGGACAGCTGGCTGCGGACCTCGGCGCGGCTGAACCGCGACAGCTCGAACCGCTCCACCCGGCGCAGCCGGTCGGTCTCGGCGAGAAAGGGCCGCAGCGGATGCCTGCGGTGGATGTCGTCGGCCCGGTAGGTCGCCGCGACCAGCACGCGGCAGCGCTGGAGGGAGCGGAAGAGGTAGGCGAGCAGCTCGCGGGTGGAGCGGTCGGCCCAGTGCAGGTCCTCGACGACCACCACGATCGTACGGTCGGCGCCGAGCCTTTCCAGCAGCCGGGCGGTCAGCTCGAACAGCCGGACCCGGCCGTCCTCGTCGTGCGGCTCCTTGCGGGCGCCGTCCGTGCGGGCCAACTCGGGCAGCAGCCGGGCCAGTTCGGCCTGCTGGCCGGCCGCGGCGGCGATCAGCTCGGGGCCGAGGGTGCGATAGAGGTCGCGCAGCGCGGCGGAGACCGGTGCGAAGGGGAGGCCGTCCGCACCGATCTCCACGCAGCCGCCGACGGCGGTCACCGCGCCCGCCGCGCGGGCCGCGGCCAGGAACTCCTCGGTCAGCCGGGTCTTGCCGACGCCCGCCTCGCCGCCGATGAGCACCGCCTGGGACTCGCCCGCGTCCGCGTCGGCAAGCACCGAGGCAAGCCGTGCAAGCTCGGCGCCTCGGCCGATGAACACGGGGCTGAGCGACTGGGTCTGCACGCTGGTGAGCATTTCACGCCGGGCCCCGGATGCGACACCGGTTACTCCGCGCCCGGCGCCCTGCGGGGTGGCGGCCCCGGGCGGGGCCGCCACCGCCTCCGCGGTCATGCCGCACTGTGCGGGCGCAGCGAGTGGCGCCTGCCGCGGGCGGGACTTTCCGCGGCCTCCGCGTCGGTGCGTACCGCCGATCTGGCGGCGGAGCGGCGGGCGGCCGCGCGCTGCTCGGCGCGGGCTGCCTTGGCCTGCTGGGCCAGCCGCCATTCGTCGGCCGTGCGCTGGAGTTCGTCCCTGCGGGCCTGCTGGAGTTCGTAGCCGAACATCGTTGTCTCCCTGGTGGCGGTTTTTGCGATGCCCTTAGCCTCGTCTCCCAGGTGGCCCCGCCACATCGGGCAGCTGCCCGAACTTCGCCCCGCCGGATGCTTAGGCGCACGCACACGGTGCCTTAGGCGGGGTGCTCAGGCGCGGACACCCCGCCCGACCCGGCGCGTCGTGGCTGGTCGCGCCGTTCCCCGCGCGCCTAAGGTGCGGGCCGCGCGCTGGGGCGCTGCGGCCATCCCGGCGTCAAGGTCGCGCGCGCAGCGTCACGGTCGCGCCCGCGGTTCCCCGTGCCCCTGAGGACCGTTCACCCTCCGCGGAGGTGGGTCCCCCCACGGCCGCCGGGGTGGGTGGCGGGGCCGGGAGCGGGCGGGGGGCGGCCGGGGCCTCGATGCTGATGCGGGGCAGGCGGCGGTCGAGCCAGCCGGGGAGCCACCAGTTGGCGTCGCCCAGGACGTGCATCAGCGCCGGCACCAGCAGCGTACGCAGCACGAAGGCGTCCAGGGCGACGGCGGCGGCCAGGCCGATGCCGAACATCGCGATCACCCGGTCGCCGCTGAGCACGAAGGCCAGGAAGACCGCGATCATGATCACCGCGGCCGAGCTGATCACCCGGCTGGTCTCGGCGAGGCCGACCCGTACCGCCCGGCAGTTGTCGTGCGTCTCGCGCCATTCCTCGTACATCCGGCTGACCAGGAAGACCTGGTAGTCCATGGACAGCCCGAAGAGCACCGAGACCATGATCACCGGCAGGAAGGGCTCGATCGGGCCTGCCCGGCCCAGGCCGAGCCATTCGCTGCCCCAGCCCCACTGGAAGATCGTGGTGACCACCCCGAACGACGAGGCCACCGCCGCGACGTTCATGGCCGCGGCCTTGAGCGGGATGCCGATCGAGCGGAAGGCGACCAGCAGCAGGACGCAGCCGAGGCCGACGACGCTGCCGACGAAGAGCGGCAGCTTGCCGATGACGACCGCGGCGAAGTCGTCGTAGCTGGCGGTGGGGCCGCCGACGTAGACCTTCAGCGCGCCGCCCTTCTCCGCGGCGGGCAGCACCTCGTGGCGCAGCCGGTCGACCAGCCGGGAGGTGTCGCGGGACTGCGGGGCGCTGTCCGGGACGACGGTGATCACCCCGGCGCCGTCGGACAGCTCGACCGGGCTGACCGCGGCCACGCCGGGGGTGTTCCGCAGGATCCCCGGCAGGTGGTCGAGCGCCAGCCGTGACTGGGCGCCGTCGGTGGTTGCGACCAGGGTGAGCGGGCCGTTGGTGCCGGGCCCGAAACCGTCGGCGAGCAGGTCGTAGGCCTGCCGGGTGGTGGCCTTCGCGGGCCCGTTGCCCTGGTCGGAGGTGCCCAGGTGCAGGGTGAAGGTGGGCAGCGCCAGCAGGATCATCACCACCGCGGCCAGCACCCCGAGCACCTTGGGATGGCGTTCGACGAAGGCCGACCAGCGGGCGGCGAGCCCGGCGGTCGGCTCGGGCCGCGGGCCGTGCTCGGCCAGCGCCCGGCGCTCGCGGCGGCTGAGCGCGCGCGGGCCGATGAGCCCGAGCAGCGCGGGCAGCAATGTGACGGAGGCGGCCACCGTGAGCAGGACGGTCAGCGCGGCGGCGACCGCGACGCCGTTGAGGAAGCTCAGTCGCAGGATCAGCATGCCCAGCAGTGCCACGCAGACCGTGCCCCCGGCGAAGACCACCGCCCGTCCGGTGGTGGCCAGCGCCTCCTGCGCCGCCTCGGTCACGCTCAGGCCGCGTTTGAGCCCTCTGCGGTGGCGGCTGACGATGAAGAGGGCGTAGTCGATGCCGACGCCGAGCCCGATGAGCATCCCCAGCATGGGGGCGAAGTCGGCGACGGTCATGGCGTGGCCGAGCAGCACGATCGCCATGTACGCCGTCCCGCAGCCGACCAGTGCCGTCGCGATGGGCAGCAGCATGGCGGCGAAGGAGCCGAAGGCGACGAGCAGGACGACCGCGGCCACCGCCACGCCGACGACCTCGCTGAGGTGGGCGCCGGCGCTCTCGGTGCTGCCGACGGCCTGTCCGCCCAGTTCCACCTGGAGGTCGTCGCTCTGCGCCGCCTTGGCGGTGCTCACCAGCTCCCTGGCCTGCGCGACGGAGATGCTGTCGGCGTCCTGGGCGTAGCCGACCGTGGCGTACGCGGTGTGCCCGTCGGCGCTGATCTGCACCGCGCCGGCGGGAATGTACGGGCTGTCGACGGAGACGACACCGGGCAGGTGGCGGGCCTGGTCGAGCACCGTGGTCATGGTGCGCTCGACGGCCGCGGCGCGGACGGTGCCGTGGTCGGTGTGCCAGACGATGGTCTCGTCGTCGCCGGCCTGGTCGGGGAAGGACTCCCGCAGCAAGGCGCTGGCGTGGCCGGACTCGGTGCCGCCGGCCTCGTAGTGCCGCGAGTAGGCGGAGCCCACGGCGCCCGCGGCGGCGGTGAGGCCGGCCAGGAGGGCGATCCACAGGAGCACGGCGGTGATGCGGTGGTGCAGACACCACCGTGCGAGTGCGGCCATGGATCAGCTGCTCCTGTGCTTGACGTTCGCCCCACTATCCCAGGAGAAATTGATCCTTTGGGACTTTCGTGCCCTTCCTCACAAGGGGGTAAATAGCAGATAAGGACGGCACCCCGGCGGGGTGCCGTCCTCACAACTTCCCTACAGCGGACGGCTGGTCGGCCCGGGCCTCAGCCCTGGACGCCCAGCTTCTCCAGGACCAGCTCGCGCACCCGCTTGGCGTCCGCCTGCCCGCGGGTCGCCTTCATCACCGCGCCGATCAGCGCACCGGCCGCGGCCAGGTTGCCGCCGCGGATCCTGTCGGCGATCGCCGGGTTCGACGCGATGGCGTCGTCCACTGCCGCGCCGAGGGCGCCGTCGTCGGAGACGACCTTCAGGCCGCGCTTGTCGACCACCTGGTCGGGGTCGCCCTCACCGGCCAGCACGCCCTCGATGACCTGCCGGGCCAGCTTGTCGTTCAGGTCGCCGGCCGCGACCAGCGCCGAGACCCGGGCGACCTGCGCCGGGGTGATCGGCACCGCGGCAAGCTCGCTGCCGGTCTCGTTGGCGTGCCTGGCCAGTTCGCCCATCCACCACTTGCGGGCCGACGCGGCGTCCGCGCCCTCCGCCATGGTGGCCAGGATCAGGTCGAGCGCCCCGGCGTTGAGCACCGACTGCATCTCGTGGTCGGCGATGCCCCAGTCCTCCTGCAGCCGCTTGCGGCGCAGCCGCGGCAGCTCGGGCAGCCCGGCGCGCAGCTCCTCGACCCAGTCGCGGGACGGGGCGACCGGCACCAGGTCGGGCTCGGGGAAGTAGCGGTAGTCCTCCGCCTCCTCCTTGATACGCCCTGAGGTGGTCGAGCCGTCCTCCTCGTGGAAGTGCCGGGTCTCCTGCACGATGGTGCCGCCGGAGGAGAGCACCGCGGCGTGCCGCTGGATCTCGAACCTGGCCGCCCGCTCCACGCTGCGCAGCGAGTTGACGTTCTTGGTCTCGCTGCGGGTGCCGAACGCCGCCCGGCCGGGCGGGCGCAGCGACAGGTTGACGTCGCAGCGCATCTGGCCCATCTCCATCCGGGCCTCGGACACCCCCAGCGCCTTGATCAGCTCGCGCAGCTCGGCGACGTAGGCCCTGGCGACCTCGGGGGCCCGCTCGCCGGCGCCCTCGATCGGCTTGGTGACGATCTCGATCAGCGGGATGCCGGCCCGGTTGTAGTCGAGCAGCGAGTGCGAGGCGCCGTGGATCCGGCCGGTCGCGCCGCCGACGTGGGTGGACTTGCCGGTGTCCTCCTCCATGTGGGCACGCTCGATCTGCACCCGGAAGACCTCGCCGTCCTCCAGCTGGACGTCCAGATAGCCGTTGGAGGCGATCGGCTCGTCGTACTGCGAGGTCTGGAAGTTCTTCGGCATGTCCGGGTAGAAGTAGTTCTTCCGCGCGAAGCGGCACCACTGCGCGATCTCGCAGTTCAGCGCGAGGCCGATCTTGATCGCGGACTCCACGCCGATCTCGTTGACCACCGGCAGCGAGCCGGGCAGGCCGAGACAGGTGGGGCAGGTCTGCGAGTTGGGCTCGGCGCCCAGCTCGGTGGAGCAGCCGCAGAACATCTTCGTCCTCGTGCCCAGCTCGACATGGACCTCAAGGCCCATCACCGGGTCGTAGGACGCGAGCGCGTCCTCGTAGGACAGCAGATCCGTGACGGTCACAGTTGTTCTTCCTCCTGTCCTGTCAGTCCGTCAGGACGTCGTTGTCGTGCTGGCGCAGCTCGCGGACCAGCAGCGCCACTCCGGTGGCCACCGCGGCCACCCGGATCAGGCCGTCGATCAACAGGAGGGTGTCTTCCTCACCGCGTGCGGCACGCACCTTCTTGACGTTGCTGAACGCGGCGAAGAGCGTGCTGCCGATCGCCAGGTACGTACCGGCCTTGCCCTTCTTCTTCGAGCTCTTGGTGTCCTTGGTGTTCTTGTCCTTGGTGCTCACAGCTGGGGTGCCTCCTCAAGCAGCGGGTGGCCCCACTTCTTCACGAAGGCGGCCTCGACGGCGGCGCCGACCCGGTAGAGCCGGTCGTCCTTGAGCGCGGGGGCAATGATCTGCAGGCCCACCGGTAGACCGTCCTCCGGCGCGAGGCCGCAGGGCAGCGACATCGCCGCGTTGCCCGCCAGGTTGACCGGGATGGTGCACAGGTCGACCAGATACATGGCCAGCGGGTCGTCGACCCGCTCGCCGAGCGGGAAGGCGGTGGTCGGGGTGGTCGGCGAGACCAGCACGTCGACCGACTCGAAGGCCTTTTCGAAATCGCGGGTGATCAGAGTGCGGACCTTCTGGGCCGAGCCGTAGTAGGCGTCGTAGTAGCCCGAGCTGAGCGCGTACGTGCCCAGGATGATCCGGCGCTTGACCTCGGCGCCGAAGCCGGCCTCGCGGGTCAGCGCGGTGACCTCCTCGGCGGACCTCGTACCGTCGTCGCCGACCCGCATGCCGTAGCGCATCGCGTCGAAGCGGGCCAGGTTGCTTGAGCACTCCGACGGCGCGATCAGGTAGTACGCGGCCAGCGCGTACACGAACGACGGGCAGGAGATCTCCACGACCTCCGCGCCCAGCTCGCGCAGCACCTCGACCGACTCGTTGAAGCGCTGCACCACGCCGGCCTGGTAGCCCTCGCCGCCCAGCTCCTTGACCACGCCGACCCGCATGCCGCGCACGTCACCGCTGCGGGCCGCCTCGACCACCGGCGGCACCGGCGCGTCGATCGAGGTGGAGTCAAGCGGGTCGTGGCCGCCGATCGCCTCGTGCAGCAGCGCCGCGTCCAGCACCGTACGGGCGCACGGGCCGCCCTGGTCGAGCGAGGAGGAGAAGGCCACCATGCCGTAGCGGGACACCCCGCCGTAGGTGGGCTTCACCCCGACCGTGCCGGTGACCGCGGCCGGCTGCCGGATCGAACCGCCGGTGTCGGTGCCCAGCGCCAGCGGCGCCTGATACGACGCGAGCGCCGCGGCGCTGCCGCCGCCGGAACCGCCCGGGATACGCGTCAGGTCCCACGGGTTGCCCGTCGGGCCGTACGCGCTGTTCTCGGTGGACGACCCCATGGCGAACTCGTCCATGTTGGTCTTGCCCAGGATCACCACGTCGGCGGCCTTCAGCCGCTTGGTCACCGTCGAGTCGTACGGCGGCAGCCAGCCCTCCAGGATCTTCGACCCGACGGTGGTGGGCACGCCCTCGGTGGTGAAGATGTCCTTCATCGCCAGCGGTACCCCGGCCAGCGGGCCCAGCGGCTCGCCCGCCGCGCGCTTGGCGTCCACCGCGCGGGCCTGCGCCAGGGCGCCCTCCCGGTCGATGTGCAGGAAGGCGTGCACCTTCTCGTCCACGGCCTCGATCCTGGCCAGGTGCGCCTCGGTGACCTCGACCGCGGTCAGCTCGCCCGACGCGATCTTCTCCGCCGTCTGTGCGGCGGTCAGCCTGATGATGTCCGGCATCGTGATCAGTCCTCCCCCAGGATCTGCGGCACCTTGAAGCGCTGCTGCTCCTGCGCGGGAGCGCCCGAGAGGGCCTGCTGCGGGGTCAGCGACGGGCGGACGGTGTCCGGCCGCATCACATTGGTCAGCGGCAGCGGGTGCGAGGTCGGCGGTACGTCCTCGCCGGCCACCTCGGAGACGCGGGCGACCGCGCCGATGATGTCGTCGAGCTGTCCGGCGAAGTGGTCCAGCTCGTCACCGGACAGTTCCAGACGTGCCAGCCGGCCGAGGTGAGCGACCTCCTCGCGCGTGATGCCAGGCATGCGGTTTCGATCCTCTGCGGGGTGAGATGACGATGGACCCCAATCCTATGGGCCCCCGCCCCCGGACCGCGAAACCGTTCCCTCTCAGCAGCCCCCGCCCTCCCCCGGGCACGGGGTGCCGGGCTCCCCTTACGCAGGGGGGTGCCCCATAGGGGCGCGGGGAACGGCGCGACCAGCCCCCACCGGGGGCGCGGGCCGTCACCGGCCCGAAGGGGCAGTTGCTGTCGGCGACGGACCACCGGCCGGTGGTGGGCTGATCGCGCAGTTCCCCGCGCCCCTGGGGGGGGGTGGCGGTCGTCGACACACGACGGTGGGTGGGGGCTGAGCGCGCAGTTCCTCGCGCCCCTAGGGGGTCGGCCCCGCCGCGGGGGGATCCCCGGGTGGCGGCCTGTCGCCACGGAACGGTGGGTGGGGGCTGGGCCGCGTACAGGCGACCCGCCCCGGAGGGGCTAGGCCCGTTCGATGGTCCGCGCCGGCGCCGGCGGGGGCGTCACGGGCGGGAGTGCGGGCAGGGTGCGGGCCGCGGCGGCCGGCAGGGCGCCGCGTTCGCCTCGGGCGAGCAGCCACTTCGTCGCCTCGTCCGGCGGCATCGCGGCGGCGACCAGCCACCCCTGCACCGCATCGCACCGCAGGTCCCGCAGCCGCTCCCACGTCTCGTCGTCCTCGACGCCCTCGGCCACGACCATCAGCCCGAGCGAATGCGCGAGGTCGATCGTGCAGCGCACGATCTCGGCGTCCTCGGTGTCGACCACCAGCCTGGCCACGAAGGACCGGTCGATCTTCAGTTCGCTGACCGGCAGCCGCCGCAGGTGGACCAGCGAGGAGTAGCCGGTCCCGAAGTCGTCCAGCGACATCTTGACGCCGTGCCCGGTCAACCCGTTGAGCGTGTCCGCGGCGCGCTGCGGGTCCTCAAGCAGGACGTGCTCGGTGATCTCCAGCTGCAGCGACCCCGGCGGCACCTGGTGCCTGGCCAGCCGGGCGGCGACCGTACCGGCGAAACCGGGGCTGTGGACGTCGCGCGGCGAGACGTTGACGGCGACGGGCACGTCGAGGCCCATCCGGCGCCAGTGGGCGACCTGGGCCAGCGCGGTGTCCAGCACGTATTCGGTGAGGCGCGGCATCAGGCCGGACGTCTCCGCCATGGTGATGAACTCGTCCGGGCTGACCCGCCCCCGCTCCGGGTGCTCCCAGCGGACCAGGGCCTCAAGGCCGGCCACCCGGCCGTCGAAGCGGACCTTCGGCTGGTAGTGCAGCTCGACGTCACCGGCGTCGAGCGCCCTGCGCAGGTCGCCGAGCAGGCCGAGCCGGTCGGGGGTGTTGCCGTCCCTGGTCGCCTCGTAGACCTCGACGCCGCTGCGGTCGCGCTTGGCCTGATACATCGCCACGTCCGCCCGCCGCAGCAGCCCTTCGGCGTCCAGCGCGTGGTCCGGGAAGACGGCGACGCCCGCGCTGGCCTCAAGCACCAGGGACAGCCCGTCGAGGCTGAGCGGCGAGCCGAGCGCGGCGACCAGCGTCCTGGCGATCCGCTGGGCGCGGGTCGCCGAGTCGCAGCCGGGCAGCAGCACGGCGAATTCGTCGCCGCCGAGCCTGGCCACCTCGGCGCCCCGCGGCAGGGCCAGCCGGAGCCGGTCGGCGACCTGGAGCAGCAGCCGGTCACCGGCCAGGTGGCCGAGGGTGTCGTTGACGGAACGGAACTTGTCCAGGTCGATCAGGATCAGCCCGACCCGCCCGCAGCCGTCCGGTGGATGGCTGCCGGTGCCGCCGGTCGCGGCCACGAAGCCCGGCTCGGCCCGCTCGTAGTCCTCCTGGGCGTCGTCCAGCGCGCCCCAGGCCCGCTCCAGCAGCCACTGGCGGTTGGGCAGCCCGGTGAGCGGGTCGCGCAACTGCTCCTCGGCGCGGGCGTGCGCGATCCACAGCGTGGAGTCCAGCGCGATCAGCGGTACGCAGAACAGCGGCAGCAGCGCCGGCTTGTCGCAGGCGACGACCAGGATCAGCGGGGAGATGCCGAGCAGCGCGCCGCCGAACATGCCCTGCCGGATGAGCGCGGACCGGGCGATGGTGGGCAGTCCGCCGGTGCGGGGTGCGAAGGCGCACCACAGCAGCGCGCGGGTGGCCGCCAGGTAGGTCAGCGCGACCAGGACGACGATCGGCACGGCGGTCACCGTCCAGCCGTGGGGGTCCCACGGGTGCTCGACGGTGGGGTGGGCGCCGCACAGGGCCAGCATCAGCGCGCCGGCGCCGATACCGAGGATGTCGATGGAGCCGTAGAGGGCGGCCTGCCGCCAGCGGTGTCTGCGGGCGGCGCCGACCAGCGTCACCACGGCCAGGCTGACCAGGACGGCGGGCACCCAGCCATGGACGAGCAGCATGGCCAGCGTGAGGGCGGCGCCGGAACCGGTGCCGCCCCACCAGCGGTCCCGGCCCATCGCCACCAGGTGGCCGACGATGATGCCGGTGAGGATCGCGAAGCCCCAGCCCGCGCTGCCGTTGGGGAACAGCGCGTGGCCTTTGCCGACCGCCCGGAGGACGCCGACCACGAGGCAGACGGCGGCGGCCGGCGGCGCCGCGTTGCGCACCAGGGACCTGGACAGCGACGGGGCGAGGACCGGGGGCGGCGCGACCGTGACCGCGGGCGCGCTGCGCGGCGGCGCAGCCGCTTCGGCACTCTCCGTCGGTCGCATGCCCGTCCCTCTCACAGCCCGGTGTGGCAAGCAGGTCCACCGCGCCCTGCCCGCGGACGAGTTCCGCATGTGCCGGAACGTTCATCCCCGGCGGGCGCGCGTCTCAACACTAGGCCGCCTTGTGCCGTCACGGGCACCGATCGACCGTGGTTGCCCGAATGCGACCAGGCACATCGACGTATTCTGATATAGGCCGATCGGGTGACATCCTCGGGCCATTCAGCCGGATTCACCGTCCGTCCCGGCGTCTGTCGGGGCCGCGGCGGAGGTGTCCGTTTCCACGGGATTCACCGTATTGAGCCGGGCGGCCTCCGGGCCGTCCGCGAGCAGTACCGCGAAGCCCTCCTCGTCCAGAACAGGCACTTTCAGCTGTACGGCTTTGTCGAACTTGGAGCCGGGGTTGTCGCCGACCACGACGAAGTCCGTTTTCTTGGACACCGATCCGGTGACTTTCGCACCTCGGCTGCCCAACGCCTCTTTTGCGCCATCCCGGGTATATGTCGACAGCGTTCCGGTCACCACCACGGTCAGTCCTTCGAGTGGCCTCGGCCCTTCGTCCGAGCCCTCCTCGGTGAAGACGACGCCGGCGTCCCGCCACTTCTGGATGATCTCCAGGTGCCAGTCCTCGGCGAACCACTGCTTGACGGAGGCGGCGATGGTGCCGCCCACCCCGTCGACGGCGGCCAGCTCCTCCTCGGCGGCGTCCTTGATCCGGTCCAGGTCGCGGAACTCGCGGGCCAGCGCGGCGGCGGCGACCGGACCGACATGGCGGATGGACAGGCCGGTGATGATCCTGGCCAGCGGGCGGTCTTTCGCCGCCGCGATGTTCTCCAGCATCGCCATCGCGTTCTTCTTCGGCTCGCCCTTCTGGTTGGCGAAGAAGGTGACGATCTTCGGCTCGCCGGTCGCCGGGTCCCGCTTGGGCAGGCCGGTGTCCTGGTCCAGGACGTGCGAGCGGATCGGCAGCAGCTGCTCGATGGTGAGGCCGAACAGGTCGCCCTCGTTCTTCACCGGCGGCTCGTGCGGCTCCAGCGGCTGGGTCAGCGCGGTGGCCGCGACGTAGCCGAGCCCTTCGATGTCCAGGCTGCGGCGGCCCGCGAGGTAGAAGATCCGCTCCCGCAACTGGGCGGGGCAGTAGCGAGCGTTGGGGCACCGCAGATCGATGTCCCCTTCCTTCATGGGCTGCAGGGCGGTGCCGCAGTCCGGGCACTCGCCGGGCATCACGAACTCCCGCTCGCTGCCGTCCCGCAGGTCCACCACCGGGCCCAGGATCTCCGGGATGACGTCACCGGCCTTGCGCAGCACCACGGTGTCGCCGATCAGGACGCCCTTCTTCTTGACGACCTCCTGGTTGTGCAGCGTCGCGAACTCCACCTCGGACCCGGCCACCGTCACCGGCTCCACCACCGCGTACGGCGTGACCCGGCCGGTGCGACCGACGCCGACCCGGATCTCCACCAGCTTGGTGTTGACCTCCTCCGGGGCGTACTTCCAGGCGATGGCCCAGCGCGGGGCACGGGAGGTCGAGCCCAGGCGGCCCTGCAGCCGGATCTCGTCGACCTTGACGACCACCCCGTCGATCTCGTGCTCGACGTCGTGCCGGTGCTCGCCGTAGTAGGCGATGAACTCCCGCACCTCGGCGAGCGAGTCGACCACCTTGTTGTAACGGGCGGTGGGCAGGCCCCATTCGTGCAGCAGCTCGTAGCCGTGCGACTGGCAGTCGATGTCGAAGCCCTCGCGGGCGCCGAGGCCGTGCACCACCATCCGCAGCGGGCGGGAGGCGGTGATCCGCGGGTCCTTCTGGCGCAGCGAACCGGCCGCCGCATTGCGCGGGTTGGCGAACGGCTTGTCACCCTGCTCGACCAGCCGGGCGTTCAGCTCCTCGAACTTCTCGCCGGGGAAGTAGACCTCGCCGCGGATCTCCACCAGCTGCGGCACCCGGTCGCCGGCCAGCCGCTCGGGGATGCCGGCGATCGTCCGCACGTTGGGCGTGATGTCCTCGCCGGTCCGGCCGTCGCCGCGGGTCGCCGCGCGGGTGAGCCGGCCGCGCTCGTAGGTCAGGTTGACCGCCAGGCCGTCGACCTTGAGCTCGCACAGGAAGTGGTACGGGCTGCGCTCGTTGTCCGGCGCTCCCAGTTCGGCCGCGACCCGGTCGGCCCAGGTGGTCAGCTCCTCGTCGGTGAAGGCGTTGTCCAGTGACAGCAGCCGCTCGCGGTGCTGCACGGAGACGAACTCCGTCTCGTAGGCACCGGCCACCTTCTGGGTGGGCGAATCCGGGGTGCGCAGGCCCGGATACCGCTCCTCCAGGGCCTCAAGACCGCGCAGCAGCTTGTCGAACTCGGCGTCGCTGACGACCGGCGCGTCCTTGACGTAGTAACGGAAGCGGTGCTCCTCGACCTGCTCGGCGACGCGAGCGTGCTCCTCGCGTGCCTCCGCGGGAATCTCCGTGTCCTCCACGACCCCGTCCTTCCTCACTACTCAGGGTTGTCGACGAGCGAGCGTGCCGCCTTCGTACAGTGCACGAGAGCAGCACGGGCGTAGGCCGGTGAGGCCCCTGCCAGACCGCAGGACGGGGTGACGGCGACGGAGGACCCCAACGCCCCCGGTGCCAGCCCCAGCCTGCGCCACAACGCCCGAACACCCCTCACGCTACCGGCAGGGTCTGACAATGGGGCGTCGCTGCCGGGCACGACACCGGCGAAGAGAGCGGTGCCCGCCTCCGCCGCCTCACCGAAGTCGTCCCAGTCACTCTCGGTGAGCAGGTCCAGGTCGAAGGAGATGCCGGCCGCGCCCGCCCGGCGCAGCAGCGGGAAGGGGACGTCCGGCGCGCAGGAGTGCACGACGACCGGCACGCCCGCCGCCGTGATCAGCTCGCGCAGCGCCGACTCGATCACGGCCCGGTCGACCGCGCGATAGGTGCGGTAGCCGCTGGCCGTCCTGATCTGGCCGCGCAGCACCGCCGTCAGCGACGGCTCGTCCAGTTGCAGCACCACGTCCGCCCCCGGCACCCGGCGGCGGACGTCGGCGAGGTGGTCGGTGAGGCCTTCGGTGAGCGACGCGGCCAGGTCGCGGCAGGCGCCGGGATCGCGCAGCGCGGCCTCGCCGTGCCGGGTCTCCACCGACGCCGCCAGGGTCCAGGGGCCGACCGCCTGGACCTTCAGCAGACCCTGGTAGCCCTGGGTGAACTCCTCCAGGGCGTCCAGGTCCTCGCGCAGCCACGACCTGGCCCGCTTGCTGTCGCGGCCCGGCCGGTCGCCGAACCGCCAGCCGCTGGGTTCGACCCGGGCGTACATCTCGGCCAGCAGCCCGAGGCTGCGGCCGATCATGTCCGCGCCGGGTCCGCGGGCGGGCAGTTCGGGGAGGAAGGCCATGCCCGCGGTCGCCTCGGTCGCGACGCGGGCCGCCTCCCGGGCGTCGCCGCCCGGCAGGGAGCCCACGCCGGTGGCGGTGGCCTCGGGGAGGTGCAGATCGTTGCTCACGCCCGAAGGGTAAGCCCTCCGCGCGGGCCGCTCCGGTGGCCGCGGGATCCCCCGGTCGCCCCTGGTCGCCCGCTATCCGCCGGGGCGGACGGTCAGGTCGGTGAGCTCGGCGTCCCGGGGGAGGTCGAGCGCGGTGACGACGGTGGTGGCCACCGAGTCCGGGTGGATCCAGCGGGCCGGGTCGTAGGGCTTGCCCTCCTGCTGGTGGACCTTCTGCTGCATCGGGGTCGCGGTGCGGCTCGGGTAGACCGAGGTGACCCGGACGCCGGCGGCGTGCTCCTCGGCGCGCAGCGCGTCGGCCAGCGCGCGCAGGCCGAACTTGCTCGCGCCGTACGCGCCCCAGTCGGCGCTGACGCTCAGGCCCGAGGTGGAGTTGACGAAGACCACATGGCCCCGGGACAGCCGCAGTTGCGGCAGCAGCAGCCGGGTCAGCTCGGCCGGGCCCATCAGGTTGACCGCCAGCGTCTCCTGCCAGACCTTCGGGGTGAGGTCGCCGATCACGCCCAGTTCGACCACGCCGGCGATGTGCAGCAGCGAGTCCAGGCGGTCGGGCGGCGCCTGGTGGCCCAGCGCCCAGGACAGCCGCGCCGGTTCGGCCAGATCGCCGACCAGCGTACGGGCGCCGGGGTGACGCTTCGCCAGCTCCTTGGCCCGCCCGGCGTCCCTGGCCAGCAGCCACAGCTCGTCGCCGCGCTCCAGCAGGCGCTGCGCGACGGCACTGCCGATGCCGGACCCGGCGCCGGTGACCAGGTGGATGCGCGGACTGCTCACAGGTGCTCCCGGATGTATGCCAGGGCGTCGGCGCCGTCGGTGGCGAAGTACACCAGCTCGGACAGCGGCAGCGGCAGGAAGCCCTCGGCGTCCATCCTGCGCAGTTGCAGTTCCAGACCGTCGTAGAAACCCGCGCTGTTCAGCAGGACCACCGGTTTGGCGTGCAGCCCGTGCTTCTTGAGCTCCAGGATCTCGGTGGCCTCGTCCAGGGTGCCGGCGCCGCCGACCATCACCACGACGGCGTCGGAGCGCCGCAGCAGCTCGGCCTTGCGCTGGGCGAGGTCGGGGGCGATGACCATCTCGTCGGCGTCGGCGCGCGCCGAGTCGCGGAGGAAGACCACCGAGACGCCGACCAGCCGCCCGCCGGCCTTCTGGACGCTGTCCGCGACGACCTTCATCAGGCCCGACTCGGAGCCGCCCCACACCAGGGTGTGGCCGCCCTCGCCGATCAGCCTGCCGAACTCGCGGGCCGGCTGGGTGTACTGCTCGCCGAGGTCGGCGGAGGACAGGAAGACGCCGATGTTCATACGGTCACCGGGGGCTTCTCCTGGCTGCGGGCGGTGGCCCGGTCGGTGGTGGCGATGGTCGCGGAGCCGACGACGCGCGTGCCGTCGTAGAGCACCACGGCCTGCCCGGGCGCGATGCCGCGCACCGGGGCGGTGAAGCGTACGTGCAGCTCGTCGCCGACGACCTCGGCGGTCACCGGCACATCCTCGCCGTGTGCGCGCAGCTGCGCCGTGTACGCCGCCGCGCCGGCCGGCGGGGCGCCGCACCAGCGGGGGCGGATCGCGGTGAGCGCGGTGACGTCGAGCGCTTCCGCGGGGCCGACGGTGACCGTGTTGTCGACCGGTGAGATGTCCAGCACATAGCGGGGCTTGCCGTCGTCGGCGGGGACGCCGAGCCGCAGGCCCTTGCGCTGCCCGATGGTGAAGCCGAACGCCCCCTCGTGGGTGCCGACCTGGCCGCCGCTCTCGTCCACGATGGCGCCCTCGGCGCTGCCGAGGCGCTTGGCCAGGAAGCCCTGGGTGTCGCCGTCGGCGATGAAGCAGATGTCGTGGCTGTCGGGCTTCTTCGCCACCGCAAGGCCGCGGCGGGCGGCCTCGGCGCGGATCTCGTCCTTGGTGGTGAGGGTGTCGCCGAGCGGGAACATCGCGTGCGCCAACTGCCGCTCGTCGAGCACGCCGAGGACGTAGGACTGGTCCTTCGCCGCGTCGCTGGCCCGGTGCAGCTCGCGGGAGCCGTCCTCGCGAGTGACGACCGTCGCGTAGTGCCCGGTGCACACCGCGTCGAAGCCCAGCGCCAGGGCCTTGTCGAGCAGGGCCGCGAACTTGATCTTCTCGTTGCACCGCAGGCACGGATTCGGGGTGCGGCCCGCCGCGTACTCGGCGACGAAGTCGGCGACCACGTCCTCGCGGAAGCGCTCGGCCAGGTCCCACACGTAGAAGGGGATGCCGATGACGTCGGCCGCGCGCCGGGCGTCCCGGGAGTCCTCCACCGTGCAGCAGCCGCGGGCGCCCGTCCTGAAGCTCTGCGGATTCGCCGACAGCGCCAGGTGGACCCCGGTCACGTCGTGCCCGGCCTCCGCGGCGCGGGCGGCGGCCACCGCGGAGTCGACGCCGCCACTCATGGCGGCGAGCACGCGCAGCCGCCCGCGCTCGGGGGGATGGGGGAAGTCGTTCACCTGTCCAGGGTAACGGCCCGGGGTCAGCGGGCCGCCAGGTTATCCACAGGGGGGACGAGCGGGGCGGGCGGAAGAGACGAGCGGGCGCTCAGCGTTGTTCTGAATCGAGCCCGGGAGGGCTGGACAACCGGCGACTACCGATGGGTAACATCGACTCATGGCATATGCAGCGGCCCGCGCGGCCATCGGGGACAGCGAGTTCGACCGCGACACGGCGGTGGTGGCCAGGACGGACGAGCCCGGCACGTACGACAGTGAGCTGTCCGCGGGCTGGACGATCATCCGGGCGGTCAACGGCGGCTACCTGCTCGCCGTCGTCGCCCGCGCCCTGCGTGACGCCCTGCCGCACCCCGACCCGATCAGCGTCACGGCGCACTATCTGACCGCCTCGCAGCCGGGTCCCGCGGTGATCAGGACCGAGACCGTACGCGCCGGCCGCACCATGTCCACCGGGCAGGCCTCGCTCTTCCAGCGCGACGAGCAGGGGCGCGAGGTGGAGCGGATCCGGGTCATCGCCGCGTACAGCGACCTCGCCGCCCTCCCGGACGACGTCCGCACCACGGCGACGCCGACGGCGATGCCGTCCTACGAGGACTGCGTCAGCTCGTCCGAGGCGCCGGACGGCGGGCCCGTCCCCGGCTCCACCGCGATCCTCGACCGGCTCGACCTGCGGCTGGACCCCGCCACCGCGGGCTGGGCCGTCGGCGCGCCGTCCGGTGCCGGCGACATGCGCGGCTGGCTCGGCCTCGCCGACGGGCGCGACCACGACGCGGTGTCGCTGCTGCTCGCGGTCGACGCGCTGCCGCCCACGGCCTTCGACCTGGGGCTCACCGGGTGGGTGCCGACGGTCGAGCTCACCGTTCACGTGCGCAGCCAGCCGGCCCCCGGGCCGCTGCGGGTCACCCTGACGACCCGGAACCTGGCGGGCGGTCTGCTGGAGGAGGACGCGGAGGTCTGGGACTCGGCGGATCGGCTCGTGGCCCAGTCCCGCCAATTGGCTCGCGCCCCGCGGCCATGACCCCAGGGGTGCCCCCTGTCCCGCGTGCCGGGACCTTCCCGCTGTCATGGTTGCGCGCGCAGATCCCCGCGCCCCTGGGGGCTGCCCCTCGCGGTGGCCCGCTGACTCTCCCACCTTCGTGGTTGCGCGCGCAGTTCCTCGCACCCCTGGGGGCTGCCCCTCGCGGTGGCCTGCTGACCTTCGCCACGTCGTGATTTCGCGCGCAGTTCCTCGCGCCCCTGGGGGCTGCCCCTCGCGGTGGCCCGCTGGCTCTCCCACCTTCGTGGTTACGCGTGCAGTTCCTCGCGCCCCTGGGGGCTGCCCCTTGCCGTGGCCCGCTGGCTCTCCCACCCTTCGTGGTTACGCGCGCAGTTCCCCGCGCCCCTGGGGGGCTGCCCCTTGCCGTGGCCCGCTGACCTTCGCCACGTCGTGGCTGAGCGCGCAGTTGCCCGCGGCCCTCGGACAGCTTCACTTGCCGTGGCCTGGTTGGGGGCAATCGCCCAGGGGTGTGGGGAACTGCGTGGCCAACGCCTGGCGGGGCGCGGGCGATAGGGCGTCGCTTGCGGCGAGTGGCCGAGGGTGCGGGGGGTCGCGCTGGGGGACAGAGGTGACCCCAGTGGAACGTAGAATCGGGGGATCATGGCCTACTTCGATCACGCCGCCACGACGCCCATGCTCCCGGAGGCGGTCGAGGCGATGACCGCGCACCTCACGGTGACGGGGAACGCGTCCGCACTGCATGCGGCGGGCCGCCGCGCCCGGCGGACCGTCGAGGAGTCGCGGGAGGCCCTGGCGGCGGCGCTGGGCGCGCGCCCGAGCGAGATCGTGTTCACCGGCGGTGGCACCGAGTCGGACAACCTGGCCGTCAAGGGGCTGTTCTGGGCGCGCCGGGCGGCGGATCCGCGCAGGGTCCGCGTGCTGGCCAGCCCGGTGGAGCACCACGCGGTGCTGGACGCCGTCCACTGGCTTGCCGAGCACGAGGGCGCCGTCGTGGAGTGGCTGCCGGTGGACGCGTACGGCAGGGTGCAGCCGGAGACGCTGCGTGCCGCCCTGGCCGCCGGGCCCGAGGACGTGGCCCTGGTCACCGTGATGTGGGCCAACAACGAGGTCGGCACGATCCTTCCGGTCGCCACCCTGGCGGAGGTCTGCGCCGAGTTCGGCGTGCCGATGCACTCCGACGCGGTGCAGGCGTTCGGGCAGACCCCCGTCGACTTCGCGGCCAGCGGGCTGGACGCGATGACGGTGACCGCGCACAAGGTCGGCGGACCGTACGGGATCGGCGCGCTGGTGCTGCGCAGGGACGACACCCCGGTGCCGCTGCTGCACGGCGGCGACCAGGAGCGCAGCAGGTCGGGCACCCTCGACGTGCCCGCGATCGCGGCCTTCGCGACGGCCGGCGCGCTCGCCGCGGAGAGGCGGGAGCCGTACACCGCGCAGGTCGGCGCGCTGCGTGACGAGCTGGTGCGCGGCGTACGGGCCGCGGTGCCGGACGTCGTCCTGAACGGCGACCCGGGCCCCGAGGGCCGGCTCGCGGCCAACGCGCACTTCACCTTCCCCGGCTGCGAGGGCGACGCCCTCCTGCTGCTGCTGGACGCCCAGGGCATCGCCTGCTCGACCGGCTCTGCGTGTACCGCAGGTGTGGCGCAGCCCAGCCACGTCCTGCTGGCGATGGGCCGGCCGGCCACCGACGCGCGGGCCACGCTGCGGTTCTCGCTCGGCCACACCACGACCGCCGATGAGGTCGCGCAGGTCATCAGGGCGATCGGCCCGGCCGTCACCCGGGCGAGGACCGCGGGCCAGACCTGACCGCCCGGCGACTCGGCTACCGCCCCGGGCAGACGGACGGCGGACTCGACGCTACGGTCGGGGGATGGATGATCGGCTTCGCGCGGTGTGCGACCTGATGATGCCCACCGTCCGCGAGATGGCCGGGCTGCACGAGTACGACGGGCGCGTGCAGGACCTCTCCCCCGACGGGATACGCCGCGCCCTGGGCGCGGTCGACAGCGCGAAGCACGCCTCCGCGCCGCTCGACGATCCGCACGACGAGGCGCACCTGGCGGTCTTCGAGGACTCCCTGCGGGTGCAGTACGGGGACCTCGAACTGCACAGGCGCGACCCGTACCCGCATCTGTCGAATCTCGAACTCGCCTGTTACGACCGGGAGTACGCCTCCCGTAAGGTACGTGCCGCCGCCCGCCGTGAACATCTGGCGCAGTGGCCCGACGCGGTGGACGCGGCGCTGGCCTCACTCGACCGGGTGAGCGCGCCGGTCGCCACCGCCCTGCTCGGCTCGGCTCACGGGCTGGCCGCCGGGCTCGACTCCGACCAGGGCGCCACCGAAGCCGCGGCGCTGGCCGCGCACGGCCGGCTGATCGCCCATCTTGAGCGCGCGGCCCTGGACGGCGACCCCGACCCGCGGCTCGGCGGCACCGCCCTGGCCGCGCTGATGGGCGCGCCCGAGGGCCTGCGGGTCGACCTCACGGCGCTGTCCGAGGCCGCGGACAAGGAACGCGTACGGCTGGGCCAGCTGCTGGCCGACTCCTGCCGGGCGCTGGACCGGAACCGGTCGGTCGACGAGCTGATCCCCGAACTGCTCGCCGACCACCCCGGCGCCGACGACGTCATCCCGGCCGCGGCCCGGCTCACCGAGGAGGTCATCGCCTTCACCCGCCAGCGCAGGCTGGCGCCGTATCTGGACGGCGAGTGCCTGGTCGGGCCGGCTCCGCCGTCCCGCCGCTGGGCGATGGCGATGATGACCTGGGCGGGGCCAGGAGAGCCGGAGTCGCCGTCCTGGTACCACGTGACCCCGCCGGAGCCGGACTGGCCCGCGCAGGAGCGGGAGGAGTGGCTGACGGTCTTCAGCCGGACGAGCCTGCCATCGATCACCGTGCACGAGGTCGCCCCCGGCCACTTCGCCCACGGGCGCGCCCTGCGGCACGCGACCAGCCCGGTGCGACGGGTCCTGCACAGCCTGTCCTTCTGCGAGGGGTGGGCGCACTACGTGGAGGAGGTCTGCATGGACGAGGGCTTCCGTGCCCGCGACCCGCGGTTCGCCATCGGCGTCGCCCTCGAGGCGCTGGTCAGGGTGACCCGGCTGACCTGCGCGATCGGGATGCACACCGGCGCAATGGATGTCGCCGAGGCCGCCAGGCTCTTCATGCGGCACGCCCACCTGGCCCCGGCCGGGGCGGCGTCCGAGGCCAGGCGCGGCACTTTCGACGCCGGCTACGGCCGCTACACATGGGGCAAGCTGGAGATCCAGCGGACCCGTGCCCGCGCGGAGCGCGACCCGTCCTTCACGGTCCCGGACTTCCACGCCCGCCTGCTGGCGCTGGGCGCCCCGCCCCTCGGCCTGCTGGACGCCGCCGTCGCCGCCTGAGCGGCCCCGCACCGCCCGGCGGCCCCGAGCGTCAGTAGGTGCGCGGCGGCGGGCCCCAACCGGCAGGCCCGGAGAAGGCCTCGCGGTCGAAGAACGGCTGAGCGTTGGCCCGCAGCCACATCGCGACCGGGTCGTAGGCGTCGGCCATCGCGACGGTCGAGACCGGGAGCCCCTCGGGCACACCGGCCACCGCCTGCTGCATCATCAGCCGGACCGACTCGACGGCCTGCGGCGAGGAGTCGTAGACCTCGACGCCGATCGCCAGGTAGGGCTCGCCCAGGGCCGGCTGGACCCACGCCTGGCGCAGCGCGCGCACCGCCTGCGTGCGGTGCGCGGCCTTGGCGAGCAGGGCGTAGAACTGCGGGATCTGCAGCGAGGGTTCGCCGATCTGCAGCGGGCCGGCGGGCAGCAGGTCCAGGCCGCCGGCGACCCGGCGCAGGTCGGGCCAGGGGATGCCGACGCCGCCGCCGTTCGCGTGCGGGTTGAGCCAGAGCCCGCAGTGGTCGGGGAAGAGGGTCAGCGCGATGTCCCGCCCCGAGACGATCTCGTGGTCGCGGTTCCAGCCGCTGGCGGCCAGTTCCCTGGGCGAGGTGCAGCACGGCGCGTAGCGCTGCCCGCCGACCTCCATGGACGCGTACTGGGCGTCGGGCGCTCCGGGTGCGCCCTGCCAGAGCAGCATCCATACCTGGCCGTCGGCGAGCGACCCGAGCAGGTTCTCGTATGCGTCGAAGCGGCCGGGCGCCACCTGGAGCAGCATCTGCTCCACATGGCCGGCCGCCGCGCCGCCTTGCGCGCCCGCGATCACGTCGGACCGCCCCTTTCCCGTCGTTCGGTGTCCCGCCATCAAACCAGGTCGACTGTTCCCGGTGGAATGCTGACCGACTCAACCGGCGCCGGTTAAATGGCACCTATACGCCGGGTATACGCAAGCGTCCCGCCCGGTGGGCGAGTTGGGCCGCGGCGCGGTGTCAGTCCCGGCTGTAGAACGGCCGCACGACCTCCAGCATCCAGTCCCCGACCGGGTCCTGGGCGATGTCGAGCAGGATCAGGTGGACCGGCCAGGGCAGCGGGGCAGCGCCCAGGGCGCGGCCGAGCGCGTCCATGGCGGCGGCCCGGTCCTGGTCCTGCCAGCGGTCGAGTTCCACGCCGACGAAGAGCGCGGGCGGCTCCTCCTCCACCGAGGCCATGGCGCGGCGGGCGCTGAGCACCACCGGGGTGACGGCGTATTCGGCGGCGGCGACGGCCAGGAAGTCGACGGGCTCCTCGTCGGGGGCGGGCTCCCAGAGCCGCACCCGGGCGCCGCTGGGGACCTGCTCTCCGTACGCGCCGGTCCGCTCCGTGCGGCACAGCTCAGCGACGGCGGCGGGCGGTAGCGGCACCCCGACGGCGCCGCCGGGGTTGACGGCGATGCCGACCAGCGGGGGCAGCCCGCGGGCGAACTCGCGTACCGGCGCCACCGTGCAGGACATGCCGTCGGCGGCCTGCCGGAACTGCTGCTCGGAGCTGAAGACCGGCACATAGGGCGCGCCGCCCAGGTCGACGGTGGGCAGGTCGAGGCCTTCGGGGCCGGGCGGGCCGCCGTTGGGCAGCGGTACCCAGACATGGGAGCGGCCGAGGACCTCCAGCAGCCGGGGGGTCGCCGAGGGATTGCCGAGGCTCGCCGAGAGCACTTCCTCCAGCTCGTTCGCCGGCCATATGTACGGTGCCGGATTCTCCATGTCCACCCTTGTCCGCGCTTGTGCCACTGCCGGCGGCCGTGTCCTGCCGGGAAACAGTAGCGGCTGAGCGTCCTGGACGCCCCGGCATGCAATGATGGCGGGGCAACTCGACAAACTGCATACCGGCCGTTGGAGGCCGCGCGGGAGAGTTCCGGCCCCCTCGGTGAGGGGGCGGGGCGCCGAAGGAGCAAGTCCTCCCTTGAATCTCTCAGGCACAGATACCGCGCGGGCGAGGCAGATCTGAAAAGCGGGCGGGCCGCCGTCACCGGCCCCCGCCCCACCCAAGGTGCAAACCGCGGCCCCCAGGGGTCACGGTGAACCTCTCAGGTTCCGATGACAGATGGGGAGGCCGGGGTCAGTGCCCCGGCCGCCGTACGTGTCCCCGTCCGCCGCCTTTGGGAGCCCTTTCGATGAGCGAAACGTCGAACCAGCCGCTAAGCGCACCGCCCGCCGCGTCGCCCCGCCGTACCGCCCTGGACGCGGTGCACCGCGCCCTGGGTGCGACCATGACCGACTTCGCCGGCTGGGACATGCCGCTGCGCTACGGCAGCGAGCGCGACGAGCACCAGGCCGTACGCACCAGGGCCGGGCTCTTCGACCTGTCGCACATGGGCGAGATCAGCGTGACCGGTCCGCAGGCCGGGCAGGCGCTGGACCACGCGCTGGTCGGCCATCTGTCGGCGCTCGCGGTCGGCAAGGCCCGCTACACGATGATCTGCGCACCGGACGGCGGCATCCTGGACGACCTGATCGTCTACCGGCTGGCCGAGGAGCACTATCTGATCGTCGCGAACGCCTCCAACGCGCAGACGGTGCTCGACACCGTCTCCCTGCGTGCGGTGGACTTCGACGCGCAGGTGACCGACGACCGGGACGCGTACGCCCTGCTGGCCGTCCAGGGCCCGGCGGCGCCCGGCATCCTCAAGGCGCTCACGGACGCCGACCTCGACGGGCTGCGCTACTACGCGGGGCTGCCGGGGACCGTCGCGGGGGTCTCCGCGCTGATCGCCAGGACGGGCTACACGGGCGAGGACGGCTTCGAGCTGTTCGTGGACCCGGCCGACGCCGAGCAGCTGTGGCAGGAACTGCTGGCGGCGGGCGCCGGCGACGGGCTCGTACCGTGCGGGCTGTCCTGCCGCGACACCCTGCGCCTGGAGGCCGGGATGCCGCTGTACGGCCACGAGCTGACCGCGAAGGTCACGCCCTTCGACGCGGGGCTCGGGCGGGTGGTCAAGTTCGACAAGCCCGGTGACTTCGTCGGCCGGGAGGCGCTGACGGCTGCCGCGGCCAGGGCCGCGGACGTCCCGCCGCGCAAGCTGGTCGGGCTGGTCGCCGAGGGCCGCCGGGTGCCGCGCGCCGGCTTCCCCGTCACCGACGCGTCCGGCGCGGTGATCGGCGAGGTCACCTCGGGCGCGCCCTCGCCCACCCTCGGCGTGCCGATCGCCATGGCCTACGTGGACACCGCGCACGCCGCGCCGGGCACGGAGGGGGTCGCGGTCGACATCCGGGGCAGCCGGGAGCCGTACCGTGTGGTGGCCCTGCCCTTCTACCAGCGCGAGCGCTGAGCCCCCGAGGTTTTCCACAGACACCGGGTTGTCCACAGGCGGCCGCGTCTACCCCGCCATCACCTCTTCGCATCCGGGAGAATTCCGTCATGAGCATCAATCCTGAGCAGCTGCGTTACAGCAAGGAGCACGAGTGGCTCACCGCCTCCGAGGACGGCGTCTCGACCGTCGGCATCACCTCGCACGCCGCCGACGCGCTCGGTGACGTGGTCTACGTCCAGCTCCCCGAGGTCGGCGCGACGGTCGCGGCGGGCGAGAGCTGCGGCGAGCTGGAGTCCACCAAGTCCGTCAGCGAGCTGTACTCCCCGGTGTCCGGCGAGGTCACCGAGGTCAACCAGGACGTCGTGGACGACCCGTCGCTGGTGAACTCCGGACCGTTCGAGGGCGGCTGGCTGTTCAAGGTGCGGGTCTCCGGCGAGGACGCGGACCTGCTGACCGCGGCCGAGTACGACGCCTTCATCGCGGTCTGAGCCCTCACCCCGCCCCGCCACACCAGAAAGATCCCATGTCGCTCCTGAATCAGTCCCTGCACGACTTCGACCCCGAGGTCGCCGCCGAGGTCGATGCCGAGCTGCGCCGCCAGCAGTCCACGCTGGAGATGATCGCGTCGGAGAATTTCGCCCCGGTCGCCGTCCTGGAGGCCCAGGGCTCGGTGCTGACCAACAAGTACGCCGAGGGTTACCCCGGGCGCCGTTACTACGGCGGCTGCGAGCACGTCGACGTCATCGAGCAGCTGGCCATCGACCGGGTGAAGGCGCTCTTCGGCGCCGAGGCCGCCAACGTGCAGCCGCACTCGGGCGCGCAGGCCAACGCGGCCGCGATGTTCGCCCTGCTCAAGCCGGGTGACACCATCCTCGGGCTGGACCTGGCGCACGGCGGTCACCTGACCCACGGCATGAAGATCAACTTCTCCGGCAAGCTCTACAAGGTGGCCGCCTACCACGTGGACGCCGACACCGGCCTGGTCGACATGGCCGAGGTCGAGCGGCTGGCCAAGGAGCACCGGCCGAAGCTGATCATCGCCGGCTGGTCGGCGTATCCGCGGCAGCTCGACTTCCCGGCGTTCCGGGAGATCGCGGACGGCGTGGGCGCGTATCTGATGGTCGACATGGCTCATTTCGCCGGGCTGGTGGCGGCCGGGCTGCACCCCTCGCCCGTCCCGCACGCGCATGTGGTCACCACCACGACGCACAAGACGCTCGGCGGCCCGCGCGGCGGGGTCATCCTGTCCACCGCCGACCTGGCCAAGAAGATCAACACCGCGGTCTTCCCCGGCCAGCAGGGCGGCCCGCTGGAGCATGTCATCGCCGGCAAGGCCGTGGCCTTCAAGGCCGCAGCCACCGACGACTTCCGGGACCGGCAGGCCCGCACCCTGGAAGGCGCGAAGATCCTGGCGGAACGGCTCACCCGGGACGACCTCGCCGCCGCCGGTGTCGCGGTACTGACCGGCGGCACCGACGTCCACCTGGTGCTGGTCGACCTGCGCGCCTCGGCGCTGGACGGCCAGCAGGCGGAGGACCGGCTGCACGGCATCGGCATCACCGTGAACCGCAACGCGATCCCGGACGACCCGCGGCCGCCGATGGTGACCTCGGGACTGCGCATCGGCACCCCGGCGCTGGCCACCAGGGGCTTCGGGGCGGAGGCCTTCCGGGAGGTCGCCGACATCATCGCGGCGGCGCTGCAGCCGGCCTTCGACGCGGACGCGCTCCGCGCGCGGGTCACCGCGCTCGCCGACCGGCACCCGCTGTATCCGACGCTCGCGTCATGAACCGCTCCGCGGTGTGCGGTCCCCCGCCGCACACCGCGGAGCACCCCCGCACCACCCCGTGGACAACGGCGTCCGCGGTCAACCGGAAGCAGTGAACGCATGGCAATCTCCGTATTCGACCTCTTCTCCATCGGCATAGGCCCCTCCAGTTCCCACACCGTGGGTCCGATGCGGGCGGCCCGGATGTTCGCGCAGCGGTTGAAGACCGAGGACCTGCTCACCCGCACCGCGGCGGCCAGGGCCGAGCTGTTCGGGTCGCTGGGCGCCACCGGCCACGGCCACGGCACGCCGAAGGCGGTGCTGCTCGGCCTGGCCGGTCACTCGCCGCGCACCGTGGACATCGAGGCGGTGGACGCCGAGATCGCCGCCGTCCACGCCGACAAGCGGCTGGCCCTGCTCGGCGCGCACGAGGTGGACTTCGACCCGGCCACCGACCTGGTACTGCACCGCCGCCGCTCGCTGCCCTACCACGCCAACGGCATGACGCTGTCGGCGCTCGACGCGGCCGGCGAGGTGCTGCTGGCGAAGACCTACTACAGCGTGGGCGGCGGCTTCGTCGTGGACGAGGACGCGGTCGGCGCCGACCGGATCAAGCTCGACGACACGGTGCTGCGCTACCCCTTCCGCACCGGCGACGAACTGCTGCGGCTGTCCCGGGAGACCGGCCTGTCGATCTCCGCGCTGATGCTGGAGAACGAGAAGGCCTGGCGCACCGAGGACGAGATCCGCACGGGCCTGCTGGAGATCTGGCAGGTGATGCAGGAGTGCGTGCAGCGCGGCATCTCCCGCGAGGGCATCCTGCCCGGCGGCCTCAAGGTCCGCCGCAGGGCCGCCACGACAGCCCGCCAGCTGCGCGCGGAAGGCGACGCGGCGGCACGCGCGATGGAGTGGATCACCCTCTACGCGATGGCGGTGAACGAGGAGAACGCCGCCGGCGGCCGGGTCGTCACCGCCCCCACCAACGGCGCGGCGGGCATCATCCCCGCCGTCCTGCACTACTACCGGGAGTTCGTGCCCGGCGCCGACGACGACAGCGTCGTCCGCTTCCTCCTCGCGGCCGGCGCGATCGGCATGCTCTTCAAGGAGAACGCCTCGATCTCCGGTGCCGAGGTCGGCTGCCAGGGCGAGGTCGGCTCCGCCTGCTCGATGGCCGCCGGCGGCCTCGCCGAGATCCTCGGCGGCACCCCGGAACAGGTCGAGAACGCCGCGGAGATCGGCATGGAGCACAACCTCGGCCTGACCTGCGACCCGGTCGGCGGCCTGGTCCAGATCCCCTGCATCGAGCGCAACGGCATGGCCGCGGTGAAGGCGGTCACCGCCGCCCGGATGGCGATGCGCGGCGACGGCCGCCACCACGTGTCCCTGGACAAGGTCATCAAGACCATGAAGGAGACCGGCGCCGACATGAAGGTCAAATACAAGGAAACCGCCCGCGGCGGCCTCGCGGTGAACGTCATCGAGTGCTGACGCGATAGGCCCTGACCTGCGGCGCCCGCAAATGGCTGGTCGCGGGTGCGTCCTGTGCAGGACCCTGAGCGCATGCCTCGACGTCTGATGTTCGTGCAGTTGAAGACTGGTTTCAACACCGACCGCGGCCCCTCGTGGATCGGGTGGGTGGACTTCTCGAAGACCTGGAGCACTGCGTACTTCCACGGCAGGACGCTGCGCCGGGCACCGGGGTTGTTCGATGCGAACTTCTACGACGTGCAGACCGATGAGGAGTTCTGGGTTTCCGGGCCCAAGCGGGACCGCACCGACACCCGTTACGGCCCCTCCAGCCCTGAAATCGAGCCGGAAGCCGTCGAGACCTACCACGCCTTCCTGGAGGGCGCGCCCCTGCCGGGCCGGGAAAATGGCTGACCCCACGCCTGGCCCCAGCTCACCCTGGCCCCGGAGGAGGCGGAGTTCTAAATTCCTGGTTGGAAGTTCGAGGTCCAGATCTGCATCTGGTAGGTGATGTGGTCCCATACGCCGGTCACCAGCAGAACGCCAACCGTTACCAGCATTCCGCCACCCAGTCGCATAACCCACGCGTAATGGCGCTTTATCCATCCAAAAGCGCCGAGTGTGCGCCTGAAGGCAACCGCTCCCACCATGAACGGAACACCAAGGCCCAGGCAGTAAAAAACCATCAGGAGCGCCCCGCGCCCCGCGCCGCCGTTACTACTGGCGAGGAATTCTACCGAGCCCAGTGTCGGCCCAGTACAGGGAGCCCATCCCAGACCGAACAACACGCCGAGCAGGGGTGCACCGAACAAGCCCACGCTCGGCCTGTAGTGGAAGCGTAGTTCGCGCTGGGTGATGCCACCAATGACACCCATAAATGCCAGACCCAGAATTATGGTAAGCACTCCGAAAATTCTGGTCAGCGCTTGCCGGTGAGTTTGCAACGCCCAACCGAAGCTGCCGAACAGTGCACCAGTGGAGACGAAGACCGCACTGAACCCGAGCACGAACAAGAACGCACCGGCAACCATCCGACCGCGTCTGGCCTCAGCAAGATCGCTCCCAGCGATTCCCGTCACGTACGAGAGGTATCCAGGCACGAGCGGAAGCACGCACGGAGAGAAGAAGGAGACCAGTCCTGCGAGCATCGCAATCGGTATGGCGGCGATCAAAGTGCCGGAAAGCACTGTGTGCTGACTGTCGGACAGGTAGAATGCGGCAGAGCTGGTCACGCTATTTCTCCATCGCAATGGGATCGACGAGATTGTGCAATTGCTGCTCGCTTAATGCGGAACCCCCGGATGTCAGGCGATCCTAGGCCCTGATCGTCACGGGGCGCACGTCAGGAGAGGACGATGTCGGCGTCGAGCCGCACGATGAGTGTGCCAGCAGCAGCGTCGTGGTCGTCACCCCCGGGGCACGGCGTAACGAGGGCGGCTGCGACGTCCCGGGCGGTGGAAGAACCGACGAGTTCGGACGTGGGCGACTGCCTGCGATCCTGCCGGGCAGCGCCGCCGCCCGGAAGGCAAGCAGGAGGTCACATGACGTTCCAACCGGTGTCATTCGCCCAGCGCTCTGCCGCAGCCATCAGGATGTCGGTGGCGGGAGCCTTGATCTGTCCGTAGTCCATGAGGTCCGGAACGCTCACCGCCAGCCGCTGCTTGAACGCACCCCATGCGCGGCGAGCGGGCTCGTCGGCGCGCAGCTAGTCGCGGAACAGGAGCGCATAGCGGGCATTGGGGCCGGTGCTCTCCCGGAGGTGGACGTTGCAGGAACGGGCAGCGGCCGGCGGAGCGAAGACGAGCTTGTGGCAGTGGATCCCGCGTGAGACTTCGGAGCGATTCCACGGCTCGGGTCGGCATCGGAAGCCGATCGCGGCAAGCAGCCCCGCATCCCGGGCCTCGTCGATGGACTCCATCCGGACCTGCACATCAATGCAGTCTTTGGCCGGCAGACCCGGCACCGAGGTCGACCCCACGTGGTCGATGGCCACCGGCAGGTCGCCCAGCACCCCGCTCAACTGCTCGGCCAACCGTTCGAACTCCGCTGTCCACTCCGGCCGGTGATCGACCACTGCGACCTGACGACGCTCATCGGGAAACGGCATGGTGACGGACGCTACCCCAACCCTCCCCGGGGCCCTGCGGAAGAGGCCAGCCGAGCGGCGTCCGGCAGGCGACGCCGTTCGGCTGGCAGGCCCGGGGGCCCCGGTGGCCCGTGGTGCGTTGGGCGACACCACGGGCCCCGGCCCTGCCGAGGGGGTCGGGGGGTCGGGGGGTCGGGGGGTCGGGGGGTCAGGGGGCGACGATGCCCTCGCCGCCGGCGGCGTTCGGCACCGTCACGGTGCCGGTCCTGGTCAGGGAGCCGTCGGAGTTGATCCGGAAGCTGTCGATGCCGCCGCCGGCACCGGTCTGGGCGTGGAGGAACTTCCCGTCGGAGGTGACCGCCGCGTCGACCGTGCCCGCCGCGGTGGCGGTGTTGCCGATGCCCGTGAGTGAGCCGTGCTGGTCCTCGCGCAGGCCGGTGAGGGTGCCGCTGCCGGCGTTGGAGGCGTAGAAGTGGTCGCCGGAGCCGATCACCCAGCAGGTGGCGGCCTGGCCGGTGGGGGCCTCGGAGACCTTGGTGAGCTTGGCGTCGCGGTCGAGGGTGAAGGTGGCCACGGAGTTGGTGGCGCTCTCGGTGACGACCACCCGGCCGGCGGCGTCGAAGGTGAAGCCGAACGGCCCCTGCCCGGGGGTGCTGGTCACCACGGGCTTGGCGGCGGGGCCGAGCAGGCCCAGCGGGAAGACGTCGATGCTGTTGCCGCTCTTGGTGGTGACGACGAGCTTGCCGCCGTCGGGGGTGACGCCCACCTGGCCGGGGGTGGTGCCCGAGGGGAGGCCGAGCCCGCGGTGCCAGGACGGCACCTTGACCAGCAGGCCCCCGACGCTCAGGTAGCCCTGGACGGAGCCGCCGCCATCGGCGTTCAGGACGTAGACGGCACTGCCGTGGACGGCCACGCTGACCGGGAAGCTGCCGCCGCAGGAGAGGGTCTGACGCCGGATGAGACGGTCGCCGTCCACCGAGAAGACGGTCAGGGTGTCGCTGCCCGCGTTCACCGCGAACAGCAGGTGGTGCGCGCGGTCGTAGGTCAGCGCGCCCTGGGAGGCCAGGTGGTCAGGGCCGGTGCCGGGCTGCTGGCCGCCGAGGCCGCCGGTGGGATACCTACCCGCCTGGACGAGCGAGCCGTCGGCGGACTGGTCGTAGGCGACGACGGAGTTGCCCTGGAGGTTGTCGGTCTGGACGAACACCGTCGAGCCGCCGTGCGGGGAGTGCGCGCTGGCCGGGCCGGCGAAGACCACGGCGGAGGCGAGGGCCGCGGTCAGGAGGCCCGCGGCGCGGAATGCGGTGGAGGTCATGATCGTCCCTTTCGGAAGGCGGATCCGGGGAGTCGGCGGCGGGCGCCGTTCCCCATCACCTCGTCTGCTGCCTGCCGGGGCCTCCCTCTTACATAACGCAACCCTTACGCCGGCCGCGCTCGCGCCGCCGACCGCCGACCGGCGTCACCGCCACCTGCGCTCGTTTCCGCAAGGCGGCCGCCGGACATGGGCGCTCACGCGCGGTGTCCGCGCCGGCGCCGGCGTTTCGCCTCGGAGATCTCGCCGGCGACGGGAAGCCAGTAGTAGACGATGAAGGCACCGATGGAGGCCAGGCCGAGCACCGGAATCACAGCACCGAGCGCGGTTCCGGCGGCGAGCCAGACAAGGGCGAGCCGGAAGCGCCGGGTGACGGCTGTCACCCCGGCGTCGTCGATGGTGTCGTTGAGCAGCCAGCGGTCGCGGCGGACCCACCACCAGATCGTGTTGAACAGCACGGCCAGGAGTTCGAAGGCCGCCCCGTGCAGGACGACCGCCGTGCGCTGCCCGTGTCCGTCCCGGAACGCCTCGGCCAGCACAGAGGCGGCGAACGGCAGGAACGCGATGTCCATCAGGACCAGGGTGTTCAGGAAGAGCACCACCCGGTCCGCGCTGCGGATATGGTCGAACATGATGTGGTGGTTGGCCCACACCTGCCCGATCAGCAGGAAGGTGAGGATGTAGGCCAGGTAGGACGGCCAGAGCCTGCCAAGGCCCTCCAGCAGGTGGCGGGTGTCCCGCGGCGGCCGGATCTCCAGGACCAGCAACGTGATGGAGATGGCGATCACACCGTCGCTGAACGCGAGCACCCGGGAGGGGTCGCGCTGCGCGCCGAACGACGTGGCCCTGCCCTCTGGCCCACCCGGTGCGTGAACAGGTTGTGTCATCACCCCAGCCTCTGGCACCGCACGCTCCCACCCGCACAACCGGACAGCGTTTCCCCACAGACTCTCGCGCCCGGTGCCGTGCGGGTTCTCGACCCGTGCGCTGGTGGACAGGTGCCAACTGACCTTCCCCATGGGCCACAGCGCCGGCGCCGGGGCCGTGGGGGCCGCTGTTACGGTTGCCGCCATGGGACACAGGGACCTCGAAGGCGGCGGTACCACCACCGCGGTGTCGGGCCTCGACCCGGAGTCCGCCGCGTGGGTGGCGTCGCTGGGCGACACCTCCGCCAGGACGCGTGAGGAGGCGTACGAGCGTCTGCACGCCTTGCTGCTCCGCATTGCCAGGAGCGAGCTGCGCCGCCGCGGCTCCGACACCCGGATCACCGGCCCGGAACTGGATGACCTGGCCCACCAGGCCGCCGCCGACGCGCTGCTGGCCGTCACCCGCAAACTGCCGGACTTCCGCGGGGACAGCCGCTTCACCACCTGGGCCTACCGCTTCGTGATCCTGGAGGTCTCCGCCAAGCTCGGCCGCCACTTCTGGCGCCGACCGACCGAGGCACTGGCCGCGGAGGACTGGAACCAGCTGCCCGACCGCCTCGGCCTGGACCCGGCCGGCGAATCGCAGTGGCGCGAGCTGATACGCGCCTTCCGGCAGGCGGTGGACGACGTGCTCACCGACCACCAGCGCCAGGTCTTCGTCGCCGTGGTGCTCGACGGGACTCCCCTCGACGCCCTGGTGGTGCGCTGGGACACCAACCGCAACGCGATCTACAAAACCGTCTTCGACGCGCGGCGTAAGCTCCGGGCCCAACTCGTCGCCAACGGGTACCTGGACGGGAAGAACGGGTCCCTGGACCGGAAGGGAGAGGACACGTGAACGAGTCAACGGCACGGATCGAGCGCTTCCTGCGCACCGATCCCCGCGACGTCGGCTGCGAGCAGGCCATGGAGATGCTGCACATCTACGTCGACCTGGCGGCGGCCGGTGGCGGCGCGCAGGCACGCTATCCCGGCGTGGCGGCCCACCTGCGCGCCTGCGGGCCCTGCGCAGAGGACTTCGACGGCCTGCTGGCCGCGGTGGGCGGCTGACCGGGGGCAGTCACCGGCGGACACCGCCCACGGCAGCGCCGACCGCCGAGCGCCCCTGGTCGAGCAGTGGCCGGATGCCGGTCAGATCTCCGCCGGCCGCCCGGCGAGGTGCCGCCCGCGCAGCTGGACGAAGCGGCGGCCCTCGACCGACCATGCCGCTTCCCTGACCCAGCCGGCCGCGGCGGCGTGCCGGTCGAGGGCGGCGGGTCCGACCCGGGCCCAGGGGAAAGTGACGCCGTCCACGCCGGTGCCGTCGTGGAGACGGACCACCGAGTGCTCGTCGAGGTCGTCGGCGATGCCGCAGGGCGCCGCCTCGGTGATGAGCCTGCCGTGCGGGTGCAGCAGGCCGCGCACCCGGGTGAGCAGCGCGACGGGGTCTCCGCCGATGCCGATGTTGCCGTCGACGAGCAGCGCGGTCTGCCAGCGGCCTTCCCTGGGCAGGGGGTCGAAGACCGAGCGGAGCAAAGCGGTACCGCCGCCGGCCCGGGTGCGGCGCACGGCTTCGGGGCTGACGTCGATGCCCAGGGCGGGCAGGCCCTGCGCGGCCAGGGCGGTGACGAGGCGCCCGGGGCCGCAGCCGATGTCGAGCGTCGGCCCGTGGCATGCGCTGAGCGCGGACCGGTCGGCCGCGTCGGGCTGCGCGCACCAGCGTTCGACGTCGAGCGGGAGCAACCAGCCGTCGGAGCGGCGCAGGAAGAGGGGGCCGCGGCCGGTGCGCAGCGCGGTGGCGTACGGGTCGGCGGTCGACCAGGCCCGGGCCGTGGGCACCGCGACGGGCACGCTCACCGTGTGCCCGCCGGGGCGAACCTGGCGACAGCCGCGGCGAAGCGGCTGCCGGGCGCCTGCGCGGCGACGGCCTCGGCGTCGGACGCGGTGTCGACGTCCCGCAGCTCGGGCAGGTCGCGGACGACCAGCCCTGCGCCGGTGAGCCGGCCGCGCTGCACCCGACCGGTGTCCGGGGTGGACATCGGCACTCCGCGCAGCAGGACCGGGTCGGGTTTCCGCAGGCCCAGCGCCCAGAACCCGCCGTCGGCGGCCGGCCCGAACCACGCGTCGGCCGGGTCCTCGCCGGCCAGCAGCGCGGGCCGCAGCAGCTCGGGGGTGATCTGCGGGGTGTCCATGCCGATGAGCAGCGCCGGGCCGTCGCACAGCGCGAAGGCGGCGGCGAGCCGCTGGTCCAGCCCGCCGCCGGTCTGCGGGATCACCTCGATACCGTCCGGCAGCCAGCGGCCGGGACGCCCGTCGAGCATGAGCAGCCGCCGCTCCGCCGGGCTCGCCACGACGACCGCGAGGGTGTCGGCCAGTGACGCCTCGGCCAGCGCGGCCGCCTCCTCGGGCGTGTACGGCGGGGTCAGCCGTGTCTTGACCCGTCCGGGCCGCGGTTCCTTGGCGATCACCATCAGCGTGGTCACCGGGCCTCCGCAGGGCCGGTCACCACAGCTGGGGTCGCACCCTGCGGATCCAGGGCCTTCCCCGGCACCGCACCGGCCAGCCGGCTTCCGGACGCCGGCGGGGCCCCCAGCACCGCCCGCATGTCCCGTACCGCGTGCCAGGTGCCCCGCCAGGTACCCGTGACCTTCGAGCGGCCGGTGCGCGGGTGGTAGGGGACCTCGCGTTCGGTGATCAGCCAGCCCGCGTCAGCGGCCTTGACCACCATTTCCAGCGGATAGCCGCTGCGCCGGTCGGTCAGGCCGAGGGCGAGCAGGGCCTCGCGTCGTGCGGCCCGCAGCGGTCCGAGGTCGTGCAGCCGCAGACCCGTACGACGGCGCAGCATGCGGGCGAGGGCGATGTTCCCGGCGCGGGCGTGCGGCGGGAACGCGCCGCGGGCGACCGCCCGGCGGCGGCCGAGGACCAGGTCGGCCTCTCCCGCGAGGAGCCGGCCGACGAAGTCGGGCAGCAGGGCCGGGTCGAGGGAGGCGTCGCAGTCGCAGAAGCACACGAAGTCGGCCTGGGCTGCCAGGAGTCCGGCGTGGCAGGCGGCGCCGAAGCCGCGGCGCGGTTCGTGCACCACGCTCGCCCCGAGATCGGCGGCGATGCGCGCGGAGCCGTCGGTGGAGCCGTTGTCGACGACGATGGCCCGCCAGCCGGGCGGGATGCGTTCCAGCACCCGGGGCAGGGCCTCGGCTTCGTCGAGACAGGGCAGGACGACGTCGGCGATGGGGTTCACGAGGGGTCCAGTCGTTTCGAGGGATCGGGGTGGGGCGGAACGGACAAGCGGGCGGGACCTCGGCGGTCAGCGCGTGGCGGGCACCGGCAGCCCCTCCCGCTGAGCCGCGTGGGCGAACTCGGTGACGCCCTCGGCGAAGCCCACTTCGGGCCGCCACCCCAGTTCGGCGCGCAGCCGGCCGGAGGTGGCGGTGATGTGCCGGACGTCGCCGAGCCGGTATGCGCCGGTGATCTCGGGGTCCGGTCCGTCGTGAGCGGCGGCGAGGGCGGTCGCCATGTCCGCGATGGTGTGCGGGGTGTCGCTGCCGGTGTTGTAGGCGCGCAGCGCTCCGTCCGGACGGGTCGCCATGCTCTCCAGCGCAAGGACGTTGGCCTCGGCCACGTCCCGCACATGGACGAAGTCCCGCCGCTGGGCGCCGTCCTCGAAGACCTGCGGTGCCTGGCCGCGGGCGAGGGCCGAGCGGAAGAAGGAGGCGACGCCCGCGTACGGGGTGTCGCGGGGCATGCCGGGGCCGTACACGTTGTGATAGCGCAGCGCGACGGCCCGTCCGCCGGTGGCCCTGGCCCAGGCTGCGGCGAGGTGTTCCTGGGCGAGCTTGGTCGCGGCGTAGACGTTCCTCGGGTCGAGGGGGGCGTCCTCGTCGACGAGCCCCGGCGTCAAGTCGGCGCCGCACTGCGGGCAGCGGGGTTCGAAGCGCCCGGCGTCCAGATCCGCCACCGTGCGCGGCCCGGGGGTCACCCTGCCGTGCCGCGGGCAGTCGTAGCGGCCCTCTCCGTACACGACCATGGATCCGGCGAGCACCAGGTCCTTGACACCGGCGGCGGCCATGGCGGCGAGGAGGTGGGCAGTGCCGAGGTCGTTGCAGCTGACGTAGGCGGGGGTGTCGGCGATGTCCTTGCCGAGACCCACCATGGCGGCCTGGTGGCAGACCGCCTGTACACCGCGCAGCGCACGGGACAGGGCCTCGGGGTTCCGCACGTCCTCGGCGATGAACTCGGCGGTCCCGGCCGGCGGCCGGGTCGGGGGGACGGCGTGGGCGGTGGGCAGCAGGGCGTCGAGGACGACCGGTTCGTGGCCGCGGGCGGCGAGGGCGGCAACGATGTGGGATCCGATGAAGCCGGCGCCGCCGGTGACGAGTACGCGCATGGATCGGACCCTAGGGTGACCAGTGGCCTGGCGGGGCATCACCACCACGGGCACCACAGGTTCGTAAGGATTCACCCGCGGTTCCCGCGAGCCGCCCGCCACCTGCGGAACACCAGGAGCAGGGCGGAGGCGGCGAAGAGCACGGCGGTGATCAGCAGCCAGCGGCCGAGGAACACTCCGGGCGACAGCAGTGTCGCGTTCCGGTACGTCGCCCCGGCGTCGTGCGAGATCAGCGGCCAGTAGACGAGCAGCAACAGCAGGGAAATGAACGTGGGGACGCGGATGTGGTTGACCAGCGCGATCCGCGCCGGTGATCCCGGCCGGCGGCCTCGGGCCGCCATGTGCAGCAGCCAGTCGGCGCCGCCGTACAGCGGCACCAGCACCACGTCGTGGATCAGCGCCGAGCCGACGACCCACTCCGCCACGCCCCACGCGTCGCGCTCCAGCAGCCGGGTGATCGCGTATCCGCACAGGGCGAAGGAGGCGAGCAGGACCAGCAGGTGGAGGACGGACTCGCCGTACACGGCGCGGAACAGGCGTCTCATGCGCGCGCCCCGACGTCCGGTGCGCCGAAGGTCAGTCGGCGTACCCATTTGGTGTTCATCACGCCCGGGGCGTCCGGCACGATGATCCGGGCGGGGCGGCCGTGGTCCGGGGAGAGCTCGGCGCCGTTGACCCGCAGCGCGAGCAGGGAGCGGCCGTCGCGTACCTGGTTGGCGCGCAGCGCCACCGCCCGGAAGGACCCGGCGAGCTGCACGGACTCCACGAACACCCCTGGCGGGTCTGCCTCGTGCCCCACGAGTGCGGCGAGGTCCCGCAGCCGTACGCCCTGCCAGTGCTGGTTCTCCGTGGACCATCCCTCGACGCAGGCGATGGGCAGCGCGGAGCCGTACTGGGGCAGGCGCCGGAGCTGGTCGAGGGTGAGGTCCACACTGCGGCCGGACGCGCCACGGACCGTCAGCCGCCAGTTCTCACCGATGTCCTGCGGGCGGACGTGCGCGGCCAGGGCGGGCTTGTTGACCGGGAAGCCGTTGGGGCCGTCGCCCGGCCTGCGGCCGTGCGGTGCCAGCAGGGCGGTCCCGCGCAGCGGTCCGCCGATGCTCTGGCCGGCGGTCACCAGGAAGAGCACGAGCGAGCCCAGGCCGACCATGCCCAGCGCGCCGCGCCTGGACATCGTGGGGGCGGCGGGGTGGGTGGACACCAGGCCGCTGTCGTCGGCGGGTTCGGGCTCCGTCCGGGAGGTCGGCGTACGCAGCTCCGCGCGGAAGTCCCGGCTGCGCAGGGCCCGCACCACCCGGGGCATGCGCAGGGCGACGTGGGCGGACACCGCCCCCACGAAGACCCACGCACCGTAGAAGTGCAGACGGTAGAACGACCCCGGGAAGATGTAGTCCAGCTGGACGTTCAGCAGGCCCGTGACGAACTCGAAGATCCCGCCCCCGACGAGCAGCAGCAGCGACAGCCGGTCCAGGGCGTGCCCGATCGAGCGCACCGGCGGCAGCGCGAAGAGCTTCGGCACCACCGACCAGAGCTTGGCAAGCAGCACCGGGACCAGCGCCACTCCGAGCGTGACATGAAGCCCCTGCGTGAAGCGGTAGAGCCAGTACGGGTGGGTGGGCCAGGAGAACAGGTAGAAACCGAGCAGGCCCTTGCCGGGCGTCTTGTCGTTGAAAGGCGACAGCCCGGGGTTGTACGCGGCGTACGACAGCAGGCCGGTGACGAACAGCAGCGGGACGCCCACGAGCAGCAGCAGCCCGAGGACCGACGTGAGCCACGGGCCGCGCAGCGGACTGCGCCAAGGACCCGGAGGGAGGCGGGAGGGAACTTTCATGCCTGGCGACACTAGGGCCGTCAGGAGGGCCTTCAGGGTCGGCAACTCATGACGAAACTCTGACGTCCTGCCGCGACACAGCCGCAGCGGGCCGGCCGCTGCCTAGGGTGCGACGCGTGACTCTCTCCCCCTCCCCGCTGCACGGCGCCGGCCCGCACCCACTCGACGACGACGGCCCAGCGACGTCGTCCACCCGGCGTCCGGACGTGCTGGCGGCCGGTGCGGCAGCGCTGTTCTTCCTGGTCATGGCGGGTATCGGCGCCTGGCTGCAACGCGACAGCTCGCTGCTCAAGTCGCCGTGGCCACCGCTGGAGGCCTGGTGGCAGCCGCACGCCGGACCCGGCACCCCGCTGGCCGTGGTCGTGGCGCTGCTCGTCGCCGGTTACGGGCCGGGCCTCGCCGCCCGGCTGCCCTGGCGCGGGCTGCTGTGGTCCGCGTGGGGCACGGCGATGGCGTGGACATGGTCGCTGGCCCTGGTGGACGGATGGCAGCGCGGCGTCGCCGGGCGGCTCACCGTCTCCAGCGAATACCTGACGGAGGTCCCCCGCTTCCGCGACGCCGGCCCGGCGGTACGGACCTTCACCGACCACATCCTGATCAACTCACCGGACCGCTGGGCCACCCACGTCGCGGGGCATCCGGTGGGCGCCGTGCTCACCTTCGTCGGCCTGGACCGGATCGGGCTGGGCGGCGGCGCGTTCGCCGCCGCCTTCACCATCACCGTGGGCACGTCGCTGGCCGCGGCGGTCCTGCTGACGCTGCGCCTGCTCACCGGCGAGGAGCGGGCGCGGGCCGCGGCGCCCTTCGTCGCGCTCGCCCCGGGCGCGGTCTGGGTGGGCGTCTCCGCGGACGGCTACTTCGCCGCCGTCGCCGCGTGGGCGCTGGCGCTGCTCGCGATCGCGGCCACCCGCGCCTCCCGCTGGGGGACGGCCGTCGCGGGCGTCGGCGCCGGTCTGCTGTTCGGCGCCGCCGCCTACCTCTCCTACGGCCTGACCCTGCTGGCCGTCCCCGGCCTGGTGATCCTGCTGTGCGCGCGGACCGCACGCCCAGTCCCGTACGTGCTCGCCGGGGCGGCCGCGGTGGCCGCCGCGTTCACCGCCGTGGGCTTCGACTGGTGGGAGGCATACGGACTGCTGAGGACCCGCTACTACCAGGGCTACGGCGGCGTACGCCCGTACAGCTACTGGTTCTTCGGGGACCTCGCCACCCTGGTGGTGTCGGCCGGGCTCGCCTCCGCGGCCGGACTGCGCAGGACGCTGGCCGGGGCGCCCGGCGGAGTGCGGAACTGGTGGGCGGGCGGGGACCGCACGCCCGTCGGGGCGGCCAGGGAGCTACGGGGCTGGTGGCTGCGCGGGGACCGCCGGGCGGTCGCGGGCGTCCTGCTCCCCTGCGGATTCCTCCTCGCCATGCTCGTCGCCGACCTGTCCGGCATGAGCAAGGCCGAGACCGAACGGATCTGGCTCCCCTTCGTCCTCTGGCTCCCCGCCACCGCCGCCCTCCTCCCCCGCCGTGACCATCGCGCCTGGCTGGCCGCCCAGGCGGTCGTCGCGCTCCTCGTCAACCACTTGCTGCTGAGCAGCTGGTAGCAGGGGCAGGTGCGGACCGGCCTTCCCCCTCGGCCCGGTTGGAGGCGCACGGCGTGGACGCTCGTCCGTACCCTGAACGATCGACGGACGACCGAACGGTCACAGGCCCCTTTGCGCTTCCCGCGCCAACGTCAGGAACGCGGTGAGGTTGGGCACTCTGGTGGTGTTGGCGGTGGCCCAGGCGCGACGCCGGTCGCGTTCCTTCACCTCGACGGAGCCGAGGTCCACCCCGACCTGGCCGACCTGGGCCCACGGCAGTTGCTTCTGCTTGTTGCCGGTCCCGGTGGTGATGCCGCGCTGGTCGAGCACGTAGGCGCCGAAGTCGACGGGCCGGCCCTGGCGGAGGGCCCCGAGCATCCTGGGGAGCTGGGCCGCGGCGATCCGCGGGTCCACGAGCTGCCGGAAGTCCTCGACGACGCTCAGCTCGTTCCTGGTGCCCTGCCCCTGGAACCGGTGGTTGCGGTCGTCCTCGAGCCCGACCCAGCAGTTCGTGACGAGGCCGCGATAGCTCTGGTTGACGTACCGCTTGGCCACGTGGACGACGAAGCGGGCCACTTCGTCGTAGCGGAAGTGGAAGGGCCCGGGGTCGTCGGCGAGGCCGACCACGCTGCCCTGCTCGTACACGGCGACCACCAGCAGCTTGTTGCGCCAGGCCTGGAAGCCCGAGCCGCCGCTCATGGCGCGCACGAGCCCGCCCATGCGCCGGCTCTGCGCGATTCCGGAGAATGGCTGGGGCAGCGAGATCCCGTCGTTGCGCCGCACGTTTCGTCTCCCGACCGGCGCCGCCCGCCCACGACCCCGCGCCGCCCGCCACAACGCCCTCGCCGGGACCTTATGCCCGCCCGCCCGGCTCGACAACTCCCCCTGCGAACGCGGGGGTTCGGGGAGCGCATCGCCGAGGACACCGGCCGCCCTGCGGGCTGACGGCGCAGCAGCCGGGCGTCAGACCGGGCCGGGGACCCGGAGGGCGAGCAGGCACGCGTCGTCGCGGTACAGGCGGTCGGGGCGGGCGGCGATGAGGTCGTCGCAGAGCCGGTCGAGGGGCGCGCCGGCGAGTGCTTCCCCCAGGCGTGCGAGGGCGTCCAGGGACTCCGTCATGGACCTGTCCGGATCCTCGATCAGCCCGTCGGTGTAGAGGAGCAGGGAGCAGCCCGGCATGAGGGTGGAGGTGTGCTCGGGCTGCGGGCGGGTGTGGTCGACGCCGATCATGATGCCCTGCGCCTCGTCCGACGCGAGGAAGGACGCCCGTCCGTCGGGGCCGAGCAGCAGCGGAGGCGGATGGCCGGCGTTGGTCCAGCGCAGCTTCCACGAGTGGTCGGGCCGCGGGTGGAGGGTCGCCACCACGAGGGTGGCCATGGTCTCCGAGCCGCCGTGGTGCAGTGCCTGGTCGAGGCGCTGCACGATCCGGGCCGGTGCGCGCGGATCGTCCATGGCCAGCACGCTCAGCATGCTGC
Organism: Streptomyces sp. NBC_01198; assembly: GCF_036010485.1. Classification (NCBI taxonomy): domain Bacteria; kingdom Bacillati; phylum Actinomycetota; class Actinomycetes; order Kitasatosporales; family Streptomycetaceae; genus Streptomyces; species Streptomyces sp. NBC_01198. The sequence continues at coordinate 2,374,235 of NZ_CP108568.1, forward strand.
TGAGCTGGAACATCGTCAGGGCGGAGCCGGTGTCGTGGCCCATGACGTCGCCCACGACGATGGACCAGGCGCCCGCGGGGCCGGGGAACGCCTGATACCAGTCGCCCCCGACCTGCGGGGTGGTGTGGGCGGGCTGATACCGGGCCTCGACCTGGAGCGGACCGAGGTCGGGCAGCTCGGGGAGCAGGTGACGCTGCAACTCGTCGGCGGCGAGCTTGAGCCGCTCGTGGTAGCGGGCGTTCTCGATCGCTCCGCCGGCGACCTTCGCCAGGGCGGTCAGCAGATTCTCGTCGGCGGCGCTGAAGGGCTCACCGTCGCGGCGGTCGGTGAGGTAGAGGTTGCCGTAGACGGTGTCCCGGATCCGGATGGGACCGCCGAGCAGGCTGTGCATGGCCGGGTGGCCCGGCGGGAATCCCACGATGCGCGGGTCGGCTGCCAGGTCCGCCACCCGGATCGGCGCGGGCTCGCGGATCAGCTCGCCCAGGAGCCCTTCGCCGTGCGGCAGGTGGCCCACGTCGGCCCGGACGCCCGGGTCGACACCGGTGGTGAACAGGTCGGTGAAGTTGCCTTCCGCGTCGATCACGCCCAGCGCGCCGAAGCGGGCGTCGACCGCACGGGCCACCGCCTCCACCACACGCTGCAGGACGGACTCCAGGTCCAGGTCCCCACCGATGGCGAGCATGTCCTCGACCAGCCGCGCCAGCCTGGTGTCCTCGTCCTCGGGGGACTCCTCGAACTGGCGGGTGATCTCCTCCACCAGCTCGCGATGGGCTGACTCGCGATCCGACATGCGCCCTTTCTCTCACCCCCGCCCTCGTCCCGCACGCGCACGACACGCCGTGCACGCGCCTGGAGCAGGCATTCCCGGCCCGGTACCTGACCGTTCTGAGCGTTCCGAACCCGAACGCCACCTGCCGCCGCGCGGCACCCCCAGTCGGGCCGTCTCAGCTGCCGGAGCCCTCGGGGGACGTACGGGGCGGGCGGACCACGACCTTGCCGGACGCGAGGTCTATCGGGCCGCGGGACGGGTCGCCGCTGCTCTCGTCGTCCCGGAAGAGCTCCAGGCGGTTGCGCTCGTCGTCGGTGTGCTTGCGCCCGGGCGCGAACAAGTCGTCGAGGATGTTGAACACGCGGACCTCCCGGTGACCTGCTCCATTCCTTTCAGGCTACGCCCACGAAGCGGCGAGCGGCCGGCCGCCGCCGTACGGGCTGCCGCCGCCGCCCGGATCGGCGTCGGCACCCTTGACAGGGCTCCGTCCGCGCTGGCCTCATCTATGGGAGCGCTCCCACTCCCCCACTGCCGGTCCCACCCCCAGCGCCACACTCCCAGGCCCCCCACGGCCTCCCCCCACCCGGAGTCCCCATGCCCAGACCCAGCCTCCGCAGAGCGGGCGTCGCCGCCGGCGCCGTCCTCGCGATGCTCTCCCTCACCAACGCCGCGGTGAACGCCACCGCCGCCACGACCGCCGGCCGCGCCGCCGCGCAGGCGGCCGGACTGCCCTACCAGGACCCCTCGCTGCCGGTGTCGCAGCGGGTGGACGACCTGCTGTCCCGGATGTCGCTCGACGAGAAGGTCGGGCAGATGACCCAGGTCGACAGGACCGCGCTGGCCGCCGCCCCGGCGGACCTGGCGGCGTACCGCATCGGCTCGGTGCTGTCGGGCGGCGGGTCGGCGCCGAGCCCGAACAACGCGGGGAGCTGGGCCGACATGTACGACGGCTTCCAGCGGACCGCGCTCGGCACGCCGCTGGGCATCCCGATGATCTACGGCATCGACGCGGTGCACGGCGACAACAACGTCTACGGCGCCACCGTCTTCCCGCACGACATCGGGCTCGGCGCGACCCGCGACCCGGCGCTGGTTCAGCTGGTCGGGCGGGTCACCGCGGAGGAGGTGTCGGGGACCGGGGTCGACTGGGACTTCGCACCGTGCCTGTGCGTGGCACGCAACGACCGCTGGGGGCGGACGTACGAGTCGTTCGGTGAGACGCCGGACCTGCCCTCGCAGATGACCACCGAGATCACCGGGCTGCAGGGCACGACGCTCGGCGGACCGGCGTCGGTGCTGGCCACCGCGAAGCACTACATCGGCGACGGCGGTACGGACGGCGGGGTCAACGAGGGCAACGCGACGCTGTCGGAGGCGGACCTGCGGGCGATCCACCTGCCGCCGTTCAAGGCCGCGGTCGACCGCGGGGTGGGCGCGGTCATGGTGTCGTACAGCAGCTGGAACGGTGTCAAGGACCACGCCAACCGCTACCTGATCACCGACCTGCTCAAGGGCGAGCTCGGCTTCTCCGGCTTCGTGGTGTCGGACTGGGCGGGTGTCGACAAGATCGACGGGCGGACCGGCTTCACGGCGGCCGAGGTGGCAACCGCCGTCAACGCCGGTATCGACATGGTGATGGTGCCCACCGACTACAAGTCCTTCGTCGCGGACCTGAAGAGCGACGTCAACAGCGGCGCGGTGACCGTGGCGCGGATCGACGACGCCAACCGGCGGATCCTCACCAGGAAGTTCGAACTCGGCCTGTTCGAGCATCCGTTGACCGACCGGTCGTACACCTCCACGGTCGGGTCCGCCGCGCACCGGGCCGTCGCGCGGCAGGCGGTGCGCGAGTCGCAGGTGCTGCTCAAGAACGACGGCGGCGTGCTGCCGCTGGCCAAGTCGGCGAAGGTCTTCGTGGCCGGCAAGTCCGCCGACGACATAGGCAACCAGAGCGGTGGCTGGACGATCAGCTGGCAGGGTTCGAGCGGTGCCATCACTCCGGGGACGACCGTCCTGCAAGGCATCAAGGCGGCGGTGAACAGCCCGTCGCAGGTGACGTACAACAAGACCGGCGACGGCGTCGACGGGTCCTACGCGGCCGCGATCGCGGTCGTCGGCGAGACCCCGTACGCCGAGGGCCAGGGCGACCGCACCGGCGCGATGGGGCTGGACCAGGCCGACTTGGCCGTGCTGGCCAAGCTCAAGGCCAGCGGCGTGCCGGTGGTCACCGTGCTGGTGTCGGGCCGGCCGCTGGACATCGCCGCCCAACTCCCCGACTGGAAGGCCCTGGTGGCCGCGTGGCTGCCGGGTACCGAGGGCAACGGGGTCTCCGACGTGCTCTTCGGCGACTACGCGCCGACCGGGAAGCTGCCGGTGTCGTGGATGCAGAGCGCGTCGCAGGAGCCGGTCAACGACGGCGACGGCAAGACGCCGCTCTTCCCGTACGGCTACGGGCTGACGTACGCCACGACGACGCCGCCCACGTCCCCGCCCCCGACTACTCCCCCGCCCACCACGCCGCCCCCGACGACCCCGCCGCCCACCGGAACCGGCTGCACCGCCCGGCTGACCGTCACCAACTCCTGGTCCGGCGGCTTCCAGGCGGACGTGACCGTCGCCAACCCGGGTACGTCCGCGCTCAGCGGCTGGCGGGTCGGCTGGTCGGCGCCGAGCGCCACGATCACCAGCCTGTGGAACGGCACCCTCGCGCAGAGCGGCGCCGCGGTCACCGTCACCAACGCCCCCTACAACGGCGCCGTCTCGCCCGGGGCCTCGGTCTCCTTCGGCTTCACCGCGACCGGGACGCCCGGCTCCCCGTTGCCCCTACCGGTCTGCACGACCGGCTCGTCGACCGGCTAGGGCGACGCCCGTGCCCGGCGCGGCTGCTCTGCACAGCCGCGCCGGGCAGCGGCGGATCCCCCGCCCGCGGAGCGTTCATCACGCCGCCGCAGCCGCCCCGGCGATCTGCTCGGCGCTCGGTGCCAGCCGCGGCGAGAGCAGGGTGATCACGAACGTGCCGGCGGTGAAGGCGGCGGCCACCAGCAGGCCGCGGTGGAAGCCGTCCACCAGGGCGTCGGACTGCGACGCCCCGCCCGCCAGCGCGTGGGTGGTGCGCGAGGTGGCCAGAGTGGTGACGACGGCGAGCCCGACCGCGCCGCCGACCTGCTGGAAGGCAGTGAAGACGCCCGAGGCGGCGCCCGCGTCGGCGTGGGTGACGTCGACCACCGCGGCGATCTGGGCCGGCACCGACACCGCGATGACGCCGACGCCGAACAGGATGATCCCGGGCATGATCTGGCTCGCGTAGGGCCCGGTGGCGTCGGCGCGGGAGAGCAGCAGCAGGCCGGCCACGCTGAGCAGGGTGCCCGCGGTCTGCACCGGCCGGGTGCCGAAGCGGGTGATCAGCGGGGTGGCGAGTACCGCGGCGCCGATGGCGGCCCCGCCCATCGGCAGGAACTCCACCCCGGCCCGCAGGGCGGTGTCGCCGCGCACCTGCTGGAGGAAGATCGCGGTCAGGAAGAACATCGACAGGAAGGCCGCGCCGGTCAGCGCGACGGTGCCGCCCGCGCTGCTCAGGGCGCGCGACCTGAGCAGCCGCATCGGCACCAGGGGCGCCTCGATCCGGGTCTCGACCACCAGGAAGGCGGCCAGCAGCAGCAGCCCGCCGGCCAGGCAGCCGATGACCTCGGCCGAGGTCCAGCCCAGCGGCTCGGCGCGTACGACGGCGTAGACCACGCCGAGCACCCCGCTGGTGGCGAGGACCGCGCCGAGCGCGTCGAAGACGCGGCGGCCGGCGTGCGGCGCGACGTGCGGGACGATCAGCGGGGTCACGATCACCAGGGCGATGACGATCGGCACGTTGACGATGAAGACCCAGCGCCAGCTGAGCGAGTCGACCAGGAATCCGCCGGCGACCACGCCGAGGGTGCCGCCGAGACCGGCCAGGCCGCCCCAGACGCCCATGGCGATGTTGCGCTCCTTGCCGTGCGGGAAGGTCACGGTGAGGATGCCCAGCGCGGCCGGCGACAGCAGCGCCCCGCCGAGGCCTTGCAGGGAACGGGCCGCGATGAGCAGCCCGGGCGATCCTGCCAGGCCGCCGGCCAGCGAGGTCACGCCGAACAGCACCAGGCCGGTGACGAACACCCGGCGGGAGCCCAGCAGGTCGGCCGCCCGGCCGCCGAGCAGCAGGAAGCCGCCGAAGACGAGCGTGTAGGCGCTGATCACCCACTGCAGGCCGTCGGCGGTGAAGCCGAGGTCGTCCTGGATGTGCGGCAGTGCGACGTTCACGATCGTCACGTCGAGCACCACGATGAATTGGGCGAGGGCCAGCACGGTCAGGGTGGCCCAGGGACTTCGTCGCATAGCAACCTCGGAAGGGATGTTTACGGCGTATGCTTACGGCGACACCATACAGGCATTGCTTACTTTGTACACACGAGTTGGATGTGTACGCTGTACACCACACCGGGGGGCGGATGGCGACGGAAGGGTTGGGCGGACATGGCGGCCCAGAAGCGTTTGAACCGTGACGAGCTGATCACCACCGCGCTGGCCGTCGCGGACGCCGAGGGGCTCGACGCGGTGACCATCCGCCGGGTCGCCCAGCTCCACGACGTCACCCCGATGGCCCTCTACCGGCACTTCCCCGACAAGGATGGCCTGCTGCTCGCCCTCGCGGAGCGGCTGCTGGCCGGCGCCGTGGTGCCCGAGCCCGACGACCGGCCCTGGCACGAGCAGTTGCGCGACGTGCTCAGCGGCTTCCTGGACGCCCTGCGGCCGCACCCCAACGCGGCGGTGCTGGTCTTCAACGGCATGGTGACCACCGAGCCGGGCCTGGCCGTCACCGAGCGGGCGCTCGCCCTGATGGCCCAGGGCGGCATGTCGGTGGAGCGCAGCGCGGAGACCGCCAGCCAGATCCTCGGCTCGCTGGTGGCGCTGGCCATCGCCGAACCCGGGCGCGACCTCGGCCCGGACCCTGAGGCCAACGAGGACGCCGTACGCGCCAGGCGCGCCACCCTGCTCGCCCTCTCGCCCCGCCGCTACCCGCACATCGTCGCCGCCGCAGACGCGCTGGCGGCCTGCGCCGACCAGGAGCTGTACTTCGACCGGGGCGTGGACCTGATCGTCACCGGCATCCGGGACGCCGCCCGGGCCGAGGCCGCCGCCGCGCACTGACCCTACGCCGAACGGTGGAGCGCCCGCCCGGGCACCAGGGGTGGCTGTGACAGGCGGTCACCCGCGATCAGCCGGACGTATCAGCCGGTAAGGCACGGGCACGGCACGCAACACCCAGATTTAACCTCAGAACTCCTTCTGTGACCGGATCTACGCGCGTATCTTGAGGGCCGATCGCGCCCGCCCCCGCCCGGGGTGACGTGCCGTCACCATCAGCCGCTCCCCCAGAAGGAGAACCCCTCCGGTGTCGCACCCCTCTGAGGCCGCCGAGGCATCACCCCGCCCCACCAGACCCCTCAACCCGGGGCTCCGCAAGCGATTCCTGCCGATCGGCATAGCCGGTGCCATGGTGCTCGCCGGGCTCGGCGTGCACGCCGCCTTCGCCGCGCCCTCCGCCGACGCGCTGGTCGCCGAGGTCTACGGGGGCGGCGGCAACTCCGGCGCCACCTACACCAACGACTTCGTGGAGTTGGCCAACGCCGGTGCGGCGCCGGTGGACCTGAGCGCCTACAGCGTGCAGTACCTGCCGGGAGCACCGTCCCCGACGTCCAAGTGGCAGGCCACCGCGCTCACCGGCTCGCTGGCCGGCGGCGGCCGCTACCTGGTCCAGGAGGGCGCGGGAACGGGCGGCAGCACCGCGCTGCCGACCCCCGACGCCAGCGGCGCCATCAACATGTCCGGCACCACCGGCACCGTCGCGCTGGTCTCCGGCGCCGACCCGCTGACCTGCCTGACCGCCGCGGACTGCGCCGCCGACCCGCGGGTCAAGGACCTGGTCGGCTACGGCACCGCGCTGGTACGCGAGGGCAGCGGCCCGGCGGCAGGCGCGAGCAACAGCGACTCGGTCACCCGCGGCGCCACCCTCGCCGACACCGACGACAACGCGGCCGACTTCACCGCCGGCGCGCCCACCCCGCAGAACTCCGGTGGCGGCGGCGGCCCGACGCAGCCGCCCACCACCCCGCCGACCACGCCGCCCACCTCGCCGCCGACCGGCACCGAGGCGAAGATCCACGACATCCAGGGCGACACCCGCAACTCGCCCTTCGCCGGCAAGGCGGTCACCGGCGCGACCGGCGTCGTCACCGGCGTGCGGGACTACGGCTCGTCCAAGGGCTTCTGGATGCAGGACCCGAAGCCGGACGCCAACCCCCGTACCAGCGAGGGCATCTTCGTCTACACCAGCGCGAGCCCGACCGTCGCCGTCGGCGACAGCGTGTCGGTGGCCGGCACCGTCTCGCAGTACTACCCGGGCGGCGCCGACACCGGTGCGCAGCCGATCACCGAGCTCACCAAGCCCACCGTGACCAAGGTGTCCTCGGGCAACCCGCTGCCCGCGCCGGTCGTGCTCGACGACAAGAGCGTCCCCGACGCCTTCGTGCCCAGCGCCGGCGGTGGCAGCATCGAGGACCTGCCGCTGCGGCCCACGGAGTACGCGCTCGACCTCTACGCGTCGCTCGAAGGCATGAACGTGCAGATCGACGACAGCCGGGTGGTCGGCGCGTCCGACGCGTACTCGGAGCTGTGGGTCACGGTCAAGCCGCAGCAGAACCCGACCAAGCGCGGCGGCACCCTCTACACCGGCTACGACCAGCCCAACTCCGGCCGCCTGATGGTGCAGTCGCTCATCCCGACCGCGACCTCGGCCTTCCCGACCGCCAACGTCGGCGACACCCTGCGCGGCACGACCGCCGGCCCGCTGGACTACAACCAGTTCGCCGGCACGTACGCGCTCCAGGCCCGCACGCTCGGCACCGTCAAGAGCGGTGGCCTGCAGCCCGAGGTCACCGCCAAGGCGTCGTCCGACCAGGCGACCGTGGGCACGTACAACGTGGAGAACCTGGCGCCGGGCAACCCGCAGTCGAAGTTCGACGCGCTCGCCCAGGGCCTGGTGCACAATCTGCGCTCGCCCGACATCGTGGCCCTGGAGGAGATCCAGGACAACAACGGCGCCACCGACGACGGCACCGTCGCCGCCGACCAGACGCTGACCAAGCTCACCGACGCGATCGTCGCCGCCGGCGGCCCCCGCTACCAGTGGCGGGAGATCGACCCGGTCAACGACAAGGACGGCGGCGAGCCGGGCGGCAACATCCGGTCGGTGTTCCTGTTCAACCCGCAGCGTGCAGGCTTCGTCGACATCCCCGGCGGCGACTCGACCACCCCGGTCGGCATCACCGGCACCGGCGCCGGCACCTCGCTGACCGCCTCCCCCGGCCGGATCGCGCCCGCCGACCAGGCGTGGAACAGCAGCCGCAAGCCGCTGGCCGGCGAGTTCACCTTCCGCGGCAAGAAGCTGTTCGTCATCGCCAACCACTTCGACAGCAAGGGCGGCGACCAGGGCATCGACAGCCACCTGCAGCCGCCGGTCCGCAGCTCCGAGGTGCAGCGGGTCCGCCAGGCGATCGTCGAGCACGACTTCGTCCAGCAGCTGGAGACCGCCGACCCCAAGGCGGACGTGGTGGTGCTCGGCGACCTGAACGACTACCAGTTCTCCCCGGCGGTCCAGAGCCTCACCGGGAACGGCACGGTGCTGACCGACCTGGTCAACACGCTGCCGGCCAAGGAGCGGTACTCATACGTCTACGAGGGCAACTCGCAGGTCCTCGACCACATCCTGGTCAGCCCGGCGCTGGGGAAGCACGTCGACTACGACGTGGTGCACATCAACTCCGAATTCGCCGCGCAGACCAGCGACCACGATCCGCAGGTCGTCCGCCTGCGCCCGTAACCTCCCCTTTCCCCCGGGTCACCGCCCCGCACCCCGCCCCCGCGCCGGCGCAACTCCCGCCGGCGCGGGGGCGCGGTCCCGCTGCGGCAGGGGGGTGCCAACCCCGCTGCCGCGGGGGCTACGGTCCCGCTGCGGCAGGGGCCCCCAGGGGCACGGGGAACTGCGCGCGCAACCCACCACCGGCCGGTGGTCCGAGATCGACAGCAACAGCCCCTTTCGGCCGGCGACGACCCGCGCGCCCGGTGGGGGCTGGTCCCTCAGCGGCGGTCCTGGCAGCCGTCCCCGGCTGAACATTCGGCCCACAGGACCTTCCCGACCCCCTCGCGGCCGCTCGCCCCCCAGCGCCCACCGGTGAGCGCATCCACCAGCGCCAGGCCACGCCCTGACTCGGCATCCGCGGACGGTTGCCGAAGCTCCGGCTTGTTCTCGTTCGCGTCGTGCACTTCGATCCGCAGATCACCCCCCGGCAGCCGCTCGAACCGCGTCTCAAGCAGAGTGTCTTCCGGTCCGTGGGCATGCTGTACAGCGTTGGTGACCAGCTCCGAGACCACCAGTTCGGCCACGTCGGCCAGGTCCTGCAGGCCCCACGCGGCCAAATGCCACACCAGCAGCCGCCGTACCCTGGCCGCGATGACCGGGTCACGCCGCCACCGGTACACCAGGGTCGGCGGCAAGTCGCTGCGAAGGTCACGTCGACTCGGCGTTGGAGCGTCCGTGGCCTCAGCCTGCCGCCTTTCCTCTGCCCTCGTCCCGGCGCAGTCGGGAAGGTCTTCAGCCGTGTCCGGGTGGTCGGATTCAAGGTCGTCGGCCAGATGCGACATGAATGAGTCCCCTCGTTCGGTGCTCAGGTAACAGGACTGACCGGCCTCGCCGACCCACGGCAACAGGCGCATTCCCATCAGGCCACCGCCCCGACAAGAGAGAGGGCCGGGCGGACAGTGATCCCTAACTCCCCGAACCGAAGTCCGATGAAGTCACGCATGCTTGACGCTCCAATCCAGCGTTGAACCACGCCCCCCGGCCGACAGCACGGTCGCGGGGGTCTGCCGCAGCTCACGCTAGGAGCGCCTGTTTCAGCGCCACAGTGACGAACCGCCCTACCTTTGCGATCAGGTAGGACGCGGCGTCCTACCTGTTGAGACCGAGACGGTCAGCGAGCGCCAGCACCGGGGCATCTCGGCGGCGTGCCCTGCCACGCAGGTCCTCAACCAAGCGCCGCGACGTCGAGTGGTAGCTCATCCACTCGGGAGCGTCGCGTTCAGCGGACAGCAGAGCCCGGGTCGCAGCCGCGTCGTTGTCGAGATCCGAGTAGGCCAGCGCTCGGTCGACGTGGAAGCGCGCCCGCCATGTCGGCGGCAGCGAATCGAGGCCCGGCACGGTACGAGCAACGCGGATCGCCTCGTCACTGCGCTCCAACTCGACAAGGAAGTTGACCTTGGCGACTCCGGCATTGGTCGGGCCGAAAGGCGTTGCGTACACCATCAGATCCTCGCCGATGCTGGCCGCCGCGCCGGTCGCCATATTCAGTAGGTCGCTCACCTGGCGTTCTTGTCGTACGGCAGCGGTAGCGGCACGTAACAGCAGAACCCCCCACAGCGCCAGCTCCCGCGGCGAGGACCGGAAGCCCGGCTCAATCTGCTCGGCGCGAACCAGCGCAACACGCTCGGCGTCTTCAAGGCGCCCCTGCTTGGCGAAGACCCACGACAGCGTCGACGCGGCCAGCGTCTCAAGGTCCGGGTCATCGCAGCACCTGATAGCAGCCCACGAACGTTCCATCGCCGTGAACGCGGCGTCCTCCTTACCCAGCGCCGTCAGCGTCGTGGCCGCCACCTGGTACGCCACCGCCAGCACCGACTGGGCGGCGGCAGCGTCAACACCGGTGTAGGCATGCACAGCGGCACGGGCGTCACGGATCAACTGGGGAAGCAGAGAGCCGATTTCGCCCATACGTCCTTCTCGCCGGATGACCTCGGTCGAGACAAGCGAGGCTTGCAGGTCAGCGATAGAGGGTGGATCCTCCGGGTCCACTTCGCCCCCCAGGAGGTCAGTCAGCGGGGACACCGCCTGGCGCAACGCGAGCACCGAGGGCGGCTCGGCCTCCACTGCGTGAGAACCCTCGAACGTCGAGGGCTGGCCGACAAGAACCGACGGTTCGGTGTCCAACGCCCTGGCCAGAGCATTGATCGTGGTCAGCCTTGCTGAAGTCCGCTGACCTTGTTCCAGTTTCCGTACGACGTCGACCGAAAGGCCTGCCTTGTCAGCCAGGCCCTCTTGGGACAGGCTGCGCCGCAGCCGAAGCTCGGCGATGCGGTCGCCCATTCCGGACTCGAATACGCCCACGTCTACCCCCCGGTAAAGGATGGTGGCTCTACGGTACGCCGCCCGATCCGGACGCAGCGACGTCGCAGGCGCAACGTGAGGCCGCCTGATCCCCCGCCGTACGCCCCTCCCGGCCGGTGACGACCCCTAGAAACCGCCCGCGGTTCCCCACGCCCCCGAAGGGCGCCGCCTGCCGTAGAGGGGAGCCACCCGGGGGCGCCGGGCCGGTGGTGGGCCGGGGTGCGTCGTCGGGTGACCCCCCGGGAGGGGGCATCGTGTGCAAGACCTTGACGCCGCATCGGCGAGGTACTAGAAAACTCCTGCTCGAAGAGAGCGCTCTCAGGCCGCAGTAGAGAGCGCTTTCACGCAAGTCCCAGCGGATTGCCTCGCACCCCCCACATCGGGCACATCGGGACAGGAGACCACGCATGTCCAGCGGACACGCACCAACACCCCCCACCGGCCACCGCCGGCTGCGCACCAAGGCGCGGCTGAGCCTGGCCGCCTTCACCGTAGGCGCCCTCAGCCTGGCGGGCCTCGCGGTCACCGCGGCGCCCGGCGGCGCGGCCACCCCGGCCGCCTCCGCCGCCGTCGCGAAGGCACCGGCCGCGAAGGCGCTGGCGCCCGCCGCAGTACCGGCCCCGCCGAGCGGGTTCACCACCACGTGGAGCGACGACTTCACCGGGGCCGCCAACACCGGCGTGAACACCGGCGACTGGAAGTACGACACCGGCCCCGGCAGCAGCTTCGGCACCGGCGAGATCGAGACGATGACCAACAGCACGTCCAACGTCTACCAGGACGGCAACGGCCACCTCGTACTGAAGGCCCTGCACAGCGGCAGCGACCCCCGCTCGGGATGGACGTCGGGCCGGATCGAGACGCAGGCGGCGACCTTCGGTGCGCCGGCCGGCGGCGTGGTGATGATGCAGTCGTCGATCCAGCAGCCGAACCTGACGACCGCGAACGGCGCGGGCTACTGGCCGGCGTTCTGGATGCTCGGCTCGACGCTGCGCAGCGGCGTGGGCTGGCCGACCTCCGGTGAGGTCGACATCCTGGAGGACATCAACTCCCGCAGCTCCGTCTTCGGCACCCTGCACTGCGGCACCAGCCCTGGCGGCCCCTGCAACGAGTCGACGGGCATCGGCAGCGGTGAACGCGCCTGCTCCGGCTGCCAGACCGGCTACCACACCTACGCGGTGCAGATCGACCGCTCGGTCTCGCCCGAGCAGATCCGCTGGTATCTGGACGGCAACAACTACTTCACCGTCAACTCCACCCAGGTGCCCGCCGCGACCTGGGCGAGCGCCGTCGACCACCCGTTCTTCATCATCTACGACCTGGCGATGGGCGGCGGCTTCCCCGACGCCTTCGGTGGCGGCCCGAACTCGGCCACCGTCTCCGGCGGTCAGATGAACGTCGACTACGTGGCCGTCTACAACAAGGGCCCGGGCAGCACCACCCCGCCGCCGTCCGGCGGCAACCTGTCGCAGGGCAAGCCGGCCACCGCGTCCTCCACCGAGAACGGCAGCTTCCCGGCCGCCGACGCCGTGGACGGCAACACGGGCACCCGCTGGTCCAGCGCGTTCAGCGACCCGCAGTGGATCCAGGTCGACCTGGGCGCCAGCCACACCATCAGCCAGGTGAAGCTCAACTGGGAGGCGGCGTACGGCAAGGCCTTCCAGATCCAGACCTCGGCCAACGGCACCAGCTGGACGACGGTCTACAGCACGACCACCGGCACCGGTGGCAACCAGACGCTCAACGTCAGCGGGACCGGCCGCTACGTGCGCGTCTACGGCACCCAGCGCGCGACCGCGTACGGATACTCGCTGTACGAGTTCCAGGTGTTCGGCAGCTGACCCGCCGTGATCGGCTGAGCAGCGCGAGCCCCGCCTGACGGGCGGGTCGGACCCGGTGTCCGGCCCGCCCTTCGGCGTACCGGGGGTGTCAGGGCAGCAGGATGATCTTGCCGGCCAGGTGCCCGGCCTCGCTGGCGCGCTGGGCGTCGGCCGCCTCGGCGAGCGGGTAGGTCTGGTGGATCGCGACGTCCAGGGTGCCTTCCGCGTGCAGCGCCAGCGCCTCGGCGAAGGCGTCCTGGCCGTGCCCGCCGCTCGCGCTGAACGGGACGCCGTACTGGCCGGCGGTCACCGCGTCGCCGATGCTCAGCACCCGCTCAGTGCCGTCCATCAGCTCGATCGAGGCGGCCAGCGACTCGGCGAGCCCGGTGGTGTCGAAGATCAGGTCGACCCCTTCGGGAGCCGCCGCCCGTACCCGGTCGACCAGCCCGGCGCCGTAGGTGACCGGGTTCGCGCCGAGCGCGCGCAGCCGGTCGTGGTTGGCCGGGCTCGCGGTGCCGATCACCCGCAGCCCGCGGGCGACAGCGAACTGCACGGCCACCGTGCCGACGCCGCCCCCGGCGCCGTGCACCAGCAGCGTCTCCCCGGCGCGGGCGCCGAGCTCGTCCAGGCCGCGGAAAGCGGTCTCCGCGGCGACCGGCAGGGCGGCTGCCTCGGGGAAGCCGAGGGAGGGCGGCTTCACGGCCAGCTTGACCGCCTCGGCCAGGGCGAGCCCGGCGTAGGCGCCGGAGGCGGTCGGCCCGAAGACCTCGTCGCCGACCGCCAGACCGGTGACGTCCGCGCCGACCGACTCCACCACTCCCGAGGCCTCCGTGCCTGGCACGTGCGGCAGCTCCACCGGGAAGGCCTGCTTCATCGCGCCCGACCTGATCTTGGTGTCGAGCGGGTTGACGCCGGCCGCGCGCACCTCGATCCGCACCTGTCCCGGCCCGGGGTCCGGCACGTCGAGGTCCAGCGGGCGCAGCACGTCGGCCGCGCCGAACTCGGAGAAGGCGATGCCCTTGGCCTTGGTCATGGGTCTCACGATCCTTGCAGCAGTCGGGAACCTGAGGGGTACGGGACGGCACTGCGCCCGGCACTCCCCATCGTCGCCGCCCCGCGCCGCAGCCGCTCGGGCACCCGGGGGGCGCCGGGGGCGGCGAAGACCAGCTGGCGCAGCAGCAGGAACCGGGCGATCCCGGCGAGCCCGGAGGCGCCGAGGTAGACGCCCTGCCGCAGCAGCGCACCGCCACCCGGGTGGATCCCGTCGAAGGCGAGCATGGCGCCGGTGGTGAAGCCGTACGACAGCGCGACGGTCAGCCCGCTGGCGGCGTGGTCGCTCCAGCCGGCCCGGCCGCTCCCGAAGGTGAAGCGGCCGTGCAGCTCGGTGGCCAGGACGGTGGAGGCCACGGTGATCACGGCGTTGGCGAGCGCGAAGGGCACCCGGTGACCGATCAGCAGCAGCAGGCCGCTCGCCAGCAGGGTGACGCCGCCGCCGCAGATCACAAAGCGGACGAAGGCGGCCACGGGTCCGCTGCGAGCCGTCGGCGCGGCCATGGTCAACTCCTCGGTCGGGGGCGGCCGCTGGGCGGCGACCGGCTCATGGACGACTGTGTCGCAGCAGGTGGTCCCGGCCCATCCGGCGGATCCCCCATTGCGGGTTGGGGCTACCCCCACCCCCGTCTCAGGGTCGGACCTGAGTCATATCAGCAGTCAAAATATTAGAAGCCCATAAGGAGAATTTCCCGTGATTTTCAAGGTGAGTGTCACACGTCACCCGCACATCACTCGATGAGTTGCGGCTTATGACCGATATAAGGGAAATGACCGCTTGCTTCGGTGCGGGTGGCGTGCCAGAGTCGGAGCAACGGCCGCATGACCCGAGCACGGCCGTTCCACAAACGCCGCGGACCACACCCCCCCTGCTTCGCGGCGGTCACGAAGAGGCCCTTTCCGCCGTCGTAACCCGACGCGAAGGGCCTCTTCGCAGTTCTCGGCGAACTCAGCGCTCCGGCACCCGCAGCTCGAACCAGGTGGTCTTGCCGCGCGGCTGCAGGTCGACGCCCCAGCGGTCGGAGAGCCGGTCGACCAGGAACAGCCCGCGTCCGCTGGTGTCCAGCTCGCGCACCGGCAGCAGGCACGGCAGCGCCCGCGAGGGGTCGCGCACCTCGACCCGCACCCAGCGCGGCCGCCGGCGCATCCGCAGCCCGAAGCTGCGGGCGCCGGTGTGCCGGACGGCGTTCCCGACCAGCTCGGAGACCAGCAGCTCCACGGTGTCGCCGAACTGCGGCAGTCCCCACACCCCGATCACCGACAGCGCCAACCGGCGGGCGGTGGAGGCCGATTCGGGGCGCGAGGTCAGGTGCACCTCGCGGACCGACGGGTCGCCCAGCAGGTCGAGCACGCTGCTCGCGGCGCATGTGCCGTCCTCGGGGAGTACGGGTACGGCAACCGCTGCGGTGTCGCATTCCACCCGCTGCGGCTGCTCGGAACCTCCCCTGCCCGCCATGGGTTCATCATGGCCGCCGACGCCGCGTTGCGGGGCGCAACTGAGGGAATTGGCGAAGGGGAATACCCGGTTCCATTCAGTCACTCCGGCATATTCCCGTGGCAAAAATCATCGCCGCGCAACCCGTCCGGCCTGCGGTGATGGTAAAGCCAACCATCCCGGTGATCAGTGGCGGCCCGAAATTCCTTAAGGCTGCCATAAGGCTGTCTTAAGGTGGGCCGCCACCGGCGGGCTACTGCCGTTCGATCGTCTGTGCGGGAATCGTACACGGCTCCCGCGACTCCCGGTCAGCGGAATTCGGCTTTGCCCGGTCCGTGTTCGATGAAGCTGCGCATTCCGGTCTCGCGGTCCGCGGTCGCGAACAGCCCGGCGAAAAGCGCGCGTTCGAGTGCGAGCCCGCTGTCCAGGTCGGTCTCCAGGCCGGCGTCCACCGCTTCCTTCGCGGCCCGCAGCGCGTAGGCGGGCCCGCGGGCCAGCCGTCCGGCCCAGGCCAGCGCCTTCGCGTGCACCTCGGCGGCCGGCGCCACCTGGTCGACCAGGCCGATCGCCAGCGCCTCGGCGGCGCCCACCATCCGCCCGGTGAAGATCAGGTCCTTGGCCCGCGACGGCCCCACCAGCCGCGCCAGCCGCTGCGTGCCGCCGGCGCCCGGGATCAGCCCGAGCAGGATCTCCGGCTGGCCCAGCCTGGCGTCCTCCGCGGCGATCCTGATGTCCGCGCACAGCGCCAGCTCGCAGCCGCCGCCGAGCGCGTAGCCGGTCACCGCGGCCACCACCGGCTTGGGGATCCGGGCCACCGCGGTGAAGGCCTCCTGCAGCGGCCCCGAGCGGTCGACCATGTCCTCGTACGACATGGCCTGCATCTCCTTGATGTCCGCTCCCGCCGCGAACACCTTCTCACCGCCCCACAGCAGCACGGCCCGCACGTCGGGCCGCGCCCCGGCCTCCCGGGCGACCTCCTTGAGCTGGTCCTGCATGGCGCTGTCCAGCGCGTTCATCGGCGGCCGGTCCAGGCGGACGGTGCCGACGCCGTCGTCGACTTCGAGGGTCACAGTCATGCCGTGAGACTACGACGAAGGTCGCGCCGACCCGCGGGCACCGCCGGGCGCTGCCGGCCGAACGGTCAGGACTTCCACTGGCTCCAGGAGAGGTTCCAGCCGTTGAGGCCGTTGTACCACTGGACCGTCTTGTCCTTGGAGTTGATGACCTGGACCACGTCGCCGAGCATCGAGCTGTTGTAGAACCAGGCGGCGGGCGTGCTCGTGTCCCCCGCCCCGCGGGTGTCGCGTAGGCCGACGCAGCCGTGGCTGGTGTTGCTGTGGCCGAAGACCGAGGGCGCGGCCCAGTAGTTGCCGTGGATGAAGGTGCCCGAGGTGGTCAGCCGCATGGCGTGCGGCACGTCCTTGATGTCGTACTCCCCGCCGAAGCCCACCGTGTCGCCGTTCATCCGGGTGGTGAGGTACTTCTCCGAGATCACCATCTTGCCGTTGTAGGTGGTGTGCGCGGGGGCGCCGGAGGAGATCGGGATGGTCCTGATCGCCTTGTTGTCGCGGTAGACGGTCATCGAGTGCTTCGCCGCGTCCACGATGCTCACCTGGCGGCGGCCGATGGTGAAGTGCACCTGCTTGTGCTGCTTGCCGTAGACGCCGGGGGCGCCCTCGACGCCCTTGAGGTCCAGGTCGAGGGTGACCTTGGTGCCGGCCGCCCAGTAGTCGGCCGGGCGGATGTAGAGCTCCTCGCTGCCGTTCCAGCGGGCCGCGACCGGGACGGACGGGGACGCGCTCACCCGGACGCCGTCCTCGACGGCCTTCTTGTTGGTGATCGGCCGGTTGAACTTGAGGTAGACCTCCATGCCGACGCCCACCGTGGAGCCGTCCTCCGGTGTGAAGTAGCCGACGAAGGTGTCCTTCGGGGTGACCGTGGTGAAGGTCGCGTGCTTGTCGGACTCGCGGCCGGCCGGGTCCTTGGCGGTGGCGTCCACGGTGTACTGCGTCGAGGTGTCCAGATGGCCGGTCGGGGTCCAGCCGAGCCCGTCGGCGCTGATCTGGCCGGGCACCACGGTGCCCTTGCCGTCCTTGACCACCACGGCGGACAGCTTGCCGCCGGCCGCGGCGACCTTGAGGGTGCCGGTGGTGGCGACGTCGGCCGTGCCGTCGTCGGGCACTATGGAGACGACCGCGGTCGAGGCAACGGTGTCCGCGGAGGCCGTGGAGCCGCCGCCGGCCGCCTTGGCGTCACCGGCGGTCGAACTCCCGCCGCCGCCGCTGCATGCCGTCGCGAGCAGCAGCAGCGCGCCGAGCGCGAGCGCCGTCACGTTTCTCCTGATGCCAGGCGACACACCTATCGGCTTCACTTCTGCTGCTCCCCTGCCCGCGCTCACTGCCCTGGACTCCCCCGGCTGGCGCAAGACAACCACACCTGGAGCGTGCTGGGGCACCCTGTTATGTCACCATCGCGTCCCAGACAGCTGTGTACCCGGGCACGGCGGGTGTCAGCCCCCGCGGGGCGGGTCGTACGGACGTGCGGACCACCGGGTTCGGGACCGTCATCAGCCCTTACGTGGTCCGGTCGGCTGGGACGGGCGAGGCTTCGGGTCGGTGCTGCACCCCATTTTCCGGCAGTCCGGATTCGAGCAGGACATGTGCGTCACTCCTTGTGCTGTCGTGCAGGTACAACCGTGTGCTTCGGGTGCCGCGGCAGGCTGCGGCATCCGAACACCTGGTCGTCAAGATCGACGCACGAAAGAGTGATTCGGTTCCCTCTGGCGGGAGTTCACAGGTTCACCGCGCAATTCACAGGGCGGAACCGGCGGTCCACTGCTGCCAGGTCAGGTTCCAGCCGCTCATGCCGTTGTCGGCGGCGACGGTGACGTCGTGGGAGTTGACGACCCGGATCGGGTCGCCCACCAGGGAGTGGGAGAAGAACCAGCCGGCCGGGGTGTCGGCGCCGCCGCCCTTGGTGTCGAGCAGCCCGATGCACCCGTGGCTGACGTTGGTGCGGCCGAAGACGCCTGGCGCCGACCAGTAGTTGCCGTGCACGAAGGTCCCAGAGCGGGTCAGCCGCATCGCGTGCGGGACGTCGGGGATGTCGTACTCGCCGCCGAAGCCGACGGTCCTGCTGTCCATCCGGGTCACCGCGAACTTCTCGGCGATCACCATGACGCCGTTGTACGTGGTGTGCCCGGGGGCGCCGGTGGAGACGTCCAGGCTGCGGACCACCTGGCCGCCCCTGCGTACGGTCATGGTGTGCGCCGCCGCGTCGACGGTGGAGCGCTGGTCGCGGCCGATGGTGAAGTGCACGTCCTTGGACTGGGTGCCGTAGACGCCGGGGGCGGCCTGGACGTCGCGCAGCCGCAGCCGCAGCGTGACCCGGGTGCCGGGCCGCCAGTAGTCGGCGGGCCGCAGGTCGAGCCGCTGGTCGCCGAACCAGTGGCCGACGACGGTGGCGGCGGGCTGGGCGGCGACGGTGATGCCGCGTTCGACGGCGGCCCGGTCGGTGACCGGGCGGCTGAAGCGCAGGGTGACGATCATGCCGTCGCCGACGGTGGCGCCCTCCTCGGGCGTGAAGAAGCCGATCACGGTGTGCTGCGGCACGACCGTGGTGAAGACCGCGTGCTTGGCGGCGGCGCGGCCCTGCGGGTCCACCGCGAGGGCGTCCACCGTGTACTGCGTGGCCAGCGCGAGCCGGCCGGCCGGCCGCCAGCTGCGCCGGTCCGCGGACAGGGCACCGGCCACCGTGGCGCCGTCGTCGGTCTGCGCGGTGACCTGGGTGAGGGTGCCCTGGTCGACGGTGACGGCGAGGCCGCCGTCGGCGGGGACGTCCCTGGCGCCGTCGCCGGGCGCCACGGTGATCACCGCCTCGGACAGCTGGGAGGCCGCGGTCGTCGTCCGGGCCGCCGGTTTGGCGTCGGGGCCGCCACCGCCGCCGGCTCCCGCACCGCAGCCGCCGATCGCCATCGCGCACAGCACTGCGCCCACACCCGCACCCGCGCGCAGCGCGCGCCTCACCGCTTTGCTCACGTCCCGTCAACGACGGCACCGCCGCCGGGGAAACGCGTCACGCGGCGCGTATCGGTGCGGCCTGCCGGCCGCCGGGGGTGAGTCCGAGGCCGCCGGTGGGAAGGAATGGTGCAGGGACACGGCGGGCCGCCGGGCACGGGACGCCCAGGCGAAGCCACAGCCGTGTCCGAGCCGCGGGAGGAAACACGTGTCGGAGACGCGCGAATTCGGCGTATCCGGGTGGGCTCAGGCCTCCCCGCTGCCCGCCGCGGTGCAGGAGCCGGCGGTCGGCCACGGCCAGGACGGGGACGGCCACCGGATACCGGGCGGCGGTGCGGGCACCGGCACGCTCGCCGCTCCCCCGCCGCCGCGCACCGCCCCGGCGCCCGGCGGGCGCCGCCCGCGCCCGGAGCCGCGGCAGGCCGCCGTGTGGCCCGGCTCGCCGCAGCCGCTGGGCGCCCGCTTCCACGCCGGCCCCGACGGCGTGGCGGGCACCAACTTCGCGCTGTGGGCGGGCGGCGCGGAGTCCGTCGAGGTGTGCCTGTTCGCGCCGGACGGCACCGAGACGCGGGCGCCGCTGAGCGAGCTGACGCACGAGGTGTGGCACGGCTTCGTGCCGGGGGTGCTGCCAGGACAGCGGTACGGCTACCGGGTCGGCGGCCGCTGGGACCCGTGGACGGGCGCCCGGTGGAATCCGGCCAAGCTGTTGCTCGACCCGTACGCGCGCGCGGTGGACGGCGACTTCGTGCTGGTCCCGCAGACGTACGGGCACGCGCGCGACTGGCCGGAGGCGGCGGTCGCCGACACCGTGCGCGACGACCGGGACTCGGCGCCCTTCGTCCCCAAGGGCGTGGTGGTGGATGACGACGACGACTGGGTGGACGACCACCGCCCGAAAACGCCGTGGGCGGACACGGTGATCTACGAGCTGCACGTCCGCGGCTTCACCCGCCGCCACCCCGGCATCCCGCCCGAGCTGCGCGGGACCTACGCCGGCCTGGCGCACCCGGCGGCGGTCGCGCACCTGACCGGGCTCGGGGTGACGGCCGTGGAGCTGCTGCCGGTGCACCAGTTCGCGCACGAGGACCACCTGGAGCGGCGGGGCCTGGGCAACTACTGGGGCTACAACTCGATCGGCTACTTCGCCCCGCACGCCGGCTACAGCGCCAGCGGCTCGGGCGGCCAGCAGGTCGGGGAGTTCAAGCGAATGGTCCGGGCGCTGCACGCGGCCGGCATCGAGGTGATCCTCGACGTGGTCTACAACCACACCGCCGAGGGCGGCCAGGGCGGCCCGACGCTGTCGCTGCGCGGCATCGACAACCGCACCTACTACCGCCTCGGCGACGACCCGCGCGGCTACGCCGACTACACCGGCTGCGGCAACACCCTGGCGGTCACGCAGCCGCACGTGCTGCGGCTGATCACCGACTCGCTGCGCTACTGGGTGACCGAGATGGGCGTCGACGGCTTCCGCTTCGACCTGGCGGCGGCGCTGGCCCGCTCCATGCACGACGTCGACATGCTCTCGCCCTTCCTCGCGGTGATCGCCCAGGACCCGGTGCTGCGCCGGGTGAAACTGATCGCCGAGCCGTGGGACGTCGGCTCCGGCGGCTACCAGGTGGGCGCCTTCCCCCCGCTGTGGACCGAGTGGAACGACCGCTTCCGCGACACCGTCAGGGACTTCTGGCGGGGCGCCACCTCCGACGTGCGCGACCTGGGCTACCGGCTGTCCGGGTCGAGCGACCTCTACGACTGGGGCGGCAGGCGCCCGTACGCGTCGGTGAACTTCGTGACCGCGCACGACGGTTTCACGCTGCGCGACCTGGTCAGCCACCAGCGCAAGCACAACGAGGCCAACGGCGAGGACGGCCGGGACGGCACCGACGACAACAGGTCGTGGAACTGCGGGGTGGAGGGTCCGAGCGACGACCCGGCCGTGGCGGCGCTGCGGCGGCGGCAGTTGCGCAACCTCCTGTCGACGCTGCTGCTGTCGACCGGGGTGCCGATGCTGGTCGCGGGTGACGAGATGGGCCGGACGCAGGGCGGCAACAACAACGCCTACTGCCAGGACAACGAGACCAGCTGGGTGGACTGGTCGCTGCTTGACGAGCCCGGCTGGGCGGCGCTGCGCGATCTGACCGCACGGCTGATCGCGCTGCGCCGGGCGCATCCGGTGCTGCGCAGCGGCGGCTTCTTCTCCGGGCTCGCCTCGGCGCCCGAGGGGCTGCGGGATGTGGCCTGGTTCGGCGCGCAGGGGCGGGAGCTGACCGACGAGGAGTGGTTCGCCCGCTCGGCGACGCTGGGGATGTACCTGTCGGGCGCCGACATCCCGCACCGGGACGCCCGCGGCGAGCCGGTGCTCGACGACAGCTTCCTGCTGATCGTGCACGCCCACCACCGCCCGGTCTCCTTCACCCTGCCGGGCATGCCGTGGGGCTCGTCGTACGAGCTGCTGCTCGACACCGGCGTGGAGCCCCAGTCGGCGCCCCCGCCGGTGCCGCCCGCCCCGGCCGGGACCGCGGTGCGGGTCGCCGCGCGGTCCGTGCGGCTCTACCGGGCGGTGCGCGAGGGGGCGGCGGCAGGGCGCTGAGGCACCGGGAGCCGGCGCGCGCGGCCGCCGGGCCGACTGCCCGGGAATCGGCTGGACTGCGCAAGTGGTCCAGTCCACTATGAGCCCGGTGACCTTCTCCGCACCCGGCCCCGAGCAGGCCGCCGCGGCCGTGCCGGGCCCGCCGGCGCACCTGCCGCCGGCCGGACCGCTCTGGTCGCCGGACTTCCGGCTGTACTTCACCGCGCGCTCGGTGGCGATGCTCGGCGACACGATGCTGCCCGTCGCGCTGTCCGCGGGCCTGCTCTCCTACGGCTACTCGGCCGGTGACATCGGGCTGGTGATGGCCGCCACCACGGCCTGCTTCGCCGGCTTCGTCATCTTCGGCGGGGTGCTGGCCGACCGCTTCGCCGCCCGGTCCCTGATGATCAGCGCCGACCTGATCCGGGTGTGCACCCAGTCGACGGCCGCCGTCCTCTTCCTGACCCACAGCGTGCGGCTGTGGGAGGTGCTGGTGATCGCGGTGGTCAACGGCACGTGCGCTGCGGCCTTCCAGCCGGGCGTGGCCAGCACGGTGGTGCGGGTCGCCCACGACGTGCACGGCGCCAACGCGGTGATCAGGACCGCGGAGTCGGCGGCGAGCCTGGCGGGGCCGGCGCTGGCCGGCGTGCTGGTCGGTTTCAGCTCAGCGGGCGCGGTCTTCGCGGTGCACGCGGCGACGTATCTGACCAGCGGGCTGTGCCTGATCCTGCTGCGGCTGGCTCCCGCGCCGCCGCGGGTCACCGGCGCCGGGACGGGCCCCACCTTCAGGGCGGATCTCGGCGAGGGGTGGCGGGAGTTCAGGGCGCGGACCTGGATGTGGTCGGTGATCCTGGTGTGGACGCTCTACACGCTGTGCGTGATGGGCCCCTTCACCCCACTGGCGGCGGGCGAGATCATCCCCGAGCACGGCGCGGGGGCGTACGGCCTGGTCAACTCGGCGCTCGGCGCCGGCACCGCGGCCGGCGCGCTGCTGGCGATGCGGCTGCGCGCGGACCGGCCGCTGCGGGCGGGCAGCTGCGGCATCTTCGCGGTCGCCCTGATGCCCGCGTCCGTCGGCCTGGACCTGCCGGTGCCCGGCCTGTGCGGCTGCCTGTTCCTCGCGGGCGCCGGCGGGGCGTTCTGGGGCGTCAACTGGGCGACCAGCGTGCAGACCCAGGTCCCCGGCGACATCCTCAACCGCATCCACGCCTACGAAGTGGCCGGGTCCGTCGCGATGTTCCCGGTCGGCCAGGCGCTCGCCGGGCCGGCCGCCGCGCTGTTCGGCACCCGGCAGGTGCTCCAGGCCGGCGGCGTCATGGCCCTCGTGGTGGGCGCCACCCTGCTGTCGATCCCCGCGGTACGCGGTCTGCGCCGGGCCGCCCCCGGCAAACCGGGGTGCGGCGGCCCGGCCTGACGGCTCGACGGCTGATTCCCGCCAGATTCCGCCGCCGGGCACGACCAGGATCATGGGCATGGACACCACCGAATTCGAAGGAAAGACCGCCCTGGTCACCGGGGCGGCCCGCGGGATAGGCGCGGCGGTCGCGCTGCGGCTCGCGGAGGGCGGCGCCGACGTGGCTCTGACCTACCAGCACAACCAGCCGGCGGCGGAGGCCGTCGCCGGCAAGATCCGCGGCACGGGCCGCCGGGCGCTCGCGCTGCGCGCGGACAGCGGCGACCCCGCCGCGGTCGAGGGCGCGGTCGACCGGGTGGCGGCCGAGTGGGGGCGGCTCGACATCCTGGTCAACAACGCGGGCGCCTACGTGGTGGGCCCGGTGGCGGACCTGGGCGCCGAGGAGTTCGACCGCTCGGTGGCGGTCAACGTCCGCGGCCCCTATCTGGCGGCCCGGGCGGCGGCCCGGCACATGCGCGAGGGCGGCCGGATCATCAGCATCGGCAGCAACGTCGCCGACCGCACCACCTTCCCCGGCCACACTCTCTACGCCCTGACCAAGACCGCGCTGACCGGTATGACCAAGGGCCTGGCCAGGGATCTGGGCCCGCTGGGCATCACGGTGAACCTGCTGCACCCGGGCCCGACCGACACCGACTCCAACCCGGCGGACGGCCCCTACGCGGACACCGTCCGCGGCTTCACCGCGCTCGGGCGGTACGCGGGGGCGGACGAGATCGCCGCGGTGGTGGCGCACCTGGCGTCGGACGCGGCCTCGTACGTGACCGGCGCGGCGGTCCACGTGGACGGCGGCTTCACGGTCTGACCGCAGGGACCCCGGGCGCGCCCCGGGCCGCCTGCTCCGGGGCAGGCGGTGCGGTGGCGAAAACCAGGTGAATCGTGTCAGTGGGCAACCGTAGGGTCAGGAGTGATGGCTGCCTCCCCTGACCCCGCGTCCCCCGCCCGCCCGCGGTCCTCGGTCCGCTCGCTGCTGCGGCTGTGGCCGTACGTCCGCCCGATCCGCGGCCGGCTGACGACCTCGGCGGTGGTCGGCGTGGTCGCCTCCAGCATGGGCCTGCTGATCCCGCTGGTGCTCAAGTGGCTGGTCGACGGCCCGGTCACCGACCAGGACCCGTCCGGGGTGTGGCTCGGCGGCGGTCTTGTGCTGCTGCTCGGGCTGCTTGAAGCGATCCTGTTCGGGCTGCGGCGCTGGCTGGTGGCCAGGCCGCTGGCCGGCGTCGAGGCCTCGATGCGCGCCGACCTCTACCGGCGGCTGCAGCGCCTGCCGGTGGCCTTCCACGACCGGTGGGCGTCGGGCCAGCTGCTCTCCCGGGCCACCACCGACCTGCAGATCCTGCGGATGTTCCTGGCCTTCCCGCTGGTCTTCCTGTTCGTGAACGCCACCACGATGCTGCTCGGCTTCGGCATCCTGCTGGCGCAGAGCCCGCTGCTGACCCTGGTGCTGCTCGGCCCCGCGGTGCCGATGGTGGTGCTGTCCTCGCGGTTCGAGACGCGGTACGCCCTGGCCGCCCGGCGCGCCCAGGACCAGGCGGGCGACCTGGCCACCCTGGTCGAGGAGTCCGTGCTCGGCGTGCGGATCATCAAGGCCTTCGGGCGGCACCGCAGCCAGTCGCGGGCCTTCCACCGGCAGGCCCGCCGGCTGCGCGGCACCGAACTGCACAAGGCGCGGCTGCTGTCCGACCTGTGGGCGCTGATCATGACGCTGCCGGAGCTGGCCATCGGCGTCGCCCTGGTGATCGGCGTGCTCCAGGTCTCCGACGACAAGCTCTCGGCCGGGACGCTGGTGGCGTTCCTGACCACCGCGCTGGCGCTGCGCTGGCCGGTGGAGTCGATCGGCTTCCTGCTGGCGATGAGCAACGAGGCGGCCACCGCCGCCGACCGCTACTTCGAGCCGATGGACGCGAGCGGCGCCGAGGGCGGCGAGGCGACGGAACCGGCCGGGCCGCCGGCTGCCGGCGCGGCCGGCGGGCTGCGGATGGAGGGGGTGGCCTTCCGCTACCCCGACGCCCCCGCCGGCAGCCCGGCGCTGCTGCACGGGGTGGACCTGCACATCAGGTCCGGCGAGACGATGGCGCTCGTCGGGGCGACCGGGTGCGGGAAGACCACGCTGACCGCGCTGGTGCCGCGGCTGCACGAGCCCACCGGCGGGCGGATCACCCTGGACGGCGTGGACACCGCGGGCATGCCGGTCGCGCGGCTGCGCGAACTGGTCGCGGTGGCCTTCGAGGAGCCGACGCTGTTCTCCGCGACGGTACGGGAGAACGTGGCGATGGGCGCCGGGCCGGTCGGCGCCGGCGAGGAGGAGGTGCGGCGCGCGCTGGAGATCGCCCAGTGCGGCTTCGTGCACGCGCTGCCCGACGGCCTGGACACCCAGGTCGGCGAGCAGGGCCTGAGCCTGTCCGGCGGGCAGCGGCAGCGGCTCGCGCTGGCCCGGGCGGTCGTCGGGCGACCGCAGTTCCTGATGCTCGACGACCCGCTGTCCGCGCTCGACGTGCACACCGAGGCACTGGTCGAGGCGGCGCTGCGCGACGTGCTGCGGGAGACGACCGCACTGGTCGTGGCGCACCGGCCGTCGACCGTCCAGCTCGCCGACCGGGTGGCGCTGCTGTCCGGCGGGCGGATCACCGCGGTCGGCACCCACCCCGAACTGCTGCGGGACAACGCCGAATACCGCCGTCTGATGTCGGGCCTCGACACCGTCGTGGAGCCCCGGGAAAGGAGCGACGCGCGATGACGTCCGCCACCGAGCAGCAGCTCAGCGACCCGGAGGAGCCCGGCCCGCGGCCGGCCGGCGACCCGGGCCCGGCGACGGCGCCGCCGGAGCCCGACGCCTTCGACCTGGACAAGCTGCCGGCGCCCAGGAACGCCCAGGTGCTGCTGCTGCGTTCGCTGCTGCGCCCGCACACCCGCAGGGTCTGGCTGGCCTCGGTACTGCTGCTGGTCCAGCAGGCGGCGGTGCAGGCGGGGCCGCTGCTGGTCGCGTACGCCATCGACAACGCGATCCCGCAGGTGCGCGACGGGCGGCACACCGCGCTGGTCGTGGTGGCCTGCGCCTACCTGGGGTGCGGGCTGGCCGCCGGCGCGCTGCAGCGCACCTTCATCCGGGTCGCCGCGCTGATCAGCCAGGACGTGCTGATCGAGCTGCGCGCCCGGATGTTCCGGCACGCCCAGTCGCTGGACCTGGACTTCCACGAGCGCTACACCTCGGGCCGGCTGATCGCCCGGGCCACCTCCGACGTCGAGTCGATCAGGGAACTGCTCACCGACGGCCTGGAGGAGCTGATCGGTGTGGTGCTCTCGGTCGTCTACATCTCGGTGCTGCTGGTCTTCCTCGACTGGCGGCTCGGCCTGGTCACGCTGGTCTCGTACCTGCCGCTGTATCTGGCGATCCGCCGCTTCCAGCGCCGCTCGATGGTCGCCTACCGCAGGCGCTCCACCGCCATCGCGGCGGTCATCGTGAAGTTCACCGAGACGATGAACGGCATCCGCCCGGTCAAGGCCTTCCGCCGCGAGACGCCGAACGAGGCGGCCTTCGACGTGCTCAACCACCGGCAGTACCGGGCGAACGGCGACGCGATCCTGGAGATGGCCCGCTACGTCGTCATCTCCCGGCTGATCGCCAACGTCGCCGTCGCCGGGATCGTGGTGTGGGGCGCCTACCGGGTGGCCGGCGGCGGGATGGCGCTGGGCGTGCTCGCCGCGTTCGTGCTCTACCTGCGGCGGCTGTACGACCCGATCGACCGGCTGGGGATGTTCCTGAACTCCTACCAGGCGGCCGCGGCCTCGCTGGAGAAGATCGCCGGCCTGCTGGCCCAGAGCCCGACCGTGCCGATGCCCGAGCACCCTGTCGCGCTGCCGCCGACGGCCGGCGGCCGGCCGGGGCGCGAGGTGGTCTTCGACCGGGTGCGGTTCGGCTACCGGACCGGTGGCGAGGTGCTGCCCGCCTTCGACCTGCGGCTGCCCGCCGGGCAGACCCTCGCGGTGGTCGGCGCGACCGGCGCGGGCAAGTCCACCCTGGCCAAGCTGCTGGCCAGGTTCTACGACCCGAGCGGCGGCCGGGTGCTGTTGGACGGCGTCCGGCTGAGCGACCTGTCACCGGTCGACCTGCGCCGCGGGGTGGTCATGGTGACGCAGGAGGCGTTCCTCTTCTCCGGCACCGTCGCGGACAACATCGCCATCGGCCGTCCCGACGCCTCCCGCGAGGAGGTCGAGGCCGCGGCCCGCGCGATCGGCGCGCACGACTTCATCGCCGCGCTGCCGGACGGCTACGACACGGACGTCCGCAAGCGCGGCGGCCGGATCTCGGCCGGCCAGCGCCAGCTCGTCGCGTTCGCCCGCGCGCTGCTGGCCGACCCGGGCGTGCTGATCCTCGACGAGGCGACCTCGTCCCTGGACATCCCCGGCGAACGCGCGGTCCAGTACGCCATGCAGACGGTGCTCACCGGCCGCACGGCGGTCATCATCGCCCACCGGCTGTCCACCGTGGCGATCGCCGACCGCGTCCTGGTGATGCGCGACGGGCGCGTCGTGGAGGACGGCACCCCGGCCGAACTCATCGCGGGTGACGGCCACTACGCCCAGCTGGACGCGGCCTGGCGGGACGGTCTGGCCTAGGCCGGGCCCGACAGATCCCGCCTGGCCCGCGGCGCCTAGGACGTGTCCGTTCGCCGGATCTGGCGCCGGGCCCGGCGCCCGGCGGGGCCGCCGCGCGGCGGTCGCCGCTCGGCGCCGCGGCGGATCTGCCGTGCCGCGCCGCCTCCGGCCTCGGCGAGGCGGCGCTCGTAGTCCTGCCGCGCCCCGGTCTCGCGGGGCGTCTCGCGGACGAAGAGCGCCGCGAGGACGCTGCCGAGCAACCGCGCGGCGATCGCCGGCAGCACCGGCGCCAGCAGGATCGCCAGGCCCTGGTTGCCGTACGCCCGGGCGCCGGTGCGCGCTGCCCGGTGCCGGGATTCGGCCACCTGCGCCGGGGTGACCGGCACCCGGTTCACCGGGCGCTGCCGTACCCACCCGACGACCAGCGCCACCACCGCGGCGGCGCCCTCCAGGACGTGGATGACGATCCGCGCCCGGGGTGGGAAGAGCGACACGAAGCCCAGATACAGCGCGACCGCCACCAGCCCCACCACGGCGACGAAGAGCAGCGAGCCCAGGACGACCAGGCCGCGGCGCACCCCGTAGCCGAACCCGCGGTGCAGCCAGCTCGTGCCGAGGAAGGGCTGCGGGAACGGCTCGACGGCGGGAACGCCGGGGTCAGAGCCAGCCGGTGGCATGGTGCCAGACCGACTTTCCGGCGTTGCCGATGCCCTTGGCGGTGCCCACTGCCAGGTTCTTCATGTCCTCACCGGTGTTCTTGGTGACGTTCCAGGTGCCGTCCCCGATGCCCGCGACGACACCGTGGTCGTGGATGTCCTCGCTCCAGTGCTCGTGGAAGGCCTCGTCCGTGAAATACCCTACGCCGACGAAGACCGCGCCGGCGGTGGCCGCCGTCGCCGCGGCGCCCAGGCCGATACCGATCTCGGGGGCGGCCGCCACCGCGGCCGCGCCCGCGGCCAGGCCGACCACTCCGGCGCCGACGTCGACGGCCACCGAGTGCTTCCAGGACCAGCCCTTGTCGTGGTCCTCCTTGGCCTCCACCAGGCCGATCGCGCCGACCGCGAGGACGTCCACCACCGGGATCTCCTTGAGGAACTCCGGTGCTCCTTCGACGAATCTGAAGCCCTTGAGCGCGTCGGCGACCTTGTAGTTGAGCACCCGGTCGTAGGGCAGGAACGGGCTGCCGTTCTTGCTGGCCGCGACCTCCGCGTCCAGCGCGTCGATCTGGGTGCCGAGCCGCTGGTACTCGCCCTTGAGGCGGAAGGCCTTGGGGAGGTCGGCCTCCGCGGTGCGGAACTTGGCCTCCTCCTCCCTCATCGCCTTGAGCGCCTCCTCGTGCTTCTTCTCCGCCTCGGTGAGCTTCTTGCCCGCGTCGAGGCCGAGTTTGCGCTCGTCGTCGGCCTTGGAGGTCCACAGCGCCCGCAGGTAGTCGGCGACGACGATCTTGTCGCCCTTGTGCATGGGCTCCTTCGGGTCGAGCGAGTCGTAGAGCGCGTTGAGCTTCTTGGCGCAGGCGATCCGGGCCGCCTGCCCCTTGTGCATGATCTCCTTGTAGACGCCGGCGTATTCGTTGAGGTCGCCGATCGCCTTCTGGTCGTCCGCGGTGGGCGGCCTGGCGGTCACCATGTTGCCCGGCTCGCCCATCTTGCCGACCGGGACGCCCTTGGACGTGGCGACGTCCGCGGCGTTCTGCAGGGCGCTGTTGGCCTCGCCGAGCGCGTGCGCGAGCTCGGTGATGGCCTCGCCGGTGGCCTTGACCAGTTCGGCGAAGCCGCCGGCGGCCATCGAGTCCTCCGCCCAGCGGGACCGGAACTCCTCGGCGGCCTCGCCCTTCCAGCCCGCGTCGGAGACCAGCGTCTCGACGCCTTCGCCGAGCGGTTTGACCACGCCGTCGAGCTGCTCCTTGGCGCCGCTCAGGGTGGTCCCCATGGTGTGGAGACCGCCGATGTCCCCGCCTATCCAGCTGTCACTCATCGGGCATCAGATCCTCGAACAGGCCGTGTACGTCGATGTCATGGCGCTGGTAGGAGCCGTGGGCGTAGTCCAGGCCGTTGGCGTGCTCCTCGATCCGGCCGGCGAGCTTGGCGTGCAGGCCCGCGATGGCGTCCATGATCGAGGCGATGGAGTCGTCGAGTCCGGCGTCGCCGGACGCGGCGATCGGCGGCGCCACGTCCGCCTTGAGGGCGGCGTAGTCGGTCGCCTGGGTGTGGAAGGTGGAGGCCATACCGGCCAGGTCGCCCAGGATGACGTTGTATCCGGCGCTCATCGCTGCACCGCCTCGGTGTAGGCGCGGATGTTCTCGGGGGTCCAGTACGGCTCGGTCCCTGGCGCGACGGCCGGGTCGACCGTGACGCGGCCGAAGCCGTTGCGGCGCATGAGCTCGGTGAACGGCCCTGCGGGCATCGCGATCCAGGGCTGGCTCTCGCCGAGCGCCGTGACCAGGGCATCGAGGGTGGTGAAGGCCACCGGGACCGGGGCGCCGGTGTCCGGTTCGGTCAGGAACTCGAAGCCGACGCCCGGCGGCTGCTCGGGGTCGGCCGGATACCGGGGGTGGGCCGGTATGTAGAGCCTGGTCTGCGCGGCGAGTTCGGCCTGCCCCGTGCCCTCCGCCGCACGGGGCAGGCCGGACTCGCTGGACAGTTCTGATATCCGGGACATCGCCACCTCGGTATTCGGCCGCACCGGCGTGGGCCCCTGCCCCCGCCGAGGGTGGCCACTGTAGACAGCGGAGCCGCACACTCCGTACGAATGGCCGGGTTGGCCGGGATTGCCCCGCGTCAAATCTCGGGCAAACTTCTTGCGCCCGCAACACGGTTCTCACATGTCACCGTTATGCGGACGCGACCCTCCGGACACCGGACGAATTTCGGCCAAGTTGACACCACAGGACTGACATGAACAGGTAAAGGGTGCCACTCTGTGCCCCGTTCCACAGCAGAACCACAGCTCTACCCGGACGGATCACCAACCCCACCCGCCGGGACTGTCACCGGCCGCATACCCGCGGCCGCCGCAGAAGGAGTGACGAGTGGCACGATCCCCCCGTACGGCCCGCACGGCAGCAGCCGTCGGCGCGCTGATCGCCGGTGCGGCGATGGTCGCCGTGACGCTGCCGGCCGGTACCGCGGCGGCAGAACCCGCCGCACAGACCGGCTCGGCGCAGGCCGGGAACACCCATGCGCAGCCCAGGCCGGGCGCCCTGCCGGCCTCGCTGACCCCCGCGCAGCAGGCCGCGCTCACCGCGCGGGCCGCGTCGCAGGCGGCGACGACCGCGTCGTCGCTGCATCTGGGCGCCCAGGAGAAACTGGTCGTCAAGTCGGTGTCCCAGGACGCCGACGGCAGCACCCACACCCGCTACGAGCGCACGTTCCAGGGACTGCCGGTGCTCGGCGGCGACCTGATCGTCCACCAGAGCCCGCTGGGCGCGACCACCGGCGTGGAGAAGGCGACCAACGCGTCGATCGCGGTGGCCTCGACGAGCGCGGTCAAGACCGCCGACTCGGCGAAGTCCTTCGCCATCTCGCGGGCGAAGGCCGACGGCGCCAAGGCCCCGACCGCGGTGAACTCGCCGCGCAAGGTGGTCTGGGCCGGGTCCGGGACCCCCGTGCTCGCCTGGGAGTCGGTGATCGGCGGCCTGCAGGACGACGGCACCCCCAACCAGCTGCACGTGATCACCGACGCCACCACCGGATCGAAGCTCTACGAGTACCAGGGCATCGAGACCGGCGTCGGCAACAGTGAGTACAGCGGCCAGGTGAGCATCACCACGACGCTGTCGGGCAGCACCTACCAGCTGACCGACAACACCCGTGGCGGCCACAAGACGTACAACCTGAACCACGCCACGTCAGGAACGGGCACCCTGTTCACCGACGCGGACGACACCTGGGGCGACGGCAGCGGCACCACCGCGCAGACCGCGGGTGTGGACGCGGCCTACGGCGCCCAGGAGACCTGGGACTTCTACAAGAACACCTTCGGCCGCAACGGCATCGCCGACGACGGCCGGGCGGCGTACTCCAGGACCCACTACGGCAACAGCTACGTCAACGCCTTCTGGGACGACTCCTGCTTCTGCATGACCTACGGCGACGGCAGCGGCAACGCGCACCCGCTGACGGCACTGGACGTCGCGGGCCACGAGATGAGCCACGGTGTCACCGCCAACACCGCGGGCCTGAACTACACCGGTGAGTCCGGCGGCCTGAACGAGGCGACGTCCGACATCTTCGGCACCGGTGTGGAGTTCTACTCCAACACCTCCGCCGACCCGGGCGACTACCTCATCGGCGAGAAGATCAACATCAACGGTGACGGCTCCCCGCTGCGGTACATGGACAAGCCCAGCAAGGACGGCGGCTCGAAGGACTACTGGTCCTCCAGCCTCGGCGGCCTGGACGTCCACTACTCCTCCGGTCCGGCCAACCACCTGTTCTACCTGCTCTCCGAGGGCAGCGGCGCCAAGGTCGTCGGCGGGGTCAGCTACAACAGCCCGACGTACGACAACCTGCCGGTGCCGGGCATCGGCCGGGACAACGCGCTCAAGCTCTGGTACAAGGCACTGACCGAGCGCTTCACCTCGACCACCAACTACGCGGCGGCCCGTACCCAGTCGCTGCAGGCGGCGGCCGACCTGTGGGGCGCCAACAGCGCCACGTACAACACGGTGGCCAACACCTTCGCGGCGATCGGCGTCGGCAGCCGGGTGACCACCCCGACCGGCGTGACGGTGACCAACCCGGGCAACCAGTCCACCAAGGTGAGCACCGCGGTCAGCCTGCAGATCCACGCGTCCAGCAGCAACAGCGGCGCCCTGACCTACACCGCGACCGGTCTGCCGCCGGGTCTGTCGATCAGCTCCTCGACCGGCCTGATCTCCGGCACCACCTCCGCCACCACCGGCACCTACAGCGTCACCGTCACCGCGAAGGACTCCACCAACGCCACCGGCACCGCGTCCTTCACCTGGTCCGTCACCAGCAGCGGCGGAGGCGGCGGCTGCACCGCCGGCCAACTCCTGGCCAACCCCGGCTTCGAAAGCGGCGCCACCAGCTGGACCTCCTCCAGCGGAGTCATCGACAGCAGCACCGACGCCCCCGCCCACGCCGGCTCCTACAAGGCCTGGCTCGACGGCTACGGCACCACCCACACCGACACCCTCTCCCAGCCCGTCACCATCCCCGCCGGCTGCACCAGCGCCACCCTCACCTTCTACCTCTACGTCGACTCCAGCGAGACCACCACCACCACCGCCTACGACAAGCTCACCGTCGCAGCCGGCACCACCACCGTGGCCTCCTACTCCAACATCAACAAGGGCACCGGCTACGTCCAGCGCACCGTCAGCCTCACCCCCTACATCGGCCAGACCGTCACCCTGAAGTTCACCGGGACCGAGGACTCCTCCCTGGCCACCTCGTTCCTCATCGACGACACCGCCGTCAACGTCAGCTGACACACACGGCACCGCCGATCCGCCCGAACGGCGGAACGCACCCGGGCCGGCCCGCCGTGGCCGGTCCGGGTGGTGGCCCATGGGGGTCTGGTAGAGTGGACGTTGTTGCAGTTGTGGGACCCAGAACTTTGCGTGCGCCTGGATGATTGCGATCTCCGGGCGCACTTTTGTTTTTGCCGGAATTCTCCGGTGTGGGGTGATCATCTACAGCGACCCGGATCCGTACAGTGCGGATCTGGAAACTGCCCCACCAGTAGGAGATGGATTATGGCTACCGGAACCGTGAAGTGGTTCAACTCGGAAAAGGGCTTCGGCTTCATCGAGCAGGACGGCGGCGGCTCCGATGTCTTCGCCCACTACTCGAACATCCAGTCGCAGGGTTACCGCGAGCTGCTTGAGGGCCAGAAGGTCGAGTTCGAGGTCACCCAGGGCCAGAAGGGCCCGCAGGCGGAGAACATCCGGGCGCTCTGACCGGCGTCACCGGGCCGCTGCGTCCGGTCTTGGGAGGCCCGCACCGCGTGGTGCGGGCCTCTCGCATGCAGCCGCCGCACCGGCGGCCCGAGGAAGGAAACGCCCGTGTCACCTGTGTCGCCCGTCACGCTCTTCTCCCAGCTGCCGCTGGACCCGGCGCTCGTCGCCGCTCTCGAAGCCCACGGGGTGACCGAGCCGTTCCCGATCCAGGCCGCCACCCTGCCCGACTCGCTGGCCGGCCGGGACGTGCTCGGCCGCGGCAGGACCGGCTCGGGCAAGACGCTGGCGTTCGGGCTGCCGCTGCTGGCCAGGACGAAGGCCGCGGGGCGGCGGGCCGAGGCCAGGCAGCCGCTGGCGCTGGTGCTGGTGCCCACCCGTGAGCTGGCCGGGCAGGTCACCGAGGCGCTCGACCCGTACGCGAAGGTGCTCGGCCTGCGGATCACCTCGGTCGTCGGCGGCGCGTCGATCAACCGGCAGACCGCCGCGCTCAAGGCCGGCGCCGAGGTGCTTGTCGCGACCCCGGGGCGGCTCGCGGACCTCATCGACCGGCGGGCCTGCTCGCTGGACAAGGTCGCGGTGACCGTCCTGGACGAGGCCGACCAGATGGCCGACATGGGCTTCCTGCCGCAGGTCACCAGGCTGATGGAGCAGGTGCGGGCCGACGGGCAGCGGATGATGTTCTCGGCCACGCTGGACCGCAATGTCGACAAGCTGGTCAAGCGCTTCCTGCACGCCCCGGTGACGCACTCGGTGGACCCCTCCGCGGCGACCGTCACCACGATGGAGCACCACGTGCTGCACGTCGACGAGGCCACCAAGCGGGCGGTCACCGCGGAGATCGCCGCCCGCAAGGGCGGGGTGATCATGTTCGTCGGCACCAAGCGCGGCGCCGACCGGCTCACCAAGCACCTGCTGGGCCAGGGCGTACGGGCGGTGGCCCTGCACGGCGGCAAGTCCCAGCCGCAGCGCAACCGGGCGCTCGACCAGTTCCGCACCGGCACCGCCGACGCGCTGATCGCCACGAACGTCGCCGCCCGCGGTATCCACATCGAGGGCCTGGACCTGGTGGTCAACGTCGACCCGCCCACCGAGGCCAAGGACTACCTGCACCGCGGCGGGCGGACCGCCAGGGCGGGCGAGTCCGGGACGGTGGTGACCCTCGTGCTGCCCGAGCAGCGGCGGGAGAACGCCAAGCTGATGGCGCAGGCCGGGATCCGTCCGGCCAGCGCCCGGGTGCGGCCCGGCGACCCCGACCTGGTCAGGATCACCGGCGCCCGCAAGCCGTCCGGCACGCCGGTCGCGCTGCCGGTGGCGCCCGAGCAGGCCGCACCGGCGAAGCCGAAGGCCTCGGCCGGTACGCCCCAGCGCCGCCGCACCGGCAACCCCGCGGGGCGCCGCACCGGTCCCGGCGCGGCCGCGGGCCGCGGCGGCGCGGCGGGCCGCCGCGCCCGCGGCTCCCGCGCCGCCTGACCCCGGCGGGACCTACCGCAGGATGCCCGCCGTCATGCCGGCCGTCTCGGCCGGCACCGCGACCAGGCCCAGCTCGGCCGGCCCGGCGAGCAGCGGGTGGGCCGGCAGCACCCGGACGGTGTAGCCGAAGGAGCCGGTGCGGTCCAGGGTCAGTGGACCCTCGTAGGCGTGCTTGCCCGCGATGTCGGACCGCCCGGTCGGCTTGAGGGACAGCACGGTGGGCTCGGCCATCCGGTCGGCGGCGTCCACCCGCCCGGAGAGCAGCTGGACGTCGACGTCGGCGGGGTCGAGCCCGCCCAGGCTGATCTGGGTGCGCAGGGTGAGGGTGGACCCCAGTTCCGGCGTGCCTTCGATCGAGTCGGTCTCCACGTGGTCGACCGACACCTGCTGCCACTCGCGGCGCACCCGCCCCTTCCACTCGGCCAGCTCGGCCGCCGCTGAGCCCTGTATGGCGCGGTGCGAGCGGGCGGCGGGGGCGTAGAGCCGGGTGACGTAGTCGCGGACCATGCGGCCGGCCAGCACCTTGGGGCCGAGGGTGGCCAGGGTGTGCCTGACCATCTCGATCCAGCGCTGCGGCAGGCCGCGCGAGCCGTGGTCGTAGAAGCGCGGGGCGACCTGGTTCTCCAGCAGGTCGTAGAGCGCGGCCGCCTCCAGCTCGTCGCGCCGGTCCTCGTCGGTGATGCCGTCGGCGGTGGGGATCGCCCAGCCGTTGTCACCGTCGAACCACTCGTCCCACCAGCCGTCGAGCACCGACAGGTTGAGGCAGCCGTTGAGCGCGGCCTTCATCCCGGAGGTGCCGCAGGCCTCCAGCGGGCGCAGCGGGTTGTTGAGCCAGACGTCGCAGCCGGGGTAGAGCAGCCGGGCCATCCGCATGTCGTAGTCGGGCAGGAAGACGATGCGGTGCCGCACCCGGGGGTCGTCGGTGAACCGGACCAGCTCCTGGACCAGGCGCTTGCCGCTGTCGTCCGCGGGGTGCGCCTTGCCGGCGACGACGATCTGGATCGGCCGCTCGGGGTGCAGCAGCAGCTCCATCAGCCGGTCCTGGTCGCGCAGCATCAGGGTGAGGCGCTTGTAGGAGGGGACGCGGCGGGCGAAGCCGATGGTCAGGACGTCCGGGTCGAGGACGTGGTCGGTCCAGCCCAGTTCCGCGTCGCCGGCGCCGCGCTGCCGCCAGGAGGCGCGGACCCGGCGGCGTACGTCGTCCACGAGCTGTTCGCGCAGCTCGCGGCGCAGCTCCCAGACGGCCGTGTCGGGGATGGCGCCGATCGCCTCCCAGCGGTCCGTGCCGCCGATCATCAGCGCGTCCTCGGCGCGCTGCACGCCGATCTGCTTGGCGGCGAGCCGCAGCACCTCGGGGGCCACCCAGGTGGGGGCGTGCACCCCGTTGGTGATGGAGGTGATCGGCACGTCCTCGGGGTCGAAGCCCGGCCACAGGCCGGCGAACATCCCCCGGCTGACGGCCCCGTGCAGGGTGGACACCCCGTTGGCGCGCTGGGCCAGCCGCAGGCCCATCACCGCCATGTTGAACAGATTGGGGTCGCCGCCCCGGTGGGTCTCCATGCCCAGTCCGAGGATGCGTCCGGTGTCGACGCCGGACAGCTCGCCCCCGTCGCCGAGGTGGCGGGCGACCAGCTCGCGGTCGAACCGGTCGATGCCGGCCGGGACGGGAGTGTGGGTGGTGAAGACGGTGCCCGCGCGGACCGCTTCGAGCGCCGCGTCGAAGTCCAGGCCTTCCAGGGACAGCTCGCGGATCCGCTCCAGGCCGAGGAAGCCGGCGTGGCCCTCGTTGGTGTGGAAGACCTCGGGCTCGGGGTGGCCGGTGATCCGGCAGTAGGCGCGGACCGCACGGACCCCGCCGATGCCGAGCAGCATCTCCTGGAGCAGCCGGTGCTCGCTGCCGCCGCCGTAGAGGCGGTCGGTGACGTCGCGCTCCGCGGCCTGGTTGCCCTCGACGTCGGAGTCGAGCAGCAGCAGCGGCACCCGGCCGACCTGGGCCTTCCAGATCCTGGCGTGCAGC
This sequence comes from Streptomyces sp. NBC_01198, assembly GCF_036010485.1. Classification (NCBI taxonomy): domain Bacteria; kingdom Bacillati; phylum Actinomycetota; class Actinomycetes; order Kitasatosporales; family Streptomycetaceae; genus Streptomyces; species Streptomyces sp. NBC_01198. Next base: position 2,411,560 of record NZ_CP108568.1, read on the forward strand.
GCGCGGCCGCCGGGCAGCACCAGGCTTATCCGGGCCGGGGTGCCGTCGGCCTCGCGCAGCGGGCTGACGGGCAGCGAGTTGGGATCGAGCACCGGGTACTGCTCCTGCTGCCAGCCCTCACGGGAGAGGGTCTGGCGGAAGTAGCCGTGCCGGTAGAGCAGGCCGACGCCGATCAGCGGTACGCCGAGGTCGCTGGCGGCCTTGAGGTGGTCCCCCGCGAGGATCCCCAGGCCGCCGGAATACTGCGGCAGCGCGGAGGTGATCCCGAACTCGGGGGAGAAGTAGGCGATGGCGGCGGGCAGGTCGCTCTGTTCCTGATACCAGCGGGGGCTGCCGGTGTAGTCGGCGAGGTCCTCCGCGGCGGCGGTCAGCCGGCGCAGGAAGCGCCGGTCGTCGGCGAGCGCGGCGAGCCGGTCCTTGCCGACCGTGCCGAGCAGCCGTACGGGGTCGCCCTGGGCTGCCCGCCAGCCCTCGGGATCGACGCTCTGGAAAAGCTCCCTGGTCTCCTGGTGCCATGACCAGCGGAGATTCTGGGCCAGACCCCCCAGCGGGCGCAGAGGTTCCGGCAGGACGGTGCGCACGGTGAAACGACGGATAGCCTTCACCCTTCGACCGTAGCCCGGCGGGCGGGGGGCTCGCGGGTGGAGTCCCCGATCCGGTGGTTCAAACGCTCGAACGGCGGCTCACGGGAGTGAGCGTCACCGGTGCGCGAGCGCGGGCGCGTTCAGCCGGGTGTACGAGAGGGGGCGGGGAAATGTCCAGCGGGTTTCGGGCGCGCCGGGCCGCCGGTCAGAGGGGCGGACAGCCGTGCACACGCGGCCGGTGGATGCGATGCTGATGGCTTGGATCACACGGCCCGCAGGGAGCACAACTGCGGCTCCGCGGCCGCCTGGGGCGCACGACGGGGCGCAATGAGCGGCGCGCACAGGGGTGTCAAAGCGGACCTGCCGGGACGCCCCGGGCGCTCTCCCGCTCCTGGTTCCACCGGGGTTGCGGGGGCAGAGAACAGAGCACCGGGGGCGCGCTCCCGAAACGCCGTCAGGTGGTGCGTGTCGCGCGTAGACCGTGGGCAGGCTCCCCGGTGCACCGCGCCCGAACGGCTCGTCCGGCCCCGGCGGGGGCACCCGTACGGCCCCGCCACCGCCACCCGGGTGATCGCGGAGGTCCGCGGCCACGCAGGCAGGCCGACAACGCCAAGAACAGTTAAAAAGAGCGGAAGTCGTCGTCCCGTACCCAGCGCTGTCAGGTGAGGAAATGATCGGTCGCATTCCCGTTCTCGATGTCCGGCCGCTGGTGGACGGCGGCCGCCGGCCGGCCAAGGCGGTGGTGGGCGAGACCTTCGAGGTGACCGCCACCGTGTTCCGGGAGGGGCATGACGCGGTCGCCGCCAACGTGGTGCTGCGCGATCCCGCCGGCCGGTCGGGGCCCTGGACCCCGATGCGCGAGCTGGAGCCGGGCACCGACCGGTGGGGCGCCAGGGTCACCCCCACCGCGGAGGGCCGCTGGTCGTACACGGTGGAGGCCTGGTCCGACCCGGTCGCGACCTGGCGGCACACCGCGGGGATCAAGATCCCGGCCGGCATCGACACCGACCTGGTGCTGACCGAGGGCGCGTTGCTGTACGAGCGTGCCGCCGCCGGGGTGCCCAAGGCCGACGGGCGGGCCGTGGTGCTGGCCGCGGCCGACGCACTGCGGGACACCGCCCGGCCGATCGCCTCCCGGCACGCGGCGGCGCTGACCCCCGACGTGGTGGCGGTGCTCGACCGCTTCCCGCTGCGCGAACTGGTCAGCGCGTCCCGGCCGCTGCCGCTGCACGTGGAGCGGCAGCGGGCGCTGTTCGGGTCCTGGTACGAGTTCTTCCCGCGCTCGGAGGGCGCGGTGGTCCAGCAGGGCGCCCCGCCGCAGCACGGCACGTTCCGCACCGCCGCGCAGCGGCTGCCCGCGGTGGCCGCGATGGGCTTCGACGTGGTGTACCTGCCGCCGATCCACCCGATCGGCGCAGCCTTCCGCAAGGGCCCCGACAACACCCTGACGGCGGGTCCCGACGACGTCGGCTCGCCGTGGGCCATCGGCTCACCCGAGGGCGGGCACGACGCGATCCACCCGGACCTGGGCACCATGGAGGACTTCGACCACTTCGTGGCCACCGCCAAGGAGCTGCGGCTGGAGGTCGCGCTGGACTTCGCGCTGCAGTGCTCCCCCGACCACCCCTGGGTCGCCAAGCACCCGGAGTGGTTCGCGCACCGGGCGGACGGCACGATCGCGTACGCGGAGAACCCGCCGAAGAAGTACCAGGACATCTACCCGGTCGCCTTCGACGAGGACTTCCCCGGCATCGTCCGCGAGACGCTGCGGGTGCTGCGGCACTGGATGGCGCACGGGGTGCGGATCTTCCGGGTCGACAACCCGCACACCAAGCCGGTGGTCTTCTGGGAGAAGGTGATCGCCGACATCAACCGCACGCACCCGGATGTGATCTTCCTGGCCGAGGCCTTCACCCGGCCGGCCATGATGAGCGCCCTCGGGCAGATCGGCTTCCAGCAGTCCTACACCTACTTCACCTGGCGCACAGAAAAGGCCGAGCTCGCCGACTACATGCGGGAGCTGAGCGGGGAGAAGGCGGCCTGGATGCGGCCGAACTTCTTCGTCAACACCCCCGACATCCTGCACGCCTATCTGCAGAACGGCGGCCGCCCCGCCTTCGAGGTCAGGGCGGTGCTCGCGGCGACCCTGTCCCCCAGCTGGGGGGTCTACGCGGGCTTCGAGCTGTGCGAGGCGGATCCCGCCAAGCCCGGGAGTGAGGAGTATCTGCACTCGGAGAAGTACGAACTGCGGCCGCGCGACTGGGCGGCCGCGGAGGCCGAGGGGCGCTCGCTGGCCCCGCTGATCACCACGCTCAACCGGTTGCGCCGCCGTCATCCGGCGCTCCAGCAGCTGCGGGACATCACATTCCATCCGGTGGACAACGACGCGCTGCTCGCCTTTTCCAAGCGCCGCGGCGACGACGTCGTACTGGTGGTCGTCAACCTGGACCCGTTCCACACCCAGGAGGCGACCGTGTCGTTGAACATGCCGGAACTCGGCCTCTCCTGGCACGAGTCCTTCCCGGTGCGCGACGCGCTCACCGGCGAGACCTACCACTGGGGCAGAGACAACTATGTGCGCCTTGAACCGGGCCGCGCGCCCGCGCACGTCCTGTCGCTGCGACCGTCTCCATCGATCGGAGGGTCACTCAGTTGATCGTCAACGAACCCGTACCTGACACCTTCGAGGACACCCCGGCCAAGGACCGTGATCCCGACTGGTTCAAACGGGCGGTGTTCTACGAAGTCCTCGTCCGCTCCTTCCAGGACAGCAACGGCGACGGTGTCGGCGACCTGAAGGGCATCACCGCCAAACTCGACTATCTGCAATGGCTGGGCGTCGACTGCCTGTGGCTGCCGCCGTTCTTCGCCTCCCCGCTGCGCGACGGCGGCTACGACGTGTCCGACTACACCGCGGTGCTCCCGGAATTCGGCGACCTGGCCGACTTCGTGGAGTTCGTGGACGCCGCCCACCAACGCGGCATGCGCGTGATCATCGACTTCGTCATGAACCACACGAGCGACCAGCACGAGTGGTTCCAGCAGTCCCGCAGCGACCCCGAAGGCCCCTACGGCGACTACTACACCTGGGCCGACGACGACAAGCAGTTCCCCGACGCCCGGGTCATCTTCGTCGACACCGAGGCGTCGAACTGGACCTTCGACCCGGTGCGCAAGCAGTACTACTGGCACCGCTTCTTCTCCCACCAGCCGGATCTCAACTACGAGAACCCGCAGGTGCAGGAGGAGATCCTGGCGGCGCTGCGGTTCTGGCTCGACCTCGGCATCGACGGCTTCCGGCTCGACGCGGTGCCCTACCTGTACCAGCAGGAGGGCACCAACTGCGAGAACCTGCCGCGCACGCACGACTTCCTGAAGAAGGTGCGCGCCGAGATCGACGCGCAGTATCCGGACACCGTGCTGCTCGCCGAGGCCAACCAGTGGCCGGAGGACGTCGTCGACTACTTCGGCGACTTCCACAAGGGCGGTGACGAATGCCACATGGCCTTCCACTTCCCGGTCATGCCGCGCATCTTCATGGCGGTACGGCGTGAGTCCCGCTACCCGGTCTCGGAAATCCTGGCCAAGACCCCGGCCATCCCCGACACCTGCCAGTGGGGCATCTTCCTGCGGAACCACGACGAGCTGACCCTCGAAATGGTCACCGACGAAGAACGCGACTACATGTACTCGGAGTACGCCAAGGATCCGCGCATGCGGGCCAACATCGGCATCCGCCGCAGACTGGCACCGCTGCTCGACAACGACCGCAACCAGATCGAGCTGTTCACCGCTCTGCTGCTGTCCCTGCCCGGCTCGCCCATTCTCTACTACGGCGACGAGATCGGCATGGGCGACAACATCTGGCTGGGCGACCGCGACGGCGTGCGCACCCCGATGCAGTGGACGCCCGACCGCAACGCCGGTTTCTCCTCAAGCGACCCCGGACGGCTCTACCTGCCGACCATCATGGACCCGGTCTACGGCTACCAGGTCACCAACGTCGAGGCGCAGATGAGCTCACCCAGCTCGCTGCTGCACTGGACCCGGCGGATGATCGAGATCCGCAAGCAGAACCGCGCGTTCGGCCTGGGCTCCTACACCGAGCTGCCGTCCAGCAACCCGGCCGTGCTCGCCTTCCTGCGGGAGGACGGCGACGACCTCGTGCTGTGCGTGAACAACTTCTCCCGGTTCGCCCAGCCCACCGAGCTGGACCTGCGCCAGTTCGCGGGCCGGCACCCGGTGGAACTGATCGGCGGGGTCCGCTTCCCGGCGATCGGCCAACTGCCGTACCTGCTCACCCTCGCTGGACACGGCTTCTACTGGTTCCGGCTGCGCCGCAACCCGTCATGACGGCGGGGGGCCGGCCGGTCCGGCCCCCCGCACCCGAAGGACCCCGGGGGAGCGCGCCCGAGTAGCGGGCCTGACGCACCTTTGGCAGTATCCAGAGGTATCCAGACGCATCCTGGCGTAACCGGGATTTACCCGGACGTACCTCGTTCGCAGCATGCCAGGCTCCGCCGGGCCGACCGCACGACCGGTGCGCGAAGTGGCAACCGGAACGTTACGCGGGCGGGCCGTACGGCGGTTTCCTGTCACCCGCCCGGGGCAGGCTCCCCGTGTCGCCGGACAGCCCGAACCCGTCATCCGGGAGGCTGGCGCCCCTGCCGTTCGACGAAGCGGCCGGGTGCGCGACTCCCCGGGGAAAGGACGTCATGTCGGACAGCTCCTGGACCCGTGTTCCCCCCGTGCCCTCCGTCCCTCCTGTGTCCCCTACTCCCACCACCCACTCCACTCACAGCCCCGTTACGCCGTCCGGGTCGCCGCTTGGCGGGCACGACACCGCGCCCGGACTGCTGCGCTCCCTCGAACCACTGCTGCGCGGCTGGTTGCCGCGGCAGCGCTGGTTCGCCGGCAAGGGGCTGCCGATCGGCGGCTTCCGGCTGGCCGCGGCGACCGAGTTGATGCCTCCCGGCGGCCGGCTCGGACCCCTCGGCCTGCTGCACGTGCTGATCGACGTCGAGCAGCCGGGGCGTCCCGCCGACTGCTACCAACTGCTGCTCGGCGCGCATCCGCTGCTGCCGTCCGCCCTGGTGCCGACCGCGCTGGGCCCGGCCGTCGGCGGCCCCTACGACGGGCTGACCCTCTACGACGCCCCGCACGACCCCCGGCTGGCCTCGCTGCTGCTCGAACGCCTGCGGCTGCCCGGCCGCACCGGGCGGCTGCGCTTCACCACCGAGCCGCACGCGGTCTTCCCGCCCGGGCTCGCCCCGCGGGTGTCCACCGCCGAGCAGTCCAACACCTCGGTGGTCTACGGCGACACCTATATCCTCAAGCTCTTCCGCCGCGTCTCGCCCGGCACCAACCCCGACCTCGAACTCTCGCTGGCCCTGGCCAGGGCGGGGTCGCGGCGGGTCGCCGAGCCGGTCGCGTGGTTCGAGTCGCTGGAACCCGGCCCGGGGCCCGCCGCCGAGGAGCCCACCACACTCGGCGTGCTGCAGCGCTTCCTGCCCGGCTCGTCCGACGGCTGGGCGCTCGCGCTGGCCTCGGTCGCCGAGGACGGCGACTTCCGCGCCGAGGCGGCGGCGCTCGGCCGCGCCACCGCCGAGGTGCACGCCTCGCTCGCCGCCGCACTGCCGGTACGCGCGCTGGGCGGCGCGGCGCTGGAAAGTATCGCCGCCGGCATGGCGCGCAGGCTGGACGAGACCGCCGCCGAGGTACCCGCGGTGCGCCCGTACGCCGACGCGCTGCGCTCCGCCTTCGACGACCTCGCCAAGCTCGGCGCCGTCACGCTGCCCGGCCACGCGGTCACCGCCCAGCGCATCCACGGCGACCTGCACCTCGGCCAGGCGCTGCGCCGGCCCGGCGGGGAGTGGGTGCTGATCGACTTCGAGGGCGAGCCGGCCCGCCCGCTGGCGGAACGCCGCAAGCCGGCACCGCCGGTGCAGGACGTGGCCGGCATGCTCCGCTCCTTCGACTACGCCGCCCACCACAGCGGCAACGGCCCCTGGGCGGCCAGGCACCGGGACGCCTACTGCACCGGATACGCCGACGTCTCGGGCACCGACCCGCGTGAACAGCCCGTGCTGATACGGGCCTTCGAAACGGACAAGGCCGTCTACGAAGCACGCTACGAGGCCCGCCACCGGCCCGCCTGGCTCCCGATCCCGCTGTCCGCCCTGGCCAGGCTGTCCACGACCACCCCGCGATGAACCCGCCCCCGACCCCGCAGGCATCGAACCCGCAGCCCGAGGAGACCCCGCCCGTGAGCCCCGAACCGACCCCCGCCAGCGGCGACCTCCCCGAGGCCGCGGCTCGCGGCTACGACGCCACCACGCCCCACCCTGCCGCCTCGGGCACCGCCCCCAGGCCGCCGATCCCCGCCGCGGCCCAGGGCCCGACGTCGCCGGCCCCGGAGACCGCCACCCGCACCAGCGGCGAATCTGCCCAAGAGGGCACGTCCCAGGGCCGCGAGGCCTCCGCCCCCGGGAGCGCACCCCGTACCAGCGGCGCACCCGCCGCAGAGGACACGTCCCAGGGGCGCGGGGAACTGCGCGCCCAGCCCACCACCCGCCGGTGGTCCGGGGACGACCGCGACAGCCCCGCCCGGCCGGTGGCGACCCGCGCCACCGCGGGAGCCGAGCGCGCAGTTCCCCGCGCCCCTGAAAGTCCCCGGGAGCGCGAGGACACCCCCGCCACCGGGGGCACCCGGGAGCGCGAGGGTGCCCTCGATGCGGAGGACCGCCGGAGGCTGTTGGCCGGGGAGCACCACGACCCGCACGCGCTGCTCGGGGCGCACCCCGAGCGGAAGGGCGTGCGCGTACGGGCGCTGCGCCCGTACGCCCGCGCCGTCTCGCTCGTCGTCGGCGACGACCGCGTCGCCATGACCGACGAGGGCGACGGCCTGTTCTCCGCCCTGCTCCCGCAGGGCCCCGTGCCGGAGTACCGGCTGGCGGTGACGTACGAGAGCGGCGAGGTCGTCGTGGACGACCCGTACCGCTTCCTGCCGTCGCTCGGCGAGCTGGACCTCCACCTCATCGGCGAGGGCCGCCACGAGCAGCTCTGGAAGGCCCTCGGCTCCGAGCCGATGACGCACGCCGGTGTCACCGGCACCCGCTTCGCGGTGTGGGCGCCCAACGCCCGCGGCGTCCGGCTCGCCGCCGACTTCACCTTCTGGGACGGCACTTCGCTGCCGATGCGCTCGCTCGGATCCACCGGCGTGTGGGAGCTGTTCGTGCCGGGCGTCGGGCCGGGAACGGCGTACAAGTACGACATCGCGCACCCGGACGGCTCGCACGGCATGAAGGCCGACCCGATGGCACGCGCCTCGGAGGTGCCGCCGGCCACCGCGTCGATCGTGACGGAGTCGGCGTACGCGTGGCGGGACACGGACTGGATGGCGCGCCGCGCGGACGTCCCGGTGCACCGCGCCCCCTTCTCGGTCTACGAGGTGCATCTGCCGTCCTGGCGGCCCGGCCTGACCTACCGCGAGCTGGCGGAGCAGCTGCCCGCCTACGTGGCGGACCTCGGCTTCACGCACGTGGAGTTGATGCCGGTCGCCGGCCACCCCTTCAGCGGTTCGTGGGGCTACCAGGTCACCTCCTACTACGCACCGATGCCGGGCCTCGGCTCGCCCGACGACTTCCGGCACCTGGTGGACGCGCTGCACCGCGCCGGCATCGGCGTGATCATGGACTGGGTGCCCGCGCACTTCCCGAAGGACGACTGGGCGCTGGCCCGGTTCGACGGTGAGCCGCTGTACGAGCCGGCCGACCCGCGCCGGGCCGAGCACCCGGACTGGGGCACGCTGGAGTTCGACTTCGGCCGGACCGAGGTGCGCAACTTCCTGGTCGCCAACGCCGTCTACTGGTGCGAGGACTTCCACATCGACGGCCTGCGGGTGGACGCGGTCGCCTCGATGCTCTACCTGGACTACTCCCGCGAGGGCGGCGACTGGCTGCCCAACGTCCACGGCGGCCGGGAGAATCTGGACGCGGTGGCCTTCCTCCAGGAGATGAACGCCACCGTCTACCGCCGCTGCCCCGGCGTGATCACGATCGCCGAGGAGTCCACCGCGTGGGACGGCGTGACCCGCGCCACCCACCATGTGGGCCACACCGGCTTCGGCGGCCTCGGCTTCGGCCTGAAGTGGAACATGGGCTGGATGCACGACTCGCTCGGCTACATCGGCCACGAGCCGGTGCACCGCAAGTACCACCACAACGAGATGACGTTCTCGATGGTGTACGCGTACAGCGAGAACTACGTGCTGCCGATCTCGCACGACGAGGTCGTGCACGGCAAGGGCTCGCTGGTCGGCAAGGTGCCGGGCGACTGGTGGCAGCGGCGGGCGACCGTCCGCGCCTACCTGGGCTTCATGTGGTCCCACCCGGGCAAGCAACTGCTTTTCATGGGCCAGGAGTTCGCCCAGGGCTCGGAGTGGTCGCACGAGACCGGCCCGGACTGGTGGCTGGTGGACCCGGAGTACTCAGCGGCCGGCGACCACCGCGGGGTGCGCGACCTGGTGCGCGAGCTGAACACCGTCTACACGGCCACGCCCGCGCTGTGGCAGCGCGACACCGACCCCGGCGGCTTCGAGTGGATCGAGGGGGGCGCGGCGGAGGACAACGTCTTCGCCTTCCTGCGCTTCGACGCGGCCGGCGAACCGGTGCTGTGCGTCAGCAACTTCTCCCCCGTCGTCAGGGACGGCTACCGCCTCGGCTCCCCCGCCGCGGTGTGGACGCCGGTGCTCAACACCGACGAGCTGCGCTTCGGCGGCAGCGGGGTGGCCCTTCCCGACCAGATCAAGACCGAGGCGTCGCCCTGGCACGGCCGCCCGCACAGCCTCACCCTGACGCTGCCGCCGCTGTCCACGGTGTGGCTGCGTCCCGACCACGGCTGACCGGCCCCCGGGGCGGGCCACCCGCGCAAGAGCCCGCCCCGGGAACCTCGGTGAGGAGGTCCCCGGGGCGGGCGGCAGCTGAGCGGACGGGCCGGCCTGGGTGGGTCAGCGGCGGGAACGACGGGACCGGGAGCGGGAGCGCGACCGGGACGGCGCCCGGGAGTCGCCGAAGAAGACGCGGTAGGCGATCAGCAGGACCAGCGAGCCGGCGATGGCCGCCAACCAGGTCTTGCCGTCGTAGAAGTGGTGCGGAATCGGCTTGTCGAGCAGCTTGGCCGACAGCCAGCCGCCGAGCAGTGCGCCGATGAAGCCGATGACCGCGGTGCCGAACACGCCGCCGGGGTCACGCCCCGGCAGGATGACCTTGGCTACGGCGCCGGCGACAAGTCCCAGTACGATCCATCCGATGATGCCCATGCCGGGCGTCTTCCCCTGACCTGTCGTGACATGCGTGGACGGCAGCGGGTACCGGCGGGGCCCTCCGGTGCGGGGACCAGGCCGGCGAGCCGGGGACGGTGCCCCGCCCGTGCCGGGCTAGAAGACCGACTCGGCCTCCTCCATCCGGTCGTCGGGGACCGTCTTGAGGTAGGTGACGGCGTCGGCCAGCGGGACCATGTCGACGCGGGTGCCGTGCAGGGCGGTCATGTGGCCGAAGGCGCCCTTGTGGGCTGCCTCGACGGCGTGCCAGCCGAAGCGGGTGGCCAGCACGCGGTCGTAGGCGGTGGGGACGCCGCCGCGCTGGACGTGGCCGAGGATGACCGGGCGGGCCTCCTTGCCGAGGCGGCGTTCCAGCTCGCGGGCCAGGGTGGTGCCGATGCCGTTGAAGCGCTCGTGGCCGAACTTGTCGATCTCGCCGACGCCGTAGTCCATCGTGTCCTTGGCCGGGTGGGCGCCCTCGGCGACGCAGATGACGGCGAACTTCTTGCCGCGGGAGAAGCGTTCGGTGACCATGCCGACCAGGTCGGCCGGGTCGAAGGGGCGTTCCGGCACGCAGATGCCGTGGGCGCCGCCCGCCATGCCGGCCTCCAGCGCGATCCAGCCCGCGTGCCGGCCCATCACCTCGACGACCATGACCCGCTGGTGGGACTCCGCGGTGGTCTTCAGGCGGTCGATCGCCTCGGTCGCCACCGTGACCGCGGTGTCGAAGCCGAAGGTGCGGTCGGTGCCGTTGATGTCGTTGTCGATCGTCTTGGGCACCCCGACCACCGGCATGCCGGCGTCGGACAGCATCCGGGCGGCGGTCAGCGTGCCCTCGCCGCCGATCGGGATGAGGACGTCGATGCCGTAGCGCGAGCAGAGGTCGTCGGCGTTGTCCGCCGCCTCGCGCAGCCGGTCGCGCTGCAGCCGGGCCGAGCCGAGGACGGTGCCGCCGCGGGCCAGGATGCCGCTGACGGAGTTGAGGTCGAGCGGGCGGAAGCGGCCTTCGAGCAGGCCGACGAATCCGTCCTCGAAGCCGATGACCTCGTCCGTGTGCCCGGTCAGGGCGCGGTGCACGACCGACCGGATGACGGCGTTGAGGCCGGGGCAGTCGCCGCCGGCGGTGAGGACTCCGATACGCATGAGCGGGTGTCTCCAGGAAGCGGGAAGTGGGTCACGGGCTGCGCGGGATCAGCGTGCTGTCGGTGATCCGGCCGGCCACGTAGTCGTTCACATTGCGCAGCGTCGCCGCCACGATCTCCTCGACGGCGTCCACCGTGTAGTAGGCCTGGTGCGAGCTGATCAGCACGTTGGTGAAGGTCAGCAGCCTGGCCAGGACGTCGTCGGTCATGATCTCCAGCGACTTGTCGTAGAAGAAGACCCCCGCCTCCTCCTCGTACACGTCCAGGCCCACTCCGCCGAGCCGTCCTTCACGGAGCGTCTCGACCAGGGCGGTGGAGTCGATCAGGGCGCCGCGGCTGGTGTTGACGAGGATCGCCTCGTCCTTCATCTCGCCCAGCCGCCTGCTGCCGACCAGATGGTGGGTGGACGGCATCAGCGGCAGGTGCAGGGTGAGCAGGTCCGCCTCGCGGAAGAGCCTGTCCAGCTCGACATACTGCATGCCGAGCTCCTCGCACTCCGGGTTCGGCGTGATGTCCCAGCCGAGCAGCCGCATGCCGAAGCCGCGGGCGATCGCGGTGAAGGCGGTGCCGATCCGGCCGGTGCCGACGACGCCGGCGGTGCGGCCGTGGAAGTCCTCGCCGAGCAGGCCGTCGAGGCGGAAGTCGAAGTCGCGGGTACGGCTCGCGGCCCGGACGATCTTGCGGTTCAGGGCGAGCGCCAGGGTCCAGGCGAATTCGGCGACCGCGTACGGTGAGTAGGCGGCGACCCGGGCGACGGTCATGCCGAGCCGTTCTGCGTGGGCCAGGTCGATGTTGTTGTACCCGGTGGAGCGCTGGGCGATCAGCCGGGTGCCGCCCCGTACCAGCGCCTCCAGGACGGGTGCGTCCAGGACGCTGTTGACGCTGGTGGAGACCGCCTCGTAGCCGGCGGCCAGCGGCAGGGTGTCGGCGGTGAGGGTGGTTTCGAGGCAGCGGATGTCGTGCCGCCCGGCGAACGCGGCCTCCAGCAGGGGCCGCTCGTCGCGCTGCACTCCGGTGGCCAGGACGTCCATCGCACGGCCCTCCTCGCTCGTTCCCCCTCACCCTACGTGCACTGTGCGGCGATCCCCGGCAGCCCGCACCCGGGCGGCGCGCTACGGCCGCGGCGCCCCGGCGTGCCGGGCGGGGGACTCGGCGGGCGTGGCGCGGGCGGGCACGTTAGCGTCATGAGGTACATCGCGCAGGGGCTGAGGGATCGGAGTCATGGGGTGACGCGCAGCGTCTATGTCACGGGGATCGGCCGCGGCGACGGCCGGCAGGTGGTCGAGCTGGGGGTGATGGAGCTGTTGACCCGGCAGGTGGACCGGGTCGGCATCTACCGGCCGCTGGTGCACGACACCCCCGACCGTATCTTCGAGCTGCTGCACAGCCGCTACCGGCTGGTCCAGGACCCGGCGACGGTGTTCGGCATGGGCTACGAGGAGGCCGCCGCGCTGCAGGCCGAGCAGGGTCAGGAGGCGTTGACGGCCCGGCTGGTCGAGGGCTATCTGCGGGTCGCGGAGGACTACGAGACCGTGCTGATCCTCGGCTCGGACTTCGCCGGCACCAACCTGCCGGCCGAGCTGGGGGTCAACGCCCGGCTGGCCAACGAGTGCGGCGCCTCGGTGCTGCCGGTGATAGGCGGCCGGGCGCAGAGCGCCGAGTCAGTGGTCGCCGAGGTGCGCAACGCCCACCACGCCTACACCAACCTGGGCTGCGACGTGATCGCGATGGTCGCCAACCGGGTGGACCCGGCCGAGGTCGCGGAGGCCGCGGAGCGGCTCGCCCGCACGCCCGACGTCCCGGTCTACGTGCTGCCGGACGAGCCCGCGCTGGCCGCGCCGACGGTCGCGCAGATCGCCGAGACGCTGGGCGCGCAGGTGCTGCTCGGCGACGACGCCGGACTGTCCAGGGACGCGCTGGACTTCGTCCTGGGCGGGGCGATGCTGCCGACCTTCCTGCCGAACCTGACCCCGGGATGCATGGTGATCACGCCAGGCGACCGGGCCGATCTGATCGTCGGCGCGCTGGCCGCGCACTCGGCGGGCTCACCGCCGATCGCCGGGGTGCTGCTGACGCTGGACGAGAAGCCGGGCCAGGACATCCTGACGCTGGCGAACCGGCTGGCCCCCGGCACCCCGGTGCTCGCGGTCGCCACCGACTCCTTCACCACCTCCACCCGGCTGTTCACCCTGGACGGAAAGCTGGGCGCGGGCACCCCGCGCAAGGCGGAGACCGCGCTCGGGCTGTTCGAGACCCATGTCGACACCGCCGAGCTGACCGAGCGGCTGTCGGTGGCCCGCTCCTCCCGGGTCACCCCGATGATGTTCGAGCACGCGCTGCTGGAGCGGGCGCGGGCCGACAAGCGGCGGATCGTCCTGCCGGAGGGCACCGAGGAGCGCATCCTGCGGGCCACCGAGGTGCTGCTGCGCCGGGGCGTGTGCGAGCTCACACTGCTGGGCGAGGAGGACGCGGTACGCAAGAAGGCCGGCGACCTCGGCATCACGCTGGACGACCCGGGCCTGCAGGTGGTCGACCCGCAGACCTCGCCGCTTCGGGAACGGTTCGCCGAGCGGTACGCGGAGCTGCGGGCGCACCGCGGGGTCAGTTACGAGCTGGCCTACGACATGGTGGCCGACGTCTCCTACTTCGGCACGCTGATGGTCCAGGAGGGGCTGGCCGACGGCATGGTGTCGGGCGCCGTGCACTCCACGGCGGCGACCATCCGGCCGGCCTTCGAGATCATCAAGACCCGGCCGGGGGCGGCCATCGTCTCGTCGGTCTTCTTCATGTGCCTGGCCGACAAGGTGCTGGTCTACGGTGACTGCGCCGTCAACCCCGACCCGGACGCCGAGCAGCTGGCCGACATCGCGATCCAGGCGGCGGCCACCGCGTCCCGCTTCAACGTCGAGCCGCGGATCGCGATGCTGTCGTACTCCACCGGCACCTCCGGCAGCGGCGCCGACGTGGACAAGGTGCGGGCGGCCACCGAGCTGGTCCGGCGGCAGCGCCCCGAACTGCTGGTGGAGGGCCCGATCCAGTACGACGCCGCCGTGGCGCCGTCGGTCGCGGCCACCAAGATGCCCGGCTCAGCGGTCGCCGGGCAGGCGACGGTGCTGATCTTCCCGGACCTGAACACCGGCAACAACACCTACAAGGCCGTCCAGCGCTCGGCCGGCGCGGTCGCGGTCGGCCCGGTGCTGCAGGGCCTGCGCAAGCCGGTGAACGACCTGTCGCGGGGCGCCCTGGTCCAGGACATCGTCACGACGGTCGCGATCACCGCGATCCAGGCACAGCAGGGGGACGCGGAATGAGCGGCGCGACACGGGTGCTGGTGCTGAACTCCGGCTCGTCGTCGGTGAAGTACCAGCTGATCGACATGGCGGACGGGCAGCGGCTGGCCGCCGGGGTGGTGGAGCGGATCGGCGAGCCCGGCGGGGTCGCCGACCACGCGCGGGCGCTGCGCCAGGCGGCGGTGGACCTCAAGGCCCGCGGTCTGGGCCTGGACTCCCCCGAGCTGGCCGCGGTCGGCCACCGGGTGGTGCACGGCGGCACCCGCTTCACCGCGCCGACGCTGATCACCGACGAGGTGCTGGCCGGCATCGAGGACCTGGTGCCGCTGGCGCCGCTGCACAACCCGGCGAACATCACCGGGATCAAGGTCGCCCGCGAGCTGCGGCCCGACCTGCCACAGGTCGCGGTCTTCGACACCGCCTTCCACGCCACCCTCCCCGAGGCCGCGGCCCGCTACGCCATCGACCTGGCCACCGCCGACCGCTACGGCATCCGCCGCTACGGCTTCCACGGCACCTCGCACGCCTACGTCTCACGAGCCACGGCGGCGCTGCTCGGCAAGGAGCCGACCGAGGTCAACGTGATCGTGCTGCACCTGGGCAACGGCGCCTCGGCCTCCGCGGTGCGCGGCGGGGTGTGCGTGGACACCTCGATGGGCCTGACCCCGCTGGAGGGCCTGGTGATGGGCACCCGCTCGGGCGACCTGGACCCGGCGGTGGTCCTCCACCTGGAGCGGGTGGCCGGTATGAGCACCGACGAGGTCGACACCCTGCTGAACAAGAAGTCCGGGCTGCTCGGCCTGTGCGGTGACAACGACATGCGGGAGATCGGCCGCCGGATGGCCGCGGGCGACAGCGCCGCCCAGCTGGCCTTCGACGTGTACGTGCACCGGATCCGCCGCTACGTCGGGGCCTTCACGGCGGTGCTCGGCCGGGTCGACGCGATCACCTTCACCGCGGGTGTCGGCGAGAATTCGGCTGCCGTTCGCGAAGCGGCTTTGTCGGGTCTTAACAATCTGGGTGTCACCATGGATCCGCTGCGCAACGCCGTGCGCGGCACGGCGCCCCGCCTGGTGTCGGCCGACTCGTCGCGGATCGCCGTGGCCGTCGTCCCCACCGACGAGGAGCTGGAGATCGCCCGTGAGACGTACGCACTGGCGGAACAGGATGGCTGACCGTCCCGCGGCCGCGCGAACCCCCAGGAATATTCCGCAGCGGAACAAACCGATAGGATAGCGCCCATGCGCCGAGCCAAGATCGTCTGTACCCTGGGTCCCGCCGTTGACTCCTACGACCAGTTGAAGACACTGGTGGAGGCCGGCATGAACGTGGCCCGACTGAATTTCAGCCACGGCAGCCACGCCGAGCACGAGGACCGCTACCAGCGGGTGCGCAAGGTGGCCGAGGAGACCGGCAGGGCCGTCGGCGTACTCGCCGACCTGCAGGGTCCCAAGATCCGTCTGGGCAAGTTCGCCGACGGCCCGGTGGAGCTCGTCGCGGGTGACGAGTTCACCATCACCACCGAGGACGTCGCCGGTGACAAGACCGTCTGCGGGACGACGTACAAGGGCCTGCCCGGTGACGTCTCCCAGGGCGACCCGATCCTGATCAACGACGGCAACGTGGCGCTGCGCGTCATAGAGGTCGACGGCGCCCGGGTGCGGTCGCTGGTGGTCGAGGGCGGCGTCATCTCCGACCACAAGGGCATCAACCTGCCGGGCGCCTCGGTGAACGTGCCCGCGCTGTCCGACAAGGACATCGACGACCTGCGGTTCGCGCTGCGGATGGGCGTCGACATGGTGGCGCTGTCCTTCGTGCGCGACGCCAAGGACGTCCGCGACGTGCACCGGGTGATGGACGAGGAGGGCCGCCGGGTCCCCGTCATCGCCAAGGTGGAGAAGCCGCAGGCGGTCAACAACATGGAGGACGTCGTCATGGCGTTCGACGCCGTGATGGTGGCCCGCGGCGACCTGGCGGTGGAGTACCCGCTGGAGCAGGTGCCGGTGGTGCAGAAGCGGCTGGTGGAGCTCTGCCGCCGCAACGCCAAGCCGGTGATCGTGGCGACCCAGATGATGGAGTCGATGATCACCAACTCCCGGCCCACCCGAGCCGAGGCCTCCGACGTGGCCAACGCGATCCTGGACGGCGCCGACGCGGTGATGCTCTCCGCGGAGTCCTCGGTCGGCAAGTATCCGGTCGAGACCGTCAAGACGATGGCCCGTATCGTCGAGGCGGCCGAGGAGGAGCTGCTGTGCCGCGGCCTGCAGCCGCTGGCCCCCGGCAAGAAGCCCCGCACGCAGGGCGGCGCCGTCGCCCGCGCCGCGGCCGAGCTGGCCGACTTCCTGGACGCCAAGACGCTGGTCGCCTTCACCAAGTCCGGTGACACCGCCCGCCGGCTGGCCCGCTACCGGGTGCCCGAGCCGGTGGTCGCCTTCACCACCGACCCGGCGACCCGCAACCAGCTCGCGCTGACCTGGGGCGTCGAGGCCTTCGTCGTCGAGCACGTGGACACCACCGACGACATGGTCAAGATCGTCGACCGCGAGATGCTCAAGCTCTCCGACTACACAGACGGCGACACGGTCATCATCACCGCCGGCTCCCCTCCCGGCCTCCCGGGCACGACCAACCTGGTCCGGGTCCACCACCTGGGCGGCTGACGCAAGCGGAGAACGCCCGCCCCGGGGCTGTTCGGGGCGGGCGCGCGGTGTGGCCGCGGGTCAGGAGGACTGGCCGGGCAGCACCTTCATGCCGGGGACGGTGAGGTCGCCGCCGAACTGGCCGGCCTGGATGACCGTGACGTCGGTGAAGAAGAGCACCGGGACGGTGATCGGCGGCGGGAACTTCGGCGTGAAGGTGATCGGCACCGCGCCCAGCAGATTGCCGCTCAGCGACTCGGTGTACATCGTCACCGTGCCGTTGCGGATCGTGGACGTGGAGCCGGAACGGGCCGTCACGTGGGTCTTGGAGCCGCCCGGGCCGTCCACGATCTGGTGCAGGTCGCCGATGTCCACGCCGGTGGCCTTGAACTTCAGGACGTCCTTGACGTGGCCGTTGTGCGTCTTGACCTGCACGATGCCGTCGTATTCAAGGCCGTAGAGGGTGAGCAGCGAGCTCTTGAGCGTCCACGGCTCGTCCGGCAGCAGCGGTATGCCCTGCTCCGTCTCGGCGTCGGCCAGCGCCTTCGCGTCGGTGGTCGGGCAGGGGTAGCCCTGCTCGCCGGACGCGGGCTCGGTGGCGGTGTCCTTGGCCGTCTTCACGGTCTTGTGGACGCCGTCCGCGGCCTTCTTGGTCGTCTTCTTGACGACGTTCTTCGCCGTGTCCGTGACGCCCTTGGCGGTGTCCTTGACCGTCTTGCCCGCGCTGTCCGCCGTGGACTTCACCGGGTCGGCGGGCTTCGGGGTGCTGGTGGTCGGGTCGGGCGTGGGCGCCTTGGTGGTCGGCGTCGGGGCGGGCGTCGAGGAGCCGGACGAGCCGCCCACGCCCAGCAGGCCGCCGAGTACGTCGCCGAGGCCCAGCGGGTCCAGCGGGTTGGTGGCCCTGGTGGAGCTCGGCGCCGGGCTCGGGTCGGCACTCGGCTGCGTCCGGGGCTGGGACTCGGGCTGCGCCTTGACGGCCGGCTTGCCGGTGTCGGCCGGGGGGGACGACGCCGCCGGCTTGTGCGCGGCCGAAGAGCTGGTGGACTTCGACGACGCGCTGGGGCTGGTCGTCGGATCGGGCTTCGGCCTGGCCGCCGTCCTGCCCGGCTCACCGGTCTTGGCCTTGTCCGTCGAGGAGGGCGGTGGAGTGTCCGACTGCGTCACGCAAGGACCCGGTTTGAACGGGCTCTTGGGCAGCTCGTCCGCCTGCGCCAGGTGCGGGGTGAAGCCCATGCCCATCAGCACCGCGGTCGGCATGGCGGCCAGCGCCACCGCCTTGCCCGCGGGCATGTGCAGCTTGGTCAGCAGGGACTTGCGCGGGGCCGCGTGCCGCGGCCCGGTCGCCCTGCTCTCCACGTCGCTCCCGGCCGGCTGAGCCTCGTCACCCAGCACGGTGCCTCCCGTTCTCCTCGGTGGTCTCTTCGTCGGCCCGCGCACCGGCGTGCACCGGCTCGGGCTGCGTGAACGGGTCCGCGGGCAGCGCGGGCGCGGGCACGGTGGGGGCGGGTGCGTCGGGGTCCGCCGCGTCGCTCTCGGGGTGCGGGTCGCCGTCGGGCAGCTCCGCCTTCTCACCCGGTTCGTCGGACACCGGGGTGCCGGGCGCCCAGGAGACACTCAGCGCCCCGCCGAACAGGGCCAGCACGAAGCCGATGACGAGGCCGCCGAAGTTGGCCACCGGGAGCGACACCAGGCCGAGCAGGATGGTGGCGACACCGGCGAAGACGCGTACCGCGGACTGGAACCACATGGTCAGTCCCAGCACGACCAGCAGCACGCCGATGATCAGAGCGCCGGCTCCCGCGGTGGTGGCCATCCGGATGGTCAGCTGACCGAACGTCACGTTGTTGTACGGCAGGTACCCGATCGGGAAGCCGGCCAGGATGGTCAGCAGCCCCGCCCAGAACGGACGCTGCCACCGCCAGTGCCGGAACGCGATACGGCCGCGGCTCAGGTGGGCACTCAGCCCTGTCGACTCGGCGCTCATGGAAAACAGCTCCCTGGAACTGGCGGTACAGAAGAAGTGGTCGGTGCCTGGGCGAGCCGCGCCCCGCGCGGCTCGCCCAAAGCCACTCAGACCGTGCCTAGTAGCACTCGACATCCTTGCCGGAGCCCATGTGCAGGCGCAGGCTCAGGCCAGAGAGCTTGAAGGTGCCCGCACTGGTGCCCCATGCGGTCTGGCGCACGTCGGTCAGGTACGCGCGGTCGGCTTCCTGGGCGAACGAACCCGGGTCCGTGGTCTTCTTGTTGTCGATCCCCGGTCCCTTGGTCGAGGAACCGGCGGCGACGCCGATGTTGATGCCGTAGAACGTCGCGTTGGCGTCGAGCTGGTCGAGGTCGATGTAAAGATTGGTCGCCTTGACCTTGTGGTTCTTGTCGTTGCCGGCCTTCAGCTTGAGCGTCACGTCGCCGATCGGCGTCGGGATCACCACCGACTGGCACAGGCCCGTGATGGTGGCGTCGGTGAACGCCGACACCGCGACGGGCACCGGACCCTTGCCACTGGGCACGTCCAGCGCGCCGTACTGCTCGAACCCGTGACCATCGAGGGTTTTCGCGGTGACCTTGAACTGCTGGCCCGACACGCTGAACGACGCGGCAAGCGCGCCCTGAGCCAGCGCCACGCCTATCGCGGCGGTGGCAGCAACGCTCGGCACCATGACGACGGCGAACCGCCGCCATCTGGTACCGCCACGAAGATGCGATTCCATGTTTCCTCCTTCTCGGACGTACATCTCCGGCCGGGAGTTCGGGTCCTGGCCTGGGATGGGAGAAGTGCTACGTCCTCGGGAAGGAGAGCGCCGCGTCGGGCGAGGCCGTCCCTCCGGAAGGGAGCCCCGTGCGGGATTCCCTGCGGAGTCCGGACGGCGGCGTCCGAGACGTCGGCGATCACCCCCGAGCGACAACCACTGGCCACGCTCTCGCGCAACCTGCTGGACAGGCTCCATCCGGTTCCATCCGCTGGACGGAGACCCCCCTGTCCCGGAGGCGCGGCGGTTGCCGCGCACTCCCGCTCGGCGGGGACCCGTTGGCCGTGGCGCCGACTGGCTGCCGGGCAATGGCTACGGACCGAGCTTGGCCGATCGTGGTCCATTCCCGGCCGACGCACAAGGGGCTCATTACTAGCGAGTAACGGATGCGTGTCGCAGGCGAGATCGCCACGCGGAGTGATCTCACACCGCGTAGTGGAATCGGGGGTGGTGAAGTCCGGCAAATATGACCATCGACCGGCAAATCGGGGCCGAGGTCTTACCGATGGTTACGGCGACCGCTCATTGTCACGGTTTGATAAAGAGCGGTCGCCGTATCGCTAAATCCCCGCGCGTCCAGCCGGTGCGCGAAGCCGGCGCCGGCCGGCCGGGATCAGAACAGCACCCTGGCCAGCGCCGTGCGCGCGCTGATCACCCGGGGGTCGTCGGGGCCGATGACCTCGAACAGTTCGAGCAGCCGCACCCGTACGGTGTCGCGCTCGTCACCGAACGTCCGGCGGACGGCGTCCACCAGCCGGGCGAACGCGTCCTCCACGTGACCGCCCACCAGATCCAGGTCGGCCGCGGTCAGTTGCGCCTGCACGTCGGCCGGCGCGTCGGCCGCGGCGCTGCGGGCCGCCTGCGGGTCGACACCCTGGACCCGGTCGAGCAGTTCGGCCTGCGCGAGACCCAGCTTGGCCTCGGCGTTCGCCGGCTCGTCGGCCAGCACGTTGCGGTACGCGCGGATGGCACCGCTCAGGTCGCCGGCGTCCAGCGCGTCGTGCGCGGCGGTCAGAGCCAGCTCCTGCGGGGTGGCCGGGCGCGGCGGGGCGGGCTCCTGGACATCCGCGGGAACCGCGGTACCGGGGTCGACCTCGTCGCCGACGATGCCGAAGCGCTCCTCCGCGACCGCGATCAGCTGGTCGAGGACCTCGGTGACCTGGTCCTCCGGCGCCAGGCCCTGGAAGAGCGGCATCGCCTGCCCGGCGAGCACCGCGAAGACCGCGGGCACGCCCTGCACGCCGAACTGCTGGAAGAGCAGCTGGTTGGCGTACACCTCGGCGGTGGCGAGCACGAACCGGCCGCGGTACTCACCGGCGAGCCGTTCCAGTACCGCGTTGAGCTGCTTGCTCTGCTCGGCCTGGTCGGCCCAGAAGCTGATGACGACCGGGACCTCGGCGGAGCGCTGCAGGACATCGCTCTCGAAGGTCGCCTCGGTCACCTCGATGACGAGCGGGGAAGCGGTGGTGGCGTCGGCGCCGGCGTCCTGCCGCTGCGCCCTGGCCTGCTCGGCCTTCACCTTGGCCTCACCGGCCGCCTTCACCGCGGCGAGGTCGACCACGCCGCTCATGGACATGTTCCGTGGCTGCATGGAGCAATCCTCCCCCCTCCCGGACCCGAACGTGCACAGACCCGGGATCAGGACCGGCTTCCCCGCCGGTTTGCGGGGCGCCGACCACCCGGTCGTGTCATGCTGCGGCGTTGCCGCGGTGGTACGGATCCCCATCCGCACCGGTGTGGTCGTCGCTGGGTGCCGCGTCACGTTTCGCTACGACCCGTAGCGTAACTGGGCGGGGATCTTCGCCGCGGCGCCGTCCGCTGTGATACCGCTCACTCGTCACGCTGATTACCGGCCGGTATGGTCCGCCCTATGTGCCCCGTCCCGATCACCAAACGCACCGGACGCCCGCGAAGTGCCGAGGCGGACCGGGCGATCCTGGCGGCCACCAGGACCGCGCTGGCTGAGCAGGGCTGGGGCAGGCTCACCCTGGGCGATGTCGCGGCCCGCGCGGGAGTGGCCAAGACCACCCTCTACCGGCGCTGGGCGGGCAAGAACGAGCTGGTGGTCGACGCGGTGGCCGCGCTGTTCGAGGAGCAGCTCGAACTGCCCGACCTCGGCAGCCTGCAGGCCGACATCCAGGGCGTGGTGCTGCGCTTCGCGGAACTGCTCAACCGCCCGGAGACCAGGACCGCGCTGATGGCGGTGATCGCCGAGGCCGCGCACGACGACGCGCTGCGGCTGCGGATCCGCGAGGCGATCGTGGACCGGCAGAGGCATCTGGTGGTGCTCGGCAGGGAGCGGGCGCAGCAGCGCGGCGAGATCCCGGCGGAGGACAGCGCCGGGGGGCCGGCGCGGGACAACCTGATCTTCGACGTGGTCGCCGGCGCGGTGGTGCACCGGGTGATGGTCAGCTCGGAGCCGGTCGACGAGGAGTGGGCGGGCCGGCTCGCCGTGCTCCTCGTCGTCGGTCTCGCCGGCCTGCACACCGCTCAGGACCGGTGAACGGCACCACAGGTCCGCTGGTGAGCAGCCGCCTCCCCTCCGGCCACACCTACCGGCTCGGCCACCCCCGCCACGAAGTGGTCGAACTCCCCCGCCATGACGCCCTTGACGAACGCCTCCCATTTCGCCGCGGTGGTCACCGCCACCACGTCCGGCTGCTCTGTCTCCCTGATGTAGACCATCCCGTCGTCGCCGACGGTCGCTTCGAGCGCCACACACGTCCTTTCCTGGAGAGCGGGTCGGTCGGCGACGAATCTACCGAGCGACGGCAGCGCCAGGTCAGCGCCGGACGGGGCGGACGGAGGGACGCGGAGGGCGCTCAGAAGCGGGCGGGTTCGGTATACGTGCCCCATTCCTCGCGCAGCGCGTCGCAGATCTCACCGAGGGTGGCCTCGGCC
This sequence comes from Streptomyces sp. NBC_01198, assembly GCF_036010485.1. NCBI lineage: Bacteria > Bacillati > Actinomycetota > Actinomycetes > Kitasatosporales > Streptomycetaceae > Streptomyces > Streptomyces sp. NBC_01198. Next base: position 2,434,182 of record NZ_CP108568.1, read on the forward strand.
CGTACCGCGTCCAGCATCGGCGCGATCATGTTGCCGCCGGAGCGGGCGGCGGCCAGCATCGCGTCCAGCCCGGCGCGTACCGCCGCCTCGTCCCTGGCCGCGCGGCGGGCGGCCAGCACCTGCACCTGGTCGCGCTCGACCTCGTGGCCGACCCGCAGGATCTCCAGGTCGCCGGTGACGGAACCGAGGTGGCAGTTGACGCCGACGACCCGCTTGTCGCCCTTCTCCAGCGAGCGCTGGTACTGGAAGGCGGACTCGGCGATCTCCCCGGTGAAGTAGCCGTCCTCGATGCCGCGCAGGATGCCGGAGGTGATCGGGCCGACCGGGTGCCGGCCGCTGGGGACGGCGCGGTCCCCCAGCTCCCTGATCCGGTCGAAGATCTGCTCCGCGTCCCGCTCGATCCGGTCGGTCAGCGCCTCGACGTACCAGGAGCCGCCGAGCGGGTCGGCGACGTTGGCCACGCCGGTCTCCTCCATCAGCACCTGCTGGGTGCGCAGCGCGATCTCGGCGGCCTGCTCGCTGGGCAGCGCCAGGGTCTCGTCCAGCGCGTTGGTGTGCAGCGAGTTCGTCCCGCCGAGCACCGCGGACAGCGCCTCCACCGCGGTGCGCACCACGTTGTTGTACGGCTGCTGGGCGGTCAGCGAGACCCCGGCGGTCTGGGTGTGGAAGCGCAGCCACTGCGCCTTGTCCGAGGTGGCGCCGTAGACGTCCCGCATCCACCGCGCCCAGATCCGGCGGGCGGCGCGGAATTTGGCGATCTCCTCGAAGAAGTCCAGGTGCGCGTCGAAGAAGAAGGACAGGCCGGGCGCGAAGGCGTTCACGTCCAGGCCGCGGCTCAGCCCCAGCTCCACGTAGCCGAAGCCGTCGGCGAGGGTGTAGGCCAGCTCCTGCGCTGCCGTCGCGCCCGCCTCGCGGATGTGGTAGCCGGAGACCGACAGCGGTTTGTACGCCGGGATGGACCTGGCGCAGTGCTCCATCAGGTCGCCGATCAGCCGCAGGTGCGGGCCGGGCTCGAAGAGCCACTCCTTCTGGGCGATGTACTCCTTGAAGATGTCGGTCTGCAGGGTGCCGTTGAGCACCGCGGGGTCGATGCCCTGCCGCTCGGCGGCGACCAGATACATGCAGAAGACCGGGACGGCGGGTCCCGAGATGGTCATGGAGGTGGTGACGTCGCCCAGCGGGATGTCCCGGAAGAGCACCTCCATGTCGGCGGCCGAGTCGATGGCGACCCCGCAGTGGCCGACCTCGCCGAGCGAGCGCGGGTCGTCGGAGTCGCGGCCCATCAAGGTGGGCATGTCGAAGGCCACGGACAGCCCGCCGCCGCCGTTGGCCAGGATGGTGCGGTAGCGCTCGTTGGTCTGCTCGGCGTTGCCGAACCCGGCGAACTGCCGGATCGTCCACGTCCTGCCGCGGTAGCCCGTCGCGTGCAGCCCGCGGGTGAAGGGGTACTCCCCCGGCCAGCCGATCCGCTCGAAGCCGGGCACGTCGGTGCCCGGCGGTGGTCCGTACACCGGCTCGACCGGGTCCCCGGACAGCGTGCTGAAGTCGGCCTCCCGCCGGCGGGCTGCGTCGTACCGTGCCTGCCAGCGCTGGCGGCCTGTCTCGATCCCGGAAGCGTCCATACCTCGAATTTACTAGGACGTCCAAGTAAATGTCGATGCGGCACGGCCCACCATCAGGGTGAGCCGTGACTCAGACCTTGACCGGCTCGGCCGTCTCCGGCTCGACGATCCTGGGCGTGAGCTCCCGGGTGACCCGGCGCTCCACGAAGAAGGCGGCGGTCGGGATGGTGCCCGCGAGCAGCACCCACACGATGCGGCCCAGCGGCCACTTCGCCTTGTAGCACACCTCGAAGGCGCAGATCAGATACACCGGGTACAGCCAGCCGTGGGCGGTGCCGACGTAGAGGACGAGGTCGTCGGCCCCGCCGATGTCCAGCAGGTACTTGCCGATGACCCCGAGGGTGAGCACGACCAGCAGGACGGCCGTCACGTAGGCCATCACGCGGTAGCGGGTCAGCACGCTTCGTTTCATGCGAAGCAGCCTAACCGGTACGTTTCAGGCCCCCGTTTCCGCCCCCTCCGGGGCTACTCCCCGTCGAAATCCCCTGCCGCTATCCGCAGCGGGCGCAGCAGCGCGAAGATCTCGCCGCACTCCTCGGAGTCGTAGACGCCCAGGCCGAAGTCCATCGCCATCAGGTCCCGGGTGGCGGACTCGACGATCTCGCGGCCCTTGCCGGTGATCGAGGCCAGGGTGCCGCGGCCGTCGTTGGGGTTGGGGCGCTTGTCGACCAGGCCGGCCGCGACCAGCCGGTCGACGGTGTTGGTGACCGAGGTCGGGTGCACCATCAGGCGTTCGCCGATCTTGGACATCGGCAGCTCGCCGGCCTTGGAGAAGGTGAGCAGCACCAGCGCCTCGTAGCGGGCGAAGGTCAGCCCGTACGGCTTGACCACCGCGTCCACCTGGCCGAGCAGGATCTGCTGGGCGCGCATGATCGACGTGATCGCACCCATCGACGGCACGCCGCCCCAGCGGCGCTCCCACAGCTCGTCGGCGCGGGCGATCGGGTCGAAGGGCAGGCTCAGCGGCTTTGACACGGCCCCGAGCGTACCCGGACCGGCGGTGCCCGCTGCCGCGGAGGGTGAGCGTCACCCGGGGCGCGGGCGGCGCCCGCTCAGCGGGAGCGGGCCTCACGCAGGTGCGCGGCCACCGGCGTGAGTGCCTGGTGGTAGGAGGCCAGCGCGTCGCCCGGGATCAGGTCGATGAAGTGCTCGCGCACCGAGGCGACATGGCGCGGCGCGACCTGCCGCATCGTCTCCCAGCCCTGCTCGGTGAGCACCGCGTACAGCCCGCGCCGGTCGGACTCGCAGTTCTCCCGCCGGACGAATCCGGCGGCCTCCATGCGGGTGATCTGGTGCGAGAGCCGGCTCTTGGACTGCAGCGTCGCCCGCGCCAGGTCGCTCATCCGCATCCGCCGCTCGTCGGCCTCCGAGAGGTTGACGAGGATCTCGTAGTCGTTGTTGGTCAGCCCGAAAGGCTGAAGGTCGCGCTCCAGCTGGTACATCAGCAGCCGGCTGACATCGAGGTGGATGCGCCAGGCGCGCTGCTCGTCCTCGGTGAGCCAGGTGGCGGCGCTGTCCGCGGTCTCGGTTGTCATACCGGGAATTCTACCGTCCGTTGAATGCTGGATGACCGCCAGGGTAGCGGGGCGGTCACGTTCCGCAGCGGAGAGGCCCTCAGCGCCCGCCAGGCACTCCCGGCACGCCGGGACCCGCGGTGCCGGGGACGCCGCCGGTGTCGGTCGCGGCCATCAACTCCTCGGTGGACTGCAGCAGGACCTGCCCGGCGCCGGTGAACTCGAACTGGTGCTCCTCGCCCGACGCGCCGCCGATACCGGTCAGCGCCCTGATGCCGCCGAGGACGCCGCGCATGTACGCGTGGTCGTAGTGGTGGCAGGGGCTCGGGCAGTCGGCCCAGCCGACGAGGGCCTGCGGGTCGACCCGGATCGGCGGCTCCACGAAGTACACCGCGCCGTTTGAGGCGGCGACGAACTTGCCGGTGCCGATCAGGGTGAGGAAGCCCGGGATGATGGACTGCTTGAGCGCCAGGCCCGGTTGGAAGGCCAGCAGGTTGCCGGAGCGGATGGTGAGGTTGCCGTCGTCGAGGTCGTAGGAGTTGATGTCGTACGCCCGGTCGGCGAGCAGCATCTTGCCGCGGCCCTGCGCGACGACCCAGGCGGTGGCGTGCAGCGGGGAGTGGAAGTTCGCGGCGACGAGGTGGTCCAGCGGGCCGTGCCCGATGGCGTGGAAGTCGATCTGCCCGTAGTAGGCGATCATCTTCCCCTTCTGCAGGAACCACTGGCCGTCGAGGTCGACGCTGAAGGCGTACGGGTTGACGTTGTCGTTGGCGGGCAGCGTGTACGGGTCGTGGACGACCGGGCCTTCGGGGTGGCTCACAGCTTCTCCTCCGAGGCCTGTACGTAGACCGTGCCCTGGCCGCTGAGTTCGAGCTGGAAGGCCTCACCGGAGCCGCGGCCGACCATCTCGCGCCAGCCGACGGCGGTGGCGAGCTTGTTGCGCAGCTCGCCGCGGTGGGCGACGTAGGCCTGCGGGTCGACGTGCACGGGCCGGCCCGGGGAGACGGGGAGCTCGAAGACGCCGCCGTGGGCCATCACCGCGACCGAGCCCTTGCCCTGCAAGGTGGTGGTGAACAGGCCCTGGCCGGTGACCTGGCCGCGGATCACGCCCATCACCCCGCCCTGGGAGCCCATGAACATGGTGCCCTGGGCCAGCGACCCGTCGAAGGCGAGCAGCCGGTCGGCCTCCACGTAGAGGGTCTCGCCGGTCAGGTCGACGGTGTGGATGTGGTGGCCGCCGTGGCCGAACATCACCAGGCCGTCGCCCTCCACGGTCATCAGCGGGGTCGCCTCGTTGGCCACCCGGCGGCCGATCATCGACATCACCCCGCCCTGGCCGCCGACGATGCTGGGGGTGAAGGTGACCTCGCCGCGGTAGGCGAGCATCGCGCCGCGCTGGCTGAACATCCGCAGGCCGGGCACGATCCGGGCCTCCACCAGCTTGGAGTTGACACGGGTGAAGGCCATCTAGATCTGCCCTCCCACGGTGATCCGCTCGCTGGGCTGGACGTAGACCAGGCCCTCGCCCTCGAAGTGGATCTGGAAGCTCTCGCCCGACCCCTCCCCGATCAGGGTGCGCAGGCCGACCGAGGAGCGCAGTTGCTGGCGCAGGCTGCCGGTGTGGGCGACGTAGGCGCCGGGGTCCACCACCAGCGGGGTGCCCGCGGTCACCCGCAGCACGATGGCCGGGCCGTCGGACATGATCGCGGCCTGTCCGGTGCCCTCCACGGTGGTGGTGAACAGGCCGTTGCCCTGCGAGGCGCCGCGCAGCCCGGTGAAGGTGGTGCCGGTCCGCAGCGAGGGCTCGGTGACCAGCAGGTTGCTCGCCTCCACGTGGAGCTTGTCCCCGGCCAGCCCCACCAGGTTGATCTCGGTGGCGCGGTCGGCGAACCAGCAGGTGCCACGGCCCTTGACCTCCATCACCTCCATCGCCTCGCCGGTTATCCGCCGGGTGACCAGGCCGCGCAGGCCCTCGCCGCCGCCGGTCATCTTCTTGAACGTCATCTCGCCGTCGTAGGCGACCATGGCGCCCTTCTTGGCCCTGACCGCGTCGCCGGCCAGGTCGACGGCGAGGACCCGGGTGCTCTGGAGCCGGAAGGTCGCCACGGCTCAGCCGCTGTCGGCGGTCGTGCGCGGGCGTACCGGCAGCGGCTCGGGCGGTTCGCCGCTCTCGCCGGCGGCGTCCCGCACTTCGAGCAGCGAGGCGCTGCGGCGCTCCGCCTCGAAGGCCCGGTGGCCGCCGCGCAGGCCGAACAGCCGCTTGCCGAGCAGGATGTAGAGGACGGCGAGCACGTTGAGCGCGAGCGTGCCGATCTTGAAGTAGCTGATCTTCTCGGTGAGCTCGTAGACCTCGAGCGGCAGGAAGGCGGCGGTGGCGACGACCGTCAGGTACTCGGCCCAGCGCTTGGCCCACCACAGCCCGAAGCCCTCGACGATCTCGATCAGCGCGTAGCCGAGCAGCGCGGAGGCGACCACCTGCAGCGTGGACTTCTTGTAGTCGAAGGTCTTGCGGATGGTGTCCACGACCGGTGAGTGGTCCAGATCGTAGTGGAAGTGGTCGGCGACCGGGTTGAAGGCGGTGAGGTCGTCCTCGAACAGCTTGTGCACCGCGTCCTGGGAGTTGCTGAACTTCCACACCGCCCAGGCGGCGATCACGATCAGCAGGCCGCGCAGCACCCGCTCGATGGCCAGGAAGCGCAGGATGAACAGGTCGCGCAGCGCCCGGCCGCGCGGCACCAGCGGCGCCTGGTCGGCGGGACCGGTGCCGTGCGGCTCGCCCAGCACGAAGTCGCCGCAGCGCAGGCAGCGCCACACCTCGCCGACGGCGGTGCTGGCGTGCAGCCGGCTGCGCAGCCGCAGCTCGTCGGGTGCGTAGGTGATGTGACCCTTGCGGGAGCAGTGTCTGCGATCCCAGTCGATGCTCATCGTGTCCCGGTCCCCGTCGCGTGCGTACAGATGTCGTGGACATGGACGCTAGCGCCCGCCACGCGGTTTCCTACCCCCGGGGCCGGTCATCGATTCCCGGCGGTGATAATGGAACGATCCTTGTGATCACGTTCACAAGAGATCGTGCTCGCAGGATCCGGGCAGTCCGCTTGTCCGCTTTCCTCCCACCGTCCCGACAGTGAGGTTCCCGTGGATCTGAAGACCGCCGGCGCTCTGCGCAGGCTGCGCCTGATCTCTGCCGTGGAGGCGGTCTCGTTCCTGCTTCTGCTGGTCTGCTCGGTGCTCAAGCGCACCACCGACTTCGACGCGGTGCCGGTGATGGGCATGGTGCACGGCGTGCTGTTCATCGGCTACGTCGTCCTGTGGGCGCTGGCCTGGAACCAGACCCGCTGGGGCGTGCTGCGGGCGGCGTGGCTGCTCGTGCTGTCGGTGCTGCCCACCGGCGGCTTCTTCGCCGAGCGCACGCTGGCCCGCGAGTGCGAGGACGTGGTCGTCGCCGCCCGCGCGGAGGCCCAGCAGGCGGTCGGCGCATGATCGTCGCCTTCTCGATCACCCCGCTGGGCGTCGGCGAGGAGGTCGGCGAATACGTCGCGGACGCGGTGCGGGTGGTGCGCGAGTCGGGGCTGCCGAACCGTACGGACGCGATGTTCACCTCCGTCGAGGGCGACTGGGACGAGGTGATGGACGTGGTGAAGCGGGCGGTCGCCGCGGTCGAGGAGCGGGCGCCGCGGGTGTCGCTGGTCCTCAAGGCGGATCTGCGGCCCGGCGTCACGGCCGGCCTGGACTCCAAGGTCGCCACGGTGGAGCGTTATCTGGCCGGATGAGGTCCGTTTCCGGACATCTTCCCGTAGCACATCGGTCACGGTTCCGTCACGCGCGAACCGGGCGGGGACTACAAGCGGACTACGGTGATCCACTCGCCGCGGGCGGGCGGGAGGTGCCGGAGACGGGCTGGGCACGGTCTAGAGCGGCCCGCCGGTGGCGAGGGCGATGCCCAGCGCGGTGCGCTCGTAGAGCACCTGGTGCCCGTAGCGGCGCGAGGTCAGCAGGCCCGCGTCGCGCAGCACCGCGAGATGGGCAGACACCGACGACATCGCCATCACGTGCCGGTGCGCGAGCGCGGTGGTGGTGCTGGGGGCGTCGAGCCCGCTGAGGATCGCCGCCCGGTTGGCGCCGAGCAGCCGTACGAGAGTGGTGGACGCGGTCGGTCCGCCCGGTGCCCACAGGCCGCCGATGCCGCGCGCCGGGTAGATCACCAGCGGCTGCCAGGGCGGGTCGAAGGCGCTGCCCGCCTCGGGCCAGAAGAAGACGCTGGGCACGAGCACCAGGCCGCGCCCGCCCGGCTCGGGCAGCGGACCCATCGCTCCCGCGGTGGTCAGCGCACCCTCCGACCAGTGCAGTTTCGGGTGCAGCCCGGTGAAGAGCCGCTGCATTCCGCCGTCCGCGAGCCGCCTGGCGTGGTAGGCGACGTCGGCTTCGAGCACCGCCCGCAGCCGCGGCCAGTGCGGGGCGAGCAGCGCCGCCCACACGTGTTCGTACAGCCCCGCCACCTGCTTCACGGTCGCCGCCGGATCGGCCAGCATCGCCCGGCCCCTGCGGGTCTCGGCGGCGCCCGGGGTCTGGGCCAGCGCGGTGGCGATCTGCCGCCTGGCCACGTCGGGACGGGTGGCCCTGACGACGTCCAGTTCCTCGTCGAGACCGGCGAGCGGCACGTCCGGTATGGGTTGCAGGAAGTCCGGGCCGTAGCCGTGCTCGGGGGCCAGCAGCCACAGCGCGGCGAGGTCGAGACCGGCCGCTGCGGCTCTGACCTGCCGCAGCCAGGGCAGGTGGTGGCCGTGCCGGTCGGGGCGGGACAGGGTGCGCACCGCACCCTGCGCCTCACGCAGCGGCGAGATGGCAAAACGGCACCTCAGCAGGTCCTCAGCCGCAAAACGCATGCGAAGCGACATCATGACCCCCAAGATTCGGATGCAGGCGAAAGACTACACGTGGGGTCCCTGTGGCTCCAGGGTGATGACATGACAACGGACAGCGAGCACCCTCCACGCGGTCTCGACCACGCTTCGCCGGCCGGAGAAGAGCACGTGAACAACGCGGAGAACGCCTCCACCACCCCCGGCGGCGACAGCGACACCTCAATTGGATACGGTGCCGTCTTTTCCGTTCGTGAATTCCGGCCGATTTTCGCCGCGCACGTGCTGTCCCTGCTCGGCGGTGTACTCGCCGAGGTCGCGCTCGCCGTCCTGATCTTCGCCGAGACCGGTTCGGCCGTCCTGTCGGCCCTGGTCTTCGCCCTGACCTACCTGCCCTACGCGCTCAGCGGCCTGCTGCTGTCCGGTATCGCCGACCGCTACCCGTCCCGTCGCGTCCTGGTGACCTGCGACGTGCTGTCCGGCGGCTGCGTGGCCGCGATGGCGATACCCGGCGCGCCGGTGGCGGTGCTGTTCGCGCTGCGGGTCGCCGTCTCGCTGATCGCCCCGCTGTTCACCGGCACCCGGGCGGCGAGCCTGGCCGACATCCTGGAGGGCGAGCGCTACGTGCTCGGCCGGTCCCTGGTGCGGATCGTGGCCCAGGGCTCGCAGATCGCCGGCTTCGGGCTCGGCGGCCTGGTCCTGGTGTGGCTCTCCCCGCGCTCCGCGCTGCTGCTGACGGCCTGTACGTTCGCCGGGTCCGCGCTGCTGCTGCGGCTGGGCACCGCCGACCGCCCGGCCCGGGTCACCGGCAGCGGGCGGCTGATGCGCGAGTCGATCGCGTCGGCGGGCCGGCTGATGGCCGACCCGCGGATCAGGGCGCTGCTGCTGATGTGGTGGGTGCCGCCGATGTTCTTCATCGTCGCCGAGGGCCTGGCCGCGCCCTTCGCCAAGGCGGCCGGCATCGGCACGGTCGGCTTCGGCCTCTTCCTCGCGGCGATGCCGGCCGGCACCGCGGTGAGCGAGGTGCTGGCCGGCACGATGCTGTCGCCGTCCGCCCGGGACCGCATCGTGCTGCCGCTCGCCGGGATCTCGCTGCTGCCGCTGATCCTCTTCGCGCTCGACCCGTCGCTGCCGCTGGCCCTGGTGCTGCTGATCCTCACCGGGCTGTGCGCGGCCTACGCGCTGGGCATGGACCGGTGGTTCGTCAACGACGTGCCCGACCACATGCGCGGGCAGGCCATGTCGCTGCTCGGCGCCGGCCTGATGACCCTGCAGGGCCTGGGCATCACGATCGGCGGCGCCCTGGCCGAATGGGCGCCGCCCTACGCGGTCATCGCGGGTTCGGGCGTGGGCGGCACGCTGAGCGTGCTGCTGGTGCTGCGCTCGGTGCGGCGCACCCGGGGCATGCCGAGGGTGCGGACGGCCTGACGCCCACCTGCCGGTCAGACCCTACGATCCGGTCAGTGCCTACGATCCGGTCAGACCCGCGATCAGCTCGTCCGCGGCCGCGTACGGGTCGAGTTCGCCTGCCGTGACGCGGGCCGCGAGGGTCGGCAGGTGCTGGTCGCCGTGCAGGTCGCCGATCCGGGCCCGCAGGGCCGTCAGCGCGATGGTCTCGATCTCCCGGGCCGCGCGCTTGCGGCGGCGCTCGGTGAGCACGTCGTGCTCCTCCATCCAGGCGCGGTGCTTGTCCAGCGCCTGGACCACCTCCTCGATGCCCTCGCCGCGGGCGGCGACCGTCCTGACGATCGGCGGCCGCCAGTCGCCGGGGCCGCGGGCCTCGCCCAGGCCCAGCATGTGGTTGAGCTCGCGGGCGGTGGCGTCGGCGCCGTCCCGGTCGGCCTTGTTGACGACGTAGACGTCGCCGATCTCCAGGATCCCGGCTTTCGCGGCCTGGATGCCGTCGCCCATCCCCGGGGCGAGCAGCACCACCGAGGTGTCCGCCTGGGCGGCGATCTCGACCTCGGACTGGCCCACGCCGACCGTCTCGACCAGGATCACGTCGCAGCCGGCCGCGTCCAGCACCCGGATGGCCTGCGGGGCGGCCCAGGCCAGGCCGCCGAGGTGGCCGCGGGTGGCCATCGAGCGGATGTAGACGCCCGGGTCGGAGGCGTGCTCCGACATCCGCACCCGGTCGCCCAGCAGGGCGCCGCCGGAGAAGGGCGAGGACGGGTCGACCGCCAGCACCCCGACCCGGCGGCCCGCCTTGCGGTAGGCGCTGACCATGGCCGAGGTGGAGGTGGACTTGCCGACGCCGGGCGAACCGGTCAGGCCGACCACGTACGCGCCGCCGGTCAGCGGCGCGAGCGCGGCCATCACCTCCCGCAGTTGCGGGGACGCCCCCTCGACCAGCGAGATCAGCCGGGCCACCGCCCGCGGCCTGCCCTCCCGGGCCTGCTCGACCAGTGAGCGGACGTCCACCATCGCCGCTGCCCTTCCCTCGTCCATCGGTCTGTCGCCCTGTCGGTCTGTCGCTCTGCCGGCCGGTCGGCCGGTCAGCTGCCGGGCCGGCCGGTCAGTTCGCCGGCACGTGCAGGATCAGCGCGTCGCCCTGGCCGCCGCCGCCGCACAGCGCGGCGGCGCCCGTGCCGCCGCCGCGGCGGCGCAGCTCAAGGGCCAGATGCAGCACGATACGGGCTCCCGACATCCCGATGGGGTGGCCGAGGGCGATCGCGCCGCCGTTCACGTTCACCCTTTCGGGTTCCACCCCGAGGTCCTTCATGGACTGGACCGCGACGGCGGCGAAGGCCTCGTTGATCTCGATCAGGTCGAGATCGGCCACGGTCAGGCCCTCCTTGCCCAGCGCGTGGGCGATGGCGTTCGAGGGCTGGGACTGCAGCGAGTTGTCGGGGCCCGCGACGTTGCCGTGGGCGCCGATCTCGGCGATCCACGGCAGGCCGAGCTCCTCGGCCTTGGCGCGGCTCATGACCACCACGGCGGCGGCGCCGTCGGAGATCTGCGAGGCGGTGCCCGCGGTGATCGTGCCGTCCGCGGCGAAGGCCGGGCGCAGCCGGGCCAGCGACTCCGCGGTGGTCTCCGGGCGGATGCCCTCGTCCTTGGTGAAGATCACCGGGTCGCCCTTGCGCTGGGCGACCTCGACCGGGGTGATCTCGGCGTCGAACAGGCCGTTCTTCTGGGCGGCGGCGGCCCGCTGGTGGGACCGCGCGCCGAAGGCGTCCTGCGGGGCGCGCTCGATGCCGAGCCTGGCGTTGTGCTTCTCGGTGGACGCGCCCATCGCGACGTTCTCGTACGCGTCGGTGAGCCCGTCGTGGGCCATCGAGTCCAGCATCTCGATGGCGCCGTACTTGAAGCCGGCCCGGGACTTGGGCAGCAGGTGCGGGGCGTTGGTCATCGACTCCTGGCCGCCGGCCACCACGATGTCGAACTCGCCGGCCCTGATCAGCTGGTCGGCCAGCGCGATGGCGTCCAGGCCGGAGAGGCACACCTTGTTGACGGTGAGGGCGGGCACCGACATCGGGATGCCGGCCTTGACGGCGGCCTGGCGGGCCGGGATCTGGCCGGCGCCGGCCTGCAGCACCTGGCCCATGATCACGTACTGCACCTGGTCGCCGCCGATGCCGGCCCGTTCCAGCGCCGCCTTGATCGCGATTCCGCCGAGGTCGGCCCCGGAGAAGCCGCGCAGGCTGCCGAGCAGCCTGCCCATCGGGGTGCGGGCACCCGCGACGATCACCGAACGCGTCCTGTTGGTCATGGTGCGGCCCCTTCGGCTGACGAGAGGAGGTTAACGAGGGTTAGCGTCAATGTACTGGCGGGTAAAGCCCGCGTCATCCGGCGGAACGTGTGATGGCGCGCACGTTGCGTAATCACCGGCCCGTGCGGTGCACTGTCAGCATGCTGACTCGCATCGACCACATCGGGATCGCCTGCTTCGACCTCGACGCGACCGTCGAGTTCTACCGTGCCACGTACGGCTTCGAGGTGTTCCACAGCGAGGTGAACGACGAGCAGGGCGTGCGCGAGGCCATGCTCAAGATCAACGGGACCTCGGACGGCGGCGCCTCGTACCTGCAGCTGCTCGAACCGACCAGGGAGGACTCCGCGGTCGGCAAGTGGCTGGCGAAGAACGGCGAGGGCGTGCACCACGTCGCCTTCGGCACCGCGGACGTGGACACGGACTCCGCGGCCATCCGTGACAAGGGCGTCAGGGTGCTCTACGACGAGCCGCGGCGCGGTTCCATGGACTCCAGGATCACCTTCCTGCATCCGAAGGACTGCCACGGCGTGCTCACCGAACTGGTGACGGCGGCCGGTACGCACACGGGTGCGCACGGCCGGACCGGGCCCGAGGAGGGTCCCGCGGTCGTCCAGGACCCTCAGGACCACTGACCCAACCCCCGTCCTGCCCGGTAGAGTGACCGGGCCGACCGGGGTGGGCTCTGGGTACGCTCCCGCTCCGCGCCGTTGATCTGACACCATTCTTCCTATGGCCCTGGATTCACGCAGGGCCGCGAAGAATCTCACCCGGTTGGCGGGTGAGGACGCCAGGAGACCGATGGGACCGCGGAGTGCGGGGCAACGACAGCTACCGGGCTGACGACCAGCTCTCTCAGCTCGAAGCCGAGATGGACCGGCTTCGTACCGAGCGGGGCAAAGCGGTCGATCACGCCGACGACCTCGGATACCAGGTCGAGGTGCTGCGCGCCAAGCTGCACGAGGCGCGGCGCATGCTGGCGTCCCGTCCTGCCTACGACAACATCGGGCACCAGGCCGACCAGCTGCTGCGCAACGCGCAGATCCAGGCCGACCAGCTGCGCACCGACGCCGAGCGCGAGCTGCGCGAGGCCCGGGCGCAGACCCAGCGGCTGCTCCAGGAGCAGGCCGAGCACCAGTCGCGCTTCGAGGCCGAGTGGCACGCCGAGGCCATCGCCCGGCGGCGCCAGCTGGACGAGGAGCTCGCCGAGCGCCGGGCCAACGTCGAGACGCACGTCAACGAGAACGTGGCGTGGGCCGAGCAGCTGCGGGCCCGCAGCGAGTCGCAGGCCCGCCGACTGCTCGACGAGACCAGGGCGGAGTCCGAGGCGGCGCTGGCCGCCGCCCGCGCCGAGGCCACCCGGGTCGCCGAGCAGACCAGGGACCGGCTGACCGCCGACGCCCAGGCGGCCCGCGCGGAGGCCGAGCAGCTGCTGCGCAGGGCCCGCACCGACGCCGAGCGGCTGCTGACCGCCGCGTCCACCCAGGCGCAGGAGGCCACCAGCCAGGCCGAGCAGCTGCGCACCTCGACCCGCAGCGAGTCCGACGAGGCCAGGATCCGGGCCACCGAGCTGTCCCGGCTGGCCGAGGAGCGGGTCCGCGAGGCCGACGAGGCGCTGCGGGCGGCCACCGCGGAGGCCGAGCGGCTGCGCGAGGAGGCCACTGCGGGCGCCGCGAAGCGGCTGGCGGCCGCCGAGACGGAGAACGAGCAGCGCACCCGTACCGCCAGGGCCGAGATCGCCCGGATGGTCAACGAGGCGACGCGGGAGGCGGAGGCCGCCAAGGCGGAGGCCGAGCAGACCGTCGCCGACGCCCGGGCCGAGGCCGAGCGGATCCGCAGCGACGCCCAGGAGGCTGCCAGGGCCGCCGCGGCCGAGGACGCCGCGGCCCAGCTGGCGCAGGCCGCCCGCTCCGCCGAGGAGATCCTGACCAAGGCCTCCGAGGACGCCCGCTCCACCACCAAGGGCGCCGGCGAGGAGGCCGAGCGGATCCGCCGGGAGGCGGAGGCCGAGGCCGAGCGGCTGCGCAGCGAGGCGGAGGCCTCGGCGCAGGAGCTGCGCGGCGCCGCACAGGACGACACCGAGGAGTATCGGGCCAGGACGGTCGAGCTCCAGGAGGAGGCCAGGCGGCTGCGCGGCGAGGCCGAGCAGCTGCGGGCCGACGCGGTCGCCGAGGGCGAGCGGATCCGCGGCGAGGCCCGCCGCGAGGCGGTGCAGCAGATCGAGGAGGCCGCGAGCAAGGCCGAGGAGCTGCTGGCCAAGGCCAAGGCGGACGGCGACGAGCAGCGGCAGAGCGCGTCGGCCGAGGCCGAGCGGATGCGTACCGAGTCCCTGGAGCGGGCCTCGGTGCTGAACACCAAGGCCGAGGAGGCGCTGCGCGGCGCCCGCGCGGAAGCCGACGAGCTGCGCGCCGAGGCCGAGCGGCAGGGCGCCGCGGTCAAGGAGGCCGCCGAGCAGGCCGCCGCCGAGCAGCGGGCCGAGGCCGACACGATCGTGGCACGGATGCGCGAGGAGGCCGAGGTCGACCTGGCCCGGCTGCGCGAGGAGGCCGAGACCCGGGTCACCGCGGCCGAGCAGGCCCTGCGGGACGCGTCCGCCGAGGCGGACCGGATCCGCGCCGAGGCGGCCGAGGAGGCCGAGCGGCTGCGCCAGGAGACCGCCGAGCGGGTCCGTACGCTGCAGGAGCAGGCCGAGGCGGAGGCCGTACGGCTGCGCGACGAGGCGGCGGCCGACGCTGCGCAGACCCGCGCGGAGGGCGAGAACGTCGCGCTGCGCGTCCAGGCCGACGCGGCGGCGGAGGCCGAGCAGCGCAGGACCGAGGCGCAGGAGACCGCCGACCGGGTACGCGCCGAGGCCGCGGCCGCGGCGGAACGCCTCGGGGCGGAGGCGGCGGAAGCGCTGGCCGCGGCCCAGGAGGAGGCGTCAAGGCGGCGCAGGGAGGCCGAGGAACTGCTGGCCTCCGCACGGGGCGAGGCCGAGCAGGAGCGGGCGCGGGCCCGTGGCGAGAGCGACGAGCTGCTCGCGGCGGCCCGCAAGCGGGTCGAGGACGCGGCGGCCGAGGCCGACCGGCTGGCGGCCGAGGCGGAGCAGCGGGCGAGCGAGCTGGTCGCGGCGGCCGAGTCGACCGCGCAGCAGGTGCGGGACTCCGTCGCGCATCTGCACCAGGAGGCCGAGCAGGAGATCGCCGGGCTGCGTTCCGCGGCCGAGCACGCGGCCGACCGGATGCGCACCGAGGCGCAGGGCGAGGCCGACCGGCTGCACGCGGACGCCAACTCCGAGCGGGAGCGGGCCGGTCAGGACGCGTCGCGGATGCGCACCGAGGCCCAGGAGGAGTCGCAGGCCGCCAGGTCGCTGGCCGACCGTACGGTCACCGAGGCGATCGAGGAGGCCGACCGGCTGCGGTCCGAGGCCCGTGACGACGCCAACCGGATGCGGACGGACGCCGCGAACCAGGCCGACCAGCTGGTCGGCAAGGCCCGCGAGGAGTCCGACCGGCTGGGCCGGATGGCCAGGGAGGCGCTGCAGGGCGCGGAGCGGGAGGCCGAGGAGTCGCGGGCCGGCTCGCAGCGGATCCTGGACGAGGCCAGGGAGGCGGCCAACAAGCGCCGCAGCGAAGCGGCCGAGCAGGCCGACGAGTTGGTCGGCAAGGCGCAGGCCGAGGCCCGGCGTGTCGCCGAGTCCGCCGAGGAGCAGTCCGACACGATGGTCGCCGCGGCCCGTGGCGAGGCGGAGCGGCTGGTCAACGAGGCCACCGCCGAGGGCAACGGGCTGGTGGAGCGGGCCCGCACCGACGCCGACACGCTGCTCGGCGAGGCCCGCAGGGACGCCACCACCATCAGGGAGCGCACCGACGAGCTGCGCCGCCGGGTGGAGTCGGAAGTGGAGGCGCTGCACGACCGTTCCCGCAAGGAGGCGGCCGAGGCGATGCGGGTGGTCGGTGAACGGGTCGACAAGCTGGTCGCCGCGGCGACCGAACAGCTGCGGGAGGCCGAGCAGAAGGCCGCCGAGATCAAGTCCTCGGCGACGTCCGAGGCGAGCAAGGTCCGTATCGCGGCGGTGAAGAAGGTCGAAGGACTGCTCAAGGAGGCGGAGCAGAACAAGACCGAGGCGGAGCGGGAAGCGGAGCGGGTCAAGGGGGAGGCGCGTGCCGAGGCCGAGCGCATCGTGAGCGAGGGCCGGCGCGAGCTGGACACCCTGGTCCGCAGGCGCGAGGACATCAACGCGGAGATCGGCCGCGTCCAGGACGTGCTGGAGGCGCTGGAATCGTTCGAAGCACCGGGTGGCGCAGCCAAATCCACGAAGAGTACGGTCTCCGCGGGAGCGGCCGCCGGTTCCACTCGGACGGGCGGCAAGCGCAACGACGATGCTCCACTCGATTGAGCGGACATTCTCCCTGCCGAATGCGCAATGGCTCGGTGACACGCCGCTGAGCCCCCTAGGATTCCCTCTATCACCTCACCGGTCTGAATCATCGACAGGAACCCCATGAGCGACACTTCCTCCCCTTTCGGCTTCGAGCTCGTGCGTCGCGGATACGACCGCGGACAGGTGGACGACCGCATCACCAAGCTCGTCGCCGACCGTGACAGTGCACTGACCCGGATCACCGCGCTGGAGAAGCGCATCGAGGAACTGCATCTCGAGACCCAGAACGCCGCGGCTCAGGTGAACGACTCCGAGCCGTCCTACGCCGGCCTCGGCGCCCGGGTGGAGAAGATCCTCCGCCTGGCCGAGGAGGAGGCCAAGGACCTTCGCGAGGAGGCCCGTCGCGCCGCCGAGCAGCACCGCGAGCTGGCGGACTCCGCCGCCGCGCAGGTGCGCAACGACGCGGAGGCCTACGCGTCGGACCGCAAGTCCAAGGCCGAGGACGAGGGCGCCCGGATCGTCGACAAGGCGAAGGGTGACGCGACGCAGCTGCGCAGCGACGCCCAGAAGGACGCCCTGGCCAAGCGCGAGGAAGCTGACGCGCTGTTCGAGGAGACCCGCGCCAAGGCGGCCCAGGCCGCTGCCGACTTCGAGACCAACCTGGCCAAGCGCCGCGAGCAGTCCGAGCGCGACCTGGCGTCGCGTCAGGCCAAGGCGGAGAAGCGCCTGGCGGAGATCGAGCACCGCGCCGAGCAGCTGCGCCTTGAGGCGGAGAAGCTGCGTACGGACGCGGAGCGCCGGGCCCGCCAGACGGTGGAGACCGCGCAGCGCCAGTCCGAGGACATCGTCGCGGACGCGAACGCGAAGGCCGACCGGATCCGCAGCGAGTCCGAGCGCGAGCTGGCGGCGCTCACCAACCGCCGCGACAGCATCAACGCGCAGCTGACCAACGTCCGCGAGATGCTGGCCACGCTGACCGGTGCGGCCGTCGCCGCGGCCGGCTCCCCGGACGACGAGCCGATCTCGCGCGGCGTCCCGGCCCAGCAGTCCCGCTGACCCCGGATCTCCTGGGGAAAAGCGCTGTTCCACCGGTTTTCGCGGAACCCTCGTACGCTCGCGTGCGAGGGTTCCGCCGCGTCTTGCTAGCCTCGCCCCCATGATTGAGTTGCAGGGGCTCACCAAGCGGTACGGGGACAAGACCGCAGTCGACCATCTGACCTTCACCGTGCGCCCCGGCGTGGTGACCGGATTCCTCGGGCCGAACGGCGCGGGGAAGTCCACCACGATGCGGATGCTGCTCGGCCTGGACTCCCCGACCAGCGGCGACGTCCGTATCGACGGCAGGCACTACGCACAGCTCAGCGAGCCGCTCAAGCACATCGGGGCGCTGCTCGACGCGAAGTCGATCCACGGCGGGCGGACCGCGTACAACCATCTGCTGTGCATCGCGCAGTCCAACCGCATCCCGACCCACCGGGTCGGCGAGGTGCTGGAGACCGTCGGGCTCACGGCGGTGGCGCGCAAGCGCTCCAACGGCTTCTCGCTCGGCATGGGCCAGCGGCTGGGGATCGCCGCGGCGCTGCTGGGCGACCCGGAGATCCTGATGTTCGACGAGCCGGTCAACGGGCTCGACCCGGAGGGCATCCACTGGATCCGTAACCTCATGAAGGGGCTCGCCGCGCAGGGCCGTACGGTCTTCGTGTCCAGCCACCTGATGAGCGAGATGGCGCTGACCGCCGAGCACCTGATCGTGATCGGCCGCGGGCGGCTGCTGGCCGACACCTCGATGGCGGACTTCATCGAGAAGAACTCGCGCTCCTACGTGCGGCTGCGCACCCCGCAGCCGGAGCGGCTCAAGGACGTGCTCAGCGCGGCCGGCCACACCGTGGTGACCACCGGCGACGGTGCCTTCGAGATCACCGGTACGGACGCCGCCGAACTCGGCGACCTGGCCGCGCAGCACCAGCTGGTCCTGCACGAACTGAGCCCGCAGCGGGCGTCGTTGGAGGAAGCATTCATGCAACTGACCGCCGAGTCGGTCGAATACCACGCGCACGGCGAGGTGACGCCGGGCGCGCCCGCGCCGGTGCCCGTCGGGCAGGGGCAGCCGCAGTGGCAGCAAGGCGGGCAGCAGGTGCCGGCGCCGCCACCACCGCCGCAGGGCGGCCAGCCGCCGGCGCAGCCCGGGCAGCCGCCGCAGCAGCCCGGCGCCCAGCAGTGGGGCTCCCAGTGGCGCAACCCCAACTCCGGAAAGGGGCGTTGAGATGGCTGCACCGGCCGCGATCCTCCAGTCGGAGTGGACGAAGATCAGGTCCGTCCGCTCCACCATCTGGACCCTCGCCCTCGCCTTCATCGTGACCGTGGCCCTCGGCGCGATCATCTGCCTGGTCTTCAACAACACCTTCCATTCGCTGTCGCCCGAGGACCAGGCCACCTTCGACCCGACCGCCGTCGGCTTCTTCGGGATGAACCTCGGGCAGCTCGCGCTGATCGTCTTCGGTGTGCTGGTCATCTCCAGCGAGTACAGCACCGGCATGATCCGCACCTCGCTCGCCGCGGTGCCGCAGCGCGGCTCCTTCTACGCCAGCAAGGTCGCGGTGGCCGGCGCGCTGGCGCTGGTGGTCGGGATGGCCACCAGCTTCGTGGTCTTCTTCCTCGGCCAGGCGCTGCTGGGCTCGCACCGGGCGCACATCAGCGACCCCGGGGTGCTGCGCGCGGTGGTCGGCGCGGGGCTGTACATGACGCTGCTGGTGCTGCTGTGCGTGGGCGCCGCCTCGATGCTGCGCAGCCCGATGCTGGGCCTGGGCATCCTGATGCCGTTCTTCTTCCTGGTCTCGCCGATCCTGTCGGCGGTGCCGAAGGTGAAGACGGTCGCGCGCTACTTCCCCGACCAGGCGGGCCAGAAGATCATCCAGGTGGTGCCCGACACCGACAGCCACGCGTCCTACGGCCCCTGGGGCGGTATCGGCATCATGGCCGTGTGGGTCGTGGTGGCGCTGCTCGGCGGCTACCTGGTGCTCAGGCAGCGCGACGCCTGAGCCGTTCCGCCCGCGCCCCCGCGGGAGCGAGGCGCCGTCAGTACCTGGGCGCGTTACGGGACCGCTGCACCTTGCTGGTGCGGCGGTCCTTGGCGTTCCAGCACGCCCGGTGCCAGTGCCTGCGGTCGTCGAGGCCGTCGTACTCCCGCCAGGCCACCACGTGCCCGACGCCGGGCGGGATCTCCTGGTCACAGCCCGGGCACCGGTAGTGCTTGGCGGACGCGGCGCCGGCGATCGGCCGCACCACCCACTCCTCGCCCTGCCACTCCTCGGTGCCGGCCCCGCCGACCCCGGACTCCTGGCTGCCCTCCGCGGGGCGCCGGGCGCCGTGCGGGTGGTTACGTCGCGGCGACACGGGAACACCTCGCGCTCTGCTGGCTTCGCGGACGGCATCCAGGGTACGCGGGAAGTCCCCGGGTACCCGAACGGTCGCATCCGCCGCGTTACTGCCGAAAATCATGAAAACGCCGCAGAAGGCCGTGCCTTTGGCACGTGCCAGGCGTTAGTCATGACCAAGGAGGGAGTGGGCGATGCGCGTTGGGACGTTCGTACTCGCGGCTCAGTTCCCCGGTCAGGGCCAGGCGGAGCCGCTGCACCGGGCGATATCGACCGCGGAGGCGGCGGAGGCGGCGGGGCTGGACGCGGTGTGGCTGGCCGAGCACCATTTCGTGCCGTACGGGGTGTGCCCGTCGGCGGCGACCCTGGCCGCGCTGCTGCTCGGCAGGACCCGGCGGATCGGCGTCGGCACCGCGGTCAGCGTGCTGCCGACCGCGCACCCGGTGGCGCTGGGCGAGCAGGCGGCGCTGCTGCACCTGGCCTCCGGCGGCCGCTTCACCCTCGGGGTGGGGCGCGGCGGCCCCTGGGTGGACCTGGAGGTCTTCGGCGGCGGCAGGGCCGCGTACGAGCACGGCTTCCCCGAGTCGCTGGATCTGCTGCTGCGCTGGCTGCGGGAGCCCACGGTGGCCGCCCAGGGGCCGCGCTACGCGTTCCGCGAGGTGCCGGTGGTGCCGCGGCCCGACGAGCTGGCGCGGACGGGCGCCGGCGAGGGGCCGCCGGTGGTGGTGGCGTGCACGTCCCCCGGCACCGTGCGGCTGGCCGCCGAGCGCGGGCTGCCGATGCTGCTCGGCATGCACTGCGGCGACGAGGACAAGGCCGCGATGGTGGACCTGTGGCGGCGTGCCGCGCTGGCCGCCGGCCACTCCCCCGACGCGGTCGCCGCGGCCGGGCACGTGTCGGCCGGGGTCGCCCAGGTCGCCGACACCCGCGCGGAAGCGGTCGAGACGCTGCTCAAGGCGATGCCGGGCTGGCTCCAGCAGGGCCTGGCGGCGCATCGTACGGTCGACGGGCAGGCACGGGCGATGCGCGACCCGTACGCGTACACCGACCTGCTGTGCGGCCTGCACCCGGTCGGGCCGCCGCGGCTGTGCGCCGACCGCCTGGCGGCGACCGCGGAGGCCACCGGTATCACCCGCTTCGCCCTGCTGGTCGAGGGCTCGGGCGACCTCGCGGCGACCCTGCACAACGTCGCACGCCTCGGTGGTGACGTGCTCCCGGAACTGGCCTGATCACATGTGCACGGCCGGTGTCGGGAGCACGCCCCGTTGTGCCGGGCCCCGTTGCCCGACTACGGCTGCCGCGCCGACGGCGCGGGACGGTCAGCAGTCCCGGAACTCCGGTGACTGGTTGAGCACCTGCGACCGGATCGAGGTGAACCTCTCGTAGCTCTCGCCGACCGCCGGGTCGAGCGGGAAGACCGCCACCCGGTGGCAGTTCTGGAACGCCAGCCGCACCCCGAAGTGCCGCTGAAGTGCCCCCCGTATCGCGTCGCTCGCCAGCGCGCGGAGCAGTTGCCCGCGCTCCTTCTCACTCGGCGGCGGCACCTGGTTGTCCGCGAAGTTCCCTCCATCGACCTTGAGTTGTGCCACCAATGAGCTGATCATCTCCCACGCGTAAGGGAGGGACGTCCTGACGCAGTCGACGAATTCCTGCTCGTCGACCTCGCCTCGCTCGGCCTGTTCGAGGAGGGCCGGAGAGACGTCGAGCGACATGGGTACTCCTCTCGGTGACCCCGTGGGCGCACGGGGTCGTACGGACGGGACCCGGCAGCCGCGGCCGCTCTCCCGCACGCCGGCCACCGGCCTCCAACCGTAGGGACGGATGGCTGTGCGCACCAGCAGGTAGCACCGACAACCGGCCAACTTGTCGCGGCGGACCGTAGTCGGCCGAACTCGTACCGTCCCGGCGGCCCGGGGCCGGATCGCGAAGCGCCGTCCGCGTCCAGTAGCGTGGCCCACCATGCGCCTCGTGATCGCCCGCTGCTCCGTCGACTACGCGGGCCGGCTGTCCGCCCACCTCCCGTCCGCCACCCGGCTGCTGCTGATCAAGGCCGACGGCAGCCTGTCGGTGCACGCCGACGACCGTGCCTACAAGCCGCTCAACTGGATGTCCCCGCCCTGCACGCTCAAGGAGGGCGACGACGGTGTCTGGACGGTCGTCAACAAGGCCGGCGAGCAGCTGATCATCTCGATAGAGGAGGTCCTGCACGACTCCTCGCACGAACTGGGCGTCGACCCGGGCCTGATCAAGGACGGCGTCGAGGCGCATCTGCAGGAGCTCCTCGCCGACCGGATGGAGGTGCTCGGCGAGGGCTGGTCCCTGATCCGCCGCGAATACCCCACCGCCATCGGCCCGGTGGACATCCTCTGCCGGGACGCGTCGGGCGCCACGGTCGCCATCGAGCTCAAGCGCCGCGGCGACATCGACGGGGTGGAGCAGCTCACCCGCTACCTCGAACTCCTCAACCGCGACCCCCACTTGTCCCCGGTGCGGGGCATCTTCGCGGCCCAGGAGATCAAGCCCCAGGCCCGCGTCCTGGCCACCGACCGCGGGATCGACTGCGTGGTTCTCGACTACGACGCGATGCGCGGCATCGAGGACGACAAGCTCCGGCTGTTCTGACGCCGGCGGTCCACCAGGGCCCGGAAAATTTTCGAAAGTTTCGGAGAATCGGGCAGGAGTCCTGATCGCGAAATCAGGGCTCCTTTTCCGTGCTTCCCACCCTTGCACCGCAGACAGGCCGATGACCTGGGCGTATCCGCCTCACGGGTAGCCGACGCCGAGCGCAGCTTTCGCCGCGACTGCCGAAAGTATTGACACTGCGTCTGGCCGGTTCAACACTGTCGCCGTCGGCAGAGCAATCCCTACTGCGCTGCGGGCGCAGTCCGGTCCCCACGCCGGCCTTCACGAGGAGGAAGCACGCACATGAACCATCCCCCCACCCAGCCGAAGAGCCGCGGAAGCGGCCGCTTCCGGGCGCTCAGCCGCTTCCGGCTGCTCATCAGCAGCTTCTGCACCCTCGCGCTGGTAGGTGTGGCAGCCCTGGTGCTCCCGGGCACCGCCAGCGCCGACACGACCGTCACGTCGAACAGCACCGGCACCAACAACGGGTACTTCTACTCGTTCTGGAGCCAGAACAGCGGCCAGGCCTCCATGACCATGGGCTCTGGCGGCCAGTACAGCACCCAGTGGAACAACGTGACCAACTTCGTGGCCGGCAAGGGCTGGAACCCGGGCAACACCTCGCCGGTGACCTACTCGGGCTCGTGGAACTGCAACGGCAACTGCTACCTGTCGCTGTACGGCTGGACCACCAACCCGCTCATCGAGTACTACATCGTCGACAACTACGGGAGCTACAACCCGAGTTCCGGCTCCTCCCGGCTGGGCTCCGTCTCCAGCGACGGCAGCACGTACGACCTGTACCGGACGCAGCGCGTCAACCAGCCGTCCATCCAGGGCACCGCGACGTTCTACCAGTACTGGGCGGTCCGCCAGGCGAAGCGCACCGGCGGCACCATCACCGTGTCCAACTTCTTCAACGCGTGGGCGCAAGCGGGCCTGAACCTCGGCACCCCGAACTACCAGATCCTCGCCACCGAGGGCTACGGATCCTCCGGTAGCTCAAACATCACCGTCGGCAGCAGCAGTGGCGGCAGCAACGGTGGCAGCAACAACGGTGGTACCACCAACGGCGGTACCACCAACGGCGGCGGCAACAACGGCGGCACGACGGGTAGCACAACCAACGGCGGCACCACCGGTGGCGGCGGCGGAAGTTGCACCGTGAACGTGACCGCCGGCGACCAGTGGAGCGACCGGTACAACCTCAACGTCTCGGTCTCCGGTTCCAGCACCTGGACTGTGACCGCTAACATGCCCTCCCCCGAGGTGGTCATGTCCACCTGGAACATCAGCGCCAGCTATCCCAGCCAGTACGTGCTCGTCGCCCATTCCAACGGCAGCGGCAACAACTGGGGTCTGACGATTCAGAAGAACGGGCGCACGACCTGGCCGTCCTTCTCCTGCCAGGCAAGCTGACCCCTCGTACGATCCCGCACCACCGGCGCGGCGGCCCTGTGGCCGCCGCGCCGGCTTGCGTGTTACGGCGTCGCGCTGCCGGTCGCGTCGGGGCTGGCGCTGCCCGCACCGGTGGGCGCGGCGGCCGTGTGGGTGATCCAGGGAGAACTCGGAATGGGTTGGGAGTGCGTGTCGGTAGGCGTGGTCGGCGAATCCGTTGGCGACGTCGCCGTGGACGACGGTGACGGGGAGGTCGACGCTGGCGTGGAAGACGGCGACTTGGTGGGTGTCGTCGGCGGCTTGGAGGTGTGGCCGTGCCCGCCCGACGGGTGGGACGGGGGCGGCGGGGGCTGGCTGGAACCGCCGCCCGACGACGCGGGCGGGGGTGTCGTGGAGGTGCCGCCCTGGGTGCCGCCGGTGGTGGAGGCGGACGGGGTTGTCGCCGTCGTGCTCACCGACGGGGACGTGGACGACGGCGAGGCCGTCGACGTCGGGGCGGTCGTCTCCGGGGCGACCGTGGACTCGTCGTCCGGGACATCCTCCTGCGACGACTCCAGCGGCTTGACCTGGTTCTTCTGGTCGGAGTCGCCGCCGGCCCCGGACGTCGCCCCCAGCGTGACGATCGTGCCGAGCACCGCGGCCAGCAGCACTCCCGTGCCGGCCGCGACCATGTTGCGCCGGGTGCCGACCACGGCGAGCCGCTTCGGGCCCGGCGGGGGCGCCGCGTGGGCCGGGGGCCGGTGGTGGATGACGGCCAGCGGCGGGCTCACCGCGGTGACCGGCTCGGCGTCGGCGGGAGCGGCCGGGAGGAGTTCGAGCGGGCCCGCGGGCTCCGCGTCGGCGACCAGCGCCAGCGTGCGGCGGCCGACGACGGTGCCCTGGCGGTCGGCGAGGGCGCCGCGCAGCGCGATGGAGGCCTCGAGCTCGGCCCGCGCCCGGTCCATCGTGCCGTTGCAGAGCGCCAGCACACCCAACTCGTGGTGGAAGTACGCCTCTTCGGCGACCTCGCCGGACAGCCGCGCGGCCTCCTGGCCGATCCGCAGCGCGCGTTCCCAGGCACCCCAGTGCAGGGCGGCGGCGAAGACGGGGGCGACGGTGCGGGCCAGCAGGACCGCGGCCGTCGGGTTGCCGTTGTCGCGGCAGGCGGTCATCGCGGCGATGATCGCCTCGGACTCGGCGGCGGCGCGGGCCGCGGTGACCGAGGGGTGGCCGGTCCACCAGGCGTAGTGCAGGGCCGCGGTGTGCGCCTGGACCTCGCTCAGCTCGCCCTCGGCGGTGAAGGCGGCGGCGAGCTGCGGGGTGACACCGGCGGCGAGCCGGTAGTGCGCGGCGACCGGGACGGCCAGGCCCACCGCGGTCATCTCGCCGAGCGCGGCGTCGCCGTGGGTGTCGCCGACCAGGGCCGGCAGGTGCGAGGGGTGCGGGCATTCGCCGTCCAGGGCGACGGCGAAGGCGAGTGCTTCGCGGGCGGCCTCGCTGAGCCGCGAGGCCAGCAGGTCGGCGGGGGCGGCGCTCTCCGCCAGGGACGGCAGCGGCACGTCGGCGGTGGGCACCCGGGGGGCCGGCAGTGCCGGCGGGGTCGTCTCCGGCGGCGACACCGGGCCGGCGGACCCGGCGGGGGCGTCGAAGCCGGTCAGGTCGGGTATCTGGTCGGCCGCGGGCCCGGCGGCGTCGGCCGGGGTGCCGTTGTCCCACACCGAGTCGTCCCAGTCGGGCTCGGGCGGGAAGCGCAGCACGTCCCGCTGCCGCAGCAGGGCGCCGGCCTGGACGAAGCGCAGCGGCAGGCCCTCGGACTCGAACCACAGGTCGGCCGCCCAGGCGGTCTCGTCCTCTTCCAGGGTCCGCCCGGCGGCCAGCGTGAGCAGGTCGACGCAGGCGACCCGGGTGAGGCCGGAGAGGAAGACCTCCTCGACCATCGACTCGGCCGGCGCCGCGGGGACGTCGGGCGTCGCCGACATCAGGAAGGCGCATTCGGGGGCCGCGGCGAGCAGTTCCTCCAGTGCGGCGCCGCCGAACTCGAGGTCGTCCACCACCACGACCGCCCCGGTCTCCCGTAGCAGCTCGGGCAGTTGGGCGCGGCTGGGGCGGTAGTCGTCGCCGGCGTAGACGGTGCTGTACAGCGCGTGCAGCACGTCGCCGACGGTCCGGCGGTAGCCGGAAAGCCACAGCACGCCGTCGGGCGCCAGGTCGCCGCAGGCGTTGGCCACCGACTCCAGCAGCGCGGTCCGGCCGGCGCCCGAGGGACCGTTGACGCGCACCGAACGGCCGCGCGCCAGCAGGCGGATGAGCCGCTCGCGCTCCTCGTCCCGTTCCAGCAGCGGCAGTTCGGGGGCGGGCGGGCCGGGCGGCGGGGAGGGGCGCTGGGCGGCGAGGTGGGCGGTGCGTTCCTGGCGGGTGCGCCGCACCGGGGTCCTGCGCTCGTCGGGCGGGCAGGGGGCGACCTCGGTGCCGTCGACCGGGTTGACGGTCAGCACGTAGTCGGGGGTGACGATCCGTCGTATTCGCGCGCTGCCGCCGCTGGGCGTGCTGGTGCCCGCGGTCAGCTCCAGCGGCTCGCGGGCCGGCCGTACCGCCTTGGGCAGCGGGGCGGCCGCGTCGAAGAGCGAGGGCTCGACCGGGCGCAGGCCGTCGAAGGCGGTGGGGTCGGCGGGGACGTCGAAGTAGGGGTCGGGGGCCGGCGGCTCGTACGGCACCAGCGCGCCCCGGTCGGCGGTCCCGCCGCCGGTCCCGCCGCTCCTGACGCCGAAGGCGTCGAACGGTTCGTCCTGCCCGGGTCGCTCGCCGGGCTCGCCGTTGTGCTGGTCCATGTCCAACGCCCCCATGTGCGTCACGTCAGGGGCGCTGCGGGCCGCCGCCCGTGCGGGGCGGCCCGATTCCCCTGGTCCGGCGTACGGGGTGGCACGCCTGCGGGCAATCCGAGTCCAAACTCTAAGGGCTCGCACCGTATCAATGAAGCGCAGGGGTGCCTGGCAGCCCTTACGTCACCTTTCGGCCTCGATCGCGAGGATCCGGTGCAGCCGGGTGGCCACCAGCAGCCGCTGCATCTGCGGCGGGACGTTGCGCAGCACCAGCCGGCGGTTGGCCCGGCCGGCCCTGCGGTGGGCGCCCATGATCACCCCGAGGCCGGTCGCGTCCCACGAGTCCAGCTCGGTCAGGTCGAGTACGAGGTCGCCGCGGCCGGAGTCGACCGCCGTGTGCAGGGCCGTACGGGCGTCCGCCGCGCTGCGGACGTCGAGGCGGCCCCCGACGACCAGCTCGGCGTGGTCGCCCCTGATGTGCATAGTCGCTCCCGAAGAATCGCGGCACCCGTCCGTATGTCTTCACACAACTGACGGTCTGTCGCAAAGAGAAGTTGCCGTCTGTGAGCGAACCGATACCGAATTCACTCCTGTGAGTGACGCTGCTTAGTACGGGTAGAACCCCTGGCCGCTCTTGCGGCCCAGGTCCCCCGCGTCCACCATCCGCCGCATGATCTCCGGCGGGGCGAATTTCTCGTCCTGCGACTCGGCGTAGATGTTGCCGGTGGCGTGCAGCAGGATGTCCACGCCGGTGAGGTCGGTGGTGGCCAGCGGACCCATGGCGTGGCCGAAGCCCAGCTTGCAGGCGACGTCGATGTCCTCGGCCGAGGCGACCCCGGACTCGTAGAGCTTGACGGCCTCCACCACCAGCGCGGAGATCAGCCGGGTGGTGACGAAGCCGGCCACGTCCCGGTTGACGACGATGCAGGTCTTGCCGACGCTCTCGGCGAAGTCGCGCGCCCGGGCCAACGTGTCGTCACTGGTCTTGTAGCCCCGGACCAGTTCGCACAGCTGCATCATCGGCACCGGGGAGAAGAAGTGCGTGCCGACCACCCGTTCGGGGTGCTCGGTGGCCGCGGCGATCTTGGTGATCGGGATCGCCGAGGTGTTGGACGCGAGCACCGTGCCCGGTCCGGTGATGCGGTCCAGGGTGCGGAAGATCTCCTGCTTGACCTCGATCCGCTCGAAGACCGCCTCCACCACCAGGTCGGCGTCCGCGACGGCGTCGAGGTCGGTGGTGGTGCTGATCCGGCCCAACGCGGCTGCCGCGTCGGCTGCTTCGAGCTTCCCCTTGGCGACGAAGCGGTCGTAGGAGACCTTGATGCCGTCCGTGCCGCGGGCCAGTGCCTCGTCCGTGACGTCCCGCAGGATCACCTCGTAGCCCGCCTGGGCCGCCACCTGCGCGATGCCCGAGCCCATCAGTCCGGCTCCTACGACGGCGAGCTTCTTCGCCACGGCACACACCTCTCCATCGGGGTATCTGGCCGGACCCTAGCGCCGGTTCGGGGCCCGGCGCAGCATGATGTCGGGCGCGTCACCGTGTGTCCTTGGTCGCACATGGCCGCTCGCGCAGGCCCTACGCTCGGTCACATGGTCAATCTCACCCGCATCTACACCCGCACCGGCGACGACGGTACGACCGCGCTCGGCGACATGAGCCGTACCGCCAAGACCGACACCCGGATCGCCGCGTACGCCGACGCCAACGAGGCGAACGCGGTCATCGGCGCCGCCCTGGCGCTCGGCGGACTCGCCGAGGACGTGGCGGCCGTCCTGGTCCGCGTGCAGAACGACCTCTTCGACGTCGGCGCCGACCTGGCGACCCCGGTGGTGCCCGACCCGAAGTATCCGCCGCTGCGGGTCGAGCAGTCCTACGTGGACCGTCTTGAGGCCGACTGCGACGCCTTCCTCGCCGGCCTGGAGAAGCTGCGCAGCTTCATCCTGCCCGGCGGTACGCCCGGCGCGGCACTGCTGCACCAGGCCTGTACGGTCGTCCGCCGCGCCGAGCGCTCCACCTGGGCGGCGCTGGCCGAGCACGGCGAGGTGATGAACCCGCTGACGGCGACGTATCTCAACCGGCTCTCTGATCTGCTCTTCATCCTGGCAAGGAGCGCGAACAAGGAGCGCGGGGACGTGCTGTGGGTGCCCGGGGAGAACCGCTGACGCCGCGGCCTTCCGGCGGTACCGCTCAGGCCACGTTGACCCGCTGGCCGGGCGGGGCCGCCTCCAGCCAGGCGAGGAAGCCGGTGAGGGCGTCGTCGCTCATCGCCAGTTCGAGCCGCATGCCGCGGTGCTCGCAGGTCAGCACGACCGCGTCGGACAGCAGCGCCAGCTCCTCCGAGCCGCGCGGCTCCCTGCGGCCCTCGACCTCGATCGAGGGGCGCTCCAGCACCCGGCGGGGCCTGGGGGCGTAGGAGAAGACCCGGAACCACTCGACCCGGTCGCCGTTGTAGCGGGCCACCCCGTAGACCCAGCCCTTGCCGGTCGGCTCCGCGCCCTCCGGCGGGGCCACCCGCAGGCTGCAGTCGAACGTGCCGCCGGGGCGCTGGATCAGCCGGCGGCGCAGGCCGAGGACGAACAGGGCGAGCAGGATCGCGCCCACCACCGCGCCGATCGCCTCGACCGAGAGGATCACGTCCACCGCTCTCCTCTCCTGGGGCCGTCTGCCGCCCGTACCGCGCGCCCTGTGTGTGCTGGTCTCGCTGTGCCGGAGCCGCGGACCGCCCCTGGGGGCAGCCCGCGGCACCGTGGTCCTGCTTGCGCGGTGGCGCCGTCCTGAACGGCGCCGCGCCGGTGGTGGTTCAGTGCGCGCCCGCCGCGGCGGCGAGCCGGACCTCCGCGCGGCGCTCGGCCGCGGCGTCGTCCTCGGACTTGGAGCGCTCCAGCGCCCGCTCGGCGCGCTGTACGTCGATCTCCTCGGCCAGCTCGGCGATCTCGGCGAGAATCGACAGCTTGTTGTCCGCGAAGGAGAGGAAGCCTCCGTGCACAGCGACGACCACGGTGCCGCCCTCGCTGGTGCGGACCGTCACCGGACCCGACTGCAGCACTCCGAGCACCGGCTCGTGCGACGGCATGATGCCGATGTCACCGGACATGGTGCGGGCGATGACCATGGCGGCCTCCCCGGACCAGATGCTGCGGTCCGCGGCCACCACCTCGACGTGAATTTCGGCCAAGACGGCTCCTCGGGTCGGCACCCACCGGGTGAGGGAGGTGCGTAAGACAAAGAATAAGGGCTGCGAGAGGGGGGCAGAGACCGTCTGCCCCCCTCACGCCACGGCCACCGGTCAGTTGACGCCGAGCTTGGCGGCGTTCGCCTTGAGGTCGTCCAGGCCACCGCACATGAAGAAGGCCTGTTCCGGGAAGTGGTCGTAGTCGCCGTCCGCGATGGCGTTGAAGGCCGCCACCGACTCGTCGAGCGACACGTCGGAACCGTCCACACCGGTGAACTGCTTGGCCGCGTGGGTGTTCTGCGACAGGAAGCGCTCGATGCGGCGGGCGCGGAAGACGGTGAGCTTGTCCTCCTCGCCGAGCTCGTCGATACCGAGGATGGAGATGATGTCCTGGAGGTCCTTGTACTTCTGCAGGATCCCCTTGACGCGCATGGCGCAGTCGTAGTGGTCCTGCGAGATGTAGCGCGGGTCCAGGATGCGGGACGTGGAGTCCAGCGGGTCCACCGCGGGGTAGATGCCCTTCTCCGAGATCGGCCGGGAGAGCACGGTCGTCGCGTCGAGGTGGGCGAAGGTGGTGGCGGGCGCCGGGTCGGTCAGGTCGTCCGCGGGGACGTAGATCGCCTGCATCGAGGTGATCGAGTGACCGCGGGTCGAGGTGATCCGCTCCTGCAGCTGGCCCATCTCGTCGGCCAGGTTCGGCTGGTAGCCCACCGCGGAGGGCATCCGGCCGAGCAGCGTGGAGACCTCGGAACCGGCCTGGGTGAACCGGAAGATGTTGTCGATGAAGAACAGCACGTCCTGGTTCTGCACATCGCGGAAGTACTCCGCCATGGTCAGACCGGCCAGCGCGACCCGCAGCCGGGTGCCCGGCGGCTCGTCCATCTGGCCGAAGACCAGCGCGGTCTGCGGGAGCACGCCGGACTCGGCCATCTCCGCGATGAGGTCGTTGCCCTCACGGGTGCGCTCGCCGACGCCGGCGAAGACGGAAACGCCCTCGTGCAGCTTGGCGACACGCATGATCATTTCCTGGATGAGCACGGTCTTGCCGACGCCCGCGCCGCCGAACAGGCCGATCTTGCCGCCCTTGACGTACGGGGTCAGCAGGTCGACGACCTTCAGGCCGGTCTCGAACATCTCGGTCTTGGAC
The DNA here is from genome assembly GCF_036010485.1 of Streptomyces sp. NBC_01198. Taxonomy (NCBI): domain Bacteria; kingdom Bacillati; phylum Actinomycetota; class Actinomycetes; order Kitasatosporales; family Streptomycetaceae; genus Streptomyces; species Streptomyces sp. NBC_01198. The sequence goes on from NZ_CP108568.1 coordinate 2,464,764, forward strand.
TCGAGCTGGTCGAAGGCCGGGGCCTTGCGGTGGATCGGCCAGCGCTCGGTGACCTCGGACTCCGCCTCCGGCTCGTTCAGGATCGCGCCGAGGGTGTTGAAGACGCGGCCCTTGGTGACGTCGCCGACCGGCACCGTGATGCCGTTGCCGGTGTCGGTGACCGGGGACTGGCGGACCAGGCCGTCGGTGGGCTGCATGGAGATGGCGCGGACCAGGCCGTCGCCGAGGTGCTGCGCGACCTCCAGGGTCAGCGTCTTGCTGGCGCCGGCCTCGGTCGGGTCGGCGACGTCGACCTTCAGCGCGTTGTAGATCTCCGGCATGGTGTCGACGGGGAACTCCACGTCGACGACCGGGCCGATGACCCGCGCCACCCGGCCGGTGGCGGTGGTTTCAACAGTGGTGGTCATAGTGGTCAGTCACTCCCCGCGTTCGCGTCGGCCAGAGCGCTGGCACCGCCGACGATCTCGCTGATTTCCTGGGTGATGTCGGCCTGTCGGGCCGCGTTGGCAAGCCGCGTGAGCGACTTGATCAGATCTTCCGCGTTGTCGGTCGCCGACTTCATCGCCCGGCGGCGGGCCGCGTGCTCGGAGGCGGCGGCCTGCAGCAGGGCGTTGTAGATGCGGCTCTCGACGTACCGCGGCAGCAGCGCGTCCAGCACGCCCTCCGCGGACGGCTCGAACTCGAACAGCGGCAGCGCCTGGGGCTTGGACTGCTCCCCTTCGCCGCGATCCGCCTTGTCCGAGATCGCCAGCGGCAGCAGCCGCCGGTCGACCGGGGTCTGGGTCATCATCGACACGAATTCGGTGAAGACGATGTGCAGCTCGTCCACGCCGCCCTCGGCCGAGTCCGCGAGCACCGACGCGATCAGCGGTGTCGCCACCGCCTTGGCGTCGGCGTACGACGGGCTGTCGGAGAAGCCGGTCCAGGACTGGGTGACCTCGCGCTCGCGGAAGGCGTAGTAGGCCACCGCCTTGCGGCCGATCAGGTAGCTGTCGACCTCCTTGCCCTCCGCGCGCAGCCGCTCGATGAGCCGGTCGGCCGCCTTGATCGCGTTGGACGAGTAGCCGCCGGCCAGGCCGCGGTCGCTCGTGACGAGCAGGACCGCGGCACGGGTCGGGTTCTCGGCCTCGGTGGTCAGCGGGTGCTTGGTGTTGGAGCCGGTCGCGACCGCCGTGACCGCCCGGGTCAGCTCATCCGCGTACGGGGACGAGGCCGCCACCTGGCGCTGCGCCTTGACGATGCGCGAGGCGGCGATCATCTCCATCGCCTTGGTGATCTTCTTCGTGGCGGTGACGGACCTGATCCGGCGCTTGTAAACCCGAATCTGTGCGCCCATGCGATCAGCCCTCGTCCAGCAGCGTGCCCGAGGACGTCTCGAACTGCTTCTTGAAGGCGGCGACCGCGGAGGTCAGGGCGTCGATCGTGCCGTCCTCCAGCTTGCCGGTCTCGACGATGCCGGTGAGCAGCGACTTGTTCTCGCGGTGCAGGTAGTCCAGCAGTTCGCGCTCGAAGCGGCGGACGTCCTCCACCGGGACGTCGTCCAGCTGGCCGGTGGTGCCGGCCCAGATGGAGACGACCTGGTCCTCGATCGCGTAGGGCGCGTACTGGCCCTGCTTGAGCAGCTCGACCATCCGCTGGCCGCGCTCCAGCTGCGCCTTGGAGGCCGCGTCCAGGTCGGAACCGAAGGCGGCGAAGGCCTCCAGCTCGCGGAACTGGGCGAGGTCCACGCGCAGCCGGCCCGCGACGCTCTTCATGGCCTTGATCTGCGCCGAGCCGCCGACCCGGGAGACCGAGATACCGACGTTCAGCGCGGGCCGCTGGCCGGCGTTGAACAGGTCGGACTCCAGGAAGCACTGGCCGTCGGTGATGGAGATCACGTTGGTCGGGATGAACGCCGACACGTCGTTGGCCTTGGTCTCCACGATCGGCAGGCCGGTCATGGAGCCGGCGCCCAGGTCGTCGGAGAGCTTCGCGCAGCGCTCGAGCAGGCGGGAGTGCAGGTAGAAGACGTCGCCGGGGTAGGCCTCGCGGCCCGGCGGGCGGCGCAGCAGCAGCGAGACGGCGCGGTAGGCGTCGGCCTGCTTGCTCAGGTCGTCGAAGACGATCAGGACGTGCTTGCCCTGGTACATCCAGTGCTGGCCGATGGCCGAGCCGGTGTAGGGGGCCAGGTACTTGAAGCCGGCCGGGTCGGACGCCGGGGCGGCGACGATGGTCGTGTACTCCAGCGCGCCGGCCTCGTCCAGCGCGGCGCGCACGCCGGCGATGGTGGAGCCCTTCTGGCCGATAGCGACGTAGATGCAGCGGACCTGCTTCTTCGGGTCGCCGCTGCGCCAGTTGTCGCGCTGGTTGATGATCGTGTCGATGGCCAGGGCGGACTTGCCGGTCTGGCGGTCGCCGATGATCAGCTGGCGCTGACCGCGGCCGATCGGGGTCATCGAGTCGACGGCCTTCAGGCCGGTCTGCATCGGCTCGTGCACCGACTTGCGCTGCATGACCGTGGGGGCCTGCAGCTCCAGCGCGCGGCGGCCGTCGGTCTCGATCTCGCCGAGGCCGTCGATCGGGGTGCCCAGCGGGTCGACGACCCGGCCCAGGTAGCCCTCGCCGACCGCCACCGACAGCACCTCACCGGTGCGGTGCACCGGCTGGCCCTCTTCGATGCCGTTGAACTCGCCGAGGACGATCGCGCCGATCTCGCGCTCTTCCAGGTTCAGCGCGAGACCGAGGGTGCCGTCCTCGAACCGCAGCAGTTCGTTCGCCATCGCCGAGGGCAGGCCCTCGACCTTCGCGATGCCGTCTCCGGCAACGCTGACCGTCCCGACCTCCTCGCGCGAGGCCGCGTCCGGCTGGTACGACTGGACAAACGTCTCCAGCGCGTCCCGGATCTCCTCCGGCCGGATCGTGAGCTCCGCCATCTGGGTTCCCTGCTCTCCTTGTTGGGCCCGAAGTCTTCTTTGGGGGGCGTCGGCCCAACGCGGGCCGTCAGTGCTTGCAGTGCTAGTCGATGTACCGATGATGCTGCCGTCGATGCTGTTGTCAGCCGGCCATCCGGCGGGACGCCTCGTCGAGGCGGTCCGCGATGGAGCCGTTGATGACCTCGTCGCCGATCCGCACCCGGACCCCGCCGAGGACCTCGGGGTCCACGTCCAGGTTCAGATGCACCGGGCGGCCGTAGATCCTGGCCAGGGCGTCCCCGAGCCGGCGCTTCTGCGCCTCGCTCAGCGGAGTCGCCGAGACCACCTCTGCGACCGTCCGGCCGCGGCGGGCCGCGGCCAGCTTGGACAGGGATTCGATCCCGCCTTCAAGGCTACGTCCTCGCGGCGCGGTGACCAGCCGGGTGACCAGCCGTTCCGTGACCGGTTTGGCGCGCCCGCCGAGCAGCGTGTGCAGCAGGGCCGACTTGCCGCCGGCGTCGCCGGCCCGGCCGCTGAGCGCGGCCCGCAGGTCGACGCTGCCGGAGGTGATCCGCCCGAAGCGGAACAGCTCGTCCTCGACCTCGTCGAGCGTGCCGTCCCGCTCTGCGGCGGTCAGGTCGGCGGTGTCGGCCAGCTCCTCCAGGGCGTCCACCAGGTCGCGCGAGCGCGACCAGCGGGCCCGTACCATCCCGCTGACCAGGTCGATGCTGTCCGTGCCCAGCTGGTTACCCAGCAGCCGCCGGGCGAGCCCGGCCTTGGCCTCGCCGGACTGCGCCGGGTCGGTCAGTGCGCGGCGCAGCGACGACTCGCGGTGCAGCAGCGAGGTCACGGCGGCCAGCTCGTCGGCCAGCACGGTCGCGTCCACCGACGTGTTGTCGGTCAGCGCGTCCAGGCGTTCCCGCGCGGCGGCGAGTGCGTCACGGCTCGCGCCGTTCATCGTGCCGCCCCGGCGCCTGCCCCGTTGCCCGCTCCGGCGCCTGCCGAACCGTCGAGGCTGTCGAGGAAGCGGTCGATGGTGCGGCTCTGCCGGGCGCTGTCCTCCAGGGACTCGCCGACCAGCTTGCCGGCCAGGTCGGTGGCGATCCTGCCGACCTCCTGGCGCAGCGTGACGGTCACCTGCCGGCGGTCCGCCTCGATCTGGGCGTGGCCCGCGGCGACGATGGCCTCGCGCTGGCGCTGGCCCTCCTCGCGCATCTCCGCGATGATCACGGCGCCCTGCTCACGGGCCTGCTCGGTGATCCTGGCCGCCTCGTGGCGGGCCTCGGCGAGCTGGGCCTTGTACTCCTCAAGCGTGCGGTTGGCTTCGGTCTGCGCCTTCTCCGCGCGCTCCAGGCCACCCTCGATCGCGTCGTGGCGCTCCGCGAGGGTCTTCTGGATGTTCGGCAGGAGCTTCTTTCCGAGGACGCCGAAGACGATGAAGAAGCAGAGCAGGCCGACAATCAGTTCCGAGGACTCGGGAATGAGCGGATTCTGCGCTCCCTCCGCCGCCAGGAAGGACATCATGTCTGAACCTTTCGTCGAGTGTGGCTGTCGGGCTGGGCGTCAGGACTTGAAGACGAACGGCACGACCAGGCCGAGGAGCGCGAGCACCTCACAAAGGGCGAAACCGAGGAACATGTTGGTGCGGATGATCGGCATGGCCTCGGGCTGGCGGGCCATGGCCTCGATCGAGTGGCCGAAGACCAGACCGATGCCCACGCCGGGACCGATGGCGGCGAGGCCATAGGCGACAGCGCCCAGACGGCCCGCAACGGAGGTGGAGGCGGCGAGGTTAACGAGCTCGGCAGACATTTCCCTGTCTTCCTGTGTTGATGGGGTCCGTTGGGGGGCTTCCCAGCGGAAGTCTGATGGGGCTGGTGGTGCGGATCCGGCGGGGCGTCGGCGGGGTCAGTGACCCTCTTCGAGCGCTCCGCTGATGTAGATCGAGGCGAGCAGCGTGAAGATGTACGCCTGGAGGAACTGGATCAGCACTTCCAGGAGGGTCATGGCGATCGCGAGCAGGAACGAGCCGCCGGCGACCGCGGTGAGCAGCGAGGGGGTCAGCAGGTACCAGCTGGCGGCGCTGAACATCACGATCAGCAGGTGCCCGGCGAACATGTTGGCCCACAGCCGCACCGCGAGGGTGAAGGGCCGCAGGATCACGTTCGTGAAGAACTCCAGCACGACGATGAGCGGCACCAGGAGCTTGGGCAGACCGTCGATCCACACCAGGTTCTTGACGCCGCCGCCGAAACCGTGGGTCTTGAACGTCAGGAACATGTACGTGATGAAGACCAGCGCGGCCAGTGCCACCGGATACGCGAAGCGCGAGGTGGAGGGGAACTGCGCGACCGGGATGATCGACATCAGGTTCATGATCCACACGAAGAAGAAGATCGACGTGAGGAAGGGGACGTACTTGTCGCCCTTCTTGCCGATCACCTCGCGGGCGATGCTCCGGGCCACGAAGTTGTAGCCGACCTCACCCACCAGCTGCAGCTTCCCGGGGACCAGCTTGGGCCGGCTGAACGCGGCCCAGAAGAAGCCCACCACCAGCAGCATGCAGATGACCGCCAGCAGCATCGGCTTGGTGAAGTCGAAGCTGCCGACGCTGAAGATCGGCTTGAAGTCGAACGAGTTGAGGCCAGGAGCGGGGAATGCGCAGTCGTGCTGGATGTGACATCCAGCCTCAGCGAGCAGCGTGTGGGCACTCACCCGTGACTCCTTCGTCGTGACGCATAAGAAACGGCAACCTTGTGTGTCAGCGCGGCTGGTGAAGCCGCTGGTCGGCACGGCGGACGAGGCGTGGCGAAGTCACCACGGTCCGCTGGGAGCCCGCATCGAAGACCGGGCACCTGGGCTCCGCGCCGCGTCCGCGGCCCCGGGTCCGAGTACACCGATGGGCGCGGGGGCAGCACCTTCCTCAAGCGCGAGGGGCCTCCACGTCCAGATGCGTTTCCGGACGATAGCAGATGGAATTGCAGCCCCTTTACCCGCCCCTTGGCACCGCGCATCATTCGGCCGGAGGCACGGAGGGAACGGGGTCGACGTACAGCATCCGCGAGGTGAGGCTCTGCTTGACCTGGCCGCCCACCCAGGACAGCGCGGTGGCGAGCAGGGTCAGACCGAAGGCGCGGCCGCTGAAGAGGGTGGTGTCCTTGAAGACGACGACGAAGACGCCGATCATCAGGATCTGCACGGCGTAGACCAGCATGCCTGCGGCCATGGCGATTTGGGGCCGGTCCTCGGTCATGGTCATCAGCACCCAGGAGCCGAAGGCGAAGAACACCCCCACCACCAGGATCGCCACCAGTCCGCCGACGAGGCCCTGTTCGCCTGCGAGTACGGCGCTGACAACGGTGGCGACAACACCGACAGGGGCGGCGACAAGCGCGGCTCCCTTGAGGATTCGGGCGTCGTTCTGCTGCATGATCGGCTCCTCCGGCGGGAGTTGGGGCAAGCGGATGTCGTCGGAGACGAGCGTAGTCAGGGACCGAGGATGTGACCTCGCGCCGGAAGACCGCTCTTCCGGTCCTTCGGCACGTTCCCTGCTTTCGTGAACGGTATCACAAAGTATTTGATGCGGTCTTTACCATGGAGATGTGCTGCCTGTCACAGGACTGTGCTCCCGACACGCCGTCCGATTTTCCGGACTTGTGCCGGGTGCGGTCCGCCGCCGTGACCTCAGTTGCCGGTCTCGACCGGGCTGCGCCGGTCCGGATTGCGGTCGGAACGCCGGTCCGGCCTGCGATCGGGCAGTCGCGAACGGTCACCGATCGCCGTCGAACCGTGCAGCGCCGGGTGGTCGGGCGCGCTCATCTCCCGCTCCGCGGCGGCCGCGCCGGCCGCCAGCCGCCGCCGGCGGCGCCGGTAGCGCGGCGGGACGACGGACTCCGCCCAGTCGGGGGCGGCCGGCTTGAAGCGCGGCAGCAGCAGCACGACCAGGCCGACCGCGCTGAGCGAGACGATCACCAGCACGATCCACAGGCTGGAGGAGTTGACCGAGAAGGCCACCGCGGCGAAGGCGAACAGCGCGCACCAGAAGTACATGATCAGCACCGCCCGGCTGTGCGAGTGGCCGATCTCCAGCAGCCGGTGGTGCAGGTGGCCGCGGTCGGCGGCGAACGGCGACTGCCCCTTCCAGGTCCTGCGGACCACCGCGAGCACCAGGTCGGCGGCCGGGATCGCGATCATCGTCAGCGGCAGCAGCAGCGGCATGTAGACCGGCACCATGAAGTGCACGGTCTCCCGGGTCGATCCGGTGAAGGAGGTGATCGCGTCGGGGTCGACCTGCCCGGTGATGGAGATCGCCGACGAGGAGAGCACCAGGCCGATCAGCATCGACCCCGAGTCGCCCATGAAGATCCGCGCCGGGTGGATGTTGTGCGGCAGGAAGCCCAGGCACATCCCGATCAGGATCGCGCTGAACAGCGTGGCGGGCGCGGCCGCCTCGACGCCGTAGCCGTACCACATGCGGTAGGCGTACATGAAGAACGCGACCGAGGCGATGCACACCATGCCGGCCGCCAGACCGTCCAGGCCGTCCACGAAGTTGACCGCGTTGATGGTGATCACCACCAGCGCCACGGTGAGCAGCGTGGACTGCACCGGGGTCAGCGCGACCGGGCCGATGCCAGGCACCGGCAGCCACAGGATGGTCAGGCCCTGCAGCACCATCACGCCGGCCGCGATCATCTGCACGCCGAGCTTGACCAGCGCGTCGACGCCCCACTTGTCGTCCAGCACCCCGAGCAGCCAGATCAGCCCGGCCCCGGACAGCAGCGCGCGCGGCTCGTTGGACAGCGAGAAGACGTCGCCGATGTTGGACAGGTGCGCCGCGACCAGCAGGCCGGCGCACAGGCCGCCGAACATGGCGATGCCGCCGAGCCGCGGTGTCGGCTCGCGGTGCACGTCACGGGCCCTGATGGGCGGCATGGCGCCGGCGGCGATGGCGAACTTCCGCACCGGCCCGGTGAGCAGATACGTCACCGCAGCAGCGACGAAAAGGGTCAGCAGATACTCGCGCACGAGCCGCCTCCGACGGTTTCGGGGGCGTAGCGATGCTGCGCACACGTCCGGGGGTGGTACCTCACAGCGTCACACCCTAGTGGTGGCCGGGCCGGGACGGCGAACACCTGGTGAGACTCACAGGCAGTCCGCGCGGTTGCAGTCGGCACGACAGCGGCTTCAGGACGGCCGGACGGTGGCGCCGACACCTGTCAGCGCGGTCACCATCGGGTCCAGCGCGGTGTGGATCTCCTCGCCGATACTGCGGAAGTACGAAAGGGGGGCGCCGTACGGGTCGTGCACCTCGTCGGCGTCCGGGCTGGGGGCCAGCAGCCAGCCGCGCAGCGCGGCCGCGGCACGGACCAGCGCCCTGGCCCGCTCGGTCACGCTGCCCTCGGGCAGCGTGGTGGTGTCTATGGCCCGCACCAGCCGGGTGAACTCCTTGAGCGTGAAGGTCCGCAGGCCCGCCGCGTGCCCCATCGAGATGACCTGGGCCCGGTGGTCGCGGGTCGCGGTGAGCACCAGGTCGGCGTCGATGACGTGGTCGTCCAGCAGTTCCCTGCCGGTGAAGCCGGACGGGTCGGCGCCGTACTCGGCGAGCACCGCGGCGGCGTGCGCCTCCATCGGGGCGCCCTCGTGCCCCCAGGTGCCCGCCGACTCGACCACCATGCCGGCCGCGCCGCCGCCCAGCCGCCGGGCCAGCCCGTGCCGGGTCAGCCGCTCGGCCATCGGCGAGCGGCAGACGTTGCCGGTGCAGACATGCAGGATGCGGAAGACGTCACCGCTGTCCCCCGGGACGACGCGCTGGACGTACTGCGTGTGCCCCCATATGCCGCGCCCGTCGGGCGTCGTCAATTGCGCTCCTCCAGGTCGGGTACGACCTTGCGCAGCTCTTCCGCGCTGATCGCCCCGGCCCGCAGCAGCACCGGCACCTTGCCGGTGACGTCGACGATCGAGGACGGCGTGGCGGCGGGCGTGGGGCCGCCGTCCAGGTAGACCGCCACGGAGTCGCCCAGCATGCCCTGGGCGGCGTCGCAGTCCTGCGGCGAGGGCATTCCGGTGAGGTTGGCGCTGGAGACCGCCATCGGGCCTGTGGCGGTGAGCAGTTCGATCGCGACCGGGTGCAGCGGCATCCGTACCGCGACGGTGCCGCGGGTGTCGCCCAGGTCCCAGGTCAGCGACGGCTGGTGCTTGGTGACCAGGGTCAGCGCGCCCGGCCAGAAGGCGTCGACCAGCTCCCAGGCCTGCTCGGAGAAGTCGGTGACGATGCCGTGCAGGGTGGTCGGCGAGCCGACGAGCACCGGGGAGGGCATGTTGCGCCCGCGGCCCTTGGCCTCCAGCAGGTCGCCGACGGCCTCGGCGTCGAAGGCGTCGGCGCCGATGCCGTAGACGGTGTCGGTCGGCAGCACGACGAGTTCGCCGCGCTTGATCGCCGAGGTGGCCTCGCGCAGGCCGGTCGCCCGGTCGGTCGCATCCGAGCAGTCGTATCGCCGTGCCATGAGATGACCTCCGAAAGATGCTGTGCTGCCGGGTCCGGTGCCCGGTGGGCCCGCCTGGTCACGGCAGGGCCTTGCGGGCCGAGGTGAAGCGCGGGCGGTTGTTGAGATCGGGGTGGTCGGCCGCGTCCGCCCAGCCCGCGTCCTCCTTGAAGATCCACGGCACCTGGCCGCCCTGCGAGTCGGCGTGCTCGATCACGACGACCCCGCCGGGCCGCAGCAGCCGGTGCGCGGTGCGCTCGATGCCGCGGATGGTGTCGAGGCCGTCCTCGCCGGAGAAGAGTGCCAGTTCCGGGTCGTGGTCGCGGGCCTCGGGTGCCACATGCTCCCACTCGGTGAGCGGGATGTAGGGCGGATTGGAGATGACCAGGTCGACCTGGCCGTTGAGTTCGGGGAAGGCGGTCAGCGCGTTGCCCTGGCGCAGGTCCACCTTGCTGCCCTCGACGTTGGCCCGGGCGTAGTCGAGCGCGTCCTCGGACAGCTCCACGGCGTGCACCCGGGAGCGCGGCACCTCCTGGGCCAGTGCCAGCGCGATGGCGGCCGAGCCGGTGCACAGGTCGACGATCAGCGGTTCTGCGACGTCCATGGCACGTACCGCGTCTATCGCCCAGCCGACGACCGACTCGGTCTCCGGGCGCGGCACGAACACCCCCGGCCCGACCCGCAGTTCCAGGTAGCGGAAGAAGGCCCGGCCGGTGATGTGCTGCAGCGGTTCGCGGGCCTCGCGGCGGGCGATGGCCTCCCAGTAGCGCGCGTCGAACTCGCTGTCGGCGACGCTGTGCAGCTCGCCGCGCTTGACGCCGTGGATGTACGCGGCCAGCTCCTCGGCGTCGAAACGCGGCGACGGCACCCCGGCGTCGGCGAGCCGCTGGGCGGCCTGCGCCACCTCGGCGAGCAGCAGGTTCACCGTCCGCCCCCTCAGCCCGCGTCGCCGGCCGCGGCCAGCTTGGCGGCGGAGTCGGCGTCCACGCAGGCCTGGATCATCGCGTCCAGGTCGCCGTCGAGCACCTGGTCGAGGTTGTAGGCCTTGAAGCCGACCCGGTGGTCGGAGATGCGGTTCTCCGGGTAGTTGTAGGTGCGGATGCGCTCGGAGCGGTCGACGGTGCGCACCTGGCTGCGACGGGCGTCGGACGCCTCGCGCTCGGCCTCCTCCTGGGCTGCGGCCAGCAGCCGGGAGCGCAGGATGCGCATCGCCGACTCCTTGTTCTGCAGCTGGCTCTTCTCGTTCTGGCAGGAGACGACCAGGCCGGAGGGCAGGTGGGTGATGCGGACCGCGGAGTCGGTGGTGTTGACGGACTGGCCGCCGGGCCCCGACGAGCGGTAGACGTCGATCCGCAGGTCGTTGGGTCCGATCTCGACCTCCACGTCCTCGGCCTCCGGGGTGACCAGCACGCCGGCCGCGGAGGTGTGGATACGCCCCTGGGACTCGGTCGCCGGCACCCGCTGCACGCGGTGGACGCCGCCCTCGTACTTGAGCCTGGCCCACACCCCGTTGCCGGGCTCGTGGCTGGCCTTGGCCTTCACGGCGACCTGGACGTCCTTGTAGCCGCCGAGGTCGGACTCGTTGGCGTCCAGGATCTCGGTCTTCCAGCCGACCCGCTCGGCGTACCGCAGGTACATCCGCAGCAGGTCGCCGGCGAACAGCGCGGACTCCTCGCCGCCCTCGCCCGCCTTGACCTCCAGGATCACGTCCTTGTCGTCGCTGGGGTCGCGCGGCACAAGCAGCAGCCGCAGCCGCTCGGTGAGGTCGCCGCGCTCCTTGTCCAGCTCCTTGACCTCGGCTGCGAACTCCGGGTCGTCGGCGCCGAGTTCGCGCGCGGTCTCGATGTCGTCGCCGGTCTGCCGCCAGGCGCGGTAGGTGCTGACGATCGGCGTCAGCTCCGCGTACCGCTTGTTGAGCCTGCGGGCGTTGGCCTGGTCGGCGTGCACCGCGGGGTCGGCAAGCTGCTTTTCGAGGTCGGCATGTTCGCCGATCAGTTCCTCGACCGCCTCGAACATCATCAGTCCCTAGCTGGAAGGAGTCTGGAAGGAGTAGGTGGGACGACAAAGCGCCGGTCCGGTCGCCCTGGGCCGGGCGACCGGGAACCGGCGCTTTCGGGTCGCTACTTCTTCGCGGACCCGGCGGCCGCCTTGCCGAAGCGGGCCTCGAAGCGGGCCACGCGGCCGCCGGTGTCGAGGATCTTCTGCTTGCCCGTGTAGAACGGGTGGCACTCGGAGCACACCTCGGCGCGGATCTGACCGCTCGACTCGGTGCTGCGGGTGGTGAACGAGGCACCGCAGGTGCAGGTGACCTGGGTCTCGACGTACTCGGGGTGGATCTCGCGCTTCAAGGATGCTCCTAGGTTCGGGAGGGCGCCGGGTCGCTCCGCGGGTTTGCGTCACGTGAACCGGGGCCAGCGGACCAGTCTGCCAGCACTGGCCGCATCTCCCAAAACCAGGCCCCCGACGGGATAATTCCCACGCCGTACCGTTCCGCTCGTCCGCGGGCCGGCGGCGTACGTGCGGCGCCCCGCCGGTGGCGCGGGCGGGCCGGTCAGCGGCCGGCGCCGGGGCCCGACGGCGGGTCGACGACCTTGCCCGCGTCGACCTTGTCGGCCGCCGAGCCCTTGAGGGCCGAGGCGGGGATCGGCTTGTCGGCGCGCAGCGCCGACCACACCATCGCGGCCTTGGCGTTTATGGGCTGCACCCGGTTGCGGTCGGCGGGGTCGTAGCGCACGGGCAGGGTGACCATGTGGATGTGGCCGGACTTGAGGTTGCGGACGCTCTGCGCCAGGCCCATGAGCCTGCCGACCGAGCCCAGCCCGGTGTCGGTGGTGACCGCGCTGGTGGCGGTGTCCGCGACGGAGAACAGCTTGGTGGGGCTGCTGAGCAGTCCCAGGCCGCTGATCCGGTCCATCAGCGCCTTGAGGAACGCCTGCTGCAGCTGGATACGCCCCAGGTCGCTGCCGTCGCCGACGCCGTGCCGGGTGCGGACCAGGCCGAGCGCCTGGTCGCCGTCGAGCTGGTGGGTGCCCGCGGCCAGCTTCAGGTGGCTCTTGGTGTCGTCGATGGCCGTGGTGGTGGTCAGCGGCACCCCGCCGAGCCTGTTGACCAGGTCCTTGAAGCCGGTGAAGTCGACCTCGACGTAGTGGTCCATCCGAAGCCCGGTCAGCGACTCCACCGTCTTGACCGCGCAGGCCGGCCCGCCGACCTCGTAGGCGCTGTTGAACATCACCTGCCGGACCGCCGGCGCGGTGCCGCCGCCGGGCTTGGTGCAGGCCGGGCGGTTGATCAGGGTGTCCCGCGGGATGCTGACCACGCTGGCGCTCTTGTGGCCCCTGGCCAGGTGCACGATCATCGCGGTGTCCGAGCGGGCGGTGCCGCTGTCGTGGCCGTAGCCCCGGTTGGCGCCGGAGCGGGAGTCCGAGCCGAGCACCAGGATGTCCATCGAGCCGTTGCCGAGCCTGACCGGCCGGTCGGTGCCGAGTGCCCGGTCGATGTCGACGCTGTGGATGTTGCCGTTGAGGCGGAAGTAGAGATATCCGGCGCCGCCCGCGCCCGCCAGCACCACGCCGGCCGCGACCCATGCGGTGATCCGCAGGCCGCGGCGCCGGCGCCGGGCCCCGAGGGGGGTGGCGCCGGGGGACGGCTGGGGGTCAGCTGTACCGGGCATTCCTCCATCGTGCGCCGCTCCTGCCCGGGTCGGCATCCGGGGGAAACGCGAGTCGTCCGCGTACTCCCAGGTCAGGGGGTACGCGGACGACTTTTTCGTCACGCAGGGTGACGAAGCGCTCGCTCAGCCGAACAGGTTGTACACATTCCAGCCGGAGCCGATCCGCACCTTGGCCGCGTAGGGCGCCGACGCGGAGCCGGTGCCCTTGTACAGCCACAGGGTCCCGCCGGAGTCCCTGGCGACCAGGTCGGCGTGCCCGTCGCCGGTGATGTCACCGACGGCGGCGAAGGCGTTGTAGGTGTTCCAGCCGCCCCCGACCTTGATACGTGCCGCCCACGGGGCCGCGGCGTTGCCGGTGCCCTTGTACAGCCACAGGTTGCCCGAGGTGTCGCGCGCCACGGCGTCGGGCCTGCCGTCGCCGGTCAGGTCCCCCTTGCCGTAGATCGCGCCACTGTAGGTGTTCCAGCCGGCGCCGATCTTGGTGCGGGCGCCCAGGGTGCCCTTGCCGTTGCCCGGGTACAGCCAGGACGTGCCGCCGGTGTCGGTGCCGACCAGGTCGGGCCATCCGTCGCCGTTGAGGTCGCCGGGGATCACGATGGAGGCCATCGAGTTCCAGCCGCCGCCGATCAGCACCTGCGAACCGGTGCCGCCGAGGAAGTACAGCTGACCGCCGGTGGTGCGGACCAGCAGGTCCTGGAGGTCGTCCCGGTTCATGTCGGCCTGCCGCACCACGGAGAGGCCCTGGAAGGCGCCCGCGTCCGCGCGACCCGCGAAGTTCGAGCCCGTCGAGTCGTACTCGTACCCCTCGCCGGCCGGCGTCACGGCGAACAGGTCCGCCTTGTCGTCGCCGTTGAGGTTCGTGTCGTCCAGCCGGGGGTCGATCGCGCCCGCGAAGGTGCTGACCCGGCTGAAGACGCTGTACGCGCCTTCCTCGACGCAGTCCTGGACACCCCAGGACACCACGCCGACGATCCGCCCGTTGACCACCAGCGGGCCGCCGGAGTCACCGTTGCAGGCCGACGTCGTCCCGGCGTCCGAGCCGGTCGCCGGAGCGCCCGCGCAGACCATGTGGCCGGCCACGAAGTCACTGCCGTACTCCGCGGAGCACGCGGTGTTCGACGTGATCGGCAGCGACGCCTTCTTCAGCGTCTGCGACAGGTCCTCGTTGGTCGAGGTGGTGCGGCCCCAGCCGTACAGGGTCGCGTTGGTGCCCGCGACGTAGGAGGCGCTGTCGTCCGCCGTGGTGAGCGGCAGCGGCGTGGCCGTGGTGGAACCGTCGAGGGTCAGGACGGCCACGTCGTTGTCGTAGGTGACCGTGCTGTACGACGGGTGATTCCACTGACGCCAGACGGCGGTGGCGGTGCCTCCGTGGAGGTCGCTGGTGCCGTCGCCGTTGTCGGTGGGCAGCTGGTCGGTGCCGGTCAGCACGGCCCCGTAGTCGTACCAGTCGAAACCGTGCACACAGTGGGCGGCGGTCAGGATCTTCGTCGGGGACACCACGGTGCCGCCGCAGAAGAAGCCGACGTCGTCCGCGGTGTCCGCGGTGCCCTTGTCGTCGTAATACCAGAGCTGGGCCATCCAGGGTGCGGTGGAGATCGTCGTCGGCGTGCCGCCGATGATCTTCGGGTCGACCTTGGTGGCCGCCTTGCCCGACGTGGTGGTCGGGGCGGAGAGCGAGGCGCGGGAGCGGCCGTGGTCGGCCTTCACCGCGCCGGCTATCCGGGCGCTCAGCGCGGCCGAGGCCGGCGCCTTGGGGTGCGCGGCGGTGCGGAACGCCGGCGGCTGCACGGTGCCGGCGTGAGCCGACGACATCAGCAGCACAGCGGCGGTACCGCCGCCGAGCGCGGCCACGCCGACGGCGATCGGACCACGCCGTCGTCGTCGGTGGCCGGCACCCTTGCGAGCAGGGAACATCCACGACTCCTGTCGTTGAGGACATGAGCCGCCGCCCACAGCGGATTCACAGCGGGCAGCGGCAGGAAGCCGACAGGAGCGGAGTACGGCAACACCGGGAGCCGCAGGTCACGGGCAGGCGAGAACGCCACCCGACGCAGGGGCTTGTCCCGGAGATGGATTCCCCCCCACCTGCGGCGAGCCGATCATATGGCCGGCGATCGAGGAAGTACCAGGCTCGGAGGTTTTACCGACGGCAACTTTGGGCAAAGAAAAGCCCTGGCCAAGCCGAACGGCCCCGCCCGCCGGAAAATCCGGCGGGCGGGGCCGTCGCTGCGCGATACCGCGGGGGCGGGTCAGTCGTTGTTCTGCCCCGGCGTGGTCTTCGCGATCTGCATCAGGAATTCCGCGTTGGACTTGGTCTGCTTCATCTTGTCCAGCAGCAGCTCGATGGCCTGCTGCTGGTCCAGCGCGTGAAGCACCCGGCGCAGCTTCCAGACGATGCCCAGCTCCTCGCCGCCGAGCAGGATCTCCTCCTTGCGGGTACCGGACGCGTCCACGTCCACCGCGGGGAAGATGCGCTTGTCGGCGAGCTTGCGGTCGAGCTTGAGCTCCATGTTGCCGGTGCCCTTGAACTCCTCGAAGATCACCTCGTCCATCCGCGAGCCGGTCTCGACCAGCGCGGTGGCCAGGATGGTCAGCGAACCGCCGTCCTCGATGTTGCGCGCCGCACCGAAGAACCGCTTCGGCGGGTAGAGGGCGGTGGAGTCCACACCACCGGACAGGATGCGGCCGGAGGCGGGCGCGGCCAGGTTGTACGCACGGCCCAGGCGGGTGATCGAGTCCAGCAGCACGACCACGTCGTGCCCCAGCTCCACCAGGCGCTTGGCGCGTTCGATGGCCAGCTCGGCGACCGTGGTGTGGTCCTCGGCCGGGCGGTCGAAGGTCGAGGAGATGACCTCGCCCTTCACCGACCGCTGCATGTCGGTGACCTCTTCAGGACGCTCGTCCACCAGCACCACCATCAGGTGGCACTCGGGGTTGTTGGTGGTGATCGCGTTGGCCACGGCCTGCATGATCATGGTCTTACCGGTCTTCGGCGGTGCCACGATCAGACCGCGCTGGCCCTTGCCGATCGGCGACACCAGGTCGATGATCCGGGTGGTCAGCACGCCCGGGTCGGTCTCCAGCTGGAGCCGGTCCTGCGGGTACAGCGGGGTGAGCTTGTTGAACTCGGGACGGCCCCGCCCGGAGTCGGCGGCCATGCCGTTCGCGGAGTCCAGCCGGACCAGCGCGTTGAACTTCTCGCGGCGCTCGCCGTCCTTGGGCTGCCGCACCGCACCGGTGACGTGGTCGCCCTTGCGCAGCCCGTTCTTGCGGACCTGCGCCAGCGACACGTACACGTCGTTCGGGCCCGGCAGGTAGCCGGAGGTGCGGATGAACGCGTAGTTGTCGAGGATGTCGAGGATGCCGGCCACCGGGATCAGCACGTCGTCGTCGGCGACCTGCGGCTCGCCGCCGCCACCGAACTCCTCGCGGCGGTTGCCGCGGCCCCTGCGGTCGCGGTAACGGCCCCTGCGACGGCCGCGGCCGTCGCCGAACTCGTCGTCGTCCTGGGGGCCGCCGCCCTGACCGCCCTGGCCGCCCTGCTGCGGGCCCTGGCCCTGGCCCTGGCCCTGGCCGCCGCCCTGCTGCTGGCGGTCGCCGCGGTCCCGGCCCTGCCGGTTGCCGCCGCCGTCGCCGGCGCCGTCCTCGCGGTTGCGCTGGCGGTCCCGCTGGCGCTCCCTGCGGTCGCCGCGCTGGCCGCGCTGGCGGTCCTGGCGGTCGTCGCCGCCGCCCTGCTGCTTGCCGTCGCCCTTGGCCTCAGCGGTGTCCGCGGCGGCCTCCGCCGCCCGGTCGGCCCGCTCGGTCTTCGCGGCCTTGGCCTGCTCACCGGCCGGCTGGCCGGGGATCTCGATCTGCTTGTGCTCCTGCCGCTGCTCGGGGGCCACAGTGGTCGTCGCCGCGGCGACCGGGGCCTGCGCCTCAGCGGTCTGCTCGATGCGGGCCTTCGAGGTGGTGCGCCGCTTGGGCTTGTCCGCGACGCCGTTGTCGGCGGCCACGGGTGCGGCGGGCGCGGACGTGCCGCCGCCGGCCTGGCGCTCCTTGATGGTCTCGATCAGCTGGCTCTTGCGCATCCGCGCGGTGCCCTTGATACCGAGGCCTGAGGCGAGCTGCTGCAGTTCGGCCAGCACCATGCCGTCCAGGCCGGTCCCGGTCCGGCGGCGCCGCGACGCACTGGCCGTGGCAGCACCGTTAGCAGGCGCGGCGGCGTCGGACGAGGCGACAGTGTCATCTGCGCGCACGCCCATCAGATCGGTGGTGTCGCTCACGAAGGGTCCTTCCCTGGAGCGGACGTCGGCCTGTCTGGCTCGGCGACCGGTCGTGCTGTCCGGATCTGGGCGTTTCCGCTGCTCAGAACCGGGGCGGTGGTCCGCCTGATGGCGGCAGAAATACATACGTGCCTTCGGCACGGAGGGAACTCGTACCGAAACTCCGGAGCGTGCTCAACACCGCTCGGGCAGAATCCGACGGCTCGGACCTTGCCTTATGCGGTGTGGGAGGCTCCCGGAAGAAAAGCGGTCCCACGGAAGGGACACAGTGCATCGCGCCCATCGGGCATCGAATGCAGGCTTGAGGTTAACACTACCGGATCCAACAAACATTCCCCCTCTCACGACCGGCAATCGTGTCACTGCCCCCCGGCGAGCGGCAGCACACATGCCCCGGACGCGTCCAGTGCCAGACGGTTCGCCGCCCAGCCCTCACCCGCGATCCGGGAGACCTTGTCGGCGGCCCCCTCGTCGGTGAACGCCAGGACCGTGGGTCCCGCGCCCGACACGACGGCGGGGACGCCCTCGTTGCGCAACCGGTGGACCAGCGCCAGGGTTTCGGGCATCGCCGGCGCCCGGTAGTCCTGGTGCAACCGGTCCTCGGTGGCCGGCAGCAGCAGGTCGGGGCGCCTGGTCAGGGCCTCCACCAGCAGCGCCGCCCGCCCCGCGTTGGCCGCCGCGTCGACATGCGGGACCGTACGCGGCAGCAGGCCGCGCGCGGTCTCGGTCAGCACCGGCGTGGCGGGGACGAAAACCACCGGGACCAGCGAGGCCGCCGGGTCGAGCCGGACCGCCCGGGCCGCACCGCCCTCGCTCCAGGCCACGGTCAGGCCGCCGAGCAGGCACGCCGCGACGTTGTCCGGGTGCCCCTCGATCTCGGTGGCAAGTTCGAGCAGCGCGGTGTCGTCCAGGACGGACGGGCCGCCTATGGTCACCGCGCGGGCGGCGATGATGCCCGCGCAGATCGCGGCGGAGGAGGACCCGAGGCCGCGGCCGTGCGGAATGCGGTTCGCGCACACCACCTCAAGGCCGCGCGGCTGGCCGCCGAGCAGGTCGAAAGCGGTCCGCAGCGAGCGCACGACGAGGTGTTTCTCGTCGCGCGCCAGCGTGTCGGCACCCTCGCCGGCGATGTCCACGTGCAGGCCGGCGTCCGCGACCCGCACCACGACGTCGTCGTAGAGCCCCAGCGCCAGTCCGAAGGCGTCGAACCCGGGCCCGAGATTGGCGCTGGTCGCGGGGACGCGCACTCGTACTGCGGCAGCGCGGAACGCGGGACCGGCCATCTTTCGACGAATCTCCTTGTGCGGTTCGCCCTGCGGGCGCGGCACCATTGCCGGGCGGCGGGGCGGGGAGTGGCGATGCGGGGTGGCATCCGCCGGATTCGGGGCACACTGCGGTGCCGCTGGGCCCAGCTTATCGAAGGAAGGTTCTCCTGCGACATAGGGCGCACGCACAGCGCTTGATGCGTGTCGCACGCGGCGACGTGCGCCCCTCGCCTGCGGCGCGCTTCCCCCGGCCGCGTTCCCGTCCGTACGTCCCCTCTCCCCCGGGGGCCCTCCCCCCGGCTGCCCTTCCGCAGGGCGGTGCGCTTCCCCGGCTGCCCTGGCGCAGGACGGTGCGCTTCCCCCGGCCGCCCTTACGCAGGGCGGTGCGCTCCAGGAGCGCGGGGAACGGCGCGCGCAACCCACCACGACCGTCGGGTGGCGACGGACCGCCACCACCCCAAGGGGCGCGGGGAACTGCGCGACAAGCCCCCACCGGGGGCGCGGGTCGGCACCGACCCAAAGGGGCCGTTCGGTCCGATCCGGACCACCGCCCGGTGGCGGGCTGGTCGCGCAGTTCCCCGCGCCCCTGATGGGCACCCCCTTGCCGAAGGGGAACCGCACGGCCACCGCGCCCCGCGGAAGGGCACCCCCTGCGAAGGGGAACCGTCAGGCCGCCGCGGCCAGCGGATGGGTGCCCGGGGCGGAAGGGGCCAGGTCAGACGAGGC
The DNA here is from genome assembly GCF_036010485.1 of Streptomyces sp. NBC_01198. NCBI lineage: Bacteria > Bacillati > Actinomycetota > Actinomycetes > Kitasatosporales > Streptomycetaceae > Streptomyces > Streptomyces sp. NBC_01198. Next base: position 2,484,066 of record NZ_CP108568.1, read on the forward strand.
CCAAGCTCCGCGCAGCGGTGTCGGCGTCGACGGGGACCGTCAAGGGTCGCGGCGCCCCCGCCACCGCCCAGTCCGGATCCTTCAAGCCGTTGCCGGTGACCGTGCAGACGATGCGCTGGCCCGGGTCGACGCGGCCCTCTTCGAGGGCCTTGAGCAGGCCGGCGACCGACGCCGCGGAGGCGGGCTCGACGAAGACGCCCTCCTTCGCCGCCAGCAGGCGGTACGCGGACAGGATCTGGCGGTCCGTCACCGCCTCGATCGCACCGCCTGACTCGTCCCTGGCCTCCTCCGCGTACTGCCAGGACGCGGGATTGCCGATCCTGATCGCCGTGGCGATCGTCTGCGGGCTGCGCACCGGGGCGCCGTTGACGATCGGCGCGGAGCCCGACGCCTGGAAGCCCCACATCCGCGGCTTGCGGGTGGCCATCCCGTCCGCCGCGTATTCACGGTACCCCCGCCAGTACGCGGTGATGTTGCCCGCGTTGCCGACCGGCAGCAGGTGCAGGTCGGGCGCGTCGCCGAGCGCGTCGACGATCTCGAAGGCCGCGGTCTTCTGCCCCTCGATCCGCACCGGGTTGACGGAGTTGACCAGCGCCACCGGGTACTTCTCGCTGAGCCCCCTGGCAAGGTCGAGGCAGTCGTCGAAGTTGCCGTCGACCTGGAGGATGCGGCTGCCGTGCACCAGCGCCTGGCCCATCTTGCCGAGCGCGATCTTGCCCTGCGGCACGAGCACCGCGCAGACCATGCCGGCGCGTACGGCGTAGGCCGCGGCCGAGGCGGAGGTGTTGCCGGTGGAGGCGCAGATGACGGCCTGGGCGCCGTCCTCCTTGGCCTTGGAGATGGCCATGGTCATCCCGCGGTCCTTGAAGGACCCGGTCGGGTTCGCGCCCTCGACCTTGAGGTACACGTCGCAGCCGGTGCGCTCCGACAGCAGCTGGGCGGGTACCAGCGGGGTGCCACCCTCCAGCAGCGTGACCACCGGGGTGTCCGGGCCGACCGGGAGCCGGTCGCGGTACTCCTCGATGATGCCGCGCCACTGGTGGGTGCCCGACATTCGGGGCTGGTCGATTGTTCCGTTCATTGCGGGTCTACTCCCCTTCCACACGCATGATGCTGGCGACGCCGTGCACCGTGTCGAGTTTCCGCAGGCTGGAGACGGTCGCCGAGAGGGCGGCGTCATGCGCGCGGTGGGTGACGACGACGAGGGAGGCCTCCCCGGCCCCGCGGCGCCCGGCGTCGCCCTGCTCGACCGCGGCGTCGTCGCCGCTGCCTTGATTTCTGCCCTGCTGACGCACCGTGTCGATGGACACGTCGTGCTCGGCGAACACCGTGGCGACCTGTGCGAGGACGCCCGGTTTGTCCGCCACGTCGAGGCTGATGTGGTAGCGGGTGACCACATCCCCCATCGGGCTCACCGGCAGTTGCGTGTAAGCGGACTCGCCGGCACCGGTGGTCGCCGCCAGTTTGTTGCGGCAGGCGGCCACCAGGTCGCCGAGGACGGCGGAGGCGGTGGGTGCACCGCCGGCGCCGGGACCGTAGAACATCAGCTGCCCTGCCGCCTCCGCCTCGACGAAGACGGCGTTGTAGGCCCCGCGTACGGAGGCCAGCGGGTGGCTGAGCGGGATCATGGCCGGGTGCACCCTGGCGGTGACCGAGCGGCCGTCGCGGGCGCGCTCGCAGATGGCCAGCAGCTTGACCGTGCAGCCCATCTTCTTCGCCGAGGCGATGTCGGCCGCGGTGACCTCGGTGAGGCCCTCGCGGTGCACGTCGTCGATGGTGACCCGGGTGTGGAACGCGATGCCGGCCAGGATCGCGGCCTTCGCGGCGGCGTCGAAGCCCTCGACGTCGGCGGTGGGGTCGGCCTCGGCGTAACCCAGCGCGGTGGCCTCGTCCAGCGCCTCGCTGTAGCCGGCGCCGGTGGAGTCCATCTTGTCGAGGATGAAGTTGGTGGTGCCGTTGACGATGCCCAGCACCCGGTTGACCTTGTCGCCGGCCAGCGACTCGCGCAGCGGCCTGATCAGCGGGATCGCACCGGCGACGGCGGCCTCGTAGTAGAGGTCGACGCCGTGCTCGGCGGCCTTGGCGTGCAGGCTCGCGCCGTCCGCGGCGAGCAGCGCCTTGTTGGCCGACACCACGGAGGCGCCGTGCTCGAACGCGGTGGTGATCAGCGTACGCACCGGCTCGATGCCGCCGATGACCTCGACCACGACGTCGATGTCGCCGCTCTTGACCAGCGCGGTGGCGTCGGTGGTGAGCAGTTCGGCGGGCACGCCCTCGCGGACCCGGTTGGGGCGGCGCACCGCGATACCGGCCAGCTCGATGGGCGCGCCGATCCGGGCGGCGAGGTCCGCCGTCTGCGTCGTGATGATGCGCGTGACCTCGGAGCCGACCACACCGCAACCGAGCAGCGCCACTTTCAGCGGACGCGTACGCATCATCCGACCTCGTCTCTCGTACAACTCTCGTGTCGCGTGGGTACGGTCCCGGCTCCCCGGTCCCGTACAGCGTGGAGGGAACCAGTCTCACGCACCGGATGGGAGAAGCCACGCCTTGTCCGGATTGCGAGACCGGCCGGGCGGACCGTGAGATTTACCGTCCGCCCGGCGATCTCGCGCTGTTTCGTCGCGCCGGGCGCGCACCTGCCGCAGATCCTCTTTACCGACTGGTGGGCGCGGTCCGGCCGCTTTCAGCCGACGTCGAGCCGCAGCAGGTCCTCCTCCGTCTCCCGGCGGACGATCACCCGCGGCCGTCCGTCCGCGACCACCACCACCGGCGGACGCGGCACATGGTTGTAGTTGCTGGCCATCGAGCGGCAGTACGCGCCCGTCGCCGGCACCGCGATCAGGTCGCCGGGCGCCAGGTCGCAGGGCAGGAACGCGTCCTTGACCACGATGTCGCCGCTCTCGCAGTGCTTGCCGACCACCCGGCTGAGCATCGGCTCGGCGTCGCTGCGCCGGGAGACCAGCGCGACGCTGTACTCGGCGTCGTACAGCGCGGTACGGATGTTGTCCGACATCCCGCCGTCGACGCTGACGTAGGTGCGCAGGCCTTCGAGCGGCTTGACCGTACCGACCTCGTAGAGGGTGAAGGCGGTCGGGCCGACGATGGCCCGGCCCGGCTCGACCGACAGCCGCGGCAGGTCGAGGCGGGCCGCCTCGCACTCGCGGGCCACGATCTCGCTCAGCGCCTTGGCGATCTGCTGCGGCTCGGCGGGGTCGTCGTCTGCGGTGTAGGCGATGCCGAGGCCGCCGCCCAGGTCGATCTCCGGCAGCTGCACCCCGTGCTCGTCGCGGATCCCGGCCAGCAGCGAGACCACCCGGCGGGCGGCCACCTCGAAACCGGCCATGTCGAAGATCTGCGAGCCGATGTGGCTGTGGATGCCGATCAGCTCCAGGCTCTCCAGCTTCAGCACCCGGCGCACCGCCTCCGCGGCCTGCCCGCCGGCCAGCGCGAGCCCGAACTTCTGGTCCTCGTGGGCGGTCGCGATGAACTCGTGGGTGTGCGCCTCGACGCCGACCGTCACCCGGATCTGCACCGGCTGCCGCCGCCCGTGCCGCTCGGCGGCCGCCGCGACCCTGACGATCTCCTGGAAGGAGTCCAGCACGATCCGGCCGACCCCGGCCCCGACCGCCCGGTCGATCTCGGCGTTGCTCTTGTTGTTGCCGTGCATCGCGATGCGCTCCGCGGGCATCCCGGCGTCCAGCGCGACGGCCAGCTCGGTGCCCGAGCACACATCGAGATTCAGCCCCTCCTCGTGCAGCCAGCGCACCACTGCCCGGGACAGGAACGCCTTGCCGGCGTAGAAGACGTCGGCGTCCGGCCCGAACGCCGCCCGCCACGCCCGGCAGCGCGCCCGGAAGTCCGCCTCGTCCAGGACGTACGCCGGCGTGCCGAACTCGGCCGCCAGATCCCGTACGTCGATCCCGCCGACCTCGACGGCGCCGTCCGCGTTCCGGGTGACGGTACGGGACCAGATGTGCGCGTCCAGCCGGTTGAGGTCGGCGGGCGGGGCGGCGTAGTGGCCCTCGGGCAGGACGTCGGCGTGGCGGGGCCCTGCGGGGTGTGCTGATCGGCTCACGGCTGGCTCTCTCGTTCTGGTGCGTAACTCGTCAGAGGTGGTCGGGGCTGAAGCGGGGCAGCGGCGGGGTGGCTACGGGCGTCAGAGGTGGTCCGGGGCGCTGATGCCCAGCAGGTGCAGGCCGCCCGCCAGCACGATGCCGGTCGCGTCGGCGAGGCGTACCCGTGCTGCGTGGACGGCCGAGGGTTTCTCGTCCCCCTTGGGCAGCGCGGGACACTCGTCCTGGAACCTGAGATAGGCGTCGGCCAGCCGCTCCAGATGCCGTGCGAGCCGATCGGGCGCGCGGCGGCGGGCGGCGGTCTCGACGACCCGGGGGAAGTCGGCGATCAGCCCGAGCAGTTCCGTCTCGGCCGGGTGCCGATACGGGTCCCGGGCCGCGGCCTCGACGCGTACGCCCAGGTCGTGGGCGTTGCGCAGCACCGCGCGGGTGCGGGAGTGGGCGTAGCGGACCCGGAAGAGCGGGTTCGCCTCGCGCTGGTCGAGCAGGGCGGAGGTGGGGCGGGGCGCGTCCTCGGCGGGGGGCCGGAGCAGGGCCCAGCGGGCGGCGTCCGGGCCGAGGCGGTGGGGGTCGTGCGGCTGCTCTTGGCGGGCGGGCTCGGGTTCGGGTTCGGGTTCGGCCACGCTGAGGCTCTCCCGGCGGCCGCCGGGCGGGGCGCCCGCGGCCCGCAGCAGCGCGTTGACCGCCTCGGCGACCAGGGTGGCGCGTACTGCCCCCGGCGGCTCGGCCACGACCGTGACCGCGTCACCCGCGAGAGCGTCACCGCGCCCGTAGCCCGCCCCCTGCTCGCGCACCTGCCGGACGACGTCGGCGTACGCCCGGGCGCTGAGCGTGATGTTCAGGAAGCCGGCGCCGGCGATCTCGACCTGGGCGATGCCCGGCTCCTTCGCGAGCCGCACGGCCAGGATCTCGGCGACCTCGTACGCGCTCCGCCCGGCCTGCCCGGCGAGCTGCAGCGCCACGTTGGTGGCGTAGTCCCCGCACCCCGGCCGGGGCGGCCGCTGCACCACGACCTTTTCCGGCACCGCGACCTGCAACTCCTCCGCCGCGACGGCACGCCGGACCGTGCTCAGCACGGTCCACGACAGTTCGGCGGGGGTCACGCTCAAAGCGTAGGCGAGACGACCCCTCTGACGGCGACCGGGTTTTCCCCCGGGCGCCGGGGGTGCCGGTGCGTCGGCCCGGGCCCCCGGGGCGCGCCGCCTGCGGCGGCGGCGTCCTGCGCGCGGGGGCGCGGAACCGGGCTCGCTCGTGCGGGCCAGCGGTTGCGGGGCTCGCTCGGGCGGGCAGCCGGGCGAGGCACGTGCCCGACGTGGGCGCCTTCCCGGAGGGGTGTCGCTGGCCCGGGTGGCTACCCGGATCGCCGGGAGCTCAGCCGCCCCCGGGGGCGGCGGCGGTCTGTCCCCGCTGTCCCCTCTGACCACGCGAATCCGCGTCGGCCTCCGCCTCGGCGTCCGCGTCCGCCCCCGGATCGGGTTCCTGGCCGGCCGCAGGCTGCTCTCGCGCCTCGGGCCCGCGCCGTATCAACCGCCGTACGGTCTCCACGAGCTCGGCCGGCTCGAAGGGCTTCCCCACATACGCGTCCACCCCACGCGGCCCCCCGGTCCCCTCCGGCAGCGTCCCGGCGCTGACCATCACGATCCCGACGTCCCGCGTCCACGGATCCGCGTCCGCCCGCAACCGTGCCGCCGTGCGCACCCCGTCCAACCGCGGCATCATGACGTCCAGCGTCACCACATCCGGCCGCACGCTGTGCACGATCTCCAGGCACTCGGCACCATCAGCCGCGGTCACGACCTCGAAGCCCTCCAGCTCCAGGTTGACCCTGATCAACTGCCGGATCACCTTGTTGTCATCCACAACAAGCACCCGGCCGGACGCACCCGCCACACCCCGAAGCGTAAGCGGGCGACTACTGATGCGTCCGCGTTTTGCCCATTTCTTCCCCGCGAGGAGTGACCCCCCTCCCCCGGCACCCCCCACCACCCCACCCAAACCCTGTCGGGCCCACCCTCCCCGAACTGGTACTGTTCTTCCCGTCGCCCCCGTAGCTCAGGGGATAGAGCAACGGCCTCCGGAGCCGTGTGCGCAGGTTCGAATCCTGCCGGGGGCACTTCCGGAAAATGGCTCTGACCAGCAGAGATGCCGGTCAGAGCCTTTCTTGTACCTGCCAAAACGCACACGGTCTCCTGACCGTTGCTCTTCTCGACCTCAGAAGGTCATCGCCTAGTACTACAGTCTGACTTTGCGATCTTGTCGGGGCTGTAGCGCCTCACCTGGCGGGAAGTCTGGTGGCGCACGTATATCGCGTTGTGGGTTCGGCGGTGCCGCCATAAGGTCACCGGCATGTCTCTACGTCTTCGTATGCGTCAAGCACTGCCGGAAGCGATGCGCGCCCGTGACAAGGCCGCGGTGAGTGCCCTGCGCGCAACGCTTGCTGCGCTGGGCAACGCTGAGGCGGTGCCCGTCGACGAAGCTGAGCTCCGCGGCGTGGCCCTTGAGCATTCGCCGGCTGGTGTCGGCACCACCGAAGCAGCGCGGCGTGAGCTGAGCGAGCGCAGTGTGGTGGATATCGTGCGCGCCGAGGCCGCCGAGCGACTGGAGGTTGCAGCGCAGTTGACTGCGCCCGCGCACGCTGATCGAGCCGCGCGGCTCCGCACGGAGGCCGCCGTACTGCATCGCTTCCTCGACGGCCCCGGCTCCGAATAGGACACGGCGTCGCATCACGTCCGAAGCGACGCAGGAGCAGGGCTGGGAATAGGTACGGCCACCGCATGATCATCAGAGGTTGTGTGGACTCCTGAGGATGGTGCGGTGGCCGCGGGCCATAGCGTAGACCCTGCCCGCTGGCGGGCGATGTTCGACCAGGCCATGGCCCGCATCGCGGGCCGGTTCCAGCGCGTTGAACCCCGGGCGACGGCAAGGGCGTTCGTTCTGGGACTGTTGTCCGGCGTCGAACGCAAGAACTGCTGGCTGCTGGCCGAACAGGCAGGACACAAGCGCCCCGGCGCGATGCAGCGACTACTGCGAAGCGCACGCTGGGATGCCGACGAGGTGCGTGACGAGGTCCGCTCCTATGTCTTGGAGCACCTGGGCGGCGGTGGGGTGCTGATCGTGGACGAGACGGGGTTCCTGAAGAAGGGCGACCGCTCGGCGGGCGTCCAGCGGCAGTACACCGGCACCGCCGGAAGAATCGAGAATGCCCAGGTCGGAGTGTTTCTCGCCTACGCCTCCGACCAGGGAAGGGCGCTGATCGACCGTCGGCTCTACCTGCCCGAGCACACCTGGTGCAAGGACTCCGAGCGCCGTTCGGGCTCCGGCGTTCCCGAGGACATCGAGTTCGCGACCAAGCCCCGCCTGGCCCTGCAGATGATCGAAGCTGCCCTGGACGCGGGATGCCAGTCCTCCTGGGTGACCGGCGACGAGGTCTACGGCCAGGACCCGCAGCTTCGCTCCGCGTTGGAGGCGCGGGGGGTCGGCTACGTCCTGGCGGTCGCCTGCACCACCCGCGTGCACATCAACCAGGACCGCACCGTCCTGCGGGCCGACGCCGCGGCAACCGCCCTGCCCCCGGACGCCTGGCACCGACAGAGCGCCGGCGCCGGGGCGAAGGGCCCGCGCTACTACGACTGGGCCTGGGTACAGATCGGCCCCGACGCCAACCGCTGCCTGCTGATCCGCAGCAACCCCGCAACCGGTGAACTCGCCTTCTATCTGTGCTGGTCACCGGGACAAGTAGCCCTGTCAGCATTGGTGCGCGTCGCCGGGATCAGGTGGTGCATAGAAGAGTGCTTCCAAGCCGCGAAAGGCCAGGTCGGCCTGGACCACTACCAGGTCCGCCACTGGACCGCCTGGCACCGCCACATCACACTCGCCATGCTCGCGCTGGCCTTCCTGGCCGCCGTCGCAGCCAGCACGAAGCCCGCCAGAAGCGCGGATCCGAACCGTCCCGCCCGCAGCAGCGACCCGATCGACCTGACCATCCCGGAGATCCGCCACCTGCTCGGCGCCCTGCAGAAACGACCAGCCGCATCAGTGACCACGCTGCTGGCCTGGTCAATCTGGCGCAGACGCCACCAAGCACAGGCCAGACGCTGCCACTACCGACGACGTCTTGCCGCCTTCTCGCCCACCTAGATCACGAAGTCGAACTGGAGTACTAGGCGTTCAAAGGCTCACCAGTCCACGTCAGCGCCCTTTCGGGCCCGGTCGTCTCGACCGGCATCCGGCCGGTTCCCCGTGACAGCCGCCTGGAGGGGCAGCCGTGATGTCACGAGTCCCGTTGCCTTTCGGCAGCCGGCATCCGCTTCTTGGACTTCCTGTCCCGCCGGGGACTTACGCCCCTCTCACGATCGGCCTACCCGGCCTCAGGGCCGGGACCCCGACGGGGTTTCCACGTTCCACGCATACAAGACGCGACCGGGGAGGACGCCCCCTAAACCCCGGGACCAGCGGTGTTCACACGACCGACGGGGCAGGCTCCGGTCGTCGCTCGCCGCCTCTTCCAGCGGCCAGGTCCTATCACCCGGTATTCATCCCGTCTTCCCGGGCTTGTCGATGACGAGGCATCACAGGGGGTTCACTCGCGTTCGTCCGTCCGGCCTTCTCCTTGCCCGGTTGCTCCCCCTGACGGATCGGGGGCCCTTGGGCGTCTTCCCTGAGCTTCGCACCCTCGACGGGCAGGACCCGCGAACGCACGTCAGAGCGGAGATCGGTCTCGAACACTGACCGAGAACTACGCAACCGGCATAACCGGCCTCCAATCTGCGAGTTCACTCATATACGAGACCTCGTGTCGCACCACCCCAGTCAACCTGGGCCTGGGCCCAGGGCACCACCTCGAACCTTCGGTGCAGCCCCGCCAGCTCACCCGGGCTGATGCCCAGTTCCTCCGCGATCCGAGGCCGGGCCTCCTGCAAGTAGATCTTGACCCGCTGGTAGTTGATGGTGAACCCGTACTCCGCCACCAGCCGCTCGTGGATCACCGCCCCTTTGAGCAGGATCTCGGCCCGCAGCATCGCGTCGATCAACGGCGCGACCTCGTCCACCACCCGCTGATACGTCTGACCGTTGGGAGCCCGCCGAGGCGGCGCGACCGGCGTCTCGCCCGACAAGTACTTGCCGACCGTGCGACGGTTCAGCCCCGTCTCCTTCGCGATCTCCCGCAAGCTCATCGCACCGGACTCATACAGACCGCGAAACCGCCTCAGCTCCAACCAGCGATGCGGATCCAAGACCACCCTCGCCGCCCTCCACCGACCCAGAACAAGACGACAGAAGACTCCCGCGACACCTACCTCACCGCATCAACAACGGTGCACTTTCATCCGTACGCGGTGGTGCACGTTCACTTGTACGCCGACACCCGCTCGCCCACGGTCAGGCTTCCAGGCCGCGCCTTGCGAGCCGCTGGAGCGATTCCTCCGTGGTGCTTGAGGACGGTGAACACCGAGCCGGGCGGCTTGCCGATCTGCCGTGAGATGACGCTGATCGACTCCCCGGCCCTCCACCGCCGCCACAGGTCGGACTTCATCTCGTCCGACATCCCCGGCCGACCCAGTCTCGCCACGTATACCGTCCTCAACCAGCACTGTTGCTCCGACCGGTTGAATCTAAGCTTCGCGATCTGACCCATCGAGCGGTCACCGCGCTGGCAAAGCTCCACGATCTCGGCCTTGAACTCCGGCGTGAACGAGCGGCGAGGGCGAGGCTTCTTCTTCCCCATGCTCTCCATGATGGACATCCTCCCGGGGCAGAACCCCTGATCTCGAATGTCCGTCAAAGCGGATCAAGCGCAGTTCCTCTTGGACTGTCAGGCGTGTTCGGACAGGTTGTCGGGAGTGTCATGGGCCGATGTTGCACATGGTGCTTGGGCATTCAGGCTGCCTGTGGGCGCGGCAACGGTGGCCGGCCGTGTAAGCGCGGTCAGTAGGAGGGAGGCCGCGGCGGCGGCGGCGGCGACGACCAGACAGGTGATGAACCCGGCCCTGAGGTTGTGCGTGGCGCCGAGGAGTGGGCCGAAGGTGGCAATGCCGATGGCTGCACCGATCTGGCGGGAGGTGTTGAACACTGCGGAGGCGGCACCGTGCAGGGCGGGTTCGACGGCCGCGATGGACCGCGAGGTCATGGTGGGCACGAGCAGTCCCGAGCTGAACCCGGCGGGAAGAAGCGCAAGCACCAGTGGCCACAGCGCGGGTGAGGTACTGGCCCAAGCCATCGCGAGGAACGTGGTGGTCAGGACGGCCTGGCCGATGCCCAGAACAGCGCGACGTCCGATGCGTTGGGCGAATGGGGCGGCGCAGACGCTGCCGATCGAGATGAGGCCGGTCAGAGGCAGAAACAGCAGCCCGCTGACCAGGGAGCTGAGCCCGCGGCCTTGCTGGAGCATCAGGCTCATCGCGAACAGCAGCCCGTAGAAGGCAAAGTTGAACAATGCGCCTTGTGCGGCTGTTGCGACGAATCCGCGGTCAGAGTAGACGCCCGGCGGCAAAAGTGGTGTCCGGGTGGACCGTTCGGCCCAGACGAAGCCGGCGAGCCCGGCTCCGCTCAGCGCGGCGGAGGTGATGGCCATGGGGCTCAGCCAACCCTGCGTGGGGGCTTCGATGAGCGCGAAGACCAGCCCGCCGATCAGTACGGTCGCGGCGCCCATGCCGGCGATGTCGAGGCGCCGACTGCCACGCGCGATGGCAGGCATCGAGCGAATGCTCCAGACTGCGGCGGGGATCCCGATGACCACGTTGACGGCGAACACGGCCCGCCAGTCGGCGAGCGCGACGAGCGCCCCGCCCAACAGCGGTCCAGCGGCCATTCCGATGCCCCCTGCAGCGGCCCACCAGCCGACGAGCCGGTGCCGTACTTGCTCATCGGTCGCGGATGCGGTGGCCAGGACGAGCGCACTGGGCAGAAGAAGGGCGGAGCCTGCGCCCTGGACCAGTCGGGCGACGTTGAGGACCAGCATCGAGGGGGCGGCCGCGCAGATCGCAGAGGACGCGGTGAAGACCAGCAAGCCTGTCACGAACGCCCGCTTCGCACCGAGGGTGTCCGTGATCGCGCCGGCACCGAGCATTACCGCAGCGAAGGTAAGGGTGTAGGCGTTTACAGCCCATTCCAGCTCGGAGCGGGAGGCGTGCAGGCGCGAGGCAAGTTGAGCGAGTGTGAGGTTCACGATCGTGCCGTCGACGAAGACCATGAAGGCCGCGATCAGCGCGAGCACCACGACACCACGACGGAGTTCTATAGTCATAGAACTACTTTAGAGCGAGTTCGACGTTCATGGAACAAGGGGGGTAGTCTGAAAGCCGAGGAGGAACCATGACATCGGACCCGCAGGCCTCTGCTTCTCTGGAGGTCACCACTGTCCTGCATGCCCTTGCCGACCCGGTGCGCCTGGATCTCGTCCGGCAGCTAAGTGGGTCGGACACAGCGATCGCGTGCGGCCGATTCGATACCACGGTGGCCAAGAGCACCCTCAGCCACCACTTCAAGATCCTCCGCAAAGCGGGCATCATCGCCACCCACCGTCAAGGCGGGCAAGCCCTCAACGTGCTGCGCACCGCGGAAATGGAAGCCTCGTTTCCAGGGCTGCTCCGCGCGATCCTCCCCCCGTCTCGGCCATAGTGGGAGCCGACCCCACGCCCCTGACGTATGCCCTTGCCCACCCGACTGCAGTGATGCATGAAGTGTCTTTCTGAGCAGGCACCACATGGCTGTCACGGGGAACACCGGATGCCGATCGGTTCCACGATCGGCGGACGGACGGCGGGCCTCGTCGTGGTGAGCAACTCCGTGATGACGCTCGTGGGTTCTCCCAGGACGATCACCGGGAGAAGTCATGTCGTTGCAGGACGTGTGCTGCCCGCCGTTATCTGGCTGGCCCCGGTCTCGTAGCAGAAGCGGCTGCGACAGCCGTAGCCAGTGGGTCGCAAACTGGGCGGCCGAGGACGTCAGTGAGATCGGGGCTGATGCCGTCCAGGAAGCCGTGCCGGATGCTGGTCGCAATCGAGGAGAGCATGGGCGGCTGGAACGGCAGCAACTCCGGCATCTCGTTGAGAAGCCTGCGCCGGTACTCGCCAAGGCCGATGGTCCGGTGCGGGACTCCGAGCCGGTCGGCTACGTCCGCCGCTGTGATCGGCGTGCCGACCAGATCGTAGGTGCGCCCGCTGTGTTGTGTCGGATCCGCTGAGATGATCGCCGTAGCCTCGGCGAGGTCCGCACGAGCGACCGCGGCCAGGGCACCGTCGCCGAATGCGGACTCCACCCCGTTGTCGGACCACATCAGCAGACCGCCGAAGAGTTCGGCGTAGAGGCCATTGCGCAGGATCGTCCACGGCAAGCCGCAAGCGCACACGAGCCGTTCGGTCACACGGTGTGCCAGTGCGAAACCGAGATGGTCGCCGGCATGGGTCAGGCTCGTGTAGATGACATGCCGGACGCCCTCTCGTGCGGCAGCGTCCAGGACAGCCGCGTGCCGCCCGATGACCTGGTCGTCCTCGGCATAGCCGGCGGAGATCAGCACCAGGGTCGATACACCGCCAAGGCCAATGCCGGAGTGGTCGTCGAAATCGAGCCGCCGCATCCCGTCACCCGGGGTGCGGCTGCCGCCTATAGCGGTCGCACCACGGGCACGCAGCGCTGCCAGAGTGGCCGAGCCGAGGTTCCCGTTAGCTCCGGTCACCAAGATCATGTCAGTCACAGTCTTCCGTTGTGGTTCTCTTCGGCAACTACGCTTGATCCTTATCCGCCCATGTACCAGCCACAAGGAGGCAGTTTGATGTCACCCACGCACACTGAGGTAACCGCCGCACCCGCCGACCTCGATCCCTGCGGGCACGAAGATCACCCGGACTGTGGGATCCGCGATGTCCTGGACCGCATCGGGGACAAGTGGTCGGTACTCGTGATCGTCGAACTCGCCAGCGGGCCTCGCCGCTTCCGGGAGCTGCAGCGCGCGATCGACGGAATCTCCCAGCGCATGCTCACCCTCACCGTGCGCAGACTGGAACGCGACGGACTCGTCCTCCGCACCGTGTACCCGACCGTCCCGGCCCAGGTCGACTACCGCCTTACTGAGACCGGGGCCAGCCTGACCCACCTGGTCAAAGCACTCGCCGACTGGTCTCTCACGCACCGCGCCATCATTGCCGAGGCACGACACCAGTACGACCAGACCCACACCGACCACGCCATCCGGTAGCGGGAAAGTTGCCTCACACGCGAACGTGGGAAAGTACTGCCGCAGCAGACCGTTCGTGTTCTCATTGGTGCCCCGTTGCCAGGGGCTGTGCGGGTCGGCGAAGAAGATCTGGAGTCCGGCGTCGACGCGGAGTTGGGCGTGCTGGGCCAGTTCCGTGCCCCGGTCCCACGTCAGCGATTTGCGCAGTTGCTCGGGCAGCGTCGTGATGGTGGCGGTGATCGCGTCCTTGACGGTTCAGCGTCGCCGGAGGGCTGAGGGCCGGTGTTCCAAGAGCGCGGACGATTCGAGTAGGGCATCCTGGCGGTCTCCCGTTCGCCTCCAGGCGCGCGGGGCCCGCCGCCGGAGAGACCTTGGTCGGGCGGCCTGACTCGGAGACGCGATCTGAACTATGGGAGAGGGGTGGCAAGTTGCGCTTGGCCAATGTTGGCAGGGCTCTGCTCATGGCCGTGTGGATCGATGCCCTGAACGTCTGGGAGAGCGGCATTCACGCGCGGGGTCTGGTGATCGGGGGAGTCGGTACGTTCGTCTTCGGGGTCCTGATGTACGAAGGTTTCGAGTGGCGGGACCGCCGTCGAGAGACCGGCGAATCGGGCCCGACATCGCCACTGTCCCCGGTTGGCTCAAGGTCCGGTCAAGCCAGCAGCGTTGACAGCAACGGCACGGAGGCGGATCGCTAACCTCGGGCTTTCATGAGCGGGTTGTCCGACGGGTGGTCAGGACAACAGAAAGCGCCTCTGACCAGCAAGAATGAGGATTGTCGAGATCCTTGTTCCCGCCATCGCCGGAGGCACTTCCCAGGTGAAGCAGCGTATAGGGTCCTACCCGCGTATCCGCGTTGAGGCGGTGGCCGGGAGGTGGTGTCCCAGGCCGGGGCTGTTTTGCCGATCGGAACGGCTCGCAAGGTGGGGCTTGACCAGGCGATATCGGCGGCGCTGACGCCGTGGCGACGCGCGAGGGCGGTGCACGATCCGGGCAAGATCCTGCTGGACGTGGCCCTGGCGGTCGCTCTGGGCGGAAACTGAGCCTTTTCCATCATCGGTCTGAGCTGGCCAGATGCAGGGCGAGGACGGCCTGGACGAGGGCGGTGATCCGGGTGGTGGAGCACCGGATTTTGCGCAGGAGCCGCCAGCTCTTGAGGGTCGCCATGGCCTGTTCGACGAGGGCACGGATCTTCGCGTGGGAGCGGTTCACCGCCTTCTGTCCCGGGGAGAGCGTCTCCCATCGGCCCCAGTACGGGATGCGGACCGTGCCGCCGGCGCCGCGGTAGCCCTTGTCGGCCCAGCAGGTGACGTGGGCCCGATCGAAGGCGTCGATGATGCCGTGCTCGCGGGCCGCTCGGATGTCGTGGACGGCTCCGGGCAGGGCCGGCGAGGCCCATAGCAGTCGGCCGAACGGATCGGTGAGAACCTGCGCGTTCATGCCGTGTTTCTTGTGTTTCCCGGAGTAGAAGGGCCGGTCCGCGGCGGTGCGGTCGATCGGCAGGAGCGTGCCGTCCAGGAGCACGAACGCCTTCGTCGAGGCGGTGCGGACGGCATCGGCCAGGGTGGGAGCGAGGACGGCCAGGAGGTCGACGGCCTCGGCGACATAGCGGTATGCCGTCGTGGTCCCCACGCCGAACCCGCTGGCGAGCTGGGCGTAGGTGTGTCCGACGCGCAGGTGGGCGAGGGTGAGAAGGGCTTGGCGGCCGGCGGTCAGCCGTCGCCAGCGGGAGTTGCTGGCACGGCGGTGCCGCCGCCAGCGGGAGTTGATGGCACGGCGGTGCCGCCGCCAGCGGGAGTTGATGGCACGGCGGTGCCGCCGCAACTGATCTGCAAGGAAGCGGAGAGCGGAACTGGACACGTCCACGCCGGACGGGTAGACAAGCATGCGAAGCCTCTGGTGGACACGGTTCTCTTGGTCGAAAACCCATCTACCAGGGGCTTCACCTCGCTGTCACCCCAAGTGCGCAGCTCCTTTGGCAGGTTGGAAAAGGCTCCGTGTCCGCAAAAGGCCCCCGGGCCCGTACGCATTGCTGCCCCGCCGGATCTCCGGCGGGGCAGCAATGCGTACGGGCCCGGCGTGCTCAGACGGTCAGGAGTGCGGGGCTGGCGGCCTTGTCGGTCGGGAGGAAGTCGTCGGGGACCGGGTACTGGCCGAGGACGAAGTGCAGGATCGCCGCGTGCATCGCCTCGACCGGGGCGATGGTCGCCGCGGTGGCGATACCGGCGGCGGACTTCACGTTGAAGGTGGCGAAGAGGTAGGTCTGCGCGGCCTGGTTCTCCAGCTGCAGGGCCAGTTTGGCGATGTCGGCGACCGTTGTGGCCTTGTTCAGGGCCGCGAGGGTGGCGGGCTGGTTGGACAGCGGGACGTTCGTGATCGCGGGCTTGCCCGCGCCGGTCAGCACCGCGTTCCATACCTTGGCGTGGTCGGCGTGCTGGGCCATCGCGGTGGTCACGAAGGAGGTCACGGCGGGCGGCACCGTACCGAGCGTGCCCGCCTTGGCCGCGGTCAGCGTGGACTGGTAGGCGCCGACCGCCTGGTTCTCCAGGGCCACCGCGAGGGCGACGATCTTCAGGTCACCGGTGTAGGTGCTGCCACCGGAGGAGGAGGGCGAGGTCGAGGCGGCGCCGACGCCCTTGACCGACGACGAGGTGTTCTTGTCGCTGCTGGAGCAGGCGGCCAGTGCAAGGGCTGCGGCCAGACCGCCGGCGCCGGCCAGGAAGCGGCGCCGGCCCGCGTCGAGCGGGCCGTCGCCGCTTCGGGCGCCGCGCTCGTGGACCTCCTCGGCGAGATCCACCGCACCCGCGCGCATGGCGGGCAGCGTCTCGCGGTGGGCGGATTCCATCTCGCGGGTGAGCCGGGCGAGTTGGCCCTCGGTGATCGGCAGTTCCCAGCTGTCGCGTGCGGTGGTCACTTCACGGCCCCCTCGGTGATCGGCGAGGCGTTCTTGGTCGGGTAGAAGGCGTCGGGGAAGCCGACGCTGCCGACCGCCGCGGGAAGCTTGGCGACGTCGGTCGGGATGGCGATCAGGTCGCCCAGGTTGTCGGCGAGCAGTGTCTGGACGGCGAGCAGCGTCGCCCGGTGCTGGGCCTCCACGGGGGCCACCGAGGCGAAGAGCTTGCGCAGTTGGGCGCTGCTGACCTGGCTGACGTTCTTGGTGTACGTCTGCGCCGCCACGTCCTCCAGGGTGATGGCGAGCGCCACCACGCCGGCGGAGGTCTTGAGGGTCGGCAGCGCCTTCTTCACCACCGCCGCGTACTTCGGGTCCGGGGCGTTCTGCGTCGCGCCGCCCGCCTGGGTGACCGCGGCGTTGAACGCCGACAGGTGCGCCTGGTGCTGGGTGGTGGTCTTGGTGATGAAGGCCGCGATCGTCTTGTTGCCGTTCTTGATGAACGGCAGGCCCGAGGCGGTCTGGTAGACGCTGATCGCCAGGTTCTCGATCGACGCGGCGGTCTGGAGCGCCATGACGTCGGTGTTCGACGTGGCCGCGGCGGCGCGCATCGAGGTCGTCAGGGCCGCGGCGCCGGCCGCGGCGGCGACCGTGCTGCCGCGCCGCCACCAGCGCCGCGGCTGCGGTCCAGTGGCGTCCGCGAAGTCGTCGAGCGCCGCTCGGGTGATGCGTACGGCGTCGCTGTTCAGGTCCTGCGACTGCTCGGTCAGTTCCTCGAGCAGTCGGGTGTCGAGGTGTTCTCCGCCCATCACGCCCCATCTCTCCTGGCGCCCGCTGGGACAGCAGGCGGGACGCACCAGCTTCGTGACCGTCGGCCGTCCGGGCGGGCCTCAACACGGGGGCGGGGGGAAGGTCACCCGCAAAGGTCACTCTCAAGGAGCATTAGCGGGGCCGGTGGCAGCCCGTTCGGCGAGGTGCGCCGGAAGTCCCGGCTGGACCTCGGGATACCGTCACACCGTCGTCCGCTGACGGGAGCGGGCGCTGACGCCGTGGGTGGCCCGTGCCGCCCGCGGGGCGGAAGGGCCGCTCGTGCCCGGGACCACGGAAGGGCCGCTCGTGCCCGGGACCACCGCAGGGACTGTCGTGTCCGGGACCCCGGGCGGCAGGCCGTCCGTCCTGTTCGTCTGCGTGCACAACGCAGGGCGCTCGCAGATGGCCGCCGCGTGGCTCACCCATTTGGGCGGCGACCGCGTCGAGGTCCGCTCTGCCGGGTCCGCTCCCGGCGAGGCCGTCAACCCCGCCGCCGTGGCGGCGACGGCCGAGGTCGGCATCGACATCTCGGCGGAGATCCCGAAGGTGCTGACCGCCGACGCGGTCCGCGAGTCCGACGTGTGCGTCACGATGGGCTGCGGCGACAGCTGCCCCGTCTTCCCCGGCAAGCGCTACCTGGACTGGACGCTCGACGACCCGGCCGGGCAGGGCGTCGAGGCCGTGCGCCCGATCCGCGACGCGATCAGGGTGCTCGTTGAGGGCCTGCTCGCCGAGATCGCTCCCGGGAGGTCCTGAGGACCAGTGCTCGGAGGACCAGTGCTCGGAGGACCAGTGCTCGGAGGACCAGTACCCGGAGGACCGGTCCTGAACGCATCAGGCGCGAGCACGGAGCTCGGCGCGCCCGCTCGGTGTCAGGAACAGGCGATGTTCTCCGCGCACAGCCCCTTCGGGTTCTGCGCGATGTCGAAGGTCACCCTCTGGCCCTCGGTCAGCCCGGGCAGCTCACGGTCGACGAAGTTCGAGTAGTGCGCGAAGACGTCCGTACCGACGTCCGACTGCTCGATGAAACCGAAACCTCTGGCGGAATTGAACCACTTCACCGTACCGGTGGCCATTTTGTACCTTCCTGGGCTGTCGAGGTGCGGTGGGCAGTTCTTCGCGAGTCGCGCGTCTCCGGGGGAATTCGTCGTCTGTCCGCACTCGGGCCGGGGAAAGCGGGCGCACACCGTGGGGGGGGACGGCTCGCGCGTGGAAGCGGTCTGCTTCAGCCGAGCCCGGCGGTCACGTCGGTGCTGCGGCAGGTGAAGCCGAGGCGGTGGAGGGCGCGGGTCACCTCGGCGGCGCTGAAGTCACGCCGGTCCTGGCGGGTGATGACCTCTCCCACCTGTTTGACGGGGTAGTGCCGCCGGCTGATGATCACGGACTCCCCCGTGATCAGTTCGGGCTTGACGCCCTTCATCGACGCCTGCACGTCGGACTTGGTCAGGTCGAAGGCGAAGCGGGCGATGATGCAGCGCATGGGACCTCGCAGATGAAGGGGGAGGAGGCGGGGGACGGGGCGGGAGGGAGCCGGGCGGCCGGGAGGTGCGCCGCCCGGCAGATTTCACGCCGCCGGGCTGAGGGCGCTGCGGCGCGGCGGGTTACCCGTGGCCAGGGCCGGCCGGGTGGCGCGCCTGGCCTGCGCGGGGCGGCTGCGGCGGCCGCGCGAGGACGGTGACGTGCTGCGCCTGGGGCGGTCGGCGACCGGCTCGGTGATGGTGACGGGCACACCGGAGGGGGTGCGGGCGCCGGTGATACGGCTCAGCTCGGCCTCGCCGGAGTGGATCTGGGCGCTGTGCGGGGTGATGCCGGCCGTGGCCAGCAGCCGGGTCATCTCGCGGCGCTGGCTGGGGACGACCAGGGTGACGACGCGGCCGGACTCGCCCGCCCTGGCGGTGCGTCCGCCGCGGTGCAGGTAATCCTTGTGGTCGCTCGGCGGGTCGACGTTGACGACCAGGTCGAGGTCGTCGACATGGATGCCGCGGGCGGCGACGTTGGTGGCGACCAGCACGGTCACGTGGCCGCTCTTGAACTGTGCGAGCGTGCGGGTGCGCTGCGGCTGCGACTTGCCGCCGTGCAGCGCGGCCGCCCGTACCCCGCTGTGGAGCAGGTGCGCGGTGAGCTTGTCCACGGCGTGCTTGGTGTCAAGGAACATCAGCACCCGGCCGTCGCGAGCCGCGATCTCGGTCGTCGTGGCCTGCTTGTCCGTGCTCTGCACGTGCAGGACGTGGTGCTCCATCGTGGTGACCGCGCCCGCGGAGGGGTCGACGGAGTGCACGACCGGGTCGCTGAGGTACCGGCGCACCAGCAGGTCGATGTTGCGGTCCAGCGTCGCGGAGAACAGCATCCGCTGGCCGTCCGGGCGTACCTGGTCGAGCAGGGCGGTGACCTGCGGCATGAATCCCATGTCGGCCATCTGGTCGGCCTCGTCCAGCACGGTGATGGCGACCTGGTCCAGCCGGCACGTACCGCGGTCGATGAGGTCCTTGAGCCTGCCGGGAGTCGCCACGACGACCTCGGCGCCCGCCCGCAGGGCACTGACCTGGCGGCCGATGGACATGCCGCCGACGACGGTGGTCAGCCGCAGCCGCAGGTCCCTGGCGTACGGGGTGAGCGCGTCGGTGACCTGCTGGGCGAGCTCCCGCGTCGGGACCAGCACCAGGGCCAGCGGACGGCCGGGCTCGGCGCGCTGACCGGCGGTACGGGCCAGCAGTGCCAGGCCGAAGGCCAGCGTCTTGCCGGAACCGGTGCGGCCGCGGCCCAGCACGTCGCGGCCCGCCAGGGAGTTGGGGAGCGTCGCGCCCTGGATCGGGAACGGCACGGCCATCCCCTGCCTGCCCAGTGACGTCAGCAGTGCCGCCGGCAGGTCGAGCTCGGCGAAGGTCTCCACCGGGGGCAGCGCGGGGGTCAGGGTGACGGGCAGGGCGAACTCGCCCTGCGGGGCCGAGGGCCTGCGGCCGCCGTAGCCGCCGGAGCGGGACTGGCCGCCGGAGCGGCTGGGGGCCTGGCCGCGGTAGCCGCCACGGCCTGAGCCGGAGCCGGAGCCCGAGCCGGTGGAGCGGGTACGGGAAGTTCGATCCGTCGTGCGGTATGTGCGGTTCATGGAGAACCTTTCCTCGATGCGGTACGTCGAGGAATCCCGGGCGGCTGCAAGCCGCGACCAGGAGCACAAGAACGAACCGATGGAAATGAATGTACGAAGGCCGCCGCCCTCCAAAGCAGCAGGCCGGGTCCCGCACCCCTAGGTGCGGGACCCGGCCTGCTGAACGCGTCAGCGTCAGGCGGGAACGATGTTCTCCGCCTGCGGGCCCTTCTGGCCCTGCGTGACGTCGAAGTTCACCTTCTGGCCCTCCTGCAGCTCGCGGAACCCGGACGCGGCGATGTTCGAGTAGTGGGCGAAGACGTCAGCGCCGCCACCGTCCTGCTCGATGAAGCCGAAACCCTTTTCCGCGTTGAACCACTTCACGGTGCCAGATGCCATATCACATTCTCCTTCAGGGGCAGTACCCGGAATCCGCATTGTGCGGACGCCGCGTCGCCGCGATGATTACCCCATCCGGAAAAAAACAACCGGAAATACAAAAGCGCTCCCACTGCGGATGGCGGCGAGGGCACTTGAAGTCTTTGGGAACCACAACTGCAACTGATGCAAACCTTAGCACGTGGGAGTGGTGGCGTTCAGAAATTTGATTGCCATGCCGCCGGGGACGTAAAAGGCTCACTGCGGCCCGCCGGGATTTCTGTACTTGGGACGTCAGATTTACTCATCGCCCGGGCGTATGCAGCCAGGACCCGGGGGCGGATTCCCGCCGCGGCCCCCCTCCGTTCCGCTCGGCCCGCGCCCGCCGAAGGCTCGCGGAAGATCCGACCGCATGCCGCGACGCCACTCCGAGAGCGGATATCTCCCGTGGCGGCGACAGAGTCGCCCGGCCACCCGTGCCGGCCCCGCCGTGCGGCGCAGCGTCCCGCCGGCTCCGCGCTCACCACCCGTTCGGCGGGCGGTCCGGCACCTCCTGGCCGTATCCCCGGAGCGCTACGGGACATATCGGCCTAGCGTGGCGCCTGGAGCAGTACGGACGCAGGGAGGACTCGCGATGACAGACGCTCAGCGAGGTACGCAGGAGCAGGACCGTGGCCCCTCTCCCGCCGAGGGAAGGGCAGCGGAGAAGGGCGCCTCGGGCCGTAAGGCGCTCGGCCCCCCGGCCAGTCGCGGCCGTACCACCGTCGCGGACAGCGTGGTGGAGAAGATCGCCGGCATGGCCGCCCGGGAGGTGCCCGGCGTGCACGCCATGGGTGTGGGCATGACCCGCACCTTCGGCGCGGTCCGGGACCGGGTGCCCGGCAGCAGGACCTCGGTCTCCCGCGGTGTCAAGGCCGAGGTCGGCGAGGTGCAGACGGCGCTCGACCTGGACATCGTCGTCGAGTACGGCGTCTCGATCAGCGATATCGCCCGCGAGGTGCGGGAGAACGTGATCGCGGCGGTCGAGCGGATGACCGGGCTCGAAGTGGTCGAGGTCAACATCGCGATCGGCGATGTGAAGCTCCCCGACGAGCAGGACGACGACGACGGAGAGCAGCGTGTGCAGTAGCGGGAGGCAGGGCGCCGTGCGCGCGGCCGGTCCCGCCGCGCGGGCCGCACGGCGGGCGACAGGGAGTGCCGAACCTACGGAGAGCGCCGGATGAGCTACGCGTTGGCAGGGATGATCTACGGCATCGCTCTCGGCTTCGCCGGCTGGTTCGTCGGGTTCGGCGCGTTCGTGGTCGTGGCGGTGGTCGGCGCGGTCGGCGCTCTCGCCGGCGGGTGGGCCGAGGGCGGCTTCGATCCGGTCGGTTTCTTCCGCTCGCGCGTCCTCGACCGGGACCGCGACCGGCGGTGACGATCGCCGCCGGTGCGGCCGCCGGGCGGTTGCGGTATCGCCGCGGGGTGCCCGTCAGGCGGTGCGTCGCCGCGGTGCGCAGGCCTCCCTGCGCCCCCTCGGACCCACCGCGCCGGATCCTCAGGGCCGGGCTCCGGTGAGCGGGGCGAGTGCGCGCCACTCCGGCAGCGGCATCCCCGAGCCGGCGCCCACCACGTGCAGGCAGACGTGGTCGGCGCCGGCCTGGTGGTGGGCGCGGACGCGCCTGCCGATGGCGTCGGTGTCGCCCCAGGCCACGACGCTGTCGATCAGCAGGTCGCTGCCGCCGGCGAGGTCGTCCTCGGTGAAGCCCTGGCGGCGCAGGCTCCGGGCGTAGTGGTCCATGCCGAGGAAGGCGCCGAGGAAGTCGCGTGCCGCGGTACGGGCCTTCGCCGGGTCCCGTTCGAGGACGACGGCCTGGTACGGGGCGATGAGCGGCCCGTCGCCCAGCTGCTCCCGTGCGGCGGCCGAATACTCCGGGGTGACCATGAACGGGTGCACCCCGGCGGTGCGCCGGCCCGCCAGCTCGGTCATCTTCGGGCCGAGCGCGGCCATCATCCGCTCCCCCGCCGGGACCGGCACGGGAGCCTGGTCGAGGCTGTCGAGGTAGCCGGCCATGTCGGCCAGCGGCCGGAACGGGCGTCCGGCGTCCTGGGCGGCCGCCGGGTCGCTCACGCCGAGGCCGAGCAGGTGCCGCCGGCCGTAGGCAGTCTGCAGGCGCGCGTGGCCCGCGGCCATGTCGGCCGCCGGGTGGCGCCAGATGCCGGCGACCCCGACGGCCACCCCCGCCGAGCGCGTGGCCCGCAGCAGGTGCTCGGAGTCGCCGAGGATGTCGCCGCCACCCAGGCCCGGGATCCACAGCGCGCCCCAGCCCAGCTCGTCCAGCTCGGCGGCGGCGTCGGCGATCTCGTGCGGATCCGCCATCCGCAGCTCGATGCTCCAGATCCCCGTCAGTCCCAGTCGCATGTCGTGTGGCCCATCGTCGAAGGTTTGTCGCCGGCTGTCGGTGGTGACCGCCCACCGGCCGCGGAGCCCGCACGGCACGGCGGCGTTCCGTTCCGTGAGCCGGCTCCCGGCCCGGTGGGGGGCGGGGGCGGTGGCTAGACCTGATTGGTTCCGCCGTCGGCGAAGAGCTCGATGCCGGTGACGAAGGAGCTCTGGTCGGAGGCGAGGAAGAGGACGGCGGCGGCGGCCTCGTCCGGCCGTCCGATGCGGCCCAGCGGGATGGACCCGACCAGGTGGGACTTGAGCTGCTCGGCGCCCTCGGGGTCGGCGGCGAGGCCGTCGATGCCGGGGGTGTCGATCGTGCCGGGGCTGAAGGCGTTGACCCGGATCGAGCGGCCCTTGAGCTCGGCGGCCCAGGTGCGGGCGAAGGAGCGGATCGCGGCCTTGGAGGCCCCGTAGACGCCGAAGGCCTCGTTGCCGACGCTGCCCGCGGTGGAGGACGTCAGGATGACCGAGGCGCCGTCGTTCAGCAGCGGCAGCGCCTTCTGGACGGTGAAGAGGGTGCCCCTGACGTTGATGCCGAAGGTCTCGTCGAAGTGCTTCTCGGTGACCTGCTCCAGGGTGGCGAACTCGCCGACGCCCGCGTTGGCGAAGAGCACGTCGATACGGCGGTCCCGCTCGGCCACGGCCGCGTAGAGCCGGTCCAGGTCGGCCAGGTCGGAGATGTCGCTCCGCACGCCGACCGCGTTGTGGCCGATCCTGGCCGTGGCCGCGTCGAGTGCCTCCTGGCGGCGGCCGGTGATGAAGACGTACGCGCCCTCCGCAGCGAAGCGCTCCGCGGTGGCCAGGCCGATGCCGGTGGTGCCGCCGGTCACGACGGCCGTCTTGCCCTCAAGCTGTCCCATGGTGGTGCTCCTCGTGGCGCGAACAGGATTTTTACTGGTCACTAAAAAACTAGGTCAGCCAGGGACGCATGTCAAACAGCGGGTGAGGTGTGCCTGCCGGACGCCGTTCAGGCGGGCGGCCGCGGGGACGAAGCGCCCGCCGGCGCCGGGGGCGCGGTCAGGAGGAGGCCGGCTGCCGCGGCCAGACGGTCATGGCTATGTCCACGATCTGATGCAGCTGCTCCCGGGTCGCGCCGCTCGCCGCCTGGACGGCGACTCCCTGGTAGACGGTCGCGAAGTAGCGTGCGAACCCTTCCGGGTCGTGACCAGCGGGGAGTTCACCGCTGCTGGCGGCCTGCTCCAGCCGCCCGCGCAGCGCCGCCTCGCCGGCGGCCCGGCGCGCCACCAGCTCGTCCCGCGCGGCCTCGGCGCCGGGCGAGCACGCCAGCGCGCCCTGCACGGTGATGCACCCGCGCGGGTGGTCGGGACTGGTCGTCGCGTCGGCGGCGCCGTGCAGCAGGGTCTCCACGGCGGCCCGCGCCGACGGCTCCTCGAACGCCTCGCGGATGTAGCCGGCCGGGCCGTCGGCGTAGCGGTCGAGGGCCTTGCGGAACAGCTGCTCCTTGTTCCCGAAGGCGTTGTAGAGGCTGGGCGCGTTGTTGATGCCCATCGCCTTGAGCAGGTCGGAGATCCCGGTGCCTTCGTAGCCCTGCCGCCAGAACACCTCGAGCGCCCGGTCGAGAGCGGCGTCACTGTCGAAGGTGCGTGGTCGTCCCCCTGCCATGGCCGCCTCCCGGTTCCGCGTCGAATTTATAGTCACTGCTAAACTACACCGGCCGGCAGCCATCCGCCGGGCACGGCGGCACCGCACGTCATCCGCCAGGGCTCTCCAAGACGTGCCACCAGGACTCGAACCAGTCGGCGGTCTCCTGGCGCTGCTCTTCCGGCTGGGCGTACAACGGGCTGTCGCCGCCCTCCTCGGGGAGGTAGAAGTACGAGGTCAGGACGGTGGTGCGACCACTGAGCAGGTAGAGGACGGCCAAGGGCAGCCCGGCCGATTCCCGTACCTCGATGGTGACGTCCACGGGAGTGCCCCGCAGCGGCTCGGTCATCAGTCGCAAGGCGGTGCGGGTGTCCTGCGCCGCTGACGTGGGCGCAGCCGGCGCCGGTTCGCTCTGCCAGGTGGCGAGCACGAGCCGCACGCGCAGCGAGGCCGGAGACAGGTCGCCGCGGGAGATGCGGGTGAGCTGCGGCGACAGCGCGTTCAGCAGGGGGCCCGCGTGCGGGAGGAGCGCGTCGACAGTGATGTGGTCGACCTCGAACGCCGCGGCCATCGCGGCGATGAGGTCGATCTCGGGGCCGCCATCCAGGCCCGGCGGCCCGACCGCGGGGACGGGGTGGCCCGCGGCGCCGGGGTCGTCCGGACCGGGGCGCGGGGGCGCGGTTTCCGGCGCGCTCGGAGCGACCGCTTCGTCCGCCTCCACGCTGCGGGGGGCAGGGTCCTCGCCGGTGCGGGTGGCAAGGTCGGTGATCTCGGCGAAAGGTGCGGCGGAGGCGATGCCGCGCCCCGGCTCCCCCACCCGGATGGCGACGAAGTCGCCGCTGGCGGAGCGGGGCGCGGCCAGATACGCGCCGAGCGAGGTCTTCACGATCTGCTGGACTGCGGTGATGTCGCCGCGCAGCCGGCCGCCAAGCAGCATGTCGCGGACCCCGGGCAGGTAGCGGAACTCGAAGCGTGCCATGTCCGTGGCCGCGGTGGCCTGCCAGGCTTCGAGCAGGCCGCCGAGCGCCACTTCCGCGAGGTGCCCGTGGTCCGCCTCGGGCAGCATGACGTGCCGTACGAGGTTCATCACCGGCAAGGTGAGCGGTACGGCGGCCAGGTAGCCGGCCAGTTCCCGCGCGGTCGGCGAGGCGCTGTCCTCGAACCGGCGCAGCGCCTGCAGCGGCGTCTGCGGCGGCGCTTCGCCGGGGCCGGGCGGCGGTGCGGGGTGGTCGTCCAACGGCAGGCACGACATCTGGTGCCAGCCTCCGTCGCCGCCGACCAGGGCCGCAAGGGCCGCCAGCGACGAGGGCAGGGTGTCCACGACGGGAAGAACGGTACGCGGCGCGGTGCGCGACCGTCCGGCACGGCGGCGGGCCAGCGAGGTGGGCGCCACCTGCCAGGACGCGGTCGGCGACGCGGGCGAGGTGACGCGGAGCAACTGGGGTGCGGGACGGATCGCGGTCTGTGGCCACAGGCGTTCGGGCAGCAGGTCGAGCAGCGCCACTGCGCTGTGCGCGCTCCAGCGCTTGATCACGGCACGGAGTCGCGGGTGCTCCCAGACCTCGTGGACGGTGTCGGTGACCAGCAGGATCAGGCTGTGGCCGCCGGAGACGAGCTCCCGCGGGTCGCGCGCGGCTCCGCCGGGCGTGGCCGACACCGTGAAGGGCGTGCCGTCCGCAACGGCGGCGGGGCGCAGGAACCAGAGCCGGACGGTACGGAACAGCCCCGTCTGAAGCAGGACTTTGTGCAGGTCGGCAGCCAGCGCCCGCCACAGCGCCATGGAGTGGTGGGTGTCCACGACGAGGGTGAGGTCGAGCCACCTGCGGCGGGCCGGGCGCATGACCGGTATCAGGATCCCCTGCTCGATGCCGGCCGCCGCGGTGCGGCCCTCGTCCAGTTCGAGGGGGTTGCCGGGGATCCGGCGCGCGCCGAGGGGGCGCAGCGCGCGCATGACGCCGAGGGGGTCGTCCAGCCAGGGGGCGTGGGCCACGCGTACGGGCACGCCCCGGGCGGCGATGGCCCGCGGTGCGGTGGACGCTCCGGATGGCGGTGGCAGCACGGACGGCGCCGCCGGTTGGGTCGCGGCATACAGCGGTGTGGGCGTGGGCGGCAGGGTGCCGGCGGCTGGCTGCGACTCGGGTGGCGGGACCGTCGGGGTCCCGCCGGCTCGGCCGGCGGTGCGCGGCCGGGGCGGGACGATGCCTGCCAGCCAGAGGATGTCGGCGACTTCCTCCGGCCCGATGTCCGTACGCCGCGGGTGTGTCATCGGCGGGTCACAGCTCGGGGGCTCCCGTCAGGTGCTGGAGGATCGCGTCCAGCAGCCGTTCGGCGTCGGCCGGGCCCTCCCATACGCGGCTGAGGCGGAGTTGAATGGCGTTGAGCAGTTGGTCGGTGGCGAGGTCGCCCTCGGTCCGCCGTTCCAGGAAGGCCTCGATCAGGTCGCTCTGGGCGTCCGGGTCGATCTCCAGACGGTTCCTGACGATCTGTTCGAGCTTTCCGCGAGTCGGCGGCTGGATCTGCAGGTGGATGCAGCGACGCCTGAAGGCCGGGGGGAAGTCGCGTTCCCCGTTGCTGGTCAGCACGATGATCGGGAAGGCCGCGCAGCGCACCCAGCCGCGGTCCACGTGGGCGGTGGGGTCGGGGCTGTCGGCGGTGCCAACCCGCGGATGCGGCTCCTGGCGTGCGGCCCTGGCCAGTTCGATGACCTCGAAGGCGCCTTCCTCGAACACCGTCAGCAGGTCGTTGGGCAGGTCGATGTCGCCCTTGTCGATCTCGTCGACGAGCAGGACCCGGGGGTCCTCCTGCGGGACGAGCGCGGTGCCGAGCGGCCCGAGGCGGACGTATCCGGCTGTCGATTCGGTCTCGCGCGGGGCGTGGGCCGTCCGCGTCGCGTCGGTGCTCCTCGTCTCCAGCGCCGCGAGGTTGGCGTCGTGAAGCCGGCCGATGGCGTCGTAATGGTAGAGGCCGTCGGTCAGGCTGGTACGGCTGGTGACGGGCCAGCGCAGTACGGGTCCCAGCCCGAGGTCGGCCGCGATACTGAAGGCCAGCGTCGACTTGCCCACCCCGGGCTTTCCGGTGACCAGCAGCGGGCGGCGCAGGTACAGCGCGGTGTTGACGATGTCGGTCTCCGCGTCGTCGGGGATGTAGCCCTGGCCGCGCCGCAGGGTCTCCTGCCAGGCGGGGCCGGTGCGCGCGGGCCGGTGCTCGCGTTCGGGGCTGCCGGTGAACTGCCGCCACGGCGGGATGTGCGACCGCAGGCGTGCCAGCCGCTCGTGCGTGCTTCCCGCACCCCGGTAGATCCACCAGTCCTCCACGTTGCCCTCTCCTGTCGTGCCGATCGGTTCGTCCAGGCGGCGGCCGCGCTCGCCGTGGTGTCATCCCAATCGCCGGGGTGACTCCGGTTCGCTGTCCGGCTCGTCCCACAGCACGGCCAGCGGGTGGCGCCAGCTCTGCTGCTGCGAGGACGCCGCACTGCCTTCGAGCCGCAGCCGCCGCAGCCGGTCGGGCAGCGCCTTGAGGTCAAGCCACGGGCTGTCGCCGGTGAGGGCCGCCACCAGTCCCCCGTCCGCCGAACGTGTCCGCGGTGGGCCACCGCGCCGCCACACCGCGACGGGCACGCCCGCGTCGAGGGCCGCGTTCAGAGCGGTGTCGGTGTCCTGCCGACCGCCCTCCACCAGCAGACAGACCGGCAGCCGGTCGGCCTGGAGCTGGTCGCCGAGTCTCTGCGGGACCGCGTCGGCCTGGAGCACCAGGACGGGCCTGCGGGGGGTGTCCGCGTCCGCGGTGAAGGGCTGCCAGCTCCCACCGCGGTTGGACTGCAGCCATTGCCAGCGTTCTCGCCACTGGGCGAGAGTGCCGTCGCGTTCCGCGGGGCTGCACACGAGGACGGCGTGACGATGGCCGAGCAGGTACGGCGAACGGCCCCCGGCGACCGCCCAGTTCTCGAACTCCTCAGTGAGCAGGCCGTAAGGGACGCTGAACACCAGCCGGGCGACGCCGGGCCGGCCGACGCCGGCCGCCGAGGCGTCCAGCAGGCCTGACAGTCGGCCGCGGACGGCGTCCAGGCCCAGTGCCGTGTCCGACCGCCACACAGGCTCGAAGGCGCCGTCGTCGTCGCTCCGCCACACGTGCGTGAGGAACGCGCCAGGGAGGGCGGACTCGGTCAGCCGGACGTACAGCGTCGGCGCGGGCGCGGGTCTGACCGGCGCAGGCGGGATCGGCCGGGCGCCGAGGCGTTCGCGAGTGACGTCCACCCACGCGTCGAGCGCGTCGCCCCACGGCCGGTCGTCCGCGTGCGCCGCGACGTGGCGGAGGAACAGCAGCGCCAGGGAGGCCCCGTGGCGCCCCTGATAGCCGTCCAGCACGCGTACGACCTCGGTGAGTTCGTCGTCCGGCAGGCCGGGGGTGGCCGGCAGGGCGCATTCGGCCTGTTTGAAGGCCCACTGGTAGGCCTCGAAGGCATACGCGGGCAGGGCGCGGCCGACGACGAGCGGCCCCAGCTGATTCCACCCCACCTGGTCCAGCGCGGGGCTTCCGTCGGGGGCGGGTCCGTCGGTCCCGGTGGCGGTGTCCCAATGGTCGCCGAAGAGCGAGGACCCATCCCAGTTGCGGTTGATGACGAACTGCGGCCGCTGACCCCGCAACGCCGCGAGGGTGCCCTGCACCCGGCGTGCCGTCTCCACCAGCACGGGGACGCTCTCGGCGACCGTCATGGTCTCCAACTGCTCCAACAGGGTGTGGGTGAACATGCCCGCGCTGCGGTCCCGCATGTTGCGCGCGGTCTCCCCCTCCCCTGCCGCGTACAGCACGAACTGCCTGCGGCCGGGCACCTTCCCGCTAAATGGCGGATCCCGTACCGGCCAGCGGAGTCTGTTGTTCCGGCGCCGGTCGACACGGCAAGTGTCGGAGATCGCGACCTGGCTCGGGAAGCGGCCCCGGTCGACCATGTCGGACTCCCAGAAGCGCAGAAGGCTCTGCAGGTTGCAGTGGTGCATGTTCCTGGCCGTCGCGTCGCCGCACGGCAGCAGCGCCTCGTTGCGCTCGTTGAGGAATCCGTGGCCGGCCCAGAAGATCCACAGCAGGTCCCCGTCGCAGGCGGGGAGATCGTCGACGGCCGCGTCGTAGATGTCGTTCTCGGTCGGCGGCCTGCTGGTCAGCGGACCCAACTCGGGCTGCCCGCCGGTGCGGGCGTCCGGGGACAGGAACAGCCGCACGTTCCTGACCGGTACCTGCCCGGGGCGGGTCAGCCAGGTCGCAAAGCCGACGGCGTCCGCCACCGCTCCAGGCAGCCGCCAGTCCGGGCCGACGGCATAGTCCTCGATGCCGACGACCAGCGCGTACATGCGGGAGGGATCGACGTCGGGCACCGGCTCGGCCGAGGTCACCCGGTGGTCCCCGGATCCAGTGCCTCGGCCATCGCCTGGTAGACCGCATCGTTCTTCCAGTAGGCGCTGTGGGACAGTGGGAAGGGCTGGCGGCTGGACACCTCCCGGTCGGTGACCCGTACGTCGCCGACGAAGACGGGCTCGGCACGGAACGCCAGCAGGTCCTGCCGGTCGTAGACGTTCAGCCAGCGCGGGAAACCGGGCGGCAGCGGAGAACCGGGATCGAGGGCGGCCAGCGCCCCACACTCGTGGAGGAAGGGCGCCTGGGAGCCCACCGTGACCAGCAGGGCGACGTGCTCCAGCGGTGTGCGGCGGGCGGCCGCCATCGCCAGCAGGTCGACGGCGGCGATCCCGCCCAGGCTGTGGGCGAGGACGACGGTCGGCGTGGCGCGCGCCGAGATGATGCCGAGCAGGTGGTCTCGCAGGGCCTCCCCCCGGGCCTGGTACCGCAGAATGTCCCCCAGGGCGGGCGCCGACCCGTACGTCATCGGCTGGCGCCAGTGGTTGAGCGCGGGCTGTACGGCGACCCGCAGCGCCAGGGTCCCCAGCACGGCCGCCACCCGCTCGCCGGGCCAGCGCCCGATGCCGCCCAGGGCGCCGGCCACCGACTCGACCAGCCGCTCGCGCTCCTCCGCGGTGACCACCGCTTGGTCGTCGGCCTCCGCCAGAAGCCGGGCCGTCACCGCGCGGGCGGTGCGGTAGGTGAGTTCGGCGACCGTGGGCCCGCTGTCCGCCGAGGCGCAGGCCTCGGTGAACTCCGCCGAGCCGGCCACGAACCGCGCCGCTTCGGGCAGCGCCTGCGCAAGTCCGGTCGCCTGCAGAGCCGTTGCCAGCTCCCCGCCCTCCTCCGCTTGCGCCTCGGAGTCGGAAAGGGCCGTGAGGTCGTCGGCGACGGCCTGCCCTGCCGGATCGATTCCCGGCGGTGGACCGGCCCCCTCCGGATCCTCGGGCAGCCGCGCGAGCACCCGCAGTTCGCACAGCGGATCGGCCAGCAGCAGTGACCAGGCGGCAACGTCCTCGTCCACCGGCTCGGTGCGGCCCGCCGGGGCCCGGCTGGAACGGCCGCGGCCCGGGACCGACTTCAGTCCGCCGGTGACGGTCGCGCCGAACTCGGCCCCCCAGAAGTACGCCTCGACCTCGGCGCCGGGAAAGTGCGCCGCCAGGCTGCTCCCCACGAGAGCCGACAACTCGTCGAATTGCTTGCGCCTGACACCGGTGCCGTGCACGAACAGGATCCGCATTGCCCCCCCTTGCTCGGCTCCGCAGAGACGAAACTCTAGCTTCCGCCGGGCGCTGAGCAGGCGCGGTCGGCGAATTTCGCGAATCCCCCTCGGCAGACTCCGTTCACTCGAGGGTCAGCGGGCCGGCCGCCTGGGACCAGCACCAGTCGAACCACCTCTGGGCCCGGCTGACGAAGACCGAATTCAGCTCGGCGGTGTTGTCCGGGCCTGAGGTGTAGGCGCGGGTCGGAGCGCTGATCCCCACCACGTCGTAGATGGCCTGCGGCTCTGCGTCGCCGAGCATCACCTCGCGCTGCAACACCTCGTAGAACGCCTGCAGGACCAGCGTCTTGTTGATGATGTAGAGCTTCTGCATGGGGGTGAACGGCACCGAGCGGAACTCGACGGACACCGCCAATTCGGGCCTGAGCTGCTCAAGGGAAGACAGGGCTGATCGCAACGAGACCAGGTGGGCACGCTGGAGCTGCAGCAGGCGCCGGCGGGGCCTGCCGTCGGAGGGATCATCGACGCGTGTCGGGAGCACGGATTCGTCGCGGTTGGGGATCAGAATCCGCAGGGTGGCTGAGCGGGGCATGGGGGTCTCCTGGGTCAACAGCCCCGGTACCACCGGGTTCAACGCGCCGGAGAGCGACTCTGTCGTCAGAGAGAAAGTGTCGAGGGTGACGTCGCGCGCGGTGAACCCTGCCGCCACACGCTCGGAGAGGATCTGGAAGGCCGGCGCCACTCGGTAGGGATCCGCCGTCCCCGATTCCCCCCAGTTCAGGACCTCCGTCCCCCAGCCCTGCCTCGAGTCGATGTAACCGTCCTTTCGGAGCTCCTGCAACGCGCGTTGCACCGTCGCACGCGACACCCCGAACCGCTGCCCGATGCCCGCATGGTTCGGCAGTCGCGATCCGACGGGGAGCAGGCCGCTGCGGATCTCGTCCCGGAGCCTTTCCGCGACCTGCAGGTAGGGCGGAAGAGGTCCGTTGTCCACGACATCGTCCAACGCGCTTCCCCGCCACCTCTGATGGTCCGGATCGAGTCCCAGGTCGTTCGGTCCGCGCGACGCACGGGGACGCCTCCTGGCACGGTCGCATCGTGCCCGGGCCCCACACGCGGTAAACGGGGGTGCGGGGGCGGCGGGGACCCGGGGGTGGTCAGAGGGTCGAGATCTCGGTCAGCAGGTCGTCCAGGCCCAGCGAGCCCTGGGAGAGGGCCGCCATGTGCCAGGCCTTGAGGTCGAAGCCGGCGCCGTGGCGGGCGCGGGCCGCGTCCCGGCCGGACAGCCAGACGCGCTCGCCGAGTTTGTAGCCGATGGCCTGGCCCGCCATGCCCTGGTAGCGGATGACCTCGCTCTCGACGTAGTCGGCCGAGCGGCTGCTGTGCCCGGCCAGGAACTCCTGGGCCAGGGCGGGCGTCCAGCGCTCGCCCGGGTGGAAGGGGGACTCCGGCGGGATCACCAGCTCCAGATGCATCCCGATGTCGATGACGACGCGGATGGCCCGCATCATCTGCGCGTCCAGATAGCCCAGCCGCCGTTCGGGTTCGGTCAGGAAGCCCAGCTCGTCCATCAGGCGCTCGGCGTAGAGCGCCCAGCCCTCGGCGTTGGCGCTGACGCAGCCCACGGTGGTCTGGTAGCGGGAGAGGCTGCCGGCGACGTGTGCCCACTGGGCCAGTTGGAGGTGATGGCCGGGTACGCCCTCGTGGTACCAGGTGGTGACCAGGTCGTAGACCGGGAAGCGGGTCTCGCCCATCGTCGGCAGCCAGGTGCGGCCGGGGCGGGAGAAGTCCAGCGACGGCTCGGTGTAGTACGGGGCGGCGGCGCTGCCGGGCGGCGCGATGTGCGACTCCACCCGGCGTACTCGCTCGGCCAGTTCGAAGTGGGTGCCGTCCAGGGCGTCGATGGCCTCGTCCATCAGCGCCTGGAGCCACTGCCGGGTCTCCTCCACGCCCTCGACGGCCTGGCCGTGCTCGTCGCACCAGGCCATCGCCTCCCAGGGTGTCCCCGCGCCCGGCAGCACCTTCGCCGCCTCGGTCCGCATCTCGGCCAGCAGGCGGTGGAACTCGGCCCAGCCGTACGCGTAGGCCTCGTCCAGGTCGAGGTCGGCGCCGTTGTAGTAGCGCGCGAGGCGGCCGTAGCGTTCGCGGCCGACGACGTCCGGTGCGCCCTCGACGGCGGGGGCGTAGGTGCCGGCGAACCACTCGCGCAGCTCGGCCAGTGCGGCGGTGGCCACCGCGGCGGCCGCGGTGAGATCGTCGCGCAACTGGTCGGGGCCGGGGTCGGTGAACTCCGCGAACCAGCCGCGGCCGGTGCCGATCCACTCCGCCAACT
Source organism: Streptomyces sp. NBC_01198 (assembly GCF_036010485.1). NCBI lineage: Bacteria > Bacillati > Actinomycetota > Actinomycetes > Kitasatosporales > Streptomycetaceae > Streptomyces > Streptomyces sp. NBC_01198. Next base: position 2,517,440 of record NZ_CP108568.1, read on the forward strand.
GGCCGATGACGGCCGTGACCTGCCGGGGCCCTGCGAGCAGCTTGCGCTCCAGGCCCAGGCTCAGCGCGGCCCGGTAGCCCGCCAGCGCGTCCGGTACGGCCCGCAGCCGCCGGGCGATCGCCGCCCAGTCCTCGTCGGTGTCGGCGGGGGTGATCGTGAAGACCTCGCGGACCCGGTGCAGCGGTGAGCTGAGGTTGCTGACCGTACGCAGCTCCTCGCCCGCCTCGTGCACCGCGAGTTCGGCGGTGAGCCGCTCGCGCAGCAGCCGGGCGCAGCGCCGCTCGGCGACGCTGTCACCGCCCGGCTGGGCTTCGGCCGCGGTCAGCGCCTCCAGCGTCGTGCGGGCGAGCCGGGCCACCGCTTCCCGACCGGCCGGGGAGAAGTCGGGGAGCCGGCCGGAGCTCTCGGCGACGCCGAGGAAGGTGCCGGTGATCGGGTCCAGTTCGACCAGGGCGTCGACGTAGGCGTCGGCGACCTGGCGGGGCAGGCGACTGCCGCCGGGGGTACGGGGGTTGGCCATGCGGGCCATCCTGGTACGGATGCGGCCGCCGTGTCACCACCGTCTCCGCCGCGGAGAGCGCACCTCAGCGGGGCAGTCGGCGCTCCCGCGTCAGGCGTCGCCGGCCGCCTTCGCGCGTGACGTCTCCGCCTTCGCCGTCGCACCGGCCGTGTCGTAGGCGCCGGCGGAGCGCCGCCAGGCCTCCCGTACCGCCGCGGGGTCGGCGCCGGCCGCCTCCAGGGTGGTCGCCAGCTCGCCCCAGGCCTCGGCGGCGTCCGTGAAGTCCCCCAGCTCCTCGAAGACTTCCACCGCCCGGCGGGCGGCCGTCTCGGCTTCCCCGTACCGGCGAAGGTCCCGCAGCGCGATGCCGGTGTGGTCCCAGGTGAGGGCAACGCCGTGGACGCTGCCGGTCCGCTCGAAGAGGGCCCGGGCAGTGGCGTGCGCCTCAAGCGCCTCCTCGACGCGCCCCGACTCCCGCAGCGCCTGGCCGGTGTTGTCGGCGGCGAAGGCCTGGCCGCGGACGTTGCCGAAGCGCTCGAAGTCGGTGCGGGCGGTGGTGTGCGCCTCAAGCGCCTCCTCCAAGCGCCCCAACTCCCGCAGCGCGGACCCCATGCTGTCCAGGGCGCTCGCCCGGCCGTTTCCGTTGCCGACGCTGTCCATGAGGGTGTGGGCGGTGGTGTGGGCGGCCAGGGCGTCCTCATGGCGGTCCAGCCGCCGCAGTGCCTCGCCGCTGTTGGTCAGCACGTACGCCTCGCCGTTCCTGTCACCGGACCGCACGAAGAGCGCGCGGGCCGTGGCGGCGGCGGACAGTGCCTCGTCGAAGCGGTGCAACCCCTGCAGGGCGTCACCGCAGTTGCTCAGGGTGGCCGCCAGGCCGCGGACGTTCCCGCTCCGCTCGAAGAGCGCGCGCGCCGTGACGTGCGCCTCCAGGGCCTCCTCGTAGCGGAACAGGACCTCCAGGGCGTTGCCGACGTTGTCGCAGGCGGCCGCCTGGCCGCTGATGTCCCCCGCCTGCTCGAAGAGCGTGCGGGCCGTGGTGTACGCGGCCAGGGCCTCCTCGAAGCGGCACAGACCCCGCAGCGTGTCACCGAGGTTGTTCCAGGCGACGGCCTGGCCGCGGACGGCGCCGAGCTGCTCGAAGAGCGCGCGGGCCCTGCTGTGCGCCTCAAGCGCCTCCTCGTAGCGGAACAGGAACTCCAGGATGTCGCCCACGTTGTCGCAGGCGGACGCCTGGCCACGGACGTTGCCGGTCTGCTCGAAGAGGGTGCGGGCCGTGACGTGCGCCTCAAGCGCCTCCTCGTAGCGGAACAGCAGGGCAAGCGCGTTGCCGATGTTGTCCCAGCTGACCGCCTGGCCGTTGACGTCGCCGGACCGTTCGTAGAAGGTGCGGGCCGTGACGTGCGCCTCAAGCGCCTCCTCATAGCGGAACAGCAGGGCAAGCACCGTACCGATGTTGTCCCAGGCGCCGGCCTGGCCGCCGACGGCTCCGGTCTGCTCGAAGAGGGTGCGGGCCGTGATGTGCGCCTCCAGCGCCTCCTCGTAGCGGAACAGACCCCGCAGGACGCTGCCGATGTTGTCCCACCCCGCCGCCTGACCGCGGGTGTCGCCGGTCTGCTCGGAGAGCGTGCGGCCGGTGATGTAGGCGTCGAAGGCTTCCTCGTCGCGGTAGAGCCGGCTCAGCGTGTCGCCGGTGTTGTTCCACGAGCCGGCCAGGCCGTTGGTGTTCCCGGTCTGCTCGAAGAGCGTGCGCGCGGTGGCGTAGGCGGCGAGCGCCTGGTCGTAGCGGTGCAGGATCTCAAGGGCGTTGCCGGTGTTGTTCCAGGCGCCCGCCTGGCCGTTGATGTTCCCGGTCCGTTCGTAGAGGGCGCGGGCGGTGGCGTGGGCCTCCAGGGCCTCCTCGTGCCGGTGCAGCTGGCGCAAGGTGTCGCCGACGTTGTTCCAGCTGCCGGCCTCGCCGTTGACGTTCCCGACCCGCTGGAAGAGGGCGCGGGCGGTGGTGTGGGCCTCCAGGGCCTCGTCGCAACGATGCAGGAACTCCAGGGTGTTGCCCATGTTGTCCCAGCCGCTGGCCTGGCCGTTGATGTCGCCGGTCTGCTCGTAGAGGGTGCGGGCGGTGGTGTGCGCCTCCAGGGCCTCGTCGAAGCGGTGCAGGCCTTGGAGGGCGTAGCCGAGGTTCCCCCACGCTCCGGGCTCGTTGCGGTGGTCCTTCAGCGCGCGCAGCGAGTCCAGGCTCAGCGCGCTCACCGCCAGTGCGTCATGGTGCAGTTCGCGGTACTGCAGGTATTCGGTCAGCGCGAAGCACAGGCGCGCGGACTTCACCGAGGGGGCCTCGGCGTGCGCGGTGGCGATGAGGTTGGCGCGCTCCTCGTCCACCCATCGCAGCGCCTCCTCCCGGTCGCCGAAGTCCGGGGTCGGCTGCAACTGGCCGGAGAAGTCGATGTGGCTTCTGGCGCTCTCGGCCCGCTTGGCGTAGTAGTCGCCGAGGCGTTCGCGGGCCTGGTCGTACTTGCGGCGGCCGGTGCGGTTGCCGTCCAGGTGCTTCCTGGTCTGCTCCTTGGCGTAGTCGTGCAGCAGGTCGTGCATCTTCCAGCGGCCCCGGGTGCTGCCGCGGCTGATGAGATGTGCCGCGGCCAGCTGGCCGAGCTGGTTGTCGATCGCCGTCTCGGTCTGGTGGGTGAGGGCCGAGGCCGCCGCCGTGGAGATGTCGGGGCCGGCGTTGAGCGACAGCATCCGGAACAGGTCCTGCTGCTGCGGGAGCAGGCTGTCGAAGGTCTGGTCGAAGACGGCACGCAGGTCGCGTTCGCCGTCGTTGATGCTGTCGAGACGGCCCTCGCCGGCGGAGAGGCGTTCCGCGCGTTCGGCGAGCGGCTGGCCGGAGTCCTGCACGAGGAGCGCGGCCACGATCTGCAGCGCAAGCGGCAGGCACCCGCAGGCCATCGCCACCCGCTCGGCCGCCTCCCGGTCCTCGGCCACCCGCCGGTCGTCGGGGTTCGCCTCGCGCAGCGCGAGGTCGAGCAGCGCGACCGCGTCCTCGGGCTGGAGCTGGTGCAGGGTACGCGGGCGGCCGAGACCGGGCAGCGCCCGGCGGGAGGTGGCGATCAGGCCGTGCGGTGCGGGCGGCAGCAGCGGCTTGACCTGCGCGGCGCTGGAGGCGTTGTCGGCGATGACCAGCAGCCGCTCGCCCCTGCGGCCGCGGTCGGCGAGGTGGGAGCGGTAGAAGACCTCCCGGTCGGCCCCGGTGGGCGGGATGTGCTCGGGCGGCACCCCGAGCCGGCGCAGCAGGGCGTCCAGGGACTGCTCCGGCTGGGCCGGCTGCGGGTCGTAGCCGCGCAGGTCCACCAGCAGCACCCCGGTGAACCACCCGCGTTTCAGCACTCCGTGGCCGGCGGCGTAGGCCAGCGTCGTCTTGCCGACGCCGCCCATGCCGGACACCACCGCCACCGGGCGCCCGGCGGCGGAGTCCGGGGCGAGCAGTTCGAGCAGCGGCGCCAGGTCCTCGTCCCGGCCGGTGAACTCCGCCGGCAGGTCCGGCAGCGCGTCCAGCGCGGAGGGGGCGGGGGCGTACTGCTGGACGAACGTGTTGTACTGCGTCCCTTGCTGCTGGGCGGCGGCGTGGCTGAACTGGCTGCCCGAGAAGCCGCCCCGCTGCACCGGGGCGCTGCCGGGCCGTGCGCCGGGACGCTGGGCCGGAACCCCGCTCTTCCGGTTGCGCCCCTTGGACCTGTTGCTCTTGCCCCCCACCGGATCCGCTCCCCCGCCCGTCAGTTGAAGGTGTTGTGCTGCGTGCCGCTGCCCTGCACCGCCGACTTCTCGAAGGTCGATCCCCTGAAGTCGTTGTGCACGGGTTGCCCTTGGGCGGCCGCGGCGGCCTGGTCGATCAACGCCTGGAGCTCCGCTGCGACCTGTTGCTGCTGCTCCTCGGGCAGTTCCTCGAGCAGCAGCTCAAGACGGCTCTGCCACACCGCCGCCTGCGCCGCCCTGACCTGCTCGGCCTCGCCCTCGGCCGCGGCCTCCAGCACGGCGCTGGTCCGGTCCAGGCGTTCCAGCTCCCGCCGCTCCCCCGCCTCCTCGCCGCGGCCCAGCACGCGGGCGATGCCACCGCGTACCGCGTTCCACGCGTCCGTACCGGCTGCCTGCACGACGGCGCCACCGGTCGCCGCCGCCAACGCCAACGATCCCTCGACCAGCACTGTGTCCTCCTTGACCGGCGATCAGTCGGGCACATCAGCCTAGAACCCCGCCTACCGGCCCGAGTGCCACAACCCGAAAATCACCGGCGGTGATCGGGTGGGGGGCGTGGGCGGCGGAGGGGGTCCGGGCGGCGGAGCCGGCAAGGAGACGGGTGGCCGGGTCAGGGGGCGGAGAGGCGGCGGGTGACTTGGACGCGGGACTGGCAGCTGAGTTTGCGCATCACCTTGCGGAGGTGGTTGACCACCGTCCACTCGGCGATGCCGAGGTCGCGGGCGATGATGCGGTTGGTCAGGCCCTCGGCGACCAGGAGGGCGACTTCGAGTTCGCGCTTGGTCAGCGCGGCGGCGACGTCGGGAGGTACGTCCCGGGGTGCGCCGGGGACCGGCGGGGCGGGCGAGGGGGCCGGGGCGGGCGGGATCAGGCGCAGCGGGGTCTGCCAGGGGAGGTCGGGGCCGGACCGGCGGGCGCAGGCGTATTCGGCGGCGGTGAGCTGCTGGGCGGCCTGGGCGAGGGTCCCGGCGACCAGGTCGTGCAGGGGCTTCGGGCGGGGCGGGCCGTCCTGGTGGCGGCGCAGGTGGTCGGCCAGGGCCAGGGTCGCGGTGAGCAGCCGCCAGTCGGTGACCCGGCGCCACTTGCGCAGCGCGATGACCAGGATCTCCAGGCACTCGGGCCGCTCCGGCGCCGTGTCGGGCAGGGCGCCGATCTGTCCGGCCGCGTCGGCGAAGAGGGCGCGGGCCTGCGCGGAGTCGTGCTCCAGCCAGCGCACGGTCGCCAGGACGTATCTGGCGAGCACCGCCCCGCCGGCCTCGTCGCGGTAACCGTCGGGCGGCGCGGCCCCGGCCTGCTCCCCCGCGTCCGCCGCGCCGCCGAGCTCGGCTTCCAGCGCCGTCAGGGCGAGTTCGGCGGCGCGGGGCAGGTCACCGGCGTCCCGCAGCACGGCCGCGAGGCGGCGGGTGAGGTGCCGGCGGGTGGGCGCGGCGGCGTCCGAGGCGAGGCAGTCCTCGAAGCGCCGCCGCGCCCGGTCCAGGTCGCCGGCCGCGTAGGCCTCCTCGCCGAGCAGGGCGAGGCAGCGCAGCGCGCCCGGCTCGTCGCCGGCCGTGCGGTGGGCGTCGCACGCCCGGGTGAGGTGGTCGCGGGCGGCCGGGGCGCACAGGCGCAGCGCCAGCGCGCCCGCCGCCTCCAGGGTGCGGGCGTGCAGGCGGGGGTCGTCGACGCCGGTGCGCAGCACCTCCTCGGTCAGCCGCAGGCACTGCCGGGCCTGCGCCTGGCCTGCGCACCGGGCCCGCAGGGCGTGCGCGATCACCGCCATCGCGCGGCCGTCGCCGGCCTCGCGCCAGTGGTCGAAGGCCGCGAGCAGGTCCGCCCGGGTCTCGGGCCCCGGCGCCGGGCGGCCGCCGGTCGCTGCGGCGTCGGCGGCGGCGCGGAAGTGCTCGGCGTGCGCCTGCCGCAGTGCCGCGTGCACCGGCAGCCGGGCCAGCAGGCCGGCCGCGGCCAGCCGTACGGCGTGCGGGACGCTCAACCGCAGCTCGCCCCGCGGCCGTTCGTCGGGGACCAGCACGCTCTTGTCGATGAGCCCTTCCATCGTCCGGTAGGCGGCGCGGTGGAAGCCGTCCAGGACGCCGACGGCCGCGCGCATGGTGAACGGGCCCTGGAAGACGGCCAGATGGATCAGCTGGGTGCGCTCGTCGGGGTGCAGCCTGGCGAACACCCAGGAGACCATGTCGCCGATGCTGGAGTGCCGGGAGTACGGGTGGTGGTCGATCCTGTGCAGGTCGCCGGGGCCGCGCTCGAAGCGCTCCAGGATCAGGTCGGGTTCGGCCAGCGTGACCTGGGAGGCGGCCAGTTCGATGGCCAGCGGCAGCCCGCCGGCCTGCCGGCACAGGGCCAGCACGAAGCGCGAGTTCTCCGGCGTCAGGGCGAATTCGGGCCGTACCGACCGCGCGCACTGCACGAAGAGCTCCACGGCCGGTATCCGGGCGACGGCGGACGGCATGTCCTCCGCCGGGCTGCCGGTCGCAAGCGGCCCGATCCGCACGACCCGCTCGCCGTACAGGCCGAGGCGGGCGGTGCCGACGCAGACGATGCGCAACTGCGGGCAGCAGCGGCGGAATTCAGCGAGCAGCGGCGCGAGGTCGTCGGCGACGTCCTCGTAGTGGTCGAAGAGCAGGGTGTGCTTGCCCGCCGCGACCCGCTCCAGGGCCTTCCTGACGGCCGGCGAACCCTCGTAACACTGCTCCCTGAGCTGGCGGAGCATGAGGCCGGCCACCGAGGTGTCGCTCACCTGGGCGAAGTCGAAGACCTCGACGCCGCCGCCGGGGCCGGTCCCCCGGTGGCGGAAGAACTCCATCACCAGCCGGCTCTTGCCCACCCCGGCGGGCCCGGTCACGGTGACCAGGCCGGCGTCCGGGGCGGCGGTCACGGCGGCCAGCCGCTCCAGGTCGCGGGAGCGGCCGAGGAGCGCCGTCGGGGTGGTGCCGATGTATCCGGCAGGAGTCGTCATCCGGCTGAGCAGCAGGTCGCCGAGGCCGGAGGTGTTCTCGTGCCCTTTCGTCGGAGCTGTGACGGCGCCGGTCATGGCATCGCATGCCCTCCCGTGGTGCGTCGGACTCCCCGCTCTCACCCCTGGTGACCGCTACCGGGCGAAGATCAGCGTGGTCGGCGACAGCGTGGTCTCGAACGTGATGTCGTCGTAGCCGGTCTTGCTCAGCCAGCCGTGGTAGTCCGCGCGCCGCCAGGTGCTGCCGTGCCGGCTCTTGAGCAGCATCTCCGAGGCGAAGGTCAGCGGGTACGGCGGCCCGCTGCGGTCGTCGTCCACCACGTAGTCGGAGACGACCAGGGTGCCGCCGGGCTTCAGGACGCTGCGCACCCGGGCGAAGAGCGCCATGTTGTCCTCGGGGCCCTCCTGGTGGGCGATGTTGGAGTAGACGACGATGTCGTAGGCGGCGGCCTCGCCGAGGTCGGTGGAGTGGAAGTCGCCGTCCACGTAGTCGACCCGGTCGGCGACGCCGCGCTCGGCGAGCAGCCGGCGGGCGATGGCGTTGATCGGTGCCCAGTCGAGCTGGGTGGAGCGGGCGGCGGGGTTGCGCTCGAGCCAGGCGGCCGAGTAGACGCCGGAGCCGCCGCCGATGTCGAGGATGGAGATCTCGCCGGCCTCCTCGATCCGCAGCGTGTCGGCGGCGGCCTGCGCCACCGGGACGGACTGCGCGGCGAGGGCCTGGACCAGCTCCTCCCAGTGCGGGTTGTCGGCCACCTCCACCACCGCGTCGGTCAGCGGGCCGCCGGCCCGCACGACGTCGGGCAGCCCGGCCAGCGAGGCCATGTGGCCGGCCTTGAGCTTGGCGAAGCCGCTCAGGCAGGTGGGCCGGCCCTCGACCAGGAAGGCGGAGGCCTCCGGGGTGTTGTGGTAGCGGCCGTCCCGCAGTTCGACCAGGCCGACGCTGACCAGGCCGTCCAGCAGGGCCTGGGCGCCCCGGTGCGAGATCGCGGCGCGGTCGGCCAGCTGGTCGGCGGTGGTGGCGCCGTCCTCCAGGTGGGTGAACACCGAGTGGGTCGCGGCCGCACCGACGATGCCGGTGGCCCAGTAGCCGGTGATGAGCCGCATGATCCGGTCCGACGTCGGGGCGCTGCTGGTCATGACGTGCCTTCCTGGTTCTCGCCCGGGGTGGCGGGCTGCTTCTCGGCGGGGGCCGCGGACCGCCGCCGCGGGTCGGCGTGGCCGCGCACCGCGGCGCGCAGGGCGTGCGCGACCTGCTCCGCGTGGTCCACGGTGAGTTCGGCGTGCATGGGGATGGCGAGCTGCCGCCGGAAGAGGTCGGCGGAGACCGGGCAGGACTGCTTGGACTCGTAGACCGGTTGCAGATGGCTCGCCCACGTACCGTGCCCGCAGCCGATGCCCTGGGCGCGCAGGTCGGCGGCGACGGCGGCGCGGTCGACGGACGGGTCGAGTGCGACCAGGTAGGACTGCCAGGCGTGGGTGCGGTCCTCGGGGACGTGCGGCAGGGTCAACAGCTCTTCGCCGGCGAGCAGTTCGGCGTAGCGCGCGGCCACCGCGTTGCGGCGCTCCAGCAGTTCGCCGATCCGGCCCAGCTGGACCTGGAGGATCGCGGCGGCGATGTCGGAGAGCTTGTAGTTGTAGCCGATCTCGGTGAACTCCGGGATCGGCAGGCCGACGATCTGCGACTTGTCGAAGATGCTGCCGATGCCGAAGGACGAGCGCAGCCGCACGTCCGCGCCGATCGCCGGGTCGGCGGCGAGCAGGGCGCCGCCCTCGCCGCTGGTGATGCCCTTGCGGCCGTGGAAGGACAGGCAGGAGATCGGTGCCAGCGCCCCGGCCGGGCGGCCGCGGTAGGTGGCGCCGACCGCGCAGGCGGCGTCCTCGATGAGGAACAGCCCGTGGCGTTCGGTGAGCGAGAGCAGTTCGGCGTAGTCGGCGGGCAGGCCCACCGTGTCGACCGCGATCACGCCGACCGTGCGCGGGCCGATCAGGTCGGCGACCGCCTGCGGGTCGATGGTGCCGGTGTCGGGGCGCGCGTCGGCGAAGACCGGGACGGCGCCGACGTAGCGAGCCGCGTGCGCCGGGGCGGGGAAGGTGTAGTCGGCGACGATCACCTCGTCGCCGGGCCGGACGCCGAGCGCGAGCAGCGCCAGGTGCAGCGCGGCGGCGCAGCTGCTGAGCGTCACCGCGTCAGCGACGCCGTAGCGCTCGGCGAGCTCCTTCTCCAGCGCCTTGCCGCGCGGGCCCTGCCCTGCCGTCCAGTCCGAGGCGAACACCTCCTCGACGGCCGCCAGTTCCTGCTTGCCCAAACTCGCGTGAACCAAGGGGATCGGGTTCAACGTGGCCACCTCCTGCGACGCTTCAGGAGACCGGGGGCCCGCGTGCGGCGGGCTCCGGTCGGAACGAACATGTGCGCGGGTCTCACACCACGGGGGTCGCGGACAGGGCGACCGGTGCGGCCTGTCGGATGGCGGGGACGTCCGCGACCCAGCTGCCGACCGCCATCTCGGCGGTGATGCCGGGGCCGAAGCCGGCGATGATCCCGGTGCCGCCCGGCAGCATCTCGTCCTCCTCGAACAGCCTGCGCAGCGCCTCAAGGACGACGGCGCTGGCGATGTTCCCGTAGTCGCTCAGCGTCGCCCAACTGTGCCGGAACATGCTGCGGTCGACGTTGAGGTACTTGCACAGGTCGTCCAGGATCCGCGGGCCGCCGGCGTGGATGATGTAGAAGTCCAGGTCGGCCACGTTCCAGCCGTGGTCGGCGGCGAGTTGGCGCAGGATCGGCGCGAGCGGCTCCATCGTGCCCGGCACCCGGCGGTCCAGCTGGAAGTGGAAGCCGGTGGAGCGGACGGCGTAGGAGATCCAGTCCTCGGTGTTCGGTATGAGATACGAGGCGTTGCGCTCGAGCCGCACGCCGGTGCCGCCGGTGTCCCGGACGACGGCGGCGGCCACCGCGTCGCCGAACAGGCCGTCGGACAGCAGCGAGCCGACGTTGTCGTCGACCGGCTGGTAGCACAGCGAGCACAGTTCGCAGGAGACGATCAGGACGTTGGAGTCGGGGTGCGCCTGGCAGAAGTCGAAGGCGCGGTTGATCGCGGCGCCGCCCGCGGCGCAGCCCAGCTGCGCGATGGGGATCTGCCGGGTGTCGTAGCGGAAGCCCATGGTGTTGATCAGCCAGGCCGTGAGCGACGGCATCATGAAGCCCGTGCAGGACACGTAGATGATGGCGTCGATGTCCTGGGCGGTCACGCCGGCGTTGGCCAGCGCCTTCTCGATGACCGCGGGGCACCTCTTCTTCGACTCCAGCTCGTAGACGCGGTTGCGTTCCTCGAAACCGGGGTGGAGAAGGGTCTTCTCGATGGGCTGTACGATATGCCGCTTCCTGACCCCCGTCTTCTGAATCAGCCGAAGCGCCAACGGAAGCTGTGGCTTTCCCTTGTGCACCTTCTTGGCGAATTCAAGGGTGTCTTCCATCGTAATGACGTATTCCGGCACGCTCACCGCTGGCTTGCACAGAGTTGCCATGCCTGGCATCCACCTTCTGTGGGTAGAGATTTCCCCGAAGTCTCCCGACACTGCCCACCCGGAGTCACAGCAAGGCCGGCGTAAAAGATGCCGCCACCTGCGGGGTGTACGGAACGTATCGTTTCCCATTTAACTTGCGATCGGCTTGGTGGCGACTTGGCAGCGCGCGGAAATGCCGGCCCGATCTCGTCGGCGCAGGTCACGGCATCTGGCACCGGGCGGCGCCCACCACTGCTGCCGTCGGGCGGGCATGCCGCCAAGCCGCTGCCAACTCACGGAACAGTCCGGGCACGGCTTCCGCGGGCGCGGCTTACACGTCAGCTCATTGTGACGGGGTGACAATAATCTGCCCCACCGGGATCCTTGTGTTCGTCTCCGCGGTTCCCCACCCTTTTCCATATGGCTACCACACTGGACAACAACCGGCAATCGGGCGGCAAGAAGGTCATTCTGGCAGAGCCCCGCGGGTTCTGCGCCGGTGTGCGCAGGGCTGTGGAGATCGTGGAGCGCGCCCTGGAGATCCACGGAGCCCCTGTCTACGTACGCAAGCAGATCGTCCACAACGAATACGTGGTGCGGGACCTCGAGGAGCGCGGAGCCAGGTTCGTCGAGTCGGAGACAGAGGTACCGAACGGGGCGGTGTGCGTCTTCTCCGCGCACGGGGTGTCCCCGCAGGTGCGCGCGAACGCCGCCGAGCGCGGTCTGACGGTCATCGACGCGACCTGCCCGCTGGTGGCCAAGGTGCATCAGGAGGCCCGCAGGTACGCCCGCGACGGGCGGACGCTGATCCTGGTGGGGCACGCCGACCACGAGGAGATCGAGGGCACGTTCGGCGAGGCGCCGGACCGTACCGTCATCGTGCAGGACGCCGACGAGGCCAGGCGGCTCGACCTGCCGCCGGGCGTGCCGGTCAGCTATCTCACCCAGACCACGCTGTCGGTGGACGACACCACCGAGATCGTGTCCATCCTGCACGAGCGCTTCCCCGGGCTGACCGGCCCCGGCACCGACGACGTCTGCTACGCCAGCCAGAACCGGCAGAATTCGGTGAAGTCGCTCGCCGGGCGCAGCGACCTGGTGCTGGTCGTCGGCTCGGCCAACTCCAGCAACTCGGTGCGGATGGTGGAGGTCGCCGAGGACGCCGGCGCCAGGGCCCGACTGCTGCCCGACGCGGGCCATTTGGACCCCGAGTGGCTGGCGGGCGTGCGGACCGTGGGGCTGAGCGCGGGCGCCAGCGCGCCCGAGGTGCTGGTCGAGGAGGTCATCGAACGGCTGGCGGCACTGGGCTTCACCGACGTCGAGACCGAGGTGACCACCGTCGAGGACGTGGTCTTCCGGCCGCCGTCCGGTCTGGAGCGGCCGGCGGCGGGGGACGGTGCCGACGACGTCCGTGCCGAACTGCTCGACCGGGTCAGCGCGCGGATCGAGGAGCTGCTGAACTCCGAGATCGCGCACTGGGGTTCGGTGGACGCCCGGGCGGCGGTGCCGGTCGAGGCGGTCAGGGAACTGGTCGCGGCGGGCGGCAAGCGGCTGCGCCCCACCTTCTGCGTCAGCGGCTTCCTGGCGGCCGGCGGCTCCCTCGGCGACAGCGCGGCCGCGGACGCGGTGGTCGCCGCGGCGGCGGGCCTGGAACTGCTGCACGCCTCGGCGCTCATCCACGACGACGTCCTGGACAACTCCCCCACCCGGCGCGGCGTCCCGACCGTGCACGCCAGGCACGCCGGCGTGCACGCGGAACTCGGCTGGACCGGGGAGGCGCGCCGGTTCGGCGAGGGCGTCGCCATCCTGGCCGGGGACCTGGCGTTCAGCTACGCCCACCGGCTGGCCGGCGGGCTGCCCGCCGCGGCCAGGGAGATCTGGATGCACCTGGGCACCGAGATGCTGGTCGGCCAGCACCTCGACATCGCGCTGGCCGCCGAGGCTTCGCCCGACCCCGAGCTGGCCCGCTGGATCGCGGTCTGCAAGTCCGGGCGCTACACCATCCACCGGCCGCTCTCCCTCGGCGCGTCCATCGCCGGGCGGCCCGACCTGCAGGCGGCGTTCGAGGCGTACGGCCTCGCGGCGGGCGAGGCGTTCCAGCTGCGCGACGACCTGCTCGACGCGTTCGGCGACTCCGCGGCGACCGGCAAACCGGCCGGCCTGGACGTCAGCGAGCACAAGATGAACCTGCTGCTCGCCCTGGCCGCCACCGGCGACGCCGAGGTGGCGCGGCTGCTCGACGAGGGCAGGAACGGCGACTTCGACCCGGCGCTGCTGCATGCCGCGCTGCTGGCCTCCGGCGTTCGCGAGGACATCGAGAAGCGGATCGACCAGCTGGTGGCGGGCGCCCGCACCGCGCTGGACGCGACCGCGCTGGCGGACGGCTGGCGGGAGCGCCTGGGCGAGATGGCAGTGCAGGTGGCCTACCGGGGCCGCTGACGGCCCACCGGGAACGGGCGGGGCACCCGATGTGCCGGCCCGGCACGACCGAACGGAGAGGATGATCACAGATGGTGGATCTCGGCATACCCCACGTCCCGCAGTCCCTCGGCCCGCGCCGGGTCAGCCGGCAGCTCAGACTCGGCCACGACGACCGGGCCGTCCTGGTGGGCGGCGGGGCGCCGGTCAGCGTGCAGTCGATGACGACGACGGTGACCGCGGACGTGAACGCCACGCTGCAGCAGATCGCCGAACTGACCGCGTCCGGCTGCCAGATCGTCCGGGTCGCGGTGCCGTCGGCCGACGACGCCGAGGCGCTCCCGGAGATCGCCCGCAAATCGCAGATCCCGGTGATCGCCGACATCCATTTCCAGCCCCGGTACGTCTTCGCGGCGATCGACGCGGGATGCGCGGCGGTACGGGTGAATCCCGGGAACATCAAGGAGTTCGACGACAAGGTCGCCGAGATCGCCAAGGCCGCGGCCGACGCGCAGGTGCCGATCAGGATCGGCGTCAACGCCGGGTCACTGGACAAGCGGCTGCTCGCCAAGTACGGCAGCGCCACGCCGGACGCGCTGGTGGAGTCGGCGCTCTGGGAGTGCTCGCTGTTCGAGGAGCACGGGTTCCAGGACCTGAAGATCTCGGTGAAGCACCACGACCCGGTGGTGATGATCTCCGCCTACCGCAAGCTCGCGGCGGCCTGCGACTACCCGCTGCACCTCGGGGTGACCGAGGCCGGGCCGTTCTTCCAGGGGACGGTGAAGTCGGCGGTGGCCTTCGGGGTGCTGCTGGCGGAGGGGATCGGCGACACCATCCGGGTGTCGCTGTCGGCGCCGCCCGCCGAGGAGGCCAAGGTCGGGATCGCCATCCTGGAGAGCCTGGCACTGCGGCAGCGCCGCCTGGAGATCGTCTCCTGCCCGTCCTGCGGCCGGGCCCAGGTGGACGTCTACAAGCTCGCCGAGGAGGTCACCGCGGGCCTCGACGGGCTCGAAGTGCCGCTGCGGGTCGCGGTGATGGGCTGCGTCGTCAACGGCCCCGGCGAGGCCCGCGAGGCCGACCTGGGCGTGGCCTCGGGCAACGGCAAGGGGCAGATCTTCGTCAAGGGCAAGGTCGTCGCGACCGTCCCCGAGTCGAAGATCGTGGAGACGCTCATCGACGAGGCGATGCGGCTGGCGGAGGAGGCCACCGCGGAGGGCCGCACCGGCAAGCCGGAGGTCATCACCGCCTGACCCCGCCGCCCGCCGGCGCCGGTCACCGCGGGCCCGGGCGGTGCGAGGCGAGGTCCAGCAGCAGGTCCTTGACCTGCGTGGCCTCGTACCGCTCGCGGGCGCCGTGCGGGTCCGAGCAGAGCAGGACGGGGCCGTCCTGCGGGTCGGCGGGCAGCCGGCCGTGGGTGCCGCGGACGGCCGCGGCGCCCGCGTCCAGGCCGACGGCACTCAGCAGGTAGCGCATCCCGAGCTTCTTGCGCGCCAGCGCGACCGCGGCCCGGCGCTTGGCGGCGCCGGGCGCGGCGGGATCGAAGAACAGCTCGGCCGGGTCGTAGCCGGGCTTGCGGTGGATCTCCACCAGGCGGGCGAAGTCCGGTGCGCGGGCGTCGTCCAGCCAGTAGTAGTAGGTGAACCAGGCATCCGCGTCGGCGACCAGGACCAGGTCGCCGGAGCGCGGGTGGTCCAGGCCGTACGCCGCCTTCTCCGCCTCGCCCAACACCTCGGCGACGCCGGGGAGTTCGGCGCAGAGCTTGCGCACCAGCGGCAGGTCGGCGGGGTCGGCCACGTAGACGTGCGCGATCTGGTGGTCGGCGACGGCGAAGGCGCGGGAGGTCCACGGGTCCAGGTACTCCATGCCGGCCTGGGTGTGGACGCGCAGCAGATCCTCCCGGCGCAGCAGCCGGTTGACGTCGACTGGCCGGGCGGCCGGCGTGATGCCGTACTCCGACAGCGCCACCACCGTCGCGCCCCGCTCGCGCGCCATGTCCAGCAGCGGGCCGAGGACCGCGTCCAACTCCGCGGCGGCGGCTGCGGCCTGCGGGGCCGAGGGGCCGAACCGCTGCAGGTCGTAGTCCAGATGCGGGACGTAGACCAGGGTCAGGTCCGGGTCGTGCCTGGCCATGATCTGCTGCGCGGCCCGGCAGATCCACGCCGACGACGGCAGCCCCGCGGTGGGGCCCCAGTAGCTGAACAGCGGGAAGGTGCCGAGCGCCGCGGTCAGTTCGTCGTGCAGCTCGGGCGGGTCGGTGTAGCAGTCGGGGTCCTTGCGGCCGTCGGCGTGGTAGACCGGGCGCGGGGTGACCGTCCAGTCGGTGCCCGCGCCCATCGCGTACCACCAGCAGATGTTGGCGACGGTGTAGCCGGGGTGCCGGCGGCGGGCGGCGTCCCACAGCTTGTCCCCGCCCATCAGCGCGTTGTGCTGCCGCCAGAGCAGGACCTCGCCGAGGTCGCGGAAGTACCAGCCGTTGCCGACGATGCCGTGCTCGCGCGGCGGCGCGCCGGTGAGCAGGGTGGCCTGCACCGAGCAGGTGACGGCGGGCAGCACGGGGGTGAGCCCGGCCTGCCAGCCGGTCTCGGCGATCGCGGCCAGCCGCGGCATGTGCCGGAGCAGCCGGGGGGTGAGCCCGACGACGTCGAGCACGACGAGCGGGTTCGGCGGTCGGTTCACCGGGTCGTCTCCCTCACGGGTCGTTCGCCCAGGTCGTGGGCGGCCAGGTCAGGGGCGGCCAGGTCGTGGGCGGCGTCCGGGCCGGGGGTGTCCGGGCCGGGGGTGTCCGGGCCGGGGGTGTCCGGGCCCTGGGGCCGCAGTCCGAGGGCGAGCAGTTCGTCGCGGGCGAAGGCCAGTTCGGCGGCGATGCCCTCGGCGAGCTGGGCGGGGCCTGACGGGCGCCGGCCGGGCGGCAGGACGTTCCAGGTGTACGTCTCCACCTCCAGGTGGTCGCACACGGCCCGCTCGCCGCCGACGAGTTCGGCGAGCGCGGCCCGCAGCACCTCGACGGTGGCGTGCAGCGGCGGCTGCGGGGCCGCGTGCAGCGGTACGTGGTAGTGCACCCGCCACGGCCCCGGCAGCCCCGCGTCGAGCGCGTCGGCCAGGTCGTCGGCGGCCGGGCCCGCGGCGGAGCGGGTCTGGTGCAGGAAGCGCGGCTCGGCGTAGGAGCGCAGTGCGGCTGCCGTACCGGGCTCCTGCGGGTGCTCGGCGCCCAGCGCGGCGGACACCTGGACCTTCACCACCGGCAGGCCCGCCTGCGCCAGCCGGGCGAGCGCCGCCGCCGGCTCCTCCCAGGCGCAGGCCAGATGCGCCAGGTCCAGGCACACCCCGAGGTAGCGGGTGTCGGCCCCGGCCAGATTCTCGGCGACCTGCTCGGTGGTCTCCATGACGCAGCCGGGCTCCGCCTCGAAGCCCACCCGCACCAGCCGCCCGGTGCTCGCGTGCACCGCCGCCAGCCGGTCGGCGAGTTCGGCCAGCCGCCCCTGCGCCGCCGCGCGGTGCCGTGCGCTCCACGGGGTGCGCCAGGCCAGCGGCAGGGTGGACACCGAGCCGCGAACGGCGTCGTCCGGGAGCAGCCCGGCCAGCACCCGGGCCAGGTCGACGGTGTACTCCATGCGCGCGTCGGTCAGCCAGTCGGGGTGGTAGACGGCGTGCTTGACGACCGGGGCGTGGAAGGAGCGATAGGGGAAGCCGTTGCAGGTGACGACGTCGAGGCCGCGGGCGTCCAGCTCGTCGCGCAGCCGGGCCACCTCGGCCGGGTCGGCGGCCAGTCGGGCGGCGACCGGTGCGGCCAGCCACAGCCCGACGCCGAGCCGGTCGGCGCCCAGCAGCCGGCGTGCGGTGACCGCGTAGGTGTCCAGCTGGCCGATGATCTCGGGCAGTTCCTCACCTGCGTGCACGTTGGTGCAGTAGCCGAGGTGGACTGTCTGCCCGTCGCGGTGCCGCAGCCGCATCAGCTGCCCCCGCGGGCGAGGGAGTTGCCGGCGAAGGTGGCGGGCTGCCCGTCCGCCGGGGACAGATCCAGCCGCCCCGACCGGCCGTAGAACTCCACCGGGTTGCGCCACAGCACCCGGTCGACCTCGTCGTCGGTGAAGCCGGCCGCCAGCATGGCCTGCCCGGTGGCCAGGGTCAGCAGCGGGTCGCTGCGGCCCCAGTCGGCGGCGGAGTTGACCAGCATCCGCGCCGGGCCGTACTCGCGCAGCACCGCCGCCATCCGGTCGGGCGACATCTTGGTGCCGGGGTAGATCGAGAAGCCCATCCAGCAGCCGCTGCCGGCCACCGCGCCGACCGTCACCTCGTTGAGGTGGTCCACGACGACGTGTCCGGGGTCGATACCGGACTCCTTGACCACGTCCAGGGTGCGCAGGGTGCCGCGCTGCTTGTCGCGGTGCGGGGTGTGCACCAGCGCGGGCAGCTCGTGCTCCACGGCCAGGGCGAGTTGGGCCGCGAAGACCTCGTCCTCCTCCGGCGTCATGGAGTCGTAGCCGAGCTCGCCGACCGCGACCACCCCGTCCTTGGCCAGGTAGCGCGGCAGGATGCCGAGCACCTCGCGGCAACGCGGGTCGTTGGCCTCCTTGGGGTTGAGGCCGATGGCGCAGTAGTGGCGGATGCCGAACTGGGCGGCCCTGAAGGGCTCCCAGCCGATCAGCGAGTCGAAGTAGTCGGTGAACGCCCCGGCGTTGGTCCGCGGCTGGCCGAGCCAGAAGGCCGGCTCGACCAGCGCCCTTACGCCGGCCGCGGCCATCCGCTCGTAGTCGTCGGTGGTCCGTGAGGTCATGTGGATGTGCGGGTCGAAGATGCGCATCAGCCTGCCTTCCCCTCGCGTTCGCCCGGCCGGCCCGCCGGGGTGCCCGCGGTAGCCGGGAGGTCGCCGCCCGCCGCCGGCAGGTCGCCGATCAGCGCCAGCAGGACGTCGGCGTCGGCCCGCATCGGCCGCCCCGCCGCGTGTCGCTCGGCGGCCAGGTCGGCCAGCATGCGGCCCAGTTCACCGTCCGCCCGCCGGTCCAGGTCGGCCACCGCGGTCAGCGGGATGTCCATGAACACGCACTTGAGCACGGCCTGCCGCCACATCCGGATCTCCAGGTGCCGGGCGTAGGGCCCGACGGCGGCCGCGACCAGCCGGGTGTCGTTGGTACGGAGCGCGTCGTGCAGGATGTCCAGGCCGCCGTCCCCGACGTCGAGCAGCGGCAGCGCCCGGAGCACCGCGCGCTTCTCGTCGGCGCTGCCGTACCGGTAGAGCGCGCCGACCTGTGCGGCCAGCGCCGTCCCCTGCAGCGGCAGCGCGGTCAGCAGCAGCACCCGGGCCGCGTCGTCCACGGTCCAACCCGCGGGCGCCGGGCCGTAGTCGGAGCCTGGTGCGGGGTCGGGCAGCGGGCCGCGGCCGCAGCGGCGGCCGGCCGCGGGGAAGAGGACGGCGACCTCGTCCGGGTCACGCGCCACCCGGCCCACCGCGTCGTCCAGCCACGCCGGGTCGGCGACCCGGCCTTTGAGCACGTCCGCGAGCTGTCCGCCGGTCACCGTCCGGCCTCCTCGGGTTCTCGGGGTCCGCCCGCGACCCGGGCATCGGCGAGGGCGCCGGTGAGGAACTCCAGCGACCTGCGGGCGACATCGGGGGCGGCATGGGAGTGGCGGGGCAGCTCGACGGCCGTGAGCCCGCCGTATCCGGCGGCGGCGAGCGCGCCGAGCGCCGCGGGGAAGTCGACCTCGCCGGTGCCGAATTCCAGGTGCTCGTGCACGTTCCGGCGCATGTCGTCGATCTGCACGTTGACCAGGTGCGGGGCCGCCCTGGCCACGCACTCCGCGACCGGCCGCGGCTCCAGGCAGCGGCAGTGGCCGATGTCGAGGGTGAGGCCGAAGCAGCCGGGGCGGCCGAGCCGGCCGTGCAGGGTGGACCAGTCGGCGATCGTCTGCACCAGCATGCCGGGCTCGGGCTCGAAGCCCAGCCGCACGCCCGCTGCGTCCGCCGCCGCCACCACCTCGTCGCAGCCGCGCACCAGGCGGTCCCACGCGGCCGCTTCCGGGACCTGGGCCGGGCGGATCCCGGCCCAGAAGGAGACGGCCTCGGCCCCCAGGTCCGCCCCGACGCCGACGGCCCGGCGCAGAAAGTCCAGCCGCGCCCCGGGTTCGTCGTCCAGCAGCGTCGGGGCGTGCTTGTGCCACGGGTCGAGCAGGTAGCGCGCGCCGGTCTCGATGACGACGGCGAGCCCGAGCCGGTCAAGACGTGCCGCCAGCGCCTCGGTCCTGCGGGCCAGGCCGGGGGCGAAGGGGTCGAGGTGCTGGTGGTCCAGGGTCAGCGCGACCCCTTCGTAGCCGAGGTCGGCGATCACGGTGAGCGCGTCGTCGAGGCGGTGGTTGGCGAAGCCGTTGGTGCCGTAGCCGAAGCGCACGCTCATGTCGGGGACACCCTTCTGGCCAGTGCCCGGCCCAGCGGTGCGCAGGCGGCCACCGCAGCGGCGGGCAGCAGGCCGGCGGAGCGGGCGACGAGCGCGCCCTGCAGGGCCGGCAGTCCGGTGATCCCGGCGCCGACCGCGGCCCGTGTCCGGCCGGCGTCCGGTGTGGCCAGCGCCCCCGCCTGCGGAGCCCCGTAAGCGGCGGCGTACCACCCGGCCAGCCCGCGCGGCAGCCAGGTCCGCGGCGCCGTCGCGGGCCCGGCGGCCGGGATCCGCGCGGCGGCGTAGGCGACGCCCGCGGTGCCGGCCAGCGTCGCGGCGGGCAGCAGGCGGCCGCCGCCGGTGACCTCGCGCCGGGACAGCGCGGTCACGCCGTAGGTGTGCGCGGCGACGGTGAGCGCGGGCAGTACCGCCGGCCACCACCGGCCCGGCCGCGAGGTCGCCCCGAGCAGCACGTCGAGGCCGCGGCAGGCCGCCATCGCGGCGGGACCGGCCGGCGTGCCCTTGAACCGCAGGTCGTACGCCCACACCGCGCCGGCCAGCGGCACCGCCACCGCGAGCGCGCGCGGGCCGCCGGCCAGTCCGGCCAGCGCCAGGCCCGCCGCGCAGAGGCCGGCCGCGACGCCCAGCGCGGTGGTGGGCGACACGCGGCCGGACGGGATCGGGCGCTCGGGGCGCTCCTTGGCGTCCAGGTCGCGGTCGGCCCAGTCGTTGGCGGCCATCCCGGCCCAGTACAGGCACACCGCCGACGCGGACAGCCCGGCGGTGGCGGGCCCGAGGACACCGCAGGACGCGGCGCCGGCGACGGCGTCACCGGGCACCGACAGGGCGGCGGGCGCGCGGACCAGTTCCGCGAGGTCGCGCAGCGCGCTCATCGTCCGCCGCCGAGCCCGGCCAGGTAGCCGCGCAGCGCCTCCCACTGGGCGGGCAGCGCGTGGTCGACGTCGCCCATCGGATCCTTGAAGAAGAACGCCAGCGACTCCAGCGGGCCGGTGTGCCCCGCCTCGTGGGCGGCCAGCGTGATCCTGGCCAGGTCCAGGACGAGCGGGGCGGCGAGCGCCGAGTCGCAGCCCTGCCAGGTGAACTGCAGGCACATCCCGGTGCCGAGGAAGCCGGCGAAGGTGACCAGGTCCCAGGCGGTCTTGAAGTCGCCGATGTCGGCCACGTAGTCGATCCGGGTGTCGCCGGCGGGGGCGTAGCCGAGGGTCTCGCGCAGCACCCGCTGCTTGCTGGCCGACTTGGCGGCGTTGGCACCGGGGTCGACCAGGGTGGCGCCGTCGCCGCCGCCGAGCAGGTTGACGCCGGACCAGGAGCGCACCGCGAGGTTGCGCATGGCGAACATCGGCGCGAGCACCGACTTCAGCAGCGTCTCGCCGGTCTTGCCGTCGTGGCCGGCGTAGGGCAGGCCGCGGTGGGCGGCGAGTTCGGCCAGGGCGGGCAGCCGAGCGCCGGTGGAGGGGGTGAAGTCGACGTAGCCGCAGCCGGCGGTGAAGGCGGCGTAGGCGTAGAGCGAGCTGGCGGGCAGCACCGTGCCCGGGCCGTTCAGCGCGGCGCTCAGCGCGTCGAGTCCGGCGTGCGCGGGGTGCGGCGGTGCGGCGGCCTCGGTGGAGGCGACGTTGACCACCACGACCCGGTCGAGGCGGTGGCGGGTGCGGAACCGCATGAGGTCGCGGGCGATCGCCTCGGCCGTGGCGGCCTGGGTGGCGGCCTCCGGGGCCGGCCGCAGGTCCGCGTCGACCTCGGCGAGCTCCGCTCCGAGGGCCTGGACCAGCCGGGCGGGTACGACGCCGGCGGCCGCCAGCTGCTCGGCCTTCTTGGCCAGCGGTACGGTGGCCACGTCATGGCCGCCGAAGTAGAGGTCGCAGAAGTCGGGAAGTGCCGCGCTGTCCAGGTCGGGGTGGGCGGTGACGCAGCCCACCGGTTCTGCCAGTCCTGCGCGCAGCGCGAGCGCTCCGACCACGCTGGTGGTGGCGACGGATCCGCGGGCGCCGATGAGCCAGATGCCAGCACGCACGTTCTTGTCCTCTCACGAACACAGCGAACACAGCGAACGGATCATGCGGTCCCGCGGCGGGCCGCGGCCGGAACCTCGCGGCCGCGGCCCGCTGCGGGGTGACCTGGCAGGCTCAGCCGATCCTGACGATCTCGCCGTCGTGCGCGGTGACGTCGGAGGCGGTGGTGCACGCCGGGGCGTCGTCGCAGGCGGGCCACATCATGGTCTTGTTGGCGACGTAGATGGCGCCGTCGCGGCCGGCCAGGAAGCCGGTGGGCGCGAAGAGCTTGCCCGACGCCAGCACGGTGCGGGCGTTGGTGCGGTGGTCGATCTGGACGACGTCGCCGATCGGGTCACCGGTCGGCAGGAAGCCGGTGGTGTCGAACTCGGTGACGTAGAAGTCCCCGTTGGCACCGAAGCCGCAGCCGCTGATGGCGCTGAAGCCGCTCTGCCACACCGACAGGTGCCCGCTGCGGGGGTTGTACTTGAACACTTTGGCCTCGGTGGACGAGCTGGGCTTGCCGGTGATCTCGCCGACGTAGACCGAGCCGTCGTGGCCGACCGCGACGCAGGACGGCACCGCGTCCGGGCCGGTCGAGGTGTCGGGGATGTAGCTGAGGATGTGGACGTTGCCCCACCGGTCGACCGAGTCCAGCACGTTGGAGGCCGCGTCGACCAGGTAGAAGCCGCCGCCGGGCTTGGTGGTCACCGCGTACGGGTTGGCCTCGGGGAAGTCCTCGGGGTTGAGGTCGGTGTTCGCCAGGGTCCACTCGTAGTCGACGTAGCCGGGGTTCGCCACCGCCTTCACCGACCGGCCGGTGACCTTGAGCAGGGCGCCGTACTGCTTGCGCAGCTGCTGGGTCAGGTCCGCGGGGATCTCGGCCGGGATCTGCTGCGACGATCCGGTCTCCAGGACGTACAGGTGCCCGTCGGAGTAGGTCAGGCCGTTGGCGCCGACCACCTCCTCCTGGTTGAAGTTGGAGGCCAGGCCGTCCACGATCCGCACCGGGGTGCCGGAGGAGACGTCGGCGAGCGACCCGGTGAAGCCGAAGCACCGGGTGGGGAAGCCGGTGCCGACGCAGGTCGGCGGGGCCTCTCCCACCTCGGAGACGATGAGGTGTCCGCGCGGCCCCCAGACCAGGCTCCTCGGTGAGTTCAGGCCACTGGCCACGACGGTGACCGGTGCGTTGCTGGTCAGATGGGCGGGATGGGCGGCCGCCTGGGCCTCCTGCCCTGAGGGTCCTGCACCCACGCCGACGAGCGCTGTCGCCGCCGCCACGCCGGCGAACAGCAACCGACTCGTTTTGAGACGCCACATCTTGGCCTCAGCTCCTCCGAATTCGGGTGATCTGACTGCATGAACGGCAAGGGGCGCGGAAAGGCGGCCCCGGTCACGGTGGTGACCGGCGCGTTTCCCGCAGCTCCAGGCGCCTCAGCATTGATCAAGCCGCTTGGCCGGGACTGTTCGGCAAGTTGGCGCCGACTTGGCGGCGACGCGAAACCGACGTCCGCCGGGACCCTCGGTGGCGGCCGGCCGGCGCTCGCGGGCGGGACGCCCGGCGGCCGGACACGACGGCGGGCCCGGCACGATGCCGGGCCCGCTGGCGTGTCCGCAGCGCTGCGCCGCGGTCAGGAGCGCGCCTTTTCAGCCGGAGCGGCCGGCTTGGCGGCGGGGCCGTACGCGGGCGCCGGCAGCGGCCCGCCGCGCAGCAGGGCGCCGCAGACGACCGCGCCGACGCCGAAGATCGCGGTGCACCACCAGAAGACCGTGGTGTAGCCGTGGATCGTCGCCAGGTGCAGCTGCGCCGCCCCCGGCTTGCCGTGCGCGTGGCTGCTCAGGTAGTCGGTGGCGGCGCTGGCCGCGATGGTGTTGAGCAGCGCGGTGCCGATCGCGCCGCCGAGCTGCTGCCCGGTGCTGATCGCCGCCGAGGCGATGCCCGCGTCGTGCGGCGCCACACCGGCGGTGCCGGTACGCAGCGCCGCCGCGTAGATCAGGCCCATGCCCAGGCCGATCACCATCGTCGGGCCGAGCAGCGCCGAGGCGTAGCCGGAGTCCGGGGCGATCCGGGTCAGCCACGCCATGCCGGCCGCGTTGAGCAGCATGCCGCCGCCGACCAGGGGGCGCGGGCCGACCTTCGGCATCAGCACGATGTTGCCGACGTTGCTCGCCACCGCGGTGACCACGACCATCGGCAGCAGGGCCACGCCGGAGGTGATCGGCGAGTAGTCCAGGTCGGTCTGCATGTAGTAGATGAGGAAGAGCAGGATGCCGAACATCCCGACGCCGACGATCAGCGCCGTGAGGTAGGCGCCGCCGCGGTTTCGGTCCAGGACGACGCGCGGCGGCAGCAGCGGGTGCGGGGCGCGGAACTGCCAGAAGGAGAAGGCCACGAGCAGCACGCCGCCGGCCGCGAGCACCCCCCAGGTGGAGGCCGCGTGCCAGCTGTGCGTGGCGGCGTTGGAGAAGCCGTAGACCAGGCAGAACATCCCGCCGGACACCACGATCACGCCGGGGATGTCCATCTTGGCGCCGGTCCTTGGCTGCCGGGTCAGCAGCGTCGCGCCGCCGATCAGCGCGAAGGCGGCGAAGACCAGGTTGACGTACATGCACCAGCGCCACGACAGGCCCGAGGTCAGCGCGCCGCCGATCAGCAGCCCCAGGCCGCCGCCGCTGGCCGCGACCGCGCTGAAGAAGCCGAAGGCCTTGCCGCGCTCCTTGGGGTCGGTGAAGGTGGTGGCCAGCAGTGACAGGGCGGTCGGCGCCAGCAGCGCGGCGAAGGCGCCCTGGCAGGCGCGGGCCGCCACCAGCATGCCGAAGCTGCCAGAGGCGCCGCCGACGGCGGAGGCGACCGCGAAACCGGTCAGGCCTATCAGGAAGGTCTCCTTGCGGCCGACCAGGTCGGCCAGCCGCCCGCAGAAGAGCAGCAGGCTGCCGAAGCACAGCGCGTACGCGGTGAGGATCCACTGCTTGTCGGCGTTGGAGAAGTCCAGCGCCTGCTGGGCGGAGGGCAGCGCGAGGTTCATCACCGTCACATCGAGGGTGATCATGAGGTAGGCGGTGCAGATGACGGTGAGGACCAGCCACCGCCGGGAATCACCGGCCGCGGTCCCGGCCGCCCCCGAGCCCGGTCCGGCCGCAGGGGCTGCGCTCCGTGCTGACATGGTCGTCTCCTAGTCGCAGTGAAAGGACGTCAGGCTCCGCCGGTATGACAGGCTGCGGCGACCGGATGTGACACGCGGCCCGCCCCGCCCGGGCCCGTGCCCGGTGACGTGGGTTCCGCCGTCACCGGGCCGTCCCGGCCGCGGGGAGCCGGCCCCCCGCGGTGGCCGTCGCCCGGTGGTCCAGGATCAGGGAGAGCGCCTGGCCCAGGACGTCCACCGGGCTGTCGCTGCCGTCCGCGGAGCGCCAGGCCACATGGTTGTCGGGGCGTACGAGGACCGCGCCGGCGTCGGTGATCCCCCGGACGGCCGCCCATCCGCCCTCGACGTCGGTGTACTCCGCCCCGTCCGCCGGGTCGCCGATACGGGCCACGGTGATCGGCACGCCGAACTTCTCGGCCACCTCCGCGGCCGCCGCGCACCACGGGGTGCCCGACGCGCCGGTGAGCAGGGCGAATCCGGTCCCGGACCCGACCAGGTCGTGGGTCGACAGGCGGCGCCCCCGGTGCTCGATCCAGGCGTGCGCCAGCACGTGCCCGGGGCGGGTGGTGGGGTGGTGGGCGTCGCCCATCGGGGAGCGGGCCGGCGGCGGGCTGCCGTCGGGGACGACGGCGCCGTCCTCGTACGCGAAGCCGACCTCCAGGTCGTGCGCCTGGCATTCGGCGCGGTGGGTGCCGAAGATCTCCGCCGCCCGCGCCCTGACCACCTCGCCGACCGGTGAGGGGGCGAAGTACGCGGCGAAGGCCGACGACCGGCGCTCCGGCGGGATGTGCGCGCCCAGCCCGACGGCGGCCTCGGTCATCAGCCGGTGGTGGAACCAGGTGGACAGCCCCCACTCGACGTTGCGCCTGCCCAGCGGGCGCCGCTCGCCCTCGTAGCTGTCCAGCAGGCCGTCGTCGGCGTGGCCGGCCAGCACCGCGGCGAGCTTCCACGCCAGGTTGTGCACGTCCTGGATACCGCCGTTGAGGCCGAGGCCGGTGGTCGGCGGCTGGCGGTGCGCTGCGTCGCCGACGATCAGCACCCGGCCGTCCCGGTAGCGGTCGGCGAGCACGCCCTCCACGCTCCAGTGCGACACCTTGTGCAGCGTCAGATCCAGCCCGGGTAAGCCCAGCACCTCGCGGATCCGGGCGGTGACCGCCCGCGGGTCGGAGCGGTCGGCGTCGCCGGGGATGAAGTGCAGTCCCCACTCCTCGCACGCCTTCCCCCAACTGGGGCCCATTTCCAGCAGGGTGCTCGACAGGTCGGGGCGGTAGGGGTTGAGCAGCCAGGTGATGATCGTGCCCTCGTGCCACCACGGCGACAGGTCGGCGGAGAAGTACGCGGTGGTGACGTCGACCATCGCCGAGACGCCCTGCATCCGCACGCCCAGCGCGGGGCCGAGGGTGCGGCCGCCGTCGGCCGCGACGACGTAGCGGGCGGCCACCGTGCTGGTCTCGCCGGTCGCGCTGTCGCGGATCTCGGCGAGGACCCGGCCGGAGCCGGGGTCCTCGGTGAAGGCGACCAGGTCGTGGCCGAACAGCACCCGCCCGGGATTGCGCTGCTCGGCCTGCCGGCGCAGGATCGGCTCCAGGCGGAGCTGCGGCAGCTTGATGGGCAGTACGGGTCCGGCCGCCGCGTACGTCTCGGTGAGCGCGCCGCCGCCGAAGGCGTCCATCTCGTGGATCACCCGGGCGTCCAGCGGTCCGTCGCCGGTGAGCGTGGTCTGCCAGCGGACCTTGCCGAACTTCTCCAGCGGCGCCGCCGGTTCGACGACGGCCTCGTACAGGCCGTGCTGGCGGAAGATCTCCATCGTGCGCTGGTTGAGGTAGTGCGCCTTCGGCAGTTTCGACGTGTCGGTGTGCCGCTCCACCAGCAGGTGGCCGACACCGTGGTCGGACAGGAAGACGGACGCGGACAGCCCGCACCCGCCGCCGCCCACGATCAGAACCGGAACCTCGATAGCCTCCATGTTCGGCCTTTCCTGACGTGACGGCAGGAACCGACTCCCGCGGCGGATGCTGAGGGCACCCAGCATCAGCCGCGGGAGTTGGCCCGCGCTGGTCGGCAGGTTGGCGTCGGCTTGGCGGCGGCGGCGGTGGTGGTGGTGGTGGCTCAGGCGGACTTGGCGACCACCCGGGGGTGCGGGCGCCAGTCCAGGGCGGGGGCGTGGTTGAGTATCTCGTTCTCCAGGTGCTGGAGCGCCGGTCTGGGGTCGATGCCGAGCTCTTCGGCCAGCCGCTTCTGGTTGGTCCGCAGCACCCCCAGCGCGTCGGCCTGCCGGCCGGCCCGGTAGAGGGCCAGGCTCAGCAGCTCGCAGCCGTACTCGCGCAAGGGGTGCGCCCGGGTGAACGCCTCCAGTTCGGCCACCGCCATCTCGTGGGCGCCGACGGCCAGCAGCGCCGCACATCGCCCCTCGACCACCGAGAGCCGCAGCTCCTCCAGCCGGGCCACGTCCGGGCGTACGTAGGTGGTGTCGGCGACCTCCGCGTAGGCCTGGCCGCGCCACAGCGCGAGCCCTGCCTCGAACTCCCTGACGGCCTGCTGCGGTTCACCCCAGTCCAGTGCCTGCCAGCCGGCGGCGGCGCGTTCACCGAAGCGGTGCACGTCGACCTCGACCACCCGGCTGTCCAGCAGGTAGCCGCGCCCGTAGGTGCGCAGCACCGTCGCCGGGGTCCTGGGCACCCGGCCGGGTTCGAGCACCCGGCGCAGGTTGGCCACGTAGGCCTGCAGCGAGGTGACCGCCGACGGCGGCGGCTTCCCGGTCCACAGCTCCTCGACGATCATGTCGACGGCCACCGGCTGTCCCACCTTGCTGACCAGCAGCGCCAGCAGGGCGCGCTGCTTGGGGGCCCCCGGGTCGACCAGCCGGCCGCCGACCACCGCCTCGATCGGGCCGAGCGCCCGGAACTCGGCCATGGGCCGCGGGGTGTCCGGAATCTGCGGGGACTGCGCCGGCGTCCAGCGGATCGCGCCCGCTTGGACAGCGGGCGCTACCACGACTTCCGCCGGACTTCTCTCCCCGATTGCGCCCATTACCCGGGCGGCCGGCGGAGGTTTTGCTTCGAGGGCGAGATCCTTCGCGTAATACTCTTTCAGAAACTCATTGGTGCGGCGGAGCTCCCACACTTCGCGTTCGAGCTCCGCGATGCGCCGCGCATCTCCGTAGGCTCTTCCCGACGGCCGCCCGCCATCGATCTGCGGGGGGCCGCCGCCGGCTAACTCCATGCCTATGGCCGGCCTATCGACGCTGATTTCCTCGTTCGCCATCCCGAACTCCCAACATCTCACCGCCTGATCCTGGCGCCCGACCAGGACCGGGTTGCGGCCTGGCAGGCTGCCGGGCGCCTCGGCCAGGCAGTATCCGGTCACCGAACGCTCCGTATAGCGCGCGCGAACGGTCCACATGAGACGACTTTCAGAGCGCACTCACACCACGCCTGGAACAAGCCAGAGGTCACGCACCCCTTCATGGGATGCGTGACCCTGACACGATGTGTTGCCGGAAGCGGCAACCGCGACTGGAGAACCGCTGCTTTCGACTTCCACCGGACCGGGCCACCAGAATGTCAACTTCCAGCCATTGCGCCCGCGGTCGGGTTCCAGCCATGCACCAAATAATTGCACTTCGCGCCCCCGCTGCGCTACATTATCCAGTCTGCCCGGGCGAGTGTAGCGGCGAACCCATACTCAGTCAAGGGTCACTTACAATCCGTAGCGGCGCCCACATATGCCATTCCCGGCGCAATGAATAAATCGCTTCTGGTGGACAGAGAGTTCCGGCCAAGAACCTTAAGCGGGCAGCACGGGAACGGTGTCCTGTTTCGCGAGGGAAGGCCCTCGGGGTCCGTTTTCTTCGGGCGGCCGGCGGGGGCCGGATACGGTTGTCGCGCCCAGGTCGAGTGACAGGAAACTGTCATCCGGGGGAACGGCGGCAATATGTTGCCCCCGGCGACCGGTTGACGGTATTTCACCGGCGCCAGGAGTGTTGCCGTATGACACTCCTTGATTCGCTTCGCGGCCCGCAGGATCTGAAGGATCTCCGACCGGACGAGCTGACGTCGCTGGCCGCGGAGATCAGGAGCCGGCTGATCTCGACGGTGTCGGCGAACAGCGGGCACCTGGGGCCCAACCTCGGGGTGGTGGAGCTGACCATCGCGCTGCACCGGGTGTTCGACTCGCCGCGCGACCCGCTGGTCTTCGACACCGGCCACCAGAGCTACGTGCACAAGCTGCTGACCGGCAGGCAGCCGGAGTTCGCCACCCTGCGGCAGCCCGGCGGCATGTCCGGCTACCCGAGCCGCGCGGAGTCGCCGCACGACCACGTGGAGAACTCGCACGCGTCGACGTCGATGTCGTACGCCGACGGCCTGGCGAAGGCGTTCCGGCTGCGCGGCGAGCTGGACCGCACCGCGGTGGCCGTCATCGGCGACGGCGCCCTGACCGGCGGTATGGCCTGGGAGGCGCTGAACAACATCGCCGCCGACCAGCGCAACCGGGTGGTCGTCGTGGTCAACGACAACGGCCGCTCGTACGCCCCCACCCACGGCGCCATCGCCGCCCATCTGGCGCAGGTGCGGACCACCCGGCGCTACGAGAGCGTCCTGGACTCGGTCAAGTCGACGCTGCCGCGGGCCCCGCTGGTGGGCGCCCCGCTCTACGAGACGCTGCACGGGATCAAGAAGGGGCTCAAGGACGTCCTCCAGCCGCAGGTGATGTTCGAGGACCTGGGCCTGAAGTACGTCGGCCCGATCGACGGCCACGACCAGGCCGCGGTGGAGCGGGCGCTGGCACACGCCCGGGGCTTCGGCGGGCCGGTGATCGTCCATGTGCTGACCCTCAAGGGCCACGGGTATCCGCCGGCCGAGAACAACGACGAGGACTGCCTGCACCAGGTCGCGGCGGGCACCGACCCGCTGACCGGCACCACGGTCAAGGCGGCGGGGCGCACCTGGTCGCACGTCTTCGCCGACGAGATCCTGAGGATCGGCGGCCGGCGCCGGGACGTGGTCGCGATCACCGCGGCCATGCTGCACCCGACCGGCCTCGCGCCCTTCGCGAAGGCCTACCCCGACCGGGTCTTCGACGTCGGCATCGCCGAGCAGCACGCGGTGACCAGCGCAGCGGGGCTGGCCATGGGCGGCCTGCACCCGGTGGTGGCGCTCTACTCGACCTTCCTGAACCGGGCGTTCGACCAGCTGCTGATGGACGTGGCGCTGCACCGGCTGCCGGTGACCTTCGTGCTGGACCGGGCCGGGGTGACCGGCCCGGACGGCGCCAGCCACAACGGCATGTGGGACGGCTCGCTCAGCCAGCTCGTACCGGGGCTGCGGGTCGCCGCACCGCGGGACGCGGTCCGGCTGGCCGAGCTGCTCGGCGAGGCGGTCGAGGACTCCACCGGGCCGACCCTGCTGCGCTTCCCCAAGGCCCCGGCCGGCGGCGAGGTCCCCGGCCTCGGCAGGCTCGGCGGCATGGACGTGGTGGCGCGGCCGGCCGAGGGGACCGAGGTGGACGTCCTGCTGGTCGGCGCCGGGGTGATGGCCGGCGTCTGCGCCGACGCGGCGGGCCGGCTGGCCGACCAGGGCATCGGCGCGCTCGCGCTCGACCCGCGCTGGGTCAAGCCGGTGGACCCGGCGCTGGTCCCTGCGGCGCGCGACGCGCGGCTGGTGGTCACCGTGGAGGACAACGGCGTCGCGGGCGGCTTCGGCGACGCCGTCGCCCGTACGCTGCGCGCGGCCGGGGTGGACACGCCCGTGGTCACCTACGGCCTCCCGCAGGAGTTCCTCACCCACGACACCCGGCCCGACATCCTCGAACAGGCCGGACTCACCGGCCGGGACATCGCCAGGTCGGTCACCGAGGCGGTCTCCGGCCGCGGCAGCCAGGACGCGGTCCTCGGCTCGCGCTGACACCAAGCCGGCACCAACCGGCCGCCCAGCCCCCGCCAAGGCTCGTGACGAATGCTGAACCGACCGACCGTCACGATCTATGCGTGGAGGATTCAATGTCCGGATCCGGTGAAGTCGCGCGCGTGTACGCGGCCATGGAGGAAGCGGCCGGGCTGCTGGATGTCGCCTGCTCGCGCGAGAAGGTCTGGCCGATTCTGACCGCGTTCGAGGACGTTCTCGCCGACAGCGTGATCGTCTTCTCGATGGCGAGCGGGCGGCACGCGACCGAGCTGGACTTCAGCATCTCGGTGCCGGCCGACCACGGTGACCCCTATGCCGCCGCACTGGCGACCGGCGCCATTCCGGAAACCGACCACCCGGTCGGCAACCTGCTCGCCGACACCCAGAAGGCACTGCCCGTCTCGATGTTCGCCGTCGACGGCGAGGTCACCAGCGGCTTCAAGAAGACCTACGCCTTCTTTCCCACCCGCGACATGCCCGGTCTCGCCGAGCTCATCGACATCCCGTCGATGCCGCCGAGCGTGGCCGAGAACGCGGACCTCTTCGCCAGGTACGGCCTGGACAAAGTGCAGATGATCTCGCTGGACTACAAGAAACGCCAGGTGAATCTGTACTTCAGCAATCTGAACCCGGAATTCCTCGAAGCCGGGCCCGTCCTGTCGATGGTCCGCGAGATGGGACTCCACCTGCCGGTCGAGAAGGGCCTGGCCTTCGCGCCGCGCTCCTTCGCGGTCTATCCGACGCTCAGTTGGGACTCCGGAAAGATCGAGCGGCTCTGCTTCGCCGTGATATCCACCGACCCGACGCTGGCCCCCGCGCAGGACGACGCGGACCTGGCGCAGTTCTCCACCTACGCCAACAACGCGCCCTACGCGTACGCGGGTGAGAAGCGCACGCTCGTCTACGGCCTGACGCTCTCGCCGAGCGAGGAGTATTACAAGCTCGGCTCGTACTACCAGATCAGCGATATCCAGCGGAAGTTGCTGAAGGCGTTCGACTCCCTCGCGGACTGACGCCTTTCGCCGGCGCCCGCGGACCGACGCCTTTCGCCCACGCTCGCGTACTGCCGCCTTTCGCCCCCCTCACGGCAGGTCGATGTCCAGGCCGGCCAGATCGGCCTGGATGTCGATAGCGGTGATCCGGTCGCCGGCGATGGTGAAGCGGAAGACGGCCCGCGGTTCGCCGTTCTGCGCCCAGGCCAGCCCCGCCCGGCCGTCGATGAGGGCCGGTACCGGCGCCCACACGCGGTTGAGGAAGGCGCGGGTGACGGCGTCGGCGCCGCGGATCTCAGCGGCGACGCTCACCGCCGCGCCGGCGCTCATGTTGACCGCGGCCTGGTCGGAACGGACGACGATGTCGGGGTCGAGCACCGCGAGCAGTGCCTCGAACTCGCCGTCCCGCGAGGCGGCGAGGAAGGCGCGTACGAGGTCTGCCCGGCCGGCGCCGTCCACCGCGTCGTCACTCCTGGCCGCTTCCACGGACGCGCCCGAGCCGGCCTGCTGGACGCGGCGGCGGGCCCGGCTGGCGAGCTGGCGCGCCGCGGCGGGGGTGCGGTCCACGATGGGCGCGATGTCCTCGTAGGGGACGGCGAACATGTCGTGCAGCACGAAGGCCAGCCGCTCGGCCGGCGTGAGCGTGTCGAGGACGACGAGCAGCGCGAGGCCGACCGAGTCGGCGAGCAGCGCCTCCTGCTCGGGGTCGGCGGTCACGTCAGCGCTGTGCGTCCCGCCGGGCTCGGTGGTGTCGACCAGGTCCTCGCGGCGCGACTTGCGGGACTTGAGCATGTTCAGCGAGACCCGGGCGACGATCGTGGTGAGCCAGCCGCTCAGGTTCTCCACGGCGTCGACGTCCGCGCGGCTCAGCCGGATCCAGGACTCCTGCACGGCGTCGTCCGCCTCGGCCAGCGAGCCGAGCATGCGGTACGCCACCGCCCGCAAGCGGGGTCGGTCGCTCTCGAATCGTTCGACCAGCCAGTCGTGTTCGTTCATCTCGTCACATTCTCTCACCGGTGCCTGCGAGGTAATGACGGCCGGGGACCCGCCGATGTGACGGGACGGGGGTGTCGCCGGCCGCCACACCCGTCACCCGGAGCTCCGCTCACCACACCGCCGACGATACGGGGCGGCCGCCTCCCGTGGGGGCCGGTCACGACACGGCCACCGCCGGCTGCGGAGTGACCGGGGCGTTGCGGCGGCGGGCCAGCCGGCCGGAGACGAGGTAGGCGGCGACCATCACCGCGATGACCACGACGGTCTCCGAGGTGCCCCACACCCAGGTCGACGCGCTGACCTCCTTGGCCGGGATCTTGGGCAGGTCGTCGGCCGAGACCGCGCCCGCGTGCTTCGCCGCGTCGGCCTGGAACGCCTGGTTGCGCGCCGAGCCGTGCAGGAAGGGGGCGACGAAGACGACCGCCATGCCGAGCAGCGTCTCGGCGGTGACCGTGGCGGGGAACCTCCTGACCAGGATGCTGTGCAGCGGCCGGTCGTCGCCGGCGGCACGCAGCGCGTCGATCCGCGGGTGCAGCCAGAACTGGTTGAAGGCGCCGAGCAGCAGCAGGGTGCCGAAGATGAGGATCTTCACGCCGAGCACCCGGCCGTACATGGTGGAGGTGAGCTGGGACAGCCCGTCGACGTGCTCCCAGTAGAGGAACAGCCCGGACAGGGCTATCGCGGCCACGCAGGTCATGGCGGCGGCGGAGAAGCGGCGTATCGCCAGGGACCAGAAGGCGCCCCGGCCGGCGGCCGGCACGGCCGCGGGCAGCGCGCCGGGCAGCAGCAGCAGGAGCAGCCCCGCCAGGCCGCCTAGCCAGACCGAGCCGCCGAGCAGGTGCAGCATCCACATCACGGTCTCGAAGCTGGTACGCCCCCAGTCCTCGGGCACCGCGTCGGGGAATTTGGTGGTGCCGAGCGCGACGGCTCCGGCGCCGAGCCCGGCGGCCAGCAGCCACGTCCTGGCCGGGCCCGCCGCGATCCTGCGCATGGTCAGCGGTGCGAGCAGCGCGGCGCCGAGGAGGATCAGCGTCACCTCAAGACCGAGCAGGCGGCCGCCGTTGCTGCCGTCGTAGAGGGCGTCCCGGGCGGCGGTGTAGTCGTAGCCGCCGCTCGCGGACGCGCCGTGTGCGAGGTCGCTGAGGACGGCGGGCACCGCGAGCACGCCGAGGACGACGGCGGCCCGGGCGAGCCTGGCGGTCAGCGCGCCCTGGGCCGCGGCCCCGAGCGCACGGGCGGCGGGCCCGACTGCGGTCAGCGCCAGCGCGGTCAGGCCGACGAAGCCGATGAGCGTCACCCAGGTCGTCCACGTCACGGCGCTGTCCTCGAAGGGCCCGAGCGGGGTGGAAGGCGCCGCCGCCGACAGCGTCATGACGTGCGGCGACAGATCGGGCAGGGGCATGGGGAACCACCTCGGTGAGTACGCGGGGAAGCGGGCGACTTAGGTTAGGCATCCCTAACTTTCATGGTCAACGTGACGAAGCCGACGCCCGAGGCGCTGAACAGCACCCGCCCCGCCCGCGTATTCACCCGAATTCCCCGCGCGCTGCCGCGGCTCCCGGCTCCCCGCCGATGGCCGCGGCCGAGCGGAACGGTCGTGGCGTGGGACGTGGTGATGACCGTTTCGTTCATGACGCCGTGCGGCGCGGATCGGTAGCGTCGCCGGCATGGAGACTTCCGCCGCCGCATCACGGCACATCAGCACGCATATCGACCGATCCGCCCAGGACGTCTACGACTTCGCGTCGGCGCCCTCCCGGCTGCCCGAATGGGCGCACGGGCTGGGGAAGTCCGTCGAGGAGGTCGACGGTGAGTGGGTCGCCGAGTCGCCCATGGGTCGGGTGGTGGTCGCCTTCGCGCCCAGGAACGACTTCGGCGTGCTCGACCACGACGTCACGCTGCCCTCCGGGCAGACCGTGCACAACCCGGTACGGGTGATCGCGGACGGCGGCGGCTGCGAGGTGGTCTTCACCCTGCGACGGCTTGCGGGGACGAGCGAGGAGGACTTCCGCCGTGATGCGGACGCGGTGACCGAGGACCTCGCCCGGCTCAAGCAGGTGATGGAGCGCGGCTGACGGAGGCCGCCGGTCAGCTCGCCGTACGCGGGCGCCTCAGCCGAGCAGGACCGGGAAGGTCTGGTAGCCGCGCAGCACCGCGCGGTCCCGGCGGGTCGGGGCCGCCGCCGCGGTGAGCGCCGGGAAGCGGGACAGCAGGCGGGGGAAGGCGACGGCGGCCTCCAGCCGCGCCAGGCCGTTGCCGAGGCAGACATGGGCGCCGACCCCGAAGCTCAGCGGCTTGATCGTGGTGCGGGAGGGGTCGAAGGCGTCGGGGGCCTGGTAGCGGGACGGGTCGCGGTTGGCGGCGCCGAGCAGCAGGATGAGGCGGGAGCCGGCCGGGACCGGTATGCCGGCCACCTCCAGGCCGTCCGTGAGCGCCACCCGGGAGGTCAGCTGGACCGGCGACTCGTAGCGCAGCACCTCCTCGACGAAGGCCGCCACGTCGCCGTCCGGCGACCGCAGCCAGCAGGCGGTGTCGGGGTGGTCGAAGAGCACGCCGAGCCCGTTGCCCAGCAGGTCCGTCGTCGTCTCGAAGCCGGCCACTAGCAACAGGGTGAGGTTGGCCAGCAGTTCGGACTCCGACAGCCGGCCGTCCGCCGCGTCGCGGGCCGCGAGCAGCGCGCCGACCAGGTCGTCGTCCGTGCGGCTGCCGGTGCGCCGGTCGGCGATCAACGCGGAGAAGTAACCGGCCAGTTCGGTCGCGGCCGCGTCGGCGGGCGCGAGGCCGGACGGGTCGGACATGAACTCGAGCGCCGTGGTCAGCCCGGCGGCCAGCGTACGGAAGCGCTGCCGGTCGGCGGCGGGCACGCCGAGCAGATCGCAGATGACGGTGACCGGCAGCTGGAAGGCGAACTCCGCCATGAAGTCGACGGGTTCACCGTCCGCGCCGGACTCGGCGAGCCGGTCGAGCAGCGCGTCGACGGCCGCGGCGATCATCGGTTCGAGCGCCATGACGCGGCGCTGGGTGAAGACCGAGCCGATCAGCGAGCGCACCCGGGTGTGCTCGGGCGGATCGGTCTCCAGGATCGACTGGGCCAGCAGCCCGAGCGAGGCGTGCTCCTCCCGCCGCTCGCGGGTGATCTGTGCCCCGGTGACCCCGAAGTCGGTCCTGCGCAGCACCTGGTTGACCGCGTCGTAGCCGGCCACCACGAACCAGCCGCCGCCGATCCCGGAGACCGGGCCGAGCCGGTGGGCCGCCGCGTAGAGCGGATACGGGTTCGCCCGGCCGTCGGGCGAGAGCAGTTCCATGGCGATGGTCACCGCGTCCGGCGGGGTCTCCGGCGGCGCGGCCGGCCCGGCCGCCCGCCCGTCCGCGGAGCCCGGCGCGCCGGCCCGGTCGTCAGGCTGGTCACCGGCCTGGTCGCGGGCCTCTGCGTGGGCCCGCTCGTGGGCCTGTTCGAGCGACGCCGCGAGGGCCGTCCTGCCCATCGGCGCGGGCCGCTCCGCCGGGTCGGGGACAACGGCCATGGTGGCTCCCTTCCTTGACCGGCGCCGGCCGCGCCGGCGCCGGGTCACGTGCGATCCCGCACTCTTTCGAAACACAGTGTCCTGTCAATACAGGTCGGCGGGCCCAACTGGCCGCGATATCAGCGGCGTTCGTCCAGCTCGTCGGCCAGCGTCAGCCACGCCGTGGCGCAGCTGCGGGCCAGGTCGGCGACGGGGGCGGACCAGTGGTCGGGAATGGTCCCGCCGACCCCGCGGCAGCTGTCGAGGTCCACCGCATGGTGGTGCAGCCAGCGCAGCGCCACCCGGCCCGCCTCGCTGAACCGGAGCGAGGGGTCGCTCATCAGCTTGGCCAGCAGCGCCCTGCCGTCCACCCCGGGCCCGTTGGTCGGCCGGCGCACCGGGGCGGCAGCCTCCGGCGCGGCCTCCTGCGGTTCCGGGCAGGCCCGCGGGACCAGGCCCGACGTCCCGGGCGCCTCGCGGTACTTCGCCGGGACCGGGTCCTCGCCCCGGTCGGTGCGCAGCCGGACGTCCCTGACGGTGGCGGGCGACAGTCCCGTCGCCCTGGCGATCTCCCGCAGGCCCGCGTCGGGGCGCTCGGCGATCATCACGGCCGCTTGGCGGCGCCTGGCCGCGCTGTTGAGCGGCCTGACCCTGCCGTCCCTGCCGATCCGGTCGCGCGGCTGCTGGGCCTCAGAGGCGGGCGCGGCGCGCAGCGCGGAGACGGTCTTGTCGGAGAGCCCGGCGGCCGCCGCGACAGCGCGGTCCGACCAGTTGGGGTGCAGGGCGATGATGAATTCGGCGGCGGTCCTGCGGTCCTGCGGCGAGAGCGGCAGGCCGTGGGTGACATTCGCCCGCACGGCGAGCACGAAAGCGGTCGCGGAATCGCAGTCGACCAGCCGGGCCTTGATGACGGACCGGCCGTTCAGCAGCGCTGCCCGCACCCGGTGCATTCCGTCGATCACCTGCATTGTCGCCCGGTGCACGAGGACCGGCGGCAGGTCGGCGATTTCGGCCAGCGCCCGGGTGTGCACGGGATCCTCACCGGTGGACCGCGGCGAGCCGATCAATACCAGGCGGTCTATTTCAATGATACGGATCGGGTGACTTTCCACCGAGATCCCGGGCGCCGCGTCCTTGCGCCCCGGAATGACTCCGGCGTAGTCCTCGTCCGGCATCCGGACCAGATCCAACATGTTCCCAACCCCTCGTGTCCGAATATTTTCAGGACTTTGGAACCTGCCTGTGATCTCAGGGGGAGCGTGCCGCGTCTCGGCGGCCGCTTCCGTTCCCCCGAACGGCCGGGACGTACCCGGGATGTACGCGGGACAGCAGCCGACCCCCCGGGGGAAGGGGCCGGCCGCTGTCGGTTCATGGGGTCATACCAGGTCGGGCTCTTCCACTCGCTCCTCCGGCTCCTGGGTCTCCCGGACGCCGACCCTGCCGTGCAGCTTCGCCAGCGGGCCGGGCGACCACCAGGCCGCGTGGCCGAGCAGTCGCAGCACCGCGGGCATCAGCACCACGCGGACCAGCGTGGCGTCCACGATCAGCGCGATGACCATGCCGATGCCGATCATCTTGGTGAAGACGATGCCGCTGGTGGAGAAGCCCGCGTCCACCACGCCCAGCAGCAGTGCCGCCGCGGTGATGATCCGTCCGGTGCGCTGCAGGCCGCCCGCGATCGCCCGCTGCGCGCCCGGGCCGCCCTTGCCCTCGGCGCCCGTCGGCCACGCCTCGCGTACCGCCGAGACCAGGAACAGCTCGTAGTCGGTGGCCAGGCCGTACAGGGTGGCCAGGATCAGCACCGGGACGGTGGGTTCGAGGAATCCGGTCGGGGTGAAGTGCAGCAGGCCCGACAGGTGGCCCTGCTGGAAGATCCAGATGATGACGCCGAAGGACGCGCCGATCGAGACCAGGTTCATCACCACGGCGACCAGCGGCAGCACGATCGAGCCGAAGGACAGGAAGAGCAGCACGAAGGTGGCGGCCGCCATGATGCCCAGCATCCAGGGCAGCCCGTCGCCGAGCGTCGCCAGCCGGTCCACGTCCATCGCGGGCCTGCCGCCCACCAGCACCTGTACGCCCGCGGGTTCGTCCAGCGCCCTGATGCCGCGCACCGCGTCGTAGGCGGTGTCACCGGTACGCGCTCCCCGGTAGCCGACACTGAGCATCGCCGAGGTGCCCTTGCGGGCCACGACCTTGGCGTCGGTGACACCGGCCACCTTGCCGATCCTGGCGGTGAGGTCGGTCAGCTGCGGGTCGGTGACATGGCCGGCGTAGATCTCGATCGGCGCCTCGGAGCCGCCGGGGAAGTCCGCGGCCAGCCGCTCCGAGACCACCCGCGCCTCGGTGGACTTGGGCAGCACCCGCTCGTCGCTGCCGGCGAAGTGCACCTTCATGAAGGGCGCGGCGAAGACCGCGAGGACCACCAGCACCCCCACGGTGTAGACGACCGGGCGGCGCATCACGGTGTGCGCGATCTTCTCCCAGCTGCCGCCGCCGCTCCCGGCCGCGGCCTCCCGGCGCCGCCGCCCGGGGAGGGGGACGTGCCAGGCGTTGATCCGGCGGCCGAGCACCGCGAGCAGGGCCGGCAGCACGGTCAGCGCGCTGACCATGGCCACGAAGACCGCGGACATGCCGCCGAATCCGATCGAGCGCAGGAAGACCAGCGGGAAGATCAGCAGGCTGGACAGCGCGAGCACCACGGTCAGCCCGGAGACCAGGACGGTGCGCCCCGCGGTGGCCATGGTGCGGACGATGGCCTCGGCGGGCTCGTGCTCCAGCAGTTCCTTGCGGTAGCGGCTGACGATGAGCAGCGAGTAGTCGATGGCCAGGCCGAGGCCGAGCAGGGTGATGGTGTTCACCGCGAAGGTGGACACGTCGGTGAACTCGGCGATCACCCGGGTCGCGGTGAGCGCGCCGAGGATCGCCAGGACGCCCACCAGCAGCGGCATGCCGGCCGCCACCACTCCGCTGAAGATGATGATCAGCAGTACCAGCAGGGCGGGGAATGCGATCATCTCGCCCTTGCTGATGTCCTTCTTGGCCATGTCGTCGGTGACGACCGCGAGCGGTACGACGCCGCCGACCTGCCGGGTCAGGCCGGGTGCGGCCAGCTCGGACCTGATGGCTTTGTACTGCTTGTTCTTGACGTCCTGGTCGAGGGACTTCAGGGTGATCAGGACCCCGGTGGAGTGCCCGTCCCTGGACCGCAGCGAGGGCAGTCCGCTGTCGGCGTAGGTCGTCACGTTCGCCACTTCGGGGCGGCCGCGCAGGCCGGTGACGGTGGAGCGGACGGCGTCGGCGAAGGCGGGGTCGTCCACGGTGGCGGTGCGGCTGGTGTACAGCACGACCACGTCGACGTCGCGCGCTCCGAGGTCGGCCGCGATCCGCGCCGAGGCCCGCCCCGACTCGCTGGCCGGGTCGTCGAAGCCACCGGACTTGAGGGTGTTGAAGACGCCGCCACCCCACCCGCCGCCGACCAGGACGACCGCGATACCGGCCGCGATGGCCGCCCAGCGGAACCTGACCAGGAGGCGGCCCCAGGTGGATAACATGACGACTCCCGTAGTTGTACGTCGCAACCCTCGGAGGGAGAATACCCAATGAGGGTTGTCCGCGGCAACCCATCCCGGCGGTCCTCCGCCGACTTCTTCTGACCGGGCTGTTCACCAACCGCCGCGCCGCCAGCGGAAATTACCCCGGCCCGTTTGACTGCGCGGCCTCCGCAGTTGAACCTCACGGGCCGCGTGCCGTCCGTGGTTAGTCTGGTGCGCGCCGTCGGCAGAACGGCACGTACCGTACTTCCCGTCGCCCACCAGGAGCGATCGTGACGAACTGCAATGTCTGCTCGCTGAGCGGCGACCACCCCGGAATCAGCGTCGACGCGACCGGCCTGTGCAATCTCTGCCGCCTCGATATCGCAGGCGACCTGCTGGTGAACTTCCGCTACACCAGCGGGGTATTCGCCGAATTCCAGCAGGCGCCGCCGGATCCCGACGCACGCTACGACTGCCTGTTCATGTACAGCGGCGGCAAGGACAGCACTTACATGCTGGACAAATTCGTCAACGAATACGGCAAGCGGGTGCTCGCCTACACCTTCGACGTGCCCTTCGAGAGCGCGCACGCCGCCGACAACATCCGGCTGGCGCGGGAGAAGATCGCCGCCGACTTCGTGCTGGACGCCGACGACGAGAACATCAAGAAGGTGATGCGGGAGGTCTTCAACCGGCCCGCACCGGCCAAGCCGGGCTCGTACCTGGACGAGAAGCTGCCCTGCGCCTCCTGCCGGACCTTCTTCGTGCTGCGGGCGGTCCTGCACGCCTACCGCAACGGCATCCCGTACATCGCGATGTGCGCCGACCCGCAGCAGATCCTGACCATGGAGTCGAACGTCCGGGAGATCGTCCGCGGCTTCTACCAGCGCTTCGGCGACCGGCTGACCGACGAGGTCTTCCGCGGCGAGCTGGAGCGGATCCTCTTCGCCGAGGACGACGAACTGCCCAGGATCGTCTTCCCGTTCATCGCCATGCGGCACGACTACGACCCGGACGCGATCGTCGCCGAGCTCAAGGCCAAGGGCCTCTACGAGTCCTCGCCGCTGGAGACCCACTGCACGCTCTTCCCGCTGCTGAACTACTACGCGTTCAAGCACTGGAACTGCATGTTCTACAAGCTCAACGCCGCCAGCCACGCCCGTGCGGTCCGGCGCAACGGCACCGGGACCGAGCGCTCGACGTTCAGCATCAAATTCCCGCAGGTGCTGGACATCACCCGGGTCGAGGAGCGGCTGCGCAAGGTCACCCTGGAGATCGCCGCAGGGCAGGGCGACCGCGAGCAGCAACTGCGCGAGGTGACCGGCATCTTCCGCGACCTCGACGCGGACGAGGACGCGGCGCGCTTCGTCGCCACGAGCTTCGTCGACATGCCCCAGGTCGCCGCGGACGTGGGCATCTGGCTGCCGTGAAGCGACCGCGCGGCAACCACCGTTAGCCGAGGACGACAAGAACTGAGGACCCAGCGTGGACCCTACAGACGACGTCCGGGAGTCGGACGTGGCCATCGTCGGCATGGCCTGCCGCTTCCCCGGGGCGGAGAGCACCGAGCGCTTCTGGCAGAACCTCCGTGACGGCACCAGGACGACGACGTACTTCACCGACGACGAGCTGCTGGCCGCGGGCGTCAGCCCGCGCGTCCTGGCCGACCCGCAGTACGTGAAGGCCGGGCAGATCCTGCCCGGCATCGACCAGTTCGACGCCGGGCTGTTCCGCGTCCCGCGCGACGAGGCGGAAGTCCTCGACCCGCAGCAGCGGATCTTCCTCGAATGCGCACTGACCGCCCTGGAGGACGCCGGCTGCGACCCGGACCGGCACGCGGGCCCGATCGGCGTCTACGCCGGCGTCGGGCTGAACGCCTACGCGCTGCACCAGCTGGCCGAGCGCTACCGGGACGCCTCCGAGGTCGAGCGCTACCGGCTGATGATCGCCACCGACAAGGACTTCCTGGCCACCCGGGTGTCGTACAAGCTCGGCCTGCGCGGACCGAGCGTGAACGTCGGCACCGCGTGCTCCACGTCGCTGGTGGCGGTCCACCTGGCCTGCCTGGCGCTGCTCGGCGGCGAGTGCGACGCGGCGCTGGCCGGCAGCGCGTACATCCGCTTCCCGCAGGACCAGGGCTACCTGCACCAGCCGGGCATGATCTTCTCCCCCGACGGCCACTGCCGCGCCTTCGACTCCAAGGCCCAGGGCACGGTCATCGGCAGCGGCGTCGGGGTGGTACTGCTCAAGCGGCTCACCGACGCGCTGGCCGCCGGCGACCGGGTGCACGCGGTCATCAAGGGCTCGGCGGTCAACAACGACGGCTCGGTCAAGGCCAGTTACACCGCACCGAGCATCCGGGGGCAGGCCTCCGTGATCGCCGACGCGCTCGGCGTCGCGGACTGCGAGCCCGGTACGATCGGCTACGTCGAGGCGCACGGCACCGGTACGGCGCTCGGCGACCCGATCGAAGTCGCCGCGCTGAACGAGGCGTTCGCCGCGGGCGGATCGGCCGGGCCGCGGCACCCCGTCGCGCTGGGCTCGGTGAAGTCCAACGTCGGCCACCTGGACACCGCCGCCGGCATGGCGGGACTGATCAAGACCTCGCTCATGCTGCGGCACGCCACGCTCGTCCCGACGCTGGACTTCGAGGCGCCGAATCCGGAGATCCCCTTCGCCGGGGGGCCGTTCGAGGTCAACACGGAGCTGCGGGACTGGCCGGCGCCGGAGGGGGCCGGGCCCCGGCGGGCGGGCGTCAGCGCCTTCGGGATCGGGGGCACCAACGCGCACGTCGTGCTCGAAGAGGCCCCCGCGCCGCTCCGGCCGGCCACCGGCCGACCCGGCGGCCCGGCGCTGCTGCTGGTGTCCGCGGCCACCGCGGCGGCCGCGGACCGCGCCGCCGCTGACCTCTCCCGGCACCTGCGGCGGCACGGCGGCACGCCCTTCGAGGACATCGCCGGCACCCTGGCGCTGGGCCGCCGCGTCCACCCGCACCGGCGCTTCGTCGTGGCGACCGACCCGCGCGACGCGGCCATGGCACTCGCGGTGGGCGGCCGCGAGCGCGTACCCGCGGGCGAGGCGACCGCCGAGGGCACGGCGGCGGCCTTCCTCTGCACGGGCACCTCCCCCGACGGGGGCGCCCACGCGGCGGCGCTCTACGAGCAGTCCCCGGCCTTCCGCACGGCGGTGGACGACTGCCTGGCGCAGGCGAGCGCTGACCCGGCGGTCGCGGGTTCCGTGCTTACGGCGGGCGACGCCGTGGCTGCGGCGCTTGCCGAGTACGCGACCGCGCAGGTCCTGCGGGCCTGGGGCATCGTGCCCGCCGCGGTGCTCGCTGTCGGGCCCGAGGCCTGGCGCGCGGCGGGCTGTCTGGCGGGCGCCATCTCCCCGGCGACCATGCTCGATCCGGCGGCGACGCCCCCCTCCGCGCCGAGTCCGTCCCTGCCGCTGTGGTCGGCGGGGGGCTGGACCGGCCCCGGCGGTCCGCCCGGTGGCGCCGCGGCCTCCCCCGAGGCCGCCCTGCACGGCGCCGGCTGGACCCGCCTCGACCTGGCCCCCGACTCCGCCCACGCCCCCGGCCTGCCGGCCCTGCTCGCCTCGGTGGGCCGGGCCTGGCTGTCCGGCCTGGCTGTGGACTGGGCGGCCTTCTACGCCGACCGCCCCTTCCTGCGCACCTCCCTGCCGACCTACCCCTTCCAACGCGAGCGCTTCTGGTACGACCCCGCCCCGCGCACGGCCGCCGCCACGAGCGAGCGCACGCCCCTGCGCGACCAGTTGACCGGCCGCCCGGTCGTGGTCCAGATCTCCCTGCTCACCGAATACCTCCGCGACGAGATCGGCCGAGCGCTGGGCCCCCAGCCCACGGAGGACGGTCTGCCCGACCCGGCGGCCGAACTGTTCGACCTGAACGCGGAGTCGCTAATGCTGATCGAGCTGACCGCGAAGCTCGGCGACGAACTCGCCTACCCGGTTCCGGCAACCGGCTTCATCGACTATCCGACGATCG
Source organism: Streptomyces sp. NBC_01198 (assembly GCF_036010485.1). Classification (NCBI taxonomy): domain Bacteria; kingdom Bacillati; phylum Actinomycetota; class Actinomycetes; order Kitasatosporales; family Streptomycetaceae; genus Streptomyces; species Streptomyces sp. NBC_01198. The sequence goes on from NZ_CP108568.1 coordinate 2,561,002, forward strand.
ACTCCTTCGTGGAGAACCTCTTCGAGGAGATGCAGGCGGCCGGCGCCATCGCTGACTGACCTCGGTCCCCACCGGAACGACGGTCCCCGGTCCCGAACGGGGGCCGGGGACGCCCGGCGCGGACACAGCGGTCCGAGCCGGCCGACGTGTTGAGCCGGACACCCAGCGCTCACCCACGCCCGCCGGGCACGACCGCCGCGCCGCGCGCCTGTGTCGGCGCACGCGGGAGCGCCGCCACGCCCGGGCACGAATCCAGGGACGATACGTGCCGACGCAGGCCGGCCCCACTGGCGCAGTCCGTGGCCGGGCCGAGCCACACAGCGGCCACCCACCGCGGACGCAACAGCATGCGGCGGCACGGTCGCCGCCGGCGCGCCCGCCGGGCGCGACCGCCGCGGCATGTGCCGGTGCCGGACCCTGGCGGGGAGCCGCCCGGCCGGGGTCAGGCGCGGTGGCGGCGGCGGTGCAGGAGGGTGCGGTCGATGCGCGCCGGGGTGCCGGTGCGCGCGGCGGGGGCGGGGGCAGGGGCGGTCAGGCTGGCCGCCATCGTGCGGACCGTCGGGTGGCGGAACATGTCGACCGACGTCAGGCGCAGCGCCAGCGCCGCGTTCAGCCGCTTGACCGCCTCCACCAGCAGCAGCGAATTGCCGCCCGCGTCGAAGAAGTTGTCGTCGACCCCGATGTCGTCGCGGGCCAGCACGGCGCGCCAGACCGAGGCGACCGCCTCCTCCGTCCCTGGCCTGGGACGGGCGGTCGCGGGGACGGGGGCGGTGGTACGGGGCGGGGCCGGGAGGGCCTTGCGGTCGACCTTGCCGTTGCGGGTCAGCGGGATCTCGGCCAGCGGCACGTAGAGCGCAGGGACCATGTAGCCGGGCAGGTCGCGGGCGAGGTGGCGGCGCAGCTCGGCGGAGGTGGGCGCCACCGGGCCCTCGGGGATTAGGTAGCCGACCAGCCGCCTGGTGCCCGCGGTGTCCTCGCGGGCCGCCACCACCGCCCGCCGCACCCCGGCGTGCCGCTGCAGCACCGCCTCGATCTCGCCGAGTTCGATACGGAAGCCGTCGATCTTCACCTGGTCGTCGATCCGGCCCAGGTAGTCGAGCCGGCCGTCCGCCAGCCACCGTACGAGGTCGCCGGTGCGGTAGAGGCGCCCGCTCCGGGCGAAGGCGTCCGGTACGAACTTCTCGGCCGTCAGCTCGGGACGCCCGTGGTAACCGTCGGCCACCCCGGCTCCGCCGATGTACAACTCACCCGCCACGTACGGCGGCAGCGGCCGCCCGCCCGGGTCGAGCACGTAGCAGCGGGTGTTGGCGATCGGCCGGCCGAGGGTGACCCGGTCGCCGGGCCGGATGCGGACGGCGGCCGACCAGACGGTGGTCTCGGTCGGGCCGTAGAGGTTCCACAACTCCCCGACCCGGGAGAGCAGTCCGGCCGCCAGGTCGGCCGGCAGCGCCTCGCCGCCGCACAGGGCGCGCAGCGCCGGGTCGCCCTCCCAGCCGGTGGCGATCAGCAGCCGCCAGGTGGCCGGGGTGGCCTGCATCACGGTCGGCCGCGACCGCTCCAGCCGCGCGCGCAGCGCGTATCCGTCGGAGGCCACCTGTTCGGGCACCAGCTCCACGCAGCCGCCGGTGACCAGCGGCAGGAACAGCTCAAGGCCCGCGATGTCGAAGCACACCGTGGTGACGGCCAGCAGCCGGTCGGCGTCCGTGCAGCCCGGCTCCGCCGCCATCGCACGCAGGAAGTTGGCCAGTGCGCGGTGCGCGATGCGGACGCCTTTCGGCCGGCCGGTCGAGCCCGAGGTGTAGATGACGTAGGCGAGGTCGCCGGGGTCCGGCGTCACGGCGGCCGCAGGCGGCTGCGGGGCCGCGGCCGCCTGCGTGACGTCCAACTCCCTTACGCCCAGGCCCCGCACGGCGTCCGGCAGCGGCAGCCCCCTGCCGGTCAGCAACAGGCTCACGCCCGCGTCCTCGGCCATCGCGCGGATGCGGTCGGGCGGGTAGACCGGGTCGAGCGGCACGTACGCGGCGCCGGCCTTCATGACGCCGAGCAGCGCGGCCACCAGGTCGGCGGAGCGGTCGAGGTAGACGCCGACCAGCGAGCCGCGGCGGACGCCAGCGGCGGCCATCGCGGCCGCCAGCCGGTCGGCCCGGGAGTCGAGTTGGGCGTAGGTCAGCGTCCCGTCGGCGGCGGCCACCGCGGTGGCCGCGGGGCGGCGGAGCGCCTGCCCGGAGACCAGGGCGGGCACGCACGCCTCCGGCGCGGTGCTGGTCGCGGTGGCGTTCCAGTCCTCAAGGACCTGAGTCCGGCGCGCGCCGGACAGCAGCGGCACACCCGCCACGTCGCCTGGTGCCGCGCAGAGCGCGCCGAGGAATGCCGCCATGTCGGTGCGCAGCGCGTCCGCCGCCCCCGGCTCGACCCGGTCGGCGGCGAGCAGCAGCCGGCAGCGGTCGCCGCCGGGGGCCACCACGACCTGCGCGCAGGCCCCGGGGGGCACATCCGCCGTCCCGCCGATGCCGACCACCACGGGCAGCCCCCCGCGCCCCGGCGCGCCCGCGAGCGCGGGCCGGCGGGCAGGCAGGTCGCTCAGATGCGTGTCGTCCGCCGCGGTGGCGGCGGCGACCTCGGCGCAGTAGTCGGCGAACGTACGCCCCGGCTCCGCCGCCGGTACCCGCAGGGGCAGCGTCGCCGCGAAGAACGGATCCGGCGCCCCGGACGGCCGGAACCCAACGTCGAGTTGGGGTGCGTCGGCGGTCCGCGCCAGGAAGAGGAGCACTGCCGCGAGCGCGGCCACCTCGGGCGGGGCGCCGCCGGCCGCGGCGGCGAGCGTGGCGGGAACCGACAGGTCGTAACCCTCGGCGTCCCCGGGACCCGGGGACGGGTGAGCCGGCCCGCGGGCCCCGCCTGCGTAGGGCAGTTCGTACGGACGGACCCTCGCCAGCCGGCGTGCCCAGCGGGACTCCCCCGGCCGGGTCGCCGCCATCCGCGACACCAGGGCCGCGACCGTGGCCGGGTCGGGGACGGGCAGCAGGTCTCCCGGGCGGAGGGCGTGGCGGGCGAGGAGGGCGGCGACGGGGACGGGCGTGCCGTCGGGGTCGCGGAGGTCGCCCACCGTGAGGGCCTGGTCGGCGGTGGAGACCGTGAGGCCGGTGGTGTCGGCGGCCAGCAGCGTGCCCGGGGGGCGGGCGCCGGGGGCGGCCGGGGACAGCCGGCTGCGGCCGACCACCAGGTAACCGCCGCCCGGGAGCGGGAGCTTCGCCGTGCCGAAGGCGTTCTCGCTGCGGCCCAGGGCGGCAGCGCGCACCAGCGCGTGCAGCCCCCGGCCGCCGCGCGTCCAGCGCAGCAGCCCGCCGCCCGGCAGCACGTCACCGCGGCCGTGGTAGGTGCGCAGCCGCATGTCCTGCGGTTCGGGCGCCGCCCGCCCCGCCGCGAGCAGGTCGGCGAGTTCGGCGAAGGAGTCCGTTCCGGCCTGGAAGCAGGCGGTGTTGAGGTCGTAGGCGGTGTCGTCCGGGCCGACGTCGAAGCACCGCCGCAGCAGGACGTCGCCCTCGTCGGCGCCCGCGGTCATCACGTGCCAGGTCACCCCGTGCTCGGCGGGCGACTCCAGCAGCGCCCAGCTGGTGGCCTGCACACCGGCGTGCCGTGGCAGCAGGGCGTCGTGGAAGTTGACCGCCATCCGCCGCGGCAGGTCGAGCAGCCGCTGCGGGACGATCCGCATGTTGGTGATGCTGAACAGGTAGTCGAACGGCTCACCGTCCAGGGCCGCTTCCAGGCTGTCGAGGCGCGGCAGGCTGGTGATGCCCCGCTCCCCGGCCCAGTCGCGCAAGGCCGCCTCGGGCGAGACCAGGGCCGTGACGCGGTGGCCGCGTTCCCGCCACAGGCGCACGCATTCGGCGAGCAGCGCGTGCTCGCCGACCATGACGGCGCTCAGCGGCGGTTCTGGCGGCCCGGCGGGCGGCGGGACCTGCACCGGTGGCGGAACCTGCCCCGGTGGCGGGCCGGCGGATTCACCGCCCATGGTCCGTACCGCCGGTTCTGGCCTGCCGGGTGCTCGGCGGCTGGAAGACCAGGGCGACGTTGTGGCCGCCGAAGGCCGAGGACGTCGACAGGGCGGCCCTGACCTGCGCGGGCCTGGCGGTGCCGCGCACGTGGTCAAGGTCGCACGCGGGGTCCGGGTCGTCCAGGTTGTGCGTGGGCGGCAGCGTGCCGCCGGCCAGCGCCAGGATGGTGGCCGCCGCCTCCACCGCGCCCGAGCCGCCGAGCAGGTGCCCGGTGACGCCCTTGGTCGAGCTGACCGCGGGCTGGTCGTCGCCGAAGACCTGCCGGATGGCGGCGGCTTCCGCCATGTCGCCGATCTTCGTGCCGGTGCCGTGCGCGTTGACGTAGCCGATGTCGGCGAGGTCGAGGCCGGCCCGGCTGACCGCGCTGCGCAGGCAGGCGGCGACGCCGGACCCGTCCGGGTTGGGCATGATCAGGTGGTCGGCGTATCCGGCGGCGCCGCGCGCGTCGGCGAAGTCGGCGCGCTCGACCACGAGCATGCCGCCGCCCTCACCGAGGACGAAGCCGTTGCGGCGGGAGTCGAAGGGCCGGCTCGCGGCGGTCGGATCGTCCGCCCAACCGGTGGCCAGCGCACGGGCGTTGCGGAAGCCCGCGATGCCGGTGAGGCCGCCGAGGGTGGCCTCGGTGCCGCCGCAGACGACGACGTCGGCGTCGCCGGCCGAGATCAGCCGGAAGGCCTCGGCGATGGCGTGCGCGCTCGCCGCGCAGGCGGTGGTGATGGTGGAACTGAAGCCGTGGATCCCGTGCTTGAGCGCGATCCTGGCCGTCGCCATGTTCGGCAGGAAGGCCGAGTAGAGGTACGAGCTGACGCCGGTGTGGCCGCGCTCGCCCGAGGCGCGGGCCTGCCGCTCGAAGGTGATCATGCCGCCGGCGCCGGTGGAGGCGATGACGGCGACCCGGTAGGGGTCCACGTCCTCGCCGATCTTGATCCCGGAGTCGGCGAGCGCCGCGTCCGCGGCCGCGACGGCCATCAGCGCGAAGCGGTCGACCACGCCCCTGTCGTGCCGCGGCACCAGGGGGGCGGGGTCGAGGTCGGGGGCGATGCCGGCCGAGTCGATGATGCCGGCCGCCACATGGCCCTCAGGCGGGCGTACGAGCCCGGAGCGCGGCAGGCACAGCGCATCGAAGAACTCCGCCACGTCCGTGCCCAGCGGTGTGACCAGGCCGATGCCGGTCACCACCGCACGCGGTGCTGTGCTGTCCACTCCCCCGCCGCCTTCCGATGTCAGACCGCGGGACCCGCGGCCGAGGTCGCACCCACCCGCTCGGCCACCAGCGAGGAGAACTCGTCCAGGGTCAGGTCCGCCATCCCTGGCAGCTCCTCGTCGGAGAACTTCACCCCGAAGTCGTCCTCGATGCGCACCGCGAGCTCCGCGACGGCGAGCGACTCCAGGTCGAGCCCGGCCGGGCCGAGCACCATCGTGTCCGTCAACTCGCTGACGTCGTAGTTCATCTCGGTCAAGGCGGCCTTGACCGCGTCACGTATCGTCTCGAACACACCGACTCCTGATTCGTGGCCGCATGCCTGTACGAAGGTCCCTACAGGCCGTCACCCTGGCACGGGCCGCGCTCCCATGGCACGCCGTCCCTGCGGTTGCACACCGGTGTCCCGGCGGGCGGGGCGAGGTTGTGCGACGTCGGAATTTCCGCGGTTGCACGGCCCGGTTCAGCCTCCGGCGGGCGCGGCGGGGCCCGCCCGCTCGCCGAGCAGGCGGGCCTCGTCCAGCACGGCCGCGAGCGGCAGCCCGGCACGGCGCGCGGCCGCGGCGGCCTCGTCGTACTCCGGCTGGACGGTGACGATCCGCCCGGCGAGATAGCCGCGCTTCACCCCGATCCGGCTGCCGGCGACGGTGACCTCCACCCGGTCGCGCGGCAGCGAGCGGCGGGTCACCGGGGAGACCCGCACGCCCAGCGTCGTCGTCTGCTCGAAGACCAACCCGCAGACCAGGTCCAGGCGTTCGGCGTCCACCAGGACGCTGAGCAGCTGGGCGGGCCGGCCCTTCCTGGTCAGTGCGGGCGTGCACCACGCGTCGGCGGCGCCTGCCGCCCGCAGGGCGTCCAGCAGGTCGGGCCAGATCCGCGGGTCGAGGTCGTCCACGGTGGTGTCCACCCGGTGCAGTGCCGAGGTCGCCCAGTGCGCGGGCTCGCCGGCGCTCTCGCCGACCAGCACGCGCAGCACGTTGGGGTGGGTGCGGGGGTCCGCGGTGCCCGCGCCGACGCCGACCGCGAGCGGGGTCAGCGCGGGCGGCGGCCCCCACCCGGTGGCCAGGGCGCACAGCAGGGCGGCGCCGGTGGGGGTGCACAGCTCCATCGCCGCCGGGTGCGCGGCGATCGGCGCCCCGGCGGCGGTGAGCAGTTCCAGGACGGCGGGCCCGGGGATCGGGATGGTGCCGTGCGCACCGGCCACCTTTCCCGCGCCGACGGCGACCGGCCCGACGATCCGCCGTACGGACGGTGCGAGCAGCCCCAGGCTGTGCAGGGCGGTCGCGCAGCCCACGACGTCGGCGATGGCGTCGAGCGCCCCGACCTCGTGGAAGTGCACCTGCGCGGCGGCGATCCCGTGCACCCGGCCCTCGGCGGCGGCCAGCCGCCGGAAGACCTCCTCGGCGAAGTCCGCCACCTCGGGTGGCAGTTCGCCGCCGGCGATGACGTCCAGGACGTCGTCGAGCCCGCGGCGGGCCGCGGACTCGGCGGTGCTGACGCCGGCGTGGGCGGCCCGGAAGCCGTGCCGCCTGACCTCCCGCAGCTCCAGACGGATCGCCTCGACTCCAAGCGAGCCCAACGCGGCCTCGACGGCGGCGAGTTCGGCTCCCGCGTCGAGCAGCGCGGCCAGCAGCATGTCCCCGGCTGCCCCGTTGGCCGGGTCGACCCACAGCGTCCTCATCGGGCACCCCGCCCGTGCGCCGCGCACGGCCCGGAGGCCGCGGCGGACCCGCGCTCCCGGCGCGGGCCGGGCACGCACTCGGCAGGCGGCACCGGCAGCAGCGGGCTCACCGGGCCACCCCCGCCCGGCGGGCGATGCGGGCGGCCGCCACGCCCGCGCCGAAGCCGTTGTCGACGTTGACCGACAGGACGCCGGGGGCGCAGGTGTTGAGGGTGGCAAGGAAGGCGGTCAGGCCGTCGAGGTGCCAGCCGTAGCCGACGCTGGTCGGGACGGCGATCAGCGGGAGGCCGACCAGGCCGCCGAGGACGGAGGGCAGCGCGGCCTCCATGCCGGCGACCGCCACGACGACGTCGCACGCGGCGATCCGGTCGCGCTGCGCCAGCAGCCGGTGCAGGCCCGCCACGCCGACGTCCACGATCTCGTCGGTGTGGGCGCCGAAGACGTTCACCGTGGCCGCGCACTCGCGCAGCACCGGGAGGTCCGCGGTGCCGGCGCACACCACCGCCACCAGGCCGTTGCGGGGCGCTGGCGGGCCGAGGGTCGCCGTACGGCCGACGTCGTCCACCGTGACGCCCGGCAGGTCGCGGCGGCACCACTCCCGCGCCTCGTCCGACAGCCGGGTCGCGAGCACCGGCCGGTCGGGGTGCGCCCGGGCCAGCGCGCCCATCGCGCCGACGATCTGCGCCGGGGTCTTGCCCGCGCCGTAGACGACCTCGGGGTCGCCGGTGCGGGCGGCGCGGTCGACGTCGAGCCTGGCGTACCCGAGGTCCACCTCGGCGCCGGCGGGCGGGAGTTCGCGGTCTCGCGGGACCGTGCGGTCCGCCTCGCCCGGCGGCGGGACCGGCTCGGGACGGGCGGCGCCGGCCGTCGCGGGCCGGACCGGCCCGGGGCCGTCCGCGCCGGTAGCCGGCCGGACCGGCTTGTGGCCTGCGGCTTTCTGATCCATCGTGTTTCAGACCCTTCGTTCCGGCCCCGGCCGGCGCGGTTTGCCACTCTCCGGAGGTGCACGTGGTGGAGTTCGGTTCCGCGGCGGACGCGGCGCGTGCGCTGCTCGCCGAGACCGCAGGCTACGGCGGCACCCTGGTCGCCTTCTCCGGCGGCGTCGACTCCAGCGTCGTCGTCGCGGCCGCCGCCCGTGCGCTCGGCACGGACGGCATGGCGGCGGTGACCGCGGTCTCCCCCGCCCTGCCCACCGCGGAACTCGCTGCGGCCCGACGATTCTGCGACGGCCTCGGAGTGACCCACCACCTGGTGGACACCCGGGAGCTCGACGTCGCCGGCTATCGCGACAACGGCCCGCAGCGCTGCTTCTTCTGCAAGAGCACCCTGCTGGACGCGGCCCTCGACGTGGCCTCGCGGCTGGGCTTCGGGTGCGTGGCGACGGGGACGAACGCCACCGACGTGGTGGACCGCTTCCGCCCCGGCATCGCGGCGGCGGCCCGGCGCGGGGCACGCACACCGCTGGCCGACGCGGGCCTGGGCAAGGCGGCGGTGCGCGACGTCGCCCGGCTGTGGTCGCTGCCGACCTGGGACAAGCCGGCGATGGCCTGCCTGTCGAGCCGGATCGCGTACGGGCTGCAGATCACTCCGGGGCGGCTGGCCCGGGTCGAGCGCGCCGAGGTGCTGGTGCGCGAGACGCTGGGGCAGGACCCGCTGGTACGCCGCGCGTTGGGGCGGGAGTCCCTGGCGGGCGACGCGCAGGCCGTGCAGGCGGCGGCACCGGGGGCGGCACCCCAGGTGCCGGCCCCGCACCCGGACCGTACCGACGTGCGGGTCAGGGACCTCGGCGAGGCGGTGCGGATCGAGGTGGATCCGCGGATCGCGGCCGACCCGGCCGCCCACCCGCCGCTGGTGGACGCGGTCCGGCTGGCCGGCTTCGCCCATGTCCCGGTCACCGTGGAGGTGTTCAGGTCGGGTTCCATGAACACCCCCTGATCGGCCGCTGACCTGCGGCGACACCGACTCCCGTGCGAGCGGTGGCCATTGCCCCCCTTCCGAGCGTTGGCCTAACCTGAGCGCGTCGACGGGGCGGCACCTCCTCACGTGTTCCCGCCTCTCCAGGGCCTCGTGCGGGCCGGAACACCGCCCGCCCCACCCACCTGATGGAATCCGTAGGGAGGTTCTGCCGTGGCGCCACCTGTCCCGGACGGGATGCCGCCGGCAGCGGGACCCGCGTCACCCGGCGGCCATGTCCTGCTCACCGGCGCGACCGGCTTCCTCGGGCAGGCGATGCTGGAGCGGCTGATCGTCGAGCACCCGGACACCCGGGTCACCGTGCTGGCCAGGCGACGCGGCGACGCCTCGGCGGCCGACCGGCTTGCGGGTCTGGCACGCAAGCCGGTCTTCCGCACGCTGCGCGAACGTATCGGCTACGCCGGCGTCCAGGCCGCGCTGGCCGAGCGGGTGGACAGCCTGGAGGGCGACCTCGGCAGCGGGATGCCGGCGCTGCCCGGCACGCTGACCAGCGTCCTGCACTGCGCCTCCACCGTCTCCTTCGACCCGCCGGTGGACGAGGCGTTCCGGATCAACGTCCAGGGCGCCCGCGACCTCTACGAGGCGGTCGCCGCCTGCGGCGGCCGGCCGCACGTGGTGCACGTCTCGACGGCGTACGTCTCCGCGCTGCACCGAGGCGTCGTCGCCGAGCGGGCGCTCGACCACGACGTCGACTGGCGCTCCGAGTTGCGGCACGCGCTGGCCGCGCGAGAGGAGGCCGAGCAGCTGTCGCGCACGTCCGGCGTGCTGCGGCCGCTGCTGGCGGCGGCCCGCGCCGAGCACGGCAAGGCCGGGGCGACCGCGACGGCGCAGGCCGCCGAGCGGGCCCGCCGCGACTGGGTGCACGAACGGCTGGTCGCGGCCGGGCGGTTACGCGGGCAGAGCCTGGGGTGGACGGACGTCTACACCTTCACCAAGGCGCTGGGCGAGCGTGTCGCCGAGGAGTACGCGCGCGGGGCGGGCCTGACGCTGTCGGTGCTGCGGCCGACGATCGTGCAGGCCGCGCTGGAGCGCCCGTACCCCGGCTGGTTCGAGTCGTACAAGATGATGGACCCGATCACGCTCGCCTACGGGCGCGGCGAGATCCCCGAATTCCCGGTCCACGCCGAGAGCGTGGTCGACATCGTGCCGGTGGACTTCGTCACCGCCGCCGCCCTCGCTGTGGCCGCCGCACCGCCCCCGCCCGGCGAACCGGCGTACTTCCACGTCGGCACCGGCGCCCGCAACCCGCTGACCCAGCAGGAACTGCACCGGCATGTGGCGCGCTACTTCACCGCGCACCCGCTGCCCGACGCCGGACGCGGCCACGTCAAGGTGCCGCCGTGGCGCTTCCCCGGCGCCGCCACCGTGGAACGGACGCTGAAGGCCGGCGAGCGGGCGGCCGGCCTGGTCGACAGGGCGCTGCCGCTGCTGCCGGCCACCGCGAGGGTCAGGGACCGGGTGGACAAGGCCCGCGCCGACACCCAGCGCACCCGGGCCCTGCGCCGGCTGCTCGACCTCTACGGCGGCTACGGCGGGGTCGAGGCGGTCTACGGCGACGCCAACGTCATCGCGCTGCACCGGGCCCGGCCGGAAGGCAGCCCCGGCTTCGACGTCGCCGGGATCTCCTGGCCGCACTACGTCGGCGAGGTCTACTGCCCGGCGGTCACCGCGGTGGCCCGGCGCACCTCGGCGCCGCGCAGGAAGCGGGCCGGCTCCGACGGGCTGCCGCCGGGCAAGGACATCGCGGCGGTCTTCGACCTGGAGGGCACGGTGCTGGCCTCCAACCTCGTCGAGGTCTTCCTGTGGACCCGGCTGGTGGGCGGCCCGCGCTCGTCGTGGGCGGGCGAGATCGCCTCGCTGGCCCTGTCGGTGCCCGGCTACCTGCAGGCCGAGCGCCGCGACCGCGGTGACTTCGTCCGGGCCTTCATGCGCCGCTACGCCGGCTGCTCGGAGGCCGAACTGCGGGCCCTGGTGCGGCACCGCATCGGCGACGCGCTGCTGCACCGGTCCTTCCCCGAGGCCGTCCGCCGCATCCGCGCGCACCGGGCGGCCGGCCACCGCACCGTCCTGATCACCGGCACCGCCGACCTGTTCGTGCAGCCGTTGGGCCCGCTCTTCGACGAGATCGCCGCGAGCCGCCTCCAGGTGCGCGACGGGGTGCTGACCGGGCGCCTGGAGCGGCCGCCGGTGGTCGGCGAGGCGCGGGCGGCCTGGACGAAGCGGTACGCCGAGACGGCGGGCATCGACCTGAAGCGCTCGTACGCCTACGGCGACAGCTTCTCCGACAGCGCGCTGCTCGGCGTGGTCGGCAACCCGGTCGCGGTCAACCCCGACCACCGGCTGCACCGGCACGCGGCCCGGCGCGCCTGGCGGGTCGAGGAGTGGGGCGCGCACACCGGCGGCCGGATCGACGCGGCGCTGACCGCCCTGTCGGGACCGGCGGAGGCGCTGCGATGAGCCAGGCACTGGAGTTCTACCGCTCGCCGGCCCGCTATCTCGCCGCCCGCGGTATCGCCGCGACCGGTGCGGGCGGGCGGCTGGCCGGCGCGGTCGCCGGTTCCGTGTCGCCGCTGCGGCTGGTGGACCGGCCGGCGGTGCGGCGCGACGAGCCGGGCTGGGTACGGCTGCGGCCGCAACTGTCCGGGATCTGCGGGTCCGACCTGTCGCTGCTCGGAGGCCACTCCTCGCCCTATCTGACGCCGCTGGCCTCGCTGCCGTTCGTGCCAGGGCACGAGATCGTGGCGGTGACCGAGGGGGACGCCCGGGGGCTGCCGGCCGGCAGCCGGGTGGTCGTGGACCCGGTGCTGTCCTGCGCGGCCCGCGCCACCGGGCCGTGCGCGGAGTGCCGGGCGGGCCGGCCGAACCGCTGCGGGCACATCACCACCGGCGCGCTCAAGGCCGGTCTGCAGACCGGCTTCTGCGCCGACACCGGCGGCGGCTGGAGCCGTTCCGTGGTCGCGCACGTCTCCCAACTGCACGCGATTCCGGACACGTTGGACGACCGCACGGCCGTCCTGGTGGAGCCGCTGGCCTGCGCGGTCCACTCGGTGCGGCGGGCGGCGATCACTCCCGGCGCGTCGGTGCTGGTCGTCGGGGCGGGCACGGTCGGGCTGCTGACGATCCTGGCCCTGCGCGAGTTCACCGCCGCCGGGCCGGTCTACGTGGTGGCCAAGCACCCGCACCAGCGGGCGATGGCCGAGGCGCTGGGCGCGACCGAGACCTTCGGGGTGCGGCGGATCGCGCGGGCGCTGCGCATGCTGACCGGCGGCACCCTCGAACACCCCGACCTCGGCTCGGAGTTCCTGCTCGGCGGGGTGGACGCGGCCTTCGACTGCACGGGCGGCGCCGGCGGCCTCGACACGGCGCTGCGCACGGTGCGGGCCGGCGGCACGGTGGTGATGTCGGGAATGCCGTCGGGGACGGTGGACCTGGCGCCGGTGTGGTTCAGGGAGCTGCACCTGATCGGCTCCTACGCGTCGGCCGGCGGCCCGGCGGGCGCGGAGGGCGCCGACCGGCCGGAGCCTTCCGCGCCGGACTTCGCGGAGGCGGTGCGACTCGCCGGCCGGGCCGGGGCGCTGGGCGGTTTCGTCGACGCGGTCTACCCGCTGGCCCGCTGGCGCGAGGCGATCGGGCACGCGCTCTCCGCCGGCCGGCTGGGCAGCGTCAAAGTCGCTTTTGATCCGAACCGGAGCTAGGAGCACCACGTGGGCAGACCGGGTTTTGTGCTCGAAGTCGACGAACGCACACCGGCGTTGCTGGTCAACGAGGGCGAGGGGGCCCGCCTGGAGCGGTTCCCGCCGGGCACCAGGGTGGTGTATCCGCCGGACTCGCTGCCCGGCATCAGGGACGTCGGCGGTGCGATCCGGCACGCGCTGCTGCACCCGCACGGCGAGGACCCGCTGCCCACCCTGCTGCGCCCGGGGATGCGGCTGACGATCGTCTTCGACGACATCTCGCTGCCGCTGCCGCAGATGCGCACCCCCGACATGCGGCAGCGGATCATCGAGCAGGTGCTCGAACTCGCCGCGGCCGCCGGGGTGGACGACGTCGAGCTGCTCGCCGCCAACGCGCTGCACCGGCGGATGACCGCCGCGGAGCTCAAACGGACCGTCGGCGAGCGGGTGTTCAGGTCGTTCTTCCCGGCCCGCCTTAACAACCACGACGCCGAGGACCGGGCGAATCTCACCGAGGTCGGCACCACCCGGCACGGCGAGGTCGTCGAGATCAACCGGCGGGCCGCGGAGAGCGACCTGATCGTCTACGTCAACATCACGCTGACCGGCATGAGCGGCGGCAGCAAGTCGGTCGCGGTCGGGCTCGCCTCGTACCGCAGCCTGCGGCACCACCACAACGTGCACACGCTGCGGCACTCGCGGTCCTTCAACGACCCGCCGAACTCGGCGATGCACCACTCCTACGACCGGATGGCCGGCGTGCTGGCCGACCACGTCAGGGTCTTCACCGTGGAGTCGACGGTGAACGGCGACTCGTACCCGCCGCAGGTCGGCTTCATGAACAAGCGCGAGTGGGAGTGGTCGCCGGCCGACCTGGCGTCGTATCTGGCCTTCAGGAAGCTCAACGGCATGGCGCCGGCCAAGATGCGGCGCCAGATGTGGCAGCGCAGCTACGCCCCCTACGGCATCACCGGGGTCCACGCGGGCGCGCCGGCCGACGTCCACCCGTACACGCTCGCCAACGTGCACCGCCAGCAGCTCACCGAGATCGACGGGCAGAGCGACATCGGGGTGTGGGGCCTGCCGTTCATCTGCCCCTACAACGTCAACTCGGTCATGAACCCGATCCTGGTCATGTCGCTGGGCCTCGGCTACTTCTTCAACCTCTACCGCAACAAGCCGATCGTGCGGCAGGGCGGCGTCGGGATCTTCTACCACCCGATGCCGGAGGAGTTCCATCCGGTGCACCACCCCAGCTACATCGACTTCTACGAGTCGGTGCTGTCCAGGACGAAGGACCCGGCGCTGATCGAGGAGAAGTACGAGGAGCAGTTCGCCACCGACCCCTGGTACACCCACCTCTACCGCACCAGCCACGCCTACCACGGGGTCCACCCGCTCTACATGTGGTACTGGGGCGCGCACGCGTTGCAGCACCTGGGCGACGTCATCTTCGTCGGCGCCGACCGCGGCGCCGCCTCCCGGCTGGGCTTCCGCACCGCGAGCACGCTCGGCGACGCGCTGGAGATGGCCCGCGAGACGGTCGGGTCGAGCCCGTCCATCACCTACCACCGCAGCCCGCCGCTCACCCTGGCGGACGTCCGATGAGGCGCCCGGCGAAGGGCCTGCGGGCGAACGGCGGAAGCGGCGCGGGCGGCGGCACCGGCGTCGTCGGGAGTCTGCGGCTGCTCGCGCACGGCAGGGACCTGCGCGGCCGGGCGAGGGTGCCGCGCTCCGCCGAGGAGTGGGAGGAGACGCCGGAGCGCACGCGTTTCCCGACCGCCTGGGCCCGTACGCCGGTGGCGGGCGCGGTGCGTTACGGGTTGCAGCGCGGGCTGCTCAAGCCCACCGCCTGGTCGGTTTGCGCGCCCGACGTCGAGGGGGTCGAACGGCTCGAAGGGCTGCGCGGCCCGGTGGTCTTCGTCGCCAACCACGCAAGCCATCTGGACACCCCGCTGATCCTGGGCTCGCTGCCGCCCAGGTTCGCCCGCAGGATCGCGGTGGGCGCCGCCGCCGACTACTTCTTCGACACCCCGTGGCGTGCCGTGCTGACCGCGCTGGCCATCAACGGCTTCCCGGTGGAGCGCAAGGGCTCGAACCGCCTCAGGAGCCTGGCGCCGCAACTCGTCGCCGAGCGCTGGAATCTGCTGCTCTTCCCGGAGGGCACCCGCTCGGAGGACGGCTGGATGAACCGGGTGCGGGCCGGCAGCGCCCACCTGTGCTGCGGCTTCGGCATCCCCGCGGTGCCGATCGCGGTCCGCGGCTCGTACGCCGCCATGCCGCGCGGCCGCGGCTGGCCGATCCCTGGCCGGCCGCGCGTCTCGGTGCGCTACGGCGATCCACTGCACCCGCAACCGGGCGAGAACGCCTGGGACTTCAACACCCGGCTGGCCACGGCGGTGGCGCGGCTGTGGAACGAGGAGGAGCTGGGCTGGTACGGCGCCCTGCGCGAGCCGCGGGAGTCCGCGGTCGCGCGGCCGGCCGGCCCGCCGGCCGCCGGGTCCTGGCGGCGCAGCTGGGAGTCCGGCAGGCCGCTGCCGCCGCCGCGGACGCTCGGGGACGCCGAGGACTGACCCCGGGCGCCGGGTCAAGTGCGGGTAAATCACCGGAGTTGGTCTAGTCCACTCCATCAGCGACGACGCCGCCCGGCCCTCGGGATTGGTCCAGTCCAATTCTCGTTCGGTGCATTGCCGCCGGGGATCTCGGTTGTCCTGGGAGAGCCGCCCTCGCTCTTCCCCCACACACCGAGGAGAGCCGTGTCCCCCGGACCGGGATTATGGAGATCGTCCCGCACCTCCGACCGCAGACGCCGGTGGCCGGCCGCCGGGGCCGCCGTCGTGGCCACGCCGGCGCTCGCGCTGGCCGGGCTCACCGGCCTGGGCGCGCCGGCCGCGCAGGCCGCGCAGGCCGTAGCCGCGCTCACCGCGCAGTTCAGCAGCAGCCGCAGCGGCTCGTCATGGACGGGCACCTACACCGTCAAGAACGGCACCGCCGCCGCGGTGAACGGCTGGACCCTGGAGTTCGACCTGCCGGCCGGCGTGAAGATCACCGACGAGACGTACGGCACCTCGACCGTCAGCGGCTCCCATGTCGTCGCCTCGCCCGCCTACTACAACTCCACCGTCTCGGCGGGCGGTTCGACGTACCCGTACACCTACACCTTCACCGCCTCCGGCCCGCCGGGCACTCCGACCGGCTGGCTGGTCAACGGCGACAAGTGCGACAGCAGCCCGGCCGTGCCGCCGCACGCGCCGACCGGCGTCACCGTCGCCGACGCCACCGCCCACACCGTGAGCCTGCGGTGGACGGCGGCCGCCATCGAGGACTTCCCGGTGGCCTCCTACGACGTGCTGCGCGCCGGGGCCGTCGTGGCGTCCAGCGCCACCACCGGTGCGACCGTCCAGGGCCTGTCACCGGCCACGGCCTACCAGTTCACCGTGCGGGCCAAGGACGGCCGCGGCAACGCCGGGGAGCCCAGCGCCGAGCTTCGCCCCGGCGACCGACACCGTCCCGCCGACCGCGCCGGCCGGCCTCCCCTCCTCGTGAAGAACCTCCACACCTCGGGCGCCGCCGCCAAGCTGGACGTCGTCAACTACGCCTTCGGCAACCTCGACCCGAAGAACCTCACCTGCCTCAACGGCGTGACCAAGGGCACCACCGCCGACCCGGAGGACCCCAGCCAGGGCGACGGCGCCGGTGACGCGGAGGCCGACTACGGCCGGGCCTTCCCCGCCGCCCAGTCCGTCAAAGGCCAGGCCGACGACAGGGGGCGGGGAGGCCGCCGGTCCCGGGGCCGTGGCCCCGGTCAGCTGCGGGCGCCGGCCGCACCGGTGCTGATGACATGCCCGGCGTTGTCGTAGACGGTCACCTTGGTGACGCCCAGACGGGGCTCGGGGTCCGATGCGACCGGCAGGACCGCGCTCGGGTCGAGGTAGATGACCCCCCAGGTACGGTCGCCCGCCAACTGCAGCACGTGACCGGCGACCACGCGCCCGTCGACCGTACGGAACTCCACCCTCGACGCGGTGCCCTGCCCGAGATAGACGCCGGAGACGAACCACTTGCCGGACACCTGCCCGGCCTGCAGGTTCACCCCGCCGGTCTGGTCACCGTCGACCTTCGGGGTGAACTGCGTCCCCTCAGACGGCGAAGAGACGTACTTCCCCTTGCCCGTCAGCCAGACCGACAGCCCGGGACCGACATCCACCCGCTCACCCGCGGCCACCACCCGCGCCGCGGGAACGCCCGTGGCGCCGTTCCCGGTTGCCGCGGGCGGGTTCCCGTGCCGGTGCCACGGCGAGGGCAGCGCGGACCCGAGATGCATCGCGACGGCGATGACCGGCGTCACCAGCACGGCGCTGCCGATGGCCGTCCCGGCCGTGCGGACACGCCGGCGCGTGCGGCCGGCGCGCTCGATGGCCGCCAGCGGCAGCGGTGAGGGGGAGATGTCCTCGGCAGCCCGGGTGAGGACCGCACGCAGCCGTTCGGTCTCGGATTCGCGGTTCATCGGGCGGGCTCCGAAGTCGGGTTGCGGGAGAGTGAGGGATGGGCGCGCATCGCTGCGAGGCCGCGCCGGGTGTGTGTCTTGACGGTGCCCACCGAGCAGTTCAGCGTCCAGGCGATCTCCTGCTCGCTCATGTCCTCGTAGAACCTCAATACCAGCACGGTGCGCTGGCGGGCCGAGAGGACCTTCAGCACCTCCAGGACGGCCGCACGCTCGTCCAGCGCGTCGCTGTGTCCGGAAGGCGGCCGCTCGCTCTGCCCGCTCGGTTCGCTCTGCCCGGCCAGGAACGGCATGAGCAACTCGGTGACCCGCCGCTTGCGTACGCGGCTGCGGTTGTTGTTGACCAGCGCGGACCGCACGTACGTGTCGACCTCGTCGCGCGGGATGCTCCGCCACCGGCCGTACACCTTGGCCAGGGTGTGCTGGACCAGGTCCTCGGCCTCCTGGAAGTCACCGGTGAGCAGGTGCGCGGTGCGGACCAGCCGCGGCCACGCCTGGGCGGCGAACGCCGCGAAGGCTGCCGAGTCCGCGGTCTCGGTGTGATCGCTGTGGCGCTCGTACGTCAAGGCGGCTGCTTCCTTCCAGATTGCCGCTGCCGGCGTCGGATTCGGCGGTGGGCCCGGATCGACCGGGCCCACCCGATGTCGGACGGCTCAGCCGTGGAAGGTGCTGCTGGTGATGACGTGTCCTGCGGCGTCGTAGACGGTCACCTTCGCGATGCCCAGGTGGGGGTGGGGGTTCGTGGAGACCGGCAGGGCGCTGGTCGGGTCGAGGTAGAAGGCCCCCCAGGTGTCCTCGCCCGCCAACTGCAGGGCGTGACCGGCCAGTACGCCGCCGTTCGTCGTGGTGACCTCCACCTTCGACGGGGTGCCCTGCCCGAGGTAGACGCCGGAGACGAACCACTTCCCCGACACCGGCTCGGCCTGGAGGTTCACCCCGCTCGACTGCCCACCGTCGGCCTTGGGAGTGAACTGCGTCCCCTGGGAGGGCGAAGAGGTGTACTTGCCCTCGTCCGTCAGCCAGACCGACAGCCCCTCCCCGACGGCCACCCGCTCACCCGGGGCCAACGCCCGCACCGCGGAGGCGGATCCGGCCTTCCCGGCTCCCTGGTGGACGGACGCGGACCGGTTCTGCGCCGGGCGGGCCGACGCGTGTGCGGGGCTGACGGCCTGGGCCATGGCCGGCGCGCTGACCGCCAGTGCGGCGGCGACTGCCGCTGCGGCCAGATACTGCTTCATTCGGGTCATGGAACGAACTCCCTGCGGGTCGAAGCGATCATCGGGAGGAGCGAACCTCCCTACCCTTCACAACCCCGTCCGGCTCGCCCTCGGATGACAGCAGGACCGGGACAGTTTCCGGCCGCCGTGGCGGGGGGCGCCGACTTGTGCGGCGCCCCCCGGCGCCCCGTCAGCGGTAGAGGCGGAGGTCCGCCAGGCTCCACCAGTTGGGCGAGGTGGCGGTCTGCGTCACGCGGACGTACCGGGCGCGAGCGGACCGCAGGTCGACCGTGGTGAGCTGGCCCGTGCCCGCGCCCGTGGCGGCCGTACGCCAGTGGGTGCCGTCGTCGCTCCGCGGGTCGAACAGCTTCCGCATCGCCGCGTCACGGGCACCCCGCGGCAGCGAACTGAGCACCGCGGCCGAGGAGTCGGTCATCGCGCCGCCGAAGCCGTCCATCCGCTGGAGGGACCGGTTCGGGTCGACGGTGATGGTGGTGAGGTCGGAGGCACCGGGGTGGAAGGCGACGGGAGCCTGCGGCTGGAGCTGGACGGAGTCGTCCGCGGTGGTCAGCCACACTCTCGCCTGCGGCGGGGGCGCGGGGTGGTGGGCGGGGGCCGCGGTTGCTGTGGCCGGGGCGGGGGCCGGGGCCGACGTGGCCGTTGCGGTGGCCGGCAGGCAGGTCAGGCACAGCGCGGCGGCGGTGAAGGCCGCCGCGCCCAGGGCGCGTCTCATCGGGGTCTCCTAGGCGGTGCGTCGGCCATGAAACACCTGTAACGTTCCGGAAACGGGCGGGGCGTGCCCACAGAAAAGCCGCCTGGGCCTTGACGTGTCAAGGCTCCTGCAACGTCCGCGGCGCGGCCCGGCCAGCCGGTCTGATGTAACGCTCGCCTGTAACACCGACTACCCCGGTGGCCGCGGCGGGCGTCACCCGCCCGCCGTCAACTCCCGCTCGATCCTCGCCCGAACGGCCCGCGCCCGGGGGTCGATGTACGGCGTGAGCAGATCCAGCGCCTGCGCCCAATGGGTGCGAGCCTCGCCGGGGTCGGTGGGGAGGACGGCGGTTGCGAGGTGGTCGAGCTCGACCGCGTGCTCCCAGCCGTCACCGAGTTCGGCGTGCACGGCGGCGGCCCGCCGGTGGAAGTCGACGGCCTCGGCAGGGCGGTCGAACGCCGCGTACGTCAGCCCGGCCCCGCGCCAGGCCAGCGCCTCACGGCTGCGGTCGCCGAGGCGGCGGTGCAGCATCGCTGAACGCTGGTACGCCGCAAGGGCGTCGCCGTAGGCGGTGGTGGCGCGGTGGGCGTCGCCGAGGGTCAACAACCAATACGCTTCCAACGTGTGGTTGCGCAGGTTGAGCGCGATGTCCAACGCCCCCTGAGCCGACCGCAGGGCCGCGTCGGTCTGCCCGGACTCCAGCTGGATCGACGCCGACAGGCGCAGTGCGTTGCCCAGGCCCGGCTGGTCGCCCGCGGACCGCTGGATCTCCATCGCCTGTTCGAGGGCGGCCGACGCCTCGGGCAGCCGTCCCGCCTTGTGGCCCGCGGTCGCCACGTTGGCGAACACGGCTGCGGCCAGGCCGCGGTCGCCCAGCTCGTGGAGGATCGATCCGGCCAGGCTGAAATGGTCTTCGGCCAGGCCGAGTTGCCGCCTGCGCAGGTGGATCAGGCCGACGGTGTTCAGCACGCGGGCCTCGCTGAACCGCCCGCCTGTCCGGCGCGCGACATCCAGCGCGCGGCTCAGGCATTCCAGACCCTCCTCGAAGCGGTTCGCCTCCCGGTAGACCATTCCGAGACAGGTGAGCAGGCGGAGTTGTGCGTCCGCGTCCTCGGACCGTTCCGCGGCCTCCAGCCCCAGGTGGCCGCTGTCCAGCCAGTCGGTCCGGGCGGCCGACGGCGACATGGCCCGCCACGCCGCCTCCGCCATGCACGACGCATGCTGATCGAGTCCCGCGGTAACCGCCGCGCGGACCAGAGCGGGCAGCGTCGGATGCTCGCGCTCTGCCCAGTCGACGGCGGCGTTGTAGTCCGCGAAGACCAGCGGCTCCACGGCGGTGACCGGTTCGGGCAGTGACAGGCGGAGCTCGCGTGGCTTGATCCAGCCCTGGGCGGCGGCAGCCGTCCCCAGATACCAGTCCAGGACCCGCCGCAGGGCCCCGTCCCGTTGCCCGGGAGGCTCTTCGGTCTGTGCCTGCTCGGTGGCATACGCCCGCAGCAGGTCGTGAAACTGATACCGGTCCGGTGCGGTCTGCTCCACCAGATGCGCGCCGACCAGGTCGTCCAGTAACTGCCGTGCACGGCTGATCGTCAGGTCCGCCAGCGCGGCCGCCGGGTGCAGCCCGAACTCGGCCCCCGGATGCAGGCCGAGCAGCCGGAACAGCCTGGCGGCGGGCGCGGACAGCGCCCGATACGACCAGGCGAAGACCGTACGCACCGCGTCCGCCTCGTCCTCGCTGCCCGTGCTCAGCGCGTCCCACAGTGCCGACTCGTCCCGTAGTTCGGCTATCAGCTCCTCAAGGCACATGTGCGGGTGGCTGGCCGCGCGTTCGGCCGCTATCCGCAAGGCCAAAGGCAAGCGGGCGCAGAGGCGGGCCAATTCGATGAGCCGCTCCGGAGCGTCGCCCACCCGATACCCGCTGGTGACCGCCTGCAGCAATGCCACGGCCTCCGCCTCGGGGAGCGTCCCGAGCGTCACTCGTCGTGCGCCATCCCGTACCGCCAGCCCTGACAGGCGACTGCGGCTGGTCACCAGCACGAGACTGTCCCCGCCGCCGGGCAGCAAAGGCCGCACCTGCCCCGCACTGGCTGCGTTGTCCAGCAGCACCAGCACCCGCCGCTCGGCGAGCAGCGACCGATACATGGCGGCAGCGGCGTCCACATCCCCCGGCAGTTCGGCGGCGGGCACGCCCAGTGCGCGCAGGAAGCCGCGTAACGCCTGCTCGGCGGTGACCGGCTCTCCCGGGTCGTAGCCCCGCAGGTTCACGAACAACTGGCCTTCAGGGAATCGGTCCTTGACCTGGTGCGCCCAGTGCAGCGCGAGCGACGTCTTGCCGCCGCCCGCCGTCCCGGCGAGCACATGTACCGACACGACGACCTGACCGCCGTCCCGGCCGGTCAGTACCGCGTCCAACTGGCCGAGTTCGTCGGTGCGGTTGACGAAGCCGTGGACGTCGGCCGGCAGTTGCCGAGGGGTCGGATGCCCGCGCTCGGGAGCTCCGCGGTGGAAGTGGATGTCCCCGGTCACGTTCCCGGCTTGCACCACATCCCTGGACGACCCCGACAGATCGTTCCGTGACTCGTCCACGCCGCCCGCCATCGTGGTCAGGCCGCGGGAGGCGGCGGAAGGGGGGCCACCACCCGGTCGAAGTACGACAGGACGTCCTCGGCCTGCGCGTAGGCGTCACGGATATACGCGTCCCACGGCCCGACCACGTCAGGATCGGTCCAGCGGGTCGCACCGGACGGGGCCCCGGCCTCGGAATACAGCACCTGGTAGAGCGTGCGGCCGCCCAGCACGACCATCTCCGGGAGCCGGCCCTGTTCCTCCGCCGCGGACACGGCATCGGCGAGGAGGACGCGAGTGGGGTTCCCGACCTCCGCACGCATCCGGAGCCAGTACAACTCCCATTGCACGTAGGGCGTCAGGGGTTCCTCGACCACGCGCAGCCGACGAAACGGCGAGCGGTGCCGTGTGTCGGTCGACGCGATCTGCCGCGAGGCATCCCGCAGTGCCTCGAACTGGCGCAGGACCTCCGGCCAGTCCCCTTGCCTGAGTGCTTCGCGGCTCGGGCTGGCCAACTCCTCGAAGTGCTGGCGCCGTTCGAGCTTCCACGACTCGCTGTCGCGGAGCGCCGCGCGACGGGTGCGGAAGTCCCGTCCATATTCCTCGTGCCTGAGTGGTTCGCCCTGGTCCGCCGGGAGCAACGGCACGCGAAGATCAAGCATCAGGGATGTCCACTCTTGCCGCACTCAGCATGTTGCCCGGGATCACGACCAGCCGCTCATCCGTTCCCAGCGTCACGCCGTCGGGCAGGTGGGGCGCATAGGCCGTGGTCAGATCCCGGCCGATCACCGCGATGTCGCCGTTGTCCAGTTGCCAGATGTCGGGGCAGTCGTCGTCGCCCTGTGAATTCCCCAGCTCCGCAGCCGATTTGCCCAGTCGCCGCACGAATAACGCCGACGGGTCGGCCTCCCACGAGCGAGCCATGACTGCCTCCCAGCAACCCCGATGTCACAGACTGTGCTCGTTGATGTTACCTGGAGTGGTGGTCCGGGTGCGGGGCGGAATCGGCCATTGCTGTGCCGGAGCTGGAGGGGCGGAGGTCAGGGGAGCTGGCTGAGGCGGCAGTCGATCTCGGCGCGGACGGCGTCGGCGCGGGGGTCGGTGAAGGGGGTCAGGCAGGCGCGGGCCTGGGTCACGTGGGTGCGGGCGGATGCGGGATCCGTGGGGACCAGGGCGGTTGCCAGGTGGGTGAGGTCGAGCGCGTGCTCCCACGCGTCGCCCAGTTCCGCGTGGACGGTGGCGGCTCGGCGGTGGAAGGCCGCCGCCTCGGCCGGGCGGTCGAGGGCCGCGTACGTCAGTCCCGCCCCGCGCCACGCCAGTGCCTCGCGGCTGCGGTCGCCCAGGCGGCGGTGCAATGGCGCCGAGCGCTGGTACGAGATCAACGCGTCGCCGTACGCAGCCGTGGCGCGCTGGACGTCGCCGAGGGGCAGCAGCCAGTACGCCTCCAGCGTGCGGTCACGCAGGGCCGTTGCGATCGTCAGTGCCTCACGGGCGGCCGCGTACGCCTCGTCGGGCTCCCCGCACTCGTTGTGCAGAGCGGCGACGATACGCAGGACATTGCCCTCGCCCCGCCGGTTGCCCAGAGCACGGTGGGCGGCGAGTGCCTGCCGCACGGCGTCCCGCGCATCAGCAGCCGGGCCCGCGCTGAAACGCGTCGAGGCCAGATTGGACAGCACGACCGCCGCCCAGTGCTCCTCGCCCAGTTCACGGAATGTACTCAGCGCCGACTCGAAGCACGCGGCCGCGCTGTCCAGGCGGCGGGCGCGGAGGTGGAGGAGGCCGATGAGGTTGAGCGCGTGGGCCTCGTCCGGGGCGTTGTCCGTGGCGCGGCAGAGTTCGAGGGCGCGGGCGAGGGTACGGAGGCCGTCGTCCAGCCGGTTCGCGGCCCGGTAGGCCGTGCCGAGGCTTATCAGCAGGCGGATCTGCCCGGTCGTGTCCCCTTCCCGTTCGGCTGCCGCCAGGCCCGCCCGGCCGACTTCCAGCCAGTCCGCGTCGGCGGCTGTCGAGGGCCAGGCGTGCCATGTCGTTTCGGCCAACTGCCAGGCCATCCGGTCGAGTCCGGCGGACGCGGCGGCCCGGACCAGGACGCCGAGGGTGGGCTGTTCGCGTTCGGCCCAGTCGACCGCCGCGTCGTAGTCGGGGAAGGCGGGCACGGGCGCCCCGTTGAGGGGCAGGCGTTGTTCGGCGGGTGCGAGCCAGGCTCTGGCCGCGTCGGCGGTGTGCAGGTAGTGCTCAAGGCGGCGGCGCAGAGCCGTGGTGTCCTCGGGCATCACGCGCCGCCTCCGTCCGCGGCGGCGGGCAGGTCGAGTTCGGCGCGGACGGTCTTGCCGACCGGGAAGCGGTCGAGCACCGACCACCGGTCGGCCACCGCCTCGACCAGCAGCAGCCCGCGCCCGGACTCGGCGAGCGACCCGGGTGGTGCCAGGTCGCCGGGACCCGGCGGCCGGCGTTCGGTACGGGTGTCGGAGAGCTCGATCCGCAGCGTGGTCCGGCTGATCGCCAGCCGCAGCTCGAAGTCCCGCCCGGAGACGCAGCCGTGCGTCACCGCGTTCGCGGCCAGCTCGGCCACTACGGTCTCGGCCGCCTCGAAGACGTCGGAGCCGTACGCGATTCCCCACGTGCTCAGCTGGTGCAGCGCCAAGTGCCGTGCGAGCCGGGCACCACGCCGCGTGGAGCTGAACTGCTGGCTGAACTCACCTTCCGTACACGGCAGTTGCTGAATAGCTGGAGTTGTCATGATGCCCAATGTGGCCTGCGCGAACACCGCCCTGCCAGCACCTCGCCATGTACGCTGCGCGAGCGTACATGCACCAAGGGTGGACAGTACACATCACCGACCGTAAGCATGTCCCGGTTGGGAGTGACCCCAGGGGCAAGGGCGCGGGAGGTGGCCGATGACGGCCAACGGTGCGGGCGGCGGCGGCAGCAGCAGCGGTACGAGCGCGGGCGGCGGCGAGCCCGAACCCTCCGACAGCTTGCGGACGTTCGGCGCGTTCGTCCAGGCCTTACGGGAGCATGCCGGCTTGAGCCGGGAGGAGTTCGGCCACCTGATCGGCCTCTCGAAGCACACGGTCACCTCTATCGAGGTGGGGCGGCGCATGCCCGACCCGGATTTCGCTGAGCGGGCTGAGCCGGTGTTGGGCGACACGGGGGCCTTGCGCAATGCCCTCAAGCACGTTGCCCGGCGCCCGGGGCTCGCGACCTGGTTCCGCCAGTGGGCGAAGAAGGAAGAGACGGCGATCAGCCTGTACACGTACGAGTGTCGCGTCATCCCGGGGCTGCTTCAGACCGAGGCCTACGCGCGGGCGCTGTTCGATGAGCGCCTGCCGCCGTTGAGCGATGAGGAGATCGAGAGTCAGTGGGCTGCACGGGCTGAGCGTCAGCAATTCTTGAGCGAACGTCCCAACACCGCCTTTAGCTTTGTGCTCGATGAGCATCTGTTCCTACGCCGGACGGGCGGCGTAGAGGTGACGCGAGAGCTGATCGACCATGTGCTTGAGGTGAGTCGGCGGAGGAACATCGAGAGCCAGGTGCTGCCGCTGGCTACCAGCGTGCACCCCGGGCTAAACGGCCCGATCCAGCTGTTGGAGACGCCTGACAACAGGTGGCTCGCGTACGGCGAAGGGCAACAGACCGGGCAGCTCATCCCTGATCCCAAGGTGGTCAGCATCCTCCAGATGCGGTATGCGAAACTGCGCTCGCAGGCCCTCAGCCCCGAGGAGTCCAAGAGCCTGCTGTTGCGACTGCGAGGAGAGCTATGAGCACCGACGAACTGGCCTGGTTCAAGAGCAGCTACAGCAGCGGCCAGGGCGACAACTGCATTGAGGTCGCCCTTACTTGGCACAAGTCCAGCCACAGCAGCGGTGATTCCGGCGACTGCGTCGAGGTCGCGACCTGCCCCGAGGTCGTCCACGTCCGCGACTCCAAGGACAAGGAAGGTCCCCAACTCGCCTTCTCTTCCACCGAGTGGGCCACCTTCATCAGCTTCGCCCGCGCCCTCTGACGTACCCCCGAAGCAGCCCACCCCGAGAACTCCTTCGGTCGGAGCACTAGGGTGCGACCATGGCCAGCGCCCGCGTCCACGAACCTGTCCTGCTGGACCCCAGGGGACCGGCGATCACAGCGGTCGCGTACACCGTGGGCGCGGTCCTCTTCCTGGGTGCGGGAGGCGCCTCCCTCTATGCCACCGTCCGCACTGCCGCCGACGTCGGGGAGACCAGCAGTGGCTGGGTGTGGGCCGGGGCGGGCGTCGCCCTGGTCGCGGCGTTCGTCGCCTGCGTCGGGTTGTCCACCGTCCTCGGCGCCCGCGAGGATCGGCGGGCCACGCTCCAGCTCGCCGCCCTCGGCGTCGACGCGACCGCGCTGGTTCTGGCGGTCGCCGCCGCCCCGCCGAGCAACGACGAATACGAGCAGGTCCGGCTCGTGATGCGAATCAGCGGCCCCGGTTTCGAATCGTTCGAGTGCGGCAGTGAAGTCCCGAAGTACCGGTTCGGCAGTGCCACGCAGGGGACGGTGCTGCCGGCCCGGGTCAATCCGGTCACCCGCGCGTTCACCATCGAGCGACCGCCTGCGCCCCCTCAGTAGCGGAGGAACCGAGAGTGCACCGCAGCGAAGACCTGTCAGCGGCCGGCTGGCTCACCCGCACCGGGGCCGATCCGATGCGCCTGCTCACGTTAGGGCCCGCAGGGTTCGCGGCGTACGCGAGACTGCGCTTCATTCCGGACCCGGACGGGCCGGGGTTGTCCGAGGCGGATGTCGAGCTGCCCGAGGACCACCCGTCGGAGATCGCGCAGGCGCGGGCTGTACTCCGGGGCCTGGCGGGGCACACTCAGGCGCCCGAGCGGTGCTACTTCTGCGTGTGGGAGGGCTACTCCGGGTCGTTCCTCGACCCGGAACTGCTGGCCAACGGCCCCCTGCTCGTGCTGCCGCACCGCCGATACGTGCTGTTCGCCGGTGAGTTGGCGGACATCGAGCGGTGGGAGGCGGAGTTCGGCGGCGGGCGGCCGTGCGCACCGCCGGCGTTCGTGTGGCCGGCGGATCACCGCTGGTGCTTCACCAGCGACGTCGATCCGCACTGGGCGGGAATCGGCGCGAGCGCGGCGGCGATCGAGTCGCTGACCGCAAGGACCGACGTCGACGTCGTCCCGGCCTCCTCCGACCAGGCCCCGCCCCGCTACGACAGCTGAGCCCCGTGCGGTCACGCCGCACACCCGTGCCGTCGGGGCAGGAGAAGACGAGGGCGGGAAGGAGTGGGCCCGCCGGGCGCCGCCCCGGCGGTCAGGAGCCGGTCGTACCGTCGGCCAGCTCGCGCAGGATGTCGAGGTGGCCGTTGTGGCGGGCGGTCTCCTCGATCAGGTGGAGCAGGATCCAGCGCAGATTCATCCGGCGGCCGTCGCGGATGGGGCGCTTGGCGAGCTCGTCGAGGGAGTGCGCGGCCACCAGCTCGCGGTGCCGGGCGTTCTGGGTCTCGTAGTCGGCGAGCAGCTCGGCCAGCGGGATGTCGACGGCCATGGTCATCTCGCGGTCGGGGTCCTCGTCGGTCCAGGGGCCCTGGTCCTCGCCGCCGAGGAAGATGACGTCGAACCACCAGGCCTCCACCCAGCGCAGGTGGCTGATCAGGCCGCACAGGGTCATCAGCGGGGACCCTGGGAGCGGGGCTCCGCGGGCGTCCTCTGCGGAGACGCCGTCGCACTTCATGCGGGCGGTGTCACGGACGTAGTCGAGGAAGGTGACGAGGGAGGCGCGCTCGTCGCCGGTGGCCGGCACATCGGTTCTGGTCATGAGGACGCATCGTCTTCGATCGGGCCGCCCGTTGTCGACCGCATTACCGGCCGGCGCCGGGGGTGGCGGCGAGCCTAGACCGGCCCGCACACCAGGGCGGCAGGCCTCGGCCCGCGACTCCTGAAAAGCCAGCGGTTAGTCTTGAGGAAGAAGCTCCTCTCGATTCGCAGGCTCTTCTCGACCGCGGGAGTTGATCTCCATGGCGTCGAAGCGCAGTTACGGCGACGGGTGCGGCATCGCGCGCGCCCTCGACCTGGTCGGGGAGCGGTGGGGGCTGCTGGTGGTGCGGGAGCTGGTACTCGGGCCGAAGCGGTTCACCGGGCTGCACGCGGGGCTGCCCGGGGTGAGCCCGAACGTGCTGGCGCAGCGGCTGCGCGAGCTGGAGGGCGCGGGGGTGCTGCGGCGCCGGACGCTGGGGCCGCCGACCGGGGCGCGGATCTACGAACTCACCGAGTGGGGCCGGGAGCTGGAGCCGCTGCTGATCGGCCTCGGCCGCTGGGGCGGACGGACGCCGGTGGCGACCGCCGACCCCTACCGCAGTGCGGATTCGCTGCTGCTCTGGCTGTGCTCACGCTTCGGCTCTTTCGCCGGGGACGCCGCGGCCGAGGGCAGGGGGGAGCTCGCCGCGGTCCTCGCGGTGCGGATCGGCGACGACCGCTTCGCCGTACGGGTCGGCGGTGGCCGGCTCACCGTGGAGCGCGGGGTGCCCGAGCGGCCGGACGCCACCCTGGCGGGTGACCTGGCGACGTTGACGGAGGTGCTCCAGGGCCGCCGCCCGATCGCCGAGGCCGCGCAGAGCGGCGAGCTGGCGGTCGGCGGCGACGTGACGGCCGTACGCCGGCTGGTGGACCTCCTGGTCACGTCCCGTCCCGCGACCGCCCTGGCCGCGGTGCCCGCGTAACACGACGGCCCCTGGCCGCGGCGCCCGTAAGGCAGCCGCCCGGTCGGCGCTGCCCGCGTAAGACAATCGCCCGGGCCGCGGCCGCCCGCGCGGGCCCCGGGCGCAACCCGGCCCCGGAGCCCGCGGCAGGCGCATGGCAGCATCGGAGCTGCCGAACCGCAGACGACAGAGACGAGCCGCGCCATGCCGCTGCAGATCAGGGCCTTCGACGCCGACCACCCCTCCGACCTGCTCGACCTCGAATGGCACCTGCCGCTCGAACAGTGGTCGGACAAGTCCCTGGTCGCGCTGCCGCGCGGCATCTCGCGGCACGTGGTGCGCTTCGCCCGGGCCGGCGACCAGGTGGTCGCGGTCAAGGAGGTCAGCGAGTGGGCGGCGGTGCGCGAGTACGGGCTGCTGCGGGACCTGGACCGGCTCGCGATACCCGCGGTCGACCCGATCGCGGTGGTCACAGGGCGGGTCGCCGCGGACGGCTCGGCGCTGGAGCCGGCGCTGATCACCCGGCATCTGAACGGCTCGCTGCCGTATCGCTCGATGTTCGAGACCACGATGCGCCCCGGCACCGTCAGCCGGCTGCTCGACGCGCTCGCGGTGCTGCTGGTGCGGCTGCACCTGGTGGGCTTCGCCTGGGGGGACTGCTCGCTGTCCAACACCCTCTTCCGCCGCGACGCCGGGGCCTACGCCGCCTATCTGGTGGACGCCGAGACCGGGCAGATCCAGCCCGAACTGACCGCCGGGCAGCGGGACTACGACATCGAGCTCGCCCGGGTGAACATCGCCGGCGAGCTGATGGACCTGGAGGCGGGCGGCTCGCTGCACCCGTCGGTGGACCCGGTGACCTTCGCCGAGGCGATCTGCTCCCGCTACAGCGACCTGTGGCACGAGCTGACCCGCGAGTCGGTCTACCCGGCGGACAAGCGGCACTACATCGACCGCCGTATCCGCCGCCTCAACGACCTCGGTTTCGACGTCGCCGAGATGCAGATCCAGCGATCGCCCGGCGGCGACAGCGTGACCTTCGTGCCGAAGGTGGTGGACGCCGGGCACCACCAGCGCCAGCTGCTGCGGCTGACCGGCCTGGACACCGAGGAGAACCAGGCCCGCAGCCTGCTCAACGACCTGGACTCCTGGATGACCACCCAGGACGACTACGCCCCAGGCGACTCCCTCGGAGCCCGCCCCGAGGTGCTTGCGCACCGCTGGGTGCGCCAGGTCTTCCGGCCGGCGGTCCGGATGGTCCCGGCCGAGCTGCGCCGCCACATGGAGCCGGCGCAGGTCTACCACGAGCTGCTTGAGCACCGCTGGTACCTGTCGGAGGCCGTCGGGCACGACGTCGGCCTGGAGGCGGCCGTCGCCGGCTACCTCGCCGACGTCCTGCCGCACGTGCCCGACCCGACCGCGCTGGCGGCCGAGCCGGAGTAGCGCGGGCCCGGATCAGCCGAGCCGCAGCGCCGGGCGGGGTCAGCCGAGCCGCAGCGCCGCCTCCCGTACCGCCAGCGCGTCCTCGCGCACCTCGCGCAGGCCCGGCAGCGGCCAGATGCCGGGGCGGGGGGCCGGGCGGGGGCCGGGGTTGGGGATCCAGGACACGCTGCGGGTCCAGGCCCGCAGTTGTTCGCGGAAGCCGATCCTGGCCGCGGCCGCCCGGTGGGTGCGCCGGGTGGAGGTCCCGTCGGCGTCCCAGGTGTCGATCTGCAGGGTCGCGCCCTCGTCGCGGGCGTAGGGCGAGGGAAGGGTGAGCGTGGCGACCGAGTCGGTGCCGGTGAACTCCAGCGTCTCGCGGTAGCGCCGGTGCGCCGGCAGCCGCAGATGGCTGGCCTCCACCACCAGGTCGTCGTCGGGGCGCCAGCGGCAGCTGACCGCGCTGCCGCCGGCCCACTGCATGCTGTGCTCCAGGTTGCCGTGGAGCCGGCGGCCGGTGCCGTCGAGGGCCGCGTGCACGATGTTGACCTGGTGGATCAGCGAGCCGCCGAGGCCCCGCGCGTAGACCTCGCGCTGCGTCGCCGTGGCGTCGGCGCCGAGCGCGCGCACCAGCGCGGCCTCCGCGGGGGGCGGTTGCGGGCCGAAGGGCGGCGGCGGGTACGGCACCAGGTGGTCGACCAGGTGCGGGGCGTTGGGGTCGTGGATGTCGACGGTGATCCGGCGGGCGTCGGCCGCGTGCTCGCGGCAGTGGTCGATGAACAGCTGCACGATCGGGTCGTGCCGCTTCATGTACCCGGCGGTGACGGGGACGCCGGTGCGCACCTCGGCCGCGATCAGCTCGTCGATCTCGGCCGGGTCCAGGCTCACCGGCTTCTCGCACAGCACCGGCAGCCCGGCGTCCAGGCAGCCGAGCACCGCGTCCTTGTGGGTCCACCACGGCGACAGTACGAGGGCGGCGGTCGCCCCGGCCCACACCGACTCCTCCGCGGTGGTGCACACCGCGACCCGGGGGAAGCCGGCCATCAGGGCGGCCCGGTGGCCGGGGTCGGGGTCGATCACGGCGACCGGCCTGATCAACTGCGGCAGGTCGCGGATCTCCCGCAGATGCGCGGCATGGGCGACCTTGCCTGCCCCGATGACCACGACCCGTACCGGCGCGGGGGTGGACTCCGGCTCGTCCCCGGGACCGAAGTCACCGTCCGGGACACGGCCCTGTCCTGTGGTGACGGTGTCCCCAACTCCCGGCGGTCCCTGCGGCCTCTGCTGCCCCGCGTGACGCATCGTGCTCATCCTTTCTGCGGTCGGCACTCGTTCCTACCAGGAAACGTGGCGTGACCGCGACGCCGGGGTGTCCGAACCGTGATCTCACCCATGGCATGAGGGCCATCCATTGCTAGAGTCGGTATAGGGTGCGTTGCCACCTTGCAGGCACCTGCACGTTTCGGCGCACCCGGCGACGAAAGAGGGAATCCGTGGCCAATTCGGTGAGGGGTGGTGGGCCGAATGCGGCCGACATCGGGCTCGCCCTTTATCAGGCACTGCGCACCAATGGCTCCTCCGCCCCGGCGAAGGCCGCGGCGGCGATCGGGCTGACCGAGGCGGAGGCCGAGGCGGGCTGGCGGGAGCTGGAGGAGCTGGGGCTGGTCCGTCCCGGCGAGACCGCGGACGTGGTGGATCCGGTCGAACCGGACACCGCCCTGATCGAGCTGCTGGCCCGGCAACGGGCCTCGTTGCGCCAGCAGCGCGACGAGTTGACGTCGATCGTCACGGCCGCCGAGTCGCTGATGGAGCGCTATCGGCCCGCCGTGATGCGGGAGAACGCCGAGATCGAGGTCGAGCTGGTCACCAAGGACCACCGGCGGCGGCAGTTCCTGCGGGACTTCGACGCGACGATCACCGAGTCGGCGAGCTGGATGCACCCGGGGCCGCTGCCGTCCAGCGAGGTGCTGGCCGGCTCGCTGACGGCGGACAACGCGCTCATAGCCCGGGGCATAAAAGTGCGCGCCATTTATGGCCAGAGCATTAATTCCGCCCCGCGGCAGCGTAAATATCTCTCGGATCTGACGGCCGTCGGCGTGGACGTCAGATTGGCACCCCAGGTGCCTTTCGATCTCCTTATGGCCGATACACACAGTGCGCTGGTACTGGCCAATCCGGATGATCCGTCGGGCCCCGCCGTAGTCATCAGAGGACCGGCTCTCGTCCGTTCTTACGTGGCAATGTACGAGGATTGCTGGCTGCGTTCTGTCCCTTACTCCGTGAACGGGGGGAACGGCCTCGACCCGGACAGCGAGCTGACCGAGCAGCACCGCACGACCATGCGTCTGCTGGCCAACGGCCTGACGGACGAGCGGATCGCCAGAAAACTCGGGGTGTCTCTGAGGACCGTGAGTCGCCTGGTTTCTGAGATCATGCGGTATCTTGAGGCCGACAGCCGATTCCAGGCGGGAGTCCTTGCGGCGGCGCACGGCCTGATCTGACGACGATCACACCGGCGCATTCACGCCATGGCAGATATACGCATCAACGGCCGCTGGCCCATGCCCGCGTATATTTGCCAACATTGGGAAAGTTACGTGTCGCCACACGACCATAGTGAGCACCCACTTTCTGCCCACCTAAGGATTATGATGTCGCGGATCCGGCGTTCGACCCATGTCTCCGCTGTTACAGCACTGGTGCTCGTTCTGGCGTCGGCCGCGGGCACAGCCGTTGCCGCCGACAATGCTTCCTCCACTGCCCCGGCGCCTGCCACCCCCTCCGGCACCGACACCGCCACGCCTGACGGCTGGTTCCCCACCGCTGTCACCCCTGACGGTTGGTTCCCGACTGCCACCCCCGCTGGCTGGTTCCCCACTGCCGCGCCTGACGGCTGGTTCCCCACCGCTGTCACCCCTGACGGATGGTTCCCGACTGCCACCCCCGTCGGCTGGTTCCCCACCGCTGTCACCCCTGACGGATGGTTCCCGACTGCCACCCCCGTCGGCTGGTTCCCCACCGTCGCGTCCGCCGACGCGTTCCCCGCCGGCATCGCGGCCTGAACCGCAGCAGCACCGCAGCAGCGCCGCAGCCAAAAGCACCGTGCGGTCCGTGATGATTCGCGGACCGCACGGTGCTTCCTGCATTTTGTGGGGGGATCTTCGGGGGCGGGCAGCCGGTCGGGGCTCGGGTCAGGATCCGACCGAGGCCGCCATCGCCATCAGGGCGTGCTGTGGCCTGGCCACCGCCAGTGCGCGTTGCAGGACGGTGTCGATG
Source organism: Streptomyces sp. NBC_01198 (assembly GCF_036010485.1). Taxonomy (NCBI): domain Bacteria; kingdom Bacillati; phylum Actinomycetota; class Actinomycetes; order Kitasatosporales; family Streptomycetaceae; genus Streptomyces; species Streptomyces sp. NBC_01198. The sequence goes on from NZ_CP108568.1 coordinate 2,593,941, forward strand.
TCGGTGGCCGCGTCGTCGGCGGCCGGGTGTACGGCCAGCCAGCCGAGGTGGCGGCGTAGGAATGCGGCGAGGGCCGGCACCGTCCGCAGGGGGAGGCGGACGGTGCGGCCCTCGACTATGAGATCGGCCCAGGAGGCCAAGGTGTCTCGTACAGCTGCGCGCGCCTCGACTGCCGGCCCGTTCAGGGGGATGCCGGGCCGGTCAGTGCCGGACAGTCTGTCGCCGGGGTCCTGCGCTGCTACGAGTGCAACCTCCAACTCGCCGTATACCCGGGGAAGCAAGGCGAGTTGCCGATCCAACCGCTCCTGGCAGGGCAGGCAGAGCGCAGGATCCGTCTCGACACACAGGTGGCCGGTCCGGAATTCGTAGTCCTGCACTTCCACTGTCCCTTCTCGTCGCCGGGGCGGTGGTTAAAGACAACCAGCGCGGCTGCTTCCGGACAATGTCCCCCGACCGGCCGGATTCTGCCATGGCGCATACGCGCATCTAGGCATCTCCGTCCCAGGTCAGGCCGGGACTGCCACCCCGGCGAGTGGGTCAGCGGGGCAGCAGCGCCTCGATCGCCCCAGTGACCTCGGAGGCCTCCGGAGCGACGGCGGGACGGAACCTGGCGACGGCCTGTCCCGACCCGTCGACCAGGAACTTCTCGAAGTTCCAGGTGATATCGCCCGCTTCGCCCGCCGCGTCGGGCAGCCGGGTCAGCTCGGCGTAGAGCGGGTGCCGGTTCGTGCCGTTGACGTCGGCCTTCGCCAGCAGCGGGAAGCTGACGCCGTAGGTGGTCGAGCAGAAGGTCTGGATCTCCTCGGCGGTGCCCGGCTCCTGGCCGCCGAACTGGTTGCAGGGCATGCCGAGGACGGTGAAGCCGCGCTCCGCGTACTTCTGCTGCAGCCGCTCAAGGCCCTCGTACTGCGGGGTCAGTCCGCACTTGGACGCGACGTTGACCACCAGGACGGCCTTGCCGCGGTGCTCGCCGAGGGTGGTGGCCGCGCCGTCGAGGGTCCGCAGCGGTATGTCGTGGAGGGTGCTCATCGTTTCGTGCTCCTGTCGGGGTGGGACGCGAGGCCGGGCTCGGCCACGGTGAGGCCGAGGGTCTGGGCGAGGGCCGGTGCGAGGTCGAGCAGCTGGGCCGGGCTGATCACGGCGCCGCGCAGCGACTCGTAGCCGTCGGCGAGGTCGATGGCCAGGGCGCCGCGCAGGTCGGCGTTCTTCAGGGTGGCGCGGCCGAACCTGGCCTGCTCGATCCGGCTGCCGGGGAAGGTCACACCGTCCAGCCGGGCCTCGCCGAAGTCGACGTCGCGCAGCACGCAGTCCTCGAAGACCACGTCGTGCAGCGCGGCCGAGCGCAGGTTCACCGAGTCGAGCTTGCAGCGGACGAAGGTGACCCGGCGCAGCACGGCGTCGTAGGCCTCCACGCCCGCCAGCGAGCAGCCGATGAGTGCGGTGTCCAGCCACTGGCTGCCGGCCAGGGTGCAGCCGGTGAAGCGGGTGCCCGACGCCCAGGCGTCGTTGAAGCGGGCGCCGCGCAGGTCGGTGCCGGCCAGCACGCAGTCGGTGATCGCCGACTCCAGGAACCGGGCGCCGGGAGCCCGGGTGCCCTCGGCGACCGGCAGCCGGTCCAGATGGACGGTGTCGTAGTCGCCCTCGGGGGCCAGCGGCCCGGAGTGCGGGCGCAGCAGCACGGCGTACGGCAGGTCGGCGAGGTCCTGGGGGACGGCGGCGCGGGCGCCCGATGGTGTCACCCGATCAACCCTACGCGCGGCGTCCGACAGCCCTCCGGGCGGACCGGCGCCGCCGCCTCGCGGGTGACATGACGGATATGTCGCCGCCGCCTTGCTAGGTTGCAGCCCATGAGCGCAACGTCCGCCGACGCTCCGCCGCCACCGGCTCCGCCCGCCGCGGCCCGCCCGGCGGCGCCGCCCCGGTCCCGCCGCCGCGGAGTGGAGCTGTCGCTGACCGTGGCGGCGGTGCTGGTGTCGGTGTACGGCTACGCGGAGGTGGGCCTGGCGACCCGGGGCGCGGTGCCGGGCGACGCGGCCGGTTACGGCGCCGGGCTCGCGCTGCTCGCGGTGCTCGCGCATCTGGCGGTCCGGGCCAGGGCGCCCTACGCCGACCCGCTGCTGCTGCCGATCGCGGTGCTGCTCAACGGCTTCGGCCTGGTGCTGATCTACCGGCTCGACCTGGAGCCGTCGCTCGGGCCGCGGGCCGCGCCGACCCAGCTGGTCTGGTCGACGCTGGGCATCACGCTGTTCGTACTGGTGGTGCTGGCGCTCGACGACCACCGGGTGCTGGCCCGCTACTCCTATGTCGGGGTGACGGCGGCGCTGGCGCTGATGGCCGCGCCGATCTTCTTCCCGGCGGTGAACGGCGCCAAGATCTGGATCAGGTTCGCCGGATTCTCCATCCAGCCGGGCGAGTTCGCGAAAGTGCTGCTCGCGGTGTTCTTCGCCGCCTACCTGTCGGCGAACCGGGCGGCGCTGGCGTACACCGGCCGGCAGGTCTTCGGGCTGCGCAGGCTGCAACTGCCGACCGGGCGGGTGCTGGGGCCGGTGCTGGCGATCTGGCTGCTGAGCGTGGGGCTGCTGGTGCTGGAGCGGGACCTGGGGACCTCGCTGCTGTTCTTCGGCCTCTTCGTCGTGCTGCTCTACGTGGCGACCGGGCGGACCGGCTGGGTCGCGGTGGGGCTGCTGCTCAGCGCGGCCGGCGCGGTGGCGGTGAGCTCGCTGGAACCCCATGTGCACAGCAGGGTCGAGGACTGGCTGCACCCCTTCGCCAGCATCGACGCCGGCCTCGGTCCCGGCCAGCTCGCCCAGTCGCTGTTCGCCTTCGGCAACGGCGCCGTCCTCGGTACGGGCCTGGGCCAGGGGCACCCCGAACTGATCGGCTTCGCCACGAAGTCGGACTTCATCCTGGCCACCCCCGGCGAGGAGCTGGGCCTGGCCGGGCTGTGCGCGCTGCTGGCCCTCTACGCGCTGCTGGTGGCACGTGGGATGCAGGCCGGGCTCGCGCTGCGCGACCCCTTCGGGCGGCTGCTCGCGGTGGGGCTGGCAACGATCCTGGCGCTCCAGGTGTTCGTGATCACCGGCGGGGTGACCGACCTGATCCCGCTGACCGGGATGGCGATGCCCTTCCTCGCCCAGGGCGGCTCCTCGGTGGTCACCAACTGGATCATCGTGGCACTGCTGATCCGGGTCAGCGACAGCGCCCGCCGCCCGCCGCCCGAGCCGCCGGAGGACACGCCGTGATCCGCTGCATCCGCCGCTGTGCCGTCCTGGGCCTGGTGCTGCTGCTGGCCCTGGCGGTCAACGCGGTCCGGGTGATGGTCGTCGACGCGGGGAAGTCCGCGCACGACCCGGCCAACCGGCGGATCGCGATCGCCCGTTACCAGCACCCGCGCGGCGGCATCCTGGCCGGCGGCAGGACGGTCACCGGGTCGCAGGACACCGGCAGCCAGCTGGCGTACGCCCGTACGTACCGCGACGGGCCGCTGTACGCGCCGGTGACCGGCTTCGCCTCGCAGACCTACGGCACCTCGCTGCTGGAGGGCACCGAGGACGGGCTGCTGTCCGGCACCAGCTCCCGGCTGGCGTCGGTGCCGCTGTGGAACGAGATCACCCGCAACCGGCAGCGCCCCGGCGACGTCCACACCACGATCGACCCGGCGGCCCAGAAGGCGGCCTACGAGGGTCTGGCCGGCCGGCGGGGCGCGGTCGCCGCGCTGGACCCGGCGACCGGGCGGATCCTGGCGCTGGTGTCGTCGCCGTCCTACGACCCGGGGCTGCTCTCGGGGACCGGCCCGGCCGTCACCGCGCAGTGGCAGCGGCTCAACGACGACCCGGCGCAGCCGATGCTGGACCGGGCGATCCGGCAGACGTATCCGCCCGGTTCGGCGTTCAAGGTGGTCACCGCGGCGGCGGCGCTGGAGAGCGGCGCGGTCACCGACCTGCTGGCGCCGACCGACTCCCCCGACCCCTACCGGCTGCCCGGCACCACCTGGTCGCTGACCAACGAGGGCCGCGGCTGCGCGGACGCGAGCGTCTACGACGCCTTCCGGGTCTCCTGCAACACCGTCTTCGCCAAGCTGGGCGCGGACGTCGGCCAGAGCGCGATGGCCCGGCAGGCGGAGGCCTTCGGCTTCAACGACACCCGGCTGCGGATCCCGCCGGGGGTGGCGAAGAGCAACTTCGACACCGCGATGAGCCCGGACCAGGTGGCGCTGTCCTCGATCGGGCAGTTCGACACCACCGCGACCCCGTTGCAGATGGCGATGGTGGCCGCCGCGGTCGGCAACGGCGGCGAGCTGATGACGCCGTATCTGGTGGACCGGGTCACCAACCACGGGGGCGCCGTGGTGGCCCGCACCGGTCCGGTCCGGATGCACCGGGCGGTCAGCGAGGACACCGCGGAGCAGTTGCAGCAGCTGATGGAGGCGGTGGTCAGCGACGGCACCGGCACGAACGCGGCGATCCCGGGTGCGGTGGTCGGCGGCAAGACCGGGACCGCCCAGCACGGGGTCGGCAACAAGGGCACGCCCTACGCGTGGTTCATCAGCTACGCCAAACCGCCCGGCGCGAGCCGGGCGGCAGTCGCGGTGGCGGTGGTGGTCGAGGACGCCGAGGCGGCCAGGGCGGACATCTCGGGCGGCGGCAGCGCGGCGCCCATCGCGCGCGACGTGATGCGCTCGGTGCTGGCGGCGCCGCCGCACCCCTACGGCCCCCGGGGCGGGGCCGGCTAGGGAGTGTCCGACAGATCCCACACGGCCCGCGCGGCCTAGCGGACCTTGGGGAAGCTGAACGCGTAACCCTGGTGGGCCAGCCAGGTCAGCGACTGGTCCAGGGCCGTCACGGTCTGGCTGCGGTTGCCGCCGCCGTCGTGGAAGAGGATGGTCGGGCCGTTGTGGATCTCGCTCTTGAGGGTGGCCACGATGGTGCCGACACCGGGCCGGGAGAAGTCCTTGGTGTCGATGTTCCAGCCGAGCGGCCGCATGCCGTGCTGCGCGGCGAGCGCGCGGCTGGCCGGGGTGAAGGCGCCGCCGGGAGCCCGGTAGTACTGCACGGGGGCGCCGCCGGACGCGTCCTCGATCATGTCGAGGGCGTCCAGGATCTCCTTCTGCTGGTAGGCGAAGGGCTTGTGGTCCATCGACTCGTCGTGGGTGACGGTGTGGTCGCACAGCCGGTGGCCCTCGGCGACGATCCGGCGGACCAGTTCGGGGTTGCCCTTGGCCTGCGGGCCGATCATGCAGAAGGTGGCGTGCACGTGGTGCCGCTTGAGCACCTGGAGGACCTTGGGGGTCCACATCGGGTCGGGGCCGTCGTCGATGGTGATGTTGACGGCCCTGCCCGGCGCCTCGGCCCGGTGCTGGATGGAGTCGGGCACCGCGGGGACCGTGGTCGCGGGGGTGGTGGCCGGGGTGTGCGAGGGACTGGCGGTGTGCGTCCCCGCGGGCTGCCGGGAGCCGCCCTTCTGGTCGCCGGCGGGTGAGGCGGCCGTCGCGTCGCGGCTGCCGCCGCCCGGCGCCAGCAGGGCGGAGACCAGGGCGGCGATCAGCACGACGGCCACGGCCACGCCGATCACCGCCGCCTGCGGTGCGCTCCTGAGCCGTGCGGGTGCGAACCGCCCCAGTGATATCCGCCGTCCCGTCATGATGTGTAACCGCCCGCCCACTTCGTAGCCCGTCCGTATCGCAGATCCGTGTCCGGCGCGGCCTGCGCACGGATAGATGCGGTCGTCCACGGTACGGTTCCGCCGCCCCGCCGGCACCCCGCGGTCGTTACACGATCAGGACGTCTCAGTGCGGAGCGGTCGCCAGGCCGGTGCAGCCGCGCAGTTGCGCGTACCGGTCGGTGATCTGCCGCCCCGCCGCGCCGGTCTGCGGCTGCGGCACGCCGTCGCCGTCGACCAGGGCGGGGGTGAAGACCGCCGTGGCGACATGGCCGTGGCTGACGGTGAGGGTGGTCACGCCGGTCTGGTCGGAGTGCGGGTAGGGCGAGGAGCCGTACCAGAGGAAGTTGCCGAAGCCGTAGGCGACATAGGTCGGCCCGAGCATGCCGGAGCCGAGCATCACGTGCGCGTGGGTACCGACGACGGCGGTCGCGCCGGCCGCCGACAGATCGGCGGCGATCGACTTCTGCTCGGGCCCCGGGCAGCTCTGCCCCTCGGTGCCCCAGTGCAGGTAGACCACCACCACGTCCGCCTGCCGCTTCGCGTCCTTGACCGCCTTCAGCAGCCGCGGCCGGTCCAGCGCGGAGGCGATGCCGGGGCGGCTCGGGCCGGCCCGGTAGGTCTGGTTGGTGTAGTCCTGGACCTGGCTGGCGGCGACCACCGCGAGGCGTACGCCGTTGACGGTGGTGACGTACGGCCGGTAGGCGGCGGCCTCGTCGGCGCCGATGCCGACCACCGGGATGGGCGACGACGCCTGGGCGGCGAGGCTGTCGGTGAGGCCCTGGGAGCCGTAGTCCACGGCGTGGTTGTTGGCCATCGTCACCGCGTCGACGCCGGAGCGCTGGAGGGCGCCGAGGGCCGCGGGGGTGGTGCGGAAGTGGTACTTCTTCGGCTGCGCGGTGCCCCGGGTGGTGATCGCGCTCTCCAGGTTGACCATCGCGAAGTCCGCGGCGGACAGGACCTTCGACATCGGGCCGAGCGCGGGATCGACGCCGAGCCGGTCCGCGGTGCGCTCGGTGAAGTGGACGTCGCCGGCGAAGGCGAGGGTCACCGTGCCTCTCGGTTCCCGGTGCGCGGGCGTCGTGGCCGGTGCGGCCGCCGCGGTGTGCGCCGGGGCGGTGGTGGCGCCCTGGTGCGCGGCGGCGTCGGCCGGGCTGCCGCCGCGGCCGTAGACCGCCCAGCCGGTGGCGACGGCCGCGATGACCACGACGGACAGGCCGATGCCCGCGTTTCTCCGGCGCCGCCGGCGCGCCCTGGCCCGGCGATCGGCGCGCCGCGATATCGGTCCGGTGTCCGTCATCGGACAAGCGTACGATCCTACGGATTCCGGTCCGCCCCCTGGGTGATGGTTTCCGCCACTTCGGCCACCCGGGCCTGCTCCTCGGCGGCGAAGCGCTCGGCGTCCAGGCGCTCGGCGATCTCCTCGTCCTGGGTCATCAGCAGGTCCAGGTTCGAGTCGCCGAGGTCGAAGACCCCCAGGTCGACGTACGCCTGCTGCAACCGCGGCCCCCACAGGCCGATGTCCTTGACACACGGCACGATCCGGGAGAAGAGCAGCTTCCTGAACAGGTGCAGGAATTCGGACCTCTCGGTCAGCTCGGCCGCCTCCGCGGCGGGGATGCCGAAGTTCTCCAGCACCTCCACCCCGCGCAGCCGGTCCCGCATCAGGTAGCAGCCCTCGATCACGAACTCCTCGCGGTCGCGCAGTTCCGCGTCGCTGAGCTGCCGGTAGTAGTCGCGCAACGCCATCCGGCCGAAGGCCACATGGCGCGCCTCGTCCTGCATCACGTAGGAGAGGATCTGCCGGGGCAGCGGCTTGTCGGTGGTGTCGCGGATCATGCCGAAGGCGGCCAGCGCCAGGCCCTCGATGAGCACCTGCATACCCAGGTAGGGCATGTCCCACCGGGAGTCGCGCAGGGTGTCGCCGAGCAGCGCCTGCAGGTCGTCGTTGATCGGGTAGAGCATGCCGATCTTCTCGTGCAGGAAGCGCCCGTAGATCTCGGCGTGCCTGGCCTCGTCCATGGTCTGGGTGGCGGAGTAGAACTTCGCGTCCAGGTCGGGCACCGACTCCACGATCCGGGCCGCGCACACCATCGCGCCCTGCTCGCCGTGCAGGAACTGGCTGAACTGCCAGGAGGTGTAGTGCTGCCGCAGCAGCCCGCGGTCGGCGGGCGACATCGCGTCCCAGTACCGGGTGCCGTACAGCGACATGGCCTCGTCGGGGGTGCCCAGCGGGTCGCAGGGGTCGACTTCCAGGTCCCAGTCGATCCGTCGGACCGCGTCCCACTGCTTGTCCTTGCCCTTCTGGTAGAGGGCGAGCAGCCGGTCCCTGCCGTCGTCGTACTCCCAGGAGAAGCGGGCGGCGCCGGCGGCCGGCACCTGCCAGATCCACTGGGTGGGCGGTTCGGTGTAGCGGCCTTCCGTCGACATGGGGGCGGCTCCCTCGGTGTGGCCGCGCGGCGGCCGGCGCACTGGCCGGTTCGTGCACGGGGTCTTGACGGCCTTGTTGACACAGAGTCTCATAAGAGGCGTACCGCAGGTAACCCTCGTGCACCGGAGGCCCGTTCGGCATGGACGCCACACTGACCGACCGCGAGAAGACCGCGGAGCGCCTGCTCGCGGCGTCCGCGAAACACTCCTTCGACCCCGACACCGAGCTCGACTGGGACGCCCCCTTCGAGGAGGGCCGCTGGTACTGGCCGCCCGAGCTGGTCTCGCTCTACGACACCCCGCTGTGGCGGCACATGTCGCAGGAGCAGCGCGTCGCGCTGAGCCGGCACGAGGCGGCGTCGCTGTGCTCGACAGGGGTGTGGTTCGAGACGATCCTGATGCAGCTGCTGCTGCGGCACACCTACGACCTCGACCCGACCAGCGGGCACGTCCGCTACGCGCTCACCGAGATCGCCGACGAGTGCCGGCACTCCAAGATGTTCGCCCGCGCCGTCACCAAGATGGGCACGCCCGCGTACCGGCCCAGCCGGCTGGACGTCCAGCTCGGCCGGGTGCTCAAGACGGTGTCCACGACCCCGGGCTCCTTCACCGGCACGCTGCTGGCCGAGGAGATCCTGGACTGGATGCAGCGGCTGACCTTCCCCGACGACCGGGTCCAGACGCTCGTCCGCGGCATCACCCGTATCCACGTGGTCGAGGAGGCCAGGCACATCCGGTACGCCCGCGAGGAACTGCGGCGGCAGATGGCCACGGCGCCGCGCTGGGAGATCGAGTTCACCCGGCTCTCCTCCGCGCAGGCCGCCCGCGTCATCGCCCGCTCCCTGATCAGCCCCCAGGTCTACGCCTCGGTCGGCCTCGACCCGAAGTACGCGCAGCACCTGGCGGCGACCAGTCCGCACCGGCGGGACGTGATGCGGCAGTCCGCGAAGCGGCTGATGGACTTCTTCGAGGAGATCGGGCTGATCGTGGGCCCGAGCAAGCGCCTGTGGCGGGCGTCGGGCCTGGTCGCCTGACGGCGGGTCTCTTCGAGGCGGGGCGTGGGCTCCCGGCGGCGGGGCCTTTCACGGCGGGGCGTGGGGTCGTCTGGGGGCGGGTCTTTCACGGCGGGCGCGGGGCGCCTGACGGCGGGTCTTTCGCGGCGGGCGGCGCCGGCGGCCTACGGCGGGTCGGTGAGCAGGTGCGCTGCCGCCGGGGCCAGCGGGGCGAGGCGGGCCAGCAGGGTGCCGGCCGGGCTGTCGCGGGTCTCCTGGGGCAACGCGCGGGCCGCGGCCTCCGCCGCCTCGGGGTCGGTGGTGGCGGTCACCAGCAGCAGCCCGATGAAGTGGTCGACCAGCCAGTCCCGCAGCTCCCCGACCGGGGGGCGGCGGCCCTCGTCGATCCAGATCAGCGAGACCGCCTCGACCGAGGCGATCCAGGACCGCACCATCATCGCCAGCCGCGGGCCGGGATCGGTCACCCCGAGGTGGTGCAGCACCTGTTCGGCGGCCCGGCGCCGTACGCCGTCCACGATGGCCCCCGTGCGACTGGTCTCGGCGACGCCGCCACCGCCCAGCAGGGCGCCATACGCGGGCGCGTGCTCGTCGACGTACGCCAGGTAGCGGTCGAGCGCAGCGGCCAGCCGCCCGGTGGGCGGGCCCTCCGACGGCACCGCGAACCGCCCGATCAGCTCCTCGGCGGCGCCCTGCACGGCCGCTTCGTAGAGCTGCTGCTTGCCCCCGGGGAAGTAGCGGTAGACCAGCGGCCGCGAGACGCCGGCGGCGGCGGCCACGTCGTCGATCGACACGTCTTCGGGCCTGCGGTGCCCGAACAGGTCGACGGCGGCGGTGAGCAGGTGCGTACGGCGCGCCTCCACACTCATCCGGCTGTACGCCGGCCCGCTACCCATCCCCTCAGCCTACGGCTCCTCCCAGCGCGCGAGTGCGCGCATCCGGGGTGCCCTTGCGCAAGCCCTGGAGGCGCGCCCCCGCGGAGGGGAGCCGGGAGGGAGGGGGGCCCTCGTGGGAGGGTAGGGGGGTGAGGCATGAGGAGTGTGAGTTCATCGGGGGGCCGCTGGATGGGCGGGCCATCGAGGTGATCGTGGGGATGACGGGGCAACCGCCCCGCTCGTACACCGTGCCGGCGGGCGAGCGGACGTACATGTACCACCGCGAGCACGGGGAGCGGGGCAAGAACCGCACCCCGTGGGTGTTCGTGTACGCCCCGGACGGCGCACCGCCCGCAGGGCCCAAGTGGCCCTGGTCCAAGCGGACTCCGCGGCCCTGACCGCCGCGGCGGGGACTTTGGTCCGGACCATTGACACGATTGGTCTAAACCTGTTTGCTGCGCGGTGAACGACCGCGCGCACCCCTCCCCGCACCGCGAAGCGAAGGAGCATCCCGCCATGCTCACCGTGTTCACCCTGCCCGCCCGGAGAAGATCGTCCGCCGCCGCGTCCGCGGCCCTGGCCGGCGCCCTGGCCATCGGCGGCCTGGTCGCCCTGGCCCCCACCGCGAGCGCCGGGGAGTTCCTGGCCAACGGCGGTTTCGAGGCCGGGAATCTGAGCGGCTGGTCCTGCGACGCCGGCGCCGCCGCCGTCACCGGCCAGGCGCACACCGGGACGTACGCGCTCCAGGGCGTACCGTCCGCCTCCGCCACCGGCCAGTGCAAGCAGACCGTGAGCGTCGCGCCGAACACCGCGTACACGCTGACCGCCCAGGTCAAGGGCAGTTACGTCTATCTGGGTGTGGACGGCGGCACCAGCACCTGGACGCCCGGCACCGGCAGCGGCTACGCCAAGTTGAGCGTGTCCTTCACCACCGGCGCGAGCCAGACCAGCGCCGCCGTCTTCGTGCACGGCTGGTACGGGCAGCCCGCGTATCTGGCCGACGACGTCTCGCTGCAGGGTCCGGGCGGCGGCGCCACCACGCCCCCGACGACCCCGCCGACCACACCGCCGACGACGCCTCCCACCACGCCTCCCACCACTCCCCCGACGTCGCCGCCGGCCGCCGGCGGGCTGCCGGCGCACGCGCTGGTCGGCTATCTGCACGAGACGTTCGCCAACGGCTCGGGCTACACGCGCCTTGCCGACGTTCCCGACAGCTGGGACGTCATCGACCTCGCCTTCGGCGAGTCCAGTTCGCCGACCTCGGGCAGCATCCACTTCAGCCGCTGCTCGGTCGCGGAGTGCCCCTCGGTCGAGTCGGACGCGGACTTCAAGGCCGCGATCAAGGCCAAGCAGGCCAAGGGCAAGAAGGTGCTGCTGTCGATCGGCGGCGCCAACGGCGAGGTGCAGCTGACCACCACCGCCGCCCGGGACGCCTTCGTCTCCTCGGTGAGCGGCATCATCGACACGTGGGGCCTGAACGGCATCGACATCGACTTCGAGGGCCACTCGCTGTCGCTGAACACCGGCGACACCGACTTCAAGAACCCGACCACTCCGGTGATCGTCAACCTGATCTCGGGGCTGAAGACCCTCAAGGCCCGTTACGGCAGCGGCTTCGTCCTGACGATGGCGCCTGAGACCTTCTTCGTGCAGCTCGGCTACCAGTTCTACGGCTCCGGCCCCTTCGGCGGCCAGGACCCGCGGGCGGGCGCCTACCTGCCGGTGATCCACGCCATGCGCGGCGACCTGACGCTGCTGCACGTCCAGGACTACAACTCCGGGCCGATCATGGGCCTGGACAACCAGTACCACACCATGGGCGGCGCCGACTTCCACATCGCGATGACCGACATGCTGCTCACCGGCTTCCCGGTGGCGGGCAACACCGCCAACACGTTCCCGGCCCTGGCCCCCTCCCAGGTGGCCATCGGCCTGCCCGCCACGACCACCGCGGGCAACGGCTACACCGCTCCCGCCGCCGTCGACCAGGCCCTCGACTGCCTGACGAAGAAGACCAACTGCGGCTCCTACCCGACCCACGGCAGCTGGCCCGCCCTGCGCGGCCTGATGACCTGGTCGGTGAACTGGGACCACTTCGGCAACTGGGAGTTCTCGAACAACTTCCACCACTACTTCGGCTGAGGTCCCCCTGGACGCGTACGGCCCGGTCCCGAGGGCGGCGACCGGGCCGTACGCTTGCGCGCGGCTCCGGCTCAGAGCCCGGCGCCTCCGGTCGCGTCGATGACCCGTCCGGTCACCCAGCGGGCCTCGTCGGACGCGAGGAAGGCCACGACGTCGGCCACGTCCTCCGGCCGCCCGACCCGGCCGAGGGCGGCCAGGGACGCCGTATAGGCCTCGGCCTGCGGATCGCCCCGGAGCCAGGCAGCGTTGAGTGGATCAGGCGTGAAGCGGGGGCGGCCGCCGGAGTTCGACCGCACGACAGCGGTGACCGCTGCGACCTGGCTGTTCCGGGAGCACGGCTACGCGGCCACCACCATCGGCGAGCTGACACGGGCGATGGAGACCAAACCCGGCAGCCTGTACGCGGCGTTCGGTGACAAGAAGTCGCTGTTCAAGGAGGTCGTCCACGTCTACGGACGCTCCCCGCCGGTGCGTTCGTCGGCATCGCCCTGGAAGAGGAGCCGACAGCGCGCGACGCGTTCCGCCGCGTCCTTCGCGAGGCGGCGGCCGTCTACCCCGACCCCGCCCGAAGCACGGGACTGAGCAGGCCGCGGCAGGACCGTGCGCCAGCGGGGCGGGGTCTGTCAGGGGGTGGAAGTGGTGAAGACGGGCCAGCCGATCTCGGTGCGCCAGTGGGTGTCGTCGGGGGTGTCGCGGCGGCCGACGAGGTAGGACTCGCGGATCGGGCCCTCGACCGCGAGGGCGTGGCGGGCCACGTAGGCGGCCAGGGTGCCGTAGGCGCGGTCGACCTCGGAGGGTGGGCCGCAGTGCTCGATCACGGCGAGTTCGGTGGCCGGGACCAGCAGGGGGCGGACCCGGCCGACCGGGCGGACCGGGGCGTCGCAGGGGACGAAGACGGTCACCTCGCCCCGGTGCTGGGTGAACAGCTCGTCGGCGAACACCCCGCCGGGGTGGCCGGTCTCGGCGAGCCCCTGCCCGGCCACGGTCGCGAACAGCTCGCCCAGCGCCCCCTGGAACCAGGCGGTGCTGTCCTCGGCGTCGACGGTCTCGGTGACGGCGGCGGCCTGCACGGCGGCGACGCTGCGCAGCGCGATCCCGGCGGTGGCGCCGGCCGGCGGCGGGGTCAGCAGGTCGCGCAGCGCCCGCACCGCGCGCTGGGTGCGGCCGAGGTCGGCCTCCAGCCGGCTCAGGTGGGCGGTGATGTGCCGGGTGCGGGTCTGCACGTCGGGCGCGGTCAGCACGGTCCTGATCTCCTCCAGCGGCATCCCGAGGTCGCGGAAGCGGCGGACCACCTGGGCGGTGGGGATCTGGTCCGTGGAGTACCGCCGGTAGCCGTTCCGCGGATCGACGCCGGCCGGCTCAAGCAGGCCGATCTCGTGGTAGTGGCGCAGTGTCTTGACGGTCAGGTGGGTGGCCCGGGAGAAGTCGCCGATGGCCAGGTAGCTCGACACCCTCCCGAGTGTGCGCCCTCCGGTAGGGGGAGGGTCAGCCGGGACGGTGTGCCTTGACCCTCCCGCCGCGGGCCCCCGGACGGTGGTGCCACGGCCGCGAACCGCGGCCGGGACCACCGAGCACCGGAGCTGATCCCCATGTCGCAGACCCTCACCACCCCGGACGTCGACCTGATCGTGGCGCGCTACATCGCCGTGTGGAACGAGCCCGACGCCGGCGAACGCGCCCGCGCCGTCGCCGGGCTGTGGCGCGAGGACGGCGTCGAGTTCGTCGAGGGCGCGCGGTTCAGCGGCCTAGACGGCCTCGTGGACCGGGTCGCCGAGGCGCACACCGCCTTCGTGGCCTCAGGCCTCTACACCGTGACGCACGACGGCGAGGTCTCCGTGCACGACCGCCTGGTCGTCCTCACCATCCAGCTGGCGCACGCCCGCGGCGAGCACGCCGGGGACGTGGCCTGGGCGGCACGGGTCTTCCTCGTCCTGGACGCCGACGGGCGGATCAGCGAGGACTACCACCTGACGGTGCAGCCGCTGCCCGCCGCGTAGCCGTTATCGGAGCGCGCCCCCCTCCGGCAGGATCAGGGGCAGGCCGAACGCCGGGAAGAGGTCGGGCCCGAAGGTCGTGATCTCGGCGATCGCCCCGTCCCTGATCCGCAGGACGTCGAATTTGAAGGCCCGGTGGGCGGTGTCGCCCGGGCGGCGCAGATAGCTGGCCGCGGTCGGCATCCGGTTGGCGCGGGTCGCCACCAGCCGCCAGTCGCCGCCGAGTTCGGGTCCGAACGCCTGGGCGAGCAGCGGGGCGATGGCGTCGCGGCCGTCGTAGCACATCGGGTGGGGCGGCATCGTGACCCGCAGGTCCTGCGCCGACAGCGCGATCGCGGCCGCCGCGTCACCGCTCTCGTGGGCGGCGATGAAACGGTCAAGCAGGTCGCGTTCCTCCGCGCTGGTCTCCCCCGCACTCCAGTCGCTGCGGCGGGCCGGTACGTGCACCCGCATGGTCGCCCTGGCCCGTTGCAGCGCGCTGTTGGCGGCGGCCACGCTCGTCCCCAGCAGCTCGGCCGACTCCCCCGCCGGCCAGCCGAGCACGTCGCGCGCCACGAAGGCGGCCCGCTGGCGCGGCGGCAGCACCTGCAGGGCGGCCAGGAAGGCCAGCTCGATGGTCTCCCGGTCCACCACGACCGCGTCGGGCTCCTCGGCGACCGGGGCGACCTCGTCCAGCTGCCCGTCGGGGTAGGGCTGCAGCCAGGGCACCTCGGCGAAGGACGCCACCGTGGTCAGCCGGCGCGAGCTGCGCCGCAGCAGGTCGAGGCAGACGTTGGTGGCGATCCGGTAGAGCCAGGGCCGCAACCCGGTGTCGTCGGTGAGGGTGTCGCGGGCCTTCCAGGCCCGCAGCAGCGCCTCCTGGACGGCGTCCTCGGCCTCGTCGTACGAGGCGAGCATCCGGTAGCAGTGGATGTGCAGTTCGCGCCGGTGGCGTTCGGCGCGCGCGGCGAATCCGCTGTCGTCGCCGGTCGCCGGGCCGGCCGACGGGGTCGCGGGGGTCATGGTGTCGCCTCCTGGGGCTGGGGCTGCTGACTGCCGGGCTGCTGCTGGCTGCTGTGGCCGGTCCCTGTGCTCACCGCGCTGTCTACCGCAGAACGAGGCCGGCCGACACGTTGACCATGGTGCCGGTCAGGCCCGCAGCGCCGTCCGAGGCGAGGAAGGCAGCGGTGGACGCGATGTCCGCGAGCCGCGGGTTGCGGCGGAGGACCGACATCGCGGCGATGGCGTCCAGCGCCACCTGCGGGTCCGGCGGTGCCTGGTCGCCGGCGACCGCGGCCAGCTTCTCCTTGGTCAGGGTCTCGGCGACGCCCGCGGTCCAGATGCCGCAGACCCGCACGCCCTGCGGGCCGTTCTCTGCGGCCAGGTAGCGCATGAAGGTCTCGGTGGCCGCGTCGGCGGGTCCGGTGCTGCCCATGCCGGGCATGGCGCCGCCGCCGGAGCCGCTGTTGAGGTGCAGGATCACCCCGGAGCCCTTGACGGCCATCCGGCGGGCGGCGCCGCCCGCGGTGTGGAGCGCGCTGAGCAGGCCGTTGTCGACGGCCCGCAGCAGATCGGCGGGCGCCATCGCGGTGAGCGGCACGCCCTGGACGTCACCGCGGGTGACGAGGTTGAACGAGACGTCGACGCCGCCGGCGGTCGTGACGACGTGGTCCAGGTGCGCCTCGACGGCCGCCTGGTCCAGGGCGTCGACGACGGCGGCCTCCGCCCGGCCGCCCGCGGCGGAGATGGCGTCGACCACGGTGTCGAGGACGGCGCGGGTGCGGCCGGCGACGAAGACCCGGGCGCCCTGCCGGGCGAACTCCGTGGCCACCGCCGCGCCGATGCTGCCGCCGCCACCGTAGATCACCGCGGTCTTGCCTTCGAGGATGCTGCCGGTCATGTCGGTCTCCAGAGGTGTCGGTCCGAGCGGTCGGTGCGCTCGGTTGCCGGTGTAACGACACGGGCCGCGGAAACTCATCGGTGCGCCGGTGTAGCGGTGGACGTGTGGGGAATGTCGGAAAAGCAAGCGGAGACGATCACTCGCCGGAGTGACCCACTTGGGCGGAATTGCCCCGCTCCGCTGTCGAAGATATGACAACCTGTGACACGATCCTGAGGGCTCGTCACATGGAGGACAAAGGGGATGCTGGTGGCTCGCAAGACCAGGACCTGGCTTCGCGCCGCCGTGGTGTGCGGCGCGCTGCTCGCTTCCGCGGCCCTGTCGCTGCCCGCCGCCCAGCGGGCCGCGGCGCGGCCGTACGAGCCGTCGGTCCCGTCCCCGGCCGCCACCTCCGCGCCCGCCGCCGACCCCGATACCGCCGGGCCGGGCGACCCCGGGCTCCCCGACGCTCCCGACGTCCCCGCCCCGAGCCGGGAACCCGCGGTGCCCAGCCCGACCACGACCGCGGACCCGGCCTCGCTGCCTGACCTGCTGGCCCAGCTGCGCTCCCTCTACCAGCAGACGGAGGCGGCCACCGAGTCGTACAACAAGGCCAAGGAGACCGCCGACCAGCAGCGGGCGAAGGCCGAGGCGCTGGACACCCAGCTCGCCGACCAGCGCACGAAGGTCGCCGCAGGGCGGGACCAGGTCGGGCTGTTGGCCCGGCAGCTGTACCGCACCGGCGGGGCGTCGCCGTATCTGTCGATGCTGGACGGGGAGAGCCCGCAGGACTTCTTCGGGCTGCTGCACGTCGCCAAGCGGGCCGTCGGGCACCAGCAGAACGTGGTGGACGGCCTGACCGCGGGCGAGGACCGGCTCGCCGCGCTCAACGCCCAGGCCCAGCGGGCCCTGGACGCCGCGCAGGTCGCGCAGAGCAAGCAGGCCGCGCAGAAGACGCAGATCGAGACGCACCTGCGGCAGGTCGAGGCGCTGCTCGCCGGGCTCAGCGGGGTGCAGATCAGCGATCTGGAAGCGCTGGAGAAGCAGGGCGCTGACAAGGCGCAGCAGGAGTTCATGGACTCCAAGGCGCTCGGGCAGGACCCGGCCCTGCGGGCCCCCTCCAAGAGCGGTGACCGGGCGATCGACTACGCCTTCGACCAGCTCGGCAAGCCGTATGTGTGGGGCGCCGAGGGCCCCAAGTCGTTCGACTGCTCGGGCCTGACCTCGCAGGCCTGGTCGCACGCCGGTGTCACCGTCCCGCGCACCGCGGAGGAGCAGTGGGCGCGGCTGCCGCATGTGCCGCTGTCCCTGCTGCGCCCGGGTGACCTGGTCGTCTACTTCCCCGGCGCCACCCATGTGGCCCTCTACATCGGCGACGGCCTGGTCATCCAGGCCCCGCACACCGGTGCGGTGGTCACGGTCTCGCCGATCGCCGCCAACCCCATCCTCGGCGCGGTCCGCCCCGACCTGGGCGCCCAGCCGCTGAAGGACTACCGGCCGCGCGCGATCCCGCCGCAGACCGGCTGGCCGGAGCCGCTGGGCTGACCGGGCGGGGCTGAAGCGCGGGGCAGGGCGGTGGCTAGGGTGCGCAGGTCGCCAGGTAGTCCGCGGCGGCCCGGGGGTCGTAGAAACACTCGGCGAGGTCGGCGGGATCGTCGAAGCCGTTGGCGATCAGGTCGGCGACCTGCGGCATGCTCTCGGCGGCGGCGAGCAGCGCCTGTACATGCTCGGCAGGGGGCGCCAGCATCGTGTTGGTCCACCGGGTGGAGGGGCCGGCCTCGGACCAGAAGCGGTCGAAGGCGGCCTGCATCCACCGGCGGTCGAAGGGCCGGTCGCCCTGCTCGGTGATGCTCGCCAGGTAACGGGCCGCGCACTTGGCCGCGTTGTTCGACCCCTGGCCGGTGAGCGGGTCGTTGGCGACGACCACGTCCGCGGCGCCCAGCACCAGCCCGCCCGCGGGCAGTTCGCCGACCGGTACGCGTACGGTCGGGGTGAAGCTGCCCACCAGGGTCGCTTTCGCGTCGGTCAACTCGACGGCGGAGGCCCGCTCGTGCTCCCACGGCGTGAAGCGGCGCATCAGGTCGAGCGTCAGGCGCAGGTGCTCCGCCGGGTCCGTGACGGACTCGAAGACGTCGAGGGGGCCGCCGGGCAGTCCCTCCCAGAACAGGATGTCGCAGTGGCCCGAGGTGGTCAGGGCCGGGATGACGATCAGCTCGCCGACGCCGGGCACCAGATTGCAGCGGACCGCGAGGGTGTCGGGGTGCTCGGGGCGCGGGCCCAGGCCGTGGACGTAGGCGACGGCGAGTACGCGCTGGGGGGTGTCGTAGGGCGAACGGGCCGGGTCCGGGCCGAACATCGCGACGGTCTCGCCCTTGCCCGCCGCGACCACGACCAGGTCGTAGGCGAGCGAGAAGTAGTCGAGGTCGGCGACGGTCGCGGCGTGGATGACGACCTTGCCGCCGCGCTCCGCGAAGGTCTCCAGCCAGCCGGCCATCTTCACCCGCTGGTCCACCGACTGCGCGGGGGCGTCGAGGCGGCCGAGCCAGTCGACGGCGCGGGCCGTGCCGGGGGCGGTGCCGTGCGCCGGGTCGGGGCCGGCGGCGACGGATATGCCCAGGCCGGTTATTCGCGGTGCCTGGTCCGCCCATAAGTCCAGGCCCTCCGCCCGCTCGTGGGCCAGCGCGGTGCCGAACATGCACTGGGTGGAGGTGACCCGGCCGCCGCGTATCTCGTCGGCCGTACGGTTGGACACCACGGTGACGTCGTAGTCACGGGCCTGCAGGCCGAGGGCCAGCTGGAGGCCGGCCTGACCGGCTCCGACGATGAGTATCTTGCGCACGGCGCCCCGCTTCGGGTCGGATCAGGTCGGGTCAGATGGGGTCGGTTCCGGTCGGTCAGGTCTGATCATGCGGGCAACGGCCCCGGCTAGAAGGGCTGTTCGGCGAGGGCGTGGGTGACCAGCGCGAGCAGCGCGTCGACCACGGAGGACCGTTTCCGCGCGTCGATGATCTGCACCGGGATGTGCGAGGGCACCGCCAGCGCCTCGCGGACGTCCTCGCCCGTGTAGGCCGCGGTGCCCTCGAACTGGTTGACCGCCACCGTGTACGGCAGGCCGGTGCCCTCGAAGTAGTCCAGCGCGGGGAAGCAGTCCGCGAGCCTTCGGGTGTCGGCGAGGACGACCGCGCCTATCGCACCCCTGACCAGGTCGTCCCACATGAACCAGAACCGCTGCTGCCCCGGGGTGCCGAAGACGTAGAGGACGAGGTCCTTCTCCAGGGTGATCCGGCCGAAGTCCATGGCCACCGTGGTGGTGACCTTGTCCGGGGTGGCGGCCAGGTCGTCGAGTGCCTCGCTGGCCTGTGTCATCACCGCCTCGGTGGTCAGCGGGGTGATCTCGGACACGGCACCCACGAAAGTGGTCTTTCCCACACCGAAGCCGCCGGCCACCACGATCTTCGTGGAGACCGGCGCGCGCTCGCGTTCGTTCTGCCAGTCCTGCAGGCCGTCCGGCCGGTCAGAGCCTGCGTAGTCCACTGAGCACCCTTTCGAGCAGCGCGCGGTCGGGGCTGCCGGACCCGTGCCCGGTGCCGTACACGCGAATTCTTCCCTGGTCGGCGAGATCGCTGAGCAGCACCCTGACGACGCCGAGCGGCATCCTCAGCAGTGCGGAGATCTCGGCCACCGACCGCATTCTCCTGCACAGTTCCACGATCGCCCGTCGTTCGGGAAGGACGCGTTCTGCCCAACCACCGCCCCAGGCAGCCGAATACGGCTCCTCGGGACCCTCGACAGTGGCCACGAAGGTCTCGACGAGCAGCACGTGGCCGACCCGCGTACGCCCGCCGGTCAGGGAGTACGGGCGGACCCGGTCCGTCCTGCGGTCGGCGTTTCGCTGGGGTGCCCCGCGTCTGGGCAGTGCGGACATCGACGACATCAGCCGGAACTCCCGGTGGCCTGGCGCAACTCGCTGCGGAGCGCGGGGGTGAGTACGTGTCCCGCACGGCCGACGAACAGGGCCATGTGGTAGGCGATCACGCTCATGTCGCAGTCGGCCGTCGCGTGCACACCGAGCAGCGAGCCGTCGCTGATCGACATCACCACGAGCACTCCGTCCGTCATCGCGACGGTGGTCTGCCTGACCCGACCGCCGTCCATCAGCCGCGCCGCGCCCACGGTGAGCGAGGCCAGACCCGACACGACCGCGGCCAGATCCATCCGGCCCTGGCCGGCCAGACCCGGATGCGCGGGCGCCTCCGTCATATTCTGCCCGTCCTTGCCCTCCGAGGCGTCGTCAGGTTCGGAACCCAGCAGGAGCAGTCCGTCGGAGGACACCACGGCGACCGAGTGGACGCCGTGCACCTCCGCCACGAAATTGTGCAGCAGCCACTGGAAACTGCGGGCCTCATGGCTGAGTGCCCCGGTCTGCGTGTCGACCGCGTTCAACGGGTCGCCTCCTCAACGGTTCCTGCCGGATCTGCGTGCCCCCGCGGCCCCGCGGGCGACTCGTCTCGTTCACGTGCGGCTTCTGCGCGGCCCGCACGCAGGCCGTTCTGCAATCCGTCGAGCCTGCGCCGCAGTTCGGCCGCGTCCACCGGCGGCACCGGGGCCGGCGGCGCCGCCCGCCGGGTGCCCGCGGCCGCGCGCACCCGCTGCGGCAGCCCCTGCCCGGTCAGGCCGGCCGGGGAGCGGGATATGAGGTCGCCGGGCGGCTGCGGGGCAGGCGCCGGTTCCGGCGCCGGGGATGGGGCCGCGGATGGGGCCGGGACCGGGGGGAGCCCGGTGGCCGGCAGCGCCGGGCCGGACCCCAAGGGCTGGGGGGCGGCCGGCCGCGGCTCTGCGGGGTGCGGGTCGGACGGCGGCGCGTAGCCGTGGATCACGTCAGGGCCGGGCGACTGCGCCGGTACGTGGACGCCGCCCGCCGCGGCATAGCGGCGCGGGTCGCCGCCGGTGAAGGCGGCCGGGTCCAGCGGCGTCACCGGCGGCTCGCCCGGTCCGACCGGGGGGACCAGCAGGCCGGGCAGCAGCACCGCGGCCTGGATGCCGCCGGAGGGCAGCGGGTGCAGCCGCACCCGCACGCCGTGCCTGCGGGCCAGCCGGGAGGCCACGTAGAGGCCCATCCCGGCGACCGCGCCGGGCGGCGCGGGATCGGGGTCGGCGAGCAGGGTGTTGAGCTCGTCGAGCTTCTCGCCGGGCATGCCGATACCGGTGTCCTCGACCGCGACGACCACCTCGCCGGTCTCCAGCAGCCGCCCGGACAGCACGACTTCGGTGGTGGGCGCGGAGAAGCCGGTCGCGTTGTCGAGGAGTTCGGCGATCAGATGGGCCACGTCGTCGGAGGCCCGGCCGGCCACCCTGACCCCGGGCAGCATCTCGATGCGGACCCGCTCGTAACGCTCGACCTCGGAGATCGCGCCGCGCACCACGTCGATCAGCGGGACCGGCCGGGCGGTGGCGCCGTGGCTGTGCTCGGTGCCGCCGAGCACCAGCAGGTTCTCGCTGTTGCGGCGCATCCGGGTGGCGAGGTGGTCGAGCTGGAAGAGCGTCGCGAGCCGGTCGGGGTCCTGCTCCTGCTCCTCCATGCCCTCGATCAGGGCGAGTTGCCGTTCGACCAGGCCCAGCGTGCGCAGGCTGAGGCTGACATGGGTCATGTGGGCGGCGTTGCGGGCCGTGGCCGCGCTCAACTCCCGGTCCAGATCGGCGACATGGGCGACCAGCTCGTCGTGGGCGCGCCGCAGCGCGCCCTTCTCCGCGACGGCTCCGGCCAGCGCGCCCCTGGTGCTCTGGGTGGCGCCGCGCGAGGCGGTCAGTTCGCTGCCGAGTTCGGCGGCGCGGGCGCGCAGTGCCTGGGCCTCGTGGGTCAGCGCGTTGGCGCGGCGGGCGACGGCGGCGTATTCGTCCCGGCCGATCACCTCGACACCCTGGCCGCTCTCGGCGTCCGCCCGCGACCAGCGGTGCAGCGCCGCCAGCGGGCGGGTCATGCTGCGGAACAGCCCGATCAGCACGCCCGCGAGCAGCAGCAGGCACAACGCGGCCAGGGCGGCGCGCAGTTCGAGGGCGGTGACGGTGTGGTCGCGGTGGGCGGTGGCGGCCGCTGCCTCGTCCGCGGCCGCCGACGACTCCACGCTGCGGATCAGGCCGACGCGGGCGGTGAGGGCGGACTTGACGTCGCCGGGGCGCAGCCTGCGGTCGCCGCGGGTGAGTTGCGGGCCGTCGAGCAGGCCCGTGGTGTCCCGGTCGGCCTGCGCGACATCGGCGCCGGTCACCGTCTTGTCGTAGCGGTCCCGCAGGTCGGCGGTGGCGGCGGCGTGGAAGTCGGCGAGCGCGGAGCGCTCCTGGAGCCCGGCGGCCTGTGCGGCGGCCACCAGCGAGGGCTGGCCGCCGCCCTGGGTGAGGGCCCCCACCAGCAGCCCGCGCTGCACCGCCGCGGCGTCCGCCAACCGGGTGAGCGGGCCGGCTGCCGGTCCGGCCCCGGTGCGGCCGAGCGCGTCGATCAGCGGCTGATACGCGGTCACGGCGGCCTGCACGCCCTGCCGGTCGGCCCGGGCGGCGAGCGCGGCCGTGCGGACGCCGGGCAGCGTGGCCAGCGCGGTGCGCAGGTCGGCGGGCGGGTGCGCGGCGAGCACGTCCCGCAGCTGCCGGTCGGTCCGCACGGCGTCCTCGGCGGGCAGCTTCGGCCCCTCGGTCCCGGCGGCCACCAGCGCGGCCACGTCGTCCCGCTCGTCGGCCAGGTCGTGGGCCAGCCCGGTGGTGCGGGTGGCCAGGCCGGCGGCGGCGGCGCGGTCCTGGGCGGCCGTCAGATCACCGACGCCCAGGGCGACGCCGGGGGCGGCGGCGGCCAGCACCGCGGCCGCGCACACCAGCAGGGCCGCGAGCATGCGCTGCTTGACCCGACGCTCGCGCGGTTGACGTCGTTCACGCACTTCTGGCTCGCAATCACGTATGGCCGGCGGGGGTTCCCCAGGAATATGCAGGGGCTGACACCGACCCTTGCAGCCCTGCCAGGAGGGGAGCCATGCCTCCTCGCTCCGGACACTCGAACGAGTGAATCGCACGGGCGACACACCGGACAAGCCGAGTAGACCGGACACCGGTTCGCCACGCCGGTGGGGATACTGGCGCCGCCGGACGGGGTTTGGCAGGATGCCAGCCCGCAGCCGCGGTGGCCGGCCGGCGGGTTCGAACACGGCCTGCTGCACACTGAGGCCATGCGGATCGAGACATCGACGGCACCAGGGGTGCCGGGGGCACCCAACGAGGACTTCGCGGCGGTGGCGCTGCCGGCCGGCGGCCACGGCGGGGCGCTGGTCCTGCTCGACGGTGTCACCCCGCCGCCGGACAACGGGGACTGCGTCCACTCGGTGCCGTGGTTCACCGCGCGGCTGGGCGGTGCGCTGCTCGAACTGTCCCTTTCGCGGCCGGACCTGCCGCTGACCGGCTGTCTTTCTGCGGCGATCGCCCGGACGGCGGACGCCCACCGGGACACATGTGACCTTTCTCACCCGCTGACACCGCAGGCCACGGTGGTCGCGGTGCGGTGGGGCGCGCAGGAGGTGGAGCACCTGGTGCTCTCGGACTCCGTGCTGCTGGTGGAGGGCACGGACGGCGCGGTGACCGCCGTGCTGGACGACCGGATCGACCGGCTCCGGGACGCCGGCCGGCGGGTGGGGCCGCTGCGGAACCTGCCCGGGGGCTTCTTCACCGCGGCGGCCGACCCGGCGGTGGCCGGCAAGGCGGTCACCGGGTCCGCGCCGCTGGCCTCCGTCCGGGGTTTCGCCGCGCTCAGCGACGGGGCCGCGCGCGGGGTGGAGGTCTTCGGCACGGACGACTGGGCCTCGGCCTTCGCGTTGCTGCGCAAGGCGGGCCCTGAGGCGCTGATCTCCCGGGTGCGCGCGCTGGAGTCCGCCGACCCGTCGGGCGCGGCGGTGCCGCGGGGCAAGCCCTTCGACGACGCGGCCGCGGTTCTGGTGGAGTTGTAGGGCGGGACGCCCGCGGCGGGGGCGACGCGAGGGCGTGCTCACCCGGGTGGGCGCGAAGGACGACCCGGGTGGGCGAATCGGCCTACAGCACTTCTGCCGTCGATTCGTTCAGGTCGTGCAGCAGCCGGGCCAGGTCCGCCAGGTCCGCGCGGTCCCAGCCGGAGAGCTGCCGGAGGTAGGCGGCGCGGCGGGCGCGGCGGACCCGGTCGAAGCGGTCCCGGCCGCCGGGGGTGAGGCGCATCAGGAAGGCCCGCCCGTCGGCAGGATCAGGCTCCCGGGTGACAAGTCCGAGGGCCTCAAGTGCCCGCAGTTGACGGCTCATCGTCGCCTTGCCGACCCCGAAGTAGGACGCGAGGTCGGTGGCCCGTTCCGGCTCCGCCTCCTGGAGCCGGACCAGGAGTCCGTAGGCGGCCGGTTCGAGGTCGGGATGCACCGCCCGGGCGAGCTCACCGGAGGCTGCCCGGGCGCGGCGGAAAAGCACCGTCAGCTCCCGTTCCAGGGCGTCCGCCGAGGTGTCAGGGCCCGTCGCATCTGCCGCATTGCGCGCGTCGGTCACTGCATTCCCGCTTTCAACGCCTGAAAGTTGTTTTTACACACGGTGGTTTCCGCAGCACGTCAAGTATTTCGCAGGAGTAGACCAACGGCGGTTACAGGACCCTCTTTCCACGCGCGTAGCGTCCCACGTACCGTCCCACTGTCATGACCATTCCAAGGTCATGCCGAGTCCCCCACCTGGAGGCACGCATGTCCCACGGAGTTATCTCCGTCGTGCACGGCAACGGCTCGGTCCGGACCAGGCTCGCGTTCCTGGCCGGTTCTCTCGTCACGATGCTCGCGATGGCGCTCGCCGCACCCGGCACCGCGCACGCGGCGAATTCCGGCCATATGACCCACCCCGACCTCGACTGGCTGGGGTCCCAGATCAAGATCCACGAGGGCGCCGACACCCCGGGCGACTCCAAGGTCGTCACCCCGATGGTCACCCAGACCCCGGGCATGGACGTCTCCAGTTACCAGGGCAACGTGAACTGGGCCACCGCCTGGGCGAACGGCGCGAAGTTCGCCTACGTCAAGGCGACCGAGGGGACCTCGTACACCAACCCGAACTTCACCCAGCAGTACAACGGCTCCTACGACGTCGGCATGATCCGCGGCTCCTACCACTTCGCGCTGCCCGACGTGTCGACCGGCGCCGCGCAGGCCGACTACTTCGTGGCGCACGGCGGCGGCTGGTCCAAGGACGGCAAGACCCTGCCGGGCGCGCTGGACATGGAGTACAACCCGTACGGCGCCACCTGTTACGGCAAGACCGCCGCCGCGATGGTGAGCTGGATCTCGTCGTTCTCGAACGAATACCACGCCAAGACCGGCCGCTACCCGACGATCTACACCTCCACCAGCTGGTGGAGCACCTGCACCGGCAACAGCGGGGCCTTCGCGGCCAACAACGGGCTGTGGGTCGCCCGCTACGCCAGCGCCGTCGGCACGCTGCCGGCCGGCTGGGGTTACCAGACGTTCTGGCAGTGGGCCGACTCCGGCACCTTCCCCGGTGACCAGGACCGCTTCAACGGCGCCCTCGACCGGGTCAAGGCGTACGCCAACGGCTGACCGGCGGTCAGCCGCGGGCGGCACGACGGCGGCCCCTTCCCCCGCGCGGGGGAAGGGGCCGCCGGCTGTCGTGGCGGTGCCGGCCGTCAGGCTGCCACCGTCACCTCCAGCCCGGTCCCGGCCTCGGCGTCGGCCTCCGCCGAGTCCAGGGCCAGTGCCAGCACCTGGCGGACGTCGCTGACCGGGTGGACGTCGAGCGCGTCCAGGATCTCGGCGGGGACGTCGTCCAGGTCCGGCTCGTTCCGCTTGGGGATCACCACGGTGGTGATCCCGGCCCGGTGCGCGGCCAGCAGCTTCTGCTTGACCCCGCCGATCGGCAGCACCCGGCCGGTCAGCGAGACCTCGCCGGTCATCGCCACATCGGTGCGCACCCGCCGCCCGGACAGCAGCGACGCCAGCGCGGTGGTCATCGTGACACCGGCGCTCGGCCCGTCCTTGGGCACCGCACCGGCCGGCACGTGGATGTGCACGCCCCGCTCCTTGAGGTCGCCGACCGGCAGCTCGAGCTCGGCGCCGCGCGACCGCAGGAAGGACAGCGCGATCTGCGCCGACTCCTTCATCACGTCGCCCAGCTGCCCGGTGAGCTGCAGCCCGGACCCGCCGGTCTCCGGGTCGGCCAGCGACGCCTCGATGTAGAGGACGTCACCGCCCGCGCCGGTGACCGCCAGCCCGGTGGCCACCCCGGGCACCGCCGTCCGCCGCTCCTCCGGGTCCTGCGCGGACTCCGGAACGTGGTGCGGCCGGCCGACCAGCTTGCGCAGGTCGTCGGGCCCCACGCTGAAGGGCAGCTTCTGGTCGCCCAGCTCGTGCCGGGCGGCGATCTTCCGCAGGATGCGCGCGACCGTGCGCTCCAGCGCCCGCACCCCGGCCTCCCGGGTGTACTCGCCGGCCAGCCGGCGCAGCGCGCCCTCCTCCAGCGTGACCTCGTCCGCGTTCAGGCCCGCCCGCTCCAGCTGGCGCGGCAGCAGGTGGTCCCGTGCGATGACGACCTTCTCGTCCTCGGTGTAGCCGTCCAGCCTGACCAGCTCCATCCGGTCGAGCAGCGGCTCGGGGATGGCCTCAAGGACGTTCGCCGTGGCCAGGAAGACCACGTCGGACAGGTCCAGCTCGACTTCCAGGTAGTGGTCGCGGAAGGTGTGGTTCTGCGCCGGGTCCAGGACTTCGAGCAGGGCCGCGGCCGGGTCGCCGCGGTAGTCCGAGCCGACCTTGTCGATCTCGTCGAGCAGCACCACCGGGTTCATCGAGCCGGCTTCCTTGATGGCCCGCACGACCCGGCCGGGCAGCGCGCCCACGTAGGTCCTGCGGTGGCCGCGGATCTCGGCCTCGTCCCGCACACCGCCGAGCGCGACCCGGACGAACTTGCGGCCCATCGCCCGCGCCACCGACTCGCCCAGCGAGGTCTTGCCGACCCCGGGCGGTCCGACCAGCGCGAGCACGGCGCCGCCGCGGCGGCCGCCCACGACGCCCAGGCCGCGGTCGGCCCGGCGCTTGCGCACCGCCAGATACTCGGTGATGCGCTCCTTGACGTCGTCCAGGCCGGCGTGGTCGGCGTCCAGCACCGCGCGGGCGCCGGCGACGTCGTAGGTGTCCTCGGTGGTCGTGCTCCACGGCAGTTCGAGCACGGTGTCGAGCCAGGTGCGGATCCAGCTGCCCTCAGGTGAGGCGTCGGAGGACCGCTCCAGCTTCTCGACCTCCTTCAGCGCGGCCTCGCGCACCTTCTCGGGCAGCTCGGCCGCCTCGACACGGGTGCGGTAGTCGTCGGCCTCGTCCTCGGGGTCGCCGTTCAGCTCGGCGAGCTCCTTGCGGACCGCTTCGAGCTGCTGGCGCAGCAGGAACTCGCGCTGCTGCTTCTCCATGCCCTCCTGGACGTCCTTGCGGATCGTCTCGGCGACGTCCTGCTCGGCCAGGTGGTCGCGCAGCCACTGGGTGGCCAGCTTCAGCCTGGCCACCGGGTCGACGGTCTCCAGCAGCTCGACGCGCTGCTCGGGGGTCAGATACGGGCTGTAACCGGAGTTGTCGGCCAGCTGGCCGACGTCGTCGATCTGCTGCACCCGGTCCACGACCTGCCAGGCGCCACGCTTGCGCAGCCAGCTGGTGGCCAGCGCCTTGTACTCCTTCATCAGCTCGGCCACCGTGCCGGGCGACTCGGCGGGTACGGGCTCCTCCATCTCGGTGCCCTCCACCCACAAAGCGGCGCCGGGGCCGGTGGTGCCCGCGCCGATCCTGACCCGGCTGCGGCCCTTGATCACGGCGCCGGGGTCGCCGTCGGACAGGCGTCCCACCTGCTCCACCGTGCCCAGGGTGCCGACGGCGGCGTATTTGCCGTCGACCCGCGGCACCAGCAGCACGCGGGGCTTCCCGGCGCTGCCCGCGGGATGCGCGGCCTGCGCGGCCTCGACGGCGGCGCGGACCTCGGTGTCGGTGAGATCGAGCGGCACGACCATGCCGGGCAGCACGACCTCCCCGTCCAGGGGGAGGACAGGCAAGGTCAGCGGGTTGGCGGGGATGGACTCAATCGGCATGATCGCTCCTCCTGCAAGCAAGTTGAGTACACCGCACTCAATGCACGACGGGCCGCTGGTGTTCCCGTGCAGGTGTTCGCTCTGAGCGATCGGCTGCGCGGGCGGTGTCACGGGGCGGCGGGCGGCCGCTGCCGGGCCCCACGCGGGGCCGCCGGCGGGCGGAAAACCGCTTGCCCCGGCACGTAACGTCGGGACCGTGACAGAAGACGACGCCGTACGTCTGGACGCCCCCGTCGTGAGACCCGGCCTCGCCCCGGACGGCACGATCGCCCGCGAGGGCGCGCTGTCGAAGGTCCCGGCCGCCTACGCGCGGCTGGTGGACGAGGCGCGGGGCCGTATCCGCGCGGCCTTTCCCGGCGGGCGGCTGCACAGCGCGTACGTCTACGGCAGCATCCCGCGCGGTACGCCTCGCGCCGGGCGGTCCGACCTCGACCTGGTGGTCGTGCTCCGCGAGCCGCCGTCCGCGGCGGACCGCACGGCGGCCGACCGTGTCGAGGCCGGCCTCGACGCGGACTTCGCCGTCATCGACGGGGTCGGGCTGCTGCTCTTCGACGTGGACACGCTGCTCAGCGAGCTGGAGCGGTACGACCTGGGATTCTTCGTCGCGTGCCTGTGCACTCCGCTGCTGGGTGCGGATCTGGCCCGCGAGCTGCCCCGGTACCGGCCGGACGGGCTGCTCGCCCGGGAGACCAACGGGGACGTTTCGCTCGCGCTGGCGGAGTGGGAACGGCGGTTCGCCGCGGCCTCCTCCTCTGCCGCGGCCTCCGATTCCGTCGAGGGTGAGCTCTCCGCGCTGTGCCGCCGGGTCGCCCGGCGGGTCGTACGGACCGGGTTCACGCTGGTGATGCCGCGGTGGGGTGGGTGGACCAGTGACCTTGCCCTCCAGGCCGAGGTCTTCGCGACCTATTACCCGGCGCGGGGTGCGGCGATGCGGCGGGCCGCTGCCTGGGCCCGCACCCCCACCGCGGACCCTTCGGCTCTCGCCCTCCTCCTCACCGACCTCACGCCCTGGCTCGCAGAGACGTACCTCGCGGTACACGGCCCCAAGGCGCGGCGACCTGGCCACTGAACAGTGCGGTGGCTTTTTGTCGAGGATGGCACTTGCGGTGGCTCCGCCACTCTCCCGTCGTCCCGGCTGAGCGCGCCGTTCCTCGCGCGGGGGCGCGCCTAGAGTAGGGGGATGGTCGTGGGTGAGGACGGGCCCGTCGTGGTGGAGCGGCGGGACGGGGTGGGCGGGGAAGTCGTGTTGCGGCGGCGCGGGCGGCGCCGCTACGAGATCATCGCCAACGGCTGCTTCCTCATGGACACCTCCGACGGCCGGTCGGAAAGGCTGCTGGTCGACGCCGCGCTGCAAGCGCTGGGCGGGGCCAGGCCCGCCCCCAGCGTGCTCATCGGCGGCCTCGGGGTCGGATTCTCGCTGGCCCGGGCCGCATCGCAGGCGTGGGGGCGGATCGATGTCGTGGAGCGCGAGGCCGCCATCGTGGGGTGGCACCGCGAGGGGCCGCTGGCCGAGTTCTCCGAGGGCTCCCTGGACGACCCGAGGGTGACCGTGGTGCAGGACGACCTCCTCGACCACCTGCGGCGGACGGCCCCGCCCTACGACGCCTTGTGCCTGGACATCGACAACGGGCCGGACTGGACAGTCACCGAGAACAACGGCAGTCTCTACAGTCCCAGCGGCCTCGGCGCCTGCCGGAACCGGCTGGCGCCGGGCGGCGTCCTCGCAGTGTGGTCGGCTCAGCCGTCGGCCGCGTTCGAGGGGGCACTGCGGTCCGCGGGGTTCGAACGGGTGCACACCCTTGAGATCCCGGTGACCCGCGGGGTGCCGGATGTCGTGCACCTGGCACACCGGGCGTCGTAGGGCGTGATGGTCACGGCAGCGACCCGCCCCGTACGCTGCCGGGTATTCCAGGACGAAAATGTGGGGCGGAATTGGACGGCACGCAGACGACGGGCGCGCAGCGCCGGGTGCTGGTGGTCGAGGACGACCAGACGATAACGCAGGCCATCGCGGCACGGCTGCAGGCCGAGGGCTTCCAGGTGCGGACCGCCGGCGACGGCCCGGCCGCGGTGGAGGCCGCCCATTCCTGGTCGCCCGACCTGCTGGTCCTCGATGTGATGCTGCCCGGCTTCGACGGCCTTGAGGTGTGCCGCCGGGTGCAGGCCGACCGGCCGGTGCCGGTGCTGATGCTGACCGCCAGGGACGACGAGACCGACATGCTGGTGGGCCTCGGTGTCGGCGCCGACGACTACATGACCAAGCCGTTCTCGATGCGGGAGCTGGCCGCCCGGGTGCATGTGCTGCTGCGCAGGGTCGAGCGGGCCGCGACGGCCGCGCACAGCCCGCGGGGCGCCGCGATCCACCTCGGCGACCTGGAGATCGACCACACCCAGCGGCGGGTGCGGGTGGGCGGCGCCGACGTGCACCTGACGCCGACCGAGTTCGAGCTGCTGGTGTGCCTGGCGCAGCAGCCCAGGGCGGTGCTGTCGCGCGAGCAGCTGCTGGCCGAGGTGTGGGACTGGGCGGACGCCTCCGGCACCAGGACCGTGGACAGCCATGTGAAGGCGCTGCGCCGCAAGATCGGCGCGGACCGTATCCGTACCGTGCACGGCGTCGGCTACGCCCTGGAGATGCCCTCGAAGTGAGCGGGAGTGTGCGCCGGTGAAACGCTGGTGGCGGTGGGTGTGGGCGGCACTGCGGCCGTGGGATCCCTACCGGTCGATCAAGGCGGCGCTGCAGGCGCTGGTGCTGGTGTCGGTGCTGATCACCACGGGGCTGGTGATCCTGGCGATCCACTCGGCGACCGAGCTGCGGGTCATCACCATCTTCTCGGCCATCGCCTCGCTGCTGATCACCCAGATCGTGGCGAACGGGCTGACCGCCCCGCTGCGGGAGATGACGGCGGTGGCGCGGGCGATGGCGGGCGGCGACTACAGCCGCCGGGTGGCCCGGGTGCGCAGGGACGAGGTCGGCGAGCTGGCCGAGACCTTCAACCGGATGGCCGCCGACCTGGCCGCCGCCGACCGGCACCGCAAGGAGCTGGTCGCGAACGTCTCGCACGAGCTGCGCACCCCGATCGCGGCGCTGCGCGCGGTGCTGGAGAACGTGGTGGACGGGGTGTCGGCCGCCGATCCGGAGACGATGCGGGTCGCGCTGCAGCAGACGGAGCGGCTCGGCAAGCTGGTCAGCCAGCTGCTCGACCTGTCGCGGCTGGACAGCGGGGCGACCCGGCTGGACGCCAAGCCGTTCGAGGTGTGGCCGTACCTGTCGGCGGTGCTGAAGACGGCGAGCCTGGGCATGGGCAGCACCGGTTCGCGCTCCCGGGCGCGGGCCGACGTCCCGCTGCACCTGGACGTGTCGCCCCTGGAACTGACGGCGTACGCCGACGGTGAGCGGCTGCACCAGGTGGTGGCCAACCTGGTGGACAACGCGGTCAAGCACAGCCCGCCCGGCGGCAGGGTCACCGTACGGGCGCGCGGCGGCATGGCGCCGGGCAGCCTGGAGATCGACGTGGTCGACGAGGGGCCGGGCATCCCGGAGGCCGACCGGGTCCGGGTCTTCGAGCGCTTCCACCGCGGCTCGCACCCGGGCGGCGACGGCGGTACGGGGCTGGGCCTGGCGATCGCCCGCTGGGCGGTGGATCTGCACGGCGGGCGGATAGAAGTGGCCGAATCTCCTCGCGGCTGCCGGATCCACGTCACCCTCCCGGGTGGGGTCGCGGCGGCGCCTTGACGCAGCGTGCTCGTGGTTCACGCAGCGCGTACGACGACTTCCGGCCGGAGAACCCTCAAGAGGGACCAATTTCCCGCCAGGAACTGCCCCGAAACCAGACTTCGGGTGTGACTTGCGCGACGACAGGGCCCCGGGCCTGCGGCGGAGGCTCCGGTAGGCGTAGCCTGTATTTCCGCTGTCCACCATCTTGTGAAGCGGAAGAGGGCGGTTACCGCCGTGTCGCCACAGTCCCCCAATAGCTCCAGTGTCACGACCGACCACGAAGCGCAGGGCGAAGGCCCCGCAGCGGGTTTCGGCCCGAACGAGTGGCTTGTCGATGAGATCTACCAGCAGTACCTCCAGGACCCGAACTCGGTAGACCGAGCCTGGTGGGACTTCTTCGCCGACTACAAGCCGGACGGCTCCGCCGCCACGGCGGCCCCCGCGGGCCAGGGCGGAGCATCGGGTGCCGCGGCACGCGCGACCTCCGCACCGGTGACTTCCGGCCAGCCCGTGCCGCCGCCCGCGGCCACCATTCCCGCGCCCCCGGCGCAGGCCCCCGCCGCCCCGGCGCCCGCGGCCCCCGCCGCGCAGGCCCCCGCGCCGGCCGCACCCGCCGCCGCGCAGCCCGCCGCCGCCCCTGCGGCCCCGGTGGCGCCCGCCGCCCCCGTCGCGCCCGCGCCGGTCGCGAAGGCGGCGCCTCCCGCCGCACCGGCCGCCGCGAACGAGACCGAGTTCGTGACGCTGCGCGGCCCCGCCGCGGCCGTGGCCAAGAACATGAGCGCGTCGCTCGAACTGCCGACGGCCACCTCGGTGCGCGCCATCCCGGTGAAGCTGCTGTTCGACAACCGCATCGTCATCAACAACCACCTCAAGCGCGCCCGCGGCGGCAAGGTCTCCTTCACGCACCTGATCGGCTACGCCATGGTGCAGGCGCTCAAGGCGATGCCGTCGATGAACCACTCCTTCGCGGTGAAGGACGGCAAGCCGACGCTGGTCAAGCCCGACCACGTCAACCTGGGCCTGGCCATCGACCTGGTCAAGCCCAACGGCGACCGCCAGCTGGTCGTCGCGGCCATCAAGAAGGCCGAGACGCTGAACTTCTTCGAGTTCTGGCAGGCCTACGAGGACATCGTCCGGCGGGCCAGGTCCGGCAAGCTCACCATGGACGACTTCCAGGGCGTCACGGCCTCGCTGACCAACCCCGGCGGCCTGGGCACCGTCCACTCGGTGCCGCGGCTGATGCCCGGCCAGAGCATGATCCTGGGCGTCGGCTCGATGGACTACCCAGCGGAGTTCCAGGGCACCTCGCAGGACACCCTGAACAAGCTGGGCATCTCCAAGGTCATGACGCTGACCAGCACCTACGACCACCGGGTGATCCAGGGCGCCGCCTCCGGCGAGTTCCTGCGGATCATGAACCAGCTGCTGCTCGGCGAGAACGACTTCTTCGACGACATCTTCGCCGCGCTGCGCATCCCGTACGAGCCGGTCCGGTGGCGTACGGACATCGACACCGCGCACGACGACGACGTCACCAAGGCCGCGCGGGTCTTCGAGCTGATCCACTCCTACCGGGTGCGCGGCCACGTGATGGCCGACACCGACCCGCTGGAGTACCGCCAGCGCAAGCACCCCGACCTGGACGTGCTTGAGCACGGGCTCACCCTGTGGGACCTGGAGCGGGAGTTCGCGGTCGGCGGTTTCGCCGGCAAGTCGCTGATGAAGCTGCGCGACATCCTGGGCGTGCTGCGCGACTCGTACTGCCGCACCGTCGGCGTGGAGTTCATGCACATCCAGGACCCCAAGCAGCGCAAGTGGATCCAGGACCGCATCGAGCGCCCGCACGCCAAGCCCGAGCGCGAGGAGCAGCTGCGCATCCTGCGCAGGCTGAACGCCGCCGAGGCCTTCGAGACCTTCCTGCAGACGAAGTACGTCGGCCAGAAGCGCTTCTCGCTGGAGGGCGGCGAGTCCGTCATCCCGCTGCTGGACGCGGTCATCGACGCGGCGGCCGAGTCCCGGCTCGACGAGGCCGTGATCGGCATGGCCCACCGCGGCCGGCTCAACGTGCTGGCGAACATCGTCGGCAAGTCGTACGCCCAGATCTTCCGCGAGTTCGAGGGCAACCTCGACCCGAAGTCGATGCACGGCTCCGGCGACGTCAAGTACCACCTGGGTGCGCAGGGCACCTTCACCGGCCTGGACGGCGAGCAGATCACCGTCTCGCTGGCCGCGAACCCCTCGCACCTCGAAGCGGTCGACCCGGTGCTCGAAGGCATCGCGCGGGCCAAGCAGGACATCATCAACAAGGCCGGCACGGACTTCACCGTCCTGCCGATCGCCCTGCACGGCGACGCGGCCTTCGCCGGCCAGGGCGTCGTCGCCGAGACGCTGAACATGTCGCAGCTGCGCGGCTACCGCACCGGCGGCACCGTGCACGTGGTGATCAACAACCAGGTCGGCTTCACCGCCGCCCCGGAGTCCGCGCGCTCGTCGATGTACGCCACCGACGTGGCCCGGATGATCGAGGCGCCGATCTTCCACGTGAACGGCGACGACCCGGAGGCCGTGGTCCGGGTGGCCCGGCTGGCCTTCGAGTACCGCCAGGCGTTCAACAAGGACGTCGTGATCGACCTCATCTGCTACCGCCGCCGCGGGCACAACGAGTCGGACAACCCGGCCTTCACCCAGCCGCTGATGTACGACCTGATCGACAAGAAGCGCTCGGTGCGCAAGCTCTACACCGAGTCGCTGATCGGCCGCGGCGACATCACCCTGGAAGAGGCCGAACAGGCCCTGCAGGACTACCAGGGACAGCTGGAGAAGGTCTTCACCGAGGTCCGCGAGGCCACCGCGGCGCCGGTCGAGCACGAGGCTTCCGGCTCGCAGTCGGAGTTCCCGGTCGCGATGCCGACCGCGGTCTCCTCCGAGGTCGTCAAGCGGATCGCCGCCTCCCAGGTCAACATCCCCGAGCACGTCACCGTCCACCCGCGGCTGCTGCCGCAGCTCCAGCGCCGGGCGGCGATGGTCGAGGACGGCACGATCGACTGGGGCATGGGCGAGACGCTGGCCATCGGCTCGCTGCTGCTTGAGGGCACCCCGGTCCGGCTGGCCGGCCAGGACTCCCGGCGCGGCACCTTCGGCCAGCGGCACGCGGTACTCATCGACCGTGAGACCGGCGAGGACTACACCCCGCTGCTCTACCTGTCGGAGGACCAGGCCCGCTACAACGTCTACGACTCGCTGCTCAGCGAGTACGCGGCGATGGGCTTCGAGTACGGCTACTCGCTGGCCCGCCCGGACGCGCTGGTGATGTGGGAGGCGCAGTTCGGCGACTTCGTCAACGGCGCCGCCACCATCGTCGACGAGTTCATCTCCTCGGCCGAGCAGAAGTGGGGCCAGACCTCCGGCGTCACGCTGCTGCTGCCGCACGGCTACGAGGGCCAGGGCCCGGACCACTCCTCGGCCCGCATCGAGCGCTTCCTCCAACTGTGCGCGCAGAACAACATGACGGTGGCGGTCCCGACCACCCCGGCGAACTACTTCCACCTGCTGCGCTGGCAGGTCCACAACCCGCACCACAAGCCGCTGATCGTCTTCACCCCGAAGTCGATGCTCCGGCTCAAGGCGGCGGCGTCCAAGGCCGAGGACTTCACCTCGGGCGGCTTCCAGCCGGTCATCGCCGACGAGTCGGTGCAGGCCGACGCGGTCCGCAAGGTCGTCTTCTGCTCCGGCAAGGTCTACTACGACCTCGTCGCCGAGCGGGAGCGCCGCGGGGCGAACGACGTGGCCTTCATCCGTATCGAGCGGCTCTACCCGCTGCCCGGTGTGGAGATCCAGGCGGCCATCGCCCCGTACACCAAGGCGCAGAAGTTCGTCTGGGCGCAGGACGAGCCGGCCAACCAGGGCGCCTGGCCGTTCATCGCCCTGAACCTGATCGACCACCTCGACCTGCTGCTCGGCGCGGCCCCCGACAACGCCGACCGGCTGCGCCGGGTGTCCCGCCCGTCGTCCTCCTCCCCCGCTGTCGGGTCGGCCAAGCGCCACCAGGCCCAGCAGGAGGAGCTGATCAACGAGGTCTTCGAGATCTGACGGCCTGACGCTCCCGCACGCGCACCGACGGCGGGTGGCCCGTACCTCTCCGGTACGGGCCACCCGCCGTTTCGCGGTGTGCGGCGGTCAGGAGGTGAAGGGCTCGAAGTCCCAGTAGGGGCGGGTCCTCGACCGGGCCGCGACGGTGTGCGGGTGCTGGGGGCCGAGGGTGCCGGTGAGGGCCGCCAGCGCCTCCTCCTCGATCTTGTCGGCCTCCTGGCGCTTGCGGAGGTTGCGCAGGTCGGTGGCCAGCGCGACCCGGCAGGACAGGGTCAGCGGGTGGTCCTTGCCGAGCGATCCTGCGGCCCGCTCCGCGGTGGTGCGGCTCAGCTCCGCGGCGCTCTCCGGGTCGCCGGCGAAGTTGCGGGCCCCGGTGGCGTTCAGGGCGCAGCCCAGCGTCCACGGGTGGTTCTCGCCGACCGCGCGGGTCATGGCGGTCAGCGAACTCTCGATCTCGATCTGCGACTGCTGGCGTTCACCGGCCGCCCGCAGCACCAGGCCGTGGTTGCCGAGCACACCGGCGGTGTACGGGTGGTGCTCGCCGAGCTTGTCGCGGTATTCGCGCAGCACGAACTCGCCGAGTTCGCGGGCCCGGTCGAGATCGCCGTGCTGGCGCTCGAAGGTGGAGAAGGTCACCGCGACCCGTACGGTCAGCGGGTCGAGGTCCCCGAGCACCCGCTCGCACCGCTCCAGCAGCCTGGCCAGCAGATTCGCCGCCCGCGGGCGGTCGCCGCCGCGGTGGTAGCACAGGGCGAGGTTGTGCTCGGCGCGCAGCGTCTGCGGGTTGTCGGCGCCCAGCACGGTCCGGTGGACCTCGCAGTTGCGCTCCTGGACCGAGGTGGCCTGCTCGTAGCGGCCCAGCAGCCGCAGGTCGTGGGCGAAGTGGTTCTCCGACGACAGCGTCCAGTTGTGCCGGTCGTGCAGCAGCTCGCGGCGGGCCTCCATGGTGTCCTGGTCGAGCTGCATCGCGTCCTGGTAGCGGCCCAGCAGCCGGTAGGTGATGGCGACGTTGTTCTGCGCGCTCAGGGTGCGGGAGTCCTGCGGGCCGACCAGTTCCGCGTAGCCGGCGCGCACGGTCTGGGACAGGTCGAGCGCCTCCTGGTAGTGGCCGAGGTTGCGCAGGTCGGCGGCGAGGCTGCCGGCCGCCCGCATGACCAGCAGGTCGCGGTCGCCGCGGTCGGCGACCAGCTGCTCGTAGGCGGCGCGGTCCAGGACCTCGGTGGCCGCGTAGTCGCCGGTGGCGCGCATCAGGTTGGCGCGGTGGTGGATCAGGTCCCACAGCCGCGGGTGGCCGGCGTCCAGCAGCCGGGGCCAGAACTCGGCCGCGGTCTCGGCGACCCGCAGCCCGACGCGGTACTCACCCGACAGGTACAGGTAGCGCAGGCAGTTGAGCACCATGACCTGGATCTCCGGGTTGGTGCTCTCCAGCGCGCCGGACGACGTCAGGTGCGGCACGATCTCGGCGTAGCGCGGCCACAGCCGGGTGTCGCTGGGGCGGCCGGGGTCGGCGGCGGCCAGGATCTTGCGGACCACCCGGGAGTAGACGTTCTGCTCGGCCTCGGGCATGTCGGCGCGGACCGCCTGGTAGACCAGCCGGTGCATCTGGACCACCTCGGTCGAGTCGACGGACTCGCCGGCCGTGGTCTCCTGCGGGTCGGACTGGATGACCGACCACTGGGCGAGCTTGCTGATCGCCGAGTTCCACAGCAGCGGGTCCTCCATCAGGCCGCCGAGCTGTTCCGGCACCTCGCGGATCGGCAGGTCCCGCAGCAGCCGCACCGGGATGGGCCCCGGCGCGAAGAAGACGCACAGCCGCAGCAGGTCGACCGCTTCCGGCTTGTCCTCGCGGAGCCGGTTGAGCAGTATCGAGAAGGCGGTGTAGTACGTCATCTGGAAGTCGGCGGCGACCTTGAGGCCCGGCTCGATGTCGGCGCCGTGCCGCAGGAGTTCGATGTAGTCGTCCACCGGGATGGCCGAGTCGTTCAGCGCCCCGGCGTTCTGGTCGAGGGCCAGCGCGAGGTCGCCGAGCGCCTCGGCCAGCTTGTTGGCGTCGGCCTCGTCCAGCCGGGGCGCGCGGCGGCGGACGAAGGCGACGGACTCGACGCGGTCGTAGACCGGGACCTCGATCAGCACGCTGTTGTGCTCGCCCCACTCGCGGTTCTGCGAGGTGATCAGCACGTGGCCGGGCCCGTTGGGCACCAGGTCGTGGATGTCGTCGGGCTGGTCGGCGCCGTCGAGGATCACCAGCCAGCGGCCGTACGGCTCGCCGCGGCGCAGCGCGTCCCTGACCGCGCGCAGCCGCTCGCCGTACTCCCGGCCGGTCACCAGGCCGAGCGCCGGGGCGAGTCCGGCCAGCTTCTCGCGCAGGGTGCCGCGCTCGGCGGCGCGGACCCACCAGACCACGTCGTATTCGGGTCCGAAGCGGTAGACGTACTCGGTGGCGATGTGGGTCTTGCCGACGCCCGACAGGCCGAAGAGGGTGACGACGCCCGCGCCGGGCTCGGCCTGCTGGAACTCCTGGTGCATCTCGCCCAGCAGTTCCTCGCGGCCGGTGAAGCGGGTGTTGCGGCGCGGCATGCCGCCCCACACGTCGGGCTGCTCCAGCGGGAAGCGGGGGCCGCCGCTGCCGCCGAAGGTGTCGCCGCTCGACCCGCGGGAGTGGCTGATGCCCAGCCGGGTCAGCAGCCGGCGCTCGGCCTCGGCGGCCCCCAGGCCCCACAGGTCTGCGGCGGCGAGCGAGGCGACGGCGCTGGGCAGCGCGGCCGGGGTCACCGAGACCGCGGCGAAGCGCTCGCTGTTCGGCGGGACGATCCGGCGCAGCGCGCCGTTCCACTCCTCGTGGGTCCGCGGGCCGAGCCGGAAGTACCACTCGGAGAGCACGATCAGCACCCGGCCCTCGGACAGCAGCAGGTCCCCGAGGGCCTCGTCGATGCTGGTCTCCGGGGTGACGTCGAGCCGCTGGAGCACCACCTGGATGCCGTATCTCTCCAGGCGGCTGGCGATCCAGGAGGCCCAGGCCCTGTTGTAACCAGCGAAGCTGATGGTCACCGGACCGCGTGCGATTGCCGCCGCGGTGCTGCGCCCTCCGGCCATAGGACCGTCTCCCTCGTGTACGTGCGGTGTCCCTGACGGAGCGACAGGTCGCCTGTGCCAGAAACTACACTGATTGATCCCCCGTTGACGTGCGGTCACGCGCGGTCGTGACGAGTTCCCCGCTGATCACGGCCGCCCCCGGCGCCAGATGACCCTGGCGGTCTCGACGTAGGCGGCGGCCCGCGCCAGGTGGCCGTCAGGGGGCCGCTCCTGCTTGAGTCCGGTGTGGTGCGCCGCCATCGCCGTGACCAGCGTGCGGCCCTGCGCGGTGAGGCGGCTGGAGCCGAGCAGCTGCGGCAGCGCGGCCTCCACCTGCTGGCGGCACCGGCAGTGGTCGGCCCAGGCGGCGTCCCTGACCGACGGCGAGGTGGCGCTGAGCGCCACGCCCAGGTGGAAGTCGGCCAGCCCCAGATGGGCGTACGCCCCCTGGAAGAGTCCGTCGAAGGGCCGCGGGTCGGGCCGCCAGGGCGCCCAGTAGCGGGGCAGGCTGTCCGCGGTGTGCAGCACGGTCAGGGCGGACAGCGCCAGCAGCCGGGCGTGCTGCAGCTCGTGGACCAGGGTGGTGGCCAGCTCCAGGCCGCTGAGCGGGGTGCTGCTGAGCAGCGCGCCGAAGGCGTCGCCACGGGTGGCGCTGCTGTGCGCGGTCGGCGAGCGGGTGAGCGGCACGAAGCAGGCGAGCAGCGCCCTGACCCCCTGGGCCCGCTCGCCGCCGAGCCGCAGCCACGGCTGGGCGTCCCGCCACGCGGTGCGCCAGCGGGCGTGCTGGCCGGGCCCCAGGGCCGGGGAGACGGTCAGACCGTACGGGTCGGACCGGCGCTGCTCGTCCCGGTACGGGTCGGCGTCGTCGATCAGCACCGGCCGCCCGTCGTCCCACAGCGCCCTGATGGGCCGCCACCCGGCCGCCGCCGACCGCCAGATCCCGTCGGGGCCGCGCCTGACCTCCACGGGGTGGCCTGCGGCCGGCGAACACCGGAAGGCGCCGGGGCCGCCCGTGGCCTTGGGCGGGGGGCCTGCGGCCGGCGGGCGCCCGAAGGCGCCGGGGCCCCCTGTGACCGCGGAGGGGGGGCCTGCGGCCGGCGGGCGCCCGAACCTGTCAGGGGCGCCCGTGGCCTCGGACGGAGGGTCTGCGACGCGGGAGCGCCCGAACCCGCCGTAGCCGCCGCCCGGGACCTCCGCCGGCGGTTCTGCGGCCGGCGGGCGCTGAAAGCCGTCAGGGCCGCCGCCCGCGATCTCCACCGTGGGGCCTGGGGTCGGCGCGGGTACGTGGAGCCACAGGCGTCTGCCGTCGCCGGTGACGCGCACCGTCGGGTGGCCGGGGGCGACCGCGCAGGCGCCGAGGGTGGGGAGCGTCAGCAGGCCGTCGCGTACGGGGACGTCGGCGGTGAAGCGGAGCCCCGCGCGGGCGGCGGCGGCCGCCGCGAGCGCCCCGAGGTGGGCCACGTCGGCGGCGGGGTGCTCGCTCGCGCCGGGCACGGTGAGGGCGCGCAGAGCGCGTTCGGCCCACGCCCCCGTCATCGGGTAGTGGACGACGCGGTGGGCGGCCGCCGGGTCGGCGCGTTCCGCCGCGGCCAGCAGGTGCCAGTCCGCCAGCACCCGGGCCGCCGCCTGCGGCGGCAGCACGGAGGGCGGCGCCTCGGCGACCGCGTCAAGCAGCGCGCGCAGCGTGAGCAGCCGGCGGCGGCGCTGCTGGGCGACCAGCAGGTCCAGGGCGCGGGCGTCCCCGCCGGTGCCGCCGATGGCGCGGAGCAGGTCGTCGGGCACGGTCACCGGACCGTCTCCGCGGCCGCGGGGACGCCGGCGCCGGCCGCGGCCGCGAGCCGGGCGCCGATATGGCGGATCAGGTGGGCCAGGTCGGCGCAGTAGACGGACCGGTTGCGGAAGCCGGAACCCGCCAGGTAGCGGTGGGCGTAGTGGCCGCCGCCGCACACGGTGACCAGCGGGCAGGCCCGGCACTCGGCGCCGAGCGCGGCCAGGCCCGCCTGGCGGGCGGCGACGCCCGGGTGGGCGAGCA
Organism: Streptomyces sp. NBC_01198; assembly: GCF_036010485.1. Taxonomy (NCBI): domain Bacteria; kingdom Bacillati; phylum Actinomycetota; class Actinomycetes; order Kitasatosporales; family Streptomycetaceae; genus Streptomyces; species Streptomyces sp. NBC_01198. The sequence goes on from NZ_CP108568.1 coordinate 2,634,925, forward strand.
CCTGGTCGAAGCTGTGGCGGAAGACGTCGAGGCCGGTCGCGGCGGCGCCCTCGTAGGCGGACTTCAGCGAGTCGACCTGCTCGATGCTGCCGTCGGTCTCGACCACGACCGCGGTGAAGGGCTGCAGCCCGAGCCGTTCGGTGGCCGCGGGCACGCCGAGCAGCAGCGCCACGCACTCCTCGAAGAGCCGCACCCTGGTCTCCCGGCGGTCCGCCGCCCACCAGCGGTCGAAGACCGCCGTCAGCCAGCGGCCGTACGGCGCCGGGTCGCCGGGCGGCGCGGGCAGCCCCGGCGGGGGCACCGTCCAGTTGCCGTGCGGCAGCAGCAGGTCGATCGCGGGCGGCGCGAAGGCCAGCAGCGAGTCGTAGACGTCCACCGGGTCCTGCCGCAGGTCCACTACGCAGAGCACGCCGGCGTACGCCTCGGGCGCGGTCGCCGCGAGCAGGCGCAGCCCGGCTGCGGCGGCGGGCCACCCGGGGCGGCCCGCGTGGTCCACCCGGGCCGCGTTGTGGCCGGCCCGGCCGCCGTCGAGGCTGACGCCGACGCGGATACGCGCGTCGCGCAGCCGCTCGATGCCGTCCGCGGTGAGCAGGGTGCCGTTCGTCTGCACGCTGGCGTGCACGGTGGCCGGCACCGTCCGCCGCAGCCGCTCGACGTCGGCGGCGAGCCGGTCGGCGCCGGCCAGCAGCGGTTCGCCGCCGTGCAGCACGACGGCGATCTCGGGCAGCCGGTGCGCGCTGACGTGCTCGGCGATGCGGTGCGCGGTGTGCGCGGCGATCTCGGGGCTCACCGCCCTGGGGCGGTCGCGCCAGCCCTCGTCCTGGCCGGCGTAGAGGTAGCAGTACGTGCAGGCGAGGTTGCACCGGCTGTGGGTCTTGAGTATGAACTGGCGTATCGGGGCCGCGATGACGCTGTCGCTCTCGGTCCGCGGCACGGTACGCCGGCGCTGCTGCGCCATGTCGCCTCCCCGTGTTCCCGGCCGCCCCGTCGGCCCCACGGTTTTTCCCGCCCCCCCGCCCCCGGCAAACACCCGCCCCCGGTTTTGGCCGTAACCCTCCCCTCCCCCGCGCGTGCCGCTCCCGCGGCGGGGAGGTGATTGCCCCGCGCGGTGGCCCGCCGCCTGCCGCAAGTGACACCCGCCTGGGGGCGCGGGGAACTGCGCGCCCGGCCGCCGCGGCGGGAGAGGCGCAACGCCACCGCAAGTGGCAACCCGTTGGGCGCGGGCCGGCTACATCGAGTTGTCGAAGCCCCACAGCGCCTCGCCGCCGGGAGCGGCGACGCGTTCGCGCAGGTCGCTGACCAGCGCCGCGAGCACCGGGTGCTCGACCGTCCGCAGGGACTCCAGGTCGAGCTCCAGTACATCCAACGCGCCACCGCGCGCCTCTGCTTCCATCACGGACCTCCGTGTCAGGGTGAAGTGAGCGCGGCCAGGCGCTCAGCGGTTCTGCGGCCTGCTTCGCCGCCCTCGTCCGGGAGTTGGCGCCAGCCGGCCAGCGCGGCGCGATACGCGTCGGCCGCGGCCCGCGGGCGGCGGGCGAACACGTAGACCACGCCACGCCAATGATGCGCCTGTGCGGCGAGCCGCACCATGGGGTGCGGGTCGAAGGCCCGGGTCGCCGCGGTGTCCGCGGCGTCCGCGGCGCGCCGGTAGGCCTCGGCGGCGAGGTCGAGGCGTTCGGTGCGCCGGGTGTGGCCGTAGCCGAGCCGGTGCACCTCGCCGAGTTCGTAGGAGATCCGGGCGATCTGCCCGGGCTCGACCGCGGGTTGCAGGGCGCGCAGCAGCACGTGCTCGGCCTCGCGCAGGTCGACCAGGTCGCCTTCCGCGGTGTAGCGCAGCACGAGTGCCCGGCCGAGCATCAGCAGCCGGGCGGGCAGTCGCGGGTCGTCGGCGGGGGTCTCCATCCGGCAGTCGCGCAGCACCAGGACGGCCCGGTTGACGAACAGTTCGCCGCCGGGGAGCGCGGCTCGGTCCAGCAGGGCGGCGCCCCATTCGGCGACCAGGTTGCTGTACTCGGGGCGGTCGCGCGGGGTGAGCCGGCAGGCTTCGGCGAACCGCCCTGCCGCGGCTTCGAGTTCGCCGGGCGGGCCGCCCTCCGCGTGCCGGGCGACCCTGATCCGGCCCGAGCGGGTGAGGATGGAGGCGCGCAGCAGCCGGTCGCGGCTCTCGCCGAGCGCCCGGTCCACCAGCCGCTGTGCCTCGGCCAGCCGGCCGCCCGCCACCAGCAGCGCGTCGACCAGGGCGAGGATCGCGGCGACGAGCTGTTCGGGGCCGGCGTCCTCGCGCTCCAGCGCGTCCAGCCCGGCGGCGAAGGAGGTCGCGGCCTGTTCGGCGCAGACCTGTTCGCGCTCCCGGTCGACGGCGGCGCCGGCGAGTCTGAGCAGCGCGCGGCCGTGGGCGAGGGCGAGTTGGCTGGGGCGGTCCTCGGTGGGCGGCCAGGAGTCGGCGAAGGCTTCGAGGGAGCCGACGGTCTCTTCGAGCAGCACCGCGTCACCGCTGATGAGCCACTGGTCCTCCAGGATCTCGACGCGTTCCAGGGTGGCTGCGAGCAGTTCGTGGCGTTCCAGGCCGGGGGACGCGCAGACGGCGGTGAGTTCGCGGTCGGCGCGGCGCAGCAGGTCCAGCGCGGCGCGGGTGTCGCCGACCGCGGCACGGTCGTCGGCGGAGGCGCGCAGCACGCCGGCTCTGACCGCGCGGGCCTTGACCGAACCGGGGTGGGCGGCGGCGGTCTCGGCGGCGTCCTGCGCCTCGCGCAGCAGGCCGGGGCCGCCGCGCAGCCGCCACAGCCGTATGAGCTGTTCGGCGAGTTCGCTCCACAGCTCCGGGTCGGTGCCGTGCCTGAACTCCTCGGCGGCGGCCCGGCGCAGCAGCTGGACGGCCTCCATCAGATTCTGCACCATGCCCTCGTCGCGGAACCTGGCGACGAGTTCCCGTGCCCGCAGGACGACGGAGGAGGTGCCGCCGACGGCGCCGGGGTGCGCGCCGCCGTCGCGGGCGGCGCCGCTGCCGGCCAGTGGCACGAAGCGCTCCAGGACGCGGGCGGCGACTTCGGCGAAGGGCTGCTGGGAGTCGACGCCGATGGCCGCGCGTTCGGCGCGGGCGGTGTCCCTGGCGGCCGAGGCCACCGCGGCGTCGGAGACGGCGTCGCTGGGCCCGTCGGTGAGCTGGGTGATGGCCAGGGCGGGGAAGTTGGGGCCGCTGCGGCCGAAGCGCTGCTCGACGTATTCCGAGCAGTGCTTGAGCACCAGCCGCGCCTCGTCGAGGCCGAGCGGCCCGAGCAGGACGTCGCGGACGCCGGGCGCGAACTCGTACCACCGGTGGTCGTCGTCGTCGGCCTTCACCACCAGCCCGCTGAGCAGCACTTCGGCCAGTTCGGCCGGCCCGGAGTCGGGCAGCATGGTGCGCTGGACGAGCTGCATGACCGGCAGGAACAGCGGCGCGGCGGACAGGTAGACCGCCAGCTGGGCCGCGGCCGGGGACGCGGCGGAGCGGAAGCGGCCGACCAGGGCGGTGGGCGGTACGGTCGCGCGGCGCGGCCGGCCGGGGCTCACCGGCTGGTCGGAGCGCACCCAGCCGACCGCCGCGGGCACCTCGCCGGCCCCTATCCCGGCCAGCAGCCGCGCCCAGGCGCCCAACGCCTGCGCGGTGGGCGGGAGTACGGGCACCGGCAGGGCGTCGCCCGCGGGCGGCACGGTGAAGCCGCCGGTGCCGGCCGAGAAGCGCAGCGGCGCGGCGGGGAGCGGACCCTCCGCGCGGTGCAGCACGCCGTAGGAGACCGGCAGCCGGGTCCGCGACCACAGGCGGGCGGGCAGCGGCTGGAGTACGGCCACCGGGCCGTGGCCGGCCAGCCGGTGCAGCAGCCGGTGTGCCTGTCCAGAGCGCCACAGCGGCCCGGCGCAGTCGCTGACCAGCAACGTGACCCGGCGGCCCGTGGGGTCGATCAGCTGGTCGGCGGAGCGCAGCGCGGACGGCTCGGGGTCGAAGCGGCTACTGACGGCGGGAGCGCCGTCGGGGGTGGCGTGCAGATGGCGGATCTGCACCTCGTGGAAGGCGCCGAGGCGTTCGAAGACGCCGCCGAGCTCGCGCAGCATCCGCTCCCACACGTACATCGACGACGAGGCGTCCATCAGCAGCTGCATGGTGGCGTTGCCGCGGCCGACCGGCCGGAAGACCGGCAGCAGCAACCCGCCGGCCAGCGCGGAGCGTTCCGCGGTGGCGGATTCGTCCAGGGTCTCCCGCAGCGGCCGGGCGGGGCTGCGGTAGCGCTGCAACGGCCGCAGAGCCGACTGGAGTTCGAGCAGCCGGGGCAGCGCGGTGGCCTCGGGGACGGCCACCGTCAGGCCGGCCGGCCCCGGCGGGACGCGGCCGGGCTCGGCCACCCCGGGGTAGAGGTCGAGCATGCCGCCCTCGTCCCGCTCGGGCGGGACCAGGCTCCTGCCCCGCCCGTCGGTGCCGTCCGCGGGGACCTGCGGCAGGTCGCCCGGGGCGCCGCCGGGGCCGCCGCCGCTGCCGGGGGCGGGTCCCTGCTCGCGCTCGGCCGGTACCGGTTCCGGCACGGTCGGCACCGACCAGCGGGCCAGCCAGAGCGCGTCGGCCAGTTCACCGGTGCCGGGTTCGAGCCCGGCACCGGTCAGCCTGCCGACGAGTTCGGCCAGCGGGTCGGGCAGGGGCCGCCCACCGGTGGCGTCCTCGGCGGGCGGCTCGGCCGGCTGCCCGGCTCCGCGGTTCGGCTCGGCGTCCACGGCCGCCTCACCTGGGCCGGTCGAGCCGCTGGATGAGCATGTCCGCCAGTCGGGAACGGGTGGGCGGCGCCGCGTGGTGGGTGAGGTAGATCGCGTTCAGCAGCTGGTCGGTGGCCAGCAGTTCGGTGCGGGAGCGGTCGAGGAAGCGGGTCACCAGGTCCTCGCCGACGGTGGCCGCCTCGTCGCCGAGGTGGGCGCGCACGACGGTGGACAGCCGGTGGTGGTCGGGGCGGTCCAGCTCCAGGTGGATACAGCGGCGCAGCAGCGGCGCGGGGAAGTCGCGCTCACCGTTGCTGGTGAGGATCACGAAGGGGAAGGCGCGGCAGCGGACCCGGCCCTCGCCGACGGTGACCTTCGCCCCGTCGTCGGTGAGCACGTCGACCTGCGGCTCGCGTTCCGCGAGGCGTTCGAGTTCGGGGATGCCGTACTCGCCTTCCTCCATCACGTTCAGCAGGTCGTTGGGCAGGTCGATGTCGCTCTTGTCCAGCTCGTCGATCAGCAGCACCCGGGGTTTGGCGGTGGGCAGCAGCGCGGTGCCGAGCGGGCCGAGCCGGATGTAGCTGCCGATGCCGCCGGGCGGCGCGGTGCCGGAGTGGGCGGCGATCTGGTTGTCCTGGAGGCGGGCGATGGCGTCGTAGCGGTAGAGCCCGTCCTGCAGGGCGCTGCGGCTGACGATCGGCCAGTGCAGGACCCTGCCCAGGCCCAGTTCGTACGCCACCGCGTGCGCGAGGGTGCTCTTGCCCGCGCCGGGGCTGCCGGTGACCAGCAGGGGGCGGCGCAGATACAGCGCCGCGTTGACCATCTCCAGCTCCTCCGGGCTGGGGCGGTGCATTTCGGCCATGTGCCGGTAGGCGCCGAGCCTGCGGGCCGAGGAGCTGTCCGGGCCGGGGCCGGGCGCGACCAGCGGCCCGCCGTCGAAGTCGCGCCAGGGCGGCGGCTCCGGCAGCCCGTCGATTCGGGTGTGGGGTTCCCCGGTGCCGCGGTAGATGAGCCAGTCGCCGGACGGGCCGGTCTCGGTCATGTCACTCACCTCGATACCTCGCATCCCTGCTCACGGTGTCTCCAGCGGCTCGTCGGTCCCGGGCAGCGGCCGGGTCGGATCGTGGTAGAAGAGCATCAACCCGGCGGACCAGAACTTCTCCGGCACCCCGTCGTCCACCTCGCCCCGCAGCTCCGCCAGCAGCCGGGGCAGCCGGCTTGAGGTCCTGGCTGTCCGCACCACCCGGGTCATACCGCGGTGGAAGTCCGCGCACACCGACTCCTGGGCCACCGGCTGCCGCCGCCACAGCGCGACGCTGTAACCGCTGCGCACGACGTGGTGCAGCGCCTCCGGCGCGGTGGCGGCGCTGCGGCAGAACACCGGCAGGGTGTCGCGGGGGCGGGCCCGCAGCTCGCCCTCCTCGGGCAGCGCGCTGGGGACGCCCTCGTCGCAGTCCAGGATGTCCGGGCGGGGCGGCTGCTCGTGCAGGGTGCGCCAGCGGGCGGCGCGCTCGTCGGCCTCCGGCCGGTCCTCGGCCGGCATGTCGGTGCGGCGGATCACCACCGGCCGGTCCGGCTCGACGCCGAACAGCCGGACGTCGGAGAAGCGGCCCACCAGCGCGCCGGGCACGGCGAGCTGGATGACCGCGAGAGTGCCGGAGCCGTCGCAGCGGCGGAACGCCTCGCGCAGCGGTTCGCGCAGCCTGAGCGCCAGGGCGTCCAGTTCGGTGCCGCCGAACTCCTCCTCGACGCACTCCACTTCGCCGCTCTCCGGCACCGAGCTGACCCGCCAGTCGTAGTGTCCCGGCTCCCAGCCGCGCGGGAAGATCTCCAGCAGCGCCTCCGGGCCGTGCCGCCCGGCAGGCACCGGGCCGGCGCCGGGCGCGGCCCTGGCCCGCAGCCGGCTCTTGCGCTCGTCGACCAGCGTGCGGCGGAAGAGCCTGCTGAGCGTGTCGGCGGCGCCCGCGGTCTGCTGGGCCCAGCCCCACAGCGCGCGTTCGGCGGGCTCGTCGGTGGGGCCGGCCCGGTCGGCGGTGGCGGCGTGCACGGCGTAGCGCAGCACCGCCTCCAGCTCGGTGGTGCCGCGCCGCAGGTCGTAGAGCAGCCCGAGGCCGTCGCGCCAGGCGCGCGGGGCGACCGGCAGGCCCTGTGCGGGGCCGCCGCGCACCGCGGCGACGACGTCCTGCAGGCTGCGGGCGTCGGCCGGCGGCGGCAGCTGGGCCAGCAGCCCGAGCAGCCGGGTGCGCTGGCCGGGGGTGAGGGCGCGGCCGGTGCAGGCGCCGATCTCGCTGTGCGCGTCGGTCCAGGTGCCGCCGTCGTTGCGGACGAAGGCGTACTGGTCGGCATGGTGGAGGTCGTGCGCCGCCATCACCCGGTGGTAGAGGTCGCAGGACGGGTCGGGGGAGTCGCCCCGCGGCAGCCGGCGTAACTGCTGTATGCCCACCGCGAGGCCGCCGTCCATCCCCTGCCTGCGGGCCTTCAGCACGCCGATCACCTCGCCGCGCACCAGGTCCACCACCGGTCCGCCGGACACGCCGTGCGGCATCTCGTCCTCGTTGCCGAGCTTGAGCACGCCCGAGGTGCCGGCCTGGCCGCTGATGGTGCACCTGCCGTTGTACGGCTCGGGGCCTTCGCTGCCCGGTGTGTACCCGAAGAAGGCGACCTGGTTGGTCGTGTAGGCCTTGGCGGTGCGCTCGGTGAGCCAGACGCAGGGGTGGTCGAGCGGGTCGAGCAGCCGGATCAGCGCCAGGTCGGGGGCGGGCCAGCTGCCGGCGTCGTGGCCGCCGGGCTCCGCCCACTCCACGACGCCGCCGAGCATGCGGCCGCCCCAGCCGACCGTGACCTCGCGCGCCGCCGGCCGCTCCACACCCGCCGCCTCCTCCGCGTCCACCGATCCCCGGCACGCCACGTGGGCACAGGTCAGCACCCAGCTCGGCGCGACGAAGAAGCCGCTGCCGTACAGCGGGTGGCCGGGCGTCGCGCCGTGGATGCTGACGGTCGCGTCGCGGACCAGCGGGACGAGGGTCTCTGCCGGGTCGATGGGTTCGGGCTCATCGCTCCGCGGCGTCACCCCGCTCCCCCCATGCCGTCGATCGCACACGTCGCACCCGTCGCAGCGGTCAGCGCGCCCACTCCACCCCCCACTGGCCGATCATCTCCGAAGGCTAGTGCCTGCCGGTGCCCGCGCGAGGCCCTTCGGCCAACTCCTATCCTTGTCCAGTCTGTCCCGTCCTTCGCTGTTCTTCCCCGCTCAGCGACCCTCCCACCCCTGTTTCAGGAGCAGATCTTGTACTTCACCGACCGCGGCATCGAGGAGCTCGCCGACCGGCGCGGAGAGGAGGAGGTCACGCTGGAATGGCTAGCGGACCGGCTCCGCGAATTCGTCGACCTCAACCCGGAGTTCGAGATCCCGGTCGAGCGCCTCGCCACCTGGCTGGCGCGCCTGGACGACGAGGACGACGACGGCTGACCCGAGCCGCCCCCGGACCTCCCGCGGCCTGCCGCGTACTTGACTTGCGCGTGACGCGATATATCGTGTGAAGCGGAGGACGCGATATACCGCGTTGGTCGGGCGCAAGGAGGGGCACCATGGAACGGACCGTCACGGAACCCGGGACGTTCGAGTTCGAGGACGCCATAGACACGCTCTGCGTGCGGATCGTCGGTGGCGCCGTCAACGTGGTGGGGATCGAGGAGGGGCCGGCCCGGATGGAGGTCACCGAGCTCGAAGGCCCGCCGCTCATCGTGCAGCGGGAGGGCTCGTCGCTGACCGTCGCGTACGAGGACCTGAGCTGGAAGGGCCTGCTGAAGTGGCACGACCGCCACGGCTGGCGGCGCCGGGCGGTGATCTCGCTCGCCGTGCCGCAGCACACCTCGGTCGAGGTGGGAGTGGTCGGCGCCGGCGCGGTGATCTCCGGGATCAGCGGCAGCACCCTGGTGCAGGGCGTGAACGGCGACACCACGCTGGTCGGCCTGACCGGGCCGGTGAAGGCCAACACCGTCGCGGGCAACGTCGAGGCCCAGTCCGTCTCCGGCGACCTGCGCGTCCACACCGTCTCCGGTGACCTCACCGTGGTGGAGGGCAGCGGCTCGGAGGTGACCGCCGACTCGGTCAGCGGCAGCATGGTGCTCGACCTGGACCCCGCGGGCGGCGCCGACGTCCGGCTGACCACCGTCTCCGGCGAGATCGCCATCCGCATCCCCGAGCAGGGCGACGCCGAGGTCGACGCGAACACCACCAGCGGCCGCGTCTCGTGCGCCTTCGACGAGTTGCAGGTGACCGGCCCGTGGGGAGCCAAGCGGATCACCGGCCGGCTGGGCTCGGGCGGCGCCCGGCTCAGGGCCACCACCGTCTCCGGCGCGATCGCCCTGCTCCGCAGGCCACCGATGGAGGACGCGCCCTCCTTCAGGAAGGACATCTGACATGGCGCCCGTCTTCGCGCACGGCCGGCTGCGGCTGTATCTGCTCAAGCTGCTCGACGAGTCGCCGCGGCACGGCTACGAGGTGATCCGGCTGCTGGAGGAGCGTTTCCAGGGGCTGTACGCGCCCTCGGCCGGCACCGTCTACCCGCGGCTGGCGAAACTGGAGAAGGAGGGCCTGGTCACCCACTCCACCGAGGGCGGCCGGAAGATCTACGCCCTCACCGACGAGGGCCGCGCCGAACTGGCGGCACGCTCCGAGGAGATCGCCGGGCTCGAAGCGGAGATCCGCGCGTCGGTCTCGACGCTGGCCGCCGAGATCCGCGAGGACGTCCGTGGCGCGGTGGGCGATCTGCGCCGGGAGGTACGCGCGGCGGCGCAGCAGGCGCGGGCCCAGGGCGGCGACGGCGGGCAGGAGTTCCGGGAGGCCAAGCAGCAGTGGAAGGAGCAGGCCCAGCGCGCCAAGGAGGAGAGCCGCAGGGCCAAGGAGGAGGCGAAGGCCGCGCGCCGGCAGGCGAAAGCGGCCAAGGACGCGATGGACAGCGCCAGGGACGAGGTGCAGCGGATCGCCCGGCAGGTGCAGGAGCAGGTCCAGTCGCACGCGCGCGGCGGCGACTGGCAGGCGGGCCTGCGCGAGGGGCTGGCGGAACTGACCAGGGAGCTGGGCCAGTTCGGCAAGCCGGCACCAGGCGCTCGGCAGCCGGGGCCCTTCTCTCCGCCCACGACCGACCGGACGCCGCCGTATCAGGGCGGCGACGAGGCGGCGGCCGGGGAGCCGGACGACGCCCCACCGTCCGTGGACCCGGCGCGCGACCTGGAGCGGCTGCTCGACCGCTTCCGGGACGACATCCGCGACACGGCCCGCGATCTGGGCCTGGACGACGGCCAGTTGCGCGAGGTCCGGCGCCATCTGTCGGCGGCGGCCGCGCACATCACGGCCACCCTGCACACCGGGAGGAAGCGGCCCTGAGCGGGGTCAGCCGTTGGTGAGCACGATCTTGCCGAACACCTCGCCGCGCTCCAGCCGTTCGAACCCCTCGCGCGCCCGGTCCATCGGCAGGACGGTGTCGATGACCGGGCGTACGCCGGTGGCCGCGCAGAAACCGAGCAGGTCCTCCAGCTCGTCCTTGGTGCCCATCGTCGAGCCGACGACCCGCAGTTCGAGGAAGAAGATCCGGTTCAGCCCGGTGGCGGGCGGGTTGGGGCCGCTGGTGGCACCGGAGATGACCAGGGTGCCGCCGGGCCGCAGCGACTTGACGGAGTGCGACCAGGTGGCGGCGCCCACCGTCTCGATGACCGCGTCGACCCGCTCGGGCAGCCGCCCGCCGGGCTCCAGGACGGCGTGCGCGCCCAGTTCCAGCGCCCGCTGCCGCTTGCCGGCGTCCCGGCTGGTGGCGTAGACCCGCAGCCCGGCCGCCTTGGCCAGCACGATCGCCGCGGTGGCGACCCCGCCGCCGGCCCCCTGCACCAGGACCGCGTCGCCGGGGCGTACACCGGCGTTGGTGAAGAGCATGCGGTACGCCGTCAGCCACGCGGTCGGCAGGCAGGCGGCCTCCTCGAAGCTCAGCGCGGCCGGCTTGGGCAGCACGTTCCAGGTCGGCACGGTGACCCGCTCGGCCAGCGTGCCCTGGTACTTCTCGGTGAGCAGCGAGCGGCGCTCGCGCGGGCCGACCCCGTGTCCGGTCTGGCCGATCACCGAGTGCAGCACCACCTCGTTGCCGTCCTCGTCGACCCCGGCGGCGTCACAGCCGAGGATCATCGGCAGGCTCTCCTGCCCGAGCCCGACCCCGCGCAGCGACCACAGGTCGTGGTGGTTGAGCGAGGCGGCCCTGACCGCGACGGTGCTCCAGCCCTCCCGCTTCCCCGGCTCGGGGCGCTCCCCCAGCTCAAGCCCGCTCAGCGGCTGCTCTGCGTCCATACGTGCGGCGTATACGGCGAACATCCCCCGACGCTAACGCATCCGGACCCGCGCCGGGCGTCCGGCTCAGCCGCCGTCCGCGGCGCTCGCACCCTCCGCGGCGGCGCTCAGCGGACCGGCCGTCAGCCGGCCGCGGGGCGCAGGTCAAGCATCGCGGACATGCCCGCCACCACCGACGGGGCGACGGTGTAATACACCCAGGTTCCGCGCCGCTCGGAGGTGAGCAGGCCGGCTTCGCGGAGCTTCTTCAGGTGGTGGGAGACGGTCGGCTGGGAGACACCGACGTCCTGGATGTCGCATACGCACGCCTCGCCACCCGGGTGCGAGGCGATCTTCGAGAACAGCCGCAGCCTCACCGGGTCCGACAGGGCCTTGAACGTCGCAGCCACCTTCTCCGCGTCGGCGACCGACAGCTCGCCCGCGGTGATCGGCGGGCAGCACGGCACCGCCGGGGCGTCCTGGACCGGCAGCTCGACCATCCCAGAATTCGACATATGTCTATGTTGACGCTCATCTATGTGATGTGCAAGCCTCGGGGTATCGACAGATGTCGAAACAGTGGTCGGGTTCCACTGCCAGGCCGCACTCGGAGAAGGGCACTGTCATGCTGTCACCTGCCACCACCGATCTCCCGGTCGTCGTCATCGGCGCCGGCCCCACCGGACTCGCCGCAGCCGCCCACCTGAGGGAGCACGGCCTGACCCCGCTGGTCCTGGAGCAGGGACCGGCCGCCGCGAACGCGGTACGCGGCTGGTCCCACGTACGGCTGTTCTCCACCTGGGCCGAGCTGACCGACCCCGCAGCCGAGAAGCTGCTGGCCCCCACGGGCTGGGCCAGGCCGGACCCCGGCACGTATCCGACCGGCGGGGACTGGACCGCGCTCTACCTGCAGCCACTCGCCGATGCCCTCGGCGACGCGGTGCGCTACGACGCGACCGTCACCGGCGTCTCACGCCTCGGCCGTGATCGGATCGTGGACGCCGACCGCGACATCCAGCCCTTCACGGTCCACTACGCCCTCGCCGACGGCCGCGAGCAACGGGTGCTCGCCCGCGCCGTCATCGACGCCTCCGGCACCTGGTCCCTGCCCTCCCCCGCCGGCGGCAACGGACTTCCCGCCCTCGGTGAACAGGCAGCCGCCGACCGCGTCTCCTACCGCGTCCCCGACCTCAAAGACCCTGCCGCGCGCGCCCGTTACGCAGGAAAGCGCACCGCCGTCATCGGCTCCGGCGCCTCCGCCTTCACCGCCCTGGCCGCACTCGCCGACCTCGCAGAGGCTGACGACGGGGCGGGCACGCACGCGGTGTGGGTGCTGCGCCGCGGCATCTCCGGCTCGACCTTCGGGGGTGGCAGCGCCGACCAGCTCCCCGCCCGCGGCGCCCTGGGCCTCGCTGCGAAGGCCGCCGTCGATGACGGCCATGCCGACGCCGTCACCGGGTTCCGCACCGACGTGATCGAGCGGGACGCCGACGACCGGCTGATCCTGATCGGCGACGACGACCAGCGCCTGGAGCCGGTCGACGAGGTGATCGTGCTGACCGGCCTGCGCCCCGACCTGGGCTTCCTGTCCGAACTCCGGCTGAGCCTGGACGAACGCCTCCAGGCACCGGTCGCGCTCGCCCCGCTGATCGACCCCAACCAGCACTCCTGCGGCACCGTCTACCCCCACGGACACCGCGAGCTGTCCCACCCCGAGAGCGGCCTCTACCTGGTGGGGATGAAGTCCTACGGCCGCGCCCCGACCTTCCTGGCGATGACCGGCTACGAGCAGGTCCGCTCGGTGGTCGCCGCCCTCGCCGGCGACCTCGAAGCCGCCGACCGCGTCGAACTCACCCTCCCCGAAACCGGGGTGTGCGGCGGCGCCGGCCTTTTCGACGACCCGGCCGCCGGACAGGCCGACGGAGGCGGCTGCTGCACCCCGGCTCCCGCACTGGTGCAGATCGGCATCGGCGCACCCGCGTCGACCGGCGGCTGCTGCTGAGAACTCCCCTCACCAGGAGGTCGTCGGGTCGGGGCCGGCACCGCGTGCTTGCCCGCGGCGATCAGCCGGATGACGCGGTAGGCGGCGTCGAGCCATGCCGCTTCCCGGTTGGCGAGCTCCAGGCGGCGGAGAGCGGCGCGGCCGGGCGAAGAAGACCGCACCCGGTCCGTGATGGACGCCGTTCTCGGCGGCCTGCGGACCGGGCGCGGACCGGTAGCCGATCTGACCAGCGCAACCGCGGGTCGGACGACCTGACCGGAGGTCAGGCCTTCTTGGTCTCCCAGAAGATCCTGTCGATCTCCGCGATCAGGTCAAGGGCCTTCTGGCCGGTGGCCGGGTCGTTCGAGGCCTTGGCGGCGCTGAGGGCCTTGAGCGTGTCGTTCACCAGCTGGTGGAGCTGGGGGTACTTCTCGAAGTGCGGGGGCTTGAAGTAGTCGCTCCACAGCACGGAGACGTGGTGCTTGGCCAGCTCGGCGCGCTGCTCCTTGATGAGCACGCACCGGGTGCGGAAGTCCGCGTCGTCGTTGGCCTGGTACTTCTCCTGGACCGCCTTGACGGACTCGGCCTCGATGCGGGCCTGGGCCGGGTCGTACACGCCGCAGGGCAGGTCGCAGTGTGCGCTTACCTTCACCTTGGGCGCGAACAGGCGAGTGAACATGGCTGTCCTTCCTCGTGATCGTCTTTCAGGTGGGACATTACTCCCTGGACGAGTCGATTTCTCGGGTGCCCCAGGTGGCTTGGGCCAAAAGTCTGGTGTCACTCTGGGTCCGGTGGAGTAACGAACCAGGAGGCGGTCATGCGGGAGCAGGGGGCCAGGCTGTCGTGGCAGCTGGTCGAGGTCACTGGTCCGTCGATGGCGCCCACGCTGCTGCACGGGGACTGGCTGCTGATCCAGAAGATCAGCAGCGGCGCCGAGCTGGTGCGCGAGGGGGACGTCGTGGTCCTGAAACATCCGTTGCAGCAGGATCTGTTGATCGTGAAACGGGCGGTGGACCGGCGCGAGGGCGGGTGGTGGGTGCTGGGCGACAACACCTTCGTGGAGAACGACAGCAGGGAGTTCGGCATCGTGCCCGACGATCTGGTGCTGGCGCGGGCCAGGGGCAGGTTCAGGCCGCCGCGCGAACTTCAGCGTTCGGTGGCGGGCGTGGCGTCCTGGGCGGCGTCCTGCGTGCGGCCGCTGCGGCCTGACCGGTCGCTCTCCAGGCGCTTGCGGGCCCGGTAGGCCGCGACGTTGGCGCGGGTGGCGCAGCGGTCGGAGCAGTAGCGGCGGGACCTGTTGGTCGAGGTGTCGACGTAGGCGTTGCGGCAGGGGGCGGCCTCGCAGATGCCGAGCCGGTCCACGCCCAGCGTGGTGAGCTGGAAGGCCAGGCCCATGCAGGCGGTGGCGGAGTAGCCCGCGGTGGCGTTGACCGCCTGGTCGGCCAGGTGCATGTGCCAGTCGGGGCGCCCGGTGGCGTCGAGGTGGTCGTGCCCGGAGATCTGCGGGCTGACCGGGAACTCCAGCATCAGCGCGTTGAGCAGGTCGACCGCCCGGACCTCGTCCCGCTCGTCGGCCGCCTCGAACACCCCGCGCAGCCGGGTGCGTACCGCGCGCAGCCGGGCCACGTCCGCGTCGACGGCGCGCGACCCGGCGTGCGAGGCGGGACCGAACAGCTCGCGTATCGCCTCCACCGAGGTCAGGGTGTCGGTCCCGCGCAGCGGCTCCTCGCTGTTGACGAGGCGCACGGCGTAGTCCGAGTAGTAGGCCAGATCCACAGATGGTCCTCTTGGTCCTTTACGGGGTTCGGCCCGGCCCCGGTAACAGCCGGACCGGAGTCCAGGCTATTACCGGAGCGGCGTTCGCGGGTGTCACGGCACCGGCCGGCGGCGGGAGGGTCGGCACGGGTCACAGCACCTTGGACAGGAAAGCCCTGGTCCGCTCGTGCTGCGGGTTGCTCAGCACTTCCCGCGGGTGCCCCGATTCCACCACGACACCGTCGTCCATGAAGACCAGCGAGTCGCCGACCTCGCGGGCGAAGCCCATCTCGTGGGTGACCACGATCATGGTCATACCGTCCTCGGCCAGCCCGCGCATGACGTCCAGCACGTCGCCGACGAGTTCCGGGTCGAGCGCCGAGGTCGGCTCGTCGAAGAGCATCAGCTTGGGCTCCATGGCCAGCGCCCGGGCGATGGCGACCCGCTGCTGCTGTCCGCCGGACAGTTGGGAGGGGTAGCTGGCCGCCTTGTCGGCCAGGCCCACCCGGTCCAGCAGTGCCGCGGCCCGCTCCCTGGCGACCGCCCGGGTCTCCCGCTTGACCTGGACCGGGCCCTCCATCACGTTCTCGATCGCGGTCATGTGCGGGAAGAGGTTGAAGCGCTGGAAGACCATGCCGATGTCCCGGCGCTTGGCGGCTACCTCCCGGTCGCGCAGCTCGTAGAGCCGGTCGCCGCGCTGCCGGTAGCCGACCAGGTCGCCGTCCACCCACAGCCGCCCGGCGTTGATCTGCTCCAGGTGGTTGATGCAGCGCAGGAAGGTGGACTTGCCCGAGCCCGAGGGGCCGATCAGGCAGCACACCTCGCGCGGGGCGACCTGCAGGTCGATGCCCTTGAGGATGTGCGCGGCGCCGAAGGACTTGTGGACGTTCTCCGCCCTGACCATCGGCTCCACGCTGCCGCCGCCGCCCTCGGTGGCGGCGGCCGGCTTGGTCATGTCGGGGGTGCTCATGATCAGGCCACCTTCGGTCGGCGCAGGGTGGTCAGGTTCGCCCTGACCTTCTGCCACGGGGTCAGCGGCAGCGACCGCAGCGAGCCGCGGGCGTAACGCCGCTCCAGATAGAACTGGCCGACGCTGAACACGCTGGTCAGCACCAGGTACCAGATCGACGCGACGAAGTAGAGCTCCATGATCGCGTTGGAGCTGACGCCGATGTCGGAGGTGGCGCGCAGCACTTCCGAATACTGCACGACCGAGACCAGCGAGGAGGTCTTGAGCATGTTGATGAACTCGTTGCCGGTCGGCGGGATGATCACCCGCATCGCCTGCGGCAGCACGATCCTGCGCATGGTCCGCGCGCTGGTCATGCCCAGCGCGTGCGACGCCTCGGTCTGGCCCTCGTCCACCGACTGGATGCCGGCCCTGACGATCTCCGCCATGTACGCGCCCTCGTTCAGGCCGAGGCCCAGCAGGGCGGCCACGAACGGGGTCATCACCGCGACGGTGTCGTTCTTGTAGATCGGCCCCAGGTTGATCGTGTGGAAGATCAGCGAGAGGTTGAACCACATCAGCAGCTGGACGTAGACCGGGGTACCGCGGAAGAACCAGATGTACAGCCAGGCGACCGCGCCGGTGACCGGGTTCTTCGACAGCCGCATGACCGCGAACAGCACACCGAGCACCAGGCCCATGGCCATCGCGCAGACCGAGATCAGCACGGTGTGCCACAGACCGGTCATGACGGTGTGGTCGAACAGCTTGTCGCCGACCGTGCCCCAGATGATCTTGCCCTGCGAGAAGCCGTACGCCAGCCAGCCCAGCAGCACGACCACCACGACGGCGGCGACCCACCGGCCGTAGTGGCGTACCGGAATGGCCCGGATCGCCTCGAAGGTGCCGGCGGGGGCTGCTTTCGAGGGGCCGGCCGTACCCTCCGGGGTACGGCCGGCCGTCGTCCCGCTCACGTCACGAGCCGCCGTTGACTGCGGCGCTGGAGACCGCGCCGGTGGTGGCGTTCCACTTCTGCAGGATCTTGGTGTAGGTGCCGTCCGCGATGATCGCGTCCATCGCGGCCTTCAGCGCGTCCCGCAGCTGGGTGTCGTCCTTGCTCACCGCGATACCGAACGGCCCGGCGTCGGACGGCGGGCCCGCCACCTCGAAGTCGGCGCCCTTGCCCGAGGTCTGCGCGATGTAGGCGGCCACCGGCGTGTCGTTGAGGTCGGCGACCGCGCCGCCGGCCTTGACCCGGGTCTGCGCCTCGGCGTCGGTGTCGAACGCCTGGATGGTCAGGCCCGTGCCGCCGCAGGCGGTCTTCTGCTTCTTGAAGGCGTCCTCGTAGATCGTGCCCCGCTGCACGGCGACGGTCTTGCCGCACAGGTCCGCGAGCGTCTTGATGCCCTTGGGGTTGCCCTTCTGCACCAGCAGCGAGGAGCCGGAGTTGTAGTAGTCCACGAAGTCGACACCGGTGCCGATCTTCTTGCCCTTGTCGTCCAGTCCGCCCTGGCGGGCCTTGGTGTCGCTCATAGCGGACATCACGATGTTCGAACGGCCGGTCTGCAGCGACGTGATGAGCCCGTCGAACTTGCCGTTGGTGAACTGGAAGGTCACCCCCAGCTTGGCGCCGAGCGCGGCGCCGAGGTCCGGGTCGATACCGACGATCTTGCCGTCCTCGGTCTGCTCCATCGGCGCGTACGAGGCGTCGGTGCCGACCTTGATCACCTTGGAGTCCTGGTACGACTTCGGCAGTTTGGAGAACAGCGAGTCGGCTGCGCCGCTGGTGGCGGCGCCGCCGGCCGGGGCGGAACTCGACGGCGCGTCGTCCTTCTTGGTCTGGTCGCCGCACCCGGTGAGCACCAGGGTGCCGGCGACCGCGACGGCGGCGACCGCGCTGAGCCGGGAAAGGGCGTTGGTACACCTGGTCGTGCGTGCGGTCATCGCTGTGTCCTCCAGGAAGAGGTGAGGTGTCGTGCTGGCGGCCATGGCACACGCCTTCGAGTGCCGCCACCGTGTGTGATCTGTGCATCTTGCCATCCGGACAGCGCCGACCGGGGTGCCTGTTGTGTCAAAATCGGATAACGGGCGATCCCCGGGCTCCCATCGGGCCGGCACACCAAGGCGGGACCACGATGGGGCCGTGCCGACCAGGGCGGATCGATTCGCTTTAGCGTCCTGAAACAGACATCCGGTAGAACGGACCACCACCCCTCATCCGGGGCCGGTGCGCGTGCGGCGCACCAGGCGTCCCTGTCCGCCCCTTCGCTCACTCGTCTCAGGTGACGCGGACGCCGAGCCCACGCTCCCCCCGCCTCCGGGGGGAGTAATCTCCCTCATCTCTGACAAAGGGGTCACAAGTGGCAACGGAGATCGTTAATCCGCGGATCGCCGGCAACGCCGGGAGCGACGGGGACGCCGACGACATCCCCCTCGATCCGGTGTTCGCCCTGCACCGCGGCGGCAAGATGGAGATCACCTCCACCGTCCCGGTCCGCGACGCGGCCGACCTGTCGCTGGCGTACACGCCGGGGGTGGCCGAGGTCTGCACGGCCATCGCGGAACAGCCGGAACTGGTGCACGAGTACACCTGGAAGTCACAGGTGGTCGCCGTCGTCACCGACGGGACCGCGGTGCTGGGGCTCGGGGACATCGGGCCCGAGGCGTCACTGCCGGTGATGGAGGGCAAGGCGATCCTCTTCAAGCAGTTCGGCGGGGTCGACGCCGTGCCCATCGCGCTGGCCTGCACCGACGTGGACGAGATCGTGGAGACCGTGGTCCGGCTCGCACCGTCCTTCGGCGGGGTGAACCTGGAGGACATCTCGGCGCCGCGCTGCTTCGAGATCGAACGGCGGCTGATCGAACGGCTCGACATCCCGGTCTTCCACGACGACCAGCACGGCACCGCGGTCGTCACACTCGCCGCGCTGCGCAACGCCGCCAAGCTGACGGGCCGTGAGCTCGGCGCGCTGCGCGCGGTCATCTCGGGCGCGGGCGCGGCCGGGGTCGCCATCGCGAAGATCCTGGTGGAGGCGGGGATCGGCGATGTCGCGCTGGCCGACCGCAAGGGCGTGGTCCACCAGGGCCGCGACGACCTCAACCCGGTCAAGCGCGAGCTGGCTTCGTATACGAACCGCGCCGGGCTGACCGGTTCGCTGGAGTCGGCACTGGCCGGCGCCGACGTCTTCATCGGCGTGTCGGGCGGTACGGTCGCCGAGTCGGCGGTCGCCACCATGGCCGAGGGCGCCTTCGTCTTCGCGATGGCCAACCCGACCCCGGAGATCCACCCGGAGGTCGCGCACCGCTACGCGGCAGTGGTCGCCACCGGGCGCAGCGACTTCCCCAACCAGATCAACAACGTGCTGGCCTTCCCCGGCATCTTCGCCGGCGCCCTCCAGGTCCGCGCCTCGGCCATCACCGAGGGCATGAAGCTCGCCGCGGCCGTGGCCCTGGCCGACGTGGTGGCGAACGAGCTGAGCGCGGAGCACGTGATCCCGTCGCCCTTCGATACCCGGGTCGCCCCCGCCGTGACCGCGGCGGTCGCGGCGGCCGCCCGCGCGGAGGGCGTCGCCCGCCGCTGAGCGGTGAGGCGGGCCGCCAGGCCCGCATCTCCGGCGGCCGACCTGCGCAGACGGCCGGTGCCCAGGCGGGCACCGGCCGTCCGGACATCCGATGTGACGAGCGTCACATCCCATGGCGTCACACTCTCGGCGTTCCAGCGCTCATATCTATGCCCGGCTCACGCCGGGCACCGGAGCACCCCCGTTCGCCTGGCCCCCCGTACCGGCGAGCGGGGGTGCTTCCTGTGCCGGCCTCACAGCACGTCGGCGAGCTCCTGGAGCAGCCGGCGCTTCGGGCGGGCACCCACCATGACCTTGACCGGCTCACCGGCGCGGAAGAGCAGCAGCGTCGGCATGGACAGCACGCCGTAGGCGGCCTGGGTGGCGGGGTTGGTGTCGACGTCCAGCTGGACGATCCGCAGCCGGTGCGCCTCCTCCGCCGCGATCTCCGCCAGGACCGGCGCGATCATCCGGCAGGGCGCGCACCAGGCGGCGGTGAACTCGACAAGCACCGGCTGCTCGGCGGCCAGCACCTCGGCGGCGAAGGTGGCGTCGGTCACGGTGGACAGGGCGCCCGCACCGGCCGCGGGGCCGGCGGTGGCGGTGGTGGCGGTGGTGGCGGTGGCGGTGGCGGTGGCAGTGGCTGCGGTTCCCGCGGTGGCGGTCATGGTGGAAGGGTCCCCTCGTCGTGCCGCCCGGCCTCGGCCGGCGCGGCGGTCAGTTCACACAGCGGTACGGCATCGGCCCGCGGTCCCGCACCCGCCTCCCGCTCCGCCCGCAGCAGTTGGGCGGCGACCTCGGCGCGTACCGACGTCAGCCGGTCCACCCAGGCGTCGATCTCCGCGAGCTTGCTGCGGTAGACCGCCAGCGAGGCGGCGCAGGTGTCCCCCGCCGGGTGCCCGGCGCGCAGGCACTCCACGAACGGCCGGGTCTCCTCCAGGCCGAAGCCGTACTCCTGGAGGGTGCGGATCTGCTCCAGCATCCGCAGGTGCTCCTCGCCGTAGCTGCGGTAGCCGTTGCCCGCCCGGTCGGCCGGCGGCAGCAGGCCCAGGGATTCGTAGTAGCGGAGCGTTCGCGGCGTGGTGCCGGCGCGTTCCGCGAGTTCGCCGATGCGCATGCGTACGACGGTAGACCTTGACGTACGCGTCAGGGCCAGCCCTCTTTCCCGGGCGGCCGGGGCCGGGACCAGGCGATGGCAAAAACTTCCAGCATTTACGCACCGGGAGTTGCTGACTTCCAGTCCGCCTCGACAGGCTGCGCCCAGCACTTCCGTCCACGCACGCACACCTGCCACGCGAGGAGCCTGAATGCACCGCCCGAACGGACCCACCCGCCGCCGGCGCACCCTGACGCTGGCCGCCGCCCTGTCCCTGCTGGCCGGTCTGTCGGTGACCGCCGTGACCACCGGCGCGGCGCGGGCCGCCGACCCGCAGGCCACCCGGCAGGCGGAATTCGCCGCGGCGGCACGGGAGTTCGGCGTACCGCTGCCCGTACTCGAAGCGGTGTCGTACTACGAGACCCGCTGGGAGGCGCACGCCGGGCAGGCCGACGCCGAGGCGGGCTACGGCCCGATGAACCTCACCGACCTGACCGCGGCGACGCTTGACGCGGACGGGCTGAGCACCCAGTCACCGCGCTACGCCGACCTGCTGACCGCCCCCGCCGAGCACACCGCGGCGGCCGCGGCCCACCTGCTCGGCGTGGACACCGCGGAGGTGACCGGCGACGAGACGCAGAACATCCGCGGCGGCGCGGCCCTGCTCGCCTCGTACGCGAAGGGCTACAGCCACGGCAGGCTGCCGCGCACCGTCGACGGCTGGTACGGCGCCGCGGCCCGCTACAGCCAGTCCACCGAGGACAAGGTCGCCCGGACCTTCGCCGACGGCGTGTGGTCCACGCTGGCCGCCGGGGCCACCCGCACCACCGCGGACGGCCAGCTCGTCACCCTGGCGCCGGTCCGCCGGCTGCACCCGGACCGCGGCGACGTGCGCAAGCTGGGCCTGACCGAGGTCACCCCGCCCAGGAGCAGCACCCCGGCGGAATGCCCCAAGTCGCTGCACTGCGACGTCATCCCGGGCGCCTACACGCTGCTCGCCCCGTCGAACCTCGCCGACTACGGCAGCCACGACCTCGCCGACCGCCCCAACGGCGACCTCGACGTCCGCTACATCACCCTGCACAGCACCGACGAGACCTACGACGGCACCCTCGACCTCTTCCGCGACCCGACCTACGCGGCCGGCGCCCACTACGTCGTCAGGTCGCAGGACGGCCAGGTCACCCAGATGATCCCGACCAAGGACATCGCCTGGGACAGCGCCAACCGCTCCATCTACCAGCACTCCGTGGCCATCGAGCAGGAGGGCTGGGCGACGCACGGCGCCGCCTGGTTCAGCGAGAACCTCTACCGCTCGACCGCCTCGCTGGTGCGCTACCTGGCCGCGAAGTACGACATCCCGCTGGACCGCGCGCACATCCTCGGCCATGACAACGTGCCCGGCGGCACCGAGGCCGGGATCGCCACCCAGCACTGGGACCCGGGACCGGGCTGGGACTGGGAGCACTTCTTCGACCTGCTCGGCGCCCCGATCCGGGCGACCGCCAAGGCGGGCAGCGATGTCGTGGCGATCAAGCCGGGCTACGCGCGCAACCCGCAGACCACGACCTACTGCGACGACGTCCAGGGCTACAAGCAGTTCCCCGGCCCCTACCGCAGCTTCGACTGCCCGGTGACGTCGGCGGACGCGCCCGCCTCCTTCGTCCCGCTGCACACCGCGCCCAGCACCACCGCGCCACTGGTCGCCGACCCCTACCTGCACCCCGACGGTTCCGCCGGGACCAGCGCGATGAACGACTGGGGCGACAAGGCCCCGGCCGGTGAGCAGTACGTCGTCGCCGACCGCGTACCCGGCTGGACGGCGATCTGGTGGGGCGGCACCGAGGCCTGGCTGCAGGACTCCGCCGCGCACCCCGCGACCGTGCCGGTGAAGGCCGCCCGCATCGTCCCCAAGGCGGGGGCGGCGTCCATCCCCGTCTACACCACGGCATACCCGGAAGCCTCGGTCTACCCGCCCGACTTCGTCGCCTTCGAGGGCGGCGCCCCGCGCCCGCAGCTGGCCCGCGCCAAATACTCGATCAAGGCCGGGCAGTCCTACGTCGCGGGAGGTCCGGCCGTCGCCACGGACTCGTACTTCGCGATCTACTACGACGGGTCGGCTCCCTACGACCAGCACGACTTCGTCGGGACGACGAAGGTCTACGAGATCGTCTACAACCACCGGCTGGCGTTCGTGAACGCCGCCGACGTGGACCTGGTCCCGGCCGCCGGCTGACGGCCGGCCCGGGGGTACCGCACCCGGCGGCGCCCCCGGGCGGCGGTCAGCTGTGGACGTCGAGCGGCGCGCCGGCTCTGAGGCGCTCCACGTCCGCGAGCACCTGGTCGCGGATGTGGGTGATCAGCTTGGCCTGGTCGGTGCAGTACACCGTCGGGTTGAGGAAGCCGGTGCCCGCCCGGTAGCGGTTGGTGTACTGCCCGCCGCCGCAGATGTCCCGCAGCGAACAGCTCCGGCAGGTCGGCGAGAGGCCGGCGACGCCGCGCTGGCGTGCGACGACACCGGGGTGCAGGCGCGCCTCGTCGAAGGCGTTGCCGAAGACGTCGAGACCGGTCAGCGGCGCGTCCTGGAAGGTGGACTTCAGCGCGTCGATCAGCTCGATCGAACCGTCCGTGTCGATCGTCAGCGACTGGAAGTCCTCCAGGCCCACCGCCTCGGTGGTGCTGTGCCCGCCGAGCACCAGACCGATGATGCTGTCGAAGAACCGGACGCTCGTCGGCATCGGGACGGTGCGGTACCACCGCTCGAAGATCGGGATCAGCCAGTCGGCGTACGCGGTCCCGCCCTTGTCCCCGGTCCATCCCGGCGGGGTGTGCTCCCAGTCGTCCAGCGGCAGCAGGAAGTCCACCAGCGGGGCGCCGACCGCCGCGAGCGCCTCGTACGTCTCCAGTGGGTCGTTCTCGATGTCGACCACGCACAGCACGTTCCGCAGCCGGTCCGGGACGGTCGCCACCTTGCGCAGCGCCTCCACGCCCCGCATGACCGCGTCGAAACTGCCCTTGCCGTTCGCATACGTGCGGTGCCGGTCGTGCGCGTCGCGCGCGCCGTCCAGGCTGAGGGTGACCTTGATGTCGTGCTTCTCCAGCACGGCGAGCATGCGCGGGTCGTCCAGCAGGACGCCGTTGGTGGTCACCGACAGGATCGCCTCGATGCCGGCCGGCATGGCGGCCCGGAAGGCGGTGGCCGCGTAGTCCAGCTCGTCCGCCCCGACCAGCAGCGCCTCGCCGCCGAGGAAGGTGACGATCACCTGCGACAGCTCGTCGCGGTGGGCGGTCAGATGCTCGGTGATCCGGTACGCGGTCCTGTCGACCGTCTCGCGGGCCATCGCCATCGGCTTGGCCCGCCAGCTCTGGTCCGCCATCTCGTAGATGTAGCAGTAATCGCAGGCGAGATTGCACCGGCCGTGCACCTTGACGACGAACTGCGTGAAAGGAAGCGGCCGCCAGGACGGATCGGCCAAAGCCGCGTCGACCACCGCGAGGTCCGGCCATTCCGCGGCCGTGGCAGGCGTGTTGATCAGCGGTATTTCAATCAAGGAAGATCTCCTCGCCTTATGACCGGGCCGCGACCCGTGGCGTACCGAGTGGTCGCGGCCCGTACATCGGTGACTTTCACGCGATGAGGGCGGAAGTCACCAGCGCTGGTACTTGCCCAGCGGGGAGACCGCCGCGTCCTCGCTCGCCACGCGGGTCAGCGCCGCGCCGAGCGCGCTGTGCGCCGGCGCGGAGGCCGCTACCGCCTGCACGTCCGCGGTGCTGGGGGTGGAGGCGGCGGCGGTGCCGGCCGCCCCGGTGGCGAGGGCGACCGTCGCGGCGGCGCCCGCCGCGACCATGGCCGCCTTCCTGACGGTGCTGCGACCGCTTGATTCAGGCATGGGTACTCCCTTTCAGGAACGTGCCGTTCTTGATTTCCGCAAGGACCTTGCGCAGTCCGGCCGACATCGGCAGCATGTGAATACCCTCTTCCGGTTGCCGACCGGTTCCCGGCCAACGGTAGCGACTCCCCGACATTCGAACAACAGTTTCCAAGGACCGAATCCAGCATTTGACCGAGCACTCTTCATGCTAAAGCGGATACTTTGAGGCCGATAGTATCTATCCCGTACCGCGAGCGGACGGACAGCCCAAAAAGGAGCGCGCCGCGGTCGGGTGGCGACCGGGGCGCGCTCCCTGGTGCCCGCCGGCGGCGGGCTGCGAACGCGGATGACTGCCGGGGGTCGGCGGGCACGGGCTAGCCGGGGCGGTCGCCCTCCAGGGCCTCGTGGGTGAGGCGCAGTGCGCGGCTGGAGGTGTCGAAGGTCCGCTGCGCCACGCAGACGAACAGGCAGTCGACCACCACCAGCTGGCTGATCCTGGACGCCATCGCGCCCGGCCGGAAGGTCGTCTCGCGGCCCGCGGAGACCAGGACGTGGTCGGCCACGCCCGCCGCCGTCGACAGCGGGTGATTGGTGATCACCACGGTCGTGGCCCCCTCGGCGGAGGCCCGGCGCAGCGGTTCGAGCACGTCGCGGCTCTCGCCGGAGTGCGAGATCGCGAGGAAGACGTCCCCCGGCCCCAGCAGCACGGCGCTGGTGAGCGCGGACTGCGAGTCGCCGTGCGCGTGGCACGGCCGGCCGATGCGGGCCAGCTTCTGCTGGAGGTCCTGCGCTACCAGGCCCGACGCGCCGACCCCGGCGATGTGCAGCTGGCCGCCGCCGCAGACCGCGAGGACCGCCTGGTCCAGCTCCGCGGGATCGAGCTGACTGGCCGTCTCCTGGACGGCCTGCGACTCGGTGTGGACGATCTTGCCGATGACTTCCGCCGCCGAGTCCTCCGGGGTGATCCCGGCGCTCAGCGTGGAGCGCGGCGCCTGCCGGGCCGCGGACGCCGCCAGCGCCAGGCGCAGCTCGGGGTAGCCGGCGAAGCCGAGCGCGCGAGCGGTCCGCACGATGGACGACTCGCTGGTCCCGGCCAGCGCGCTCAACTCGGAGATGGTGCTGCGGGCGACTTGCGCCGGGTCCTCCACGATGAGCGAGGCGATCCGGGCGGCGGCAGGGGTGAGCGAGGGCAGCAGCCCCCGCACCATGGCGGTGAGCGCGTCGGCCGAGTCACTGGACGCTGTGGCGTCCCCTGATCGGTCGGTCGGTGACTCCTGGACTATTTGGTGCACGTCACACAGCATGCACCGCGAAACGCCCTTCTGGGACCTGGGGGTGCGAAATCCCGCCTCCTGGACGGCGGCCGCCGAACGGGCCCTCCCTGGCCGCGGATGTCACACGTCCGGGTGACAGTGGCCGGGGGACAATGTCCGGGTGCGCGCCGCCCCCTCGCTCCTGGATCCGCAGCCGCCGTCGCCGCTGACCGAGGTCGCAGACGACCGGCTCGAACGGCACGGCGTGCGGCTGCTGCTCAAGCGGGACGACCTGATCCATCCGGATCTGCCGGGCAACAAGTTCCGCAAGCTGCGGCTGAATCTGGCCGCCGCCGTGGCGGGCGGGCACGACACGCTGCTGACCTTCGGCGGCGCCTACTCCAACCACCTGCGGGCGGTCGCGGCGGCCGGCCGGCTGCTCGGGCTGCGCACGGTCGGGGTGGTGCGGGGCGAGGAGCTGGCCGGGCGCCCGCTCAACTCCTCGCTGGCGGTGGCCGCCGCCGACGGCATGCGGCTGGACTTCCTCGACCGGGCGACGTACCGCCGCAAGGCCGAGCCGGAGGTGCTGGCCGCGCTGCTCGCCCGGCACGGCCGCGCCTACCTGCTGCCGGAGGGCGGCTCGAACGCGGCGGCGGCCATGGGATGCGCGGACCTGGGCAGGGAACTGCGCGGCGCCGCCGACGTGGTGGCGGTGGCCTGCGGCACGGGCGGCACGCTCGCCGGGCTGGCGGCGGGGCTGGGCCCGGGACCCGAGGCGGGGGCGGACGGCGGTCTGGTGGGCGGTACGCCGGCGGGTGCCGTCGCGATCGGCTTCCCGGTGCTGCGCGGGGGCGCGTTCCTGGCCGCGGACGTTCTGCGGCTCCAGCAGGAGGCGTTCGGCGGGCGGCGCGGGAGCTGGCGGCTCGACGACCGCTTCCATCACGGCGGCTTCGCCCGGACCAGCCCGGCGCTGGAGGGCTTCGCCGCCGACTTCGCCCGGCGGCACGGCCTGGACCCGGAGCGGGTCTACGTGGCCAAGATGCTGCACGGCGTCATGACGCTGGCCGCCGAGGGTGCCTTCCCGCCGGGTACCCGGGTGGCCGCGGTGATCACCGGGTGACGTGCGCCCGTGCGCCCCTTACGCCGGTCACATCACCCGACCGTAACCTGGGGGCATGATCCGCCCCGCGACCCCCGCCGACCTGCCGGTCCTGCACGCCCTGATCCGCGAACTCGCCGACTACGAGCGGGCGCTGAGCGAGGCGCGGGCCACCGAGGAGCAACTGCGTACCGCTCTCTTCGGCCCCGACCCGGTCGCCCACGCGCTGATCGCGGCCGACGACACCACCGGCGAGCCGGCCGGCTTCGCCCTGTGGTTCCGGAACTTCTCCACCTGGACCGGCACCGCGGGGCTGTATCTGGAGGATCTGTACGTACGCCCGCAGGCGCGCGGCGCGGGCCACGGCAAGGCGCTGCTGGCCGCGCTCGCGGCGATCTGCCTGGAGCGGGGCTGGTCGCGCTTCGAGTGGGCGGTGCTCGACTGGAACGAGAAGGCGCTGGCCGTCTACCGCGCCGTCGGCGCCCTGCCGCAGGACGGGTGGACCGTGCAGCGCCTGACCGGCCCGGCCCTGGCGGCGCTGGCCGCGCAGGGCGGCGCGGGGCTCCGGTCGGACAACCGGACGAACTCGCATGCGAATTGAGACCTCGGGGAGCTACCCACCGTCCGTACCCATGCGCTTACCATGGGTGACAGGACGGAATCGCTTACCCTTCCTGAACGGCCCGCGGAACCGTTCGCCCATGGCGGCGACCGTCCTCCGTCCGGGCGACATCAGGGCGCGGATCGCGATAGCGTCGCTGCGAACCAGAGCAATCACTGTGTGCCACCTTGGAGGTGAGGGTGTCCCAGAGCGCAGGCGAGCCCGGGTCGAAGGACTTCGTCGAGGTCCGGCTGCCCGCGGCGGGGGCGTATCTGTCGGTCTTGCGGACGGCCACGGCCGGTCTCGCGGCCCGGCTGGACTTCACCCTCGACGAAATCGAGGATCTGCGGATCGCCGTCGACGAGGCGTGCGCGATCCTGTTGCAGCAGGCGGTGCCCGGCAGCGTGTTGAGCTGCGTGTTCCGGCTGGTCGGGGATTCGCTGTGGGTGACGGTCGCGGCGCCCACCACCGACGGCCGGGCCCCGGAGCGCGACACCTTCGCCTGGACGGTGCTCTCCGCACTGGCCGGCGAGGTGGACTCCACCGTCGCCGAGGACAAGACGGTCAGCATCAGTCTGCACAAGAAGCGCGGCGCCGTTCCCGGGCTGTCGTGATGCTCGCGGACAGGGCGGCGCCGCCGCCGACGACGTCAGGGTCAGCGTGTCCCGGTCCACCTGCGGGCCGGTGACGGTACAACCGTGCAGGAAGACGGGGAAACGCCATGAGTGCTGAGCTGTCCCGGGGGGAGAACCCCGGCACGCCCGCGGAGCACGACCTGCCCGCGGCGCGCGGTCGCGCCTCCGTACCCGCCCAGCAGCCGGACCCCGCGGGTCCGGCCGGGCGGCCGCAGGCGGCTGGCGACGCGGCCAGGCCCCATCCCGAGCCCGTGGGCGGGCAGACCCCTAGGGACGCAATGGACGCGGCGGAGCAGGCGAAGGCGATGGAGCAGCAGCCGGACCAGCCGGCCGGGAAGCCGGCGGGAGAACAGCACGACGAGCACCCGGCGCAGGAACAGCCGCAGGAGCAGCCGGATGAGCAGCCCGCGGCGCACGACCCGCACGACCGGGCCGGCGCACGGGCGCTCTTCGTCGAGCTGAGCCGGCTCCCCGAGGGCTCGCCCGAGCGGGCCGAACTGCGCAACCAGCTGGTCCGGATGCACCTGCCGCTGGTCGAGCACCTGGCCCGGCGGTTCCGCAACCGCGGCGAGCCGCTGGACGACCTCACCCAGGTCGCCACCATCGGGCTGATCAAGTCGGTGGACCGCTTCGACGTCGACCGCGGGGTGGAGTTCTCCACCTACGCCACGCCGACGGTGGTCGGCGAGATCAAACGCCACTTCCGTGACAAGGGGTGGGCGGTACGGGTGCCGCGCCGGCTGCAGGAACTGCGGCTGGCCCTCACCACCGCGACCGGCGAGCTGTCCCAGCGGCACGGGCGCGCCCCGACCGTGCACGAGCTGGCCGAACACCTCAAGATCTCCGAGGAGGAGGTCCTCGAAGGCCTGGAGTCCGCGAACGCGTACAGCACGCTGTCGCTGGACGTCCCCGACACCGACGACGAGTCG
The DNA here is from genome assembly GCF_036010485.1 of Streptomyces sp. NBC_01198. Classification (NCBI taxonomy): domain Bacteria; kingdom Bacillati; phylum Actinomycetota; class Actinomycetes; order Kitasatosporales; family Streptomycetaceae; genus Streptomyces; species Streptomyces sp. NBC_01198. Next base: position 2,663,690 of record NZ_CP108568.1, read on the forward strand.
CCGGCGGTCGCCGACACCCTCGGCTCCGAGGACGAGGCCCTGGAGGGCGTCGAATACCGCGAATCCCTCAAGCCGCTGCTCGAACAGCTGCCGCCGCGGGAGAAGACGATTCTTTTGCTGCGGTTCTTCGGGAATATGACGCAGTCGCAGATCGCGCAAGAGGTGGGAATCTCGCAGATGCATGTCTCGCGCCTTCTCGCGAGGACGCTCGCGCAACTCCGCGACAAACTCCTGATCGAGGAGTAGCCCTTCCCCGGGGCGCGATCCCCGACGTTCCCCTTCCGCAAGGGGGCACGCTTCCACCGCCCGCGGCGGCTGGGCGGCTCCCTTACGCAGGGGGATGCGCTTCCACGGGGCGCGGTGGTCGGCGGCTCCCTTACGCAAGGGGGATGCGCTTCCGCGGGGCGCGGGGAACTGCGCGACCAGCCCGCCACCGGCCGGTGGTCCGGATCGGACCGAACAGCCCCTTTGGGTCGGTGACGACCCGCGCCCCCGGTGGGGGCTGGGCGCGCAGTTCCCCGCGCCCCTGGGGTGGTGGCGGTGCGTCGCCACACGACGGCACGTGGGGGCTCAGCGCGCCGTTCCCCGCGCCCCTGGGGGCGTGCCCTCGCGCGGAGGGGGACCGTACAGGCGCCGCGGGCCCGCGGAAGCGTGCCCCCGCGGAGGGGGGACCGTAGAGGCACCGCGCCCAGGCGGAAGCGTGCCCCCCGCGGGGGCGGGGCGCGGGGAGGCCCCCGCGGAGGGGGGCTGGGCGAGGGCCCCGGCCCGCGGGAAGCGGGGGCAGGGGCTAGGCGGGGGTGCGGCGGATGCCGAGCGCGTCGGTGGTCGACGGGTGGACCAGCACGACGAGTCCGGCGACGGCGAGGACGCCGAGAAGGATCCCGCCCCCCACCACCGCTCCGGAGGAGCCCAGCATCGTCCAGGCGACCGGCAACGCCAGCAGTTGCATGATCAGCGCCGGCCCGCGGCTCCACCGCCGCACCTTGATCAGCCCGTACGCCGCGGCCAGCGGCAACGCCGCCATGACCAGCACCGTCAGCCCCGCGAGCACCGCGTTGTCGCTGTCGGTGAAGAACATCGTCACGCCCCACGCGGCGATCGCCAGCCCTTCCAGGCCGGCGATCGCGGCGGCCGCGAGCAACCGCGGGGTGGGGACCGGATTCGGTGCCGCCGCCTGCGGCTCGGCGGCCGCGGCAGTCTCGGGCGAGGGGTCGTGGGGGCTCTTGCTCACACCACTCAGCGTAGCCCGATGCGAAAAACCGTAGGTACGCTATCGGGCATGCGCGCTCTTCTCGTCGTCAATCCCGCCGCGACCACCACCAGCGCGCGCGTGCGTGACGTGATCAGCACGGCCCTGGCCAGTGACCTGAAGCTGGAGGTCGCCACCACCGAATACCGCGGGCACGCCAGGGATCTGGCCCGGCGGGCGGTGGAGGGCGGCGAGACCGAGCTGGTGGTCTCGCTGGGCGGCGACGGCACCGTCAACGAGATCGTCAACGGCCTGCTGCACCACGGCCCCGATCCCGACAGGCTGCCGCAGCTCGCGGTGGTCCCCGGCGGTTCCACCAACGTCTTCGCCCGCGCCCTGGGGCTGCCCAACGACGCCGTGGAGGCGACCGGCGCCCTGCTGGACGCGCTGCGTGCCGGGTCCTCGCGGACGGTGGGCCTGGGCCTGGTCAGCGGCACGCCGGGCACCGAGGACGAGGGCGTGCCCGACCGCTGGTTCACCTTCTGCGCGGGCCTCGGCTTCGACGCCGGGGTGGTCGGCCGGGTCGAGCAGCAGCGGGAGTTGGGCAAGCGGTCGACGCACGCGCTGTATCTGCGGCAGGTGGCGCGGCAGTTCGTCGCCGACCCGAACCGCAGGCACGGCTCGATCACGCTGGAGCGCCCCGGCCAGGAGCCGGTGCCCGGTCTGACGACGGCGATAGTGTGCAACACCGCGCCCTGGACCTATCTGGGCAACCGGCCCGTCTACGCCTCCCCCGAGGCGTCCTTCGACACCGCGCTTGACCTGCTGGGCGTCAGCAAGATGTCCACTTTGTCCGGTACGCGTTACGCGGCGCAACTGCTCCGCTCCACGCCGGAGCGGGGACCACGGGGGAAGCACACGCTCGCGCTGCACGATCTGACGGAGTTCACCTTGCAATCGCAGGCGGCACTGCCCTTCCAGGTGGACGGTGACCATCTGGGACTGCGTATGAGTGCGAGCTTCACAGGCGTACGCCGGGCACTGCGTGTGATTGTGTAAGTCGAAGAGCCTAAAGTCCTTTTACTCGAACGTTTAGGCTGCCCCGCACCCCATGGAAGTACGGCTGTGATCGAGGCGACACCGAGGAATCAAAAAAAACTTTCCTGAAGGGGTTGTATCTCCCGCCGAGGTTTGCGAGTCTCTAGGTGGCGATCGGGACGGCCGACCAACCGGCCCCCTTGAGAGCCCTCCTCACACCAGCGGGACTGCACCAGTGAAGACTGGGTGGCGTCCCGTTCCCTGTGAAGGGATTCGTGAAAGCGTTCACATTCACAAGCAACGTGCTTGTCACACAAGGAGTTGGAGCAGCCATGGACTGGCGTCACCGCGCCGTTTGCCGCGAGGAAGACCCCGAGCTCTTCTTCCCCATCGGCAACACCGGTCCTGCGCTGCTGCAGATCGAGGAAGCCAAGGCCGTCTGCCGCCGCTGCCCCGTCATGGAGCAGTGCCTGCAGTGGGCGCTGGAAAGCGGCCAGGACGCCGGTGTCTGGGGTGGCCTCAGCGAGGACGAGCGTCGCGCAATGAAGCGCCGCGCCGCCCGCAACCGGGCCCGCAACGCCAGCGCCTGACGCGCAGCCTTCCCACCGAGCCGCAGCGCGCAGCACCTGTCACACGCGCAGCACGCAGCATCCGGAAGCCCCCGTACCAACGACGGTACGGGGGCTTTCGTCTGCCCGTTTCCGCCGGCCGGTGCCAGCGGCGGCGGCAGTGAAGGGTCAGCTCTCCAGCGGGAGTTCGAGGATCACCCGGGTGCCGCGGACCGGGGCCGGGAGCATGTCGAACGTGCCGCCCAACTCGCTGACCACCAGCGTCCGGACGATCTGCAGGCCGAGGTTGCCGGCCTGCTGGGCGTCGAAACCGGGCGGCAGGCCGCGGCCGTCGTCCTGGACGGTGATGGTGATCAGCTCGCGGCCGCGGGTCGCGGTGATGTCGACGCTGCCCGACTCGCCCGGCCCGAAGCCGTGTTCGAGCGCGTTCTGCAGCAACTCGGTGAGCACCATCGACAGCGGGGTGGCGATCTCCGCGGTCAGGATGCCGAACCGGCCGCCGCGGCGGGCGGTCACCCTTCCGGGTGAGATCTCGGCGACCATCGCCAGCACCCGGTCGGCGATCTCGTCGAACTCGACCCGCTCGTCCAGGGTCTGCGACAGCGTCTCATGCACGATGGCGATCGAGCCGACCCGGCGGACCGCCTCCTCCAGCGCCTCACGGGCGCTGTCGGAGTCCATCCTGCGGGCCTGCAGCCGCAACAGGGCGGCGACGGTCTGGAGGTTGTTCTTCACCCGGTGGTGGATCTCCCGGATGGTGGCGTCCTTGGTCATCAACTCGCGCTCGCGGCGCCGCAGTTCGGTGACGTCGCGGAGCAGCACCAGGGAACCGGTGTGCACGCCCTTGGGCTTGAGCGGGATGGCCCGCAGCTGGATGACGCCGTCGCCGCCCTCGACCTCGAACTCGCGGGGCGCCCAGCCGCTGGCCAGTTTGACCAGCGCCTCGTCCACCGGGCCGCGGGCCGGGGCGAGTTCGGCGGTGGCCTTGCCGAGGTGGTGGCCGACCAGGTCGGCGGCAAGGCCGAGGCGGTGGTAGGCGGACAGCGCGTTGGGGCTGGCGTACTGCACGAGGCCGTCGGCGTCCAGCCGGATCAGCCCGTCGCCGGCCCGCGGTGAGGCGTCCATGTCGACCTGCTCGGCCGGGAAGGGGAAGGCGCCGGCCGCGATCATCTGGGCCAGGTCGCTGGCGCTCTGCAGGTAGGTGAGCTCCAGCCGGCTCGGCGTGCGTACGGTCAGCAGGTTGGTGTTGCGGGCGATCACCCCGAGGACCCGGCCGTCCCGCCGGACCGGGATCGACTCGACCCGTACCGGCACCTCCTCGCGCCACTCCGGGTCGCCCTCCCGGACGATCCGCCCCTCGTCGAGGGCCGCGTCCAGCAGCGGCCGCCGGCCGCGCGGGACGAGGTGCCCGACCATGTCGTCCTGGTAGGAGGTCGGCCCGGTGTTGGGCCGCATCTGGGCCACCGAGACGTAGCGGGAGCCGTCCCTGGTCGGGACCCAGAGCACCAGATCCGCGAAGGACAGGTCGGACAGCAGCTGCCACTCCGAGACCAGCAGATGGAGCCATTCGAGGTCGGAGGCGTCGAGCGCGGTGTGCTCGCGTACGAGGTCGTTCATGGAGGGCACGCCTGCGAGCGTACCCGCCGGCGCGAGGGGGGTGCGCTACGCGCGGTTTCCAGGCACACTTTGTTCGGGCCCGGCACGAAACCCGTGGCTCAGCCATTTACACGGCGCAATGGTCTAGTCCACAATGGCGCCAGACAAGACCTCCGGGCTCCCCGCACAGGAGCCCGGATCGAGGCGTGGCGTTCTCTGCCCTGACTACGCTCCCGCCTCGCGGTCGGCCCTATCGGGCCCGCGGGGACCGCACACCCCGCCGGCCACGGCGCCGACGTCAGCTCCGGGCTGCGGTGCTGGAGAGGCTGAGGGTCCTCTCCCGGCACCGCGGCCCGAAGTGTTTCCCGCACGCTTCGTGCCTTGCCTTCCTCTCCGCCTTCCCGCTCCCGCGGAGGCCACGCCCCCACCGGCCGGCGGCCCGAATGCGACAGGAACAGCCTCTTTCGGCCGGCGACGACCCACGCCCCGGTGGGGGCTTGTCGCGCAGTTCCCCGCGCCCGGGCGCCGCCCGCCGCAGAGGGCAGTCACCCGCCCGCCGGTGGGCCGGATGCGACGGGGCGACGCGCGCCCCCGGTGGGGGTCCGGGGAGCACCTGGTAGATTGGTCTATACCACACTCACCTCTCCAGAACGGCAGGCCCAGCGTGGAAGTTGTCATCGTCCCGGATGCCGCGGCAGGCGGCGGCCTCATCGCGGATGCCATGGCCGCGCTGCTGCACCGCAAGCCGGACGCGCTGCTCGGCGTGGCCACCGGATCGACCCCGCTGCCCGTCTACCAGGCCCTCGCCGCCAAGGTGCGGGCCGGCGCGGTGGACGCCTCCCGCGCGCGGGTCTGCCAGCTGGACGAGTACGTGGGCCTGCCGACCGGACACCCGGAGTCGTACCGCTCCGTGGTGCTGCGCGAGGTCGTCGAACCGCTCGGGCTCCCCCAGGACTCCTTCATGGGCCCGGACGGCGCCGCCGAGGACGTCCAGGCCGCCTGCGAGGCCTACGACGCCGCGCTGGCCGGCGCCGGCGGGGTCGACCTCCAGCTGCTCGGGATAGGGACGGACGGCCATATCGGCTTCAACGAGCCCTGCTCGTCGCTCGCCTCCCGGACCCGGATCAAGACGCTCACCGAGCAGACCCGGGTCGACAACGCCCGCTTCTTCGGCGGTGACATCGAGGCGGTGCCGCACCACGTCATCACCCAGGGCATCGGCACCATCCTGGAGGCACGGCACCTGGTGCTGCTGGCGACCGGCGAGGGCAAGGCCGAGGCGGTCGCGGCGACCGTGGAAGGCCCGGTGGCCGCGGTCGTGCCGGCCTCCGCGCTCCAGCTCCACCCGCACGCCACGGTGATCGTGGACGAGGCGGCCGCCACGAAGCTGAAGCTGGCCCCGTACTTCCGGGCGACCTACGCGGCGAAGCCGGCCTGGCAGGGCCTGTAGGCCGGGGCGGACTGACGGACGCCGGGCCGGCCGGGTGAGGGCCGGCCCGGCGTCCGGGCTCTGCGGGGGTACGCCGGCCGCGGGAGCGCTCCCCCACGGCCGGTGTCGAGCTCAGCGGGCGCTGACGATGGCCTCCGCGGCGGCTTCGCCGCAGACCCGCGCGGCACCGTGGGTGGCCACGTGGAGGGCGCCGCACGGCGGGGCCTGTGGGACGCCCATCTCCACCACGACCGTGTCGGGCCTGGCGGCCACCAGGCCGTCCAGCGCGGCGGCCATCCACGCGTGCCGGTGCACGTCGCGCACCACAGCGACGATCCGCCGCTCCCCCGCCGCGTCGAGCACGCCCGCGACGAAGTCACCGCCGGCCGCGTCGGCGGCACGGAAGGTCGCCGTCTCGGTGCCCGGCAGCAGGCGTTCCAGCTCAGCCGCGACGCCCCAGGGGGTGTCCTCGCCGACGGCGATGTTGGCCACCGGCGTGAACGCGGCCACGTAGGGCGCCGCTTCCAGCGCGGCGAAGCCCGGTGCACGGGTCACCCGCAGCGCCCGCCTCGCGGCTTCGAGGCCGACCTCGGACGCGGACCCGAACCCGTCGGCGGAGCCGGCCCCGGGCGTGAAGGCGCCGCCCTCGGAGCCGTCGCCGGCCGCAGCGGCGCCGGGTGCGATCCCCTCCGCCGCACCCGGCTGCCGGTCGGCCGCCCACGCCGCGAGCTCGCGGACCCGGGACGCGGCGTCTGCCAGCCGCTCGCGCGGCAGGTCGCCGCTCTCGACGGCGTTCACGATGGCGTCGCGCAGCGCGCGTACGGTCTGCTCGTCGGCGAGGCCGCCCCCGACGCAGATCGCGTCGGCGCCGGCGGCCAGCGCCATCACCGTGCCGCGCTCGATGCCGTACGTGGCGGCGATCGCCTGCATCTCGATGCCGTCGGTGACGATCAGGCCCTCGTAACCGAGGCCGCCCTGCTCGCGCGGGGCGCGCAGCAGGCCGGTCAGCACGGCGGGGCTCAGCGTCGCGGGCAGGTCGGGGTCGAGCGCGGGCACCAGGATGTGCGCGCTCATCACGACCTTGCTGCCCGCCGCCAGCGCGGCCCGGAAGGGGACCAGTTCGCGGGAGCGCAGGGTCGCCAGGTCCACGTCGATCCGGGGCAGCGCGTGGTGCGAGTCGGTGGCGGTGTCGCCGTGGCCGGGGAAGTGCTTGACGCACGCGGCGACACCGGCGGACTGCAGGCCCTCGACGTAGGCGGCGGTGTTGCGGGCCACCAGCTCGGGCTCGGCGCCGAAGGAGCGCACGCCGATCACCGGGTTGCCCGGGTCGGAGTTGACGTCGGCGGACGGCGCCCAGTTGAGGTTCACCCCGCACTCGGCGAGCCGCCGGCCCAGCTCCGCGGCCACCGCACGGGTCAGCTTCACGTCGTCGACCGCGCCGAGGGCGAGGTTGCCGGGGAAGGACGAACCGCCGCGGGCCTCAAGGCGGGTGACGTCGCCGCCCTCCTCGTCGGCCGCGACCAGCACGTCCGGCCGTACCGCCCGCAACTGGGCGGTGAGCGCGGCCAGTTGCGCGGGCGACTCGATGTTGCGGGCGAACAGCGCCACGGCACCGAGGCCTTCGGCGAGCTGCCGCAGCAGCCACTCGGGCGCCGTGGTGCCGACGAAGCCGGGCTGCAGGACGGTCAGGGCGTCGCGGACCAGGAGTTCCGCGGGCGTGTCGGTGGAAATGACGGTCATCCCTTCACCGCCCCGGCCGTGAGGCCGGCGGCCATCTTGCGCTGCACGAGCAGGAACAGGATCACCACAGGGATACCCATCATGGTGGACCCGGCCATCATCGGCGCGTACTCGGTCCCGTGCTGGGTGGTGAACGACCCCAGCCACACGGTCGCGGTCTGGTGCTCCTGGCTCATCACCAGCAGGGCGTAGAGGAATTCGTTCCAGGCCTGGATGAAGCCGTAGATGGAGGTGGCGACCAGGCCGGGGGCCAGCAGCGGGAAGACCACCCGGATGAAGGCGCCGGTGCGGCTGCAGCCGTCCACCATGGCGGCCTCCTCCAGTTCCTTGGGGATGTTGACGATGAACCCGCGCAGCGTCCAGACGGTGAAGGGCAGCACGAAGGTCAGATACGTCAGCACCAGGCCGGAGAGCTTGTCGATCTGGTGGATCTGGTTGAGCAGCAGGAAGACCGGGATGATCATCGCGACCAGCGGCACCATCTGCACGGTCAGGATGCCGACGATGACGATCTTGCGGCCGCGGAAGGCGAACCGGGAGATGGCCAGGGCGGCGAGCAGGCCGATGACGGCGCCGATCACCACGGTGCTCGCGCTGACGATGAGGCTGCGCTCGACCGGTCCCCAGAAGTCGCTGATGTTCAGCGCCCGGTGGAAGTTCTCCAGCGACACCGGCCACGGGAAGAAGTGCGGCTTGGGGTCGATGGCGTCCTTGGCCGGCTTGAAGGCCGTGTTCATCATCCAGTAGACCGGGAAGGCGGCCACCACGAAGACCAGCAGGCCCACCACGTTCCAGCCGGCCTTGGACCTGCGTCGGCGGCTGTTCACCGCGTCCAGGCTCTTGGCGGCGGCAGGCCGCGAGATCAGCGCGCTCATTCCACCTCTCCGATCTTCAGCATCTGCCGCATGTACACCGCGACCACGCCGAGCAGCAGCAGCACGGTGAGCAGTGCGATGGCGGCTCCGGAGGCGTAGTCGTTGACGCCGAACGCCTTTTCGTACGAGTAGGTGGTGAGCAGCTGGAACTCCGGTTCCGGGTGCCCGCCGCGCATCAGCCACACCTGGGCGAAGACGCCCATGTCCCAGATCACCGACAGGGTCGTCATCATCACGACCAGCGGCTTGATGATCGGGAAGGTCACGTAGCGGAAGACGCCGAAGGCGTCGGCGCCGTCCAGCCGGGCGGCCTCCTCCAGCTCCTTGGGGACCTGGGTGAGACCGGCGCTCAGCGTGATCACCACGAACGGGATGGCGCCCCACACCACTTGGAGCATGATCACGCCCAGGCCCTCGGGGCCGGAGGCGAACCAGTTGTGGCCGGTGTAGTCGACGCCGGGCAGCTGGCTCAGCGTCCAGTTGACGACGCCGTAGTCGCTGTCGAACATCCACTTGAAGACGGTGACCGCGACCACCACGGGCATCGCCCAGCTGGCCACCAGGGCGATGTTCACCAGGGTGCGGACCCAGCCGGAGACCCGCTGCAGCAGCAGGGCGACCAGCATGCCGATCACCATGGTGAGGATCACCGCGCTCGCCGCGAACAGCACGGTCCTGAGCACGACGGACCAGAACTCGCTGTCGCCGAGGATCGCCTGGTAGTTGTCGAAGCCGACCCAGCTGGCCGGTTTGAAGCCCCACAGCTGGGGCTTCTTGTACTCCTGGAAGGACAGCGTCCCGAGCTTGATCAGCGGATAGCCCAGGACGAGCACCAGCACCAGGATGCAGGGTGCGAGCAGCAGCCACGGTGTGGCCGCACGCCCCAGCGTGAGCCGGCGGCGCCGGGTGGCGCCCGGTCTCCCGGGCCGGCGGCCGGGAGGTGATGAGTGCCGCCGTGGCGGCGGCACCTTGGTGGTGGTGGTATCGGCGGCACTCATCACGTGCTCCTCAGCGGTCCCGGTCTCCTGTTGTGCGAGGACAGGTCAGTTCTTGACGTTCAGGACCTTGTCCATCGCGGCGTCGGCATCCTTGGCACCCTGCTCGACGGACTTCTTGCCGGTGGCGATGTTCTGCAGCATGGTCTGCAGGATCTGCGCCTTCTCGACACTGCCCCAGCCGGGCGCGGTCGGAACGAACCAGCTGCTCTCCGCCGCGGTCGCGGTGACCGCGGAGGCCGGGTCGGCCTTGAGGGTGGCCAGCTGGGTGTTGTTGTTCGGCAGGTTGCCCTTGGCCATCAGCGTGGTCTGGCCCTGGGTGTCGGTGAAGTCGTTGATCCACTCGGACGCCAGGTCGACGTTCTTCGACTTGGACGGCACGGCCAGGTCGGAGCCGCCGAGGAAGACCGGGAGGGCCTTGCCGGACGGGCCGGGCATCACGAAGTTGACCAGGTTGTCCTTCAGCTTGCCGCCGGTCTTGTCGTACTTCGGGTCGGCGGCGGACGGCGCCTCCCAGCCGGGGGCGTAGATCATGGCCGACTTGCCCTGGCCGTAGACGATGTAGCGGTCGGACTCGTCCTTGGTGAGGTCGCCGTGCATGTACTTGCCCAGCGCGTCCTTCCAGGAGGTGAGGCCCTTGATCGCCGCGGGGGACTCCAGGGAGCCCTTCCACTGGCCGCCCTCGTTGGCGGCGATGGCGCCGCCGGCGTCGTAGACGAAGGACAGCGCGGCGTACCAGTCGCGCGAGGGCTGGTACCAGGCGTTGAACTTGGCGCCCTCCTTGGACTGGATCTTGTCCAGGTCGCCGGTCAGCTCGGTCCAGGTCTTCGGGGTGTCCTTGATACCGGCCGCGGAGGCGATGTCCTTGCGCCAGGTGGCGATACGGGCGGCGGCGTAGTACGGCACGCCGTAGGTCTTGCCGTCGTAGTTCACCGACTGCTTCAGACCGTCGAGCCACTGGGCGGAGTTGTCGAACTTCGCCGCGTCCAGCTCCGCGAAGGCACCCTCGGCCATGTAGGGCACCATCTCGGTGTTGCCCATCTCGACGACGTCGGGCGCCTTGTCGGTGGCGAGCACGGCGTCAAGCTTGGCATTCTTGTCCGGCCATGCGTAGTACTCGTGCTTGACCTTCAGACCCGGGTGCTTGGCGATGATCGCGTCGTCGGCGGACTTCACCAGATCCGGCCAGTTGTGCTGCGCGTCGACCGTCAGCCACACGGTGATGGTCTTGTCGGTGGTAGCCGCCGACGACGAACCGGCGTCCGCCTTCTTGTCGTCGTCCTTCTTGTCAGATCCACACGCCGCGATACCGACGATCATGGTCGCGACGCCGATCGCCGCGATGAGCTTGCGCTTCACGCCACCCTCCTCAGGATGCCCGAAACTCCCCCCACCGCCCGAATTGCCGGCCGCCGTACGAGAAAACGGCGGACGAGTCCTGCTCGTGGGTCTGGGAATGGCCGTTAATGGTTTAGACCAGTACCGGGAGCTTGGCCTAGACCTTTAGGGGTGTCAAGGGTGTATAAGAGCACCCGTCGGGTCTGTTATCGGACCGACACCTGAGGGGGACCACACCCCCGCCGCCTCTCTCCGGCAGGGCCGCGCGTGCCACCATGTGAGCCGCGATCAACGGAGGAGCCGGTGACGGCAGCACGACAGCAGTCGGGAGTGAACGTCATGGACAGCGACGCCGCCACCAGCGCGGAGACCACGGCGAGCGGCGCCGCGGGCCGGACCGCCCGGGTGCCGAAGTACTACCGGCTCAAGCGCCATCTGCTGGACATCACGCAGACGATGCCCCCCGGCACCCCGGTCCCGCCGGAACGCACGCTGGCCACCGAGTTCGACACCTCCCGCACCACGGTCCGGCAGGCGCTGCAGGAGCTGGTGGTCGAGGGCCGGCTGGAGCGCATCCAGGGCAAGGGCACCTTCGTCGCCAAGCCCAAGGTCTCGCAGGCACTGCAACTGACCTCCTACACCGAGGACATGCGCGCCCAGGGCCTGGAACCCACCTCCCAGCTGCTGGACATCGGCTACATCACCGCCGACGACCGGCTCGCCGGGCTGCTGGACATGAAGGCCGGCGGCCGGGTGCTGCGGATCGAGCGCCTGCGGCTGGCCAACTCCGAACCGATGGCGATCGAGACCACCCACCTGTCGGCCAAGCGCTTCCCCGCCCTGCGCCGCAGCCTGGCCAAGTACACCTCCCTCTACACCGCGTTGGCCGAGGTCTACGACGTGCGGCTGGCGGAGGCCGAGGAGACCATCGAGACCTCGCTCGCCACCCCGCGGGAGGCGGGCCTGCTGGGCACCGACGTCGGCCTGCCGATGCTGATGCTGTCCCGGCACTCGATCGACACCACCGGCGAACCGGTGGAATGGGTGCGCTCTGTCTACCGCGGCGACCGGTACAAGTTCGTCGCCAGGCTCAGCCGGCCCACCGACTGAACTCCCCGGCGCCCGCGGGGCGTCAACCCGGCAGCCGGATGACCCGACCGGCTGACACGGCGACCGATCCGTGCACGGGTAGTGACGACCGCCGGTAACCTCCCCTAGATTTCCTGCGCATTACACACGTCGCTCTAGGGGACGGGAGCACCACCCATGCCGGAAGCACCACCGGACCCACGGCCACCGGTCATCACCCCCAGCCGGGTGGTGGCCGGACTGTGCCTGCTCGCACCGTTCGTCGCCCTGCTGTGGGTGAACTCCTACTCGCGCCTGACACCGGCCTTCATCGGTATCCCGTTCTTCTACTGGTACCAGATGGCCTGGGTGCCGGTGACCGCCGCGCTGACCTACGCCGCGTACGCGCTCGTACGCCGTGAGGAGCGGGCACGCAAGGCGGGTGGCGCCAGGTGAAGGACGGGGTCAACGGCGTCGCTCTCGGCGTCTTCATCTTCTTCTTCCTGGCCGTCACGGTGCTCGGCTTCCTCGCCGCCCGCTGGCGGCGTGCCGCCGACCCACTGCACCTGGACGAATGGGGCCTGGGCGGGCGGAGTTTCGGCACCTGGGTGACCTGGTTCCTGCTCGGCGGCGACCTCTACACCGCCTACACCTTCGTCGCGGTGCCCGCCGCGATCTACTCGGCGGGCGCCGGCGGCTTCTTCGCGGTGCCCTACACGATCATCACCTACCCGCTGGTCTTCCTCTTCCTGCCGCGGCTGTGGTCGGTCTCGCACAAGCACGGCTACGTCACCTCCTCGGACTTCATCCGCGGGCGGTTCGGGTCCAAGAGCCTGTCGGTGGCCGTCGCGATCACCGGCATCATCGCCACGATGCCGTACATCGCGCTGCAACTGGTGGGCATCCAGGCGGTGCTCGACGTGATGGGGGTCGGCGGCAGCGACTCCACGAACTGGTTCCTCAAGGACCTGCCGCTGCTGATCGCCTTCGGCGTGCTCGCCGCGTACACCTACTCCTCCGGGCTGCGGGCGCCCGCGCTGATCGCCTTCGTCAAGGACGCGCTGATCTACATCGTCATCGCGGTCGCGATCATCTACATCCCCTACAAGCTCGGCGGCTTCGACGACATCTTCAGCAAGGCCGGCGCCGCCTACGCCGTGAAGACCAACGGGGTGCCGCGCGGTTCGCTGGTGACCGGCCCGCAGGCCCAGTGGGCGTACGCCACGCTGGCGATGGGCTCGGCGATGGCGCTCTTCCTCTACCCGCACTCGGTGACGGCCGTGCTGTCCAGCAGGAGCCGCGACACCATCCGCCGCAACACCACGATCCTGCCGCTGTACTCGCTGATGCTCGGGCTGCTGGCGCTGCTCGGCTTCATGGCGCTCGCCGCGGACGTCGGCGGCAAGGGCTACAACGCCCAGCTGGCGATCCCGCAGCTGTTCGAGAACATGTTCCCCTCGTGGTTCGCCGGAGTCGCCTTCGCGGCGATCGGCATCGGGGCACTCGTGCCCGCCGCGATCATGTCCATCGCGGCGGCCAACCTCTTCACCCGCAACATCTACCGGGACCTGATCAAACCGGACGCCACACCCGCGCAGCAGACCGCCGTCTCCAAGGCGGTGTCCCTGGTGGTGAAGGTGGGCGCGCTGGTCTTCGTCCTGACCATGGACAAGACGGTGGCGATCAACTTCCAGCTGCTGGGCGGGATCTGGATCCTGCAGACCGTTCCGGCCATAGTCGGCGGGCTGTTCACCCGCTGGTTCCACCGCTGGGCGCTGCTCGCGGGCTGGGCGGCGGGCATGGGCTACGGGACGTGGAAGGCGTACGAGCAGAGCAGTCCGGCGCAGTCGCACTTCGGCGGCAACTCGGACATGATCCCGTGGATCGGCGAGAAGGGCTACATCGGCCTGACCGCGTTCGTGCTCAACATCGGCGTCGCCGTCGTCCTCACGCTGGTGCTGCGCGCGCTCAAGGCGCCGGCGGGCGTGGACGAGACCGCCCCGACGGACTACACGGCCGAGGCGACCCCCGCCCTCCCCGAACCCACCGACCCGGCCCCGGGCCCCACCCCCGGCCTCCCAGAACCCGCGGGAGCCTGACCGCCACCCCGGAGGCGGGCGCCCGCCAGGGGGCCCGCCTACGCGGAGCGGAGGTCGGAGCGGAAGGCGCGCCGGTAGGCCTGGGGGGTCGTGCCCACCCACTGGCCGAAGTGGTGCCGCAAGGTGGCGGCGTTGCCGAACCCGGCCCTGACCGCGACGGAGTCGACCGTCGCGTCGGTGCCTTCGAGGAGTTCGCGGGCCAGCAGCACCCGCTGCCCCAGCAGCCAGCGGTACGGCGTCGTGCCGGTCTCCTGGTGGAAGCGGCGGGCGAACGTCCGCGGTGACATGTGGGCGCGGGCGGCCAGTTCGTCCACGGTGACCTCCCGGTCGAGGTGGCGCTCCATCCAGGACAGCACGCCGGAGACCGAGTCACCGGTGACCCGGGGCATCGGCCGGTCGACGTACTGCGCCTGCCCGCCCTCCCGGTGCGGCGGTACGACCATCCGGCGGGCGATCCCGTTGGCGACCCCGGCGCCCTGCTCCTTGCGCACCAGGTGCAGGCTCGCGTCGATACCCGCCGAGGTGCCGGCCGAGGTGACGACCCCGGAGTCGTCCACGTAGAGCACGTCGAGCTCCACCCGGGCCTTCGGGTAGCGGGCGGCCAGCAGGTCGGTGTGCCGCCAGTGCGCCGCGCACCGCCGGCCGTCGAGCAGCCCGGCCGCGCCCAGCGCGAAGACCCCCGAGCAGACGCTCAGGACGGTCGCGCCGCGCTCCACCGCCCTGTTGAGCGCCCGCAGGACCTCCGGCGGGAACTCCCGCGCGGCGAAGCCGTCGGCGGCGGGCACGGCCACCAGGTCGGCCTCGTCCAGCCGGTCGAGGTCCTCCACGGCGACCAGGTCGAAGCCGGCGTGCGTGCGCAGCCGCGCACCCTCCGCCGAGACGACCGCGAAGTCGTAGACGGGCAGGCCGTCCTCGCTCCGGTCGAGGCCGAAGACCTCGCACAGCACTCCCAGTTCGAAGGGGTGGACCCCGTCGAGCAGCACCACGGCGACATTCTGCAGCATGCTCCGAGCATCGCAGATGGCAGGATGTCGCGGTAGTACGGCAGCGCTGCCACTTTCCGGCCGACAGTGGCATCGCGACCATTGACTCATGACAGTTCTCCTGGACATCGCCGCACTGCTCGCCCTCGCCCTGGCCCTGACCGCCGTGCCGCTCATGGGCCACCGCACCGACCTCCGCATCACCCGCGAGATCCGCGCCGCCGAGCGCGGCGGAGGGGCCCGCCACCCGCTCGAACAGGCCCCGCGGGCAAGGGAGGACCAGCCGGTGGGGTAGCGAACCCCCGCCATCGCGACACAACATGTAGGCGTCACCCCGAGACCCGGCACAAGATGTATGCTCAATCTCGCTGCCCGCAGGGGAAGCCGGTGCGAATCCGGCGCTGCCCCGCAACGGTGAGCGGAGCAATCGGGACACCCCCGGGCCAAGCCCCGGGGGCACGCCCGTGCGCGTCCCGCACAGCCCGATCGCCTGCCCGCAGCCGGCGCCCGCACGGTCCCCACGACCGGTGGCGCCGACGAGTCCGGGCCTCGCGGAGTGGGCCTGCGGACGCGGTCCCGCATGCCCGCACGCATGCCCGGCCCCCTCCGTCCCTCCCGCCTGGCCGCCGCCGCGTACGAGGGAGACCGCACCACCGTGACCATCGCGCCCGAAGCCCCCGCAACCACCGGGGACTCACCCGTAGCCGTGCCCCCCGGCGCCGACAGCGCCGGCGCCGACCTGCTGCGCACCCTCGTCGCGCTCTGCGCCGACCTGCCCGACACCGACCCGGGACGGGTCGCCGCCGCCGCGCTGCGCGGCCGCAGCGGTGCCGCCGACACCGCCGAACTGCGCGGGCTCGCCGCCGAGTCAGCCGCCGGGCTGATCTCCGAGGACCCCGCCTACTCGCGGCTCGCCGCCCGGCTGCTCGCGCTCGCCATCACCGAGGAGGCCGCCTCCCAGGGCTCGGTGTCCTTCACCACCGCCATCGCGGTGGGCCACCGCGAAGGCCTGGTCGCCGACCGCACCGCGGACTTCGTGGAACGCCACGCGGCCCGGCTGGACGCGATGGTCGACCGGGCGCTCGCCGAGCGTGCCGACGACCGCTTCGGCTACTTCGGCCTGCGCACCCTCTACAGCCGCTACCTGCTGCGCCACCCGCTGACCCGCAAGGTGATCGAGACACCGCAGCACTTCATGCTGCGGGTCGCTGCCGGCCTCGCCGAGGACGACACCACCGCCGCCGTCGACCAGGTGGCCGCGCTCTACCGGCTGATGAGCGCCCTGGACTACCTGCCCAGCTCGCCGACCCTCTTCAACTCCGGTACGCGGCACCCGCAGATGTCGTCCTGCTACCTGCTGGACTCGCCGCTGGACGAGCTGGACTCGATCTACGAGCGCTACCAGCAGGTAGCGCGGCTCTCCAAGCACGCGGGCGGCATCGGCCTGTCCTACTCCCGTATCCGGGCCAGGGGCTCGCTGATCCGCGGCACCAACGGGCACTCCAACGGCATCGTCCCGTTCTTGAAGACCCTCGACGCCTCGGTGGCGGCGGTCAACCAGGGCGGCCGGCGCAAGGGCGCGGCCGCCGTCTACCTGGAGACCTGGCACGCCGACATCGAGGAATTCCTCGAACTGCGCGACAACACCGGCGAGGACGCCCGCCGCACCCACAACCTGAACCTCGCGCACTGGGTGCCCGACGAGTTCATGCGCCGGGTCGACTCCGACGCCGGCTGGTCGCTGTTCTCCCCCGCCGACGTGCCCGAACTGGTCGACCTGTGGGGCGACGAATTCGACGCCGCCTACCGCGCGGCCGAGGCGGCGGGCCTGGCACAGCGCACCATCCCGGCGCGCGAGCTGTACGGCCGGATGATGCGCACCCTCGCGCAGACCGGCAACGGCTGGATGACCTTCAAGGACGCCTCGAACCGCACCGCCAACCAGACGGCGCTGCCCGGCAACACCGTGCACTCCTCCAACCTGTGCACCGAGATCCTGGAGGTCACCGACGACTCCGAGACCGCGGTCTGCAACCTCGGCTCGGTCAACCTGAGCGCCTTCGTGACCCCGGACGGCGAACTCGACTGGCAGCGGCTTGACGAGACCGTGCACACCGCGGTGACCTTCCTGGATCGGGTCGTCGACATCAACTTCTACCCGACCGAGCAGGCCGGCCGCTCCAACTCCCGCTGGCGGCCGGTCGGTCTGGGCGTCATGGGCCTGCAGGACGTGTTCTTCAAGCTGCGGCTGCCGTTCGGCTCCGCCGAGGCGCGCGCGCTGTCCACGAAGATCGCCGAGCGGATCATGCTCGCCGCGTACGAGGCCTCCTGCGACCTGGCCGAGCGCAACGGGCCTCTGCCCGCGTGGGACCAGACCCGTACCGCCGCGGGAGTGCTGCACCCCGACCACTACGGCGTCGAGTTCAGCTGGCCCGAGCGCTGGGCGGCGCTGCGCGAGCGGGTCGCCGCGACCGGGATGCGCAACGCGCTGCTGCTGGCGATCGCCCCGACCGCGACCATCGCCTCCATCGCCGGGTCCTACGAGTGCGTCGAGCCGCAGGTCTCCAACCTCTTCAAGCGCGAGACCCTGTCGGGCGAGTTCCTCCAGGTCAACTCCTACCTGGTGGCCGACCTCAAGCAGCTCGGGGTGTGGGACGCCCAGACCAGGGAGGCGCTGCGGGACGCCAACGGCTCCGTGCAGGGTTTCAGCTGGATCCCCGCCGAGGTGCGCGAGCTCTACCGCACCGCATGGGAGCTGCCGCAGCGGGCGCTGATCGACATGGCCGCGGCCCGCACGCCGTATCTGGACCAGAGCCAGTCGCTGAACCTGTTCCTGGAGACCCCCACCATCGGCAAGCTCTCCTCGATGTACGCCTACGCGTGGAAGCAGGGCCTGAAGACCACCTACTACCTGCGCTCCCGCCCGGCCACCCGGATCGCCCGGGCCGCCCAGGCCGCCGTACCCGCCGCCGTGCCGGTCCCCCCGGCCGCCGACGCCGACGCGATCGCCTGCTCCCTGGAAAACCCCGAGTCCTGCGAGGCCTGCCAGTAATGACCACCGCCAGCACCCCTGTTCGGAAGAACCTGCTCGACCCGGGCTTCGAGCTGACCCTGCGGCCCATGCGCTACCCGGACTTCTACGAGCGCTACCGCGACGCGATCAAGAACACCTGGACCGTGGAGGAGGTCGATCTGCACTCCGACGTCTCGGACCTGGCCAAGCTCACCCCGGGCGAGCAGCACATGATCGGCCGGCTGGTGGCCTTCTTCGCCACCGGCGACTCGATCGTCTCCAACAACCTGGTGCTCACCCTCTACCGGCACATCAACTCGCCCGAGGCGCGGCTGTATCTGTCCCGCCAGCTGTTCGAGGAGGCCGTGCACGTCCAGTTCTACCTGACGCTGCTCGACACCTACCTGCCCGACCCCGCGGACCGGGCAGCCGCCTTCGACGCGGTCGAGGAGATCCCCTCGATCCGGGAGAAGGCGCAGTTCTGCTTCCGCTGGATGGCCAACTTCGACGGGCAGGGCGCCGAGAAGATCGACCGCCTCGAATCCCGCGAGGACCGCCGCCGCTTCCTGCTCAACCTGATCTGCTTCGCCGCCTGCATCGAGGGGCTGTTCTTCTACGGTGCCTTCGCCTACGTCTACTGGTTCCGCTCGCGCGGGCTGCTGCACGGGCTGGCCACCGGCACCAACTGGGTGTTCAGGGACGAGACGATGCACATGAGCTTCGCCTTCGACGTGGTCGACACCGTACGCAAGGAGGACCCGGACCTCTTCGACGACGCGCTGCGCCAGGAGGTCACCGACATGCTGCGCGAAGCCGTGGACGCCGAGCTGCAGTTCGGCCGCGACCTGTGCGGGGACGGGCTGCCCGGCATGAACACCGAGTCCATGCGGGCGTATCTGGAGTGCGTCGCCGACCAGCGGCTCGCCCGGCTGGGCTTCCCGGCCCTCTACGGGTCGCAGAACCCCTTCTCCTTCATGGAGTTGCAGGGCGTCCAGGAGCTGACCAACTTCTTCGAGCGCCGCCCCTCCGCCTACCAGGTGGCGGTGGAGGGCACGGTGGCGCTCGACGAGGACTTCTGACCCGGGACCCGGGTCAGTCGTTGGGCACGGTCGCGAACTTGGGGGTGGCCTCCGCCATCTGGCGCAGGACGTCCTTGCGGTCGCGCTTGGAGAGCCGGTCGATGTACAGCCGGCCGTAGAGGTGGTCGGTCTCGTGCTGCAGGCAGCGGGCGAAGTAGCCGCTGCCCTGCACCACGATCGGCTCGCCGTGCAGGTCCTGGCCGCGCACCACCGCGTAGTCCGGGCGCGGGGTCTCCATGTACGCGCCCGGCACGGACAGGCAGCCCTCGTTCGAGTCGTCCAGGTGCCGCTTGTCCGCGGGCAGGTCCTCGATCACCGGGTTGCACACGACGCCGACGTGGCGGACGTCGTTGTCGTCCGGGCAGTCGTAGACGAACACCTTCAGGTCGACGCCGACCTGGTTGGCGGCGAGGCCCACGCCCTCGGCGGCGCGCTGGCTGGCGAACATGTCGTCCACGAGGGCGAGCAGTTCGTCGCCGAAGTCCGTGACGTCCCGGCACTCCCGGTGCAGCACCGGATTGCCCACGACGGTGATCGGGCGCACCGTGCCGCGCTCCCGGTGCGCCAGCTCGCGGGCCTCCGCGTCGGTCACGTCGTCGTGGAACAGCTCCTCCGGAGCGGTGGGGGGGTGATCGGTGTGCTGCTGGGACATCTGTGCCGTACGCCTTCCAGGCGGGGGGTGGTGATCCGTCCAGGGTACGGCCCCCTCCCGACTCCCGTCCCCCCTTCCCCGACCCCGGGGTCCCCCCGCGCCCCCTGAGCGGCAGCCACCTGCGGTGCCGTCCGCGCGCCCCCGAGGTGACTGCCACTCGCGGTGGCCATCGCACTTGCGGCCCGTGGGGGGCTGGTCGCGCAGTTCCCCGCGCCCCTGGGTGACTGCCAGCTGGGGTGGCCTCTCACCTGCGGCCCGGTGGGGGCTGAGTGCTCCGTTCTCCCCCGGCGCTTCGCCTGGGGGTACCCCCACGCGCCCCTGAGAGGTTGCCCTCTTGCGCAGAGGGTGGGCGTTTTTCAGGGGCGCGGGGAACTGCGCGACCAGCCGAGACGGCGGGAAAGACGCACCGCCACAGCAAGTGGCACCGCCAGAGGGGCGGCCAGCGGCGGCGGGGAAGCCGCGGGACCGACGCAAGCGGGACCCCCAGGGGAGCAGCCGGCCGCGGCGGGAAAGACCGCACCGCCACAGCGAGTGGCAGCCCCGGACGCGTCAGCAGACCTCTTCTAGGTCGCGCCACGCGCGGGTCGAGGGGGAGTCGGCCACCCAGCCGTCGAGGAGGCCGCGGACGAGGCCGGCCGGGGCGGCGATTCCGCACTCGCGTTCGGGGGACCAGTGCGCCCCCGAGGCGTGCTCGCTCAGGTGGCTGAGGTGCCCGGGGTGCCCGGGCTCACCGTGGTCGTGCGGGTCCCGCGCAGCGGACCCGTCATCCGTGGGCATCCGGCTCTCGGAACAGGTGCGGCACAGCAGGCGCACCGAGGACGACCAGTCCTCGGCCGCGTAGCCGGCCTCCGCCGCGAGGCGTTCCAGCGCGTCCCGGTCGGCCGGCGCGTCCGCCTCCAGCAGGACCAGCCAGGTCGGGACGGGCGACGGCGCCCACAGCTCGATCTCGTCGAAGACGGGGTAGACCGCCCCGCCCCCAAGCACCGCCCCCGCGGTGTCGCGCTCGCCGTGCGGCACGCCGTCGTGCAGCACGACCTCGCCCCAGCGCCGCCCGGAGGACGGCAGCGGGATGGACAGCACCTCGACGCGTGCCGGGTCGAGCCGCCGGCCCCAGACGACCTCTGCCTCGCCCTCCGGCGAGAGCCGCACGGCCGCGCTGCCCAGCGGCAGCCTCGCGGACTCCTCGCCGCTGCGCGTCCCGGTGCCGGCCGGCATCCGCAGGCCGTACGCCTGCCAGGCGCGGCGGGCCAGCGGCCAGTCCTGCAGCGCGGTGGCGGCGATGCCCAGATTCCACCAGTCGGGTGCCCCGACCGGCCGGTCGAGCAGCGCGACGGCCCGCAGGCCGGCGATCCTGGCCTGCGCCCAGTCGTGCCGGAACTTGTGCAGCAGCGCCAGGTTGTACCAGGACTCGGAGAGCCACGGCTCCAGATCGGCGGCACGGGTCAGCAGCGCGCCCGCGTCGTCGTAGCGGCCGTCGTCGATCAGCGAGAACGCCTGGTCGGTGGCCTGGCGCCACGTGGGCGACGGCCGGTGCCGCACTCTGCCGAAGATCTTCAACGTCGTTACCCGCCTGCCCGCTCAGCCGATCACTGCCAGGACGTCGCCTTCCCGCACCACGATCACGTCCCCCGGGGGGACCCGCACCCCTTGAGTACGGCCCCTGCTCGTACCGCCCGTACATCGTCGGACAAGCGGGTACGACACCAACCTCGCACACTTCGGCCGTGGTCTCAGCCCGACCCCGTGCCCTTCACCGCTGCCGTTCCGCAACGGCCCTCACCCTGCCTCCTTGCCATCCCCGCAGGCATCCAACCATGCCCAGGCGGGATGGTTGACGGGCACCCGGGTGAGCGGCACTCACCCGAACGGCCTACAGCCGCGCGGAACGGCCCGCGCGGGCCACCTGGAGCACGGGAAGCAGCGCAGGCGGGGGCGCGGCCGGCGGCCAGGGATTGCGGGCCAGCGCGCGGGCCAGCGCGGCGACCACGGACGGGTCGAACTGGCTGCCCGCGCACCGCTGCAGCTCGGCCAGCGCGGCCGCGACCGGCCGGTCCCGCCGGTAGCTGCGGGTGGAGGTCATGGCGTCCAGCGCGTCGGCCACGGCGACGATCCGGGCCGGCCACGGGATGTGCCGCCCGGCGAGGCCGTGCGGGTAGCCGCGGCCGTCGAAGCGTTCGTGGTGGTGCAGTACGGCCACCCGGGCCATGGCGGGCACCTCGGTGCCGCGCACCAGCGCGTAGCCGTGGCCCGGATGGCGCTGCACGGTCTCCCGCTCGGCGGCGGTGAGCGGCCCGGCCTTGCGCAACAGGCCGCCGGGGACGCCGAGTTTGCCGATGTCGTGCAGGGTGCCCGCGAGCCGCAGCGCGGCCACCTGGTCGTCGGCGAGGCGGAGTTCCACCCCGATCAGCGCGCTGGCGTGGCCGACACGGTCACCGTGGCCGCGGGTGTAGGGGTCCTTGAGCTGCATGGCGGCGACCAGCGCCGTGACGATGCTCACGGCCGCGTCCCGTCGCCCCGCCCCGGCAGAAAGGATTCTGCGCGGCTCGGGCGACGAGCCACGGCGTCGTACGGGAACGGCACGGTGAGCGGCCTCCTCCGGCAGGCGGACGGCGGGCGCGGCCCCATCGCAACCCCGGGCCTGGCGGGAATTCCCGCCAGGACTCAGGACGATAGGACCGCGCCCGCCGTTGCGCCGCGGAACGCCCGCTTTACGCCCGTACGGGCGACCTCGCGCGTACTCACGTTGACGGGGGCCGGGGCCGACCCAGGGGCCTAGGAAGCCGGTTCGGCCGCGGAGGACTCGCCGGAGCCGGCGCGGATCGTCTCGATCCGCATCATCACCTTCGACCGCAGGTCGGTCGGGACGTCATCGGAGCCGCAGCACCGCTTGACCAGCTTCTTCACGGCCTGCTCCAGCCCGTACTTCTCCAGGCACGGGTGGCACTCCTCGAAGTGCTGCCTGAACTTCGTGCAGGCGTCGTCCGACATCTCGTTGTCGAGATATTCGTAGAGGTGGTCGAGCACCTCCGAGCAGTCCGTCTCATGCGCGTGGCCGCAACTCATGAATCCGCGCCCTTCTCGTTTCCCGCGCCCGCCGGGACCAGGCCGCGGTCGCGGGCGTAGTCCTCCAGCAGTTCGCGCAGCTGACGACGCCCGCGGTGCAGTCTGGACATCACCGTGCCGATGGGCGTTCCCATGATGTCCGCGATCTCCTTGTAGGCAAAGCCCTCGACGTCCGCGAGGTACACCGCGATGCGGAATTCCTCGGGGATCGCCTGGAGCGCCGCCTTCACGTCGGAGTCGGGCAGGTGGTCGAGAGCCTGCGACTCCGCCGAGCGCAGACCGGTCGACATGTGCGACTCGGCGCGGGCGAGCTGCCAGTCCTCGATGTCCTCCGAGCCGCTGCGCAGCGGTTCCCGCTGCTTCTTGCGGTAGGAGTTGATGAAGCTGTTGGTGAGGATCCGGTAGAGCCAGGCCTTCAGGTTGGTGCCCTCACGGAACTGGTGGAAGGACGCGTACGCCTTCGCGTACGTCTCCTGCACCAGGTCCTCCGCGTCGGCCGGATTGCGGGTCATCCGCAGCGCGGCCGAGTACATCTGGTCGAGGAACCCCAGGGCGTCCCGCTCGAAGCGCTCGGTGCGCTCCGCGCTGCTCTCCCCATCCTGACCGGACGCACCCGTGATTCCCGCCGTGCTGTCGTCGGTGCCGGTGACCGGACCCACCTCCTCAGAAACGCCAGCGAGTCCCAAAGCGGACACGCTCGTCTCGGAGGATATTGCACTGGCGAGTGACGCGCCTGATCCGCCCTTGCCACCGTCCTTGCCGTCGCCCTTCCCGGACCATTCGGCCCAGTTCACGAACGGTGCGGCGGCCGCCGGCTGTGCGGTGGCCTCTGCCCGGGGCCGGCATGCGGCTGAAACCATGCGGATGCCTTTCTCACCAAAAGCTTCGTCACTGCTGTTCGGTCTTTCGCATGGCACAACGCCGCGTCTCCTGTCGTCATTCCCGGGGTGGAGGCCGTGCGGAATCCGGACTAGGACCGCGGACGCAGGTCCGGTCAGCCGCGGGTGCGGCGGCCGCCGGCGCGCGCCGCGGCGTGCCCGAGGCCGGCCAGCCACTCGGTGACTGCTCCGGTGATCACCGCGAGCGCCTGCTCCTGGGTGATGTCGGCGCGCTTGGGCACCCCGAAGCTGTGGTCGGCGTGCGGCACCTCCACCGGCTCGTGGCCCGCCGGGAATTCGGCGGGGCGGCCGAAGGGGTCGTGGCCGCCCTGCACGGTCAGCAGCGGCAGGCTGCCGGCTGCGGCGGTCAGCTCGGCGGCCCGCGAGGAGGCGGGGCGGCCCGGCGGGTGCAGCGGGAAGGCCAGCGCCAGGACGGCGGCGGCGCCGAGGCGTTCGGCCGTACGGCAGGCGACCCTGGCCCCGGCGCTGCGGCCGCCGGCGACCACCGGCAGGCCGGGCGCGGCGAGCGCGGGCCACAGCGCGGTCCAGCCGGTGTCCAGGGTGGTGGGCGCGGGGGCGAGCCTGCGCCCCGCGACCCGCCAGGGCTGCTCCACCAGGGCCACGGCCACCCCGGCCGCGGGCAGCGCGGCGGCCAGCGCGACCAGGTCGGGCGCCTGGATGCCGCCGCCCGCGCCATGGCCGAGCGCGAGCACCGCGCGCGGCCGGGTCGCGGTGTACCAGCTGATCCGAGCGGGTCCCGCCGGGGTGGCGACCTCTTCGGTGCGGGCGGCGGCGGGGGAGGGCGGTGCGTCCATCAGAAGAGTGTCTCCTCTTCGGGCGCTGGCAGCTCGTCGAGCAGCTCGGGCCCGTTGTTCGCGACGTTGCTCACCGCGATGCCCACCGGATACGCCCGCATCAGGCCCGCCCGGGGCGCGGCGAGCAGGTCGCGCAGCGCGTCGGGGTCGGTGGTGGCCGGGTCGAGCCAGGCGTCCCACCGGTCGGGGGTCATCATCAGCGGCATCCGGGGGTGGATGTCGGCCAGCGCGCGCGGCCCGCGCCCGTCGAAGCCGGCCAGCGCCCCGGTCTCGGCCGCGGTGGTGATCACCGTGCAGGTCGTCCACCAGGCGCGCGGGTGGTCGTCGGGCAGGGCGCGGTCGCGCCAGAACTCGTACAGCCCGGCCATCGCCATCACCGAGCCGTCGGCGGGCGTGACGAAATACGGCTGCTTGCGGGCCCGCTTGCGCTTGCCCTGCTCCTCAAGCGCCCGCTCGCCGGGCGCGGTGACCCACTCGTAGTAGCCGTCGGCCGGTATCAGGCAGCGCCTGGCCGCCAGGGCGCCGCGGAAGGAGGGTTTCTCGGCCACCGTCTCGGCCCGCGCGTTGATCAGCCTGACGCCCCCCTCGGGGCTCTTCGCCCACGACGGCACCAGGCCCCAGCGCAGCACCCGCAGCTGGCGTACCGGATCGGGGGAACCGGAACCGCGCAGCGGGCGGTCCAGTACGACAGGGACGTCCTTCGTCGGCGCCACGTTGTAGTCCGGGGCGAGCGCCTCGGTGGGCTCCCATGCCGTGACCCCGAAGAGGCCCGTCAGGTCCTCCGGTTTCCGGCTCGCCGCATATCGACCGCACATGGGTGCCAGACTGCCACGATCACCGGCCCCGGCGGCGGCCGGATCGCAAGGACGTACGAGCAGACGCACGGCGGAAGACGCAGCGCGGGACGTAAGGGAATGGGCGCCGAATGAACGTCGCGAACCTCAGCGAGATGTGGGACCGGCTGACCGGGACGCAGACCGATCCACCGCGCTGGCTGATCGGCGCGACGGCCGTGGTGGCGCTGGCCGCGGTGCTCTACGGATCGGTGTGGCGGGTGGTGCGCAACGCGGTGACGATCGCGCACGAGGGCGGCCACGGTCTGGTGGCGCTGCTCAGCGGCCGGCGACTCGACGGCATAAGGCTGCATTCGGACACCTCGGGGTTGACGGTCTCCCGGGGCAAGCCGCACGGCCTGGGCATGGTGCTGACCGCCGCGGCCGGTTACACGGCGCCACCGCTGCTGGGCCTGGCGGGCGCCGCCCTGCTCGCCGCCGGCCACATAACCGCACTGCTGTGGGGGGCCACGGCGCTGCTGCTGGTGATGCTGGTGATGATCCGCAACGCGTACGGGGCACTGACCGTGGTGCTGACCGGGGCGCTCTTCCTGCTGGTGTCCTGGCTGACCAAGGCGCAAGTGCAGGCGGCCTTCGCGTATCTGGTGGTCTGGTTCCTGCTGGCGGGCGGCACCCGGCCGGTGGCGGAGCTGCAGCGCAGCAGGCGCCGGGACCGCAGGGGCTCCTCGGACGCGGACCAGCTGGGCCGGCTGACCAGCACGCCTGCCGTGCTGTGGCTGTTCTTCTTCTACGTGGTCGCGGTGTGCTCGCTGATCGTCGGCGGACGCTGGCTGCTGGCCGGCTGACCTGCAGCCCGGAGGGCCGGGCCGCAGGGCAGGGCGGCCGCGCCGACCGGCCCGTTCCGCGGCCGGCCGGCGTCCTGGTGACCCCACGGACCCCGGAATCAGATATTCCGGTCCGGATGACCTTTGCGTGACCCTCGGTTTCCGGGAGGTTTCGGCGCATTCGCCAACTTATCTCCCCGTACCCGAACCACTACGCTGGGCCTCATGAGCGACAGCGCCGCGCACTCCCCCCACTGGTGGGCCGCCCCCACCGCGCCCGGCGCCGTGGACGCGACCGTCACGGTGCCCGGATCGAAGTCGGTCACCAACCGCGCCCTGGTGCTGGCCGCACACTCGTCGGAACCCGGATGGGTGCGCCGCCCGCTGCGCAGCCGGGACACCGTCCTGATGGCGGAGGCCCTGCGGGCCATGGGCGTGCAGATCGACGAGACGGTCAACCCCGACGGCGGCGAGGCCTGGCGGATCATCCCGGCGGGGCTGCACGGCCCCGCCACGGTCGATGTCGGGAACGCGGGCACGGTGATGCGCTTCCTGCCGCCGGTGGCCGCGCTCGCCGACGGCCCGGTCCGCTTCGAGGGCGACGCTCGGGCCTACGAGCGCCCGCTCGGCGGGGTGATCGACGCGCTGCGCGCGCTGGGCGCCCGGATAGACGACGAGGGCCGCGGGTCGCTGCCGCTGACGGTGCACGGCGCCGGATCGCTGACCGGCGGTGCGGTGGACGTCGACGCGTCCTCCTCGTCGCAGTTCGTCAGCGCGCTGCTGCTGTCGGGGCCGCGCTTCAACAAGGGCCTGGAGGTCCGGCACACCGGGCGCACCCTGCCCTCGCTGCCGCACATCCGGATGACGGTGGACATGCTGCGCAAGGCCGGCGCCCGGGTGGACGCCCCGCAGGACGGCGGCGCCAGGAACGTCTGGCGGGTCACCGCGGGCGCCCTGCTCGGCCGGGACCTGACGGTGGAGCCCGACCTGTCCAACGCGGCGCCCTTCCTGGCCGCCGCCCTGGTCACCGGTGGCCGGGTGACCGTTCCCGGCTGGCCGCGCCGCACCACCCAGCCGGGTGACGCGCTGCGCGAGATCCTCACCCGGATGGGCGGCTCGTACGAGCAGACCGACAGCGCGCTGACCTTCCGCGGCACCGGCCGGATCCGCGGCATCACCGCCGACCTGCACGACGTCGGCGAGCTGGCCCCGGTGATCGCGGCCGTCGCCGCGCTCGCGGAGGGCGAGTCGGTGCTGTCCGGCATCGCGCACCTGCGGATGCACGAGACCGACCGGCTCGCGGCACTGGCCAAGGAGCTGGGCGAGATGGGCTGCGACATCGCCGAGACCGACGACGGGCTGCGGATCCGGCCGCGCCCGCTGCACGGCGGCGACTTCCACACCTACGAGGACCACCGGCTGGCCACCGCGGCCGCGGTGCTCGGCCTGGCCGTCGACGGCGTCCGGGTGGAGAACGTGGCGACGACCGCCAAGACGCTGCCGGACTTCCCGGAGCTGTGGACGACGATGCTGGGCGCACCGGCGGGGCAGGACTGAGCTGTGCGGCGCTACGGCAAGAACCCGGACGAGGACGACATCAGGGTCCGCCCCAACAGCAGGGGGACCCGGCCGCGTACGACCATCAGGCCCAAGCACGAGGACGCCGCCGAGGGCATGGTGCTGACGGTGGACCGCGGCCGGCTGACAGTGCTGGTCGACCACCGCGAGGTCACCGCGATGAAGGCCCGCGAGCTGGGCCGCAAGTCCGCGGTCGTCGGCGACCGGGTCGCGGTGGTCGGCGACCTGTCGGGCGCCAAGGACACGCTGGCCCGGATAGTCAGGGTCGAGGAGCGCAGGTCGGTGCTGCGGCGGACCGCGGACGACGACGACCCGTACGAGCGGGTGGTCGTCGCCAACGCCGACCAGCTGGCCATCGTCACCGCGCTCGCCGACCCCGAACCGCGCCCCCGGATGATCGACCGCTGCCTGGTGGCGGCCTACGACGCCGGCCTTGACCCGCTGCTGGTCCTCACCAAGTCCGATCTGGCGCCCGCCGAGCCGCTGCTGGAGACCTACGGCGCCCTCGACCTGGCCTACGTGGTCACCAACCGGGACGACTTCCTGACCGGCGGGGTGGACCAGATCCGCGAGCGCCTCGCCGGCCGGGTCACCGCCTTCGTCGGCCACAGCGGCGTCGGCAAGACCACCCTGGTCAACGCCCTGGTGGAGCGTCAGCGCAGCACCGGCGTGGTCAACGCGGTGACCGGGCGCGGCCGGCACACCACCACCTCGGCCCTCGCGCTGCCGCTGCCGGGCGACGGGCCCGAGGGCGCGGCGGGCTGGGTGATCGACACCCCGGGCGTGCGCTCCTTCGGCCTGCACCACATCGACCCGTCCCGGGTCATCCAGGCCTTCCCCGACCTGGAACCGGGCACCGCCGAGTGCCCGCGCGGCTGTTCGCACGACGAGAAGGACTGCGCGCTGGACGCCTGGGTGGCCGCGGGCCACGCGGAACCCGCCCGTCTCGACTCGCTGCGCCGCCTGCTGGCCACCCGCGAGCGCCGCGAGGGCGACTGACCGGTACGGTTGGGCCGCCTCACTTCCCGTCCCGTGCCGCGTCACTTCGCGGTGTGCTGTGTGATGATCGACAGCGCACACGCCGGTGCACGACCGGCGGGTACGCGGGTAGACGGGCACCAGCCCGACAAGCGGTACGAGCCGAACGAGCCGAAACGGAGGCGCCCGGATGGCCTGGCTCCTGGTGGTGGTCGCGGGTCTCTTCGAGACCGGCTTCGCGGTCTGCCTCAAGCTGTCGCACGGCTTCACCAGGCTGTGGCCCACCGTCGCCTTCTGCATCTTCGCGCTCGGCTCCTTCGGCCTGCTCACCCTGTCGTTGAAGAAGCTCGACGTCGGCCCGGCGTATGCCGTGTGGACCGGCATCGGCGCGGCGGGCACCGCGATCTACGGCATGGCCTTCCTCGGCGACCTGGTCTCCTCGCTCAAGCTCGTCTCGATCTCGCTGGTCCTGGTGGGCGTCATCGGCCTGCAGATCTCCGGCTCCTCGCACTGACGCCGGGTCACCGCCCGGTCCGCTCGCGGGGTTTCTCCGGCGGCGGCACCGCTAGGGTGCCGGACGCGCGGCCGGTCCGGCCGGCCAGGACAGCAGGCTGCGGATCAGCTGGGCGATCCGCAGGCACGGCTCCTGGTCGTCGGCGGCGGGCGCGATCACGTACGACAGCGTCAGGCGCAGCGCCGCCTCGCAGGCCCAGCCGATGTCCTCAGGGCGCAGCCGCGGGTAGCCGCGGACGAGCGCGTCGACCGTACGGGCGTGCACGGCGCCCACCAGGCCGGTGTCGGCGCCCACTCCCGCAGCGGTACGGGCCGCGGGCGGCGCCGGCTCGGCGAAGGGCGGCCGCGGCGGCGGGGAGTCGGTGAGGGCCGAGCGGATCAGCGGGCTGCGGCGGGCGGCCCGCAGCGTCCAGCCCGCGGCGGCCGCGAAGCACTCTCCCGCGTCGGCGCCGGAGCGCAGCGCGGCGGCCATGGCGCGGTCGACGCCGGCCAGGAAGGCCTCGGACTCCCGAAGGGCCAGCGCCCTGCCCAGCCCGTCCTTGCTGCTGAACTCGTTGTAGAGGGTCTGCCGTGACACACCGGCGGCCGCCGCGACCTCGGCCATCCTGACCGATTCCCAGGGCCGTTCGCCGAGCGCGGCGAAGGCCGCGTCCATGAGTGCGTCTCGCACGGTAGGCATCGGGGCCTCCAGGCGGTGCCTCCGGGCCACCGCGAGGGTGGCGGTGTGGCGGACGGACGGCCGTCTACGGAGAATTGACGCGGCACCACGGTCTGTCAAGGTCCCGCGTCGGCCTCGGCCGCGGACCGCCGCGCTACTGTTCGGCCCATGCCCGACTTCAACGACGACCTGCGCCTTGCCCACGTGCTGGCCGACGCCGCCGACTCCGCAACGATGGCCCGCTTCAAGGCACTCGACCTGAAGGTCGAGACGAAACCGGACCTGACCCCGGTCACCGAGGCGGACAAGGAGGCCGAGGAGCTGATCCGCGGTCAGCTCGGCCGGGCCAGGCCGCGGGACGCGGTGCTCGGCGAGGAGTACGGGAGCCACGGCAACGGTCCGCGGCGCTGGATCGTCGACCCGATCGACGGCACCAAGAACTACGTCCGCGGGGTGCCGGTGTGGGCCACGCTCATCGCGCTGATGGTACGCGGCGAGCGGGGCGACGAGGGCGTCGTCGGCGTGGTGTCGGCGCCGGCGTTGGGCCGCCGCTGGTGGGCGGCCAAGGGCAGCGGCGCGTACACCGGGCGCAGCCTGTCGTCGGCGACCCGGCTGCACGTCTCCCGGGTGAGCCGGCTGGAGGACGCGTCCTTCGCGTACTCCTCGCTGAGCGGCTGGGAGGAGCAGGGCCGCCTCGACGGCTTCCTGCACCTGTCGCGCAACTGCTGGCGTACCCGCGCCTACGGCGACTTCTGGCCCTACATGATGGTGGCCGAGGGCTCGGTGGACATCTGCGCCGAGCCCGAGCTGAGCCTGTGGGACATGGCGGCCAACGAGGTCATCGTCCGGGAGGCCGGCGGCCGCTTCACCTCGCTGGACGGGGTGCCAGGACCCTTCGGCGGCAACGCGGCGGCGTCCAACGGGCTGCTGCACGAGGACCTGCTCGGCTACCTCGGCGGTTCCTGACCCGCGCTACTCGCTGTGCACGGGCCCTTGCCCACCGCAAGGGGCGTGTGTGAGGATGACGGTACCGCTTGTGAATTTGTGAATCCGTTCACGGAACGGGATCGCACACCACCAGGAGGTGCCTGCCCATGCTGGTCCGCGACGCGATGAGCACGGTCGTTCTCACCATCGGCCCTGCCCATACCCTCCGCCAGGCCGCCCAGCTGATGTCCGCCCGCCGCGTCGGCGCGGCCATCGTCCTCGACGCCGACACCTGCGGTCTCGGCATTCTGACCGAGCGCGACGTGCTCAACGCCGTCGGCGCGGGGCTGAGCCCCGACCAGGAGCCCGTGCACGCCCACACCACCACCGACGTCGTCTTCGCCGCCCCCCAGTGGACCCTGGAGGAGGCGGCCACCGCCATGCTGCACGGCGGCTTCCGCCATCTGATCGTCCTCGAAGGCCGCGATCCGGTCGGCGTGGTCTCGGTCCGCGACATCATCCACTGCTGGGCACCGGTGAAATCCACGGTCCCCGCGTAGGACGCGCACGCGCTCGGCGCCGCCCGGGCGCGACGAAGGGGCCGGAGCCCAATGGCGTCCGGCCCCTTCGGCCTCTCGGTCAGGCGCCTGGTCGGCCGCGGAGGGCCATGGACCGCGACCCCGGGCGCCTGCCGAAGTCCGTACTGCCGGACCCGATCCTACCGTAGACATTGTCCAAGACAAGAAGTGCCCCAGTCACGGATCCATTCGGACTCCGGACCCGCGCTGTTACCCTGGCACGCATGAGTGACCTGCTGGAACGACTGCGCGAACGCGGCTGGCGGCTGACCGCCCAGCGGCGGGTTGTCGCGGAGGTCCTCGACGGCGAGCACGTCCACCTGACCGCCGACGAGGTGCACGCGCGCGCCACCGAGCGGCTGCCGGAGATCTCCCGCGCCACCGTCTACAACACGCTCGGCGAGATGGTGACCATCGGCGAGGTCATCGAGGTCTCCACGGACGGCCGCGCCAAGCGCTACGACCCCAACGCGCACCGGCCGCACCAGCACCTGGTCTGCTCCCGCTGCGGCACCGTCCGCGACGTGCACCCGCAGGGCGACCCGCTCGCCGCGCTGCCCGCAGGCGAGCGCTTCGGCTTCGCCGTCTCCACCGCCGAGGTCACCTACCGGGGGCTGTGCCCCGACTGCTCGTAGCGCGGCACGCCCCCCACCGCCCTGACCTGCGGCGATTTGGCGGCGCCGATACGGGCCGCGGCCCGGCGGACGGCCGCCTCCGGGCGTACGCCGCCGATCCAGCGGATCTCCACCGGCACCTCGCCCGGCGCCCGGGCCGCCAGCGCCTCGAAGACCGCGCGGGCCACGCCGGGATCCGGGTCCATCGCCAGCGGGCCGAGCAGCCCGACCAGCTCGCCCTGCGGCGCCAGCCGCCCCACCGCCCTGACCGCGGCCCTGCGCACCATCGGCGGTGACGGGCGCCGCGGGTCGAGCAACCGCGCCAGGGCCGGCACGTCGCCGGCGTCCCCGCACTCGCCGAGCCCCGCCACGAGCCCGGCCAGCAGGCGCACCGGGGTGGTCCTACCCGCCCGGCCGAGCTGTCTGCGATACACCGCCGACGGCGGCTCACCGCGCCCGTACAGCTGCCAGCGGGCCTGCGCCCGCACCATGCGCGCCCGGTCCGCAAGCGGCGCCACCAGCCGCGTCGCCGGTACGTCCGCGGGCAGTGCGGCCACCGCGATCTCCCGTACGGCCGCGTCCCTGGCCAGCAGCAGCCGGCCCGCCTGCTCCGGGTCCAGGTCGAGCAGCCGCTGCGCACACAGCGTCCGGCACACCTGGTCGCGGTCCCGCAGCGCGGTACGCAGCAGGTCGCCGCGGGCGTACTCGCCCAGTTCCAGCGCCAGCACCACGCCGAAGCGGCGGGCCGCGGGGTCGGCGTCCACCACCAGGGCCCGCACCGCCCTGCGGTGCGGCGGGCGGCACAGCAGCCGGCGGTAGTCGGCGAGCAGGTCGCCGGTACGGCTGCGGCCGGCCAGCCGCAGCAGCACGCGGACGGCGGCGGCCACCTCCTCGGGGGCGCTGCGCACCACCAGGGCCGCGGTCGCCCTGGCCCTGACCGCGTCCACCCAGTCGGCGCTGCGCAGCGCCAGGCCCGCCACCGCCGCCGGTCCCCCGCAGCCGGCCAGGCCGGCCACCGCGGCCTCCCGCACATGCCCGTCGGGCGCGAACGACCGCAGCAGCAGCCCCAGTACGTCGCCGGCCCCGGCCGGCACCGGCCCGCCGGTCCTGGCGGCGCGGTCCAGGAGCAGCAGCAGCCTCGGCGGCGCCGCGGTCAGCGCGGCCAGCGCGGCCGCCCGCTCCCGCGCGGCGCCCTCGGCAGGCAGCGCCAGCAGGCGGCGCAGCAGCGCGTCGACCTCCGCGGGCCGCCCGGCCCCCGCGGCCCCGCACCACTCGCCCCAGCGCCCGCTGGCCTCGGGGCCCCCGGAGTCCGGGCGCCGCCCCCGCCGTCTGCGCAACAATCCCGCCTCCTGAGGACCCGTGACCTCGTCCACCCCCAGCATCCCCCGCCCCCGCCCCACCCCCCACCGGATCCGGCCGGACTTTGCCCGAACGAGAAGAAGGCCCGGAGGCGACAGCCTCCAGGCCTTCTCTTCAGTAGCGGGGACAGGATTTGAACCTGCGACCTCTGGGTTATGAGCCCAGCGAGCTACCGAGCTGCTCCACCCCGCGTCGTTGTGCCCCCACCATAGCTCCCCCGTTTCGATCAACGCAAATCCCTTCCCGGGAGGCGCTTACTCCCGACCCGCAACCGTCACGTGGCGCCCCCAGGGGCGCGGGGAACTGCGCAGACCAGCCCACCACCGGGGTGCGGGTCGTCACCGGCCCGCAGGGGCAGTCGGCGCCGAAGGCGGACCACCGGCCGGTGGCAGGGTGAGCGCCGCCTTGGGGGGGCGCCCCGCGGGAGGGGACGGGTACCCCCGGAGGGGGGGTACGGCCAAGAGCTAGGCCGAGAGCTCTTGGTTGACGGCCGCGGTGAGCCGCGCGGCCCGCTCGGCGACTTCCGCCGGGCCGTAGGCCACCGCCTTGGCGCACCACGTACGCGCGTCGGTGAGGCGGCCGTGGCGGGCCGAGAGCAGGGCCAGCCGGAGGGCCGCGCGGCCGTGGCCGGCCTCGGCGGCGCGGGTCCACCACAGCGCCGCCTCGGGCTCGCTGCCCTCGCGGGCCAGCAGCAGGCCGAGGTTGAACGCGCCGTTGCGCGAGCCCGCCTCCGCCGCGAGGCGGTACCAGTGCGCCGCCTGCTCGACGTCACCGCGCTGCGCCGCGGTCATGCCGAGGCGCACCTGGGCGCGCCGGTGGCCCTGTCGGGCCGCCCG
This sequence comes from Streptomyces sp. NBC_01198, assembly GCF_036010485.1. Classification (NCBI taxonomy): domain Bacteria; kingdom Bacillati; phylum Actinomycetota; class Actinomycetes; order Kitasatosporales; family Streptomycetaceae; genus Streptomyces; species Streptomyces sp. NBC_01198. Next base: position 2,697,768 of record NZ_CP108568.1, read on the forward strand.
CTCGTACCACTCGTCGGCCTCGGAGCCCATCGCGTCCGCACCGCCCGGCTCGCGCTCGCGTTCCCGCTCGCGGCGGTCGAGCAGCGCGCCGAGGCGGAAGGCGGCCTCGGGGCTGCCGCCGCCCGCCGCGCAGCGCAGGTGGCGCTCGGCACCGTGGTGGTCGCCCTCGCGCTGCAGCGCTATGGCCACCTGGAGCGCGGCACCGGCGTGCCCGGCCGCGGCGGCCCGCTCGTACCACCCGCGCGCGGCGTCCTCCTCGTCGCGCCCGGCGTGCAGGATGCCGAGGTTGAAGGCCGCGTCGATGCTGCCGGCCTCCGCCGCCTTGGAGAACCACGGCTCGGCCCCCTGCGCGTCGCCGTGCTGCAGCAGCAGCACGGCGAGCGCGTTGGCGGCCTCGCGGTGCCCGGCGTAGGCGGCCTTGCGATACCACTGCTCGGCCTGCGGCGTACGCCCCTGGCCGGCGCAGAGCAGGCCGAGGTTGTACGCCCCGTTGACGTCGCCGGCCTCCAGGGCGGCGCGATACCAGCGCTCGGCGGTCTGCGTCTCGCCCTCCTGCGCGTGCAGCGCGCCGAGCGCGTTGGCCGCGTTGCCGTCGCCGGCCTGGGCGGCGCGCCGCCACCAGGTCGCGGCCTGGTCCAGGTCGCCGGCGTCGCGCAGCAGGAAGGCCAGGGCGCAGGCGGCCCGCGCCTCGCCGTCGCGGGCGGCGGTCAGATACCAGTGCCCGGCCTCCTTGGTCTCGCCGCGCTCCTCCAGCAGCGTGCCGAGCCGCAGCGCGGCCCGCCGGTGGCGGCGCGCGGCGGCCTGCCGATACCACTGCTCGGCCTCGCGGGTGTCGCCGCGCTCCGCGCAGTAGCGGGCGAGCCGATACGCGGCCTCGCGGTGGCCGTGCTCGGCGGCGGCGTGGAACCACCGCTCGGCGCCGGCGTCCCGCCGGTGGTCGAGCAGGTCGGCCAGCGCGTACGCGCCCAGCGCGTGGCCGGACTCGGCGGCCTGCCGCAGCCAGTATTCGGCGCCGGGCTCGTCGCCGCGCTCGCGGTAGTGCCGGCCGAGCGCGTGGGCCGCGGGGGCCGATCCGGCGACTGCGGCGATACGCCACCAGCCGGCCGCCTCGTCGGCGTATCCGCGCTGGTGCAGCAGCAGGCCCAGGTTGTTGGCGGCGGCCCGGTCGCCGTGCTGGACCGCCTGGCGCAGATACGGCTCGGCGCCGTCCAGGTCTCCGCGGCGCAGCAGCAGCGTGCCGAGCGCGCTCATCGCGACGGGGTCGCCGTGCTCGGCGGCCCGCCGGTGGCGGGCCTCGATCTCGGCCTCCTCGCGCAGCGCGAGGCTGTCCTCGTCGGGCAGTTCGGTGAGCAGTGCGGGCGTCGCCCCGGCACCCTCGGGCACGGCGACGGTGTCGCTCTCCCGCGGCGCGGGCAGCAGCGCGGCCACCTCGGCGGTCACCGCCGCGGTCGCGGGTGTGACGGGCAGCGCCAGATCGCCCGCCGGACCATGACCGCCATGGTTCTGACGAGCGTTCAGCAGCCTTGCCCCATCCCCCATAAGCCCCATCGTCGCACCACCCGCTACCGGCGTACACCCGGTATACCGCAACCCAGTTGGTCTCTACAGCGTTTTGTCGACTTCCCGACATGACGGCACGCCAAACCCTTTTGGCCGTACATTCACCCGAACAAGCGAAGAGGCCCGAAGTCGCTTGACTTCGGGCCTACTTCGTGCCGTAGCGGGGACAGGATTTGAACCTGCGACCTCTGGGTTATGAGCCCAGCGAGCTACCGAGCTGCTCCACCCCGCGTCGTTGTGTCCCAACCGTACCACGACGCGGGGTGTCACCCGTTCAGCCCTTCTTCGCGGGGGTCTGCGCCGCCCCGCGCGCCTTCTCCGCCGCCTGCGCCCGCTTCAGCGCGCTGCCGAGCCGGCGCTGCGCGGCGCCGTAGGCGTCCCAGTCGTTCTTCTTCATGGCCGCCTGCCCCTCCTCGTACGCCTTCTGCGCGTCGGTCAGCGCCTGTTGCAGCGCCGGGTCGGCGGAGGGTGTGGCGGTGCCGCCGGACGGCGCCTTGCCGCTGCTCGCGGCGGGCGGGGCGGCGGCGGGCGGCTTGGCGGCCGGCGTGCTGCCGCCGGACGGGCCGAAGAGGTCGTCCAGCGCCGCGGCCAGCGTCGGCTGGTAGGTGATGTCACCGTCGTAGAGCGCCGCCACGCTGCTCAGCAGCGGGGAGTCGATACCGGTGGTGCGGACGTACACCGGCTCCACGTACAGCAGCCCGCCGTCCAGCGGCACGGTCAGCAGATTGCCGTACTCGACCGTGGAGTCCGCGCCCGAGCGTTTCAGATCGTTGATCTTGGGCGCCGACTGGCTGTTGGAGTTGATCTTCGCCTGCACCAGTTTGGGCCCGTCGACGGTCGGGCTGGTCGGCAGCTGGAGCACTCTGATGGTGCCGTAGTCGGGACTGGACGCGTCGGCGTCGACCGCCATGAAGGCGCTGAGGCTGTCCTGCTTGCTGGGGGTGAAGGTGGTGGTCAGCGAGAAGGCCTTGGCGTCCTGGCCGGGCATCCGCAGGCTCATGTAGTACGGCGGCACCGCCTTGCCCGCCTTGGCCGCCGGGTCGTCGGGCACCGCCCACACCTGGCTGCTGCTGGAGAAGTCCGCCGCCTTGGTGACGTGGTAGGTCGTCAGCATCTCCCGCTGCACCTTGAACAGGTCCTCCGGATAGCGCAGGTGCGCCAGCAGGTCGGCCGGGATGTCCGCCTTGGGCTTGACCGTGTGGGGGAAGGCCTTCATCCAGGTCTTGAGCACCGGGTCCTGGGTGTCCCACTGGTAGAGGGTCACCGTGCCGTCGTAGGCGTCCACGGTGGCCTTGACCGAGTTGCGGATGTAGTTGACCTGATTCTGCCGGGCGACGACCGAGCGCTGGCTGTCGGTCTGCGAGTCGGCCGTGGTGTCGCCCAGGGTGGTCCGCGAGGCGTACGGGTAGCTGTCGCTGGTGGTGTAGGCGTCCACCACCCACTCCACCTTCTTGCCGACCACCGCCGGATACGGGTCGCCGTCGATGGTCAGCCAGGGCGCCACCGCCTCCACCCGTTCCTTGGGCGTGCGGTTGTAGAGGATCTTGGAGTCCTTGCCGATGGCCCCCGAGTAGAGGATCTTCGGCTCGCCGAAGCTGACCGCGTACGCGGCACGGGTCAGCGGGTTGCCCAGGCTGACGCCGTCCTTGCCGGTGTAGTGGGTGGTCGTCTCGTGGCCCTTGTCCGCGTAGTCCAGCTCGGGGGTGGGGCCGCCGACGATCGAATACTGCTTGGTCTGCTCGCCGAAGTAGATCCGCTGCTGTGCGCCCGCCGCCCCCGGCAGGCCCTGCTCGGTGAAGTCGGGCGCGCCCTCGCTGGTCACCTCGGTGCCCTTGGCGGCGACGACGCCGAAGCCGTGGGTGTACTTGAAGTGGTCGTTGATCCAGTTGTTCTTCGGTATGCCGTCGACGTTCAGTTCACGCAGCCCGACGACGGTGTCCTGGTCCTCGCCGCCGGCGGCGTCGTGGCCGACGTCCAGGGTGGAGGGGAACTGGTAGTAGTCGCTGCTCTGCTGGAGCTGCTGGAAGGTGGGCGAGACCACGTTCGGGTCGAGCACCCTGAGGCTGGCCGAGGAGTCCGCGTCGGCCCGCAGGCTGGTGGCGGCGGGGTGGCCGGCGGCCGCGGGCGTACCTGCCGCCGCCACGGCCGGCTTGCCCGGGTAGGCGCTCACCTCGGTCCTGGTCAGGCCGAACGCGGCCCGGGTCGCGTCGATGTTCTTCTGGACGAAGGGCGCCTCCTTGGCGGCCTCGTTCGGCAGCACCTGGAACTTCTGCACGATCGCCGGGTAGAGGCCGCCGATGAGGATCGCCGAGAGCACCATCAGGCCGAAGCCGATGGTCGGCAGCGACCACGTACGCCGCCACAGGGTGGCGAAGAACAGCAGCGCGCAGATCACCGCGATGAAGAACAGGATCGTCTTGGCCGGCAGATAGGCGTTGGCGTCGACGTAGCGCAGCCCGGTCCAGTTGTCCGTGGTCCGGAAGCCGCTGGAGCGCACCGCGAGGGAGTAGCGGTCCAGCCAGTAGGCGACGGCCTTGAGCGACACGAACAGGCCGAGCAGCACCGACAGGTGGCCGGTGGCCGCGGAGGTCGCCCGCGCCCCCGGCGAGGTGATCCGCAGGCCGCCGTAGAGGTAGTGCACGACCGCCGCGCCGATCAGCGACAGGATCACCGCGGCGAAGGCGAAGTTCAGCAGGAACCGGTAGAAGGGCAGGTCGAAGGTGTAGAAGGAGACGTCCTTGTGGAACTGCGGGTCCTTGGTGTGGAAGGGCGTCGCGTTGACCATCAGCAGCCACAGCCGCCACTGGGTCGCGGCCGACCCGCCGGCGACCACCCCGACCACCGCGCTGATCCCGACCAGCGCCCGCGTCTTGTACGGCGCCAGGCCCATCCGGTAGCGGTCCAGGCTCTGCTGCTCGCTGGACATCGCGCTCAGCGGCGGGCGCAGCCGGTGCGCCAGATAGATCGAGGAACCGACGCTTCCGGCCATCAGCAGTCCGAAGGCGACGAAGAGCCCGGTCTTCGTCCACTCCATGGTGGAGAAGACCGAGGAGTAGCGCACCGAGCGGTACCAGAGCCAGTCCGTCCACAGGCCGGCGTACATCACGAACCCGACGAGCAGGACGGCGAGGACGCCGAGCACGATGAGCAGGGCGATCACCCTGCGGGACGGGCGGCCGGCCCTTCTGCTGCTCGGTCCCGCCGCCCCTTCACCGCGGTCCGGCATCTGGAATACCAAGAGTGCGCACCTCGAAATGTCAGCTTTTTCTGCGGCGTCCCGGGTCGGACTCCCACACATGCAACTTCACCGTGCTTTGGCCGGTTCCCGATTCCGGCCGGGGAAGGGGGAGGATACCCACCATGTCCAACATTGCGACCGATGGAACACCCCTCGCGGCGAACCCGCTGACGCGTGCCGTACTGGAGATCGACGAATACGCGGCCGGTCTCGGCTGGGACCAGCCCGCACGGCTGTTCGCCCTCGTCGACACCGCCCAGCTGCGCACCCAGGAGCCGGGGCTGGCCGAACAGCTCGGGCTCGGCGAGCAGAACGCGGCGGGCGCCCTGACCCCGATCGAGCAGGACGAGCTGCCGTCGGGCACCGCGCTCGACGAGTTCCTGGCCACCATCGCGTGGCCCGAGGTGATCGCCGGCTGCGCGCTGACCGTTGAACGGCTGATGCTGCCGCCGTCCGCCGAGGCGGCGATCCCCGACGACCTGGACGACGCCGCGCTGGCGTCCTGGGTGGCCGCGCATCCGGAGCGGCAGGAGGTGCGGATGACGGTGGCGGTGCTGCGCGACGGCGCCCGGGAGTCCGCGGTGCGGCTGCGGGCGAAGGACACCGCGTCCGAGGTGCTGACCGGCGCGACCCTGGTGCCGGGCCTCGCCGAGGCGCTGACGGCCACCTTCGAGGCCTAGGGCGGCGCGATGTGCCGCGCCCGGGGACGGGCGCGGCAGCCGCGCGGGTTCAGCTCCTGGTGCAGCTGGGCAGCGCGGCGGTGTCCCCGGACTTGATGTCCTTCAGGGCGGCCATGGCGTCGTCCAGGGTCTTCACCTTGACCAGGGTCAGACCGTGCGGCACGTCCCTGGCGGCCTCGCCGCAGTTGTCGGCGGGGGTGAGGAAGAACTGGGCGCCCTTGTCGCGGGCGCCGATCGTCTTCAGGCTGATGCCGCCGATCGGCCCGACGTTCCCGCTGTCGTCTATCGTGCCGGTGCCCGCCACGAACTTGCCGCCGGTCATGTCGCCCGGTGTGAGTTTGTCCACGATGCCGAGGGCGAACATCATGCCGGCGCTGGGGCCGCCGACGTCGGCGAGCCTGATGTCGATGCTGAACGGGAAGAGGTGCTCGACGCCGGCCGCGATGCCGACCACCGCCCGGCTCGGCCCGGTGTCGTCGGACTTGCGTGTGGTGACCGTCACCTGGTGGGTCGGCAGCCCGTCGGCGGACCTGCCCTTGGCCTCCGCGGCGCCGACGACGGTGAAGACCACCTTCTGGCCCGGCTTGTGCTTGGTGACCAGCTCGGCCACGTCGTCCGGCTGGGTGACGGCGGTGCCGTCCACCGCCTTGACCACGTCACCGGCGTGCAGTGACCCCTGCGAGGCGCCGCCGCTGACCACCGCGGACACGATCACGCGGGAGGGGACGTGGATCTTCAGCTCGTCCAGCGCGGCGACCTTGGCGCTGTCCTGGGACTGGGTGAACTCCTCGGCGTTCTGCTGGTCGGCCTGCTCGGCGGTCTGCCCCTTGGGGTAGAGCGTGTCGTGCTCGACGACCTTGTCGTCGTGCCGCAGCCAGCCGAAGACCGACTCGATCACGTTCATGTGGTAATCGGCGCCGGTGACCCGGACGGTCGTCATGTTCAGATGCCCGTCCGCCGGATAGGTCTTCCGGCCGGCGATCTGGATCACGGTGTCGCCGCCGTAGGTGCCCAGGGTGTTCACCGTGGGACCCGGTGACATCTCCGAATACGGGGACGGCACGAGCAACGCGACGCTCAGCAGCGCTATCAGCGTCAGTGTAGAGGCGAGCAGCGTCGCGGTACGGCTGGGCATGGAACGACAGTACGTGACCGGCGGACGATTCGGCTCCCCGGGTGAGTCCGGACGAGGAGGCCGCGGGGGCCCGGTGAACAGCGGCCCCCACAGGGGTCACACAGGTTCGGCGTCGGTGGGGCCGCCGTCGCCCGCCTCGCCCTTCTTCAGCCGCAGCGGGGGCAGGTCACCGGGCTGCATGGCCGCGCGGAACCGTTCGTAGCCGGCGAGCGAGGCTCCGTCGGCGGTGGAGCGGCCGCGCGCCGCCCAGCGCGCCCAGATCAGGGCGGCCAGGAAGCCGACCAGGGGGATGAGCAACCAGACGAGTGCTGCCACGACGACTCCCGACCCCACACACCAGCAAAACGGACCTATGAGCAGATTAACCACTCAATGGATCAACGCTCTGCCGGGGCGCGGGGTTACGCAACCCGAATTCCCCCTGGCAGCGGACCCGCGCCCGCCGGGACGGCCGGCCGGGCGGGCTCAGCAGCCCACCCACTCCTCGGTGCCGTCGTCGAAGGTCTGGTGCTTCCAGATCGGCACCCCGCTCTTGAGGTCGTCGATCAGCCGCCGGTTCGCCGCGAAGGCCTCACCGCGGTGCGGGCAGGACACCGCCACGATCACCGCCACGTCGCCGACCCGCAGGTCGCCCACCCGGTGCACGGCCGCCAGCGCCCGTACCGGGAAGTCCGCCGCGACCTTCTCGGCGACCCGGCGCAGTTCCGCCGCGGCCGAGGGGTGCGCCGAGTAGGACAGGCCGGTCACCGTGGCGCCGGAGTGCCCGTCGTGGTCGCGCACCGTCCCGACGAAGAGCGCGGTACCGCCCGCCGCGTCGTCACCGACCGCCGCGAAGACCTCGTCAAGCGACAGCGGGGTGTCGCGGACGGCCAGCAGCCGGATCGGATCGGAGGGGTCGGTGGGTGCCATGCGGACCATGCTCCCTTATCTGCCCGCGATACGGAAAGAGGCTTCCATTGTCGCCGGGCCGTCGTCGTCTCGTCCTTGCCGCCCGCTCCCTGCCGCCTGTCCCCCGCGGTCCGGCGGGGTGCCGCCCCAGGTCAGATACCCCGCCGCTTGCGGGCCCTGCGGACCAGCGCCGCGGTGCCGACCAGCGCGACCGTGGCGCCCGCCGCGCCCAGCGTCGTGGCGTCCTTGCGGCCCAGTCGCCGCCCGGCAAGCGAGTTGCGGCCCCCGACCTCTTCGAGCAGCTCGGCCAGCACCTCCTCGTTGGTCCACTGCGGCCGCCAGCCCGCCTCGTGCAGCCGGCGGCCGCTGACCACCCACGGGTGCATCGTGTACGCGAGATCCCCCGCGGGCGACGGGGTCAGGCCGAGCCGGTGCAGCCGGGAGGCGGCGCCGAAGGCGATGGCCGGCGGCAGCTCCATGCGCCGGATACCGCTCAGCTCCTCGACCTCCTCCTGCTCCAGCCAGCCGTCGCAGCCGACCGCCATCTCGCCGTCGACCTTCTCCAGCACCGCGTATTCCAGCGCCGACACCAGGTCCTCGACATGGCAGAACTGCCAGCAGGGCCGGCTGCCCGCGACCACCAGCAGCCGGGGCGACTCGAAGTAGCGGGTCAGCGCGGTGTCGGTGCCGCCGACCAGCACGGCGGGCCGCAGTATCGTCACGTTGAGCCCGGGATGGGCCCGGGGGGCGCGGCGGCCGAGCCGTTCGATCTCCAGCAGGTCGTCCACGAAACTGGCCTCGGAGGTGGCGCGCAGCGGCGCGTCCTCCGCCAGCGGCACGTCGTTGTCCGCCTGGGCGCCGTAGACCATCGCCGAGGTGCACAGCACCGCCCGGTGCACCCCGGCCGCCGCGGCCGCCGTCAGTACCGTCTGGGTGCCGCGCACGTTGAACGCGGACCGCGCCTTGGCGTCGGACTCCAGATCGAGGTCCATCGCCAGGTGCACCACGACGTCGGCGCCGCGCAGCTTCTCGGCGATCGCGGGGTCGCGGACGTCGAGCACCCGCCAGGTCGCCCCGGGCACGTCGCCGCGCCGCTCGTCGATCGCCACGACCTTCTTGACCTGGTCGGACGCGACCAGCCGGGAGGCCAGCGCGAGGCCGACGCCGGAGGCGGCACCGGTGATCGCGACCACCGGGCCCGCGGCGCTCCTGGCGCCGCTCCGCTCTGGGCGAACGTGTGCTTCTGGGGAACTCACCGGGTGTCTCCCACGGTTGTCTCAGTTGCGTACTCAGCTGTGCCTGCTACGGCGTACGCAGCCATCCTGCCGGACAGGTGTCTAGGCTTGGAGGTACAGCCCATCACACCCAGCCCACCACAACAGCCCACCACGACACAGATCCGAGGAATCCCGTGAGCGACACTCCATTCGGATTCGGCGTCCCTCCCGAGGAGCCGGAAGACGGCGACGAAGGCAAGCAGCACAAGGGCGGCAGTGGGGGCGGACAGCCGGCGAACCCCTTCGGTTTCGGTGGCGGCAACCCGTTCGGCCCGGGCGGTGGCGACAACCCGTTCGCGGCCATGTTCGGCTCGCTCAATCCCAACGATCTGGGCGCCGCCTTCCAGCAGCTCGGCCAGATGCTCTCCTACGAGGGCGGTCCCGTGAACTGGGACATGGCCAAGGACATCGCCCGGCAGACCGTCGCCCAGGGCACCCCCGACGGCGTCAAGGACGCCTCCGTGGGACGTGCCGACCGCGACTGGATCGAGGAGGCGCTGCGGCTGGCCGACCTGTGGCTGGACGGCGTCACCTCGCTGCCCTCCGGCTCGGGCGCCGCGGTGGCGTGGAGTCGGGCGGAATGGGTCGAGGCGACGCTGCCGGTGTGGAAGGAGCTCGTCGACCCGGTCGCCGAGCGGGTGGCCGGCGCCATGGGCGACGTGCTGCCCGAGGAGATGCAGGCCATGACCGGGCCGCTGCTCGGCATGATGCGCTCGATGGGGGGAGCGATGTTCGGCTCCCAGATCGGGCAGGCGCTGGGCACCCTGGCCGGCGAGGTGGTCGGCTCCACCGATGTCGGCCTGCCGCTCGGCCCCGCGGGCAAGGCCGCGCTGCTGCCGGTGAACGTCGCCGCCTTCGGCGCCGGCCTCGGCGTACCGCAGGAGGAGGTGCGGCTGTATCTCGCCCTGCGCGAGGCGGCGCACCAGCGGCTCTTCGCCCACGTGCCGTGGCTGCGGGCACATCTGTTCGGCGCCGTCGAGGGTTACGCGCGCGGGATCAAGGTGGACACCGCCCGGCTGGAGGAGGCGGTGGGCCAGCTCGACCCCACGCAGCCCGAGCAGCTGCAGGAGGCCCTGCAGCAGGGCATGCTCCAGCCCGAGGACACCCCGGAGCAGAAGGCGGCTCTGGCCCGGCTGGAGACGGCGCTCGCCCTGGTCGAGGGCTGGGTCGACGCCGTGGTGCACGCCGCCGCCGCCCCGCATCTGCCCTCCGCGGGCGCGCTGCGCGAGACGCTGCGCCGCCGCCGGGCGACCGGCGGCCCGGCCGAGCAGACCTTCGCCACGCTGATCGGGCTTGAGCTGCGGCCCCGGCGGCTGCGGGACGCGGCCCGGCTGTGGGCGTCGCTGACCGACGCGCGCGGCGTCGACGGGCGGGACGGCCTGTGGGCGCACCCCGACATGCTGCCGACCGCCCAGGACCTGGACGACCCGGACGGTTTCGTGCACCGCGACTCCCCGGACTTCGACTTCACCGAGCTGGACAAGATGCTGGGCGAGGCCGCACAGAAGTCCGGCCCGGGCTCCTCGGGCACGGACGCCGGCGCCGGCAAGGACGCGGACAAGGGCGCGGACCCGGACGCCGCCTCAGGCAAGGACACCGGCGGTGCCGCCGGCAAGGACACCGGTGAGCAGCCCGGCAAGGGCGGCGGGACGACCGGGGACGACTCCGGCCGTGACGGCGGCGAGAGCGGCACGTGAGCGCGCTGCACGCTGAGGCGGTCGGCGTCCTCGACGCCTGGAAGGCCCCCGACGCGGGCCAGGACGCCCTGCGCACCGACTATCTGGCGTATCTGGCCGCACACCCGGACGGGATGTGGAAGCCCTGCGCGTCCGGGCACATCACGGCCGGAGCGCTGGTGATCGACCCGCCGCGGGAGCGCGTGTTGCTGACGCTGCACGCCAAGTTGCGGATGTGGCTGCAGATGGGCGGGCACTGCGAGCCGCAGGACACCACGGTGGCCGGGACCGCGCTGCGCGAGAGCGCCGAGGAGTCCGGCATCGAGGGGCTGCGGCTGCTGGTGCCCGAGCCGGTGCAGCTCGACCGGCATCTGACGCCGTGCGCCTGGCATCTGGACGTGCAGTACGCGGCGGTCGCGCCGGAGGGCGCGACCGAGGCGATCAGCGACGAGTCGCTCGACCTGCGGTGGTTCGGCTACGCCGAGGCCGCCGAGAGGGGAGACGGCTCGGTGCGCTCGCTGCTGGCCAGGACCCGCGCGCTGCTGTGAGCGCGTCGCGGTGAGCGGGTCCCGGCCGGCGGCCGGGCGCGGCGGTCAGTTCGACCAGATGTTGCCGCCGTTCTGCGCGTTCGAGCCCTGCGGGCCCAGGCCGTACTGGGCGCGCAGGCCACCGCCGATCGGCATGTTCTGCGGCGGCATCAGCTCGCTGGGCTGCACCAGGACGTAGCCCTGGCCGACGAAGTTCAGCTCCCAGCCCTCTCCGGTGTTGCCGCGGCGGCGGAAGACCGAGCTGCTGCTGGTCTGCGCCTGCATCTGCACCCGCAGGCTGCTGGACCAGGCGACGACGGCGTCCGCGTCGCAGGACACGTACTTGTCGGGCGTGACCGGCATCAGCAGCGGCTTGCCCGAGGTCATCAGGGCGACCTTGCCGCTGCCGGCGATGTTCAGGTTGTACTGCCCGGTGCCGGACAGGCCGAACTGGCTGTCGACCGCGATGACGTCCCAGTGCAGGCCGGAGTCCAGGGCCAGCACGTAGGCGCTGTCCACGGTCAGGCCGTCGTGGTCGACGTCGAGGATGTGGATCTGCTGGGCGAGGTTGGCCAGATAGACGGTGCCCTGGCCCGAGCAGCGCATCAGGTCCAGGCCCTCGCCGGTGCGCCTGCGCGCGCCGCGCTGGTGGTGCGGCTGGTACTCGCCGTCGAATTCGATCATGCCCTGGTAGGCCACCATCGAGCCCTTGCGGGCCAGGCAGTCCGGCCCGGTGTTGCCGTCAAGGCGGACCCGCAGCAGATAGGAGTTCTGCAGGCTGTACTGGTCCTGGCTCTGGACCTCGGTGAACGCGAAAAGCGGACTCTGCATGATGTGTCGCTCCCCCTCAGCCCCGGGCCCGCAGGCGGTCCGTGCTGTCCTCGCTCGGCTGTACGACCACGAAGCCCTGCCCGGAGAAGGCGATCTGGAAGGCCTCCCCGCTGCCCCGCCCGATCAGCGACGACGCCTTGAAGCTCCGCTTGGCCTTCATCTTCAGTCCCGACGACCAGGCCACCAGCGCGTCGGGGTCCACATACGTCTCGTCGGCGCCGCGGCCGCAGTCCACCACGATCGGCGTACCGCGGGAGGTGACGGCCACCCATCCGCTGCCCGACACCCCGACGTTGAAGAGGCCCTGTCCGGCGAATTTGGCCAGGCCCTTGACCCGCTCGACGCCCCAGGTCAGATGGGCGTCGAAGGCCAGCAGATTGGTGCCGTTGACCGACACCGACTCGTTGTTCAGGTTCAGGCACACCACGTCGGCGCCGTAGTCGGCGAGGTAGAGCAGGCCGTCGCCGCTGCACTTCATGAGGGGCGTGCTCTCACCGGTCAGCCACGCCGAGGCCATCTGCCGGACGGCCGGCGGATTCGGCTCGTACTGCACGAATCCCTCGTAGGCGACCATCGAGCCGGTACACGCGAAGAGGTCCTGGCCGGTCGTCATCGCGACCTTGAGCATCGAGGAGCCGTGGTTCTCCATCCGGGCGGCGACCGGGGTCGGTGCGTAGCCCGCGATCATCTGCTGGTCCATGACGGGTCACACCTCGTAGGGCTGGACGACGATGAAGTTGCCGGGAGCGCCGCGGAACTGGAGGTTCACGGTCTCGCCGCTGTGGCCGGGGTAGGCGGTCCTGCGCAGCCGCACCTGGCTGGAGACGATCACCTGGGCGGCGGACGACCACGCCACGATCGCGTTGCTGTCGGCGTAGGTGGTCGGCGTCACCGGCAGGACGACCGGGGTGCCGTGGGTCTTCACGATCACCGTGCCGGTGCCCTGGAACTGCATGGTGAACAGCGCGCCGCCGGGGATGCCGTGGCCGTCGATCCTGCGCACCTCGTGCTGCAGGCTCTCGTCGAAGGCCAGCACATTCTCCGCGGAGACGCAGATGGCGTCGCCCTGCAGCTCGATCGGGTGCAGATAGGCGGCGTTCTCGGCGAAGAACACCTGGCCGCCGCCCGTGCAGCGCATCAGCTGCATCTCCTGGCCGGTCATGTTGCCGACGATCCGGCCGGTGAAGCCCGCGCCCTTGTAGCCGAAGTCGACCTTGCCCTGGTAGAGCACCATGCTGCCCTGGCGGGCGAGCACCGGCTGGCCGCCGGCCTGGCTCAGGTCGGCGCGCACCAGCTTGGGATTCTGCTGCGTCCAGCGCTGTCCGGTGGGCAGCTCGCGATACTTCTGCATGCCGACGGCCAGGCCCGCGCCCTGCGTGGGCGTCGGCGGCGGGGCGTATCCGGCGGCCGGCTGGCCGAAGCCGGGCTGCGCTCCGTATCCGGGCGGCTGCTGCTGGCCGAAGGGGGGCTGGGCGAATCCGGGCGGTCCCGGCGGGGTGGGCTGGCCGGGAATCTGGCCCGGGGTCGGTCCGGGTGGCGGGACCTGGCCGAAGGGCGGCGGCGCCGGCTGGCCGGGGGCGGGCGCCAGCGGCGCGACCATGGTGGGCGCCTGGTGCACCGACGGTCCGCCGGGCGGCGTGCCGAAGGCGGGCGGCGCGGGGGCCGGGGCGGGCGGGGGCGCGCCGAAGGCGGGCGCGGGGGCCGGGGGCGGTCCGCCGGGCGGCGGCGCGAAGCCGGGGGCGGGTGCGCCGGCCGCGGGCGGTGCGAAGCCCGGGGCCTGGGCCTGCGGCGGGGCCGGCTCCTCCTCGGCGACCTCGCCGCCGAAGTTCTGCAGCAGCGCGGCGAGACCGCCGTCGAAGCCCTGGCCGACCGCGGCGAAGCGCCAGACGTCCTTGAGGTAGATGTCGGCGAGCATCACGGCCCGCTCGGTGCTGAACTCCGCGCCGGTGAAGGAATACCGCGCGACCTCCTCGCCGCCCGCGACGATCCGCAGGTAGCCGGGGCCGACCTGGGACATCTGGCCGCTGCCGTCGATGGTGGCGGTGAAGGACAGCCGCTGCACCGCGGCGGGGACGCGGTCGAGGGTGACCCGGAAGGACTCGGTGTCGCCGGACTGCGCCCCGAGCAGCTGGATCGACTCCTCGGGGGACTTCGGCTGGTTGAAGAAGATGAAGTAGCGGTCGTCGGACAGCTCTTCCTTGGCGTCCAGACCGAAGCAGCTGATGTCGAAGGTCAGGCCGGGACCCGCGATCGACACGCCGACATAGAGATCCGTCCCCGCGGTCAGATCACTGATCTTGGCCTTGTGCCCACGCTGGAATTCCCTGGCCATGGATCGACCGGCCCCCATCCCGTCCTCGCTGCTGGTGCGTTGCGACAGGCTAACCGCTGGCGCCGACAGGGGCTATTCCCCCCGGACCTCGTGACCTTCGCGACTCTCCCGGCCGTCCCGGCCGCTCGGGGGGTGCGGCAGCCGGTCGGCGGCCACGACGCCTTCGAGGAAGCCGCGGGCCCGCTCGGTGCGCGGGTAGCACTCCAGCAGCTTCCAGAACGCCGGACCGTGGCCGGGCACCAGCAGGTGCGCGAGCTCGTGCAGCAGCACGTAGTCGATGACATACTCGGGCATGCCCTGGAGGCGGTGCGACAGGCGGATGCTGCCCTCGGAGGGGGTGCAGGAGCCCCAGCGGGAATTCTGGTTGGTCACCCAGCGGACCGTGTCGGGCACCGCCCGGCCGGCCAGATACTGCTCGGAGAGGCGCTCCGCGCGGGCCGCGAGCTCGTTGTCGCCGGGCATCCGGCGGCTCTCCTGCGCGGCCAGCTTCTCCAGCATCACGGCGACCCAGCGTTGCTCCTCCGCGGCCGACATCCGGGCCGGGATGAGGACGACCGTACGGTCGCCGTCGCGGTACGCAGACACCGTCCGGCGCCGCCGGGCGCTACGGCGTACTTCCACCGCGCTCGTCCGGTGGCCGCGGGCGGGCTGACTCGCGAGATTTCGCGCTGGATCGGCGGACACGCTATCGACGGTACCTGCTGCGCGTACGGGACGTCCCGTCCCCAGGCCGGTTGACATCGGAATCACCTCGCTTCTTACGCATATTGAACGACTATTCCGCACAGCCTGTGGATAACCCGGCACGCGATGCGACAGAAAGGGGCATTCTGGAGGGGTCGCGCACGCAGAGTGACGATCAGCGGAGGGCGGTCCGCAGGTCGAGACGGCTTCTGGGACGCAAAGGGGCAAAATACGACAGCCAACGGATGCTGACCCGGTCTTGACCGGGGGGTCGGTGGGGAGGGGCACAATGGCGAAAGTGACCGAGGCGAAACGAGGGGCGCATGTCTGATCTTCCGCGCAAGGCGGTGACCCGGACCGCGAAGCTGGCGGCGCTCCCCCTGGGGTTCGCCGGGAGGGCCACACTCGGGCTCGGCAAGCGCCTGGGGGGCAGACCGGCCGACGAGGTGGCGGTCGAGCTCCAGGAGCGCACGGCCGACCAGCTCTTCAAGGTGCTGGGCGAGCTCAAGGGCGGGGCCATGAAGTTCGGCCAGGCCCTGTCGGTCTTCGAGTCCGCGCTGCCCGAGGACGTGGCGAGCCCCTACCGGGGCGCGCTGACCAAGCTCCAGGAGGCCGCCCCGCCGATGCCGGCCGGCACGGTTGACCGGGTGCTGGCCGAGCGGCTGGGCAAGGACTGGCGCTCGCTGTTCGCCGAGTTCGAGGACGTCCCGGCCGCGGCGGCGTCGATCGGGCAGGTGCACCGGGCGGTGTGGAACGACGGGCGCAAGGTCGCGGTGAAGGTGCAGTATCCCGGCGCCGGGGCCGCGCTGCTGTCGGACCTGGCGCAGCTGGGACGGGTGGCCCGGCTGTTCGGGCCGCTGATTCCCGGGATGGACGTCAAGCCGCTGCTGGCCGAGCTGCGCGAGCGGGTCGCGGAGGAGCTGGACTACGCGCTGGAGGCCGAGGCGCAGCACGTCCACGCGGTGGAGTTCGCCGGGGACCCGGACATCGAGGTGCCCGACGTGGTGCACCAGGCCGACCAGGTGCTGGTCACCGAGTGGATGGACGGGGTGCCGCTGTCGGAGGTGATCTCCGGGGGCAGCCGGGAGATGCGCGACCGGGCCGGCCAGCTGCTGGCGCACTTCCTCTTCGCGGGCCCGGCCCGCACCGGGCTGCTGCACGCCGACCCGCACCCGGGCAATTTCCGGCTGCTGACCGACGACGGCCCCGCGTCGGGGTGGCGGCTGGGCGTGCTGGACTTCGGCACCGTCGACCGGCTGCCTGAGGGGCTGCCGCTGCCGATCGGCACCGCGCTGCGGCTGGCGCTGGCCGGTGACGCGGAGCAGGTGCACGCGATGCTGCGCGAGGAGGGCTTCGTCAAGCCGACGATCAAGCTGGACTCGGACGCGGTGCTCGACTACCTCAAGCCGATCATCGCGCCGGCCGGGCTCGAGCAGTTCTCCTTCGACCGGGCCTGGATGCGGGCGCAGGCGGCCAGGATCGCCGACCCGCGCTCACCGGCCCACCAGCTGGGCAAGCAGCTGAATCTGCCCCCGTCGTATCTGCTCATCCACCGGGTGACGCTGAGCACCATCGGGGTGCTGTGCCAGCTGGGCGCGACCGTGCGGCTGCGGGCGGAGCTGCGCGAGTGGCTGCCCGGCTTCGACCCCGAGGACCCGGAGGGGACGGCGGAGTCGGCCTGAGGACGGGGGCGGTCCCCCGTGCGGCTACCACCAGGCGGAGTCCAGCCGACTCTCGATGCTGCGCAGGTGGCGGCGGGCGCAGTCGTCGCAGAAGTAGACTCGCCGGCCGTTCTCGACGGAGCAGGTCCAGGTCACCGGCAGACCGGCGTGGCGGGCCCCGCAGCGGGCGCAGGTGGTCGTGGTCGATGCGTTCTTCTGATCCACTGGGTGACGATACCTCCGCTCCCGCTGCAATTGTCGGCATAACGCACCGCGGGGCCGATCCTTTCGGACCGGCCCCGCGGGGACGTGCGGTGGTGATCGGTGCTGTGGCGGTGTGCTGCCTACTGCATCACGGCCAGGGCGAGTGCCCGCCGGGCGCGCAGCGACGCGCGCTCGGCGCGCCGCTGCAGCCGCCGGGCGGCGAGCAGGCGGGACGCCCTGCGTTCGTGTTCGGCCTCGTAGAGGCGCTGTTGCATATGGGCACGGGCCAGAGCTTCTGGCATGAGTTGCATCGCGTGGGTCCTGTTCTGGTGCGACGCCATGGCGTCGGAGGTACGTGCGGTCTGTTCGGCGAGTGAGGGTGTCATCGGGGCCTGATTCATCGGGTCGTGGTGGAGGGGACGGTCGATCGTTCCCGGCGTCCTGAGCTTCCTGGCGTTCATGCGGCGACCGCGTCCTTGCGCGGGCGGCCACGCGGCCGCTTGCGGGGCACGACGACACCCTGGATGAACAGCTCGCCGCCCCAGACACCCCAGGGCTCGCGGCGGTCCTTGGCGCCGGCGAGGCAGGCCTCGCGGACCGGGCAGGTCTGGCAGAGGGACTTGGCGTACTCGACGTCGGCCGGGGACTCGGCGAAGAAGACCTCCGGGTCGTAGGTGCGGCACGGGACGGGCACGCCGAGGCGCTCGATCTCGTCGTCAAGCTCGGTGAGGGGCAGCAAGGTGGTCTCCGGGGGCTGTGCGGGAGGGCGGCTCAGGTCTGGCGTGGGTCCGGACTGTGCGTGCTGGGCGGTAGGCACGGTGGGTTCGTTCCTCGTCTGTCGGTCGGCCGGTCGGCCGGTCTTCGGTGGTGTCTCCGTGGAGACGCTGTCTTCTGGGGAAAACAGAAGGGCCGCGGATCCCGGTCTGGGATTCCGCGGCCCTGAGGTGCCGACCTGATGCGCTATCAGGCTGGATCACTCCAGGGTTCGAGCCCGCGGAAGGCCCACTTGCCGTACTGCTGCGTCTTCTGCTGTCCGTTCGCGTAACCATTGGCGCCTTCTGCGCCCTTGGCGGTGCCGTAGCCGGCGCCGTTGGCGGCAGCCGCGGAGGTAAAGGCATGCGCCTTCGCCTTCGCCGCCGTCGCTACCGCGGGCGCCTCGGTCGGTCGCTCACTGCGCACACGGATCGGCAGAACCGGGAGCAGGGAGGACATGAGACCGGTGGCAGGCAGCGAGATGCCGAGCGGGCAGGCGGCGATCACCGAACGATCGGTCAGTTTGATGCTGATCAGCTGGCTGGTCATTGGGCTCGCCTCCTCTCGGCGTCTCGTAAGGATGAAGGACCGTACTTGCCTAGTACATCACGATCGGGTGGGCTCTTGGAAGAGCCGTTCTCAACCGCGCTCGTGAAGGCTATGGGGACCTCCGCGGGATGCGCAAACTATTTTTCGGCTTCTTCGGAAGAAGATTCCGCGGCCTCCGCCGACCCCTCGTCAGAGGCCCGCGCCGGGCTGCCGGCGGGGGCGTCGGCAGGGGTGCCGGCGGGCTCGTCCGCCGCCTCGTCCGCCGCCTCGTCGCCCGGCTCCTCGCCCGCGCACAGCGCGAGCACGTCCGCGCCGAACTTGTCGAGCTTGCGCGCGCCCACCCCGGGGATCGACGACAGCTCCGCCTCGCCGTCGGGCCTGACCTCGGCGATGGCCAGCAGCGTCCGGTCGGTGAACACGCAGTAGGCCGGCTGGCCGAGCACCTTGGCCTGGGCGGTGCGCCAGACCCGGAGCCGGTCGTACAGCGCCTCGTCCAGATCCGAGGGGCAGTCCTCGCAGCGCATCAGCTTGATCTCGCCCGCGTCGGACAGCGTGCGCCCGCACACCCGGCACAGCACCGGGCCGCGCCGCTTTCGCCCGCCCGAACCGCGCTCCACGCCGCCGCCGCCCGCGCCCGCGGCGCGGGCTCCGCGGGGCGCGGATCCCGGCCGCAGCCCGTCGAGGAAACGCGACGGGCGCCGCCCCCCGCGTCCGCCCGGCGAACGGGACAGCGCCCAGGAGAGCCCGAGGTGCAGCCGCGCCCGGGTGACGCCGACGTAGAGCAGCCGGCGCTCCTCCTCGACCTGCTCGTCGGTCTTGGCGAAGGTGATCGGCAAGGTGCCCTCGGTCAGGCCGACCACGAAGACGGCGTCCCACTCCAGGCCCTTGGCCGCGTGCAGCGACGCCAGCGTGACGCCCTCGACCGTCGGCGCGTGCTGCGCGTTGGCCCGCTCGTCCAGCTCGGCGACGAAGTCGCTGAGCGTCGCTTCCTGGCGGGCGGCGGTGAAGTCCTCCGACAGCCGCACCAGCGCGGCCAGCGACTCCCAGCGGTCCCTGACGGCGCCGGACCCGGCAGGCGGCTCCGAGGCCCAGCCGCGCGAGCTGAGCACCGCACGCACCTGCTCAGGGACGGTCGCCGCGTCATCGGGGTCGGACGACGCCCTGGCCGCGCCGCGCAGCAGCAGGCCCGCCTCGCGCACCTCGGGCCGCTCGAAGAACCGCTCGGCGCCGCGCAGCTGGTAGGGCACGCCCGCGTCGGCGAGCGCCTGCTCGTAGACCTCGGACTGGGCGTTGATGCGGTAGAGCACGGCGATCTCGCTGGGCCGCACGCCCGAGCCGATCAGCTCCTTGATCCGCCGGGCCGCGCCCTCGGCCTCGGCCGGCTCGTCGGGATACTCCGCATACGACGGCTCAGGGCCCGGCTCGCGCTGCGAGATCAACTCCAGGCGGTGCGCCGCCGCCTGGCCGCGTGCCTGCCCGAGCAGCCCGTTGGCCAGGCCCACCACCTGCGGGGTGGAGCGGTAGTCGCGGACCAGCTTGACCACGGTGGCCGCGGGATAGCGGGACCTGAAGCCCAGCAGGAAGTCCGGGGTGGCGCCGGTGAAGGAGTAGATGGTCTGCGAGGCGTCGCCGACCACGCACAGGTCGTCGCGGCCGCCGAGCCACAGTTCGAGCAGCCGCTGCTGGAGCGGGCTGACGTCCTGATACTCGTCCACCACGAAATGCTGATACTGCGAGCGGACCGTGTCCGCCACGTCGGGCCGGTCCTGGAGCACACCGACCGTCAGCAGCAGCACGTCCTCGAAGTCGATCACCCCGCGGTCCCGCTTGAGCTGTTCGTACGTCGTGTAGATCCGGGCGATCTCGGCCGGGTCGCGCGGCACGTCACGGCCGGTCTTGGCGGCCACCGCCGGATAGTCCTCGGGCACCGTCTGGGTGACCTTGCACCACTCGATCTCCCCGGTGACGTCCCGCAGCTCGTTGCGGTCGAGGCGGATGCGGCAGCGCGCGCCCGCCTCGGCGACCAGCTGGACCTTGCGCTCCAGCAGCCGGGGCATCTCGCCGCCGATCGCGCGCGGCCAGAAGTACTGCAACTGGCGCAGGGCCGCCGAGTGGAAGGTGCGCGCCTGCACTCCCCCGGCGCCGAGCTGCCGCAGCCGCCCGCGCATCTCGCCGGCCGCCCGCGCGGTGAAGGTGACCGCGAGCACGCTGGCCGGCTGGAGCAGGCCGGCCCGCACCCCGTAGGCGATCCGGTGGGTGATCGCCCGGGTCTTGCCGGTGCCGGCCCCGGCCAGCACGCACACCGGGCCGCGCAGCGCCGTCGCGACGGCGCGCTGCTCGGGGTCAAGGCCGTCGAGCACCGCGTCCGCGGAGTCGGGCACCGCGGGGAAGAGCGAGTCGTGGGTTGTCGCAGTCACAACCGCCACTCTGCCAGGTCCCGCCGACAGGCCGGAAAGTTATCCACAGGCTGCCGCGGAATGCCCGCTGGGGGGCGCGCGTTGTGCTGGTGCCAGATTCCCTCGCGACAAGGAGCGAAACCGATGCCGGGCACCGTGACCATGTACAGCACCAGCTGGTGCGGCTACTGCCGCCGGCTCAAGGGCCAGCTGGACCGCGAGGGCATCGCCTACACCGAGATCAACATCGAGGAGCACCCCGAGTCCGCGGAGTTCGTCGAGAAGGCGAACGGCGGCAACCAGACGGTGCCGACGCTGCAGGTCGTCCCCTCGGCCGGCGGTCCGGAGGTCGTGATGACCAACCCGAGCCTGGCTCAGGTCAAGCAGGCGCTGGGCGCGTAGCCGCCTTCCGCAGGTAGGCCCCCGCGGCCGTCACGGACGCGGCAGCGGGGCGCCGTACCAGCTCTCGATCAGGCGGGCCGCGATCGAGATGCCGGACGGCGGCAGCACCTCGCCCGAGGCGAAGGCGGCGCGGAGATCGTCCCGGGAGAACCAGCGGGCCTCGTGGATCTCCTCGCCGTCCACGGTGATGACCGACGAGACGGCGCGGGCGGTGAAGCCCAGCATCAGGCTGGACGGGAAGGGCCAGGGCTGGCTGGCCATGTAGGTGACGTCGTCGCCGACGGTCACGCCGACCTCCTCGGCCACCTCGCGGCGCACCGCCTGCTCCAGGGACTCGCCGGGCTCGACGAAGCCGGCCAGCGTCGAGAAGCGCCCCTCGGGCCAGTGCATCTGCCGTCCGAGCAGGGCGCGGTCCTGGTCGTCGGTGACCAGCATGATCACCGCGGGGTCGGTCCGCGGGTAGTGCTCGGTCAGGCAGGCCGGGCAGCGGCGGATGTGGCCCGCGGCGGCGATGACGGTGCGTTCGCCGCAGCGGGAGCAGAAGCGGTGCATGCGCTGCCAGTTCTCCAGCGCCACCGCGTGGACCATCAGCCCGGCCTCCAGGGGCGACAGCAGCCCGCCGACCTCGCGCAGACCCGCGGCCCGCGCCGCGCCGTCCATCCGTCCTGGCAGCGCGTCCTTCTGCAGGGCGAAGTAGCGCACGCCGTCCGGCGCGATACCGAGGAAGTAGCGGTGCATCTCGGTCTCCGGCGCGTCGAACGCCGGGGTCATCACGAGTTCCGTACGGCCGTCGGGCCCGTCCTCCACCAGTACCTGGCCGCCGGAGACCACGAACACCCGCGTCGTCGGGTGGCTCCACGCCGCGGCGAGCCACGCCTCGTCCGTACGGTGGTGCGCGGCCCGGTCCAGCCCCGAATAGGTCAGTGCCAGCGGTCGGTCCGTCGCGTCGAGTCCGGTCAAAGCTGCTTCCATCTCCCCGCAGTACGTGATGTGCCCAGCGCAGGCGCACCACCTTGTCGTCCACCCGGTGCCAACCGCCGGCGGCCGGGGAAATTCCCGGTGACGGTATGGGTACGCCGCGTTCTGCGAGGTGGGGCGCGTCCTGTGCAGCGTAGCCGGGCGGGCCCCGAGGCAGGGGTACGGGGCCGTGGGGCGGCCCTCCGTGCCGTGCACGCCGGTCAGTCGTCGGCGGCCAGCAGCCGTTCCAAGTCCGCCCGGCCCGGCAGGGCCGCGGGGCGGACCAGCTCGCCGGTGCGGACGAAGAGGAAGGCGGCGCGGACCCGTTCGAGCGGGACGCCCTGCTGCTCCGCCCACGCCAGCCGGTAGATCGCCAGCTGCAGCGGATCCGCGGCGGCGGGGCTGCGTCCGGTCTTCCAGTCGACGATCTCGTACGTGGCACCGGCGCCCCCGCCGCGGCCCAAGGTGTCGCCGCGGCTATGTACGCCGCCATCGCCCTGTACGTCGGCGTAGCCCTGTATGCCGCCGCGGCCCTGTACGTCGGCGTCGCGGTAGACCGCGTCGATCCGGCCCCTGACCACCCGGCCCCCCAGGGTCAGGTGCACCGGGACCTCGACGCGGTACGGCGTGCGGTCGGCGTAGGGGGTGCGCAGGAACGCCTCCTTCAGCGCCTCAAGGTCCGCCTCGTCCGCGATGTCGTCGCCGCCCTCGACCCCGGGCAGCTCCTCCGGCCCGAACAGCGGGCGGGCGTCGAAGCGGGACTCGACCCAGGCGTGGAAGCGGGTGCCGCGCCGGGCCGCGGGAGCCGGCGGCCGGGGCAGCGGGCGGGCCAGCTCGCGGGCGAGCCCTTCGGGGTCGGTGGCCAGCCGCATGAGCTGGCTCGCGGTGAGCGTCGCGGGCAGCGGCACGTCCCGTACGGTGGCCCGCGCCCTGCGCAGCTCGCCCGCCAGGGCGTCCAGGTCGCGGTCCCACGACGCCACCAGCCTGGCCTCGGCCGGGTCCAGCCCGCCGGCCGCCGGGTCACCGCTGCCGACCACCCCCGTCGCGCCCATCGTCGCGCCCATCGTCGCGCCCATCGCCGCGTCCATCGCCGCGGATTCGCCCCGCGCGGCCGGAATCGCCGCCGGCCGACCTTCCTCCCCGTCCTCCTGCGCCGCGTAGGCCAGCACCGTCCGCGCCGCCCAGCGCCGCCTGCGCAACCCGGTCGGGTCGAGCGGCAGCGGCCACGGCTGGTCCTGGACCGCGTCCAGTGCCGGGTTGGTGGCGTCCTCGGCCGGCGGCTCGGCCCACACCTCGATCTCGCCGAAGCCCGCCTCGCAGTGCTCGCGCAGGGCGTCGAGGAAGACCGAGGGGCCGAACGGCGCCTTCTGCGTCGGCCCCCACCAGTGCCCCGAGCCCAGCAGCAGCGAGCGCGGCCGGGTGAAGGTCACGTAGCCGAGCCGCAGCTCCTCGATGCGCTGGTGCTCCTTCATGGCGGCCCGGAAGCCGTCGAGCCCGGCCCGCGTCCACTCCGGTACGTCGGGCAGCGTCGCCGCGTCACCGCGCAGCCCGTGCGGCAGCACCTTGGCGTTGACCGGCCACAGCTCGCGCCCCCGCTCGCTCGGGAAGCCCTTGGCGACCAGCCCGGGCACGGCCACCACGTCCCACTCCAGGCCCTTGGACTTGTGCGCGGTGAGCACCTTCACCGTGTTCTCGCCGCCCGGCAGCGAACTGTCCAGGCCCTTCTCGTACTGCGCCGCCGTGTGCAGGAAGCCGAGGAAGGCCAGCAGCGTCGCCTCGCCGTCCAGCGCCGCGAAACCGGCCGCGACGTCCATGAACGACGTCAGCGTCTCGCGGCGGCGGGCGGCCAGCGCGTGCGGCGACGCGGACAGCTCGACCTCCAGGCCGGTGACGGCCAGCACCCGGTGCAGGACGTCCATCAGCGGGTCGGCGAGCGCCCTGCGCAGCTCCCTTATCTCCACCGCAAGACGCGCGAACCGCACCCGCGCCTCGGCCGAGAAGGGCAAACCGTCGTCCGGATCGGCGTCCAGGAACGTCTCCAGCGCGTCCGCGAGCGAGATGACCTCGGCGGGGTCCACGCCTTCCACCGCGGCCGCCAGCGGGTCGCGGCCCTCGCCGCCCGCGGGCCCGTGGCGTACGAGCAGCCGGGCGCGGCGGCCGAGCAGCGCCAGGTCGCGCGGACCGATCCGCCAGCGCGGGCCGGTCAGCAGCCTGACCAGGGCGGCGTTGGCGGTCGGGTCGTGCAGCACCTCGCACACCGCGACCAGGTCGGCGACCTCAGGCAGGTGCAGCAGCCCGGACAGGCCCACCACCTCGACCGGGATGTCACGGGCGACCAGCGCGGCATGGATCTCCGGGAAATGCGCCGCGGTACGGCACAGCACCGCGATCCCGCCGGGCGGCGTGCCCGTGCGCACCAGGTGGGCGAGGGAGTCGGCGAGCCAGGCCGTCTCCTCGGCCTGGGTCGGCAGCAGCGCGCAGCGCACCTGCCCCGCCAGCTCGGCGCCCGGCGCGGGCCGCAGCGCCTCGACGCCCTCGTGGCGGGCGCGCAGCTCGACGGCGAGGGTGTTGGCCAGGTCGAGCAGCCGGCCGCCGGAGCGGCGGTTCTCGCTGAGCGAGTAGCGGTCCGCGAGCCGCCCGTCGGGGTGCGCGAAATGCCGCGGGAAGTCGTCGAGATTCGCCACCGAGGCGCCGCGCCAGCCGTAGATCGCCTGGCAGGGGTCGCCGACCGCGGTCACCGGATGCCCGCTGCGGCCGCCGAACAGCCCGGCGAGCAGCAGCCGCTGGGCCACCGAGGTGTCCTGGTACTCGTCGAGCAGCACCACGCGGTACTGCTCGCGCAGCAGCGCCCCGACCTCCGGCCTGGTCTGCGCCAGCCGCGCCGACAGCTCGATCTGGTCGCCGAAGTCCAGCAGGTCGCGGCGCCGCTTGTCGTCGCGGTAGGCCGCGGCGAGCCCGGCCAGGTCGCGGCGGGCCGCGACCGCCTGCCGGACGTCCCTGACCCAGGCGTTGCCGCGCTTGGCCGGGTCGAGCACGGCCAGCTCGGCGGCCAGCCCGCTGTCGTGGGCCCGCAGCTGCTCGGCGGGCACCAGGTGCTCGGCCAGCTCGCCGGCCAGCGCCAGCAGGTCGCCGACCAGGGTCGGCAGGCCCTTGGTGAGCGCCGGATACGGCCCCGGCGCGCCCCGCAGCACCTTCGCGGCCAGCTGGTAGCGGGTCGCGTCGGCGAGCAGCCTGGCGGTCGGCTCCAGACCGATCCGCATCCCGTGGTCCTTGAGCAACTGCCCGGCGAAGGCGTGATACGTGGAGATCTGCGGATCGTCGGCGGCGGGCTGCCCGCTGTCGGGGTCCTGGCCCGTTCCGGGGGCCGTCGCCGGGTCGTACGGGTCGCGGTCGGTGATGCCGGCCTGCGCCAGCGCCCTGCGCACCCTTTCCGACAGCTCGCCCGCGGCCTTGTTGGTGAAGGTCAGGCCGAGCACCTGCTCGGGCGCGACCTGCCCGGTGCCGACCAGCCACACCACCCGGGCGGCCATCACCGTCGTCTTGCCGGAACCCGCGCCCGCCACGATCACGCCGGGCGCCAGCGGCGCGGTGATGCACGCCGTCTGCTCCGGGGTGAACGGGATGCCCAGCAGCTCGGCGAGCTGTCCGGGTGAAGTGATGCGGGTTGCCACCCCATGGAGGCTATCCGGAGTCGCCGACACCGGCGGGCAGGCCCGGTGCCCGGTAGGCGGCAGGTCGGACGGACCCTCCTCTCTTGTCGCGCGGATGCGCGTGCGCGCGCGTGAGACGCGTGTCACCGCCGCTCGTACCGCAATCACAGCGGCGGCAGGGCAGTTGCCCGGCCCGGGCGGGAGCGCCCGGTACTCACTCCACGACGTGCCGGCCCTCGGGACGGGCCGTGCAGGCGGCGCGGAAGGCGCAGTGCGTGCAGTGCTGGCCGGCCGCCGGAGTGAAGCTCTCGTCGAGCACCCGGCCGGCCGCGGTGGCGAGCAACTCCTCTGCCCACTCGCCCGCGAGGGGTTCCTGCCGCTGCACCGCAGGTACGGTCTCGCCGCCCTCCTTGCGGGTCGCGCCGAGCCGCAGCTGCACGAGTTCCGCGCCGCCCGTGGGCGGCGGCTGCCCGCCGAAGAGCTTGTCGACGGCGCCTTCGCGCAGGGCCAGCTGGTAGACCGCGAGCTGCGGGTGGTGCGCCACCTCGGCGGCGGTCGGCTTGCTGCGGCCGGTCTTGAAGTCCACGACATAGGCCGCGCCCTGCGCATCGGTCTCGACCCGGTCCATGCTGCCGCGGATACGGACGCGGGCGTCGCCCGCGGCGAGGGTGACGTCGAAGTCGTGCTCGGTGGCGACCGCGGTGCGGCCGCGCTCCATCACGTGCCAGCGCAGGAACCTCTCCAGGGCGGCGCGCACGTTGTCCTTCTCCTGCCGGGACTTCCAGGGCGCGTCGAACGCGAGCGCGTCCCACACGGAGTCCAGCCGGGCCATCAGCACGTCCAGGTCGGCCGGGGCGCGCCCCGAGGCGACCTCGTCGGCCAGCACGTGCACGACGTTGCCGAAGCCCTGGGCCGCGGTGGCGGGTGGTTCCGCCTTGACCTCGCGGCCCAGGAACCACTGCAGGGCGCAGGTGTTGGCGAGCTGGTCGAGCGCGCTGCCGGACAGCGCCACCGGCTGGTCGCGGTCCCGCAGCGGCACGGCGGAGGCGGTCGGCTCGTACAGGCCCCACCAGCGGTCCGGGTGCGCGGCGGGGACCAGCGGGTGGCCGTCGTCGCTCAGCGCCGCGAGCCGGGCGAGCCTGCGGGCCGCGGCCTCGCGCAGCGCCGGCGAGGCCGCCGGGTCGACGGTGGTCGCGCGCAGCTCCGCCACCAGTGCGGACACCGCCAGCGGGCGGCGCGGGCGGTGCGTCACGTCCTGCGGTGTGACGCCCAGTTCGGCCAGGAAGCGGGACGGCTGGTCGCCGTCGTCGGACGCGGACTTCACGGCCGTGACCAGCAGGCGATCGCGGGCGCGGGTGGCCGCGACGTAGAACAGCCGGCGCTCCTCGGCCAGCAGCGCGCCCTGGCTCAGCGGCGGGGCGATGCCGTCCCTGCCGATGCGGTCCGCCTCAAGCAGCGAGCCGCGGCGGCGCAGGTCGGGCCATACGCCCTCCTGCACGCCCGCGACCACCACGAGCCGCCACTCCAGGCCCTTGGCGCGGTGCGCCGTCATCAGCTGGACGGCGTCCGGCCGTACGGTACGGCCGCCGAGCGTGTCGGCCGCGATGTCCTGGGCGGACAGCTCCTCCAGGAGGTTCAGGGCGCCACGGCCGCCGGTGCGCTCCTCCGCGCGGGCCGCGGTCTCGAACAGCGCGCACACCGCGTCGAGGTCGCGGTCGGCGTTGCGGCCCGCCGCGCCGCCGCGCAGGGCGGCCCGCTCCAGGCGGGCCGACCAGGGGGTGCCGTTCCACAGCGTCCACAGGGCGTCCTCGGCGGTGCCGCCGCCGGCCAGGGTGTCGCGGGCCGCCCGCAGCAGCGCGCCGACGCGGCGGGCGCCACGGGCGTACGACGGGTCGTGGGCGACGAGCCTTTCCGGCTCGGCGACGGCTTCGGCGATCAGCACGTCCGACGGGCGTGGCACTGCCACACCCGTCGTGCGCTCCTCGTCGCGCAGCGCCCGCCCCAGCCGCCGCAAGTCGGCGGCGTCCATCCCGCCGAGCGGCGACCCGAGCAGCGTCAACGCCTCCTCGACCCCCACCCGGATCCCCCCGGACGCCCCGGCGGGTCCGCTCTCCCCCGGGTCGCCGGGGATGCTCCGCGACGACGACTCCCCGGGAACCCGGGAGGACGCGGAGGAAAACGGATCGGGCGACGCGTCCGGGCCACCGGCGGCCGCGCCGGGGGCCTCCGATGGGGGGAGGAGGGAGGTGGCGGCGATGTGGAGGGCGAGGAGGAGGGGGGTGACGGCCGGGTCGGTGTGGAGGGGGGTGGTGGAGGGGGGGAGGTCGATGGGGACGCCGGCGGAGGTGAGGGCGCGGCGGAGGGGGGCCAGGGCGGCGGACGTGCGGGTGAGGACGGCCATCGTGTGCCAGGGCTGGCCGTCCTCCAGGTGGGCGCGGCGCAGGGTGTCGGCGATGGATTCGACCTCGGCGCCCGCCGTCGGGTAGGTGCGAACGGCCACGGCGCCGCCCTCGGCCTCGGCGGTCAGGGAGCGGTGGGCGCGGACCGCCGCAGCCGGGAGCCGGGGCATCGGCATGCGGGCGGTGAGCTGGCGGGTGGCGGTCAGCAGTCCGGCGCGGGCCCGCCGGGAGACGCGCAGGACGCCGACGGGCGCGGGCCGGCCGTCGCGGCGCGGGAACTGCTCGGGGAAGCCGAGGATGCCGTTGATGTCGGCGCCGCGGAAGGCGTAGACGGACTGGTCGGGGTCGCCGAAGGCGACCAGGGTGCGGCCCTGCCCGGCCAGCGCCCGCAGCAGCCGCACCTGCGCCGGGTCGGTGTCCTGGTACTCGTCGACGTAGACCGCGTCGTAGCGCCGCGCGAGCTCCTGGTGGATCTCCGGCCGCCGGGCCAGCAGCACCGCCCGGTGCACCAGCTCGGTGTAGTCGACCATCCCGCCGAGCTCGGTGACCTCCAGGTACTCGTCGAGGAAGGCGGCCGCCGCCGTCCAGTCGGGGCGCCCGATGCGGTGCGCGAAGTCGGTGAGCGCGGCCGGGCCGAGGCCCAGCTCGCGGGTGCGGGCCAGCACCGCCCGCACCTCGTCGGCGAAGCCCCTGGTGGTGAGCGCGGCCCGCAGGTCGTCGGGCCAGCGCACCCGGCCGAGGCCCTCCCGTTCCAGCACCGCCTGGCCCGCAAGCAGCTCGCGGACCAGCAGGTCCTGCTCGGGGCCTGACAGCAGCCTGACCGGCTCCTGGAAGGCCTCCGCGGGCTGGTGCTCGCGGATCAGGGCGTAGCAGAACGAGTGGAAGGTGCTCGCCGTGAGCCCGCCGAGGCCGCGCGCGGCCATCCGGTCGCGCAGGTCGACCGCCGCCCTGCGGCTGAAGGTGAGGACCAGGACGCGTTCGGGCGCGGTGCCGGCCGCCACCCTGGCCAGCACCGATTCGATCAGCGTGGTGGTCTTGCCGGTACCCGGCCCGGCGAGCACCAGCAGCGGCCCGTCCCGGTGCTCAACCACCGCCCGCTGTGCCGCGTCCAGCACAGGGGGCCGTACGGGTGACGGGGGCGTCCGCAGCAGTCGGTAGCCGACGGCCGCAGAGGCCGCCGGGGCGGGTGGAGGAGACAGGATCACGTGGTTCGCCGGTTCGTCGGAGGCTTGAGCGGTGGTGCGGTCACGGAGACGGGGTGGCCCGGGGGCGCGGTCCGCCCGACGCTACGCCGTGCGTCGCGCGCCCCGCAGGCGCCCCCGGGACACGCCGGACACTCCGTACGGGGCGCCGATGCCGTGCCCGGGCCCCGGATGGCGGAAGCTGGACGGCATGAAGTTCCGGCCCTCAGCCGTCGGCGGCGCCGCCCGCGCCCGGCGTGCGCCCGTCCCAGCGCGCCCGGCGCATGTCGACCCGCGGTGTGTGGCCCTCGCCGGCCGGCCCCGCGGTCCGCAGCGGCGTGCCCTCGGCGCGGTAGGCGTCCAGCGCGCGCAGCTCGTGACCCGGCAGCAGGACGCCGTCGGACCGCACCACGCGCCACCACGGCACGCCGCTGCCGTAGTGCGCGAGCACCCGGCCGACCTGACGCGGTCCGCCTTCGCCGAGCCATTCCGCGATGTCGCCGTAGCTCATCACCCGCCCGGCCGGGATCAGCTCGACGGTGTCGAGCACCCGCTCCGCGTAGTCACCGGGCGCGCCGGGGTCGTCTTCCTCGCTCATCCACCCAATCCTGCCCCAGACCACCGACACCGGGGGGTTCCGGTGCCATCCGTACGGTGGTCATGCCACCATCGTCCCGGCGGTGACTGGTGATACGAGACAAAGAAGAGACCGACGCGGATCAGCCGGGCGCGGACGAGGCCGCGGCGGCCCCCCGCGCCCGTAAAGCGCTGCCCGCACCCGGCGGCGGCGAGGACGCGGACGGCACCGCCGGCGGCAAGGGCAAGGCGAAGGACAGCGCAAGGGGCGCCGCACAAGGCGGCGCAAAGAACAGCGCACGAGGCGGCGCGAAGGGGGAGGGCGACGCGATGGGCGACGCCGACCACCGCGCCGACAAGCACGGCAAGGGCGACCCCGAGAAAGAGGAGCGCCCGCACACCCATACGGTCGTCCCCGAGCCGGAACCCGCCCCGGTCGCCGTCGACGAACCGCTGCTCGCCGCCCGGGTGCACCGGCCCGCCGATCTCATGCGGTTCCTTTTCGGGGTTCTGGGCATCGCCGTGGTGCTGGCCGTCGCCGGTTTCGCGCACGCGACGACGACCGGCCTGGAGACGGACATCACCAAGGGCACCGACCACGCGCCCGACGCGCTGGCGTCCTTCGCGGGCCTGACCGCGAGCATCGCGGTGCTGATCGTGCCGGTCGCCTTCGCGATCGAGCGGCTGGCCAAGCGGGACGGCCTGCGCATCGCCGACGGCGTGCTCGCCGCGGTCCTGGCGCACGGCACGGCGCTGGCCACGGACCTGTGGGTGACCAATTCGGCGCCCGGCCCGATCCGCGAGGCGCTCACCCACAACGCGCCGTCCGGCACCGGAATGACCGATCCCGTACACGGGTATCTGGCGCCGGTCATCGCCTACGTCACCGCCGTCGGCATGGCGCGCCGCCCGCGCTGGCGGGTGGCGCTGTGGTTCGTGCTGCTGCTCGACGCCTTCGCGGTGCTGGTCGGCGGCTACACGACGCCGTTCTCGATCGCGGTGACCGTGCTGATCGGCTGGACGATCGCCTACGGCACGGTCTACGCCGTCGGCTCGCCGAACGTCCGCCCCACCGGCCGGCAGCTGCTCGCCGGGCTGCGCCGGGTCGGTTTCAGCCCGCAGACCGCCCGCCGGGTCCTGGACGACGGGCCGGAGAGCGCGGACTCCGACCGCGGGCGCGGCTATCTGGTCACCCTGGAGGACGGCCCGCCGCTCGACGTCACCGTGGTGGACCGCGAGCGGCAGGCGCACGGCTTCTTCTACCGGGCGTGGCGGCGGCTGTCGCTGGTCGGCGGCATCACCCAGCGGCGCTCGCTGCTGTCGCTGCGCCAGGCGCTCGAACAGGAGGCGCTGCTCGCCTACGCGGCGATCGCCGCCGGCGCCAACGCGCCGAAGCTCATCGCCACCTCCGAGCTGGGTCCCGACGCGGTGATGCTGGTCTACGAGCACATCGGCGGCCGCCGGCTCGACGCGCTGGACGACGAGGAGATCACCGACACGCTGCTGCGGGAGGCGTGGACGCAGGTGCGGGCCCTCCAGTCGCGGCGGATCGCGCACCGGCGGCTGGTCGGCGAGTCGCTGCTGGTGAACGCCTCCGGCCGGGTCTTCCTGACCGATCTGCGCGGCGGCGAGATCGCGGCGGGCGACATCGTGCTGCGGATGGACGTGGCACAGCTGCTGACGACGATGGCCCTGCGGATCGGCCCGGAGCGCGCGGTGGCGTCCGCGGTGGCCGTGCTCGGCCCCGACGCGGTGGCCAGCTCCCTGCCGCTGCTCCAGCCGATCGCGCTCAGCCGCGCCACCCGCGCGCAGCTCAAGCAGCTGGCCAGGGAGCGGGCGCAGCGGGAGCGCGAGGCGGTGCTCGCCGCCTCGGCGGCCGAGAAGGAGGCCCGCGAGCTGAAGCGGACCCAGGACGCGGAGGCCCGCAGCACGGCCCACGGGGGCTCGGACGAGGAGGAGGCCGAGGGCAAGGGCGGGGAGAAGGCGGTCTCCAAGGCCGCGCGCAAGGCGGAGAAGCGGGCCATAGAGGACGCGCTGGAGGAGGCCCGCGAGGAGGACCTGCTCTCCCGGATCCGGCAGCAGGTGCTGCTGATCCGCCCGCAGGCCCCGGTCGAGCCGGTCCGGCTCGAGCGGATCAAGCCGCGCACCCTGATCACGGTGATCGCCGGCGCCTTCGCCGCGTACTTCCTGCTCTCCCAGCTCAGTTCGGTGCCGATCGGGCACGCCATCGCCAACGCCGACTGGCGCTGGGCGGCCATCGCGGTCGCGGCATCCGCGGCGAGTTACGTCGCCGCCGCGTGCGCGCTGGCCGGCTTCGTACCCGAACGGCTGTCGCTGCTGCGGACGGTGCAGGCGCAGATCGCCGGCTCGTTCGTGAAGCTGGTGGCGCCCGCCGCGGTCGGCGGGGTCGCGCTGAACACCCGCTATCTGCAGAAGGCCGGGGTGCGCCCGGGCCTTGCCGTGGCGAGTGTCGGCGCCTCCCAGCTGGTCGGCCTCGGCATGCACGTGCTGCTGCTGATGACCTTCGGCTTCATCACCGGGACGGAGAAGACACCGTCGCTGTCACCGTCCCGTACGGTCATGGCGGGGCTGCTGACCGCGGGTGTGCTGGTGCTGGTGGTCACCGCCGTGCCGGCGCTGCGGAAGTTCGTCTCCACCCGGGTGCGGGCGCTGTTCGCCGGTGTCGTGCCGCGCATGCTTGACGTCCTCCAGCGGCCCGGCAAGCTGGCCACCGGCATCGGCGGCACCCTGCTGGTGACGGTGACCTTCGTGATCTGCCTGGACGGCTGCGTGCGGGCCTTCGGCGGGAATCTGAGCTACGCGACGGTCGCGGTGGTCTTCCTCGCCGGCAACGCGCTGGGCTCGGCTGCCCCGACCCCCGGCGGTGTAGGCGCGGTCGAACTGGCGCTGACCGGTGGTCTGATCGCGGCGGGCCTGCCGAAGGAGGTGGCCACCCCCGCGGTGCTCTTCTTCCGGCTGCTGACCTTCTGGCTGCCGGTGCTGCCCGGCTGGCTGTCCTTCACCCAGCTCAGCCGCCGCGGCGAGCTGTAGCCGGGCGGGGGCGGCGCAAAGGCGGACGGCCCGGCGGCCGCGCGTGACGCGCGGCCGCCGGGCCGTCCCGTGCCTGTCCCCCGTGGACCGGACAAGGATCAGAACAGCAGGCTGAAGGCGTTCCAGCCGCTGTTGCCGATCCTCACTCGCTTCAGGTACGGCGAGGCGGCCTTGCCCGTTCCCGGGTAGAGCCACAGGGCGCCGGCGCCGTCACGGGCGATCAGGTCGGCACGGCCGTCACCGTTGCTGTCGCCGAGGCCGAGGATCTTGTTGTACGTGTTCCAGCCCCCGCCGATCTTGGTGCGGGCGGCGTAGGGCGCGTCGGTGCTGCCGGTGCCCTTGTAGAGCCACAGCACGCCGCTCTTGTCGCGAGCGACGATGTCCGACTTGCCGTCACCGGTCAGGTCGCCGCGGCCGGCGATCTGGCTGTAGGTGTTCCAGCCGCCGCCGATCTTGTGGCGGGTGGTGAACGTGCCGCCGCTGTAGGCCAGGTACTCCCACAGCACGCCGGAAGTGTCCCTGGCCAGCAGGTCGGGGTTGGACGCGCCGCCCACGTTGCCGGGCATCACGAAGGCGTTGTAGACGTTCCAGCCGCCACCGATGGTCTTCGAGGTGCTGTCGTCGTACATCTTCAGCGTGCCGCCGAAGCGGGCGTACAGGACGACGTTCTTCGTGTCGCCCGGGTTGTTCTTGAACATCGCGTTGGCGCTGCTGAAGCCGGAGCCGGCGTTCTTCTTGGACCCGAATCCGCCGTTCTGGAGCGGCGGGTACTCCCAGATGTTGCCTGCGGAGTCCTTGCCGTCGATGCCGAACGACCAGATCTTCTCCGCGTTGGAGGAGAAGGCGGTCCTGCTGTTCGATGTCGCGTCGGCGACGCCGCTGATCCCCGTGCCGCTCGCGCTGGCCGACAGGGTGCTGCCGAGCGTCAGCGCGAGTGCGCCCGCGGCAATGGCGACGGCCTTGGCCTTCAGGCCGCGCCGGTTGTGCCGGCGGTCGTGCGTTTTCACCTGTGGTCCCCCTTGGATAGGTGACAAGTTGTGCCGCCTTGTCGCGGGAAGTCCCGAACAAAGCCCTTGAAGCTACCGCGTTGCGCTTCACGAGTCGGCATCCGCCACGTCATCGCCACGTCACAGTTCTGTCATCGTGCCGAGCGCGGCAAGGGCGTTGGCGCCGGCGCGGCATCCGGGCTGGAGAAGCGGTTCGCGGGTACGCGTCGAATCCAGGGGGTGTCTTCGTGGTGGGGGAGATGCCCGAAGAGAAGGTCCGACCGCGACCGCATCGTGAGGCAACCGTGGAAGATCGCATGCAACTGGCCTACAAGGGATGGCCCTCAGGAACTCCTTTGTGGCTCTTGTTCGTCCTCATCGCCCTTACCCTCGCCATCGCCTACGTCGTCCGCCGCCGCAACGGCGGCTGAACGCGAAAGGCGGGCCGCGGCGAATCGCCGCGGCCCGCCTTTGCGGGGACGTCAGTAGATCGGCTTGTGGGGCTCGACCGTGTTGACCCAGCCGATCACGCCGCCGCCGACGTGGACGGCGTCGGAGAAGCCCGCGGACTTGAGCACCGCGAGGACCTCGGCGCTGCGCACCCCGGTCTTGCAGTGCAGCACGATCCGCTTGTCCTGCGGGAGCGAGGACAGGGCGCTGCCCATGATGAACTCGTTCTTCGGGATCAGCCTCGCGCCCGGGATGGACACGATCTCGTACTCGTTCGGCTCGCGGACGTCGATGATCTCGATGTTCTCGCCGTCGTCGATCCACTCCTTGAGCTGCTTGGGAGTGATCGTCGAACCGGCCGCCGCGACCTGCGCCTCCTCCGAGACGACGCCGCAGAAGGCCTCGTAGTCGATGAGTTCGGTGACCGTCGGGTGGTCGCCGCACACCGCGCAGTCCGGGTCCTTGCGGACCTTGACCGTGCGGTACGTCATCTCCAGGGCGTCGTAGATCATCAGCCGGCCGAGCAGCGGCTCACCGATGCCGGCCAGCAGCTTGATCGCCTCGGTGACCTGGATCGAGCCGATCGACGCGCACAGCACGCCGAGCACGCCGCCCTCGGCGCAGGACGGCACCATGCCGGGGGGCGGGGGCTCGGGGTAGAGGCAGCGGTAGCAGGGGCCGTGCTCGGACCAGAAGACCGAGGCCTGGCCGTCGAAGCGGTAGATGGAGCCCCAGACGTACGGCTTGTTCAGCAGCACGCACGCGTCGTTGACCAGGTAGCGGGTGGCGAAGTTGTCCGTGCCGTCCACGATCAGGTCGTACTGGGCGAAGATCTCCATCACGTTCTCGGCTTCGAGCCGGGTCTCGTGCAGGACGACGTTCACCAGCGGGTTGATGCCCAGGACCGAGTCGCGGGCCGACTCGGCCTTGGAGCGGCCGATGTCGGCCTGGCTGTGGATGATCTGGCGTTGCAGGTTCGACTCGTCGACCTCGTCGAACTCGACGATGCCGAGCGTGCCGACACCGGCGGCCGCGAGGTACATCAGGGCCGGCGAGCCGAGACCGCCGGCGCCGACACACAGCACCTTGGCGTTCTTGAGCCGCTTCTGCCCGTCCATGCCAACATCGGGGATGATCAGGTGGCGCGAATATCTGCGGACCTCGTCAACGGTGAGCTCGGCGGCCGGCTCGACCAGCGGTGGCAGCGACACAGGGACCTCAGCAATACGATCGGTCGGTCTCAGACGGTACGGACGTCACGTGCTCGCACACGCGCACCCCTGCAACACTGCCACGCCGGTCTTCATTCCAAGACACCCGGTCCGAGGGCCGAGACATCCCGCGGTCACATCGTGGGCGGCGGCCGATCCACCGGGTCGCCGGCCGCCAGACGCACCGCCCGGTCCCAGTATCCGGGCAGTCCCTCCCACGGGTCGGTCCCGTCCCGTGCGGTGCGGTCGGTCAGGCACACGGTGGCCGCGCCCTGCCAGCGGGCGATCCGCAGGGCGTCGTCCAGGTGCGCCTCCGGCAGGCCGTGCACCAGGTGCACGAAGCGCGACGGCGGATACAGCGCCGTCCACTGCGGAGCCTCCGACCACCGGTAGCGGTCCCACGACCCCGCGAAGGTGACCAGCTGGTCGGCCAGGCCGGCGTAACAGGGGTCGGGGTGGGTGCCGTGACCGAGGACGATGTGGCCGGCGCCACTCCTGCCGCGTCCCGGCTCGCGCTCCAGCAGCGCACGCAGCGTGGTGATCGCCCAGTGGCAGTCGTCGGCCTCCGCCCGGCCGTTGGGCGCCTTGTCCAGGTAGAAGCCGTCGACCTGATACCAGTCCAGGTAGCGCGAGGCGTCGGAGACCAGCTCGCCGAACGGCCGCCGGCCGCGTGCGGCGTCCAGCAGTCCGAGCAGCGGGACGCCGTTCTCGCGGACGCGGGCGGCCGCCTCGGCGTACAGCGGGTCGGGGCGGCTGCCGGGCCCCCGGGCCACGTCGAAGGCGGCCCAGTGCAACGGCGTGCCCGGGCGGGCGAGTTCGGCCCACTCCGCCGGGGCCACCAGCGGGTGCGCGAAGGCCGGCACGCCGAATCCGGTGCCGTCGCCGCGCGGCCTGACGCCGCGCCGCGACCTGGTCAGACGCGACATGCCGCCTCCATCCACACATCGGCAAGCGACTCCTCAAGGCCGATCCGCGGCCGCCAGCCGAGCCGGTCGCGCGCGGTACGGACGTCGGCCTGCTGCCACAGCCCGCAGCCGTCGGGGTACGGCGGCATCGTCGCCCCGCCGGAGGCGGGCGCCTCGTCCAGCTCGCGGACGGCGCCCTCGTACCCCGCGACATGGGCCAGCGCGGCGGCCATGTCGCGCATCCGCACCGCCCGCCCGCTGCCGATGTTCACCACGCCCTGCGCGGCGGACAGCGAGGCGGCGTGCACCGCGCGGGCGACGTCGCGGGCGTCGATGAAGTCGCGCTGCACCCCCAGGCCGCCGAGCCGCAGTTCGGCGTCGCCGTTCTGCATGGCCCTGCGCAGCGCCTCGGCGACCCTGCCCATCGGCGCGCCAGTCGGCGTACCGGGGCCGACCGGGCTGAACACCCGCAGCACGACCGCGTCCAGGCCGGAACCGAGCACCAGCTCGGTGGCGGCGAGCTTGCTCACCCCGTACGGGCCGCCGGGACGCGGCGGCGCGTCCTCGCCGGTGGAGGAGCCGACCGGGGACGGGCCGTATTCGGAACCGCAGCCCAGCTGGACCAGCCGGGCGGTGGTGCTGCTGCGGCGCATCGCCTCGCAGACCGTGGCGACGGCCACGGTGTTCTGCCGGGTCAGCTCGCGGGCGGCACCGCGGGTGGTGCCGGCGCAGTTGACGATCACGCCGGGGTGAACCGCGTCGAGGAAGCGGGCCAGCACGCCGGGCGCGCCGCTGGACAGGTCGAACCTGACGTCGGCGTCGTCGCTGCGGCCCAGCGCGGTGAGCTGGACGGCGGGATCCGCGAGCAGTCGCTCCGCGACGTGGCGGCCGAGGAAGCCGTCGGCTCCGAGCAGCAGCACTCTCATCGGGTGCCTCCGAGCGGTGCGGTGCGCGGCCGGCGGTTTCGGTGTCGGGACAAATGCGTGATCAAGGGTCTTTCTCCTGGTCGGTGTGACGGAGGTCAGTGGCGCCCGGCGGGCGGCAGGCGGTGCGCGGCGGCTCGGGCGAGCAGGCGGAAGGCCTGGGCTGCCAGTACGAGGGCGGCGGCGCCGCACACGGCGGCCTCCGCGGTGCCGCCGGGCGGCGCCAGGTGGCCGGGGGCCGCCGCGAGCAGGAGGGTCAGCGCCTCGGCGGCGCAGGCCGCGGCCAGGCCCGCGGCGGCGGGCCCCGGGTGGCCGTGCACGGCCAGCAGCCGGGCGGTGAAGAGCAGCACGCCCAGCGCGGCCGGTCCGGCGAGCGGGGCCGAGCCCGCCATGGCGGCGGCGGTCAGCAGCAGCGCGCCGAGCGCGGCGGCGTAACCGGCCAGGGCGGCCGCCAGCCGGGGCCGTACGGCGTCGGCGAAGTCGGCGAGGCCGTGGCTGGGGGCGAGCTGGGCGCGGGCGGCCGCCGCGAACCAGCCGGCCAGCGCGGCGGCGGGCGCCAGGCTCAGCGCGAGGGCCGCGAAGGAGGCGGTGCCGGCGCCGGGGTCGAACCGGCCGCGGCCGGCCAGCGCGGTGACGGCCTGCGGGCCGTAGAGCGCGAAGCCGAGCAGGCCGTACGTCCACAGGGCCGCGCCGGCGCCCGGGGCCGCGCGCAGCGGCCCGCCGCGCAGGGCCGCCCACAGGGCGACCGCCACCAGCGCGGCGACCGGCGCGGCCGCGGCGGGCAGTCCGGCGGCCAGTACGCATCCGGCCCCGGGCAGCAGGTGCGCCGCGACGGCCCGCCCCCCGAGCCGCGCCCTGGCCGCTCCCCGCTCCCCCACGGCGGCCACCCGGACCGCCCGGGGAACCCGCGCGTACAGCTCCTCGGCCAGCCCGAACACGTCCCGGTGCCGCAGCCGTCGCGCCTCCCCGTCGTTGACCCCGTACGCCTCCAGTCCGGCGGCGATCTCCCAGGCGTCCACGGCCCCAGAGACGAGCGTCCGGTACCGGTGCATCACGGCCCGCACCGGATCGGCGGGCCCGCGCCGCCGCGCCGGTCCCCCTGCGGGGGAAGTGCCCCCGGGGCGCGGCGCGGGCTGCGAAATCGATTCACCAGCGCCACCCGGGGCCCACCCGCCCCGGGTGGCCCCGGACTCCGCGGGCGGCCGGGCGCGAGCCGCGGCGCCGACGGGCGGCGCGAGGTCCGCGGGGCGCGCGTGGTCGGGCGGCGCGAGGTCCGCGGGGCGCGCGTGGTCGGGCGGCGCGTCGCGGGCAGGCTGCCCGGCGTCCGCCCTCCGGTCGGGCACAGCGCCCGCGGGCTGCCCGGCGTCCGGCTTCCGTGCGGGGTCGGGCACGGCGTCGGCGGGCGGCTCGGCGGTCTCTCCCGCCGGGCCCGGCTCGGCGGTCTCTCCCGCCGGGCCCGGCTCGGCGGTCTCTCCCGCCGGGCCCGGGCGGGCGGGGGGACGGCCTGTGTCGGGATCGGGGGGGGCTGGTATCGGGGGGACGGCTTCTGGCGGGGTGGGTTCAGGGGTCATGGGGGTGGCGCTCCGAACGTGGTCAGGGGCGGGTGGCCGGGACGGGCGTCCAGGACGGGTGGGACGGGGTGGGGGCCAGGCGGGAGGGGGAGAGGGATTCCGCGGGCGTGGTGAACGGGCGCGGAGCGCCCTGCGCGTCGAGCAGCGGCAGACGGCGCACCGGGTGGTGGGCGACCACGTCGAGGTAGCTCTCGCGGAAGGCGTCAACGCAGGTGGTGACGGTGAAGAGGGCCAGCGCCCGCTCCCTGGCCGCGGCGCCGAGGCGGGCCGCACGCTCCGGGCCGCGCAGCAGGTCGAGCGTCGCGTCCGCCAGCGCCCTCGGGTTGCGCGGCGGGACCACCAGGCCCGTACCGCCGATGACCTCGCGCACCGCCCCGACGTCCGTGGACACCGTCGGCCGCCCGCAGAACATCGCCTCGACCAGGCTCAGCGGGAAGCCCTCCGCGCTGCTGGACAGCACCACGACATCGCCCGCCGCGTAGGCGTCCGCGGACTCCGGGGCGCCGGGCGAGCCGATCTCCTCGAAGCTCACCGGATTCTCACCGACGGCGTTCGCGTCGGCCGCCTCGTCGGGGAAGAGCTGGGCGGCGAGCGTGCGGCAGTGCTCCAGATAGCCGGTCGCGCGCTCGTCCGCAGCCCGCAGGTGGAAGATCCGCAGCCGGGCGTGCGGTTCCTCCCGGCGTACGGCGTGGAAGGCGTGCAGCAGCGCGATGAGGTCCTTGGCCGGGTCGGCGCGGCCGACCCACGCCACCGTCGGGTCGGCGTGCGCGGCCTGCTCGCCGGCCTGCGCCGCGGCCTCGGCGGCCGCGCCGGCCCGCGCGAACCGCCCCGCGTCGATGCCCGGGTGGATGGTCCGCATCCGCTCCCTGGGCGCACCGCACCGCTCCTGCCAGCGGCGCACGTGCGTCGACCCCGGGGTGATCAGCGCGGCCTGCCGGTAGCTCTCCCCCGCAAGCAGCCGGTAGTGGTCGCCGAGCAGGGCGCGTACGGCGGGCGGCAGGCCGGCGGCCCGGTGGGCGAGCAGTGCCTCCCGGGCGCGGACGGTGTACTCGGTGACGATCAGCGGCGTGCCGCAGAACCGTTTGCCCAACAGCCCCGGGAGGGCGGCCGGTCCGCCGGACACCGCGTGGCAGACGTCGGCCGAGCCCAGCTCGTCCGGGCCGTACCAGGGAGCCGACAGCGGGCGCAGCTGGCGCTCGAGCAGGTCGGCGACGGTGAGCAGTTCGGTCACGACGATGTCGCCGAGCACCGGACGTACGCCCCGGGCCCGGCAGGCCGCCTCCAGCTCCGCCAGGGCGTCGTCGCCGCGCAGCAGCGGGGGCAGGGCGCCGGGGGACTCCACGGCCAGGTCCGCGAGGGCGTACAGGCCGGCGGCGAAACGGTCCGCCCGCTCGACCTGCCCCATCCCGGCGCCGCCGGCCAGCGCGGCGGCGAGGTCGCGGAAGCCGCTGCGGAAGGCGGCGCGCCTGGCCCTGGCCGCGGAGCGGCCGCCGCCGCGGGGGGCCTCGGGGGCGGGCTCGCCCCACATCCGCTCGTGCCGCACGCGGCGGACGTGCGGCGGGATCTCGACCGTGCCCGCGGCCTCGGTGCGCGGTGACCGGCTCAGCGCGTAGACGTCGAAGTCGTGGTGTGCCAGGCCTCTGACGAGGCGGTCGCACCATGCGCCGCCCTCACCTCTTGCGTACGGATAGCCACCCTCGGTAAGTAATCCAATCCGCACGGGTGCGCCCCCTCTTGTCCTCAACCCCGGACGAGCTGGTGTCCCGCCCGGCGCGACGACCGTATTGCGCCATGCGGGCGGCGCGGCGGACGGTTGTCCGCGGCACCACCAAAAGGGGTGAACAGGCGTAACTTCTCC
The DNA here is from genome assembly GCF_036010485.1 of Streptomyces sp. NBC_01198. Taxonomy (NCBI): domain Bacteria; kingdom Bacillati; phylum Actinomycetota; class Actinomycetes; order Kitasatosporales; family Streptomycetaceae; genus Streptomyces; species Streptomyces sp. NBC_01198. The sequence goes on from NZ_CP108568.1 coordinate 2,738,279, forward strand.
CAACGTCGGGCGTTGGAGTCATCCCACGAATCCCGCCGGGAGGTGCCGTCGCGGTTCGGCGTCCCGGCGCGGGGCGTGCGGTTCCGCCCCCGGGGCCACGCCTGGGGGTATCCGCAGCGCGCCGGAAAACGCTGAGCCGCCGCGCCCTGGGGCAAGCCCCTGGGCGTTAGGGGAAGGGCCAGGCGTTCGGGCGGCAGGTGGGGCCGCCGTTCAGGGAGAGGAACTTGGTCTGCTGCATCATCACCGGGGCCGGGGCACCGTTCCGGGGGCAGCCCACGTGCCCGTGGCCCAGCCGGTGACCGACCTCGTGGTTGATCAGCATCTGGCGATACGCGTGCATCAGGTGCGGGCCGTACGTCTGCGCGCCCTGTGCCCAGCGGTAGGCGTTGATCATGGTGCGCGGCGTCGACGCCGCGTCGCAGGAAACGTTGTCGACCGTCGTGTCGAGCCCGGACCTGGCGCACCACTTCGCGGTCGTGCCGGGGCTGGCGAGGGTCACGACGATGTCCGCCTGGCCGGTCGAGACGCGCTCGAAGGTCATCGTGCCGCCGTGGCCCCAGCTGCGGCTGTCGTTGAGGGTCTTGAAGACCGTGTCGCTGAAGAGCCCGGGGTCCAGCGGGAGGCCCTTCTCGACGTCGACCCGGAAGGTCATCACCTTGCCCTTGCCGGGCGCGGCCTGGTGGCCGGGGACGGTCTCGAAGGCACCGGAGAGCTCGAGCGCGGGGTCCAGCGGATACTGCCGGTCCATCAGCTGGTCGTAGCCGACGGGGGCGACGGCCGGGGTCGCGCCGGTCGTCGCGGCCGGGCCTGAGCCCGGCGCGCCCGCGCCGGTGGAGCGGGTCGGCGTACCGGCGGTGGGGTCGGGGGCGGGGGTGTCCCCGCCGGTGCGGGTGAACTGGCCGTAGGCGGCGACAGCGACCGCGGTGACGACCGCGGCCGCGGCGACGCCGCTGATCGTCCAGGTGGCCTTGCCGGGTCTGCGGCGCCCGCCGGGGGCGGATTCGGGCTCGGGCGGGGCGGCGGGCGGCGGGGTCTCCGCGGGCGGGGCGGGGCGGGCGGGGGCGGGCAGCGGCTCGAAGGCGTCGAGGAACTCCTGCCGCGGCCGCGGCACCGTGCGGCCCGGCGTGTCCACCGGGTGCCGCGGCACCCGCAGGTCCCCGGCGGCCGCCGCGGTGGCGGTGTCGTGCGCGGCCCAGCCCTCGGCCCAGTCCTCGACGGGGTCGAAGGGCAGGCCCCGGCTGCCGGTGCCGCCGCCGCCCCAGGCGCCGGGCGTGCCCCACGCCCCGTGCTCGCGGTGCTCGGGGTGCGTGGGCGGGCGGGCTGAGTGGTCCTGGGGGCGTACGGCCGCGAAGGCGCCGCTGTCGCCGAAGGGGTCGAACGGCTCGGTGTAGGGGCCGCCTGAGCCGCGCCTGCGGCGCCCGCTGCCGGGGGTGCCCAGGGCGCTGCCGGGCGGCGCGAAGGTGCCGCCGGTCTGCGGTACGCGGTTGTCACGACCGTCCTGGCCGTCCCGCGCGCTGTGCTTGCCCACGCCCTCGATCAGCTCCCGCTCGCCGCAGTGCTCATGCCCGTCGTTGCGGTGACGGTACCCCCGGCGGCACGTGCGCGGGCGGCGATTTCGCCGCGCAGATCGCGGAAGGCCCGGTCGACCAGGAACGGGTGTTCCATCATCGCCACGTGGCCGCCGCCGGGGATGGTCAGCAGCCGCGAGTCGCGGAAGGCCCGGGACGCCTTGCGGGCCATGCGTACGGACACGAGTTGGTCGCGTCCGCCGTAGATCAGCAGGGTCGGTGCGAGCACCCGTTCCGCCTGCCGCCACAGGGAGTGCTGGCCGCCGAGGGTGTAGGCGTTCACGATGCCGCGGGTGGAGCGGACCATGACGTCCCAGAAGTACGGCAGGTCGATACGCCGCTGGTACTCGGCCGCGGCGGCGGCACGCTCGGGGTCGCCGACGACGGCCGGGTCGCCGTAGCAGAGCGACAGCAGCGCCTGGGTGCGGCGCTCCGGCGGCCAGCCGCGGGTGGCCCGTTCGTACAGCGCGGGCATGCCGGGCACGGAGGCGAGCGCGGTGGGGACGGCGGTGCGCTGCGGCGGCAACTCGGGCAGGGCCGGCGAGACCAGGGTGAGGGTGCGGACCAGGTCGGGCCGGGCCGCGGCCACCTTGACGGTGACGGCGCCGCCCAGCGAGTTGCCGAACAGGTGGACCGGGCCGCGCCCCTCGGCGTCCAGCAGCCTGACCACCGCGCGCGCGTGCGCGGCGACCGAGTAGTTGCCGTCGTCGGGCGGCGGGGAATGGCCGAAACCCGGCAGGTCGAGAGCATGTCCTTCGACGCTGTCGGCCAGCGAGGCCATCAGCGCCGACCAGTTCTGCGACGAGCCGCCGAGTCCGTGCACGAACATCGCGGGTTCGAGCTCACCGGCCGCCTCCCGCTCCGCGCTGCCGGTGCGGGAGCGGACCAGCAGGCCGAGCCCGGGGAGCCGCACGAACCGTGACGTCTCCCCGTCGGCGAGGACCGGCCCGGCCGGGGGCACGGCGGCCGGCGGAGCGGCGGCTTGCGAGTAGTCCGTCGAGGCCATGTGTCGATGTTACGAGACGATCACGCGGGCGACCGTGTGTTCGTCCGCACACGACCGCGCGGAATCGGCCGCCCGGCGCGGTCCTGCGGGATCGGGGACCGGCCGTACGCGCTGCGCGTACGGCCGGGTGCTCCTAGGCTCCGTAGGAGGGGGTATGCGGAGGGGAAGGGCGGGGACCGAGGGAAGGGAGGCGCCATGTCCGAGGAGATCGCGCACATCGAGCGGGAAGCCGACGAGGACGACAGCGACGCGGTCCAGAGCGCGCTCGACGACGATCTGGACCTGGAGGCGCCGGAGGCGGACAGCGCCGAGCAGCAGACCGAACTGCTCCAGCAGCGCGACGACCCGGTGACGGCCCGGCCCTCGGACCAGGACGAGGAAGCCGACCCTGCGGACCTCGCGGAGCAGCGCCGGGTGGTCGCACAGGACGAGGACGACTACCGCTGAGCGGCACGGACGCCGCCGCCGGGCTTCGCACCGGACCGGCACCGGCGGGGCCGCCCCCATCCAGAAAGTGAGAATGTGCGCCCGTACGGCGCACAGGGTCGTTACTCAAAAGTACGATGGCCGGTGCAGCGTTCTTTCGTTCGCTCCTTCGTTCGTTCCGCAGAAATGGGAGGCGGCGTGACAGCCATCGAGCAGACTCAGGCACGACCACGCGGCACGCGCCTGCCCCGCAGGGCCCGACGCGAGCAGTTGCTGGGGGCCGCCCAGGAGGTCTTCGTCGCGCAGGGCTACCACTCGGCCGCGATGGATGACATCGCCGAGCGGGCCGGCGTCAGCAAACCGGTGCTCTACCAGCACTTCCCCGGCAAGCTCGAACTGTATCTCGCACTGCTCGACCAGCACTGCGAGTCACTGCTGCAGTCGGTGCGCGGGGCACTGGCGTCGACCACGGACAACAAGAAGCGCGTCGAGGCGACGATGGACGCGTATTTCGCCTACGTCGAGGACGAGGGCGGCGCCTTCCGGCTGGTCTTCGAATCCGACCTGACCAACGAGCCGGCGGTCAGGGAGCGGGTCGACAAGGTCGCGATGCAGTGCGCCGAGGCGATCAGCGAGGTCATCGCGGAGGACACCGGCCTGTCCCGTGACCAGTCGATGCTGCTCGCGGTCGGCCTCGGCGGCGTCTCCCAGGTGGTGGCGCGCTACTGGCTGGCCAGCCGCAGCGAGGTGCCCAGGGACACCGCGGTGCAGCTGCTGACGTCGCTGGCATGGCGCGGTATCGCCGGTTTCCCGCTGCACGGCGCCGAGGGCGGCGGCACCGGCCAGCACCTCTGACGGCCACCGGACCCCGCCGCACGGCGGCCGGCCGGTGTTCGCTCACGGCGTGCACGAGGCGCGGATTTACCGCCGCCGCCGCGGGCTAGTCTGGCAGCGTACGGCGCGACCAACCGCGCACACCGCCAGACCATCGGAGGTATCCAAGCCGTGGAGGTCAAGATCGGCGTGCAGCACGCGCCGCGCGAGATCAGCATCGAGAGCGCGCAGTCGGCGGCCGAAGTCGAGAAGGCCGTCGCCGAGGCGCTGAGCGGTGACGCGAAGCTGCTGTCCCTGGAGGACGAGCACGGCCGCAAGGTGCTCATCCCCGCGGACCGGCTGGCGTACGTCGAGATCGGTGAGCCGGCCGCCCGCAGGGTCGGGTTCGGCGCCGCTCTCTGACGAACGGTCAGCGGGGCGGCGACCGGGAGTGCCCGGTTGCCGCCCCTTCGTTTTGCCCGGGTCCCTCCGGGGGTAGGACGAGTACGGAACGGTCCGTAACGCCGCGCCACCGGAGGGGAATCGCATGATCTGGCAGAGCGTCGCCTACGCCGCCCTCGGCCTGCTCGCGGCCTTCGCCGCGGCCCGGCTGTTCCCCGCCCGGCTGCCGTCGCCCCGGCTGCTGCTGGGCACCGGCCTGGTGGGCGGGCTGACCGGCGGCCTTGTCACCTACACCATCCTGGGCGGCGCCCACCCCGGCGGCAGCCTCGCGGCCGCCTTCGCGACCGCGGCGGCCGGCCTGAGCGTGCTGGCCCGCCCCCCGAGGCGCGGACGGCACGCGAAGGTCACCCCGCACGGGGTGTGAGCCGGGTCCGGGCTCCGGGGGGCGCGCCCGTCCTCAGCCGGCGAAGTTGTGCAGGACGGACGGCGGGGACGAGGACACCGGCCCCTTGGTCGCGTTGCGCTTGGGCACCTTCGGGTCCGGCGCCTTTCGCGGGGGCACGATCGAGGAGGCCGGCGGAATCGGGCCGCCCGGCACCTGCCCGACGTGGTCCACGACGCCGGCGGACCTCAGCGCGTAGGTCCTGAGCAGCGGCTCCGACCCGCGCAGGTCCCAGTTCAGGCCGCGGTAGGCGTAGGTCACCGGGTCGAGCACCAGATACTCCCCGTTCCCGCCGCGGATGCCGATCCCCAGACCTTCCCGTCCGGCGGCGTCCTTCAGCAGTCCGGTGTGGATCTCGACCCCCGGGATCACCGCGAGGGCACGGTAGAGCGCGGCGGCGTATTTCGGCGGCGTCGGCTGGGTGACCTGCAGGATGTCGAGGACCCTGCGGAACTGGTATTCCGGCGACTTGTGGGAGGCCGGGGCCGGGAACGGCCATCCCAGATCCTTGGAGTCGATCTGCTTGAGCGCCGCGTGCGGCTCCGCGGGCAGCGACGCCAGCCAGGCGCGGTCGATCCGCGGACGCGCGCCGAACTCGTCCCTGGCCGTGTCCTCCTCGATCTTCTTCGGCGGCGTGCCGTCCTCGGCCGGGTCGGGGACGTCCGCCCGCAGGCCGTCGCGGTAGCGGACCCAGCTGTCCGTGGTGGTGCACCACGTCCCGGTCCCCTGGCAGAAGACGGCGCGGGTGTACAGCCACTGGTTCGGGCCCGGCTGCTTGGACGGAGTCGCGGCGACCGTCGCGGCGGCGTTCGAGAGCAGGCGGGCGGCCGCGGTCGCCGGCGGCGCCGCGACGCCCGCGGGACGCGGTCTCCCGGCGCCCTGCATGAGCACCCCGGCGACGAGCAGCACCGCGACGACCGCGGTGGCCGTCAGCGCCACCAGGCCGTTGCGGCGGGCGCGCTCGGGCACGCCGCCGGCGCCGGCCGCTCCGTTCCCGCGCCACAGACGCCGCCCGGCGGTGCGGGTCCCGGTGGCGGTGATCTCCGACATCAGGCGACGGCGCCCGGCCGCGAGCCGTCCGGCGTCCGGGGTGGGGGCGTCGGCACGCAGTTCGCGTACCGCGGTCAGCTCATCCATGGTGGTCCCCTTCCGGGGCGTAGACGGGATGGGTGTCGCCGAGTGCGGAGCGCATCTTCCTGCGCGCGCGGTTCAGGCGGGAGCGGACGGTGCCGATCGGGATGCCGAGGGCGTCGGCGACCTCCGCGTAGCTGAAGTCCTCCCAGGCGACCAGCAGCAGGACGTGCCGGTCGCCGTCGGACAGCGCGCGCAGCGCGGCCGCGAGGGCGGCGCCGGCGGCCTGTGCCACGAGACGGCCGTCGACGGCGTCCGGGTCGGTCGCGTAGGTCAGGGCGACCGGGTCCGCGCCCGATCTGGCCAGGGCGCGGTAGGCGCGCAGCTCGCTCCTGCGGTGCCTGCTGATCAGGTTCGCCGCGATGCCGTAGAGCCACGGGCGGGCCTGCGGGCGGCTGATGTCGTAGTCCTCCCGGCCGCGGAAGGCGATCAGAAAGGTCTCGCCGACCACGTCGTCGGCCAGGTCGCGGCCGAGCCGCCGGGTGACATAGCGGTGCAGCCCCGGGGCGTGCCGGTCGTAGAGCCCGGCGAAGACCTCGGGGCGGGCGCGGGACCGGACGATCAGCTGGGCGTCGTCGTCATCGCCTGCCCCGGCGGGTTCAGCGGGTGGCGAGGGCCAGAGGGGTGCGGCGGTCATGGGTCTCCGATCTGCGGAAGCCATCTGCGCGCCGGAGACGCGCATTACCCGTTGTTGCCCGCAGCCCCCGAAGCGGTTCACGCCACCGCACGCGGCGCCGCACCTGCCGGGGCGACGCCGCGCCCGGAGCGGTTACGCGGCCAGGCCCAGGGCCGCCATGCGCTTGGTGTGGGCCTCGGTGATGCGGGAGAACATCCGGCCGACCTCGGCCAGGTCGAAGCCGTCGGCGACACCGCCCACGAGCATCGTGGACAGCGCGTCCCGGTCGGCGACGACCCGCTGCGCCTGCGACAGCGCCTCGCCCATCAGCCGCCGCGCCCACAGCGCGAGCCGGCCGCCGACCCGCGGCTCGGCCTCGATCGCGGCGCGCACCTTGCCCACCGCGAAACTGGCGTGCCCGGTGTCGTCGAGCACCGCGAGCACCAGGGTGCGGGTGTCGGTGTCCAGCCTGGCCGCGACCTCACGGTAGAAGTCGGACGCGATCGAGTCGCCGACATAGGCCTTGACCAGGCCTTCGAGCCAGTCCGACGGTGCCGTCTGGCGGTGGAACTCGTCCAGCGCCGCACCGAAGGGCTCCATCGCGAGGTTCGCCGACTCGCCGACCTCGGTGAGCCGGTCGCGCAGCCGCTGGAAGTGGTGGAATTCGGCGGCCGCCATCGCCGCGAGCTCCGCCTTGTCCTCCAGGGTGGGCGCGAGTTTCGCGTCCTCCGCGAGCCGCTCGAACGCGGCCAGCTCGCCGTACGCCAGCGCGCCCAGCAGATCGACCACCGCGGCCCGGTAGCGCGGGTCCGCGGACGCGGACGTCCAGTCCTGGGCGGCGATCCCGGTGGCCGGCGCGGCGGTCTCGGGTGCGGGCGTGGTGGTGTCGTCAGGCGTCTCCATGGAGCGCACAATAACCAAGTCCCGCGCCGCCGCCGACACCCTCCACGAGACCCGGCGATGTCCCTAACGAAACATTTGATCGGGTGCAGCCACGTGTTTCCGGGGTAGAGTGGTAATGCACCCGCCGGTAGTCGGCCTGGTTCCGAACCTCGGCGGGCGACGTGTGCAACACCTTGGATGCCCGGTCGGTGGCCCGATCGGCTCCGAACCGACCGCCCTCCTGACATCGGGAGGGGCGCCCACTCGCGGCTTGAGCGAGGGCAGCGGTCCCGCGCTCCACAGCCCCTCGAAGGCTGTACGACACCCCTGCGCGGTCAGTGACCTACGCCGAATCGCCGGCGTGCCCGGTTGCTCGACCCCCCTTGCCGCACAGTGCCGCGTCTCACAGAAGAGGCAAGCATCCTGTCCACCATCACCTTCCGCAGTCTCGGGATCCTCAACGAGACCGCCGAGGCCCTTGAGGCCGTCGGCATCACCACTCCCTTCCCGATCCAGGAGATGACGCTCCCGGTCGCCCTCGCGGGCAACGACGTCATCGGCCAGGCCAAGACCGGCACCGGCAAGACGCTGGGCTTCGGCCTGCCGCTGCTGGAGTCGGTCACCGTGCCCGCCGACGTCGAAGCCGGGCGCGCCACGCCCGAGCAGCTGACCGACACGCCGCAGGCCCTGGTCGTCGTCCCCACCCGCGAGCTGTGCCAGCAGGTCACCAACGACCTGCTGACCGCCGGCAAGGTCCGCGCCGTCCGGGTGCTCGCCATCTACGGCGGCCGGGCCTACGAACCGCAGGTCGAAGCGCTCAAGAAGGGCGTCGACGTGGTCGTCGGCACCCCGGGCCGGCTGCTGGACCTGGCCGGCCAGAAGAAGATCAGTCTGCGCCATGTGCGCACCCTGGTCCTCGACGAGGCCGACGAGATGCTCGACCTGGGCTTCCTGCCCGACGTCGAGAAGATCATGGGCATGCTGCCGGTGAAGCGGCAGACGATGCTGTTCTCGGCGACCATGCCCGGCGCGGTCATCAACCTGGCCCGCCGGTACATGTCGCAGCCGACCCACATCCGCGCGACCGCACCCGACGACGAGGGCGCGACGGTCAGGAACACCACCCAGCACGTCTTCCGCGCCCACTCGATGGACAAGCCGGAGCTGGTCTCCCGCATCCTGCAGGCCGACGGCCGCGGGCTGGCGATGATCTTCTGCCGCACCAAGCGGACCGCGGCCGACGTGGCCGAGCAGCTGGAGAAGCGCGGCTTCGCCTCCGGCGCGGTGCACGGCGACCTCGGCCAGGGCGCCCGCGAGCAGGCGCTGCGCGCCTTCCGCAACGGCAAGGTCGACGTGCTGGTGTGCACCGACGTGGCCGCCCGCGGCATCGACGTCGAAGGCGTCACCCACGTGATCAACTACCAGACGCCCGAGGACGAGAAGACCTACCTGCACCGCATCGGCCGCACCGGCCGCGCGGGAGCGTCGGGTACGGCGATCACGCTGGTCGACTGGGACGACATCCCACGCTGGCAGCTGATCAACAAGGCGCTCGACCTGTCGTTCAACGACCCGGAGGAGACCTACTCGACCTCCGCGCACCTGTTCGAGCTGCTCGGCATCCCGGCCGGCACGAAGGGGATACTGCCCCGGGCTGAACGGACCAGGGCGGGACTCGACGCCGAAGAGGTCGAGGACCTCGGCGAGACCGGCGGGCGCGGCGCCCGCGGCCGCCGTCCCGCGGGCGGCGGGCGTTCCGGACCTGCCGCGGCTCCGGCCGAGGAGCGCCCGGCCCGCACCCGGACCCCGCGGCAGCGCCGCAGGACCCGTGGCGGCGAGTCGGGGCAGACCGTGCCGGCACCCGCCGAGGCCGCCGAGTCGGCGACCGCGGTGTCGGCGCCGGAGGCCGAGGGCCAGAGCGGCCCCCGGACCCCCCGCCGCCGGCGCAGGACCCGTAACGGTGCCGGTGCCGCGGTGACCCCGCTGGCCGGGACCGCCGAGGAGCCGGCCGCCGCTGAGGTCGTGGCGGCCGCCGAGGTGGAGGTCGTGGCAGAGCCCGCCGAGGCCGCGCCCAAGACCCCCCGCCGCCGTACGCGCAAGGCGGTCGCGGCTCCGGCCGAGACCGTCGCCCCGGCCGGGAGCCCGGCCGAGGTCGTCGCCGAGGCGCAGGCCGCCGACGCGGGCGTGGCCGAGCCGGCGCCCCGCCGCAGGACCCGCAAGGCCGCCGCCGAGGTGCCCGCACCGGCCGCCGCGCCGGAGGCCGACGCCGCGGTGACGGAGGAGGCCCCCAAGCGCCGCCGTACCCGCAAGGCCGCCGCCGACGTACCGGCCCCGGCCGCCGCGCCGGAGGCGGACACCGCCGCCGTGGCCGAAGCGCCGAAGCGCCGCCGTACGCGCAAGGCGGTCGCCGAGGTGCCCGCGCCCGCGGTCGCCGCCGAGGAGACCGTGGTGAAGGCGCCGCGCCGGCGTACGCGCAAGGCGGTCGCCGAGGTGCCCGCCGCGCTGGCCGACGAGAGCTGACCCGCACGGCACCGAGCCCCAGTGAACACCCCCGGCCCACTCCGGCCGGGGGTGTTTCATGCCGAGAGGCAACCTGTCGGACATATGCACCGCGTAATCTCACTGCATGAGCCGACCGACCACCCTGGCCCTGCCGGAGCACACCACATCCCACCGGCTGGACACCTCCCGCGGGTCGTTCGCGGTCCTGGACACCGCTCCCGCACCCGACGCGCCCGCGCAGCACGGCACCGCACTCCTCGTCCCCGGGTTCACCGGCAGCAAGGAGGACTTCCTCGACCTGCTGGCGCCGCTGTCCGCGGCCGGCTTCCGGGTCGTCGCGGTCGACGGCCGCGGCCAGCACGAGTCGGGCGGTCCGCGTGACGAGGCCGCGTACGCCCAGCGGGAGCTCGCCGCGGACGTCGTCGCGCAGGGCGCGGCGCTGGCCGCCCGGGGTGACGGGCGCCCGCTGCATCTGCTGGGCCACTCGCTCGGCGGCCAGATCGTCCGGGCGGCGGTGCTGGCCGGCGGCCAGGAAGCGTGGGCGTCGCTGACGCTGATGAGCTCGGGACCCGCCGAGGTGGCCCCGGAGCAGCAGGTCAGGACCCAGCTGCTGATCGACCACCTGCCGACGATGGACATGGAGACGGCCTGGCAGGCGATGCGCGCGCTGGACGCCGACCGCGAGGGCGTCCCCGCGACCCCGGCCTGGCTCGACGACTTCCTGCACCGCCGCTGGGTGACCACCGTGCCCGAACAGCTGATCGCCACGGCACGCCAGTTGATGGCGGAACCCGACCGGGTCGCCGAACTTGCCGCCGTGGCGCTGCCGAAGCTCGTACTGTCCGGTGAGGTGGACTACGCCTGGCCGATCCCGCTGCTCGACGTGATGGCGGAACGGCTGGGCGCCCGGCGCGTCGTGATCAAGGGCGCGGAGCACTCCCCCAACGCCGAGCGGCCGGCCGAGACGGCCTCCGCCCTCATCGCGTTCTGGGCCGGCGAGGGTGCGCCCGGCGAGAAGTAGTCGGCTCTGCGAAAGAGTTTATTTAGGGTAGGGAATGTTTTGAAGGGGGTGTTCGTTGACCACACATGTAACGAGGGACGAAGGGAGAAGCCCCATGCGCTTCGAGATCATGCGACTCGACGACCGGACCGGCGACGCCGTGGACAGCACCGTCGTGGACGCTTCCGCCGTCAACAAGATCGTGCAGCAGGCCGCTGCCATCGGCCAGCGCATCTACATCCGCCCCGCGGACTGATCGCCGGCTCACGCAACGGCGCCCCGTACAGCAGGTCCGTACGGGGCGCTTTCGCATGTCCGGGCGCGGGCGAGCCGGGCGGCGGCAGGGCTCAGCCCTGGCCGTGGACGAAGCCGATGACGCCGTTGGCGACGGACTGCACGGCGATCGCCGACAGCAGCATCCCGGACAGCCGGGTCACCAGCACCACGCCGCCCTCCTTGATCACCCGGATGATCGCCAGCGAGTAGCGCATCGTCAGCCACAGCACCGCGTGCATCGCGACGATGGCCAGCCACACGGACGTCTGCTGGGCGACCCCGTCCGCGTGCTGCACCGCCAGGATCACCGTCACTATGGCGCCCGGACCGGCGAGCAGCGGCATCCCCAGCGGCACCAGCGCCACGTTGACGTCCTTGGTCTGCGTCGGCTCGTCCGCCTTGCCGGTCAGCAGGTCGAGCGCGATCAGCAGGAGCAGCAGCCCGCCGGCTATCCGCAGCGCGGGCACCGACACATGCAGGTAGTCCAGGATCTGCTGCCCGCATATCCCGAACACCGCGATCACCCCGAAGGCCACGCTCGCGGCCTGCAACGCCATCCGCCGCTGCACTTTGGCCGCCCGCCCGGAGGTCAGCGCGAGGAAGATCGGCGTGATGCCGGGCGGGTCCATGATTACGAACAGCGTGAAGAAAACGGAGCCGAAGAGGGTGACGTCGAACATGCGCTGGCTTTCGTCGTAGGGTGCGCCCTCGCGGTGGCGCGCGTCGCCACCGACCCGAGGGCCCACGATCTGTCATTTCCGGCCCATCGGCCGGTGGGTGGTTGCGCGCGCGGTTCCCCGCGCCCCTGGTGGCTTGCCCTCTGCCGAAGAGAGCACCCCCCCAGGGGCGCGGGGAACCGCGCGACCAGCCACGCTGCACCGCAAGTGCGAAGCCCCACCGCAAGTGGCACCCACAAAGGGGCGCGGGGAACCACGCGCGCAATCAGCCCCCACCCGGGGAGGGTCAGGGCCGACCCGGATGGCTGAGCCCGGCGGCAGCTAAACCGCGGAGATCGGCACCGCCCCCGTGGCCCGCGCAGCGATCCGTGCGTAGACCTCCGGGTCGGTGACGCACTCCCCGAGGGCGACCGTCTTCCGGGACCCGTGGTAGTCCGACGACCCGGTGGCGAGCAGCCCCAGCTCCTGCGTGAGCGCGCGCAACCGGGCGCGGGTGGCCGGGTCGTGGTCGACGTGGTCGACCTCCAGGCCGTCGAGCCCGGCGGCGCCGAGCTCCGCGATGACCTCGTCCGGCACCGTCTCGCCGCGCTTGTGGGCGCCCGGGTGGGCGAAGACGGTGACGCCGCCTGCCGCCTTGACCAGCCGGACCGCCTCGAAGGGGTCGAACTCCTGCTTCTCGACGTAGACCCGCCCGTCGTTGGCGAGCCACTCGGAGGTGAAGGCGTCGGAGACGGTCGGCACGACGCCGAGTTCGACCATCGCGGTCGCGATGTGCGGGCGGCCCACCGAGCCGTCGCCCGCGATGCGCTGGACCATCTCCCAGGTCACGGGCACGCCGAGTGCCTGGAGCTTGGCGACCATCCCCCGGGCCCGCGGCACCCGACCGTCCCGGACGAGCTCGCGCGCGTCGTACAGCTGCGGCTCGGCGGGGTCGAAGAGGTACGCCAGCATGTGCATGCTGATGCCGCCGTCCGTACGGCAGGACAGCTCCGCGCCGGTGACCAGCGTCAACGCCGTACCGTCGAGGGCCGCGGCGGCCTCCGCGTAACCGCCGACGGTGTCGTGGTCGGTGAGCGCGACGACGTCGAGCCCCGCGGCGGCGGCGTTGCGCACCAGCTCGGCGGGCGTGTCGGTGCCGTCGGACGCCGTGGAGTGGGTGTGCAGGTCGATGCGCACGGCACGGGCTCCCGGAGAGGCGCGGACAGGGGACGAAGCCAAGGATAGCTTCCGCCCGGACCTGCGATTCCCAGGGCCGCAGCGACTCAGGCCAGCAGCCTGGGGGTCAGAGCACCGCAGGGCAGCAGATCGACCTCGGCGCCCGCGTCGCGCAGGTCGGTCAGCACCAGCTCGTCGTACATCAGCAGGCCGCTCTCCTCGGGCCAGACGATGGCCCACAGCCACAGACCGCGGGCCTCGCCCGCGAAGACGACCCGGTCGTCGGGTGCGCCGCTGACATGCCACAGGGCGGTCGGGCGGCCGGCGGCCAGCACCTTGGCGTGCGGCGGTGTGTTCACGCACATGTTCGGACCGGGGTCGGGGCCGTCGATGCCGGCGTAACGGGCGCCGAGCCCGACCCCCAGCTCCTCCGCGATCAGCATCAGCTCGCCGGGTCCGCCGAAGGGCCCGGGACCGGAGCAGGCCACCGCGGTGGCCCGGCCGCCGCTGCGGTCGTCGCCCGCGGCGGCGACCCCGGAGAACAGCCAGCCGACGGGCAGCGGCCAGGGCATCCACACCGGCACCTGCGCCCGGTGGACGACCACTCCGAGGCCCTCGACGCTCGGCGGGACGACGGGCTGCAGCGGGTGCACGGTGCCGTGCACATCGCACTGCCAGGAGTCGGCGAAGAGGCCGGGCGCCCTGACCCTGCCACCGCACTTCGGGCAACTGGGTTCGCCCCTCATAAATCCCCACGGTCCTCCCACACCGTGCCCGCGTCAAGGACGATCACCCGTCCGGACCTTCCGCCTCCGCGCGGCGGACGGGCGCCCGCCGGGCGAGCGTCAGGGGAGGGTCACACCGCGGCGGAGCGGGTCGCGGAGGTCGGTGGGGTGGGTGAGCCAGAGGGAGCGCAGGGCGTCGGCGCCGTGGACCCGCTTCCAGGCCGCCTCGTTCGGGGTCATGGGAAGCAGCGGGTAGAAGCTGACCGGGTCGCTGGGCACGGGGAGCAGGAGGTCGTCGACGAGGCCGCCGGGCTCGGCGACCAGGAAGGACGTGAAGGGGGCCCCGGGCCAGAGCGGCTCGCCGACGTCCATCGCGTTGCCGGCGGCCAGGACGACGCCCTCGACCTGCGGGGACGCCGCCACCACGGCCAGCGGGCGCAGCACCGCGGAGGTGTCGGCGCGCCCGGCCCTGACGGTGAGGACGACCTCGGCGCGCGGCCCGCGCAACGGGTCGGCGAGCACGGCGACCGGGTCGGCCATGGGCTGGGCCGACATCCCGAGGGTGGCGTACCGCACCAGGTCGTCCGTGGTGAAACGGAGCACCTCGACACGCTCGGCCCCGACGAAGGTGACGGCCGCGCGGGCATCGGGTTCACCGAAGGCGGACCGCAGCCGGGCCTCGACCAGTGCCAGGATTTCACCCATGCGGCGAGCATAGATCGCGTAAGGATCGCGCCGGGCGCGACATTGTCGTCACCGGGGCTTGCTAAGGTGGGGCGTTCGCGCGTACGTCATCCCCCAGCGGGGACGGCCGGAGGAGGTGGGGACTGACATGGATCCTAGTCGACCGTGCAGTACCGGCCGCTCTTCCCTTGCCGCCGCCTCGCACGCAGTGTGACCCGCTGAGCCCTCGCGTTCCTTACCCGGCTGCCATGCCGTGAAACGCGATCCGCCACGGCCTGCCGCGGAGCGTCCCTGTTTCGGGAGAGCGCCCTGAACTGCCTCGTGATCACCGAAGCCTGATCAACAGCTGCAGCATTTCAGTTCAGTGCGGCGTGATGCCGTCGGCCAGTCCGTGAAGGAGCTTGCCATGTCGATGATCCGTGATCTTCGCGCAGTCGTGCGTCCCGCGCTGCGCAAGTCCACCGCTTCGTACGACTACGGCCCGACGCGGGACGCGATCACCGGCACCAGCGCGGTCGTCGACTGCGCCGTCTACCGCGACGGGGTGCGGTGCACCGACAGCATCGGGCTGCGCGACGCGCTGGACACGGTGCGTGCCGGGCGGGCGTCCGAGCAGTGCGACGGCAGCGACGGCTTCGTGTGGATCGGGCTGCACGAGCCGACCGAGCAGGAGTTCGCCGGGATCGCGGAGGAGTTCGGGCTGCACCCGCTGGCCGTCGAGGACGCGGTGCACGCGCACCAGCGACCCAAGCTGGAGCGGTACGACAATTCGCTGTTCACCGTCTTCAAGACGATCCGCTACGTCGAGCACGCCGAGCTCACCGCGACCAGCGAGGTGGTGGAGTCCGGCGAGGTGATGGTCTTCACCGGCCGGTACTTCGTGATCACCGTGCGGCACGGCGGCCACGGCTCGCTGCGTGCGCTGCGGCACCGCCTGGAGGACGACCCGGAGCTGCTCGCCAAGGGCCCCTCCGCCGTCCTGCACGCGATCGCCGACCAGGTGGTGGACGACTACCTGGCGGTGTCCGACGCGGTCCAGGACGACATCGACGAGGTGGAGATCGACGTCTTCTCCGCCGAGCCCGGCAAGTCCTCGCGCGGTGGTGACGCGGGGCGGATCTACCAGCTCAAGCGGGAGGTGCTGGAGTTCAAGCGGGCGGTCTCGCCGCTGCTGCGGCCGATGCAGCTGCTCGGCGAGCGGCCGATGCGGCTGATCGACCCGGAGATCCAGAAGTACTTCCGCGACGTCGCCGACCATGTCGCCCGGGTGCACGAGCAGGTCACCGGCTTCGACGACCTGCTGAACTCCATCCTGCAGGCCAACCTGGCGCAGGCGACCGTCGTGCAGAACGAGGACATGCGCAAGATCACCGCCTGGGCGGCGATCCTGGCGGTCCCGACGATGATCACCGGTGTCTACGGGATGAACTTCGACCACATGCCGGAGCTGCACTGGCAGTACGGCTACCCGACCGTGGTGGGCGCGATCCTGGTCATCTGCTACGTCATCCACCGCGGTTTCCGCCGCAACGGGTGGCTCTGACCAGCCGCGCTACGCGCGCTTCCTGCGGTCGGCGAGGATCACCAGGGCCAGGCCCGCGAGGATCACGCCGAGCGCCGGATACGCGGCGGCCGGCGGGGTCTGGCCCAGCCACAGGGCGGCGATCAGCGCCGCGCCCGGGGTCTCAAGAAGGATCGCGGTCGAGGTGGTGGACGGGCCGAGGCCGCGTACGACCCGGTTGAGCAGCGAGTGCCCGAGCAGCTGGGCGACCACGGTCAGCGCGGCGATCTTCAGCCAGCTGCGCCCGTCGTAGCCGCCGAGCGCCGAGCCGGACACCAGGCAGGCGCCGAGCAGCACCACGGCGGTGGTCGAGTAGCAGACGTAGGTGTACGCGGTCGTGGTCGCCGTACGCCGTACCTCCGCGCCCAGCAGCATGTAGCCGGCCGCCGCCAGGCCCGCTGCCAGCGCCAGGGCGTCGCCGGCCAGCGCGCGGGTGTCGGTGGACATGTCGATGCCGGTGAGGATCAGCACGCCGGCCACCGCGAGCGCGGTGCCGCCCCACACCAGGCCGGGCGGGCGGTGGCCGCGCAGCCGCAGGATCAGGGTGGTCCAGATCGGGGTGGTGGTGACCAGCGCGGTCGAGGTGGCGACCGAGGTCATGGTGAGGCTGGGCAGCCACAGCCCGAAGTGCAGCGCGAGCACCACGCCCGCGCACACCGACAAGGTGAGCGACCTGCGGCCCATCCGCCGCATCTCGTCGCGGTGCCGCCACAGGGCGACGGGGCTGAGCACCCCGACGGCCATGGCGTTGCGCCAGAAGGCGATGGCCAGCGCGGGGGCGGTGGTCGAGGCGATCAGCGGCGCCGACATCGACACGCCCGCTATGGCGACGGCGAGCAGCGTGAGGTCGGTCCCCCGGGAGGCGACCGCGCCGCCGGGCGGCTGGTCGTCGCCGGGGACGCCCGGGGCCGGGAGCGCGGCGGAGGTGCTCTGCGGGGCGGTCACGGCGCTCCTGGGGTGCGGACAGGTGTACGGGCGGGCGCCCATCAGCGTAAGGCCCGTAGCCGCCCCGAGCACCTGTCATGCTACGGCCGGGACCGGGCGCCCTACGCTGGGCACATGACGAGCGAGCACGCCGCCCTCATCGAGGAGGCCACCAGGAAGTCCGGCCTGGTATGGGTGAACGGCCTGGCACTGTGGCACGCCTGGATCGACGGGGCGATGTACGTGCTGTGCGGCGGGCCCACCGAGCAGCCGCTGCCGGCCGGGCTCGCCGACGGCGCGACCGCGTCGGTGACCGTGCGCAGCAAGGACAAGGGCGGCCGGCTGGTCAGCTGGCAGGGCCGGGCGGACCTGCTGGCCCCCGGCTCCGATCCGTGGTCCGCCGCGGTCGCCGAGCTGCGGACCAAGCGGCTCAACTCCGCCGACGCCGACACCGTCACCGACCGCTGGGCCCGGGAGTGCGCGCTGTTCCGGCTGACGCCGCAGGGGGACCCCGCCGAGCACCCGGCCGCGATGCCCGGCGGCTCGGGCGCCGCGGTGCCGCTGCCGACGCCGGCCACCACCCGGCAGCCGATCCCGGCCGGCCTGCCCCGCCTGCTGGCCCGCCGCAAGGCCCGCGGCTGACCGCCGGGCCCGGGTGCCCGTGCGGGCCGGCTACTTGTGCGAGGGCGTCGGGGTCGCGCCCACCGTCCTGCCGTAGTCGACGACATCGGACTTCGCCGGCGGTGCCAGCGTGAACTCCTGGCCCCAGTCGGCCAGCGTCAGCGTGCCCGCGTTGCCGGCCCGCTGGTAGCGCATCGGGTAGGGCGCGCCCTTCAGGGAGACGTCCAGGCTGCCCCCCTTGGACCCGGTGAGCTCGATGGTCCTGGTCGTGCCGACCTTGCGGTGGTCGCCGACGTCGAGGGTGCCGTCGAGCACGAACAGGTCGGCGAGCAGCACCTTCTTGTCGGTGAAGCCGCTGAACTGCTTGTACGCCGGGTCGCCGGGCGGCACCTTGACGTACTTGCCGTTGAGCTTGGCGGCGGCGGCCTGGCTGTCCTTGTCGTCGCCGGAACCGTAGAAGTCGGCGCCCGCCTTGAGGTAGAGGGCGTCGCCGACCCGCAGCAGCTGGAAGGTGTCGCCCTTGGTGGTGACCTCGCCGACGCCGCCGTCGGCGCGCAACCGCATGTCCAGGCGGTACGTCTGCCCGTTGCTGAGGACGGTGCCGGTGAGCCGTACGGTCGGTGCGCCCTGGGCGGCGGCGCCGGCCTTCTGCTCGATGGTCCGCGCGGGGAGCTTGGCTACGCCGTTCGTACCCGCGTCCGGGTCGTCGCCCATGCCCAGGCAACCGCTGAGCAGTGGGGCCGAGGCGAGGGTGACGAGGACGGCGGCGGCGGTCCTGCGACCGTGATACACGTGGACTTCGACCCCTCGGAGACGGCGGCTGCGGGCGTGGCAGAAGCTACCGCACCGTACGCCCGGCGAGCACCCCGCAGGGCGGGCAAGATCGGCCCGGCGTAATCTGGCCTGGGAAGACGGCAGAGGAGGCCCCGATGGTCGCAGGCGCCCCCCGGGTCTTCGTGTCGCACCTGTCGGGTGTCGCGGTCTTCGACGCCAACGGCGACCAGGTGGGACGGGTCCGCGACGTCGTGGCGATGCTGCGGGTCGGCGGCCGGCCGCCGCGGGTGCTCGGCCTGGTGGTCGAGGTGGTGAGCAGGCGCCGGATCTTCCTGCCGATGACCCGGGTGACGGGGGTGGAGTCCGGGCAGGTGATCACCACCGGCGTGCTGAACATGCGCCGCTTCGAGCAGCGCCCGACGGAGACCCTGGTGCTCGGCGAACTGCTCGACCGCAGGCTGCGCTGGCTGCCGCACGGCGGCGGCGCCACCGAGAGCACCGTGGCGGAGGACGCCGGCGAGGAGGTCACCGTGCTCGACGTGTCGATGGTGCAGCTGCCGGCCCGCCGCGGCTGGGAGATCGACAAGGTCTTCATCCGGCGCGGCAACGGCGGCGCGCTCCGCCGCAAGGGCGAGACGCTGACCGTCGACTGGTCCTCGGTCACCGGCTTCCGGCTGGCCGAGGACGGCCAGGGCGCGGAGAACCTGGTGGCGACCTTCGAGCGGCTGCGCCCCGCCGACCTGGCGAACGTCCTGCACCACCTGTCCCCCAAGCGCCGTGGCGAGGTCGCCGCCGCCCTGGACGACGACCGGCTGGCCGACGTCCTGGAGGAGCTGCCCGACGACGACCAGGTCGAGATCCTCAGCAAGCTCAAGAAGGAGCGGGCCGCCGACGTCCTGGAGGCGATGGACCCCGACGACGCCGCCGACCTGCTGGCCGAGCTGCCCGCCGAGGAGCAGGAGCGGCTGCTCACCTTGATGCAGCCGCAGGACGCGGCGGGCGTGCGGCGGCTGCTGTCCTACGAGGAGCGCACGGCCGGCGGTCTGATGACGACCGAGCCGATCGTGCTGCGCCCCGA
Organism: Streptomyces sp. NBC_01198; assembly: GCF_036010485.1. Classification (NCBI taxonomy): domain Bacteria; kingdom Bacillati; phylum Actinomycetota; class Actinomycetes; order Kitasatosporales; family Streptomycetaceae; genus Streptomyces; species Streptomyces sp. NBC_01198. The sequence continues at coordinate 2,757,542 of NZ_CP108568.1, forward strand.
CGCGACCGTCGCCGACGCGCTGGCCAGGATCCGCAACCCCGACCTGTCGCCCGCGCTGGCCGCGCAGATCTACGTGTGCCGGCCCCCCGACGAGACACCGACCGGAAAGTACCTGGGCCTGGTGCACTTCCAGCGGCTGCTGCGCGACCCGCCGTTCACGCTGCTCGGCTCGATCGTGGACACCGACCTGCAGCCGCTGACCCCGAACACCGCGCTGCCCTCGGTGACCAGCTTCCTGGCCACGTACAACATGATCTCGGCGCCGGTCGTCGACGAGCGGGGGTCGCTGGTCGGCGCGGTCACCGTGGACGACGTGCTCGACCACCTGCTGCCCGAGGACTGGCGGGAGACCGAGCTGTACGGCGAGGAGCACGTCCGGCACGTGACGGAGACCGCCGATGGCCGCTGAGGACCGCGACCGCACGGCGTCGAACCGGCACCCCGCGGGCGCCACCGCCGCGCCCAGGTCCCGTGCGCGGCTCGACCAGCCGCGCGGGTCCCGCCGCAGGTGGCTGCCGGACTACGACCCGGAGGCCTTCGGCCAGTTCTCCGAGCGCATCGCCCGCTTCCTCGGCACCGGGCGCTTCATCGTCTGGATGACGATCACCATCATCGTCTGGGTGCTGTGGAACATCTTCGCCCCGCGGGCGGCGCAGTTCGACCACTACCCGTTCATCTTCCTGACCCTGGTGCTCTCGCTCCAGGCCTCCTACGCGGCCCCGCTGATCCTGCTGGCGCAGAACCGGCAGGACGACAGGGACCGGGTCAACCTCGAACAGGACCGCAAGCAGAACGAGCGCAGCATCGCCGACACCGAGTATCTGACCCGGGAGGTCGCGGCCCTACGGGTGAACCTCGGCGAGGTCGCCACCCGCGACTGGATCAGGTCGGAGCTCCAGGACCTGCTCAAGGAGATCGACGGGCGCTCCGCGCACCCCCGTGGTGACGAATGCGACGGCCGGGGCCGCTGATCGGCCCGCGGGCGCCGCCGTACCATCGACCTATGGCTACCACCACGTACGGCTCGGGCACCACGCCCACCGCCACCCCGACCGACGAGGCCGTGCGCGCCGCGCTCGGCACGGTGAACGACCCGGAGATCCACAAACCGATCACCGACCTCGGCATGGTCAAGTCCGTGGACATCGCCGAGGACGGCACGGTCGCCGTCACCGTGTATCTGACGGTGTCCGGCTGCCCCATGCGGGACACCATCACCGAGGGCGTCACGACGGCTGTGTCGGCCGTTCCCGGGGTCTCCTCGGTGCGGGTGACGCTGGACGTGATGAGCGACGAGCAGCGCCGGGCGCTGGCGACGACGCTGCGCGGCGGGCAGGCCGAGAAGGAGATCCCCTTCGCCCAGCCCGGCTCGCTGACCCGGGTCTACGCCGTGGCCTCCGGCAAGGGCGGCGTCGGCAAGTCCTCGGTGACGGTCAACCTGGCCGCGGCGATGGCCGCGGACGGCCTCAAGGTCGGCGTGGTGGACGCGGACATCTACGGGCACAGCGTGCCGCGCATGCTCGGCGCGGAAGGGCGTCCCACCCAGGTCGAGAACATGATCATGCCGCCGTCGGCGCACGGGGTGAAGGTCATCTCGATCGGGATGTTCACCCCGGGCAACGCGCCCGTGGTGTGGCGTGGCCCGATGCTGCACCGGGCCCTCCAGCAGTTCCTGGCCGACGTCTACTGGGGCGACCTGGACGTCCTGCTGCTCGACCTGCCGCCCGGCACCGGCGACATCGCGATCTCGGTGGCCCAGCTGGTGCCGAACGCGGAGATCCTGGTGGTGACCACCCCGCAGCAGGCCGCCGCGGAGGTCGCCGAGCGGGCCGGGTCGATCGCGGTGCAGACCCACCAGAAGATCGTCGGCGTGGTGGAGAACATGTCGGGCATGCCGTGCCCGCACTGCGACGAGATCGTCGACGTCTTCGGCACCGGTGGCGGCGACCGGGTCGCCGAGGGCCTGACCCGTACGACAGGCGCCACCGTGCCGGTGCTCGGCCGCATCCCGATCGACATCCGCCTGCGCGAGGGCGGCGACGACGGCCGCCCGGTCGCCCTGGCCCATCCCGACTCCCCCGCGGGTGTCGCCCTGCGCTCCATCGCCACGAAGCTCAGCTCCCGCGCACGCGGCCTCTCCGGCCTGTCGCTGGGCATCACCCCCCGCAACAAGTTCTGACCCGGCCCCTGGTGGCCTGCCCTCTGCGCAGAGGGCAGGCCACCAGGGGCGCGGGGAACTGCGCGAGAAGCCCCCACCGGCGGAAGGTCCGGACACCGCCGGCAGGGGCAGCCGGGGCGGACCCCGTAAAAGCGCTACGCGCCGTCGTACGCGCGGATGTCGGGGATGGCCGCCAGGGCCAGCCCGTACGCGCTCATGCCCCGGCCGAAGGCCCCCAGGTGCACTCCGCGGGCCGAGCCGGCCAGCACCCAGCCGTATTCGGACTCGCGGTAGTGGAAGGGGGTCGGTTCGCCGTCGACCGGGAGGGTGAGCGCGGACCAGCCGGCTCCGTCCAGGTCGTCGGCCAGTTCCCAGGCCGTCGCGGTCTGCTGGTCGAGCCAGTCCTGCCGCAGGGCCCGCTCCATCGTGGTGGGCCAGGTGCAGGCCAGCAGGCCCGAGCCCGCCAGCCAGGCCGCCGAGGAGACCGACGTGGCCTCCAGCAGCCCGGTACCGTCCGCGGTGCGCCGGCCGGGGCGCTGAGCCACCGTCATGACGACGGCGAACCGCAGCGTCTCGTCGGCCGGGTCGGCCTTGAGCGTGGGTTCGTCACCATGCCCTATCGAGCCGTATTCGACCGTGCCGTCTCCGCTCGCCCCGGTCGTGTGCAGCCAGCGGCGTCCGGTGAACGCCTCGTCCAGCCCGTACCACGGGAAGTCGGCCATCAAGTAGCCGTCGACCGCCCCCTGTGCCGAACCGGTCTTCGTCTCCATTTGGGTCGCGCCTCCTCATTGCCCTTCTGGGCGACTCGCCATCTTGCCCGACCCTGGGTGGGTTAGGGGGCAGAAACGGCGCGGGGTGACGGCGAACACATGGACAATGATCACTCGATCGGGCGAAAAACCCTGATCCGGTTGACTTCGTGACCCGTCGAAACGGGAGCGGGCGAGGGAAGGTTCAGGTGGCGTCGGCGTCGAAGGGCGGCGGCTCGTCGTCGTCCAGCTGCTCGCGCTTGCGCAACCGGTCGGGCGTGCCCGTCCCGGGCGTGCCGCCGGTGGCCGTGGCGGTGCCCTTGCGGGCGGCGGGGGCCACCGTCTCCACACCGTTGACCGCGTCCGTGACCTCGGCCATCTCCTTGCGCAGGTCCAGGCTGTTGCCCAGCTCCCGCAGCTCCTTGAGGCCGTACTCGTCCTCGTCGTTCATCAGGTTCTTGCGGATGAACGTCTTCGGGTTGAGGTCCTCGAACTCGAAGTCCTTGAACTCCGGGCCCAGTTCCCGCCGGATGTCCTCCTTGGCGCTGTCGGAGAACTCCCGCACCTTGCGGATGAAGGCCATCGTGTCCTGGATGACCTTCGGCAGCTTGTCGGGTCCGAAGACGAGCACGGCAAGGACCACGAGCGCGACCAGCTCAAGCGGGCCTATGTCGAAGAACACCTTGCAGCTCCTTGGGACGTCCGCAGCCGGGAGGGCTGAGTCCGGCGGGCTTTACGTTACCTGCCCGCCCAGGTGAATCGGGAGTGGCTGCGGCCAACACTACGTCGCGGCAGGGTGAAGCCCGCGTCTCAGCGCAGTGCCGCGGAGCTGCCCACCGAGCCGTTGAGCGCCGGAGTACGGCTGACGGTGAAGGGCTCGGCCGGGAGCGCGCCAGGGGTCGCCTGCGGGCTGCTCAGGGCCACCGAGGTGACCGATGCCACGGTGGACGCCGACGCCAGGCCGCCCGGCAGCGGCACGCTGACCTGCCGCAGCCGCCGCTCCTCGCGCGCGTCCAGCAGGTCGCGCGGGGTGGTGCTGTGGGTGTCGGTGACCGAGTTGGCGGCGCTGAACGGGGTGACCGCGGGTCCGTCGTCCGGGTGGGCGCCGCCGTCGACGCCCGCCTCCATCGGCAGCGCGCCGCCGATGGCGATGGCGGCCATCGAGAACGCACCCGCGGCGGCGAAGGCGAACCGCCTGCTGCGCGAGGGCGACCAGGCCCCGCCGCGGCCGGCCGGGCCGTCCAGCGGGGCGGGGGCGCCGTGCTGCTCGCCGGTGAGGGTGCGGGCCAGCTCGTGGATGCGGAAGCCGCGGGCGCCCTTGCCGTCGCCGGGCGCGACCAGGTCGGCGGCCGGGGCCAGGTAGGACAGCTGCCGCCGGCCGCTACCGGAGCCGAAGACTCCCGAGCCGAGCAGGCCGCCGTCGAAGGGGCCGCGCCGGCCGCCGGGCGGCATCTCGTGGACGTCACGGCCGCCGAGGGCGCCCCTGCCGTCGCTGCCGGGGCCGTCGTCCCCGCTGTCCTTGGGGCCGCAGCCGCCCAGGCCCTGCAGCCTGGCCATCAACCCGGCGGAGATCGCGGGCAGCTCGCAGGCCGCCACCACGCTCTTGAGCCGCCGCTGTTCGGTGGCGGCCGCCTTGCACTGCGGACAGGTCGCCAGATGCGCCTGCACCCGCTCGCGGGCGTCGTCGGCCAGCTCACCGTCGACGAACGCGGCGAGCCGGTCGCCGAGGTGCTGCTCGGCGGGCGCGGTGCGCTGCCCGCGCTGCTCGCCGAAACCGGTGCTGCTCACGCTCTCCCGCCCTCCAGGCCAGGTTCGGCTACGACGGCGGCGAGCGCGGGGACCGGCCGGGCGCCGGGCGCCCGGTGCTCCAGGGCCTTGCGCAGGTGCGAGCGGCCGCGGTGGATCCGGCTGCGCACCGTGCCCAGCTTCACGCCGAGCGTCGCCGCGATCTCCTCGTACGACAGCCCCTCGATGTCGCACAGCACCACGGCGGCCCGGAACTCCGGCGCGAGGGTGTCAAGCGCCTGCTGGACGTCCGCGTCGAAGTGCGTGTCGTTGAAGTGCTGCGCGGGGGACGGCTCGCGGCTGGGCAGCCGCTCGGCCGCGTCGTCGCCGAGGGCGTCGAAACGGATGCGCTGGCGGCGCCGCACCATGTCGAGGAAGAGATTGGTGGTGATGCGGTGCAGCCAGCCCTCGAAGGTGCCGGGCGTGTAGGTGGACAGCGAGCGGAAGACCCGCACGAAGACCTCCTGGGTGAGGTCCTCCGCGTCGTGCTGGTTGCCGGTCAGCCGATAGGCCAGCCGGTACACCCGGGCACTGTGCGTGCTGACGATCTCCTCCCAGGAAGGAGGCGTCCACGCCTGAGGGTCCCCGTCGGTGGCGAAAGTCGCGGTCGAGGAGTCGTTGTCGCGTGAACTGTCATCAGCAGTCTTGGTCACGGATTTCGGCTGTCCGGCCGACCATCGAATGCGCGTGAGCACCGTCCGGTCACCGGCCGCAGCCGCACCTCCCCTGTCGGCTCTGGTGGTGTCCAGTAGAGCCCCTACCATATCCACCTCGCCCGTTAGCTCCGGATAAATGCAGTGCTGCCTCCGGGCCGGGGACCCGCGCCACCGCGGCGGACCCCGCCCGTGTGCCTACATGGTGCTTAACGCGCAGTCCCATCAGCGGGTTCCCCGACCCAACGGATAGGGTCGCCCGGGCGGGGCCGCACACCGTCACCGGACGGTCATCGGGCACAGTCGGCTACGAGGAGAGGGCCATTACCGGCAACCGGCAGGCGAGCTGGGCGTTCGCCGACGCTTTCGTCGCCGAGGACGACGCCCTCATACGCGCGAGGGCCCGCTCGCGTGCGTCGGGTCTGCGGCCCGTCTCCCCCGGCACCGGCGCGGCGCTGCGGCTGCTGGCCGCGGCGGGCAACGCGAAGCACGTGGTCGAGATCGGCACCGGCACCGGCGTCTCCGGCATCCACCTGATGCACGGGATGCGCCAGGACGGGGTGCTGACCACCGTGGACACCGAGCCGGACCGCCAGCAGCTGGCCCGCGAGGCCTACCGCGAGGCCGGCTTCGCCGCGAACCGCTCCCGCTGCATCCCCGGCGCCGCGCTCGAAGTGCTGCCCCGCCTCACCGACGGTGCGTACGACCTGGTCTTCTGCGACGGCGACCGGCTCGAATACCTGGACTACCTGGACGAGTCGCTGCGGCTGCTGCGCCCGGGCGGCATCGTCTGCTTCGAGGGCGCCTTCGCGCAGGGCCGCGCCCTGGACGCCGCCCACCAGGACCCGGAGTCCCTGGCGCTGCGCGAGCTCCTGCGGGCGGTCCGCGACAGCCAGCGCCTCTCGCCGGTCCTGCTGCCCACCGACGACGGCCTGCTCTGCGCGGTCCGCCGGCCGTGAAAAGGGGCGCGGCCACACACGGTGAAGTGCGTGGCCGCGGGATGTCAGGGGACCGCTGGTCTCAGACGATGGCCTTCTTCAACGCATCTCCGAGGGCATCCGCCTCGTCCGGGGTCAGCTCGACAACAAGCCGCCCGCCGCCCTCAAGCGGAACGCGCATAATAATGCTCCGCCCCTCCTTGGTCACCTCGAGCGGGCCGTCACCCGTCCGCGGCTTCATGGCCGCCATGCTCGTTCCCCTTCCTGAAACCAGCTCGGACTCGAACACATTGGTTCTCGGCCATTATCCCGCATCTTCCTGCCCGATGACCAACAGCAGTGGCACTCCGTTCCTCAATCGACACCCGCAAAACCTGTCAATTCGGCGCCCGGGCCGTGCAGTGCCGGGCGCGGGGGTCCCCGGCGGCGCACAAAAACAGTTGACGTAGGTCACATGACCTCCGGTCCGCGGGTCCGGCATCCTGGCCAGGACCGTTGCCGCGACGAAGGGGTTACTGCCATGGCCGACAGCGTGCTGTACGAGGTGGCCGACGGGCTCGCCACCGTCACCCTCAACCGCCCCGAGGCGATGAACGCCCTCGACACCGGCACCAAGGTGGCACTGCGGGACGCGCTGCAGGCGGCGGGCGCCGACCCCGCGGTCAGGGCGGTGCTGCTGACCGGCAACGGGCGGGCCTTCTGCGTCGGCCAGGACCTCAAGGAGCACGTGGCGATCCTGGCCGCGGGCGGCGGCATGACCACGGTCGCCGAGCACTACAACCCCATCACGCTGGCCATCGCGACGATGCCCAAGCCGGTGGTCGCCGGGGTGAACGGGGTCGCCGCGGGCGCCGGCGCGGGCTTCGCCTTCGCCGCGGACTACCGGGTGGTCGCGGACACCGCGTCGTTCAACACCTCTTTCGCCGGGGTGGCCCTCTCCGCGGACTCCGGGATGTCCTGGAGCCTGCCCCGGCTGGTCGGACCGTCGCGCGCCGCGGACCTGCTGTTCTTTCCGCGTGCGGTGCCGGCGGCCGAGGCGGCCGAGCTCGGCATCGCGAACCGGGTCGTCCCGGCCGCCGACCTGCCGGGCGAGGCGCTGGCCGTCGCCCGGCTCCTCGCGTCGGGGCCGACCATCGCCTACGCCTCCATCAAGGAGGCTCTCGCCTTCTCCGCCGCCCACCCGCTCGCCGCGGCCCTGGACCGGGAGGCGGAACTGCAGTCCGCGGCGGGCGCCTCCGCCGACCACCGCGAGGCGGTGAACGCCTTCCTCGCCAAGCGGGCGCCGCACTTCCAGGCCCGCTGACGCCCGCCGCGGGCGGCGGCCCTGGGCGGCCGCCGCTCAGCGTGCGGAGCAGCCCGCCAGGTGGTCGTTGACCAGGCCGCAGGCCTGCATCAGGGCGTAGGCCGTCGTGGGGCCGACGAAGCGGAAGCCGTGGGACTTCAGCGCCTTGGCCAGGGCCACCGACTCCGGCGACGTCGCGGGGACGTCGGCCGTCGTGCGGGGGGCGGGCCTGGTCGCCGGGTCGGGGGCGAAGGACCAGATGAGGGCGTCGAGACCGCCCTCGTCCCGCAGCGCCTGGGCGGCGAGCGCGTTGGCGATCGACGCCTCGACCTTGGCCCGGTTGCGGATGATCCCGGGGTCGGCCATCAGCCGCTCCCGGTCCGCGTCGGTGAACGAGGCCACCGCGTCGATCGCGAAGCCCTTGAAGGCCGCCCTGAAGGTCTCCCGGCGGCGCAGGATCGTGATCCAGGACAGGCCGGACTGGAAGGCCTCCAGGCACACCCGCTCGAAGAGCGCCTCGTCGCCGTGCACCGGCCGGCCCCACTCCTGGTCGTGGTAGGAGACGTAGTCCGGTGCGGACAGCCCCCACGGGCAGCGCGCGAGCCCGTCCTCGCCGACCACGACACCGCCGGGCTCACTCACCGGCACCGCCCCCGCCGCCCGCGTACCCGTGTCCCGGCTCGCCGGCGGGCGGGCCGGCCGGCTCCTCCTGCTTCCGCAGGGACATCGTCGTCGTCCCGTGCGTGCCGGCGAGCGACGACTCCAGCTCGGCGATCCGCGCGTCCCGCTCGGCCAGTTCCGCGCCGAGCCGGTCGAGGACCTCGTCGACGTCGAGCATGCGGTAGCCGCGTACCGCCGTCGGCAGCCGCACCGCGTCGATGTCGGAGCGGATCAGCGGGCGGTCGGCGGGCAGCCGGTCGTCCAGGCGGTCGGTGCCTGCGTCCCGCAGCGGGCCGCCTTCACCGAGCACGGCCATCGCCACCGCGGCGACCACCGCGACCAGCGCGATGAGCATGAACCAGAACAAGTCGATCTCCCGGAGTCCGGCCGTGGGGCCTGCCGTACATGGTCAGGCCGTCCATGTCAGGCACGATCGTGCCACGATCGCATGAGTCTGAGATGAGGAGCGGCAGTGGCACTTCGGCTGGGCACCCGGGAATTCGGCGAACGGGAGCCGGTGATCATGGCGATCGTGAATCGTACGCCCGATTCGTTCTACGACCAGGGCGCCACCTTCACCGACGAACCCGCCCTCGAACGGGTCGCGCTCGCGGTCTCCGAGGGCGCCGCGATCATCGACATCGGCGGGGTGAAGGCAGGTCCGGGCGCCGAGGTGTCGGCGGCCGAGGAGATCCGCCGCACGGCCGCCTTCGTCGGCGAGGTGCGCCGCCGCCACCCGGACGTGGTGATCAGCGTCGACACCTGGCGGCACGAGGTCGGTGAGGCGGTGTGCGAGGCGGGCGCCGACCTGCTCAACGACGCCTGGGGCGGCGTCGATCCCGAGCTGGCCGCGGTGGCCGCCCGCCACGACGTCGGGCTGGTGTGCACGCACGCGGGCGGCGCGCAGCCGCGGACCCGGCCGCACCGGGTCGGCTACCAGGACGTGATGGCCGACATCCTGCGGGCGACCTGCGGCCTGGCGGAACGCGCCGCGGGCCTCGGGGTGCGCAGGGACGCGATCATGATCGACCCCGGGCACGACTTCGGGAAGAACACCCGGCACTCGCTGGAGGCCACCCGCCGCCTGCCGGAGATGGCGGCGACGGGCTGGCCGGTGCTGGTCTCGCTGTCGAACAAGGACTTCGTCGGCGAGACGCTGGACCGCCCGGTCAAGGAGCGGCTGATCGGCACGCTCGCCACCACCGCGGTCTCGGCGTGGCTGGGCGCCCAGGTCTACCGGGTGCACGAGGTCGCGGAGACCCGGCAGGTGCTGGAGATGGTGGCCTCGATCGCCGGCCACCGCCCGCCCGCGGTCGCCCGCCGCGGACTGGCGTGAGCCCCGGCGGGCGGGTCAGGCGCTCTCCTTGGTGACCCGCTCGACCGCGTCGTCCACGTCGTCGGTGACGTGGAAGAGCTCCAGGTCGGCCGCCGACGCCTTGCCCTCGGCGACCAGGCTGGACCGGATCCACTGGACCAGCCCGCCCCAGTACTCGGTGCCGAACAGCACGATCGGGAAGCGGGTGACCTTCTTGGTCTGCACGAGGGTCAGCGCCTCGAAGAGCTCGTCCAGGGTGCCGAAGCCGCCGGGCAGCACGACGAAGCCGCGGGCGTACTTGACGAACATCGTCTTGCGGACGAAGAAGTAGCGGAAGTTCACCCCGATGTCGACGTAGGGGTTCAGGCCCTGCTCGAAGGGCAGCTCGATGCCGAGGCCGACCGACACCCCACCGGCCTCCAGCGCGCCCTTGTTGGCGGCCTCCATGGCGCCCGGGCCGCCGCCGGTGATCACCGCGAAGCCCGCCTCGGTCAGCGCGCGGCCGATCCGTACGCCCGCTTCGTACTCCCGCGAGTCGGCCGGGGTGCGGGCGGAGCCGAAGACGCTGACCGCCGGGCCCAGCTCGGCCAGCGCGCCGAAGCCCTCGACGAACTCGGACTGGATGCGCATGACCCGCCACGGGTCGCCGTGCACCCAGTCGGACGGCCCGCGGCTGTCCAGCAGCCGCTGGTCGGTGGTGCCGGTCTGCACCTGGCCGCGCCGCCGCACGACCGGTCCTGTGTGCCGCTCCGGCCAGCCCTTGCCGTACGGCAGCTCCTCCGCGGCCGCATTAGCCGCGGCCGCGGCCTCCTGGGCGTCTTCCGGGACGCCTCGTGCTTCTGTCATATCGGCAGCCTACGCATCAGGGTGCCGCGGACGGCGCCAAAGGCACAGCTCGCGGCGCTTCGAGGCGAGCGCTCACCCAGGTGAAGGCGTCGGGGAACATCCGGCCCCAGGTGTTCCAGTTGTGCCCGCCGTTGCTCAGCTCCAGCGTGCTGACCTCGGTGGGCGGCTGGGCGGCGCCGGTGATCCAGTCGGCGAACTTCGGCGGGCTCTCCCGGTCCTGCAGGCTCGACTCGACCAGCAGCCGCACGTCCGGACGGCTGGTGCGGGCCAGCCACAGCGGCGAGCGCACGCCCTTCGAGGGGTCGTCGGGGGCCAGCGCGGCGCCCGCGGCGAAGGTCTCGGGGTGCTCGAACGCGAGCCGCGCCGCGCAGTAGCCGCCGGTGGATATGCCCATCACCGCCCAGCCGCGGGGCGCCGGAAGCGTACGGAAGTTGTGCGAGATCGTCTTGACCACGTCGTCGGTCAGCCAGGTCTCGACCTTGCTCTTGCCCGCGACGTCGGCGCAGCCGGTGTTGACCCGGTCAGGGGTGATGGTGGGCAGCACCAGGATCGCCGGCTCCGCGCGGCCCGCGCTGATCTGGTCCTGCATGATCCGGCCCAGCCGCATCCCGCGCAGGAAGCTGTGCGGCGTGCCCGGTATGCCGTGCAGCACCTCGATGACCGGGAAACGCGTATGCGCGAATTCCGGCTTCGCGTACTGCGGCGGCAGCCAGACGATCACGTCGCCCTTCGTGCCGCTGTCGAAGCCGTGCACGGTGGCCCGCTCGAAGCCCTGCGAATACGAGGCGAACTTCACCGCGTAGTCCGGCACCGCCGGTGCCGGGGCGCCCTGGGCGACGGACCGGCCGCCGCCGGAATTGGCATGGCCGAGCAGGTCGTCCCACGAGGCGTAGAAGCCGTATTCGTTGTTCGCCGTGACCATCACCACGAGAATCGCGGTGATCTGGCAGACCACGATCATGCCCACCCGCAGGGCGAGCCGCAGCGGGCGCGGCCCGGGCACCCTCGGCCACAGCAGCACCGCACCGGCCACCGCGGCCACCGCGGCGGCGACGAGCAGCGCGGCGAACCAGCCGCTGGTCAGTCCCATGACCCGGCTCCTCCCCCCGTCCCGAACCGGACGTATCCGATCAACCTTGCCGGGGGGAAGGACCGGCGCGCACCCCGATTCGGTTGCCTGGCGCAGGGGTGATCTGCGTCAGGCGGTCAGCCAGGCGGTCAGCTTCCGCTCCGCCTCGCGGATCGCCGCGACCTCGACGTGCTCCTCGCGGGTGTGTGCGAGCGTGGGGTCGCCGGGCCCGTAGTTGACCGCGGGGATCCCCAGCGCGGAGAAGCGGGCCACGTCCGTCCAGGCCTCCTTGGCCGCGGGCGCGGTGCCGATCGCCTCGACGAAGGCCGCGGCCGCCGGATGCGACAGGCCGGGCAGCGCGCCGGGAGCGCTGTCGGTGAGCACCACGTCGAAGCCGTCGAAGACGGTACGGACCCGCTCCAGCGCCTCCGCCTCGCTCTGGTCGGGCGAGAAGCGGTAGTTCACGGTGACCGCACACGTGTCGGGAATCACGTTCCCCGCGTGGCCGCCCTCGATCATGACGGCGTTCAGCCCCTCGGGATACGTCAGCCCGTCGATCTCGACCCGGCGCGGCTCGTACCCGGCGAGCCTGGCGAGGATCGGGGCGGCCTTGTGGATCGCGTTCTCCCCCAGCCAACTGCGGGCCGAGTGCGCACGGCGCCCGGTCGTCTCCACCCGCACCCGCAGGGTGCCCTGGCACCCGCCGTCAACCCGGCCGCCGGTCGGCTCCATCAGCACGGCGAAGTCGCCCGCGAGCCAGTCCGGGTGCCGCTCGACCAGCCGCTTGAGCCCGTTGAACTCGGCGGCGATCTCCTCGGCGTCGTAGAAGACGTAGGTCAGGTCGCGGTCGGCGTCGGCGAGGGCCGCGGCGAGCTTGAGCTGGACCGCGAGCCCCGCCTTCATGTCGCTGGTGCCGCACCCCCACAGGACGCCGTCGGCGTCCAGGCGGGACGGCAGGTTGCCGGCGATCGGCACGGTGTCGATGTGGCCGGCCAGCACGACGCGCTCGGCCCTGCCGAAACGCGTTCTGGCGACCACCGCGTCGCCGTCGCGGTCCACGGTGAGGTGGGGGTGCGCGCGGAGCGCCTCCTCGATCAGGTCGGCGAGCGCCTTCTCCTCGCGGCTCACCGACGGCACGTCCACGAGGGTCGCCGTGAGGGCGGCCACGTCTGTCCTGAGGTCAAGTCCGCGTCCCATACCCCCGCACTCTAGGCGCTCCGCGCCTAGGGGGGTCACGTGCGGGTGCCCATGCCACGTGCGCCTGCCGGCGGCCCTGGGGGGTGAGTGCCGCGTGCGGTGGCGTTCACCCTTTCGGTGCGATGTGGCCGGGCGCGCAGTTCCCCGCGCCCCGGCAAAGGCTCACCCCCTCCCGGCAAAGGGCACCCCTCGGGGGCGCGGGGAGCCGTGCGGGCAGGCGCGGCGGGGGAATTGACGTGATGTCACAGCAAGTGGCAATCACGTGGCGCGCGCGGGGACGAAGATCGGTACGCTCAGCCCGTGCCCACGTCAGGCGCCTCGTCGGGGCGCGAACGCAACCGCCCGCGCCGCCGCGCGATCCGCGCGCTGAGCGCCCTTCTGGTGCTGGCGGCAGCCGCCTACGTGGCGTACCACTTCGCGGTCAAATCCACCCAGTCTGCGGGCTGCCGGGTGCACTCCGACGACGACACTCTGGAGCTGACGCAGTCCCAGGCGGCGAACGCCGCGACCATCGCCGCCGTGGCGACGGCCCGCGGGCTGCCGGAACGGGCCGTCACCATAGCCCTGGCAACCGCCCTGCAGGAGTCGCGGCTCGACAATCTGGATCACGGCGACCGCGACTCGCTCGGCCTCTTCCAGCAGCGCCCCTCGCAGGGCTGGGGCACCTCGCAGCAGATCCTGGACCCGGTCTACTCGACGAACGAGTTCTACGACGGCCTGGTCAAGATCGACGGCTACTCCCGTCTCCCCCTCACCGTCGCCGCGCAGAAGGTGCAGCGGAGCGGCTACCCGCAGGCGTACGCCAAGCACGAGGCCGACGCCACGATGCTGGCCGCGGCCCTGGTCGGCCGCAAGGCCGGGGCGCTGAGCTGCACCACCGGCGAGGACAAGCCGGACAGTGCGGGTGGCGCCCCCGGCGACCCCGCCCTGGTGACCACCCGGCTGAAGCGCGAGTTCGGCGCTCAGGCGCGCCCGAAGACGGCCGGGCAGCCGGCCAGCACCGTGACCGTACCGGCGGCGCCGGCCGGCGGCGGGGCGGCGGGCGACACCGCCCGGCGGGGCTGGCAGCTGGCCGAGTGGTCGGTGGCGCACTCGCAGGACCTGAGGATCGCCACGGTGTCCTTCGGCGGCATGCAGTGGCGGGCCGCCCGCTCCGGCAGCGGCTGGCAGAAGGTACCGGAGGCCGCGGGCGGCAGCCCGGACAGTGCCGACAGCGGATTCGTACGGATCACCGTCGCGCAGTAGTGCACGCTTTCACCCGCGGGTGGATTTCCGCGGCGGCGGGCCCGTGGCCGTCGCGAACCACCTTTTCGGGGGCTGATTTCCGTGCCGGGGCAGGGATGTGACGTTTTTTCACGGCGGCCGCCGGTCATATCAGCTGTCCGTTATATCCCCTGTGCCGGATGACTATTATGCGACACATTGCCCATTCTTTACCTCGGATGGCCGCAACCTTCCGGCGCTCCCGCCGATAGTCACGGCGTTGTTGGAGACCACTCGCCCGCAAGGAGCACCATGTCCCTCACCCTCACGCGCCGGATCGCCCAGGCCGCTCTGCTGCTCGGTGCCGCCGCCGCACCCCTGATCGGTGCGGGCGCCGCGCACGCCGCCGCGCCCCAGCAGGCAGTGGGCGGACTGACCAACCTCGACGGCGCCGGGCTGGGCTCCGCCGTCGACGGCACCTCGCAGCACGCCGCCGGGCTCGCCACGAAGGGCGGCACCGAGGCCGTGAAGACCACCGTCCCGGCCGCGGGACGCATCATCGGCACCGCGGGCCGCGCCGCCACGCCCGCCGCACAGCAGAGCGCCGCGCAGGCCACGGACACGGCCGGCCGCATCGTCGGCGCGACCGCCGAATCCCTCCCGGTCGCAGGCGCCCTCCCCAACACGGGCGCCCTCCCCACCGACCAGCTCCCCCTGAAGGCCCTCCCCTTGGGCTGACCCCGCCTGGTGACCCGACGCCCGACCGGGGGGCAGACCCCGTCCGCCCGGAAAGCGGTGCCGATCCGCCCCGCCCCCCACCCCGTGTAGCCGGCGAGCCAAAGGGCGCGCCGGTGTCGAAAGGGAGAACGCGCGGAGGCCCCCGAGGAACGAGGGGGTCGAGCACGATCGAGTGTCGACAACGGGTTCAAAGCGCCCGGAGGCGAGCCGGCGGCAAAAGGGGCAGTCGAGCACGATCGAGTGTCGACACCGGGTACAGAGCGCCCGGAGGCGAGCCGGCGGCAAAAGGGCAGTCGAGCACGATCGAGTGTCGACACCGGGTACAAAGCGCCCGGAGGCGAGCCGGCGGCAAAAGGGGCAGCTAGCTGAGGCGGGAGACGGCGGCCGCGATGCGCTCGTCGGTGGCGGTCAGGGCGACGCGGACGAAGTCGGCGCCGGGGGGGCCGTAGAAGTCGCCGGGGGCGACCAGGATGCCGCGCTTGGCCAGGTCGGCCACCGTCTCCCAGCAGGGCTCGCCGCGGGTCGCCCACAGGTAGAGGCTGGCCTCGCTGTGTTCGATGCGGAAGCCGGCCGCCTCAAGGGCGGTACGCAGCGCGGTGCGGCGGCGGGCGTAGCGCTGCTTCTGCTCGACCGCGTGGGCGCGGTCGCCGAGGGCGGCGACCATCGCGGCCTGCACGGGCTGCGGCACGATCATGCCGGCGTGCTTGCGCACCGCGAGCAGTTCCGCCACGATCGCGGGGTCGCCGGCCAGGAAGGCGCCGCGGTAGCCGGCGAAGTTGGACCGCTTGGACAGCGAGTGGACCGCGATCAGCCCGTCGTGGCTGTCGCCGCTGACGTCGGGGTGCAGGACCGAGACCGGCTCCTCGCCCTCCCAGCCCAGCTCGATGTAGCACTCGTCGGACACCACGAGGATGCCGTGCTCGCGCGCCCAGCCCACGATCCGGCGCAGCTCGGCGGCGCCGAGGACCCGGCCGGTCGGGTTGGAGGGGCTGTTCAGCCAGAGCAGCCTCACCCGTGCCGGGTCGAGGTCGGCGACCGGGTCGTCGTAGGTGACCGGCTCCGCGCGGGCCAGCAGCGCGCCGATCTCGTACGTCGGGTAGGCCAGCTGCGGGTAGCCGACCTGGTCGCCCTCGCGCAGGTCGAGCAGCGTCGGCAGCCAGCCGACCAGTTCCTTGGAGCCGATCAGCGGCAGCACGTGCCGGGGGTCGGCGCCGGCCACCCCGTGCCAGCTGCGCAGGTACTCCGCGGCGGCGGCCCGCAGCGCGGCGGTGCCGTAGGTCAGCGGGTAGCCGGGGCTGTCCGCGGCGGCAGCCAGCGCCTGCCTGATGACCTCGGGCACCGGGTCCACGGGAGTGCCCACCGAGAGGTCGACGACACCGTCGGGATGCGCGGCGGCAGCCGCCTTGTACGGCTCGAGTCGGTCCCACGGGAAGACCGGCAGGCGGGCGGAAATACTCACGTGCTCACACTCTCACTCTGCCCGGACGCCTCGGCCCCGTACGGCGCTGCGGCGCGTACGGGGCCGTGGCGGAAGACGCCCTCGGGGCGCGGCGTGCTGTGGTGCGTACTTACTGGTTCTGCGGGGCCAGCTCGGCGATGAAGGGGTGGTCGCGGTCGATCAGACCGAGCTTGGACGCGCCGCCGGGCGAGCCCAGCTCGTCGAAGAACTCGACATTCGCCTTGTAGTAGTCCTTCCACTCCTCCGGGGTGTCGTCCTCGTAGAAGATGGCCTCTACCGGGCAGACCGGTTCACACGCGCCGCAGTCGACACATTCGTCCGGGTGGATGTACAAGGACCGGGCGCCCTCGTAGATGCAGTCGACCGGGCACTCTTCGATGCACGCCTTGTCCTTGACGTCGACACAAGGCTGCGCGATGACGTAGGTCACGCTGTCGTTCCTCCTCGATAGGGCTCATCTCGCGCGGGAGCGCGGCGTCGTCGATGCCCGCACCTAGTATCTCCGTTCCTGGGCACGAACCGAACAGGAGGGGCACGCATGCCAGCGGATTTCTCGGCCGGCGCACGACTCGAACTCCGCATTACCCCCGCTGACGTGGGAAGACGCGTCTCGGTGCGGCAGTTGGCCGAGGTCACTGACGGGCGCCCCACGTTCACCGATACGGTCGGTGTTCTCGCATCCTGGGACGGGGGAGTGGTGTACATCACGCGCAGGACCGGCGAAACCGTCGGAATCGCCGAATCCGCCCTCGTCGCGGGCAAGGTTGTCCCGCCCGCTCCGGTGCGGCGGGCCACGGCCGTGCCCGCGATGACGGACGAGGAGCTGGACGCGGTCGCCGCCCGGGCGTGGCCCGCCCCGGAGACCGCCCGGCTCGGCGGCTGGACGCTGCGCCACGCGGGTGGTTTCACCCGGCGGGCCAACTCGGTACAGGTCGCGGGCGAGCCCGGCGTGCCGCTGGACGAGGCGCTCGCCGAGGTCGTCCGCTGGTACGGCGAGCGCGCCGCCACGCCGTACCTCCAGCTGTCCGACTCCTCGCCGTACGCCGCCGAGGCCGCCGCCCGCGGGTGGCTGCGGGAGGCCGACACCCTGGTCAGGACCGCGCCGCTGGCCCCGCTGACGCTGCTGCCTGAGGCGGCCGGCCCCGTGACGCTGTCCCGCACGCCGGACGCCGGCTGGCTGGCCGCCTACCACCGCACCGGGGACCTCACGGACGCCGCGCTCCAGGTCGTCACCGGCGGGCCTTCGGTCTGGTTCGCCGCGATGCCCGGCGCGATCGGGCGGGCCGTGGTCGACGGCCGGTGGGCCCTCTTCGGAGCCGTCGAGGTCATACCGTCGCACCGGCGGCGCGGCCTGGCCACCGCCGTCATGGGCGCGCTCGCCCGGCGGGCCGCGCAGGAGGGCGCCACCGCCGCGTATCTCCAGGTCGAGGCGGACAACGAGGCCGCCCGCTTCCTCTACGACGGGCTCGGCTTCAGCGACCACCACGGCTACCACTACCGGCGACCGGCGGCATGAGCTCACCCGACGCCGCCCCCGAACCCGAGCCGGTCCCCGTACGGTTCGCCACCGCGGCCCGCGACGAGCGGCCCGACCTGGCCGAGCTGTGCCTGCTCATCGGCGCCCGCGCCGACCCCGCGCTGGACGGCGCCGCCTGCGACGCCGCGCAGATCGAGCTCGACCGGCTCGCGGGCCTGCTGCCGCACGGCCTGGTCACCCCGATGGACTGGGCGGCCGCGCTGCACCGCGTCCTGGGCGCCGGACACGGCTTCCACGGCACCCAGGGCGACTACCAGCGGCTGACCTCCTCGCTGCTCCAGGAGGTCCTGCGGCGCCGCCGCGGCCTGCCGATCCTGCTGTCGGTGGTCTGGATCGAGGTCGCCCGCCGGGCCGGCGCCCCGGTCTACGGGGTCGCGCTCCCCGGCCACTTCGTCGTCGGCCTCGGCGACCCCGACGGCGAACACGTGCTGGTCGACCCCTTCGAGGGCGGCCGCCTCCTGTCCGGCGCGGACCGCCGCACGGCCGGCGCGGACGCCTTCGGCTCGGCCGACCCGCTGGACGTCGTCCAGCGCATCCTCAACAACATCCGTGCCTGGGCCGCGCCCCGCCCCGAACACCGCCCGGTCCAGCTCTGGACCCTCGACCTGACGCTGCTCCTCCCCCGCCACCCGGCCAAGCTGCGCTACGAGCGGGCGCAACTCCTGGTCACGATGGGCGATTTCCTCGGCGGGGCCGCGGAGATGGACTCCTACGCGGAGGTGATCGGGGCGTTCGACCCGGAGTCCGCCTCGGCCATCCGCTCCCGGGCACGGGCCGCGCGGGCCCACTTGAACTAGCCGCTGCGGGGTGCGCGCTGCCCGGCCCTCGCGGTGGCCGTCCAGTCCGCGGCCGGGGGCCGGGTGGGTCAGAGCCAGCCTTTTTCGCGGGCTATGCGGGCCGCTTCCGCGCGGTTGCGGGCGCGGGTCTTCTGGATCGCCGTGGACAGGTAATTGCGCACCGTGCCCTCGGAGAGCCGCAGGCGGCGGGCGATCTCGGCGTTGACGCTGCCGTCGGCCGCCGCCGTCAGGACGTCGCGCTCGCGCGCGGTCAGCGGGTCCGCCCCGTCGGCGAGGGCCGCCGCGGCCAGGGTCGGGTCGATCACGCGCTCCCCGCGCAGCACCCGGCGTACCGCCTCGGCCAGCTGCGCGGCGGGGGCGTCCTTGACCAGGAAGGCCTCCGCGCCGGACTCCATCGCCCGGCGCAGGTAGCCAGGGCGCCCGAAAGTCGTCACGATCACGACCTTCACCGCCGGGCACTGCGTACGCAGCAGCGCCGCCGCCTCGATGCCGGTCATGCCGGGCATCTCGATGTCCAGCAGTGCCACGTCAGGCGTGTGCGCCCGGGCCGCGGCCAGCACCTCGTCGCCCCTGGCGACCTGTGCGACGACCTCGATGTCGTCCTCCAGCCCGAGCAGCGTCGCCAGCGCCTCCCTGACCATCGACTGGTCGTCGGCGAGTAGCACCCTCACGGGCCGCGGGTGGGTCATGCGGCCAGCCTAGTGATTCCGGGCTCCCCCGCGGCCCCCGGCTTCAGCCTGTGATGCGCATCAGGGCGACCCGGTCGCCGTGCACCGTGAAGGCGAAGTCGGACGGGCCGTTGAAGCCGTTGCCGCCGACCTGGGCGCTCACCGTGGTCGTGTCGCCCTCGGTGCGGGAGCCGGTCACTTCGAGCCGTACCTGCTTGCCGATGAATTCGGCGTCACTCCAGCGGCGGATCGCCTCGTGGCCGCGGAATTCGCGTCCCCAGTCGTTGACGGCCCCGTCGTCGGCGAAGGTGTGCAGGAAGTCCTCGATGGCCCCGGCGTTGGCGGCTTCCAGCGCGGCCGCGACGGGGATGGGCAGGGGTGCGTGCGTCATGCCCTGCCCAACGAAAGCCACCGCCGTCCCGGCACCCGCCGAACAGGTTCACCTCGGCGGGCTGGCGGCGCCCTCAGCGGGCGACCCTGGCCCAGATGCACTTGCCGCCCTCGGTGTACCGCGTGCCCCAGCGCCGTGCCGTGACGGCGACGAGTTGCAGGCCGCGGCCGAACTCGTCGTCGAGCAGCGGGTGCCGGACCCGGGGGGTGGCCTGCGAGCCGTCGTAGACCTCGCAGGTCACGGAGTTGTCGTCGAGGCGCAGCAGGCGCAGCCGCAGCGTGCCTGCGATGTCGTCGCCGACGTCCGCGCCGATCCCGACGGCGTGCCGCACCGCGTTGCCGATGAGTTCGCTCACCACCAGCGTCGCCGCCTCGGTGAGCTCGCCGAGGCCCCAGCCGGCGAGGCGTTCCGCCACGAAGACCCGTGCGCAGCCTGCGGATTCCGGCTCGCATGGCAGGTCCCAGGCCGCGATGCGCTCGTCCGGCACCCGTCCCAGGGCCAGCGCCAGCAGCACCGCGTCGTCCTGCCGGCGCGGGTCCGCCGGCAGCCGTTCGGTGATGGTGTCGCACAGCGTGTCGAGCCAGCTGTCCCGCCGCTGGGCGTCGGCCGGCAGCGGGGCGGTGGTGGAGTAGCCGGTGAGCACGTCGGTGAGCCGGGAGACGTCGTCGGTGGTGCGGCGGAGCAGGCCGTCGCTGTAGAGGACGAGGACGCAGCCCTCGGGCAGCAGCGTCTCGGTGACCGGCGCCGGGACCTGGGCCTGCCCGAGCGGCTGGCCGACGGGCAGTTCGATCTCGCTGACCTTGCCGCCGGGGCGGACCAGCACCGGCGCGGGGTGGCCCGCGCCGGCGATCTGGCAGTCGCCGGTGGTCGCGTCGTAGAGCACCAGCATGCTGGTGGCGGTGATCGGCCTGAGCCGCGTCGCCACGTCGTTGAGGTGGGCCATGATCTCGTCGATGGGCAGGTCGAGCGCGGCGACGGTGAGCACGCCGTGCCGGATGATGCCCATGGCGATGGCCTGTTCGAGTCCGTGGCCCTTGACGTCGCCGATGACCGCGAGCGTACGGCCGCCGGGCAGCGGGATGGTGTCGTACCAGTCGCCGCCGACCTCCTCCCCCGTGGCGAGGCGGTAGCGGGAGGCGCTGCGTACGGCGACGGTTTCCGGCAGCACGCCCGGGAGCAGTTCCTTCTGGAGGCGTTCGGCCCGGTGCCTGGCGTCCTCGTAGAGCCGGGCCTTGCCCAGCGCCTGGGCGATGATCACGCCGACCGTGCCGAACAGCGTCTTCTCCTGTTCGCTGAAGCGGCGGGGCGCGGGCCAGCTCATGATGCACGAGCCGGCCCTGCGGTCGCCGTCGATCAGCGGCAGGACGACCCAGGCGCCCCGGCCGCCGTGCCGGGCCAGCTGGGCGAGGTCGGGCCACTCCCGGTCCAGGTCGTCGAGCGAGGAGAAGTAGCGGGGGGTCGCCGTCTCGGTGGCGGCGGCCAGCCGGTGGGGCCAGCCCGGCGCCCTGAGCTCGGCGCAGAACTCCGCGGGGAAGCCGGTGGCGGTGACCAGCCGCGGCGCCCTGCCCGTCAGGTCCTGCACGATCAGGCCCTGTGCGGCCACCGAGGGCAGCACGTGCTCGATGATCGCGGTGACCACGTCCTGGGTGTCGAGGGCGCGGATCAGCGCCTGGTTCAGCTCGGTCATCCGGCGGCTGCGCTCGGTCTCGGCCCGCCGGGCGGCCTTCTGCTCGGAGATGTCGGCCATCTGGGTGGCGACGAAGCCGCCCACTTCGACGGCACGCACCAGCCAGGAGGCGAGCCGGCCGCTGGGCTCCTCGTAGTACGTCAGCTCGGTGGCCACCGCCGCTCCCGGCGCCGCCCTGGCCTTGGCCAGCAGTTCCGGGATGCCCTGGCCCGCGAGTTTCGGCTCCTTCTCCCAGGGGACCTCGCCGATCAGCGCGGCGCCCGCGCCGTCGCCGAGCGCCCGGGCGGCCTTGTTGGCCCACTCGACGCGGTTGTCGGCGGACAGCACGTGGATCGGGTCGGGGTGCAGCTCGATCAGGCTGGCCAGCCAGGCGAGCTGGCTGCGGCGGGCGGTGACGTTCCAGGAGGTGCCCACCATCCGGACGGGCCGGCCGGTCTCGTCCTGCTCGAACGCGGCCCGCAGCTCCAGCCAGCTGATGGCGCCGTCGGCGCCGAGGACGCGGTATTCGACGGCGTACGGCTGCCCGGTGGAGCGGGACCGCTCGATGGCCTCCTGCACGCCGGGCCGGTCGTCGGGGTGGATGCGCTCCATCCAGGACTCGATCCGGTGGTCCCAGGTCTCGGGGTCCAGCCCGGCGTCGGGGATCAGCCCTTCGGTGACCTCGTCGATGTCCAGCAGCCCGCTGTCGAGGTCCCAGCTCCAGGTCCCGACGTTGATCTGCTGCATCACCTGCTCCCGCACCCCGATCGGCTCCTGCCACCAGGGGGTGGTGCCGCTGTGCCAGACCGGTGCGCGCGGCAGCCGGGCGGTGACGACCCCGGCGACGAGCGACAGGAACCGCTGCCGCCCGGCGTCCGGGGCGTCGCGGGTCAGGACGGAGAGGGCGCCGATGGCCTCCCCGTTGAGCAGCAGCGGTACTGCCGCCACTCCCCCGGGCAGGTCGGCGGGGGCTGCCGTGGGCCACCGCGGGTTCCAGACCAGCCGGCCCTGCGCCACCGCGTCGGAGGGTGCGGTGTCCGCACCGGTCGGCAGGCCGTCCCAGCCGCGGGCCGCCTCGGTGGGCAGGCCGTTGGCCGCCGCGAGGCGCAACGCGCCGTTGCCGGGGCCGCACAGGTGCGCGAGGCCGCCGAAGCCGCCGAGTGCCGCGACGGCCTGCTGGAGGGCGAGCCGCAGCAGGTCCGCCTCGCCGAGCCCGTCGGCCTCTTCGAGCAGGCCGAGCCGTACGGCGTCCGCCGGGTTGTCGCCGAGTCCGCCGTGCGCGGCAGCCATCCTCACATCACCCGCCTCAGCCGTCGCTCCCGTCCCGCCCCCGTCCCACCCCATTCTTGCGCCGATCGCCGCACCCGGCCGCTTGTCGCGTTCAAACGGTGCCGGGGCCGCTGCCGGGCGTCCCGGCCCCGGGTCGGGCCCCGGCTCCCGGGGGCCCGTATGACATCTGTCATGCCGAAGACACGAGCTCCGGCACTGCCCACGCTGCCGCGGTCCGGCGAAGCTGGTCCCATGACAGCGACAGCGACCACGAATGGCGCGACGGGGCGAACCGTGGACACGGGGGTGCCCGTCGTGGGGTTCACCGAGGTGAACAAGAGCTACGGCGCCGTGCACGCCGTGGCGGATCTGAGTCTCGAACTGCACCCCGGCGAGACGGTGGCCCTGCTCGGGCCGAACGGGGCGGGCAAGTCCACCGCTCTTGACCTGCTGCTCGGGCTGAAGAACGCGGACCGCGGGGCGGTGCGGGTCTTCGGGACGACCCCGGCGCAGGCGATCGCGGACGGGCGGGTCGGGGCCATGCTGCAGAGCGGCGGGCTGATGGAGGAGGTCACCGTTCGGGAGCTGGTCGGGCTCGCGTGCCGGCTGCACCCGAAGGCGTATCCGCCGGACCAGGTGCTGGCCGCGGCGGGTATCACCGACATCGGGTCGCGGATGGTGAACAAGCTCTCCGGCGGCCAGGAGCAGCGGGTGCGGTTCGCGCTCGCCACGGCCGGGGCGAACGACCTGATCGTGCTGGACGAGCCGACGGTCGGGATGGACGTCACCGCCCGGCAGGCGTTCTGGGCGACGATGCGCGGCCAGGTGGAGGAGGGGCGGACCGTGCTGTTCGCCACCCACTACCTTGAGGAGGCCGACGCCATCGCGGACCGCGTCCTGGTCATGCACCAGGGCCGGCTGATCGCCGACGGCACCGCGGCGGAGATCAAGGCGCGGGCGGGGGCCAGGCGGATCACCTTCGACCTCGAAGGGGCCATCGACGAGGCCGCGCTGCGTGCGCTGCCGCACCTGGTGGGCCTGGACATCACCGGCCCGACCGTCCGGATCCGCTCCGACGACGCGGACGCGACGACGCACGCGGTCTACGGCCTCGGCCTCTACCCGCGCAACCTGGAGGTCGCCGGCCTCGGACTCGAACAGGCCTTCCTGGCCATCACCGACGCGGCCACCGCCGCGAACGCGAAGACCGCAGGCGCGGCCGACGACAAGGCAGGCACCCGATGAACACGCTGGTCAGACTGGAGATCCTGCGCACCCTGCGCAACCGTAAGTTCATGTTCTTCTCGGTCCTCTACCCGGGCCTGCTGTTCCTGATCATCACCGCGGGCTCGGACAAGACCGACAAGCTCGACGGCGTGGACCTGTCGGTGGTCGCGTACTACATGGTGGCGATGGCCGCCTTCGGCGCGATGACCGCGGTCCTGATGGGCAACGCGGAGCGCATCGCCCGGGAGCGCGAGAAGGGCTGGGTGCGGCAGTTGCGGCTCACCGCGCTGCCCGGCCGCGGCTACGTCGTCGCGAAGATCGCCTCGGCCGCCACCGTCAGCCTGCCGTCGATCCTGATCGTGCTGGTGCTGGGCGCGGCGGTGAAGGACGTCCGGCTGGACGCCTGGCAGTGGGCGGCGATCCTGGTCAGCATCTGGGCGGGCAGCATGGTCTTCGCGGCGCTCGGTGTCGCCATCGGCTACGTGGCCACCGCGGACGTGGCGCGGCCGATCTCGATGCTGTGCTACTTCGTACTGGCGATGCTCGGCGGCCTGTGGGTGCCGTTCACCACCTTCCCGCACTGGCTGCAGACACTGGCCGGCTACCTGCCGGGCCGCGCGTACGCCGCCCTCGGCCAGTCCATCGAGTTCGGTGACGCGCCGCACGCCAAGGACGTGAC
Organism: Streptomyces sp. NBC_01198; assembly: GCF_036010485.1. NCBI lineage: Bacteria > Bacillati > Actinomycetota > Actinomycetes > Kitasatosporales > Streptomycetaceae > Streptomyces > Streptomyces sp. NBC_01198. Next base: position 2,781,828 of record NZ_CP108568.1, read on the forward strand.
CGTGCTGATCTGCTACCTGGTGCTCTTCGCGGGCACGGCCGCCTGGCTGTACCGCAAGGACACCCTCAAGGCGTGAGGGAGAGCGTGTGACCGCGAGCAGCGAGCGGGCGGGCGGCGGCCTGGACGAGGCGTGGCCGCCCTGGCGGCGCGAGATCGAGGCGGCCGACGACTCCCCGATGGGCCGGATCCCGGAGACCCGCAAGCAGGCACTGGTGAAGCTGGCCTGGATCGGCATCTGGCTGCTCTATCTTGGCTCGCCGGTCAGCGACCTGTCCGACGGCCACCACTCGGTGGCCGTCGTGGTCCTGGCGGGCCTCGGGCTGGCGCTCTTCGTCGTCGCCTACCTCGCGCTGGTCTTCCTGCGCACCAGCGCCGACGAGCGCCCCGCGACCTGGGTGTACGAGATCCTGGCCGCGCAGACCGTCCTGTCACTGGGGCTGTCCTCGACGCTCGGCAAGGACTGGCTGGTGCTGTTCGTCTACGTCGCGGTGGCCTGCGGGGCGGCGCTGCCGGCCGAGGAGGCGCGGTGGGCGGTGCCCGGGGTCACCGTGGTGCTGGCCGGCACGGGGGCGTGGGTCGACTCGCCGGGCGAGCTCTACCCGGCGCTGGTGATCCCCGCGCTGCTCGGCGGTTTCGCGATGCTGGGTGTCAAGCAGCTGGTCCGCACGATGCGGGAGCTGCGGGAGGCCCGGAAGACGGTGGCGCAGCTGGCGGCCACCGAGGAACGGCTGCGGCTGGCCCGGGACCTGCACGACCTGCTCGGGCACTCGCTGTCGCTGATCACGCTGAAGAGCGAGCTGGCCGGGCGGATGCTGCCGGCCCGGCCGGAGGAGGCGGCCCAGCAGGTCGGCGACATCGAGCGGGTCAGCCGGCAGGCCCTGGTGGACGTCCGCGAGGCGGTCAGCGGCTACCGGCGGCCGACCCTGGCCGGCGAGGTGGCGGCGGCCCGCGGGGCGCTGGCCAGCGCGGGAGTGGCGGTGCGCACCCACATCCCGGACCCGCTGCCCGGGCTCGCCGGCGACACCGAGGGCGCGCTCGCCTGGGCGCTGCGGGAGGCCGCCACGAACGTGGTCAGGCACAGCGGCGCCGCGCTGTGCGTGTGCGCGCTCACCGTGGACCCGGAGGCGGGTGTCGCCGTGCTGACCGTCTCGGACGACGGCCACGGTCCGGCGGTGGCCGGCCCCCGGGGCAATGGGCTCACCGGCCTCGCCGAACGCCTGGCCCTGGCGGGCGGGTCGCTGACCACGGCCCGCGCGGGTGACGGCGGCTTCACCCTGCGGGCGGCCGTCCCTCTCGCACCGGTGGCCGCCCGCGCTTCCTAGGCCGTGTCCGACAAAGAAAAGGCCGGGCCGTCCGGAGCGCGGGGGCTCCTGACGACCCGGCCTGCAAGCGCCGGTCAGGCCAGGTTCGGGAAGGTGACCGTCCGGCCGGCCGGGTCGGTGGCGCCGAGTGCCTGGATCAGCGCCTTCGCCACGTCGTCCGGGGTGACCGCGGTCTTCGAACCGTCGGGCCGCTTCAGCAGCACGTCGTGGAAGGTCTTCCCGTACAGGCCCTTGAGCGTGTCGAGGTCGATGTGCGGGGCGAGCTTGCCGTCGGCGGTGGCGCGCATCGTGAGGAACTTCGGGAGGGTGCCGTTCGGGCTGAACTTGATCTTCTGGATCGCGTTCGCCCGGACGGTGACCAGGCCCGACATCGCGGTCCTGCCGAAGCCGTTGACGGCCTTGTCGAGCTCGGCCTGCGAGACCTTGGGCGGCGCGGTGGCGGCGTTGAGCGCCACCGAGGTGTCCGCGCCGGTCTCCGCGCGGGTCCGGTAGGCCGCTTCGACCTGGGCGGACGCGGCGGCCAGGTCGAGGTTCTGCCGGGGCTTGCCCGGGACGCCGATCGCCTTGCCGTCCTTGAAGCGGACCATCGCGTCGGTGCCGTCGCTGTTCTTGCCGGCCACCGACTGCAGGGCGGCCTTGAGCTTGTCCTCGTCCATCACGAAGACCGGGTCGGCGGTGCGGCTGCCGCCGAAGAGCGAGCCGATCACCGAGACCGGGTTGTAGTCGGCGTGCGCGACCTGCTGGACGGTCGCGTCGGTGTCGACGGACAGGCCGGCCACCGAGGGCTTGAGGGTCTGCTTCCTGCCGCCGACGGTGAGCGAGAGGGGCGCCGTGGTGCGGTCGCCGAGCGCGTTGTCGAGCATCTTGACGGCCGCCTCGCGGTTCTGGTTGCCGATGTCCACACCGAGCACGGTGGTGCCCTTGGGGACGTCGGCGTGGTTCATCAGCAGGCCGGCGCCGTAGGCGACGACCAGGACGCCGCCGGCCGCGACGCCGAGCAGCACCGGCTTGGAGCGGCCCTTCTTGGCGGGACGGGCGGGTGCGGGTGCGGGGCGGGCCGCGGCGGGTTCGGGTTCTGCGGCGGGGGCCGCGGCCCGCGGCGGCGCCTTGCGGGCCGGGCGGGACTCGCCGGCCGGCACGGCCGCGATGCCGCCGACCAGGGTGTCGCCCGACAGGATGCCGGTCCCGCCGCGCGGGCCAGGCGTCGGCGGCCGGAAGCCGCTCGGCCCGGCCGGCGGCCGGACCGCCTCCGGCATGAGCGGCGGTACGTTCACGGCGCCGGTGGCCGGCCCGGTGGTGGAGCCGAACGGCGCCCCCAGCGGGTCCTCGCCGCCCGGGGCGCGCTCCTCGCTGGGCCGCGGCACCCCGGGGGGGAAGTCGGTGGTCCCGAACGGCTGCGACCCGGTGTCGTACGGCGAACGGGCATCGTTCACCGCGGGGTTGGCGCCGGTGTCGTACGGGGACGTGCCGTCGCCCCGGACGGGCGTGGCGCCGGTGTCGTACGGCGAGGGGCCGTCGTCCAGGACGGGGGTGGCACCCGTGTCGTACGGCGAGGGGCCGTCGTCCAGGACGGGCGTGGCACCCGTGTCGTACGGCGAACGGCCGTCGTCCGCTGCGGGGCTGCCGCCGGCGCCGTACGGCGCGGCGTCGCCCGGCACGACGGGCATCGCGGCCGTGTCGAAGGGCGAACCCGCCCCGAACGGCGACGCGTCGGCGGAGCCCTGCGGCGCGGCGCCGGTGTCGAAGGGCGAACCGGCGCCGAACGGCGGCGCCTCGTTCGCGAAGGGTGCGGCGAAGCCGCCTGCCGGGGTGTCGTGCGACCCGCGTGCGGCCTCGTCCTCGCCGGGCGCGGGACCGCCCTGCTGCGGCAGATACGGCGTGTTCCCCGTCGGCGCGTCACCGCCGCCGAACAGCGACCCGGGCGGCGTCGACCCCTGCGAGGGCACCCCCGAGCCGGGGGTGCGGACCGGAAGGGGCATCCCGCCGGTCGACTGGTCCTGCCCGTACGGCGACGCCGGAGCGCCGCCCGGCACGCCGCCCGAGGACGGGTCCTGCCCGAAGAACGAGGCCGGGGCGCCCCCGGCCTGCTGGTCCGGCCCGTAGGGCGAGGCGGGGGCGCCGGCCGGCGACTCGTCCCGCCCGTAGGGCGACGCCGGGGCGCCGCCGGGCAGCGGCATCCCGCCCGTGGACTGGTCCTGCCCGAAGTCCTGGGCGGCCGGCGGCTGGGCCGGCGCGGACTTGCGCGGGGCGAACCAGTCGCTGGTCTTCTCCGGTTCAGGCTCGGCCGGCGCCTCCGCCTCGGCGGCGGCCGCCGCCTGCGCGGCGGTCTCGGCCGCGGCGGCCGCGGCGGCGCCCTCGTCGACCGTGGTGCGGACGACGACCGGCGGGATCGGGCGGGAGCCCGGGATGTTGATGCGGATCCGGGTCGTCAGCGTCGTCTCGGTCCTCGGCTCGTCCGGCGCGGCCGCGCCGCCGGCCTCGGTGGCGGCGTCCTGGCCGCCGGACCCGTCGTCCGGCGCCCCCGGCGGCCTGGTCCGCTCCTGCGGGTGCAGCGAGGGGAACGGGCGGCTGCCGTACGGCGGGGTCCCCGACGGGTACGCGGCACCGCCGCGGCCCTGGGGACCGGAGGACGAACTATCAGTTTCACGAGTCAAAGCAGGCTCTCCCGGTTAGCTTCGCCGCCCGACACTGTTCTCCGCTTGCGGCAAGCCGGCGGGCCCCACCATACCGACCTGCCGATGGCCGCGACCCTGGTCGGCCGGAACGCTCGCGCTCAGCCAACCATGTGGTTGCCCCTGCCCGCCAAGTCAGGCGGTATTCGCCCCGGATGAGGTCAGTTGGGGCAGAGTGGCACAGATCACCGCGGCCAGAGCGCCGCCCAGAAGGTAGAGATACGCGCCCGCGCCGGCCGCGAAGAGGAAGTCGCCCTCCGGCCGGGTGGAGCTGAGCAGCAGCACGGAGATCAGCCAGAAGCCGGCGGGCACCGCCACCCCGGCCCGGCTCCCGGTGGCCTTCAGGCCGCCGTAGAAGAGGCCGGCGCAGCCCGCCAGGGCCAGCAGCAGGCCGCCGGGGAACCAGCCGGCCTGGACGAGCGCCCCGGCGAGCGCGACGAGGGCCCCGAGGACGCCGAGGCCCAGGTAGCCGAGGATCCGGCCGAGCGTGATCGGGGTGGTCATGACGCGCTCCCGTCGGACGCGGCGATCGCGTCCCCGCCCGCGTCCCCACCGGCGTCGTCGTCGGCATCGTCGTCGGCATCGTCGTCGAAGAGCCCGGCGGCCGGGCCGTCGGCGGGGGCGCCGCGCAGGGCGTCACCGCGCACCTGCCGGTAGCACTCGGTCGCGGAGACCGGCTGCCCGAGGTCGTTGGACAGCGCGAAGAAGGGGCCGTCCACCGCGATCTGCGTGGCGTGCGCGCGCATCGCGGCGATCTTGTGACCGGTGTACGCGCTGCCGTCGACCGCCACGGTGACCAGCTTGTCGTCGAGCACGCCGGGCACGTCGTCCGGGGTGGCGACGCCATCGAAGGGGAAGTCCTCGCCGACCGCGGCGAGGCGGGCGAAGCTCTCCTCGACCACCGAGCGCGGGGTGCAGATCTCGAAGACCCGGTCGACCCGGTGGCCCTGCCCGGCGGCGAGTTCGTAGCCGCGCAGGGCGACCCGGTGGGCCTGGATGTGGTCGGGGTGGCCGTAGCCGCCGTTGTCGTCGTAGGTGACCAGCGCCTGCGGGCGGACGTCCATGATGACCTCGGCCAGCCGGCCTGCCGCCTCGTCCAGGTCGGCCTGCCAGAAGCAGTCGGCCACCTCGTTCTGGGCGACGCCCATCATGCCGGAGTCGCGGTAGCGGCCGGGGCCGCCGAGGAAGCGGTGGTCGGTGACGCCGAGTTCGGCCATCGCCGCGGCGAGCTCGCCGCTCCGGTACTCGCCCAGGGTGTCGTCCCGGTCGGACGCCAGGTGCGCGAGCTCCGGCGGGATGACCTCGCCCTCCTCGCCGAGGGTGCAGGTGACGAGGGTGACGAGGGCACCTTCCGCCGCGTACTTCGCCATCGTGGCGCCGTTGTTGATCGTCTCGTCGTCCGGGTGGGCGTGGACGAGCAGCAGACGGCGCTCGGGACGTGCCGGCGGGGTGGGTCGGTCGGTCATGGCGGAAGCCTACGACTCCCGCCTGGGGCGCTCAGAACTTGATGTCGGAGATCATCCCGGCGACGTTGTTGGTGAGGTCGGTGATCTGTGGTGCCCAGGACGAACTCGCCAGGTAGAAGCCCAGCAGCGTGCAAGCGACGGCATGCCCGGTCTTCAGGCCGGACCTGCGGATCAACAGGACCACGACGATCAGCAGCAGCAGCACCGCCGAAATCGAGAGTGCCACAGCGGCTCACCTCCAGGTACGCAGGGTTCATGTCAGTTGCCACATGCTTATTACCCACCCACGGCAACGGATCATAACTTTCCGTGCCACCGCATATGTCGGAGCACGGAAGCACGCGGGGGCGCATGACCAGATCCGGCCATCGGCGGCCCGGGGCGTGAATTCGACCGGGGGTGCTCCGGCGCTGGTCGGAGGCCGCGCGGGGCCGTCCGGTGAATATCCGGAGGCGGTTGTCAGTGGCAGCCCCTAGGGTGCCGGGTATGACGTACCTCTCATTCCCTCGGCAGCACGCACGAACGCAGCGGTTCACCCTCGGGGCGCCGCGCTCGTTCGTCGTCGCGCCCGAGGGCGAGCGGGTGGTCTTCCTGCGGTCGCGGTCCGGCACGGACACCGCGCAGCTGCTGTGGGTGCTCGACCTGCCGCCGGGCGACGGGGCCGGGGACGGGGGGGCGGCGCGCGAGCGCGTGGCGGCCGATCCGGCAGCGCTGCTCGGCGGCTCCGAGGAGGACCTGCCCGCGGCCGAGAAGGCCCGCAGGGAGCGCAGCAGGGAGGGTTCCGCGGGCGTGGTGGCCTACGCGGTGGACAGCGCGGTGACGGTGGCCGCCTTCGCCCTGTCCGGGCGGCTGTTCACCACCTCGCTGGTGCCCGGGGGCGCCGGGGCCCGCGAGGTGGCGGTGCCGGGTCCCGTGGTGGACCCGCGGCCCTCGCCCGACGGGCGATGGGTGGCGTATGCGGCGGGGGGCGCGCTGCGGGTGGTCGGCGCCGACGGGGGCGGCGAGCGCGCGCTGGCCGAGCCGGACGGCGACGAGGTGACGTGGGGGCTGGCGGAGTTCGTCGCGGCCGAGGAGATGAGCCGCTCGCGCGGCTTCTGGTGGGCGCCGGACAGCTCCGCGCTGCTGGCCGCCAGGGTGGACGAGTCGGCGGTGGCACGGCGATGGATCTCCGAGCCGTCGCAGCCCGACCGCGCCCCGGTCCAGGTCGCCTATCCGGCGGCGGGCACGCCCAACGCGGAGGTGTCGCTCGCGCTGCTCGGCCTCGACGGCAGTCGGCGGGACGTGACATGGGACCGGGAGCGCTTCCCGTATCTGGCGGCGGTGCACTGGACGGCCGCGGGGGCGCCGGTGCTGCTGGTCCAGGCCCGGGACCAGCGCACCCAGCACTATCTGACGGTGGACCTCGCGACGGGTGCCACCAGCACCGCGGTCGCCGAGGAAGATCGAATTTGGCTTGATCTTTTCCCCGGCGTGCCCGCTCTGCGGCCCGACGGGACGCTGCTGCGGATCACCGACGGGGACGGCGTCCGGGTGCTGATGGCGGGTCAGCAGGCCCTCACCGGCGGCGAGTTGCACGTCCGGTCGGTGCTGGACGCCGGCGGCGAGGACATCCTGGTCAGCGCGTCGGCGGGACCTGCGGCGACCGCGCCGGAGACCGGGCAGATCCATGTGTACCGGGTGGGCGGGGACGGCCCGGTCCGCGTGACGGACGAGCCCGGCGTGCACTCCGCGGTGCGGGCGGGCGAGGTCACCGTCCTGGTCTCCGCGGTACTCGACCGCCCCGGCGCGACGGTCCGGGTGCTGCGGTCCGGGCGGGTGGTCGCCGAGGTCGGCTCCTCCGCGGAGACGCCGTCGCTGACCGCGCGGGTCCGCCTCACCGAGGCCGGCAAGCGGGGCATCCCGTGCGCGGTGCTGCTGCCCACCGGCTACGCCGAAGGCGACGGTCCGCTGCCGGTGCTGATGGACCCTTACGGAGGTCCGCACGGCCAGCGCGTGCTGGCCGCGCACAACCCGCACCTGGTCTCCCAGTGGTTCGCCGACCAGGGCTTCGCGGTGATCGTCGCGGACGGCCGCGGCACTCCCGGGCGCTCCCCCGAGTGGGAGAAGGGCATCTCCGGCGGCCGGCTCGCCGAGGTGGTCCTCCACGACCAGATCGACGCGCTGCACGCGCTGGCCGAGGAGTTCCCGCTCGACCTCGGCCGGGTCGCGATCCGCGGCTGGTCCTTCGGCGGCACGCTGGCGGCGCTCGCGGTGCTGCGGCGCCCCGACGTCTTCCACGCCGGGGTCGCGGGAGCTCCGCTGACCGAACAGCGGCTGTACGACACGCACTACACCGAGCGGTATCTCGGGCATCCGGACGAGCAGGCCGCCGCCTACGACCGCAACTCGGTGGTCACCGCGGACGGCATCCCGGAACTCGCCGAGCCGGCAAGGCCCTTGATGATCGTTCACGGCTTCGCCGACGACAACGTGCTGGTGGCGAACGCGCTGCGGCTGTCCTCGGCGCTGCTGGCCGCCGGGCGGCCGCACGAGGTGCTGCCGCTGTCGGGCGGCATCACGCACATGGCGTTGCACGAGCAGGTGGCGGAGAACCTGCTCCTCCTCCAGGTCGACTTCCTCCACCGCTCCCTGCACCCTCAGGCCTAGCCCCAGCCCTCACCTGAAAGACGCTCACCCTCCGCCCGGAGGGCGACCGGTCACGCCCCCAGGCGTCCGGGGAACCGCGGGCGGGACGTGCGGAGTGCGGCAATCGTGGTCCGTATATCGGGCAGACGACAGCCAAGTTGCCCGCGTGTTAACACAATTGGTCCGGACAAGTCCGACAAGCCCACCCCGGCCGGGGGCTGTCAAGCACATCCGGAAGACGATCTGCTCACTCTTCGCTCAAGAAGCAGTCGATCACGCTTTCTTCCCTCCGCGCCCCCTTGACTGGAAGTTGCTTTCATTGCGACAGTCCGGGCAACTCGCGACGCGTCAGCCCGTCGCGCCGTCCCAATACCGCTGCGGGGGCTATCGCGATGACGAGTTCCACCGAGACCACGGTCTCAGGTCCGCCCGGGGAACCGGATGAGATCACCGCCGCCGAACCCTCGGTCGCGGCCGAGCTGGTCGGCCGCTCCCCCGGGCAGTTGATGTGGCGGCGGTTCAAACGGGACCGCACGGGGGTCATTTCGGCCTACGTCGTCGGCTTCTTCTTCGTGATCGCGATCCTCGCGCCGGTCATCGCGAAGTTCTACGGCAAGAACCCGTACACGCTGTACGGGCAGCACGAGACCGGCCTGCTCAACGACTTCGGCTACCCGATCGCGCCCAACGGCGGCATCAGCGGGCGGTTCTGGTTCGGGGTCGAACCGGAGCTCGGCCGGGACGTGTTCACCCAGCTGCTCTACGGGATCCGCACCTCGCTGAGCATCGCGCTCGCGGTGACGCTCGCGGTGACGGTCACCGCGATCCTGCTGGGCATCACCGCCGGCTACCTCGGCGGCAAGGTGGACTACTTCATCGGCCGGATCACCGACCTGCTGATGGCCTTCCCGGCGCAGCTGTTCTTCGTCGCCGTCATGCCGGTGGTGACCGCCATCTTCGTGAGCCCGGTGGACGAGACGCCGACGTATCTGCGGGTGGTGGCGCTCATCGCGGTGCAGTGGTTCCTGGGCTGGATGGGCCTGTCCCGGCTGCTGCGCGGTCAGGTGCTGAGCCTGCGGGAGCGGGAGTTCATCGAGGCGGCCCGGGTCACCGGCGCCTCGTCGATGCGGATCGTCCGCCGGGAGCTGCTGCCGAACCTGGTGACGCCGATCCTGGTGCAGAGCACCCTGATGCTGCCGACCTTCGTGACCGCGGAAGCCGGACTGTCGTTCCTCGGGGTCGGCCTCGTGGAGCCGACGCCCGACTGGGGACGGATGTTCGCCCGCGGCGCCGACGTCTACCAGAACGATCTCACCTACATGTTCTTCCCCAGCATCGCGATGGTGATCTTCATCGTCGCCTTCAACCTGCTCGGGGACTCGGTCCGGGACGCCTTCGACCCGAAGGGCGCTCGCTAGGGACACCGGCGCGGGGCGGCGTCGCCCCGCACCGGACCGGTCAGCTCACAGCATCAACGGAACAGGGGTGCAACAACCGATATGAGACTCTACGTGCGTAGAACCCGGGCCGCGCTGGTGGCGGTCGCCGCCGGCGCGCTGGTCCTTACCGCATGCAGCAGTGGCGGGGGCGGTGGCGGGGGCGGCACCGAGAACAAGGACGCCAGGGCGAAGCAGAGCAAGAGCGCCGAACAGCTGGCCGGCCAGATCACCTTCGGTGACGACGCCGCGTCGAAGGGGCCGGCCGAGCCGGTGCCCGGTGCGGCCAGCGGCGGCACGATGAACGTCCTGGAGCGTGACAGCTACACCCACCTGGACCCGGCACAGATCTACGTGCAGAACGAGGGCCAGCTGGCAACCCTGATCCACCGTGGGCTGACCACCTACAAGCTGGACAACAAGGGCAACTACACCGTGGTCGGCGACCTCGCCACCAACAGCGGTGAGCAGTCCGACGGCGGCAAGACCTGGACGTACCACCTGAAGGACGGCATCAAGTTCCAGGACGGTACGCCGATCACGTCCAAGGACATCCGGTGGTCGGTGGAGCGGATGTTCGCCCCGTTCGTGACCAACGGCCCGGTCTACCTCCAGCAGTGGCTGGCCAACGTCAACGGCACCGACTACCGCAAGCTGCTGCCGGACGGCCCGTACAAGGGCAAGCACCTGCCGGACACCCTGCTGGCGACGCCGGACGCGAAGACGGTCGTCTTCCACTTCGCCAAGCCGCAGACCGACACCCCGTACCTGTTCGCGATGCCCGGCTACTCGGTGGTCGACTCGGCGAAGGACACCCAGCTCAAGTACGACAAGGCGCCGGTCGCCTCGGGCCCGTACATGATCAAATCCTTCGACCAGGGCAAGTCCATGACCCTGGTGAAGAACCCCAACTGGGACCCGAGCACCGACTCGGCCCGGCACCAGTACGTGGACTCGTTCGCGATCAGCTTCAACCACCAGTACGAGGACTCCACCAAGCGGATGATGTCCGACTCGGGTGAGAACCAGACCTCGGTGAGCTTCTCGAACGCGGTCGACACCGACAACACCCCGAAGGTGGTCGGCACCCCGACGATCTACAAGCGGACGGTGGCCGGCTACCAGCCCTTCGTCGGCCAGATCGACTTCAACATGAAGAAGGTCACGGACCTCAACGTCCGCAAGGCGCTGGCGCTGGCGATCCCGACCAAGCCGGTCTACCAGGCGCTGGGCGCCTCCTACGGAGCCGAGTACGCCGGCGGCTTCATCAGCCCCGCGCTGGCCGGCTACCAGAAGGCCGACCCGCTGGGCAAGATCGCCAACCCCAACGGCGACCAGGCCGCGGCCAAGAAGATCCTCACCGACGCGGGCAAGCTGAACACCAAGATCACCTACGCGTACGTCAACACCACCCAGGGCCAGCAGTACTCGGTGGCGATCGCCGCCGCGCTGAAGACCGCGGGCTTCGACGTGCAGCGCAAGGAACTGCCGTCCGACACGTACTACGACCTGATCGGCAAGGTCGACAACCCGTACGACATCTACTCGCAGGCGTGGGGCTCGGACTGGCCCAGCGCGCTGACGGTGATCCCGCCGGTCTTCGACGGCCGGACCATCTCCGACCAGGCGCCCAACTACTCGCACGTCAACGACGCGCACGTGAACAGCGAGATCGACCGGATCTCGGCGATCACCGACCCGAAGCAGGCGCAGGCCGCCTGGTTCGCGCTGAACACCTACATCCTCACCAAGGTCATCCCGGCCGTGCCGACCGTCTACTACAAGCAGCTGCAGCTGTTCGGCTCCAAGGTCGGCGGTGCCGTCTACAACAACATGTTCGCCGGCATCGACGCGACGAAGCTCTACCTCAAGCCGTAAGCACCGGCGCACTGTCCCGGTGGGGCCGGACGTCACCGTCCGGCCCCACCGGGGCGCCGCCCGGTCCACCACCGCCGCCGTCCTCAGAGAGCTGCGACCGCCATGCTTCGATTCCTCGTCCGCCGGACGCTCGGCGCTGTGGTCATTCTGCTGTTCATCAGCGCCTTCACCTTCCTGCTGTTCTTCGCCATCCCGCACGACCCCGCGCTGTTGTCCTGCGGCAAGAACTGCACGCCCGACAACCTCAAGATCATCCACCACAACCTGGGCCTGGACCACCCGGTGCCGGTGCAGTACTACGACTACATGGTGCGGATCTTCACCGGTCACCGCTTCAGCACCGGTAACTGCCCCGCACCCTGCTTCGGTTACTCCTTCGCCAACAGCGAGCCGGTCTGGCCGACCCTGATGGACCGGCTGCCCACGACGCTCTCGCTGGCGCTCGGCGGGATGGTGGTCTTCCTGCTCGTCGGCCTCGGCACCGGGATGCTCGCCGCCTGGAAGCGCGGCACCCTCACCGACAAGGTCTTCAGCTCCGCGTCGCTGGTGCTCAGCTCGATGCAGATCTACTTCGTCGGCCCGATCGTGCTGGCGCTGCTGGTCTACAACAACCACATCCTGGACCAGCCCAAATACGTGCCGATCACGCAGAGCCCGACCTCCTGGTTCAACGGGCTGCTCATCCCGTGGTGCGTGCTGTCGATCCTGTTCACCGCGAACTACACCCGAATGTCGCGCTCCACGATGATCGAGCAGCTGCAGGAGGAACACGTCCGCACCGCCCGGGCCAAGGGCATGTCCAGCCGGTACGTCTTCTTCCGCTACGCCTGGCGCGGATCGCTGATCCCGATCATCACCATCCTCGGCATCGACCTCGGGTCGCTGCTCGGCGGCGCGATGATCACCGAGTACACCTTCCAGCTGACCGGCCTCGGGCGGCTCGCGATCGACTCGGTGACCAAGACCGACCTGCCCATGCTGATGGGCGTGATGCTCTTCAGCGCCGCCCTGATCGTCCTGTTCAACATCATCGTGGACGCCGCCTACGCGTTCATCGACCCGCGCGTGCGGCTGTCCTAGGAGACCGTCAGTGACCACCATGACCAAACCGGTGGAGGACGCCGTCCCGGCCGCGTCCGACGCTTTCCTGTCGGTACGCGACCTCTACGTGCGCTTCTCCACCGAGGACGGCGTAGTCAAGGCCGTGGACGGGCTGTCGTTCGACCTGCGGCGCGGCCAGACGCTGGGCATCGTCGGCGAGTCGGGCTCGGGCAAGTCGGTGACCAACCTGACCGTTCTCGGGCTGCACAACCCGGCCACCACCGAGGTGGCCGGCGAGATCCTGCTGGACGGCCAGGAGCTGACCGGGGCGAGCAACCGCACGCTGGAGAAGCTGCGCGGCGACAAGATGGCGATGATCTTCCAGGACTCGCTGACCGCGCTGTCGCCCTACTACACGGTCGGCCGGCAGATCGCCGAGCCGTACGTGAAGCACCGCGGCGTCAGCAAGCGCGAGGGCCGGCAGCGGGCCATCGAGATGCTGGAGAAGGTCGGCATCCCGCAGCCCAAGCTGCGGGTCGACGACTACCCGCACCAGTTCTCCGGCGGTATGCGGCAGCGGGCGATGATCGCCATGGCCCTGGTGTGCAACCCGGACCTGCTGATCGCCGACGAGCCGACCACCGCGCTGGACGTGACCGTGCAGGCGCAGATCCTGGACCTGCTCAAGGACCTGCAGCAGGAGTTCGGGTCGGCGATCATCCTGATCACCCACGACCTGGGCGTGGTCTCCAACGTCGCCGACGACCTGCTGGTGATGTACGCGGGCCGGGCGGTGGAGCGCGGTTCGGTGCGCGAGCTGATCCGCGCCCCCCAGCACCCGTACACCTGGGGCCTGCTGGGGTCGATGCCGCGGCTGATGTCCGATGTGTCCGAGCCGCTGACGCCGATCCCGGGGGCGCCGCCGAGCCTGCTCGCCCCACCGACGGGCTGCGCCTTCCATCCGCGCTGCGGCTTCACCGACCTGGTCGTCGGGGCCCGGTGCGCCACCGAGCAGCCGGTGCTGCCCGACGGCCGGGGTTCGGCGTGCCATCTGACGGACGACCAGAAGGAGTCCGTGTTCATCGAGACGATTCAGCCGCGGCTCGGCTGACGGTCACTGGGGCAGGCATCACATGAGCAACGACATCTCACTGTCCAAGGCGCCGGCCGACGCCGCCGCCGCGGAACCGGCCGGCGAGACCCTGCTGCAGGTCAGCGGCCTCACCAAATACTTCCCCGTCATGGGCGGCTTCCCGTTCAAACGCCAGGTCGGCTCGGTGCAGGCGGTGGACGGCATCGACCTGACCGTACGGGCCGGCGAGAGCTTCGGCCTGGTCGGCGAGTCCGGCTGCGGCAAGTCCACCACAGGACGGCTGATCACCCGGCTGCTCGAACCCACCGCGGGCACCATCAGCTACCGCGGCCAGGACATCTCGCACGCCACCCGCAAGGAGCTGGCACCGGTCAGGTCCGAGATCCAGATGATCTTCCAGGACCCGTACTCGTCGCTGAACCCGCGGCAGACGGTGGGCACGATCATCGGCGGCCCGATGGAGATCAACGGGATCAACCCGCCCGGCGGCCGGGAGAACCGGGTCCGCGAGCTGCTGGAGACCGTGGGACTCAACCCCGAGCACTTCAACCGCTTCCCGCACGAGTTCTCCGGCGGCCAGCGGCAGCGCATCGGGGTGGCCAGGGCGCTGGCGCTGCAGCCCAAGCTGATCGTGGCCGACGAGCCGGTCTCCGCGCTGGACGTCTCGATCCAGGCCCAGGTGGTCAACCTGCTCCAGCAGGTGCAGCGGGAGCTGGGCATCGCGTTCCTGTTCATCGCGCACGACCTGGCGATCGTCCGGCACTTCTCCGAGCGGGTCGCGGTGATGTACCTGGGCAAGATCGTGGAGGTCGGCGACCGGGAGTCGATCTACCAGCGGCCGCGCCACCCGTACACCCACGCGCTGCTGTCGGCGGTGCCCGAGGTGGAGCTGGAGGGCGAGGAGCGCGAGCGGGAGCGGATCCGGCTGGCCGGTGACGTGCCCTCGCCGATCAATCCGCCGTCCGGCTGCCGCTTCCGCACCCGCTGCTGGAAGGCGCAGGACAAGTGCGCCGCCGAGGAGCCGGCGCTGGTCCGGCTGGGCGGCGCGGACGAGGGGCACCTGACCGCCTGCCACTTCCCCGAGGAACCCACCATCGTCGCGCGTGGCGAGGACATCGTGATGGACCCGGCGCTGGCCGCGCTGGAGGACATCTCGGATCGTCCGGTGTGAGCCGCCGTACGGACCGCGCCGAACGGCCCCGGCGCGGTCCGTACGGCCCCGGTCCGCGACGGCCTCGTGCCCGGTTACGCGCCCCTGGCCGGTCCGGTCCTGGGCGTCATTCCTCGGGTTGTACGACCTGCTTCTCCTCCGCGAAGTGGCACGCCGAGTCGTGCTCGGCCGGACCGGCGGTGCCGCGGAAGACCTCGGGCACCGCCAGCAGCGGCTCCTCGACCACGCACCGCTCCTGCGCCTTCCAGCAGCGGGTGCGGAAGCGGCAGCCGGACGGCGGGTCGGCCGGCGAGGGCACGTCACCGGTCAGGATGATGCGCTCCCGGTAAGCGCGCGCCGAGGGGTCGGGCACCGGCACCGCCGACAGCAGCGCCTGGGTGTACGGGTGGGTGGGGTGCGAGTAGATCTCCTCGTCGGCGCCGATCTCCACGATCTTGCCCAGATACATCACCCCGACCCGGTCGGAGATGTGCCGGACGATCGACAGGTCGTGCGCGATGAACATGTAGGAGAGGTTGAACTCGTCCTGCAGCTGCTCCATCAGGTTGACCACCTGCGCCTGCACCGAGACGTCCAGCGCCGAGACCGGCTCGTCGGCCACGATGATCTCCGGCCGCAGCGCCAGCCCGCGGGCGATGCCGATGCGCTGCCGCTGGCCGCCGGAGAACTGGTGCGGGTAGCGGTTGATGTACTCCGGGTTCAGCCCGACCACGTCCAGCAGGTCGCGTACCCGCTTGCGCCGGTCGCCCTTGGGCGCGACCTCCGGGTGGATCTCGTACGGCTCGCCGATGATGTCGCCGACCGTCATCCGCGGATTGAGCGAGGTGTAGGGGTCCTGGAAGACCATCTGGATGTTGCGCCGGACGGCCTTCAGCGCGCGGCCCGACAGCTTGGTGATGTCCTCGCCGTGGTAGCGGATCTCCCCCGACGTCGGCTCCTCCAGGTTCATCAGCAGCTTGGCGACGGTGGACTTGCCGCAGCCTGACTCGCCCACGATGCCCAGCGTCTCGCCGGCGAAGAGGTCGAAGGACACCCCGTCGACCGCCTGGACCGCGCCGACCTGCCGCTTGA
The DNA here is from genome assembly GCF_036010485.1 of Streptomyces sp. NBC_01198. NCBI lineage: Bacteria > Bacillati > Actinomycetota > Actinomycetes > Kitasatosporales > Streptomycetaceae > Streptomyces > Streptomyces sp. NBC_01198. The sequence goes on from NZ_CP108568.1 coordinate 2,797,603, forward strand.
AGACGATGCCCTGGGTCAGCGGGAAGTGCTTGACCAGGTTGCGCACCTCCAGGATCGGCTCGCGGTCCGCGGGGGCGCCGCCGGACGGCTCAGGCCTTGTCGGCCGCGGCGCTGTCGTCACCGAGGGTCTCCTTCCAGAAGTGGCAGGCACTGGCCCGGTCCTGGCTGACCCGGTAGAGCGGCGGCACCTCGACCCGGCAGACGTCCTGCGCGATCGGGCAGCGCGGGTGGAAGGAGCAGCCGGGCGGGATGTGCAGCAGGTTCGGCGGCAGCCCCTTGATGGCGTAGAGCTCCTGGCCCTTCTGGTCCAGCCGCGGGATCGAGTCGAGCAGGCCCTTGGTGTACGGGTGGGCGGGCGCCCGGTAGATGTCGTGGACCGGCGAGGTCTCGACGATCTTCCCGGCGTACATCACCGCGATCTTGTCGGCCACGTCGGCGACCACACCCAGGTCGTGGGTGATCAGGATCAGGCCCATGTTGAACTCGCGCTGCAGGTCGGCGAGCAGGTCCATCACCTGTGCCTGCACGGTCACGTCCAGCGCCGTGGTGGGCTCGTCGGCGATGATCAGCTCGGGTTCCAGCGCCATCGCCATGGCGATCATCACCCGCTGCCGCATGCCGCCGGAGAACTGGTGCGGGTAGCTCCTGATCCGCTCCTTCGCGGCCGGGATGCGGACCCGCTCCATCAGCTCGATCGCCTTCACGCGGGCCTGCTTGCGGGACATCCCGCGGTGCACGGTGAACATCTCGCCCAGCTGCTCGCCGACGTTCAGCACCGGGTTGAGCGACGACAGCGCGTCCTGGAAGATCATCGCCATCCGGGCGCCGCGCACCTTGCGGCGCTCCTCGGTGCCCAGCGTGAGCAGGTCGCGGCCCTGGAAGAGGACCTTGCCCTGGGTGACGAAGCCCGGCGGCGAGTCCAGGATGCCCATGATCGCCTGGGCGGTGACGGACTTGCCCGAGCCGGACTCGCCGAGCACCGCGAGGGTCTCCCCCGCGTCGACCGAGTATTCGACGCCGTTGACGGCCCTGGCGACGCCCTCCCTGGTGCGGAACTCGACGTGCAGGTTCTGTACGTCGAGCAGCGGGCCGTCGTACGTACCGCCTCCGCCGCTGCTCAGCTCGACACTTGTGGCCATATCGGCGGGCTCCTCAGCGCAGCTTGGGATCGAGGGCGTCGCGCACCGCGTCGCCGAGCATGATGAACGCCAGGACGGTCAGGCTCAGCGCGCCGGCGGGCCACAGCAGCATGTGCGGGGCGTTGCGGATCTGGCTGGACGCGTCGGAGATGTCGATCCCCCAGGAGACGGTGGGCGGTTTGAGGCCGACGCCGAGGTAGGACAGCGTGGCCTCCAGGGCGATGTAGGTGCCCAGCGCGATGGTGCCGACCACGATCACCGGGGCGACCGCGTTGGGCGTGATGTGCCGCAGCAGCATCCGGGAGTTGCCGGCGCCCAGCGCGCGGGCGGCCTGGACGTAGTCGTTCTGCCGGGCGGTGATGACCGAGCCGCGGGCGATACGGGCGATCTGCGGCCAGCCCAGCAGCACCATGAAGCCGACCACCGGCCAGACCGTGCTGTTGGTGACCACCGACAGGAAGACCAGGCCGCCGAGTACCACCGGGATGCCGAAGAAGACGTCGCTGATCCGGGACAGGATCGCGTCCCACCAGCCGCCGAAGAAGCCGGCCAGCCCGCCCAGCACGCTGCCGAGCAGCACCACTCCGGCCGTCGCGCACACGCCGACGGTCACCGAGGCGCGGGCTCCGTAGACCACCCGGGTGTAGACGTCGCGGCCCTGGGTGTCGAAGCCGAACGGGTGGCCGGGCGCCGGGCCCGCCTGCGCCTTGGACAGGTTGGCCGCCAGCGGGTCCTGGCTGGCGATGGTGCCCGGCCACAGCGAAATGAAGACCAGGAAGAGGATGATCAGCACCGAGATGATGAAGATGGGGTTGCGCCGCAGGTCCCGCCAGGCGTCGGACCACAGGCTGCGCGGCTTGCCCGCCGGGCCGCCCGGCTCCTGCCCGTGGTCCGGCGCGTGCTCCAGTGCGTCGGCGTCGGAGGCCGCCAGGTCCATCCCGGCGCCGTAGCCGCCGCCCGGCGCGATCGGCCCCTGCTCGGGGTCCAGCGGATTGCGTTCAGGCATAACGGATCCTCGGGTCCAGGACCGCGTAGAGCAGGTCGACCAGCAGGTTCGCGATCAGGAAGACCAGCACCAGGATGGTGACGAAGCCGACCACCGTCGGCGCGTTGTTGCGCAGGATGCCCTGGTAGAGCTGGAAGCCGACACCGTGGATGTTGAAGATCCGCTCGGTGACGATCGCGCCGCCCATCAGGAAACCGATGTCGGTGCCGATGAAGGTGACCACCGGGATCAGCGAGTTGCGCAGCAGGTGCCTGATGATGATCCGGTGCCGCGGCAGGCCCTTGGCGACAGCTGTGCGCAGATAGTCGGCGCGGGTGTTCTCGGCGATCGAGGTGCGGGTCAGCCGGGTGACGTAGGCCAGCGAGACCAGGGCGAGCACCAGGCCCGGCAGGATCAGCTCGTCGAAGGGCGCCTCCGGCGAGACCGACGGGCTGGTCCATCCCAGCTGCACGCCGAACAGGTACTGCAGCACGTAACCGGTCACGAAGGTCGGCACCGAGATCACCACCAGGGTGAGCAGCAGCACCCCGGTGTCGACCGGCTTGCCGCGCTTCATGCCGGTGAGCACGCCGAGCGCGATGCCGATGACGATCTCGAAGATGATCGCGACGACGGTCAGCCGAATGGTGACAGGGAAGGCGCTGCCCATCAGGCTCAGGACGGACTGCCCGTTGAAGGCGGTGCCGAAGTCCCCGGTGAAGATGTTCCTCATGTAGATCAGGTACTGCTTCCACAACGGGTCGTTGAGGTGCAGGTCGGCCCGGATCTGGGCGGCGGTGGCCGGGTCGGGCGCGCGGTCGCCGAACAGCGCGGCGACGGGGTCGCCGAGCGCGTAGACCATGAAGAAGATCAGGAACGTGCTGCCGATGAACACCGGGATCATCTGGAGCAGCCGCCGGATCACATAGCGTCCCATTCGGAGCCTTCCGGGGAGTTCCGGGGAAAGTGGGGGCCGGGGGCCGCCGCCGGTGCTCCGACCGGTGCGGCGGCCCCCGGCCGCGGTGTCACTTGACCTTGATCTCGTTGTAGACGGGCACGCTGAACGGGTTCAGCGCGACGTTCGAGAGGTTGGAGGAGAAGCCGGCGCTGCCGTTCTGGTACCACAGCGGGATCGCGGGCATGTCGATCACCAGCTGCCGCTCCGCGTCCTGGAACTTGCTGACCGAGTCGGCGCTGCTGGTGGCGGCGTTGGCCTCGTTCACCAGCTTGTCGAAGGTGGGGCTGCTGTAGTGCGAGTCGTTCGACGAGGCGTCGGTGAAGTACTGCGGCTGCAGGAAGTCCTGGATCAGCGGGTAGTCCATCTGCCAGCCGGCCCGGAAGGGGTCGTTCAGCTGCTTGTTGGTGATCCGGTTGCGGAAGTCGGCGAAGGTGCCGATGGGGGCGCCGACGCAGGCCTTGTTGTTGCCCAGCACGTTGTTGATGCTGTTGCAGACCGCGTCGATCCATTCCTTGTGCGAGCCGGTGTCCGCGTTGTAGGAGATGGTGATCTTGCCGCCGGGCAGGCCGCCGCCCTGGGCGATCAGCTGCTTGGCCTTGGTCGGGTTGAAGGTGCACTCATCGCCGCAGAGCCCCGCCTTGAAGCCGCCCGCCGCGCCGAGCACCGGCGAGGTCCAGTCGGTCGCGGGGGTGCGGGTCTGCCGGAAGATCTGCTGGGTGATCCCCTTGCGGTCGATCGCCATCGACAGGCCCTGCCGGACCTTCGCCGCGTTCGCCGATGACCAGCGCGAGCTGTACAGCGGGAAGGCGATGGTCTGGATGATGCCGGCCGGCACGTTGATGTAACGGTTGCCCAGGTCGCTCTTGACGTTGGGCAGCTGCGCGACCGGCACGTCGTCGACCAGGTCGAGGTTGCCGGCCTGCAGGTCGGTGTAGGCGGTGTTGTTGTCGGTGTAGACCCGCAGCTCGACCCCGCCGTTCTGGGCCGGGTCGGGACCCTTGTAGCCGTTCCACTTCTGCAGCTGCATCTTGGAGCCCTTGGCGTACGAGGAGATCAGGTACGGCCCGTTGCCGATCGGCTTGGCCTCCCACGCCTTGCGGTTGGTGAAGAACGCCTGCGGCAGCGGGTAGAAGGCCGCGTAGCCCAGGGTGTCGGGGAAGAGCGCGAACTTCTGGTTGAGCCTGACCTTGAACTCGGTGGCGGAGACCTTCGTCAGACCGGACAGCGTGGTGGCGGTGGCCTTGGCGCCGGTGGCGTCCGGGTGCACCTTGTCGTAGCCGTCGATGTACTGGAAGAAGCTCGCGTTGAGCTGGGAGTTCTTCAGCTGCGTGTCGAAGTTCCAGGCGTTGATGAAAGAGTCCGAGGTGACCGGCTCACCGTTGCTGAACGTCCAGCCGCTCTTGAGCTTGATGTCGAAGTTCTGCGAGTCCGTGGAGGTGATCGACGACGCGATCATGTTCTCGGCCTTGGCCGTCTTCGGGTTGTATTTCTTCAGGCCCCGGAAGATCAGGTCGAGCACCTTGCCGCCCTGCACCTCGGTGGTGTCGGCCGGCTCCAGCGGATTCTGCGGGTCGCCCCAGGAGGCCCGTACGATGCCGCCGCCGCTGCCGCCCGTGGAGCTGCTGCTCCCGCCGCTGTCGTTGCTGCTGCCGCAGGCGGCGGCCGTCAGGGCGACGGCTGTCACACCGACGGCCCACTTCACGCGCGTGGCTCCGCGCATCGCGTGCCTCCTCATGGGTCACAAATGACACTTCGTGACCCATGACACAGCAATTGCGGCAAAGCCGCACTTCTACTCCAGCGTGTCGCGGAGCCAATGCGTTGGCCAGAGCGCGACAGCACGTCAGAAGAGGCGCCCCCGCCGGGGGCGCCCCTTCTGACGTGCTGCGGTGTCGCCGCGGACGGGCGGTCAGGCCGCGCCCACCACGTCCTTCTCCTCGGCGAAGTGGCACGCCGACTCGTGGGCGGCCGGAGTCTCGGCGTCCACGAACCGCGACGGGATCGCCAGCAGCGGCTCCTCCGTCGCGCACCGGTCCTGCGCCTTCCAGCACCGAGTACGGAACCGGCAGCCGGACGGCGGGTTCGCCGGCGAGGGCACGTCACCGCTCAGGATGATCCGCTCCCGGTGCGCGCGCGCCTCCGGGTCCGGCACCGGCACCGCGGACAGCAGTGCCTGGGTGTACGGGTGCGTGGGGTGCTCGTAGATCTCGGTGTCCGTGCCGATCTCGGCCATCTTGCCCAGGTACATCACGCCGACCCGGTCCGAGATGTGCCGGACGATGGAGAGGTCGTGCGCGATGAAGATGTAGGACAGGTTGAACTCGGCCTGCAGCTTCTCCATCAGGTTGATGACCTGCGCCTGCACCGACACGTCGAGCGCGGAGACCGGCTCGTCGCAGATGATGATCTCCGGGTTGAGCGCGAGGCCGCGGGCGATGCCGATGCGCTGGCGCTGGCCGCCGGAGAACTGGTGCGGGTAGCGGTTGATGTACTCCGGGTTCAGGCCGACGACGTCGAGCAGCTCCTCGACCCGCCTGCGGCGGTCGCCCCTGGGCGCCACCTCGGGGTGGATGTCGAAGGGCTCACCGATGATGTCGCCGACCGTCATCCGCGGGTTCAGCGAGGTGTACGGGTCCTGGAAGACCATCTGGATGTTGCGCCGGACCGCCTTGAGGGCGCGCCCGGACAGCTTGGTGATGTCCTGGCCCTTGTAGAAGACCTCGCCGGCGGTCGCCTGCTCCAGGCTCATCAGCAGCTTGGCGACGGTGGACTTGCCGCAGCCGGACTCGCCCACGATGCCCAGCGTCTCGCCGGCGTGCAGGTCGAAGGAGATGCCGTCGACGGCCTTGACCGCGCCGATCTGCCGCTTGATGACGATGCCCTGGGTCAGCGGGAAGTGCTTGACCAGGTTGCGTACCTGCAGGATCGGCTCGCGGTCGGCGAGCGCGGCGGCGGCCGCCTCGGCGAACACCACCTCGGCCTCGGCCGTCTCGGGCGGGGTCGCCGCGGGCGCTGCGCCCTCGGGGGCGGTCGCCGCCGCCGCGGACTCGGGGTCCTGGGGGAGGGTGGATTCACTCACCGAGGGTCTCCTTCCAGAAGTGGCATGCGCTGCCGCGCGCGGGGCCGACCGGGTGCAGCGGAGGCACGTCGGTACGGCAGATGTCCTGCGCCATCGGGCAGCGCGGGTTGAACGCGCAGCCCGACGGGATGCGCGTCAGGTTCGGCGGCAGGCCCTTGATCGCGTACAGGTCCTGGCCCTTCTGGTCCAGCCGCGGGATCGACTGGAGCAGGCCCTTGGTGTACGGGTGTGCCGGGCGGGCGTAGATGTCGTGGACGGGCGCGTCCTCGACGATCCGGCCGGCGTACATCACCGCGATCTTGTCGGCGACGTCGGCGACCACGCCCAGGTCGTGGGTGATCAGGATCAGGCCCATGTTGAACTCGCGCTGCAGCTCCGCGAGCAGCTCCATGACCTGCGCCTGGACCGTCACGTCGAGGGCCGTGGTCGGCTCGTCGGCGATGATCAGGTCGGGTTCCAGGGCCAGCGCCATGGCGATCATGATGCGCTGGCGCATACCGCCGGAGAACATGTGCGGGTAGTCGCCCACCCGCTCCTTGGCGGCGGGGATGCGTACCCGGTCCATCAGCTCGATGGCCTTGGCCTTGGCGTCCTTGCGGGACAGGCCCTGGTGCACCCGGTACATCTCGCCGAGCTGGTAGCCGACGCTGAGCACCGGGTTCAGCGAGGACAGCGCGTCCTGGAAGATCATCGCGATCTTCCGGCCGCGGATCTTCCGCCGCTCCTCGCCGGACATCTTGAGCATGTCGCGGCCCTGGAAGAAGATCTCGCCCTTGGGGATGCGGGCCGGCGGCATGTCGAGGATGCCCATGACCGCCTGCGCGGACACCGACTTGCCGGAGCCGGACTCGCCCAGCACCGCCAGTGTCTCGCCGGCGCTCACCGAGTAGTTCACGCCGTTCACGGCCTTGGCGACGCCGTCACGGGTGTGGAACTCCACGTGCAGGTCGCGTACTTCCAGCAGCGGCGCCAGCGGCGCGTCAGGTGCCGGAGCGTCCGATATATCGTCGATGACAGTCAACGTACGCCCTCCTAGCGCAGCTTGGGGTCGAGGGCGTCGCGGACCGCGTCGCCGAGCAGGATGAAGGCCAGCACCGTCACGCTCAGCGCACCCGCGGGCCACAGCAGCATGTGCGGGGCGTTGCGGATCTGTTCGGCCGCCGAGGAGATGTCGATACCCCACGAGACGGCCGGCGGCTTGAGGCCGACGCCGAGGAAGGACAGTGTCGCTTCCAGCGAAATGAAGGTGCCGAGCGCGATGGTGGACCATACGATGACCGGAGCCAGCGCGTTCGGGGCGATGTGCCGCAGCAGGACTCTGCCGTGGCCGGCGCCGAGCGCCTTGGCGGCCAGTACGTAGTCCTGCTCCTTCGCGGTGATCACGGCACCGCGGGCGATCCGGGCCAGCTGCGGCCAGCCCAGCAGGATGATGAAGGTCGACACGGTCAGCACCGAGCCGCCCTTGACGGCGGAGAGGAAGACCACGCCACCGAGCAGGATCGGGATGCCGAAGAAGATGTCGCTGATCCGGGAGAGGATCGCGTCCAGCCAGCCGCCGAAGTAGCCGGCCAGGCCGCCGAGCAGCGCACCGAGGATGGCCACACCGAGCGTCGAGAAGATGCCGACCTCGACCGAGGCGCGGGCACCGTAGACGGTGCGGGTGTAGACGTCGCAGCCCTGCTGGTCGAAGCCGAACCAGTGGCCGGCGCTGGCGCCGTTCTGCGAGTTGATCAGGTCGCACTGCAGCGGGTCGCGGCTGGCGATCAGGCCGGGCCAGATCGAGATGACGACCAGGAACAGGATGACCAGGGCCGATATGTAGAAGATCGGCTTGCGGCTCAGGTCGTACCACGCGTCGTTCCACAGGCTGCGCGGCTTGTCGCGCTTGTCCACGCCGGCGAGGGCCGCGGGTCCGGCCGCCACGGGTGCGGAGCCGTCGAGGATGGCGGCGTCGGTGTTCTCAGGCATACCGGATCCTCGGGTCCAGGACCGCGTAGAGCAGGTCGACGAGCAGGTTCGCGAGCAGGAAGACGATCACCAGGACCGTCACGAAGCCCACGACGGTGGCCGGGCTGTTGTGCACGATGCCCTGGTAGATCTGGTAGCCGACGCCGTGGATGTTGAAGATCCGCTCGGTGACCAGGGCACCGGCCATCAGGTTGCCGATGTCCGTTCCCAGGAAGGTCACCACAGGTATGAGCGAGTTGCGCAGCATGTGGTTGGTGATCACCCGGCGCCGCGGCAGGCCCTTGGCGACGGCCGTCCGCAGGTAGTCCGCACGGGTGTTCTCGGCGACCGAGGTTCGGGTCAGCCGGGCCACATACGCGAGGGAGACGCCGGCCAGTACCAGGCCCGGCATGATCAGGTCCTTGAAGGGCGCGCCCTCACCGACCGAGGGATGCACGATCGACCACTTGACGCCGAAGAAGTACTGGAGCACGAAGCCGGTGACGAACGTGGGAATGGAGACCACGATCAGCGTCATCGCCAGCACGCCGGTGTCGAAGAACCGCCCGCGGCGCAGGCCGGCGAACACGCCGAGCGCCACGCCGATGATCGCCTCGATGAGGAACGCGACCACGGTGAGCCGGAGCGTGACCGGGTAGGCGGTCTTGAGCAGGTCGGTGACCGGCTGCTGGTTCCACGCTTTGCCGAAGTCGCCCGAGAAGACGCCCTTCATGTAGATCCAGTACTGCTGAAGCAGCGGGTCGTTGAGGTGGTACTCGAGTCTGATCTGCGCGGCGGTCGCCGGGTCCGGGGTGCGGTCGCCGAACATGGCGGCCACGGGATCACCGAGACCCCACACCATAACGAAGATCAACAATGTGGTTCCGATGAATACCGGAACCATCTGGAGCAGTCGCCTGATGACGTAGCGCCCCATCTGCCCTCCAGGGATCGGGCAGACGTCGGCCGGGGCTTGTGGCCCCGGCCGACATCCACACCGCGAGCGGTTGTTTGTCAGTTCCCCCGCAAGCGTGCCCGGACGTCTCCCCTGTTCGGACTCGCCTACTGCTGGTGGTGCTTGGTCAGGGTCAGTTGACCGTGATGTCGGTGAAGATGGGGTAGCTGAACGCGTTCTCCTTGACGTTGGAGACCTTGGACGACCAACCCGCCTGACCGTTCTGGTACCACAGCGGCACGACCGGCATGTCCTTGATGACCTGCTTCTCGGCCTGCTGGTACAGGGCGATCGACTTGGCCTTGTCAGGCTCGGCGTTGGCCTGCTTGATCAGGTTGTCGACGTCCTTGTTGGTGTACTTCGAGTCGTTCGAGCTGCCGCCGGTGGCGTAGAGCGGCGTGATGAAGTCGTCGATCAGCGGGTAGTCCATCTGCCAGCCGGAACGGAACGGCTGGGTCATCTGGCCCTTGGTGATCTGGTTGCGGAAGTCCGCGAAGGTGCCGGTGGGGGCGCCGACGCAGGCCTTGTTGTTGCCCAGCGTGTTGTTGATGCTGTTGCAGACCGCGTCGACCCATTCCTTGTGCGAGCCCGAGTCGGCGTTGTAGCCGAGCTTCATCTGGCCGCCGGGGATGCCGCCGCCCTCTTCGATGAGCTGCTTGGCCTTGACCTTGTCGAACTTGACCGAGTCGCCGGCGAGCGTGTCGCTGTAACCGCCGGTCGCGCCCAGCACCGGGGAGGTGAGGTCGTTGGCCGGGGTGCGGGTGCCGCCGAAGATCTTGTCGGTGATCGTCTTGCGGTCGATCGCCATCGAGATGCCCAGGCGGACCTTGTCCATGCCCTCCTTGCTCCAGGCCTTCTCGTACATCGGGAAGGAGAAGGTCTGGATGATGCCGGCCGGCGAGTTGAGGTAGCGGCCGCCCAGGTCTTCCTTGACGTGCGGCAGGTCCGCGGCCGGGATGTCGTCGAGGACGTCCAGCTGGCCCGACTGCAGGTCGGCGTAAGCGGTGTCGCTGCTCGTGTAGACCTTGAGCAGGACGCCCTTGTTCTTCGGCTTGCTCGGACCCGTGTACTTCGGGTTCGGGACCAGCTTCATGCTCGAACCCTTGGTGTAGGACTCGATCATGTACGGGCCGTCGCCGATCGGCTTGGCCAGGTACGCGGCGTGGTTGTCGAAGAACTCCTTGGGCAGCGGCGCGAAGGCCTTGTAGCCCAGGCGGTCCGGCCACGTGGAGAACTTCTGGCTCAGCTTGACCGTGAAGGTGGTGTCGTCCACGACCTTCAGACCGGACATGGTCTTCGCGGTCGGCTTCGCACCGGGGTCGTCCGACGGGTGCACGGCGGCGTAGCCGTCGATGTCGGCGAAGAAGTACGCGTTCAGCTGCTTGTTCGTGACCAGGGCACCGTAGTTCCAGGCGTCCACGAAGGAGCTGGAGGTGACCGGGGTGCCGTCCGAGAACTGCAGGCCCGGCTTGATCTTGATGGTGAAGTTCTGCTGGTCGGTCGTGGTGATCGAGTCAGCAGCCTCAAGGTTGGGCTTGCCGGTGGCGTCGTACTCCTTGAGGTTCATGAAGATCATGTCCAGAACCTTGCCGCCCTGCACCTCATTGGTGTTGGCGGGCTCGAGCGGATTCTGGGGGTCGCCCCACCACGCTCGGACGATCCCGTCGCTGGACGATCCACTCGCCTTGGCCTTGTCCTTGCTGTCCGAGTCGTCGCTCGAACTGCAGGCGGTCGCTGCGAGGGCGATCACTGCCGCACCTACGACCCACTTGGCGCTCTTGGCACCGCGCATGGGTTTGCCTCCTCAGGAGTCACTATCGATACGTGAAAGGAAGGCCGGACGCTCACTGACACCCCTGACAGCGACTACGGCCTTCCTGTGCTCGTGAGTCGGCGCTCCCCATCAGCGCGTGACCCATTGACCCGAGCTCAACTTCGTCCCACTATCGGGCACGTTTGAAGTCGGATCGACGCAGAATGGGTCTCGCTTTGGTCACATCAACCGAGACGCCGTTCCAGAATCCGGACATTATGGAACGTAGACAGACACCGGCTTAATGGGCGGTGTGACCTATCTAACGGTGCTTGGCGTCCGGAAAGCGGACACGTGAACACCACGCAAAGAGGGGTCCAGGGAAGCCTGGACCCCTCACCGTTCGATTGGCGGTCAGCGAGCGTCAGCGCTTGGCGCGGGACGCGGCACGGCCCCGCTCCTTCTGGTCGAGGACCACCTTACGGATCCTGACCGTCTCCGGAGTGACTTCGATGCATTCATCGTCCCTGCAGAACTCCAAGGACTGTTCAAGCGAGAGCATCCGGGGCGGCACCAGGGACTCGGTCACGTCCGCGGTCGAGGACCGCATATTGGTGAGCTTCTTCTCCTTGGTGATGTTCACGTCCATGTCGTCGGACCTGGAGTTCTCACCGACGATCATGCCCTCGTAGACCTCGGTGGTCGGCGAGACGAACAGCACACCGCGCTCCTGGAGGTTGGTCATCGCGAACGCGGTCACCACCCCGGCCCGGTCGGCCACCAGCGAGCCGTTGTTGCGGGTGCGCAGCTCGCCGAACCACGGTTCGTGGCCCTCGAAGATGGAGTGCGCGATGCCGGTGCCGCGGGTCTGGGTCAGGAACTCGGTACGGAAGCCGATCAGGCCGCGGGACGGCACGATCCACTCCATCCGGATCCAGCCGGACCCGTGGTTGGTCATCGTCTCCATCCGGCCCTTGCGGGTCGCCATCAGCTGCGTGATGGCGCCCAGGTGCTCCTCGGGGGAGTCGATGGTCATCCGCTCGATGGGCTCGTGCAGCTTGCCGTCGATCTCCTTGGTGACCACCTCGGGCTTGCCGACGGTCAGCTCGAAGCCCTCCCGGCGCATCGTCTCCACCAGGATGGCCAGCGCCAGCTCACCGCGGCCCTGCACCTCCCAGGTGTCGGGGCGCTCGGTCGGCAGCACCCGCAGGCTGACGTTGCCGACGAGCTCGCGCTCCAGGCGGGTCTGCACCAGCCGGGCGGTGACCTTGTGGCCCTTGCCGCCCTTGCCGACCAGCGGCGAGCTGTTCGTACCGATGGTCATGGAGATGGCCGGCTCGTCCACCGTGATCAGCGGCAGCGCGATCGGGTTCTCCGGGTCGGCCAGCGTCTCGCCGATCATGATCTCCGGGATGCCGGCGACCGCGCAGATGTCACCCGGGCCCGCGCTCTCTGCGGGCTTGCGGGTCAGCGCCTCGGTCATCATCAGCTCGCTGATGCGGACGCTGGAGATGCTGCCGTCACGCTTGATCCACGCGACGGTCTGCCCCTTCTTCAGGTGGCCCTGCTCGACCCGCACCAGCGCGATACGGCCGAGGAAGTTGTCCGCGTCCAGGTTGGTGACATGCGCCTGCAGCGGCGCGTCCTCGTCGAAGACCGGGGCGGGGACGGTGGACAGGATGGTGGAGAAGAACGGCTCCAGGCTGTCGCTGTCCGCCGGCACCGTGCCGTTCTCCGGCTTGGTCAGCGACGCGACGCCGTCCCGCGCGCACGCGTAGACGATCGGGAACTCGATCTGGTCCTCGTCGGCGTCCAGGTCGAGGAAGAGGTCGTAGGTCTCGTTGACCACCTCGTCGATCCTGGAGTCCGGGCGGTCGGTCTTGTTGATGCACAGGATCACCGGCAGCCGGGCCGACAGCGCCTTGCGCAGCACGAACCTGGTCTGCGGCAGCGGGCCCTCGGAGGCGTCCACCAGCAGCACGACGGCGTCCACCATGGACAGGCCGCGTTCGACCTCACCGCCGAAGTCGGCGTGGCCGGGGGTGTCGATGATGTTGATCGTGACCGGGTCCCCGCCGTCCTTGGGGTGGTACTTGACGGCGGTGTTCTTGGCGAGAATGGTGATGCCCTTCTCGCGCTCCAGGTCGTTGGAGTCCATCATCCGGTCGTCCAGATGCTGGTGCGCGGCGAAGGCCCCGGCCTGCTTGAGCATGGCGTCGACGAGGGTCGTCTTGCCGTGGTCGACATGGGCGACGATGGCGACGTTACGAATATCGTGGCGCGTGGACATGCGGCGGCGCTTCTCCCGGAATCGTGGATGGCGTCGCGTTCCTCTTCGACGCGCTCGCCCTTGCCGGGCAGAAGTCACGCCGCGGCCGTTTCCCATGGTACGTGCCAGCACCCCGGGCTGCGGCCGGGCGAGGAGACGGGGCGCCGCCGTAGGCCCGGGCGCGGCCCCGAGGCCGCGGGTGCCGGGGGCGGGTGACAAGATCTCGGCGTGTCCACGCCATCGGTCCTCCCGCAGGACGAATCCGTGCCGCCGCTGCCGGCCGGCATCTCCCCCGCCCCGCTCGCCCCCGCACCCGCCGGGCGGCGCCGCTCGCTGCCCCGGCTGCTGTTTGTCTTCTGCGCCGTGCTGGCCGGCGTGCTCGGCGGCACCAGGGCGCTGCCGCTCGACCCCGACGACTTCCTGCTCTTCGCGCTCGGGATGTTCCTCGGCATGAACCTCCAGGTCCTGGCCACGCTGCTGTACGGCCGGCTCTCCGGTCTCGCCACCGTATGGCTCTCGGTCGGCGTCGGACGCTGGCTGGGCAGCACGGTGCGGGGCGGCCGGCTGGTCACGTTCCGGTCGCTGCCGCTGATCCTGGTCAACGCCTGCATGGTCGTCGTCGCCCGGCCCGGGCTGCGCCGCCGCATGTGGTGCGGAGCCGTGCTCACCGTGCTCACCGAACTGCTGGTCGCCGCCCTGCTGGTGGCCGCCGGCGGGCCGGTGGCGTACCTCGGCTGGGGTGTCGCCGTGCTGGCGGTCCTGACGTCCACCGTGCGGCCCGGCCGCGCGACCACCCAGGCGTGGCGGCTGTTCCGGCTGCCGTTCGGGCAGGAGGAGCAGCGGCTCGCGGAATGGCTCCACGACCCGGCGAGCCTCGCCGCGGCCAGGGCCGCGGCGGCCGGGCGGGTCGACCTGCTGCGTGCCGCGCTGGACGGCGCCGAGCCGTCCGACGCGCCCAGGCGGCAGGCGATGACCGCGGTCCTCGCGCTGGCCGAGGGCCGCTGCGCGGACGCGGCACGGACGGCTGCCGCGCTGCGGGAGCGGTCGCAGGCGCCGACGCTGCGGACCGGGGCGCTGCAGCTTTACGCGTGCGCCATCGCGGACGGGATCGCGGCCGGGCACTGGCGTGCGGAGGAGGCGATGCCGACGTTCTCGGCGGCGCTGGCCGCGCTCCGCGCGGAGGCGCCGGCCGCGGCGGTGCGCGGCACCGACCTCGCCGCGATGGAGGCGCTCTTCGCGGGGCGGGCCGGGCAGGCCGAGCGGCTGGCCGCGCAGGCCGCGTCCGTGGCGCCGGACGTGCTTTCCCGTGCCCGGGCGCTGCTCACCCAGTCCGCGGCCCACACCGTCGCGGGCCACCCGGCGTTGGCCCCCGCGCCCCTGGCCCGGGCCCAGGCCCTCTCCCCGACCCTGCGGGTGCGCCGCTAGCGCTTCTTGAGGGGTGCCGTGTCCCTTGCGGTGCGCTCCCGTGCGCCGGAGCGTCGTGGCTTGTCGCGCCGTTCCCCGCGCCGCTGAGGGGGTGCCACTTGCGGCGGCCCGCTGCCTTCACCACCGCCGTGGTTACGCGCGCCGTTCCCCGCGCCCCCCGGGGGGGTGCCTCTTGCGGTGGTCTGTCGTCTGCGGCGCCGTCGTGGCTGGTCGCGCAGTTCCTCGCGCCCCTGAGGAGGTGCCCCTTGCGGTGGCGGTGCTGCTTTCCCGCCGTCGTGGCTGAGCGCGCAGTTCCCCGCGCCCCCGATGGCTTGCCCTCTGCGCAGAGGGTGACCGTTTTCCAGGAGCGCGGGGAACTGCGCGACAAGCCCCCGCCGGGCTGCAGGCGAACGCCCACCGAAAGGGGCAATCACGTGGGGGCGCGGGGAACTGCGCGCTCAGCCCTCGCCGGGCTGCAGGCGACAGGCGACCGTGGGGGCCCGGGGGCCCCGGCGTCAGCGGCGGAAGCCCATGTCCTCGTAGTCGGGGGTCTGGAAGCCGAACGCGCCGGCGTTGGCGACCGTCGTGCGGAGGGCGACCACCGCTGGGCGCTGGTAGAGGGGGATCGAGCCGGCGGCAGCCCAGATGTGGGAGTCGGCCTTGGCCGTGAGGTCCCGGGCCGTCGAGGCGTCGAGCTCGCTGCCCGCCCGGTCGAGCAGCTGGTCGATCTGGTCGGTACCGACCCTCGTGTAGTTCTGCGCGACGCTCAGCGAACCGTCCGGCGCCGGCACGGGCTTGGCGTAGATCGGCGTGTCGTCGGTGGCCGGGTAGGCGCTGCCCGGCCACGAGTAGAGGGCCAGGTCGAAGTCGCCGGCGGCGATGTGGTCCTGGAAGTAGCTCGCCCCGTCGACCTTGGTGATCTCCGTGCGGATGCCGATCGCGGAGAGCATCTTGGCGATCCGCCCGCCGACGTCGTTCAGCGTCGGCGAGTCCGTGGGAAGCACGAACCGCAGGCTGAGCTGCTTGCCGCTCTTGGTGACCGCCCGGCTGGGCTCCACGACGGTCAGCGCGCCCGAGGCGGCGCTGCGGCCGGGGCCGGCCGCCTGGTCGCCGGCCTTGGCGGCGGACTGCTTCCACCCGGCGTCGGCGAGCAGCGCCTGCGCCTGCTGGAGGTCGGTGCCGCCGAGCGCTGAGCTGTGGTCGGCGTAACCGTCCTGCGAGGGCAGCACCAGGTGGTTGCCGAGCGCCACGGCCGGCAGCCCGAGCGGCTTGAGCACGGCCGTGGCGATGGCCTTGCGGTCGATCGCGCGGGCCACCGCGTGCCGTACCCGCTCGTCGGCGAGCGGTCCGGCGCTGCCGTTCAGCGCGAGCTGCGCGTAGGCGGCGTCCGGCGCCTTGCGCACCGCCAGGCCCCGGGTCCGCTTGACCGCGGCCAGCGAGCCCGGGTCGATGTCGGCCAGGTCGAGGGTGCCGGCGGCCAGCGCGGCGGGGCGCTTGGCCCGCGGCACCGCGGTGAGCACCATCCGGTCGAGCTTGGCGGGCTGTCCCCACCAGGAGGTGTTGCGCGCCAGGGTGACCGTGCCGGCCTTGGTGTCGACGGCCTTGACGGCGAAGGGCCCGGCCGTGACGGGCAGGGCGGTGCGGGCGCCGTCGTTGAAGGCGTCGGCGTTGCCGGTGACCGACTTGGGGTAGAGCGGGCTGAACAGCGACCGCCAGTCGGCGTAGGGCGTGCTGAAGGTGACCTCGACGTGCTGCGCGTCGGCGCCCTGCTTGACCGAGGCGATCCGGTCGTAGCCGGCGTTGCGCGAGGTCCAGAAGGCCGCGTTCTTGCCGCTGAGCGCGTTCCACTGGGCGGTGAAGTCGGCGGTGCCGATGGCCCGGCCGTCGCTCCACCTGGCCTGCGGGTTGAGCTGGTAGGTGACGACCTGCCGCGGCTCGCTGTCGGTGACGTCGGCCTTCCTGAGGTAGTCGGCGTCCGCCTGCGGCCTGCCGTGGCTGTCGAGCCGGAACATCACCGGCAGCGTGGCGCCGGCGATGGTGCCGGTGTCGGCGTCCGCGTCGGCCTGGAAGGCGTTCAGGGTGCGGGGCACGTCGTCGGTGGCCCAGCGCAGGGTGCCGCCGTCGCGTACCCCCGCCCTGGCGACGGTCGCCACGTCGGTGCCCGCGGTGCCCGCGGCGTGGTTGCCGCCGCCGCCCGACGAGCAGCCGGCGAGGGTGAGCGTGGCGCCCGCGGTGAGCGCCACGGCGATACGCACCGCGCGCGCCCGCGGCGCCGGGGTGACAGCGGTCGGGTCCGCACTGCGGTTCATGAGGTCGCTCCTCCGCGGCCCAGGCGGCCGGCCGGAGGCGCGGCATACGCCGGGGACATACTCATCTGGTCGGATGGGCCTTTTAACTGGTGTTCCGGTTAATCGCACCCCCACTCCAGACGACGCCACCGGCGGCGCGGCCCCGACCCGCCGAGGCGCCCGGCGCACTCCACCCGTCCGGCCCACAGCCGTGCCGCACCCCGGCCTTCCTCCCGGTATTCCGTGCAGCCGTCTTCACAAGGCGCGGTGTGACGCGCAACACTCGCATCCGCAGCACCGCCCCGTACTGCATTCATCACGGCGGCAGATGGTGAGGACTGTTCATGTCCCTGCACGACGACCTGACGTCGGTTCAGCGCCGGCTCGACGACCTGATGCGCTGCGTCGCACGTCTCGACGAGCACAGCGGCGACACCCTCGACATGCGCCGGGTACGCAGTGCCGCGGCGCACCTGCGGGACAGCCTCGCGCTGCTCCAGGACTCGGCGCCGGCGGCCTCCGGGCAGCGGCAGGTCGAGATGGTCACCATCCCGGACGCGCCCTACGACCGCGGGCTGTGGGCGGACGCCGAGGACGAGGGGCTCGGTTCGCCGCACCGGCACGCGCCGTAGCCGCGCGCAGCCCGTCGTACGCCTCGGGCGTGCGCCGGCACCGTCGCGCGCCCCCCGGTCCTTTCCCGTACGGAGTCCTCCTTGGCCACCGGAACCACCCCCACCACCCCTGCCGCCCGCGGTGTGCTCGCACCCGGGCGGGCCGCGATCCCCGCCCGGCACCTGCGGACCGACCGGTGGTGGCTCTCACCGCTGGTCACCGCGGTCGCCCTGACGATCTTCATCATCTACGCCACCTGGCGGGCCTTCGCGAACGGCGACTACTACTCGGCGCCCTACGTGTCGCCGCTGTACTCGCCCTGCCTCGCCTCGAACTGCACGGACATGAACGGCGGCGCCGACTGGCCCCTGTTCGGCTCCTGGTGGGGCCTGTCCCCGGCGCTGCTGGTGCTGGTCTTCCCGCTGGGCTTCCGGCTGACCTGCTACTACTACCGCAAGGCCTACTACCGCGGCTTCTGGGCGTCACCGCCGGCCTGTGCGGTCGCCGAGCCGCACGCGAAGTACACCGGCGAGACCCGGCTGCCGCTGATCCTGCAGAACATCCACCGGTACTTCTTCTATCTGGCCCTCCCGGTGGCCGGCATCCTGACCTACGACGTGGTGCTCGCCTTCCGCGACGAGAGCGGCGCCTGGGGCCACGCGGGGCTCGGCACCCTGGTCATGGTGCTGAACATCGCGCTGATCTGGGCGTACACCCTCTCCTGTCACTCCTGCCGGCACATCATCGGCGGCAAGCTCCGGCACTTCTCCGCCCACCCGGTGCGCTACCGGCTGTGGGGCTGGGTGGGCGCGCTCAACGCCCGGCACATGCTGCTCGCCTGGTCCTCGCTGATCAGCGTCGGACTCGCCGACCTCTACGTGTACCTGGTGGCCAGCGGCGTATTCGACGATCCGAGGTTCTTCTGAGATGACACAAGTCGAACGGCACGCGTACGACGTGGTCGTGGTCGGCGCGGGCGGCGCGGGGCTGCGGGCCGCGATCGAGGCCCGGGAACGCGGCATGCGCACGGCGGTGATCTGCAAGTCGCTCTTCGGCAAGGCCCACACGGTGATGGCCGAGGGCGGCATCGCCGCCAGCATGGGCAACGTCAACTCGCACGACAACTGGCAGGTGCACTTCCGCGACACCATGCGCGGCGGGAAGTTCCTCAACCAGTGGCGGATGGCCGAGCTGCACGCCAAGGAGGCCCCCGACCGGGTGTGGGAGCTGGAGACCTGGGGCGCGCTCTTCGACCGCACGGCGGACGGCCGGATATCGCAGCGCAACTTCGGCGGCCACGAATACCCGCGGCTCGCGCACGTCGGCGACCGGACCGGCCTGGAGCTGATCCGCACCCTCCAGCAGAAGATCGTCTCGCTCCAGCAGGAGGACTTCGCCGAGACCGGCGACTACGAGGCCAAGCTCCGGGTCTTCCAGGAGTGCACGGTCACCCGGGTACTCAAGGACGACGGCAGGGTCGCCGGGGTCTTCGGCTACGTCCGCGAGTCGGGCCGGCTGTTCGTGATCGACGCGCCGGCGGTGGTGCTGGCCACCGGCGGGATCGGCAAGTCGTTCAAGGTGACGTCGAACTCGTGGGAGTACACCGGCGACGGGCACGCGCTGGCGCTGCTGGCCGGGGCGCCGCTGATCAACATGGAGTTCATCCAGTTCCACCCCACCGGGATGGTCTGGCCGCCCTCGGTCAAGGGCATCCTGGTCACCGAGTCGGTGCGCGGCGACGGCGGGGTGCTGCGCAACAGCGACGGCGAGCGCTTCATGTTCGGCTACGTCCCCGACGTCTTCAAGGAGAAGTACGCGCAGAGCGAGGAGGAGGCGGACGGCTGGTACTCCGACCCGGAAACCCACCGCCGCCCGCCCGAGCTGCTGCCCCGCGACGAGGTGGCCCGCGCGATCAACTCCGAGGTCAAGGCAGGCCGCGGCACCCCGCACGGCGGGGTCTTCCTGGACGTGTCGACCCGGCTGCCCGCCGAGGAGATCAAGCGCCGGCTGCCGTCGATGCACCACCAGTTCAAGGAGCTGGCCGACGTCGACATCACCGCGGAGGCGATGGAGGTCGGCCCGACCTGCCACTACATGATGGGCGGGGTCGACGTGGAGCCGGACACCGCGGCGGCCCGCGGGGTGCCGGGGCTCTTCGCGGCCGGCGAGGTGGCCGGCGGGATGCACGGCTCCAACCGGCTGGGCGGCAATTCGCTGTCCGACCTGCTGGTCTTCGGCCGCAGGGCCGGGCTCTACGCGTCCGAGTACGCCGCCGGGCTCGGCGAGCGGCGGCCCGCCGCACCGGAGGAGCAGATCGACGCGGCCGCCGCGGAGGCGCTGCGGCCGTTCGCCGCCGCGGAGACCGCCGCGGACGACGGTCCGGCGGAGAACCCGTACACCCTGCACCAGGAACTGCAGCAGGTGATGAACGACCTGGTCGGCATCATCCGGCGCGGCCCGGAGATGGAGCAGGCGCTGGAGCGGCTGGCCGCGCTGCGGGCCAGGGCGCGGCGGGCGGGTGTGGAGGGGCACCGGCAGTTCAACCCGGGCTGGCACCTGGCCATCGACCTGCGGAACATGCTGCTGGTCAGCGAGTGCGTGGCCCGTGCCGCGCTGGAGCGCACCGAGAGCCGCGGCGGCCACACCCGCGACGACCACCCCGGCATGGACCGCGGCTGGCGCAAGGTCAACCTGGTGTGCGAGCTGACCGGCGCGGACGAGGCGGACGAGGTCGACGAGGCGGGCCGGGACGGGACGGCCTCGGCGGCCGGCCGGGACTCCGGGAGCGGCGCCGAGGGACCGGCACGGGCGCGGATCGGGCTGCGGCAGCGCCCGATGGACCCGATACGGGCCGATCTGCTGGCCCTCTTCGAGCGGGAAGAGCTGCTGAAATACCTGACGGACGAGGAGCTTGACCGGTGACCCACACAGCGCACTTCAAGGTCTGGCGGGGCGACGCCGACGGCGGCGACCTGCGGGACTACGAGGTCGAGGTGAACGACGGCGAGGTCGTCCTCGACATCATCCACAGGTTGCAGGCCACCCAGGCCGCCGACCTGGCGGTCCGCTGGAACTGCAAGGCCGGCAAGTGCGGGTCGTGCAGCGCCGAGGTCAACGGGCGGCCGCGGCTGATGTGCATGACCCGGATGTCGGTCTTCGAGCCGGACGAGACGGTCACCGTCACCCCGCTGCGGGCGTTCCCGGTGGTCCGCGACCTGGTCACCGACGTGTCCTTCAACTACGACAAGGCCCGGCAGGTCCCGGCCTTCGTGCCGCCGAAGGGCGTGCCGGCCGGCGAGTACCGCATGCAGCAGGTGGACGTGGAGCGCTCGCAGGAGTTCCGCAAGTGCATCGAGTGCTTCCTGTGCCAGGACACCTGCCATGTGGTCCGCGACCACGAGGAGAACAAGGCGGCCTTCGCCGGTCCGCGCTTCCTGATGCGGATCGCCGAGCTGGACATGCACCCGCTGGACGCCGCCGCCGACCAGGGCCTGGTGCGGGCCGCCTCCGCGCAGGAGGACCACGGGCTCGGCTACTGCAACATCACCAAGTGCTGCTCCGAGGTGTGCCCCGAGCACATCCACATCACCGACAACGCGCTGATCCCGCTCAAGGAGCGGGCCATCGACCGCAAGTACGACCCGCTGGTGTGGCTCGGCAGCAAGATCCGCCGCCGCCAGGAGTAGGGCGGGGCGGGGTCCGCAGCGCGGTACAGCCGGGGGCCGCCACCCCCGGCCGTACCGTACGGCGCCCCAGGCCGGGCCGGGGCCGCCGTACGCGTACGACCGGGCGCCGCACATAAGTCGCGTAGCGCACATCCCGCACATAGCCTCCGATCACAGCCACGCGGTGGAGACGTGGCGCGGGCGAAGGGCGCGGGCGCATGAGGCGGCGAGTCCCACGGTGGTGCGCGGCGCTGGGTGCGCTCGGGCTCGCGGTGCTGCTCGCCCATCCGGGTCAGGCCCGGGCCGACGACCCGGTCACGCTGTCGCGCAGCGGCCGGGTCACCGACCGGGTCGGCGCCCTCCAGGGCCGCACCCCCCAGGTCACGGCGGCGCTCGACCGGCTCGACGACACCCGGCACCTGCGGCTCTTCGTCGCCTACGTCAACGGCTTCTCCGGCCGCAGCCCGCAGGACTGGGCGAACACCACGGCGACCAGGAACGGCCTGGGCCGGCGAGACATCCTGCTGGCCGTCGCCACCCACGACCAGCAGTACGCCGTCTCCGCCGACCAGGACTCCGGGCTCACCCAGGCCCAGCTGGACGAGGTCGGCTCCACCGCCGTCGAACCCGCGGTGCGGCAGAACGACTGGGCGGGCGCCGCCGTGGGCGCCGCAAACGGCTACGACGCGGTGCTGGCCGGGCGGCCGGTCAGCGCTCCCACCATCACCCCCGGCGCGGTGGACCCCGGCGGCGGGGCCGCGGCTGAGAACGGCGCCGCCGAGCTGTGGATCCCGGTGGTCGCGGTGGTCGCGGCGGTCCTGGTGACCCTCTACGCCGTCCGGCGCCGCCGCGCCACCATCGAGCGGGGGCCGGAACTCCCCGAGGCCGGCGCCGGTCCGGGTCCCGGCGGGCGCCCGCGCCGCTTCGCCCCCGCGCCGACGCCGCTGCCCGAGCTGGACTCCCAGGCCAGGCAGCTGCTGGTGGCCACCGACGACGCGGTGCGCACCAGCCAGGAGGACGTCGGCTTCGCGGCGGCGCAGTTCGGCGAGGCGGCGGCCCAGCCCTTCACCGAGGCGGTGGAGTACGCCAGGGACGAGCTGACCGCCGCCTTCCGGCTGCGGCAGCGGCTCGACGACTCAGTCGCCGCCGACGACATGACCCGGCGGCAGATGCTGGACGAGATCCTCTCCCGCTGCACCCAGGCCAACCGGCGGCTCGACGCCGAGTCCGAGGCCTTCGACCGGCTGCGGGCCCTGGAGGCGAACGCCCCGCAGGTACTGGAGCAGGCCGAGGCCAAGGCCGCCGCGCTTCCGGGCAGGATCGCGGCGGCCGAGACCGCGCTCGCCCCGCTGGCCGCCGGCTACGCCGGGAGCGCGATCGAGCCGGTCGCCGGGCACCCCGCAGAGGCCCGCGACCGGCTGGAGTTCGCCCGCGCCAGCCTCGACCAGGCCCGGGCGGCGATCGGCACCGACCACGGCCGGGCCGCGGTCTTCGTCCGCGCCGCCGAGGGGGCGCTCGACCAGGCCACCACGCTGGCCGACTCGGTCACCCGCCGCGCCGATGAGCTGCACGCCGCCGACGCGAGCCTGCGCGCGGCCCTGACCGAGACCGACGCCGACCTCGCGGAGGCCCGCGGGGTGCTGGCCACGGGCGGCGCAGGCGGCCACACGGAGCTGCGGGCGCGGATCGCCCGGGCCGAGGCGGTGGTCGCCGCCGTACGCGGGGAGCTGGCCGGCGGGCGCTACGACCCGATCGCGGGGCTGCGCCGGGTGGAGGAGGCGGAGGCGGAGCTGGACGAGGCGCTGGCCGGGGCGCGCGAGCAGGAGGTCGGGGAGCGGCGGGCCCGCGGGCTGCTCGACCAGGCGCTGCTGGCGGCCCGCAGCGAGGTCGCGGCGGCCCATGACGTGATCACCACCCACCGGGGGGCGATCGGCAGCCGGGCGCGTACCCGGCTGGCGGAGGCCGAACGCCGCCTCCAGCAGGCCCAGGCGGCGGCGGACGCCCCGGCCGCCCTGGCGCACGCCCAGGAGGCCGACCGGCTGGCCAGGGAGGCGCAGCGGCTGGCCCAGCAGGACGTCGGCGACTTCGGGCCGGCCGCCGGCGGCCGCCGGGGCGCCGCCGGTATGGGCGGCATGGGCGGGGCGATGGTCGGCGGGATCATCCTCGGCGAGCTGTTCGGCGGCGGCCGCGGCGGATTCGGCGGCCTGGGCGGCATGCGCGGCATCGGCGGGGGCGGCGACTTCGGCGGCGCGGGCCCGGGCAGTTTCGGCGGCGGGGAGACGCGCGGCCGGATGGGCGGCGGCGGGCGCTTCTGAACCGGGGTGCCGCAAGCACGGGTGTCGCTGGAGCGGGCGGCGGCGGAGCGCTTCTGAACCGGGCGGCACCCGAAACGGGGCGGCGGGTGCCGGTGCCAGGTGCCGCCGGAGGAGGCGGGACCCGGCGTCAGAACATGCTGAGCAGCTCGTCCACGGTGGGGGTCGCCGCATGGGACTGCCGCCCGGGCAGGGCCAGTTCGAACCACACGGTCTTGCCGCGGTGGGTGCGCCTGCTGCCCCAGCTCTCGCTGAGCATGGTGACCAGTTGCAGCCCGCGCCCGCCCTCGTCGGTGTCACGGGCGCGGCGGCGCCGCGGCTGCACCAGGGCGCTGTCCCACACCTCGCAGACCAGCGTGCGGTCCAGCAGGAGCCGTAGCCTTATGTCGCCGTAGCCGTGCCGCAGCGCGTTGGTGACCAGCTCGCTGACCAGCAGCTCGGTGGTGTCGACCAGGTCGCCGAGGTCCCAGGCGAGCAGCTGGTCGTGGGCCAGCTCGCGGGCCCTGGCCACCGAGGTGGGCTGCGGCTTGAGCGTCCAGTCGCCGACCTGGTCGGCGGGCAGGCCCTGGATACGGGCCATCAGCAGCGCGATGTCGTCCTCGCCGTGGGCGGTGTCCAGGGTCGCGAGCACGTGGTCGCAGATGTCCTCGAGCGGCCGGGCCGGTCCGTCCAGGGACTGCCGGAAGGCGTCGAGCCCCTCGTCCAGCGGGAGGCTGCGCGACTCGACCAGGCCGTCGGTGTAGAGGGCGAGCAGCGCGCCTTCCGGCAGCTCGACCTCGCTCTCCTCGAACGGCTCGCCGCCGACGCCCAGCGGGACGCCCCTGGGCAGTTCGAGCAGCAGCGGCGACTCGTCGGGCTCCACCACGACCGGCGGCAGATGGCCCGCGTTGGCGATGGTGCAGCGGCGGGTGACGGCGTCGTAGACGACGTAGACGCAGGTGGCGAGGTAGACCTCGGTGAGGTCGGAGTCGCCGTGCTCCTTCGTCCTGCGGGTGCGGCCCGGGGTGGGCGCGCCCAGGCCGCGTACGACCTCGTCCAGGGCGCTCAGCACCTCGCCGGGCTCCAGGTCGAGCATCGCCAACGTGCGGACGGCCGTGCGCAGTTCGCCCATCGCGACGGCGGCGCGCAGGCCGCGGCCCATCACGTCGCCGACGACCAGGGCGGTGCGGTGCCCCGGCAGTTCGATGACGTCGAACCAGTCGCCGCCGACCTCGGTCTCCATGCTGCCCGGCAGGTAGCGGCAGGCGATGTCGAGGCCCGCGGCCTCCGGGTCGTCGGGGGGCAGCAGGCTGCGTTGGAGGATCAGGGCGCGTTCGTGTTCCCGCCGGTAGAGGCGGGCGTTGTCGATGAAGATGGCGGCGCGCGCGGCCAGTTCCTCGGCCAGCATCCGGTCGCGTTCGGTGAAGGGCTCGCTGCCCTTGGCGCGGGAGAACTGCACGAGACCGAGCACCGTGTCGCGGGCGACCATCGGCACCACCAGCGTGGACTGCACCAGGGCGCCGCCCAGGTCCTGACCGCCGTCGCCGTCGAGCACCTGGGGCTGCGCGGTTCGCAGCGCGCGGGCGCTCGCGGAGCTGAAGCGGTAGCGGTGGACGGCGCCGACGGAGACCGGGCCGTCGTCGGCGGAGATGTCGTCGTCGTCACCGGCCATCGCCACCGGCGCGTCAGACACGGAGCTGGCGAAGGCGACCCTGCGCAGCTCGCCGCTGCCGTCGGTGGTGCCCGCAAGCTCCTCCGCGCCGGACAGCAGCGCCTGGTAGAGGTCGACCGAGGCCAGGTCGCAGAAGTGCGGCACGGCCACGTCGAGCAGTTCGCGTGCGGTGGTCTCCAGGTCGAGCGAGGTGCCGATGCGCGCGCCCGCCTCGTTGAGCAGCGCCAGATTGCGCCGGGCGTGCGCGGCCTCGCGCTCGGCGCGCTGCCGGCCGGTGACGTCCATCGCCAGGCCCGCGACGCCGATCGGCCGGCCCGAGGAACTGTGCAGCCGGTACAGCGAGATCGACCAGCGGCGCCGGCCGGGGTGGCCGGGCACGGTGCCGACCAGCGGCATGTCGAGGACCGCCTCGCCGGTCTCAAGCACCTGGCGCAGGGCCGCGCTCAGCCGGTCGGCCTCGACCCGGGACAGGAAGTCGTGCGGGCCGCGCCCGCGGTGCTCCTCGGCGGGGCGGCCGAAGACGGTGGCGAAGCGGTCGTTGACCCGGATCAGCCGCAACTGGTTGTCGAAGAGCACGAAGCCCATCGGGGACTGCCCGAACACCGCCTGGGAGGCGGCCAGATCGGTCTCGATCTGGCGCAGCGTGGCCACGTCGACGGCGATGCACAGCGCCCCGCGGTCGGCGGGCATGACGTACACCTCGGCCAGGCCCTCGGCACCTGACGCGTCGTGGTACGGCACCAGCCCGGTCCACTCGCGGCCGTTGAGGATGTCGTCGAGCCGTTCGTGGCCGCGGTCCTGCACCTCGGGCGGCGCGAAGGCGCTGATGGGGTCGCGCCCGACGGCGTCCTCTGCGGAGACGCCGAAGAACTCCGCGGCGCGCTCGCTCCACTGCTCGATACGTCCGTCGGGGCCGAGCGAGAACGACGCGACTCGTATGTAGTCGTAGATGGAGCCGGGCGGGCTCGACTGCCAGACCGCGGCCTCGGACGCCGCGTCCGGACCGTCTCCTGGCGAAACCGCCCCTGCTGGCATGTCGCTCACTCGCCCGACCCCTCCAGCTCAGCACACATGGACCGGTTGGAGCTGAGTATTCAGCATGTGGACCGTCCAGCACACGGTCTTGTCGATCACAGCATCATCTCGGCTCGTGGGGCGCGGGGACCCTCCCCTGAACACCTCGGTCGCACCTTTCGCTCTCGTCTCTTCGGAATACCCGGCCCACGCCCCGCGAACCATTTCGGTGATCACAACGGGAGTGCGCCGGCGGGGGTCACGGGAACGGCCGTTCACGGCTCTCACGGCAGTGCCAGTTCGAACCAGACCGTCTTGCCCAGCGGCCCGTGCCTGGTCCCCCAGCGCCGGGACGCGCCTGCCACCAGTTGCAGTCCTCTGCCACCCTCGTCCTCCTCGGTGACGACCCGCTCGCGGGGAGGGTCGGGCAGCGGGTCCGACACCTCGACCAGCAGCGAGGAACCGCGCACCATCCGCACCCCGATGGGGCCGTGCGCGTACCGCAGCGAGTTGGTGACCAGCTCGCTGACCAGCAGCACCGTCACGTCGGTCAGCTCGGGCAGCTCCCACTCGGCGAGCGCGTCCCGCACCCGGCGGCGGGCCAGCCGTACCGCGCTGGCCTCCGCGGGGAACGTCCAGGCCGTGGTGGACCCGCTCGGCAGGGTGCCCAGGCGGGCCATCAGCAGCGCCACGTCGTCGGGCTCGCGGCCGGGTTCCATGGTGGAGAGCAGGTCGTCACAGGCGTCCTCCAGGGAGTCCAGCGGGCGGGCGAGGGTGGAGCGCAGCCGCTCAAGACCGGTGCTGATGTCGTGGCGGCGGGACTCCACCAGGCCGTCGGTGTAGAGCACAAGGACGGTGCCGTCCGGCACGTCGAGCTCGGTGGTCTCGAAGCGGATGCCGCCGACGCCCAGCGGTGCGCCCGGCGGCAGGTCGAGCAGCCGCGCCCGGCTCCCGCCCCCGATGGCGGGCTCGACGAGCACCGGCGGCGGGTGCCCGGCCTGGGCGATGGCGCAGCGGCGGGTGGACGGGTCGTAGACGGCGTAGACGGCGGTGGCCATCCAGCCCTCGGCCTGGCTCGGCGCGAGGTCGTCGCCCAGCTCGCTGACCCGGCGCAGCAGCTCGTCGGGCGGCATGTCCAGGCCGGCCAGGGTGCGTACCGCGGTACGCAGCCGGCCCATGGTCGCCGCTGCCGCCAGGCCGTGGCCCATCACGTCGCCGACGACGAAGCCGACCCGGCCGCCGGCCAGCGGCAGCACGTCGAACCAGTCGCCGCCCACCTCGGCGACACTGCTGCCCGGCACGTAGCGGTAGGCCACGTCGACGCCCGGCGCGGCCGGGGTGGAGCGCGGCAGCAGGGACCGCTGGAGCATCAGGGCGCCCTCCCGCTCGCGCACGTACAGCCGCGCGTTGTCCAGCGCCGCGCCCGCCCGGTCGGCCAGCTCCATGCCCAGCGCGACGTCCTCCTGGTCGAACGGCTCGCGGCCGCCGGCCCTGCTGGCCACCAGCAGCCCGAGCACCACGCCGTGCGCGCGCAGCGGCAGCGCGAGCAGCGACTCGATGCCGACCTCCAGGGCCGCGCGCACCTTGGGGTCGCCGGGGAAGGTCATACCGGCCAGTTCGGCGCGCGAGGAGAGCAGCTGGGGCTGCCCGGTGGCCAGCGCCTCGCCGAAGGGCGACTTGCGGTCGAAGGACATGGCCTGCCCCGGCCTGATCATCCGCACCACCTCGGGGCTCCAGTTGATCGCCCCGACCCCGGTCTGCCGCAGCGGCGTGCTGTCGCTGTACGGAGCCGTGGGCAGCGAGCCGCCGTCGGCGAGCTGGGAGTGCAGGACCACGCCCGAGTAGTCGCAGAAGGTCGGCACCAGCGAGGCGGCCAGCTCCTCGGCGTTGCGCCGGACGTCGAGCTGGCCGGCGATCCGCGAGCTGACGTCGTTGAGCAGCGCGAGGCGCCGCCTGGCCCGCTCGGCCCGGCCGGCGGCCTGCACCCGCTCGGTCACGTCGATCACCGTCGCGCTGACCCCCAGCACCCGGCCCGACCGGTCCGCCAGCCGGTGGTAGGACAGCGACCTGTGCCCGTTGCCCACGGGCGCCGGCGAGACCAGGTCGATGACCGGCCGGCCGGTGATCAGCACGTCGCGCTGCAGCGCGGTCAGCGACTCGGCCACCGGGGAGCCGAGCACCTCCGCGACCGTACGGCCGAGGTGGTCGGCGGCGGAGATGCCGTTCAGCCGGGCCAGGGCGTCGTTGACGCGGACGTAGCGCAGTTCCTTGTCGAAGATCGCCACGCCCAGCGGCGAGGCGTCGAACAGCGAGTCGAGGGCGGCCAGGTCGTGCTCCAGCGTGCGCAGCCGGCTGGTCTCCACCACCGACGCCAGCACGAACGGGCGCCCGTCCCCGTCGACCAGCAGCGACGCCCTGGCCTCCACCTGCACGGTGTGCCCGTCGCGGTGCCGCAGTGAGAGGATGCCCTCCCAGCGGCCGCCGCGCAGCAGCTCCTGCAGGATCTGCTCGGCCTGCCCCGGCGACGGCATCGGTGGCCGCCGGCCACCGGGGGTCTGCCCGCCGGGCCCGAACAGGCCGCCCACCCGGCGCCCGACGATGTGCTCCCCCGCCCACCCGAGCATCTCCTCCGCCAGGGGGCTCCAGAGCAGGACGCGCCCCGAGGTGTCGAGCATGACGACGGCCACCCGCAGCGTGTCCAGCAGCGTCCCGGCCCCGGTCCCCACGATGCCGGTCTCGCCGTCGGACAGGCCGCCCTCGTCGGGCTCCTCGCCGCGGGGGACTTCGCCCTGGCCGCCGCCCGGCTTCTCGGGCGTCGCGGGCGGCTCGCCGCGCGGCGGGGGCTGGGCACGGTCCGGCGGCTGGTCGGCAGGCGGGGTGGCGCCGCTGGCGGTCATGCCTCGCACCCCCGACCGGGTCGGGCCGGATCCGACCGGCCTCCAACAGGGACTTATCCCCTTTTACCCGATATTCGCCCATGGACCCGCTCCCCGCGTCCTCACAGCCGCCGCCCGGAGGAGGCCGACGGCACGGCGGGCGGGGGCGGCTCCGCGGGCGCGGCACGGCGGGTGCGGGACAGCAGGGCCGCTCCCAGGCACAGGGCGGACAGCACGCCCACGCCCGCGACGACACCGTGCAGGCCGGCCGTGACCGCGGCGGCGAGGGCGGTACGCACCGCGGGCGGCGAGGTGTGCAGCAGGGCGGGGCTCAGACCGCCGCCGGTGGTCAGCCGGCCGGCGGCGGGGCCGCCGAGCCGGTCGGTGAGGGTGCCGCTCATCCGGTGGGCGTAGACCGCGCCGAGCACGGCGACACCCAGGGTGCCGCCGATCGTACGCATCAGGGTGACGGTTCCGGCCGCGGCGCCCATGTCGCGGGGCTCCGCGCTGTTCAGCGTGATGAGCAGCGTGCTCTGCATCAGCACGCCGACCCCGGCGCCCGCCAGCACCGTCAGCCCCGAGGCGAGCGCGGTCGACGTGGCCGTACCCAGCGCGAGCAGCGCCAGGGCGCCCGCCGTCGTCGTGGCGCCGCCCAGCACCGGGTAGAGGTACGTGCCGCCGCCCTTCCCCATCGAGCGCCCGACGGCGAGCTGGGCGCCGAGCATGCCACCCATCAGCGGGAGCAGCAGCAGCCCGCCCCCGGTGGCGGAGGCGCCGCGGACGAACTGCAGATACTGCGGCAGGAAGCTCACCACCGCCAGCATCACCGCCCCCGCCAGAAAGCTGAGCACCTGCGCCACGGTGAAGGTGCGGCTGCGGAAGAGCCGCGGCGGGATCACCGGCTCCGCCGCGCGCCGCTCCACCCGGGCGAAGCCGGCCAGCGCCACCGCGGCGACGGCGGCGAGCACGCCGGTGGGCCAGGACACCCACGGGTAGGTTGCGCCGCCCCAGCTGCCCAGCAGGGTGAGCGAACCGATCGCGGCGGTCAGCAGGGCGGCGCCCGCGTAGTCGACCCTGATGCGGCCGGCGCGGCGTTCGTGCCGCAGCCGCACCCCGGCGCCCACCGCCGCAAGCGCGGCCAGGCCGACCGGCAGGTTGACGTAGAAGGCCCAGCGCCAGCTGAGGTGGTCGGTGAGGAAGCCGCCGAGCAGCGGGCCGCCGACGAAGGCGACCGGGAGCATGATCCCGATCATCGACTGGGTGCGGCCCCGGTCCCGGGCGGTTACCAGCACCCCGATCACGGACAGCGCGCCCACCATCAGCCCGCCCGCCCCGAGGCCTTGCAGGGCGCGGAAGGCGATCAGCTGGTTCATGTCCCGGGCCAGCCCGGACAGGACCGAGCCGGCCAGGAAGATCACCATGGCGCAGGCGTACGCGCCCTTGCGGCCGTAGAGATCGCCGAGCTTGCCCCACAGCGGGGTGGCCGCCGCGGAGGTGAGCAGGTAGGCGGTGACGACCCACGACAAGTGGCCGAGGCCGCCGAGTTCGCCGACGATGGTCGGCAGCGCGGTGCCGACGATCTGGCCGTCGAGGGTGGCGACGAAGATCCCCAGCATGAGCCCGAAGACCCCGAGATAGGGAAAGCCGGCCCGGCCGGCCGCAACGCCGTCGCCCCTTGCGTGGCCGTCATCCATTGCGGCGGCCCCGTCCATTGCGGCGCCGTCATCCATTGCCGCGGCGCCGTCAGACCGCATAGGGGCGGGCCTGGCGGGCGTCGCGGAGGGCGTGGGCCCACCAGGCCAGCTGGTCGAGCATCGACTTGGCGGCACCGTCGGCGGCCGGGTCGACGGCGCGGCCGTCCTGGTCGAACCTGGCGCCGCAGTCGTGGAAGCTGACGGTGTTGCGGATCGTGACGGTGTGCTGCTCCGCCAGGACGGTCCGCAGGTGCTCGACGGCCCGCAGGCCGCCGGAGATGCCGCCGTAGGAGACGAAGCCGACCGGCTTGGCGTGCCACTGCTGGTTGTGCCAGTCGATGGCGTTCTTCAGCGACGCCGGATAGCTGTGGTTGTACTCCGGCGTGACCAGGACGAAGGCGTCGGCCGCCGCCAGCCGGGGCGTGATCTCCCGCAGCAGCGCCAGGTCGGCGTCCGCCACGGGGGCGCCGAACCCGGGCAGCGCCTGCGGCACCGGGGTGGCGAGCAGGTCGACGAGGTCGACGTCCATGTCGGTGCGCGGCTCGGCGTGGCCGAGCAGCCACTTGGCCACGACCGGACCGAAGCGGCCCTCCCGCGTACTGCCGAGGACGACGGCCACCCGCAGCGGGTCGCCGCTGCTGCTGGTGCTGGTGCTGCCGCCGGTAGGGGTGCTGGCCATGAGGGGCTCCCGAAGCGTGTCCGTGGGTGTGTACGACGTATCGCTTTCAATACAACGTACACAGTCGCGCGTACACCGTCCACTCCTGATACGCTGTACACATCCGACCGGAAGGAGCCCGCCGCCATGCCCGCTCGACAGCGGCCGGAGCAGCCCGCCACAACACCAGAAGCGGCGGACCAGGTCTCCCTGTGGGAGCGGCTGGAGCGCCCGGCGCCCGCACCCCGGTCCGCGCTCACCCCAGGCCGGATCGCCGAGGCCGCCGTCCGCCTCGCCGACGCCGAGGGCCTGGACGCGGTCACCATGCGCCGGCTCGCCGGTGAGCTCGGCGTCGCCCCGATGGCCGCGTATCGCTACGTGACGGGCAAGGACGAGCTGCTCGAACTCATGGTCGACGCGGTCCACCGCGAGCTGACCGTGCCCGCGGACGTCACCGGCTGGCGCGACACGCTGCGGGCACACGCCCTGGACACCCGGGCCATGATGCTCGCGCACCCCTGGGTGCCGCGGGCAGGCGTCGTGATGCTGACGCCCCACCAGATGGCCGCCGCGGAGCGGATGCTGGCCGCGCTGGACGGCCTCGGCCTCGACCCGGACACCATGATGGCCGCCTTCGCCACCGTCAGCGCCTACGTGCGCGGCGCGGTCGAGGCCGAGATCGGCGTGCTGCGGCTGATGCGCGAGCGCGGCTGGTCGAGCGGCCAGGAGACCCGCGAGGGGCTCGCCCCCCGGATGACCTGGCTGATGAGCACCGGCCGCTACCCCGTCTACCACCGCTACACGCAGCAGGCGGCACGCAAGGACGAGCCGGCCTGGCGGTTCGAGACCGGCCTGGGCTACGTCCTGGACGGCCTCGCCGCCCACCTGGACGCCTGACGCGGGCTCAGCGCGAGCGCACGGGCCCCGTCAGGCCTCCGTCAGGCCCCGCCGAGCCTGGACGCCACCCAGCGCACCGCCGGGCGGTCCTGCGGCAGCCAGTCGACGCTGTCGACCTCGCCCTGCCGCAGCCAGCGCAGCTCGTCATGGTCCTGGAGGGGTCGGGGGCTGCCGGACAGCAGCCGGGCCGTCCACACCTGGAGCACCAGCGCGCCGCCGGCCACCGGCCACTGCCCCGGCACCCGCTCCAGCGGCTCGACCTCGACGCCCAATTCCTCGCGCAGCTCGCGCACCAGCGCGCCCGGCGCGCTCTCGCCGGGCTCCAGCTTCCCGCCGGGCAGCTCCCAGCGCCCCGCCAGGTCGGCCGGTGCGGTGCGGCGGGCGGCCAGCAGCCGGCCCGCGGACAGCACGGCGCCGCCCACCACCAGCCGGGCAGCCGTCACGCCTGGGCCAGCCGCGGGGTGATGCGCTCGATGACGTAGCGGCGGTCGTCCTCGCTCTCCCGCTCCTGGCCGTGGTCCTGGCCGCGCTCGCGGCTGCGTACGTCGAGCTGGTCGGCGATCCGTTCGGCCTCCGCCCGCGTGGCGTACCGGCCCACGCGATAGCGGTTGGCGCCGCCGTCCTGGCGTATGAGGACCCATACGAGGTCGGACGTCATCAGGTCATGCCCTTTCACTTGCACTTCCGGCGGTCGCGCCGGCGGCGGTCACGTTCTCGGTCGCGGTGGCGGTGGCGGTGGCGCGCGCCGCGCCGGCCGCGTTCTCGGTGCTTGTCGCGTCTGGGGCCGGGGCGGACTCGATCGCACCGAGGTGCGCGATGTTCGCGCGGTCCTCGGCGTCCCGCTCCTGGTCGGCGCCGGCCGCGAACCAGGCGTCCAGGATCTCGGTGAGCAGCCCGCCGGACAGCGTACGCAGGCTCAGCGCCAGCGCGTTCGCGTCACTCCAGACGCGTGCCCCGCGCGCGGCGTACGCGTCGGCGCACAGCGCGGCACGCACCCCGGGGACCTTGTTGGCCGCCATCGACGCGCCGGCCCCCGTCCAGCAGCAGACCACGGCCTGATCCGCTTCGCCCCGTGCGACGGCGCGCGCCGCCGCCTCGGCGCTCCACGCCCAGTCGGCGCGGTCGCCGTCGCGGAGCGCGCCGAAGGGCTCCACCGTGTGCCCGCGGCGGCGCAGGTCGTCGGCGATCTGGCGGGCCGGTGGCTCATCCATGTCCGAGGAAACGGCGATGCGCATATGCCCGAGCCTACGCCCGAGGTTCACAGCGCGGGTACGCATTGACACGAAGAGGAATCGATCCGGCCACCCGTTCGACCAGAAGTCGACGGGCCGTCAGGTCAGCGTACGGGCAGGTGGTAGACCGCCCGGTACTTCTCCGCGGGGATGACGACGTCGGCGGTCTCCACCGGCCGGCCCGACGCGTAGTACGTACGCCGGATCTCGATCACCAGGTGGCCAGGCACCCCGCCGAGTGCCGCGGTCTCCGCCGCCAGGCCCGGCCGTGCGCCGACCTCCTCGGCCATGTGGTCGACCACCACGTCGATGGCCGCCATCCTGGCCACCACGCCCTGCCCGCCGACCGGGCCCTCCTCGGGCAGCAGCACCGGCGTACGCCCGGTGAGCACCAGCGGCTCCCACGAGGTGGACAGCAGCGTGGGCTCGCCCTCGGTGCGGAACAGGTAGTGCGTCCGCATCACCCGCTCCCCCGGCTCGATCCGCAGCCGTTCCGCGACGTCGAGCGTCGCCACGTCCTGCACGCTGCGCGACTCCCAGGTGCCCTTGCTGCCCTCGTCGGCCTGTTCCTGCCGGTAGGGAGTCGACGGCCCCGCCGGGCGGTAGCCGCTGCGGACGATCCGCCGGGGCCGGGGGCGCTCGCGGACGTACGTGCCGGATCCCGAGCGGCCCTCGACGAACCCCTCGGCCATCAGCACCTTGCGCGCTTCGAGCGCGACGGTGTCGGAGACGCCGTACTCGGTGCGGATTCTGGCCTGCGACGGGAGCCGGGCGTGCGGGGGAAGCGTGCCGTCGAGGATCTTGCGGCGCAGGTCGTCGGCGACACGCAAATACGCAGGCTGCTCACCGAATGCCACGGGCTGCCCCTCCCAAGGGGTTGACTGTCCGCGACAGCTTCGCAACCCTGGGTACTCGACCGCAAGCCCTGCCCCAAGCGTCACACTCTGCTCACGCCCCGGCCGCGCCCCCGCAGGCGCGGCCGGTCACGGCGTACGCGCCCCGCCGCTCACACCCCCACGCCGGAGCCGCCGGAGTCACCGGAGCCGCCCGAGTCGCCGGATCCGTCCGCCGGGCCGCCGCCGGACTTCACCGTGCCGGTCACCTGGCCGCCGGGCGCGCCGAAGAAGCAGATCACCGAACGCTCGTGCTGCGCCCAGTTGGCGGCCGGCGGCAGGTAGAAGTACAGCTTCTCGGACGACGGCGGCTCCTTGCCGTCGAGGTAAGTACGGGCGTACTTCACGCAGTTGGTCTGCGCGTCCTCGGTGACCCCGTCCACCCCGGGATACGGGTCGTCGGAGTCGGACTGGATCTCGTAGACCGCGAAGGCCTCGGCGTCGTGCGCGTCGGCGCAGTCCACGACGTCCACGGTGGTGGAGCGGGTGCCCTTGTCACCCCCGAAGTCGGAGAGCTTCGCGTCGACCGTGTTGAAGCACTGCCCGGCCTTGAGGTCCACGACCTGCGTGTTGCCCGACTTGAAGACGCCGGCCGCGGCGAGCGTGATGATCGCGGCAAGTCCCAGCGTCCACACGCTGGAGAGCGTGATCCCGGCGACCGCCATGCCCTTGCCGCGCTCGTTGCGCTGCTTGACCTGCTTGAGCCCCACCAGGCCGAAGACGAGCCCGAGGACGAGGGTGCAGGGCAGCAGGCCGACGACCAGCGCGGCGATGGACATGCCGTTGGTCGACCGCTCGCCCTGCGCGTACCAGCCCTGCTGCCCGGGGTACATGCCGGGACCACCAGGCGGCGGGTAGCCGTACGCCGGCTGCTGCTGCGTGCCGGGATACGGCGGCCCGTACGGGCTGGGGGCGGCATACGGATTCTGCTGCGGGGATTCCGGCTGCTGCGGCGGCGGCTGCTGCGCGTACGGATTGTGCGGCTGCGGATACGACGGCAGCCCCTGGTGCGGCGGCGGCCCGGGCGGCGGCACACCGTCGGACGGCGGCGGCGGGGGCGGGGGTATGTCCACGCACGGAGTTTACGGTCCGGCCGCGCGCCGCCCACGGCGGGACCGGTGCCGTACCGGCTACGCATGTTGGCGTACGCCGGCACTGCGGGGGCGGTACGGGTTCCGCCGTTCCCCTTGACCGTTATTGGTCCAGACCAATACTTTCTGCGCCATGCGTCGACGAATTCTCGGCCGTATGGCCGCCACGGCCGCCACACTCTCGCTGGTCGCCGTCCTGCCGGCCCTCACCGGCGGCAGCACAGCGCAGGCCCACGGCGGCCACTCACCCGCCAAACCCTCCTACAAGAGCGTCGGTTACTTCACCCAGTGGGGCATCTACGCCCGCAACTACCAGGTGAAGAACGTCCAGACCTCCGGCACCGCCGCCAAACTCACCCACCTCAACTACGCGTTCGCCAACATCGGCGCCGACGGCAAGTGCTTCGAGGCGAACGTCGCGGGTGAAGGCGACGCCTGGGCCGACTACCAGCACCCGGTCGACGCCGCGACCTCCGTCGACGGCACCGCGGACACCGCGGAGCAGCCGCTGGCGGGCAACTTCAACCAGCTGCGCGAACTCAAGGCCAAGAACCCCCACTTGAAGGTGCTGATCTCGATCGGCGGCTGGGGATGGTCCACGCACTTCTCCGACGCGGCGCGAACCCCCGCCTCCCGCAAGGCGCTTGTCGACTCCTGCCTGGACATCTTCATCAAGGGCAACCTCCCGCTGCTCGACGGCAAGGGCGGCCCCGGCTCGGCGGCCGGCCTCTTCGACGGCGTCGACATCGACTGGGAGTGGCCCGGCTCCTCCGGTGACGTCGACACCGTCTACCGGCCCGAGGACAAGAAGAACTTCACCGCGCTGGCGGCGGAGTTCCGCAAGCAGCTGGACGCCTACGGGCGGCACACCCACATGCACTACGACCTCAGCGCCTTCCTGCCAGCCGCGCCGGCCAAGATCGACGCCGGGTTCGAGGCGAAGAAGATCTTCAAGTACCTGGACTTCGGCACGGTCCAGGGCTACGACTTCCACGGCCCGTACGAGACCGGCACCAACCAGCAGTCCGCGCTGCGCGCGCCGCGCAACTCGCCGGTGCCGAACGACTTCAGCGACACGCAGGCCGTCGGGGACTGGCTGCACCGCGGCGCCCCCGCGCGCCAGCTCGTCCTCGGCGTGCCCTTCTACGGCCAGGGCTGGACCGGCGTCCCCGACGGCGGCACCGCCGGGCTCTTCCAGCCGTCCACCGGCCCGGCGCCGGCCACCTGGCAGGCGGGCAACGAGGACTACCACGCGCTGAAGGCGCTCGCGGCGTCCGGAACGTACGCGGTGCACCGCGACACCCGGGACGGCTTCGCGTGGCTCTACGACGGGACGAACTTCTGGACCTACGACGACCCGCAGGTGCTCGCCGCGAAGACGGCCTACATCCGCGGTGCGCGTCTGGGCGGTGCGATGGCCTGGTCCCTCGACGGCGACACCCCCGACGGCGAGCTGATCTCCGCGATCCACCGCGGCCTGTCCTAGGCCGCCCCCGGCGGTGACTGCCGCTTGCGGCGACATCGCCTCCGGCCCGTGAGTTCCCCGCGCCCCGAACAACGGTCACCCTCCGCGCAGAGGGCACCCCCCAGGGGCGCGGGGAACTGCGCGCACAACCACGACGCCGGGAAAGCAGTGAGGCCACACCAGGGGCGCCGGGAACGGCGCAGGCCAGCCCCGGCCGGGGGGCAGGCGGCGGGCCAGCGCATGTGGCCTCCTAGAAGCGCGTCGCACGCGCCCTCTTCTCCCACCCCGTCACGTCCGCGCGGATCTGGTCGAGGTGGCCGAGGACCGCGTCGACGGCGTCGTCGCCGAGGGGGAGCCGCAGTGGCGTCTGCTCGGCTTCGAGGGCGGCCAGGATGAGGGCCGCGGCCTTGGCCGGGTCGCCCGGCTGCCTGCCGTCGCTGGCGGCGGCCCCCGCGCGGGTGACGCCCACCGTGGAGGCGTAGTCGGCGAGCTGCGGGCTCGCGGTGAGATTGCCCATGAGGGACGTGCGGAAGGCGCCCGGCTCCACGATCAGGGTCCTGATGCCGAGCGGGCCCACTTCGAGCGCCAGCGCCTCCGTCATCCCCTCCAGCGCGAACTTCGTGCCGCTGTAGGCGGAGTAGCCCGCGAAGGACATCTGGCCGCCCATGCTGCTCAGCTGGACGATCGCCCCCGACCTGCGGGCCCGCATCGACGGCAGGACGGCCCGGACCAGCGCCGCGGGGCCGAAGACATGCACCTCGAACAGGTCGCGCAGCTCCGCGTCACCGGTCTCCTCGAAGGCGCCCACGTGCCCGCGGCCCGCGTTGTTGACCAGCACGTCGATCCGGCCGTGGCGGGCGAGGACATCGGCGACCGCCGTGTCGATCGCGGCGACGTCGGTGACGTCCAGGGCCAGCGCCTCCACCTGGTCGGGGTGTGCGGTGACCAGGTCGTCGAGGGCGGCGACCCGGCGTACGGCGCCGACCACGACGTCGCCGGTGGCCACCGCCGCCTCGGTGATCGCCCGCCCGAAGCCGCTGTTCGCACCGGTGATCAGCCACACCTTGTTCATTGCCCGCTCCTCGTCCGTGTTGCCCCCCTGCTGTGCACCACCCTGCCGCCCGCCCCGCTTGCCGGTCCAAGACACACCGTGATAACCGGTGGTTATGGATGTTCACGGGAGGGACCTGCGGTATTTCGTCGCCGTCGCCGAGGAGTTGCACTTCACCCGGGCAGCCGAGCGGCTCTTCGTCTCGCAGCCCGCGCTCAGCAAGCAGATCAGGGCGCTGGAGCGGCAGTTGGGCGCGCCGCTGTTCGACAGGAGCCGGCAGGGCGTCACGCTGACCGGCGTCGGCGCGGCCCTGCTGCCGTACGCGCAGCGGGTGCTCGCCGAATGGGACCGGGCGTGGACGGCGGTGGGCAGCGCCAAGGCCGCGCAGGTCAGCACCCTGGTGGTGGGGATGAGCACCAGCCCGGGCCGCGGCGGCCTGCTGCCCGCGGTCCGCTCGCGCTTCACCGCCGCCCGCCCGGAGGCGATCCTGCGCCTGCGGCAGGTGAGCTGGGAGGACCCGACGGCGGGGCTGGCCGACGGCACCAGCGATGTGGCGTACGTCTGGCTGCCGTTGCCGGAGCAGGAGCGTTACGACCTGCTGGTGGTCGCCGAGGAACCGCGGCTGGTCGCGCTGCCGGACGGCCACCGGCTCGCGGGCGGCGACCCCGCGGACCCTGCGGACTCCGTGAACCCCGCAGACCCCGTGGACTCCGTGGACTTCGCGGACCTGCTGGACGAGCCCTTCCTGGCGCTCCCGGCGGCCGCGGGGCCGCTGCGGGACTACTGGCTGGCCACCGACGCCAGGGCGGGCCGGCCGGTGCGGATCGGCGCGGAGGTCGCCAGCGCGGAGGAGACGTACGAGGCGCTGGTCGCGGGCCTCGGCGTGGTCCTGCTCGCGGCGGGCAACGCCCCGTTGATCACCAGGGGCGGGGTCACGACGCGTCCGGTGCGCGGCATCGCCCCGAGCCGTTTCGCCCTGGCCTGGCCGCGTGCCGCAGCGGACCCGCTGACCCGCGCGTACGCCGACGCCTGCCGCCGCGCCCGTACCGCACGGGCGTGACGGTACGGGCGCGGGTCACGGAGTTCACGGCCGCCGGTGTCAACCGGGCCTCCTCGCCAGCCGGTTCTGCTCCTCCTCGACGATCTGCCGGGCCAGCGGGACGTCGGAGACGTCGATGGCGTCCGGCGCCGCCTCCGCCACGTCGCTGCGGCGGGCGTAGGCGTCGAAGAGCCGCGCCTTGCTCCGCAGGATCGCCAGCAGCCGTTCGTCCACCCCCGTCGTGCTGAGCAGCCGGTGCACCCGCACCGCCCGCACCTGCCCCATCCGGTGGGCGCGGGCCACCGCCTGGTGCTCGACGGTGGGTTTGACCTGCGGCTCGCACAGGATCACCACCGAGGCCGCCTGGAGGTTGAGCCCCACACCGCCCGCCTCGATCTGTGCGAGCAGCACCGCGTGGCCGTCCACCGCGGCGAAGTCGTCGACCAGTTGCTGCCGCCGCACCGGCGTGACCGACCCGGTGAGCGGTCCCAGGACGGCGGGGCCGAGGGCGCCGGCGACCGTGCCGAGCACCTCGCGGAAGTAGGAGAAGACCACGACCTTGAGGCCGCTGCCGGCCGCCTCGGTGACGATCTCCCGCAGCCGAAGGAGCTTCGCGGACTTCTCGGGGTCGGCGTAGGCAGCCCTGCGCATGGCCATGAAGTTCCCGGCCAGCACCGCCGTGCGGTAGGCGTCCTGGTCGGCGGCGCTGAACTCCGCCCACTCGTCGGTCTGCACCAGCGCGGGCAGTTCGGCCAGCACGTCATGCTGGTTGCGCCGCAGATACGCCGGCGCCACCGCCCGCCGGAAGGCCTGCGACCCGGCGGCCCCCGCCCCTTCCGCGGTGCCCGGCCGGTCCAGCAGCCCGGGCTGCAAGTGCGCGACGAGGCTGCGGAATTCGGCCACCCGGTTCTCCATCGGGGTGCCGGTCATGAACAGCACCCGCTCGCTGCCCGCGGCCCAGCCGGCCACCGCCAGCGACCTCCTGGTCTCCGGGTTCTTCACGTAGTGCGCCTCGTCGACCACGAGCATCGCCACCGGCCGCCCGCCGTCCGGTGCGGGAAAGCCGCGCAGGGCGTCATAAGTGGTGACGCCCACACCGCCGCCGGCCCGCCAGGCGGCGAACGCCTCGCCCCGGTCAGGCCCGTGCAGCGGCACCGCCCGCAGAGCGCTGCGGGCGCCGATCTCCCGGGTCCAGTTGACCAGCACCCCCGCCGGGCACACCACGAGGAAGTGCGTGCCGCCCTGCGCTGCCAGATGCGCCAGCGCGGCGATGGCCTGGACCGTCTTGCCGAGCCCCATCTCGTCGCCCAGCAGCACCCGGCGCTGCGCCAGCGCGAAACGCGCCCCGAAGGCCTGGTAACCGCGCAGCGAGACCCGGCGGTGGGTGCCGTCCAGTGGCTGGGCGCGTACCCGCTCCACCACCTCGGCCGGCAGGAAGCCCTCGGCCGCCGCCACGTCGGGGGCGCCGCCGGAGAGCTCGGCCAGCAGGCTGTAGTAGTCGGCGGAGCGCAGCTCGAAGTCGACCCAGGCCGCGATGTCGTCCGCCGGCTCGCGCAGCAGGTCGACGGACGCCTGCCCGAGCAGCAGCGGCGTCCCGCGCTTCTCCTCCCGGGCGCACAGCTCCGACACCGCGGCGACCGCCGCCTGCGTCCGGGCACGGCGCTGCGGGCCCGCGAAGGCCCGGCGCAGCCGGCCGCCGGCCCCGGCCAGCTCCTCCAGCGGCGGGCCGAGGTCCGCCTCGACCTGGCGGGCCGCCTCGACGGCCCTGGTCGCCCCGGTTCCCGCCGCGACGAGCCGGTGCAGCGCGACGACCAGCGCGGTCGTCCGCGGCTCGGGCCGGTCGACGTCGATCCGTACCGCGACCGTCTCGCCGACCGCCGCCGCGATCTGCCGGGCCGCCGCGTAGGCCTGGTCCGCCGTCCGCGCCCCGACGCCGGGGATCTGCCGCAGCCCGTACCGCCCGGCGTCCAGCACCTGCCGCACCGAGCGGTAGCCGGCCGCCTCGATGGCGCCGAGCCGCAACCTGCCCTGCGTGACGTCCTTCAGGCGTGCGGCCGGGATCGACTCCAGCTCGTGGGCGGCCAGTTCGTCCACGATCGGGGCAAGTGCCGCGCGCACGGCGGCCACCGCCTGCCCGTGGTCGGCGAGCAGCGCACCGGCGGCGGCGAGCAGCCGCGCCCCGTCCGCCCGTACGTCCCCGGCCTTCCGCCCGCCCGCACCGCCCACGCCGACCCTCCCCGGCCATCCTCGCACGCACCGCCGACCGCGACCCGGCACCCGCGGAACGCCAGCGGCACCGGGCCGCCGCGCCCTGCGCTCCGGTCCTACGAGCGGCCGCGGGGCTTGCCGCGCCTGGCGCCGCGCGGGGTGGCGGACCCGCCCCTGGCACCCTTCGCCGACTTGCCCGGCGCGGGCCTGCCCTTCGGCTTCGGCTGGGACTGGGCCGCGTCCTTGTCCGCTGCCTGGGTCCCGCCCGCGCGGCCGCGGGTGCTGTTGACCGTCCGGCCGCGGACGATGCCGATGAAGTCCTCCACCCGGTCGGTGGTGGCGTCCTCCGGCCAGGACAGCGCGACCTGGGACTGCGGCACGCCGGCCAGCGGTCGGTAGGTGAGGTCCTTGCGGTGGTGCAGCCGGGCCAGGGACTGCGGGACGACCAGCAGGCCCACCCCCGCCGCCACCAGCTCGACGGCGTCCGCCGTGGTGGCGGGGCGCTCCAGTGCCGGGCGGCCGGGCGGCCGCTCCCAGCCGAGGGTGTCGTCCAGCGGGTGCAGCACGGTCTCGTCGGCCAGATCCGCCGCCGCGACCTCCTCCACGGCCGCCACCAGGTGGTCCTTCGGGACCACCACGACCGTCGTCTCGGTGTAGAGCGGGATCGCGCTGAGGTCGGTCCGGTCGACGGGCAGCCGGAGGAACCCCGCGTCCGCGCCCCGGGCCCGCAGCAGGTCCGCCGCCTCGGCGGCGGGCACCGGCAGCAGGCCGAGCGGCACGTCGGGCAGCCGCTCGTGCCAGATCCGCACCCATTTGGTGGGCGTCACACCGGGGACGTAGGCGAGCCGGAATGCGGGAGGTGGTTGCGTGCCTGTCACCCCGCAAGGCTATCCGCGATGGTCAGGGGCGCCGCACGCGCTCGTTACCCTTGACCGTATGACGTCGCAGAAGACCGCCCAGACGATGAAGCCCGCGACCGCGGCGAAGAAGCTGGGTGTGTACCTCCAGGCCACCCCCGCGGAGTTCCAGGAGGGTGTCGTCTCCCGCAGCGAGCTGAACGCGCTGCAGACCGACCCTCCCCAGTGGCTCCAGGACCTGCGCAGCAAGGGCCCGCACCCGCGCCCGGTCGTCGCGGCGAAGCTCGGCGTGTCCATCGCGGGCCTGGCCCGCGGCGGCGTCACGGAAGCGCTCACGAGCGA
Source organism: Streptomyces sp. NBC_01198 (assembly GCF_036010485.1). Taxonomy (NCBI): domain Bacteria; kingdom Bacillati; phylum Actinomycetota; class Actinomycetes; order Kitasatosporales; family Streptomycetaceae; genus Streptomyces; species Streptomyces sp. NBC_01198. The sequence continues at coordinate 2,839,937 of NZ_CP108568.1, forward strand.
GCAGATCGACGCGCTGAAGCAGGAGAGCCCCGACTGGCTCCAGCGGGAGCGCGCCACCCAGGCCGAGGTCCGCAAGGAGGCCGCCCGCGTGAAGGAGAAGCAGGCCGAGCGCGCCGCGGCCGACCGCTCCCGCTGACCTCCCCGGCCCCGCGTCCCGCGCGCCGCGACGCCTTGCCCGCCTGCCGGAGCGGGTCTAGCGTGGACAATGTGGTGGTATGCGTCATCTGTCGCGAGGCACCGTACCGCCCAGGGACCGACGTTTCCCGAGCCTTCAGCGGCGACCGCCCCCATCCCGGTCACACCGACCGGTTGTCGTGCGGGCGGATTTGACGCAATCCCGAGCCCAACTGGGCCGGAGGTCGATGTGCTTCCCACGCGACACAAGACAGCAACCATCAACGGCCAAGAGGTCTTCTACCGTGAGGCCGGCCCCAGCGACGCACCCGTGGTGCTGCTGCTGCACGGATTCCCCAGCAGCTCCCACATGTTCCGCCATCTCGTCCCCGCGTTGGCGGACGACTACCACGTGATCGCCCCCGACCACATCGGCTACGGCCACTCGGCGATGCCCAAGGTCGACGCGTTCGAGTACACCTTCGACAACCTCACCGCCGTCACCGCGGGGCTGCTCAACCACCTCGGGGTCGACCGTTTCTCCGTCTACGTGCACGACTACGGGGCGCCGATCGGCTGGCGGCTGGCTCTCGACCCCGCCTTCGAGGTCACCGCGATCATCTCGCAGAGCGGCAACGCCTACATGGAGGGCTTCACCAAGCCCTTCTGGGACGACCTGTTCGCGTACGCCACCGAACCCAGCCGGGACACCGAACCCGGCGCCCGGGCCAAGTTCAGCCCCAGCACGACCCGTTGGCAGTACGAGAACGGCGCCCACGACAAGAGCCTGGTCAGCCCCGACACCTGGACGCTGGACCAGCTCCTGCTGGAACGGCCCGGCAACGACGAGATCCAGCTGGCCCTCTTCCGCGACTACCCGACGAACATCGACGGCTACCCGGAGTTGCAGGAGTACTTCCGCAAGAGCCAGGTGCCGCTGCTCGCGGTGTGGGGCGAGGGGGACGAGATCTTCGGCCCGGACGGCGCGCGGGCGTTCTCCCGCGACCTGCCGGACGCCGAGGTCCACCTGCTCCCCGCCGGGCACTTCGCCCTGGAGACCCACCTGGACGCCATCAGCGGCTACATCCACGGCTTCCTCGGCCGCGTGCTGACCGCCTGAGCCGCCTGGCCCGTCTGGCCCGCCCCAGGTCTGCGGGGCCGCCGGCGCCCACTCGCGGCGCCGGCCGAAGGTGCCTGTGTGAAAGCCGCGCTCGGGGGCATACGCCGGGGTTATGCTTCGGGAGACGTCCCGGACCCCGGCGTGACCCTGCTGTAGTCGTACAGGTGCCTGCGGGAGCGGACGTACGCATCCGCCGGCGCCACCTTCGTGGCGAGGCGGTCTTCCGCCGGCGGTCCCGTATCACGGGATCGCCGAGGCGAAGCTTCGTCCGACCTGGTCCTGGCGCCCGGCCACCGACACGGCGTGCCAGGAGGATCGGCGAGGACCGACCCGTACAGGTGCCGAACCTGAGGTCACATGAACCGAGGCATCATGCCCGTTCCGCCCAACCTGAACGTCTACCGGCACGACCGGGGACATCATGCGACGATCACCCTGGCGGGTGAGATCGACATGGCCGCGGCGCCCGCGCTGCGCATGACGGTCGAGGACTGCCTGCGCGAGGGAATCCGCACCATCGACATCGACCTGACCGACCTCGACTTCTGCGACATCGGCGGCCTGAACGCTTTTCTGGCCGTCGCCGAGCGCACCGCCTCGCTGGGGGGATTCCTGCGCCTGCGCCATCCGCGTCCCGCCATCGCCCGGCTGCTGGTCATGAGCGACACGGCCTTCCTGCTGCGTTTCCTGCCTCCCGCACCCGAGCTGCTGCCGGCGCCCGGCCCCGTGGCCGCCGCCGGTCCTGGACTGCTGGCCTCATGACCGGGCCACCCGCCGCGCCGCCCGGTCCCGAGAGCGGGCCCCGGTGATCAGCGACGGTATGGCGCAGGTGCTGCGTTTACTGACCATGGGCGCCGGCGCGGACGCCATCGCCGACGTCGTCTCCGCGATCGGCGCCAAGGCGCTGGGTATGGACGGCCTGGCCGTCTCCCTGGTCACCGGCGACGACCGCACCGAGCCCATGTGGTGCTCGGACCCCACCACCCGGCACATCGAGGACCTGCAGTTCACCCTCGGGGAGGGACCGGGGCCGGACGCGGCACGTACCGGGGTGATGGCCTGGGCACCGGACCTGGCCCGGCTGCCCTTCGCGCGCTGGCCCGCCCTGGCCATGGAGGCCCCGGACCTCGACGCCCGCGCGCTCTTCTGCTTCCCGATGGGCATCGGCGCCATCAGTGTCGGCGTGCTGACCGCCGTACGCCGGACGCCCGGCCCGATGACCGCCCAGCAGATCGACGACGCCACGATCCTGGCCGCCGCCCTCACCGCCCGCTGCCTGGGCGGCGGGAGCAGCGGCGGTCCACCGGGAATCCCCCTCCCGGTGGACTCCTCCCTCGCCCTGCGGCACGCGGTGGTCCACCAGGCGACCGGCATGCTCAGCGTCCAACTCGCGCTGCCGCTGCCGCAGGCCCTGATACGGCTGCGCGCGCACGCCTACAGCAGCGGGCGTGCGCTCACCGACGTCGCCCAGGACGTGGTGGACCGGCGCCTGCGCCTGGATCCGGGCACCAACGGCACACCCTCGACCGCCGTAGACAAGGATTGATCGACATGACCCGCGAACAGCGAATGACCGAGGTCTTCGTAGAGGTCGCCGACTCCCTGACCGACGACTTCGACCTCATCGACTTCCTCCAGCAGCTCTCGGTGCGCTGCGTGGAGCTGCTCGACGTCGCCGCGGTGGGCATCCTGCTGGCCGACGCGCACGGCACCCTGCAGACCATGGCGGCCTCCGACGAGCACACCCGGGTGCTGGAACTCTTCGCCCTGCAACACGACCAGGGCCCCTGTGTGGACTGCTACCACAGCGGCGAGGCCCGTACGAACATCGACCTCGCCGACCCCGACGTGACCGCCCGCTGGCCGGAGTTCGCCACCCGCGCCACCGAGACCGGCTTCGTGGCCAGCAACGCGCTGCCGATGCGGCTGCGCGGGCGGGTCATCGGAGCGCTCGGCCTGTTCCAGACCGACCCCGACCCGCTCAGCGGCGAGGACGTCACCCTCGCCCAGGCCCTCGCGGACGTCGCCACCATCGCGATCCTCCAGCAACGCACCCTGGACCACGGCCAGACCGAGCGCGCCCAGCTCCAGTACGCGCTGACCAGCCGCATCGTCGTGGAGCAGGCCAAGGGCATCCTCGCCGAACGCTGGCAGGTCTCCCTGGACACGGCCTTCGACGCCTTCCGCGGCTACGCCCGCGCCCACAACCTGCAACTCGCCCAGTTCTCCAGGAAGATCGCCGCCGGCACCTTCGACACCTCCGCCATCCCCCGCCCGAACCGCCCCGCGCCCCGCGACTGACCGCGGCCGCGCGGCCGAACCCGTACCGGTCCAGGCGCCGTTGACACGGCGGGAACGCCGTCGTTCACTGGCACGTACGGCGTGCGGCTACGACGTCCGGAGCATCCGGGCGACGCGCCGCGTCCGTTTCGCCCGGACCCCGCGGAACGCAGGGCACATCGCCCTGCGCATGAGCGGAGGGCCGGTCATGCTCCTCTGGATACTCCTTCTCCTGCTCGGCCTCGTCGCCTTCGCCCTGGGCATCGAGATCCACCTCCTGTGGATCGCCGCGGCCGTCCTGCTGGCCGCCTGGCTGGTCGTCATCGAACGCCACACCCGCCGCCCCGGGACCCGCCCTTCCGGCCGCGCCCGGCGATGAAGTGGCGGAACCGGGCACCAAGTGCCGCTCCAGCGGCCAGGATCGGTCCATGACGACTGTCTCCACCGGTGGAATCGCCTGGAACGTGTGCGACCAGCCAGGCTGCATCGGTGTCACGGCGCCGCCCTACGACTCATGCCTGGCCCACCTGCGGTCGGGCCAGCGGGCGCGGGTGCTGATCGGCACCACGGCCGGCATCCTGGCGGACTTCCGCGGCGTCGCCTTCACCGCGGAGCTGTTCGAGGAACTCTGCGGCAGGACCCGCTTCCTGCAGAGCGCGCGCTTCGACCACGCGCAGTTCCTCGGCGACGTCACCTTCTCCGGCGTCCCGTGGCCGTCCGCCGTGGGGATGGTGTCGGCGTCGGACATCGTCTTCCTGGGTGACGCGTCGTTCCGGCGGGCGGTCTTCCGGGGCTCGGCCGACTTCGGCACGGCCCGGTTCCGCGGGCGGGCGGCCTTCGACGGCGCACGGTTCGAGGGGGAGGCGCTGTTCGACGAGGTGAGCTTCGGCGGACACGCGACCTTCCACCGTGCGGTCTTCGAGCAGTACGCGTCGTTCCGGGGCGTCCGGGCCGAGCAGGGCATCGCCTTCCACCGGGCGCGGTTCGCCGGCGAGCTCGAAGGCACCCTGGTCAGCGACGGCACGGTCGACCTGAGCGGCACGTCGGTGGCGCAGGCGCTGCGTCTCCAGGTGGCCGCCACCGCGCTGGACTGCACGGCGGCCACCTTCAACGGCCCGAACACGCTCCAACTGCGCTACGCCGCCGTCGATCTGACCGACACGGACCTGCACGGCCAGACCTCGCTGAACTGGCACCTCGGCTGGTTCTCCGAGCCGGACGGATCATGGCTGGACGACTCCTTCCTGCCCGGCAGTCTGCGCCCGCGGGTGGTCTCGCTGCGCGGTGTAGACGCGGCCCAGCTGATGCTCACCGACATCGGCCTGGAGCAGTGCCGCTTCTTCGGCGCCCGCAACCTGGACCAGATCCACATGGCCGGCGAGTGCACCTTCCAGTCGCCCGCCACCCGCTGGACCCGCATCGGGCCGCTGCCCTTCCGCTGGTCCCGGCGCAACGCGATCGCCGACGAGCACCAGTGGCGGCGGCAGGGCGCGTACCCGCGGGGGCTCGCCTGGTCCGGTGACGACTACGACGTACCCGGGGTCCTCGTCGAACCGGACCATATCGGCGACCTCTACCGGCAGTTACGCAAGGCGCTGGAGGACCGCAAGTACGAGCCCGGCGCCGCGGACTTCTACTACGGCGAGATGGAGATGCGCCGCCGGGCCCAATTCCGCACCACCCTGGCGGAACGCTGGCTGCTGCACGCCTACTGGCTGCTGTCCGGCTACGGGCTGCGCGCCTCCCGCGCCCTGGGCTGGCTGGCCCTGACCATGATGGTCTCCGTCCTGCTGCTGCTCGGCCTCGGCCTGCCGGACTCCGACCCGCAGCAGGTCGCGACGGGAACCGTGCCGGCCGCCGGCCGCCCGCTCTCCCTCACGATCGCCACCCAGGACCCCCGGCTGACCCTCCCCGCCGACCGCCGCTTCACCGGCCCCCGCGCCGACCGCGCCCTGCGGATCGTCCTCAACTCCGCGGTCTTCCGCTCCGGCGACGCCGACCTCACCACCTGGGGCACCTACACCGAGATGGCCGGCCGCTTCTCCGAGCCGGTCCTCCTCGGCCTGGCCGCCCTTGCCGTCCGCGGCCGCATCAAACGCGGCTGACCCCGGCCGGCGCGGGCTCTCACCGGCTGGCGCGGCGGAAAACCCCGGCCGGGTGTGCTGCGGGACCGGGCGGCCGTTCTGCTGCGCACCCGTTCAGCTGGGCGGATCGCCGGGATCAGCCGGCCTCGCCCTTCCTCGATGACAAGGGCGCCCAGGTGTACTGGACGCGCACCCCCTGGTCGCGGAGCCAGGCGGCCTCGCGGTGCCGGAGTTGGCGCGCACACTCCGGAGCGATGGCGCTGGGCCAGCGCACGAGTACCGCGGTGACGCGGCCCGCCTCCGCCAGCTGTCTCACCCGCCGCCAACCGCTGCGCCGGGCCGGGTCGGACTCGCCGTAGGTATCGGTGACGACCTCGGTGATCGTCAGTCCGCGCTCCTCGGCGAAGGCCTGGCCCTCTGTCTGCGCACGCTGCGTGGCGTCCCTGGACGCGCACTTCGCTCGGTCGGCGCACACGTAGAGCACGACGGAAGAAGCGGCTTCGTCACGGGGAGTCATGGGTGGGCCGCCAACTCTGCCCAGACGAGGTTGCCTTCGGTCCGCGTCGAGCGTGCGGAGCCCCACCTGTCCGCGAGTCGCTGGACGAGGAACAGCCCTCGACCGCTTTCCTCGCCGGGGCCGGCATGACGTTCGGGCCGGCGGAGCGGAGTGCCGCCCTCGTCGTGGACTTCTATCCGCAGGCGCGGCTCGTCGCCGGTCAGCATGAGGCCGCACAGGACATGACCACCGCCGGTGTGGAGTACGGCGTTCGTGGTCAGCTCGGAGACCAGCAGCACCGCGTCCCAGCATGTCTCGCCGGGGAGTTTCCAGGCACGGAGCCGGTCGCGCACGGTGTCGCGGGCGGGTCTCACGCTGGTATGCAGTGCGGGCTGGCCGAACCAGAACTCCCGGCGCGGCGGGGTCCCGGCTAAGCCGGGCGTCGAGACCGGGGCTGAGGGCGTGGACAGAGTCACGGATGTCGCCTTCCAGCGCCTCCGGGGGCGGGGCGCGGTGCGGGGATACGGGACTGCAACTCGATCGGTGAGAGGCGTACCCGAAGCAATTGCCCGGCAGCGGGGGCCGACCAGGGCATCGACACCACGCGCGCGCTCCGGACCGGAGCCTGCGTCATTGCTGTGACTTGACCGCTCACACGTCCACTATGCGCGTGATAGAGCTCACGCCGCAACCGGCTCCCTGATAATTTCAGTAGCTCTCGTATCACTCTGGCGGGAGCATCAAATCGCTGCCAGAATGGCGCTGTTGACGGTCCCTCAGGAGGTTGGGCGTGAGCGAAGCCCGTTCCAGCACCAGCGCGCCGACAGTCCTGCGCATGATCCTCGGCCGTCGGCTGCAGGAGATGCGGCAGGGCGCCGGTGCCTCGCTGGAGGACGCGGCGAAGGCTCTGCGCGTGACGACCCTGACGATCCGCCGGCTGGAAAAGGCCGAGGTCGCGCTGAAGCCTCTCTACGCGGAGAAGCTCCTGGAGACCTACGGCGCCGGCCGGCAGGAGATCGACGAGTTCGTCGACCTGGCCGAGCAGGCCAACAAGCCCGGCTGGTGGCACCCTTATCGCGATGCGATCCCCAGCTGGTTCACCGCCTACGTCAGCCTGGAGACCGGCGCCAAGACACTGCGCACGTACGAACCCCATTACGTCACCGGCCTCCTGCAGACCCCCGACTACGCGCGCGCCGTGCTGCGCGGCGGGTTACCGAACGGCAGCGAGGAGGAGCTGGCACGCCGCGTGGAGCTGCGGCTGCGCCGCCAGAGCCTGCTGGAGCGGGAGAACGCCCCGACGTTGTGGGTGGTCATGGACGAAGCCGTCCTCCACCGGGTGGTGGGCGGCCCTCATGTGATGCGGGAGCAGCTGGAGCGACTCCTGGAGGTCTCCGAGCTCGCGCACGTCAGCGTTGACATCGTGCCCTTCGCCGCGGGCGCGCACGTCGGAGCGTGTGCCCCGTTCACATATTTCCGGTTCGAGGAACCCGAACTGCCCGACGTGGTCTACAGCGAACTCCTGTCCGCCTCGGTCTACCTGGACCAGCGCGCGGACGTCGTCTCCCATCTCGAGGCACATTCCCGCATGGCGCTGCTGACGTCATCGGAGGACAGCAAGGCGCTTTTGAACCGCATGCGCAAGGAGTACTCATGACGGTGACCGACGAGGGCGTCTACAACGGGATGCCGGCGCGCAACCTCGGGGAACAGGGCTGGGAGCGGCCCTGGAGCGGCCCGAACGGCGGTCAGTGCGTCGAGACGAAACAACTCGCCGACGGCCGCGTGGCCGTACGGCAGTCCACGGACCCGGCCGGCCCGGCGCTGATCTACACGCCGGAGGAGATCGCCGCGTTCGTCCGCGGGGTCAAAGAGGGTCTGGCCGATCACTTGGCCGCCGGATGACCCGGCGGCGAGCAGGAGAGACGACGACACCGATCCCGCCCCTGGCCTGCGGGCCGACAGACACGCTCATGAAGGGGAGAACATGACCACCAGGCAGGCCGGCCGCGATCTCGACACGAGCAAGGCGCACTCGGCCCGGATGTACGACTACTTCCTCGGCGGCAAGGACCACTTCGAGATCGACAAGGAGGCGGCCCTGGTCGCTGCCCGGGCCCACCCCGGCATCTACCTGACCGCGCGCGAGAACCGGGCGTTCATGCACCGCGCCACCCGGGTCCTGGCCCAGGAACACGGCATCCGCCAGTGGCTCGACATCGGCACGGGCATACCGACCGAGCCCAACCTGCACCAGGTGGCCCAGTCCGTGGCGACCGACGCCCGCGTCGTGTACGCGGACAACGACCCGCTCGTCCTGAAGTACGCCGAACGCCTCATGCGCAGCACCACACAGGGACGCACCGCCTACGTCGAGGCGGACATCACCGACCCCGACGCGCTGATGCGCTCCGTGGAGGACTCGGGGGTCCTGGACTTCGACCAGCCCATCGCCCTCTCACTCAACGCGCTCATGCACTTCATCACCGACCCCCACGACCCGTACGCCATCGTCCACCGGCTGCTCGACCCGCTCCCGGCGGGCAGCGCCCTCGCCATGAACCACTGCACGCCGGATTTCGACCCCGTCACCTGGAACAAGGTCGCCGAGGTCTACACGAAGTCCGGGTCTCCGGTGCAGTTCCGTTCGCACAGCGACGTCCGCCGCTTCTTCGACGGGCTCGACCTGATCGACCCCGGCCTCTGCTGCTGCCACCGCTGGCGCTCCGCCGAACCCGCCACGCACGGGGAGGAGATCACGGACGCCCAGATCAGCCTGCTGGCGGGCGTGGGCATCAAACACTGACGGCCCACCGAGCTCACCCGGACGGGACCCTCAGGTCCGCCGAGGCGACTCGGGGGGCGGCCCGTTCCAGCGGGCAGTGACATGGCCCTGGACTCGGCGTGCCGGGAAAACCCCGGCGGCAACGAAGCCGATGCCTCGATCCGCGTGGTGGCCACCGCCCACCCGGCTACCGCGGCTGCCACGCCCGTACGAGCTCCTCCGGCCCCCAGTGCGCGGCGAGCGGCAGTCCGTCGGCCACGCCGCAACGGGAGACCGCGACCATCGGGGTGTCCACGGTGGTACCGGGGACGGCGAGCATGTCGCGTACGAGGGCGTCGTAGTCATGGCGGTCGAAGGGCTGGGTCTCCAGCCACTTGACCGACCCCACGAAGTGCACCTGCCGAGCCACCGGCTCGCGGTCCGCACCGACGAGGTCGATCTCCGGGTTGTTCTGGCGGTTCCACCAGCCGCCGACGGCCTCGGTCCCGGGCCAGTCGGCGTCGGGCATCAAACGCAGCAATGACTCACGGATCAGCGGCTCGACCGCCCGCCCACGCCAGGTGGCCCACGACCGCTCGATGCGTTCCAGCGCCACGTCACCCCGGCCGCGCTCGACGAGCGGGATCACGCGCGCCAGGAAGGCCAGCCAGAACCGTAGATACGGGTCGTCGATCCGATAGCGCTTGTTCCTGCTGTCCGGCTTGACAGACAGCGGGAGATCAGCGGCAATGACCCGCTTGGTCTGCAGCGTGGCCAGCAGCGGGGAAAGCGTGCCGGACGGCAGTGCACCGGCGCCGCCTGCCTGAGCCGCGATCGCGCCGAACGTACGCTCGCCGCTGCCCACGGCTTCCAGCACGGACCGTGAGTGCGAAGCCTCGGGGAATTCACCCAGCAGGGACAGCTCGCCGGCCACCAGCAGGGGCGAAAGCGGATTGGCGACCGCCGCCTGCAAGAAGTCCGTACGCCCCATTCCCGGACGCCATGACTGCACGATCTCGGGAAATCCGCCGGTGACCAGCTGGGCGTCGACGGCCCCTGCGGCGTCGAGCCCCGTCATGTCCTGGACGTCAGCCAGGTTCAGCGGACGAACGGTCATTTTCGCTGCTCGTCCGAAGAACGGGCGTCCGTAGGACTGCAGTGCCTCCATCACCGACGTATCGCTGCCGACCAACAGCAGAAGCACGGGTTTGGCAGACAGGTGGCGGTCCCAGACGGTTTGGAGCGCGCCCTCGAACTCCTGATCCTGTTCGACCAGCCAGGGAACCTCGTCGATCACCGCGATACTGGGTGAGTCGTCGGACACGGCGATCGCCAGCGAGCGCAGCGCCTGATTCCAGTCCTGCGACTGGAGACCGGCGACCAGTGCCGCGCCCGGCAGCGGCGACTGCGCGAGGGTCGCGGCGAAGTCGGCGCGCTCGGTCACGGGGTTACGCCCACGGGTGGCCTGGAACACCACGTACGGCGCTCCCGACCGGTCGCAGAACTCCTGAACGAGTCGCGACTTCCCCACTCGGCGTCGCCCCGTCATGATCACAGCTCGCCCTCGGGCGCCCCCACCCCCGTCTGCCACTGTCCGGTACTGCTCGGCCAGCAGCTCAAGATCCCCGACCCGACCTTGGAACTCCACGGCATCCTCCAGAGGCTTAACGTAGATGCCATCTTACGTAGATTCGATCTACCTCGCTTCTCCCCCGTGCATCCCCGCCGCGGAGCCTTCCGCAACACCGTCATCCAGGGTCACCGCAACGGTGGCACGGCGGGGCAGGTACGGGCTCCCTACCTCGCCGACCCGCCCGCCCGGAGCGCATATCGCCCGGTCACCGTCCTCACGTCCGACCCCGAGGATCTGACGCTTCTTTGCGGCCCAACCGTTGGGATCACCAAGGTGTGAAACCGAGGTGACCCCGCCGCGATCCGCATGCCGAAGAACATGTGGGACCTTGGAGCCTGCCGTGGCCGCACCTCCGGCGGCCCCCATCCGCTCACCTACACGTTGAAGCGGAACGCATCCGGGCTGGACCTGACCTGCGGCGGAGCATCGATCATGGCTCTGACCAGGTAGTTCTGTGCTGGCGTGCATTGGCTGCCGACGGGGGTTCACGGGCGTCCTGCGGACTGTCTGCGGACCGGCCGATCGAGGGTGGGGCGGACGTTCGGCGGGGGACGATCAGTAGTGGTAGCGGGCGGCGAGGACGATGACCTCTTCGTCCGTGACGAGGTAGACGAGGCGGTGCTCGTCATCTATCCGCCGCGACCAGGCGCCGGCCAGGTGATACTTCAGCGGCTCGGGCTTGCCGATTCCCGTGAAGGGATCACGCTTGACGTCCTCGATGAGCTTGTTGATCCGGGCGAGCATCTTGCGGTCGTTCTTGAGCCAGGACGTGTAGTCCTCCCAGCCCTGGCCCTCGAACATGAGCCTCACGCGGCACCCTGCCCCGTATCCGCCGCGTCAGGGTCGATCAACTCACGCTCGGAGAGATTGATGCGACCGAGAGCGTTCTCGTAGGCCTTGAGGAGGCGGCGGGCATTCGCAGGCGAACGCAGAAGGTAAGAGCCCTCACGCAGGGCAGCGTAGTCCTCAGCGGAGACGAGCACGGCATTCCCGTGCTTGGAGACGATCTCGATGGCCTCGTGATCGTCGTTGACCTTCTTGATGAGCGGGAACAGATCCTTGCGGGCCTCGCTCGCGGTGATGGACATGGCAGGAAACCCTTCGCCGAGTGGTACCGAATAACGTACCACTCTCGGGGTCGGTCGAGCAGAGGGAACGGTCGGACAGCACCCGCGGAGAAGGCGAATCTGAAATCTTGCGGACCGCTGCGGACTGCAAGGCAGCACAAATCGCTTCCCTGCGGTTCAGGGCGCCCGTAGGTACTCGATCACACGTTGAAGCGGAACTCCACCACGTCGCCGTCCTGCATCACGTAGTCCTTGCCCTCCATGCGGGCCTTGCCCTTGGCGCGGGCTTCGGCGACGGAGCCGGTGGTGACCAGGTCGGTGAAGGAGATGACCTCGGCCTTGATGAAGCCCTTCTGGAAGTCGGTGTGGATGACGCCGGCCGCCTCGGGGGCGGTGGCGCCGCGCTTGATGGTCCAGGCGCGGGATTCCTTGGGGCCGGCGGTGAGGTAGGTCTGGAGGCCGAGGGTCTCGAAGCCGACGCGGGCGAGGGTGGCCAGGCCCGGTTCCTGCTGGCCGACCGACTGGAGCAGTTCCAGGGCCTCGGCGTCGTCCAGTTCGGCCAGGTCGGATTCGAGCTTGGCGTTGAGGAAGATCGCCTCGGCGGGGGCGACCAGGGCGCGCTGCTCGTCCTTGAAGGCCTCGTCGGTCAGCTCGTCCTCGTCGACGTTGAAGACGTAGAGGAAGGGCTTGGTGGTGAGCAGGTGCAGCTCGTGCAGCAGGGCGCCCTGCTCGGTGTCCTTGGTGATGCCGTGCGAGAAGAGGGTGTCGCCGGCGGCCAGGATGGTCTGCGCGGCCTCGGTCGCGGCGAGGACCGCGGCCTTCTCCTTCTGCAGCCGGGCCTCCTTCGTCAGCCGCGGGATGGCCTTCTCGACGGACTGCAGGTCGGCCAGGATCAGCTCGGTGTTGATGGTCTCGATGTCGTCCTTGGGCGAGACCTTGCCGTCCACGTGGACGACGTTCTCGTCCTTGAAGGCCCGGATGACCTGGCAGATCGCGTCGGACTCGCGGATGTTGGCGAGGAACTTGTTGCCCAGGCCCTCGCCCTCGGAGGCGCCGCGGACGATGCCGGCGATGTCGACGAAGTCGACGGTCGCGGGCAGGATCCGGGCCGAGCCGAAGATGCCGGCGAGGGTGCCGAGGCGGGCGTCGGGGACGCCGACCACGCCGACGTTGGGCTCGATCGTGGCGAACGGGTAGTTGGCCGCGAGCACGTCGTTCTTGGTCAGGGCGTTGAAGAGCGTCGACTTGCCGACATTCGGCAGACCGACGATTCCGATGGTGAGCGACACGTGGCGACTTCCCGTAGCTTCCCGTAACGAGGCCGGCGTCCGCAGCCCGGATGCCGGCCGCCAGTCTACGGGGCCGGGGGGCGCCGCCCCGCCCGGCTTCGAACAGCAGCGCCCAGCCGGGCGAATGTCCGGGTCAGCTGCGCTGATTCCCGGGTCGCGGCGCCTACGTTGGGTAGGTGGATCAACACAGCGCGCGACCGGGCGGCCCTGGTGCGGCCCCCACTCCTGCATCCGGCGGAGAGGCCGCCACGGGGGTCTACGTGCCGCCGCGGACGCAGCCGGGGGCGCCGCCGCCGGAGGCACCAGGCAAACCCGCGCACCCGCTGACCGCGGTGGTCCGCCGGCTGCGCGCCGTCCGGCGGCCCCGGCCCCGGCTGACCGGGCTCGGCACCGGGGTGCTGGTGACCGTGGTGACGGTGCTGGCCGGCACCACCGACGCGATGTTCTTCGACGGCCCCGGCGCCTTCTTCGGCGTCGTCTTCGTCGCGGTGTGCGCGACCGCGGCGGTCTACGTGCGCCCGTACGACCTGGTGGCGGCCCCGGTGTCGGCGCCGATCGCCTTCGCGGTGGGGATCGGGCTGACCGCCGACAGCGGGGGCGGCGGGCTTGCCGGGCATCTGCTCGGCCTCTTCACGGGGCTGGCGCTGATGACCGGCTGGCTCTACACCGGGACCGTGCTGGCCGCGCTGATCGTCGGGGTCAGAGCTTTGCGGCTGCCATCGCGGCGCCGACGATCCCGGCGTTGTTCTGCAACTCGGCGGGAACGATCTCCGCGCTGAGACCGTGGCCGTGCAGGTACGGCAGGAACTTCTCCGACTTGCGGCTGACGCCGCCGCCCAGCACGAACAGGTCGGGCGAGAACAGCATCTCGACGTGCGCCAGATACTTGCGCAGCCGGTGCGCCCAGTGCTCCCAGCTCAGGTCCTCGTCCTCGCGGGCCTTGACCGAGGCGCGCTTCTCCGCGTCGTGGCCGTGCAGCTCAAGGTGGCCAAGCTCGGTGTTCGGCAGCAGCCGGCCGTCCACGAAGACGGCGCTGCCGATGCCCGTACCGAGCGTCAGCACGATGACCGTGCCGCCGCGGCCGCGCCCGGCGCCGAAGGTCATCTCGGCGACGCCCGCCGCGTCCGCGTCGTTCAGCAGCACCACAGGCAGCCCGAGCCGGTCGCCGAGCGCCTTGCGGGCGTCGAAGCCGACCCAGCCGGGGTCGACGTTGGCGGCGGTCCTGGTGACGCCGTCCATCACGACCCCGGGGAAGGTCACCCCGAGCGGTCCCTTCCAGCCGAAGTGCGTGACGACGTCGTGGACGCCGTCGAGCACCGCGTCCGGGGTCGCCGGGTGCGGGGTCAGCACTTTGTACCGCTCGTCGGAAAGCTCGCCCTTGTCGAGGTCGACAGGGGCGCCCTTGATGCCCGTACCGCCGATGTCCACACCGAACACGTTCATGACCTCCAGGCTAGAGGCGGGCCGTCGGCCGCACCTCTCGTAGCTCCCCCGGTGGGAGGCGCGCGAAAGAACTCACATCTTGCCCGATTCCCCGGCTGCGACCTCCGCACGCAGATCGCGGCGCAGTTCCTTGGGCAGCGAGAACTGGATGGACTCCTGCGCCGAGGTGACAATCTGGACGTCCGCGAAACCCCGTACCGCCAGCCACTCCAGCACCTGGTCGACCAGGATCTCCGGCACCGACGCGCCGGAGGTGACCCCGACCGTGGCGACGCCTTCGAGCCAGCCGTCCTCGCACTCGTCGGCGAAGTCCACCAGATACGAGGCGCCGGCGCCGGACTGCAGGGCGACCTCGACCAGCCGGATGGCGTTCGAGGAGTTGCGGGAGCCGACCACGAGCACCAGGTCGGCCTCGGCGGCGATCTGCTTGACCGCGACCTGGCGGTTCTGGGTGGCGTAGCAGATGTCGTCGCTGGGCGGCGAGAGCAGGTTGGGGAAGCGCTCCTTGAGCGCGTCGACCGTCTCCATGGTCTCGTCCACCGACAGCGTCGTCTGCGACAGCCAGACGACCTTGGACTCGTCGCGCACGGTCAGGTCGGCGACGTCCTTGGGGCCGTCGACCAGATGGGTGCGCTCGGGCGCCTCACCCATCGTGCCGATGACCTCCTCGTGACCCTCGTGGCCGATCAGCAGGATGTCGTAGTCGTCGTTGGCGAACCGGACGGCTTCCTTGTGGACCTTGGTCACCAGCGGGCAGGTCGCGTCGATCGAGGCCAGTTTCCGCCGGTCGGCCTCCTCGTGGACGACCGGGGCGACGCCGTGCGCGGAGAAGATCACGATCGCGTTCTCCGGCACCTCGGCCGTCTCGTCGACGAAGACGGCGCCCTTCTTCTCCAGGGTCTGCACGACGTATTTGTTGTGCACGATCTGCTTGCGGACGTAGACCGGGGCGCCGTACTGCTCCAGCGCCTTCTCGACGGTGATCACGGCACGGTCCACGCCTGCGCAGTACCCGCGGGGGGCGGCGAGCAGGACACGGCGGCTGGTTTCGGTCGTCATGCGGTCCATCGTACGGGTGAGGTCCGGCGCACACGGGAGCGGCCGGGGGGCGTGTGGAGGCGGTCAGGAACTCGCCCCGATGAGGTACGCGGTGCCACCGAGCTGGACGGGCTTGCCGGCGGCGGGGACCGAGACCACGTTCTGGCTCGCGTAGCGGCTGCGGATGCCGTGCTGGTCGCCGTGCAGGTAGGTCTGGGTGATGCCGTCAGGGACCACCGAGCAGGTCTCCGGGCGGGTGGAGAAGTCGAGCTCCACGAAGTACGAGGTCGAGGCCACCAGCGCGCCGCCGTCCGCGGTCTTCAGGGCGTAGGTGTCGGGGTACTTGAGGTACGCGCTGTCCCACTTGGTGCCGGCGGCCTCGTAGTCGGTCCGCAGGCAGTTCTTGTACCGGCCCCAGTCGTCGTTCCTGGTCGTGTACTTCTTCACCGCGTCGCGTCTGACGGCGGAGTCGGCGAGGGCGGCGCCGGCCTTGGCGCCGCCCGTGACGCGCAGGTCGTTGACGGCCGCGCCGAGGGCGGAGAGCTTGGTGCCGCCGACGGTCGCGTCCGGCGCGACGATCACCGGGGCGCCGTCCGGGCCCTTGGCCAGGGCGGGGAGCGCGCCCTGGTAGCTGTTCGCCACGACCATCTTCCAGTGGCCGCCGGTCTGCTGCTGGAAGACCATCAGGTTGAAGGTCTCGCCGGTGTAGCCGCTGGCCATGAACCACGAACCGGTGGTGGGGATGTAGAAGTGCCGCTGGGTGTAGGTGAACGCCGGGAAGTAGTTCTGGCGCTGCTTGGCCGACAGCTTCGGGTACTGCTTGTAGACCGCCGAGTCCACCTGGAGCAGTGCGCCGGCCTCGATGGTGCCGAGCTCGGCGAGGTCCCGGGTCTTGTTGGCGGCGTTGTTGGTCTTCTCGTAGGTGTCCAGGACGGCGGCGGCCTGCGCGGGCGTGATGATCGGTGCCGCGGCCCCGCTGCCCTTGCCGTCCTTGCCCGGCGCCGAGGACGAGGACGCGTCCGGCTTGTCCTTGCCGCCGTCCCCGCCACCGCAGCCGGCGGTGAGCAGGCCGGTGGCGGCGAGGCCCACGGCGATGGTCACGATGCGCCTGTTCATGGTGTTTCCCCCGGGGCATTTCGTACGGGCGTCGTAGCTTGTACGACTGTAGTGCGGGCGGCCGGCAGCGTTGCCCCCGGGGGTGTCGGGGGTCGCCGGTAGGGTCGGGGAATGGCTCTCAGCACCTCGGCGGACTCGCCGATCCCGGTCGGCGAGGTGTCCCGGCTGATCGGCGGGTGGATCGACCGGCTCGGCGCGGTGTGGGTGGAGGGGCAGATCACCCAGCTGTCCCGGCGCCCGGGGGCGGGCGTGGTCTTCCTGACGCTGCGCGACCCCTCGCACGACATCTCGCTGAGCGTGACGTGCTTCCGCGGGGTCTTCGACCAGGTCGCGGACGTGGTCGGCGAGGGCGCACGGGTGGTGCTGCACGCGAAGCCGGAGTGGTACGGGCCGCGTGGCAGCCTGTCGCTGCGCGCGGTGGAGATCCGGCCGGTGGGCGTGGGCGAGCTGCTGGTGCGGCTGGAACGGCTGAAGAAGCAGCTGACCGGCGAGGGGCTGTTCGCGCTTGACCGCAAGCGCCCGCTGCCCTTCCTGCCGCAGCTGATCGGCCTGGTCACCGGGCGCGCCTCGGCCGCGGAGCGGGACGTACGGGAGAACGCCCGGCTGCGCTGGCCCGCGGTGCGCTTCGAGGTGCGCAACGTGCCCGTGCAGGGGGCGAACGCGGTGCCGCAGGTCATCGAGGCGGTGCGGGAGCTGGACGCGCACCCGGAGGTCGACGTGATCATCGTGGCGCGCGGCGGCGGCAGCGTGGAGGACCTGCTGCCCTTCTCCGACGAGCAGTTGGTGCGCACGGTCGCGGACTGCGTGACGCCGGTCGTCTCGGCGATCGGGCACGAGCCGGACTCCCCGCTGCTGGACCTGGTGGCCGACCTGCGGGCGTCCACCCCGACGGACGCCGCCAAGCGTGTCGTGCCCGATGTGCGCGAGGAGCTGGCCAGGGTGCAGCTGGTCAGCGACCGGGCGCTGCGGGTGATGCGCGGGCTGCTCGACCGGGAGGAGCGCGGCCTGGAGGCGGCGTTGAGCCGGCCCTCGATGGCGGCGCCGCACCGGATGATCGACGAGCGGGCCGCGGAGGTGGCCGACCGCCTCGACCGGGGGCGCCGCTCGCTGCGGCACGCCCTGGACCGGGCGGACGCCGACCTGGCGCACACGCTGGCCCGGGTGGTGGCGCTGTCCCCGGCGGCGACCCTGCGGCGCGGCTACGCGGTGCTGCAGCGGGCGGACGGCGCCGCGGTGCGCGACCCGGCGGAGGTGGCCGCGGGCGAGGAGCTGCGGGCGCGGGTCGCGGCGGGCGACTTCACCGTCCAGGTGACCGGCGGCGGCACCGCGGGAGCCTGAGCGGGGCCCGCGCGGCCTGAGCGGGGCCCGCGCGGCGGGAGCGGACCGGGGGCGGGCTGTGGGGCGGGCGGGCCGCGGCCGGTGGGCCGGGCTGTCGGCGGCCGCCCCTAGGCTTGTTGCATGGCAGCAGACCAGGACACCACCACCGCCGCGCTGGGCTACGAGCAGGCCCGCGACGAGCTGATCGACGTCGTGCGCCGGCTGGAGGCCGGCGGCGCCACGCTGGAGGAGTCGCTCGCGCTCTGGGAGCGGGGCGAGGAGCTGGCCAAGGTGTGCAGGCACTGGCTGGAGGGAGCCCGCAAGCGGCTGAACGCGGCACTGGCGGCGGAGGACGAGGCGGCCGGCGAGCCGGCCGGGGACGGGGACGACGCGGAGGCGTGAAGGCCCGGCCTCGGGCCCCCGACGAGACGGGCCCGCGGGCCCGTGCCCGTGCTCGCTACTGGCCGCTGCGCTCCTGGAGCGCGGCGGCCATCTGCGTGAGCTGGCTGTCCGGGCCGGTGCCGAGCACGATCGTGGTCACACCCTGCTCCTTGCGCACCAGCGCCGTGTACCGCTTGCCGGTCCAGCGCTCCCAGACCTGGCCGCCGACGGTGACCGTACGGCTGCCGTCGCGGTGCGCGTTCAGGGTGACCGCGGCGATGAAGTCGGCGGGGACGTCGTTGCTCTGCTCGACGGCCACGTACTGCTGCTCGGGGTCGACGAAGCCGATGTGCCAGCTGACCTTGTGCGGGTCGGCGGCGTTGTAGTCGACCGAGGTGGCGCGCCACTGCGCGCTCAGCCCCTCGGGCCCGGCGACCTTGAACGGCGCGTCCCGCCTGGCCTGTCCGAGCTCCACCGAGTAGCTGATCGGCTTGACCGGGTCGGCCTTGGAGTCGTGCGGGACGAACAGGTAGATGACGGCGACGACGACGCTGAGCACCACCAGGGACAGGACGAGGTCCCTCACCGTCTTGTTGCCACGCTTGTCTGCTGCCACGCACCTATCGTCCCCCATGCCCCACCGTGCCCCGACCGCCGGGTCCCGGACCGGCGCTGCCCGGCGGGCGGACGAGTCGGCGGGCGGCGAACGGGTGGGGGCGGCACCCGGCGGGAATCCGCTCATGTGACAAGCATGCTGCTCATATTCGCGGGAACCCGATAAGGTCGCAGGACCCTCATATCCGGCCGTCCTCGTACAGAAAGGTGCGCTGCGATGACCGAACAACACCTGCCCCCCGCGCTCGAAGTAAGCCCCGAGGCACCCGACCGCAACCTCGCCCTGGAGCTGGTCCGGGTCACCGAGGCCGCCGCGATGGCCGCCGGGCGGTGGGTCGGCCGCGGCGACAAGAACGGTGCGGACGGCGCCGCCGTCAAGGCGATGCGGACCCTGGTGCACACCGTGTCCATGAACGGTGTCGTGGTGATCGGCGAAGGCGAGAAGGACGAAGCGCCGATGCTCTTCAACGGCGAGCGGATCGGCGACGGCACCGGTGCGGAGTGCGACGTCGCCGTGGACCCGGTCGACGGCACGACGCTGACCGCCAAGGGCATGCCCAACGCCGTGTCGGTGCTGGCGGTCGCCGACCGGGGCACGATGTTCGACCCGTCGGCGGTCTTCTACATGGACAAGCTGGTGGCCGGCCCGGAGGCGGCCGAATACGTCGACATCACCGCGCCGCCGTCGGTCAACGTGCGCCGGGTCGCCAAGGCCAAGGGCACCGCGCCCGAGGACGTCACGGTCGTGGTGCTCGACCGGCCGCGGCACGACGGCATCGTGCGGGAGATCCGGGAGACCGGCGCCCGCATCAAGTTCATCGCGGACGGCGACGTGGCCGGCGCGATCATGGCGGTCCGCGAAGGGACCGGCGTCGATCTGCTGCTCGGCATCGGCGGCACGCCGGAAGGGATCATCGCCGCCTGCGCGGTCACCTGCTTGGGCGGCACGATCCAGGGCAGGCTGTGGCCGAAGGACGACGCCGAGCGGCAGCGGGCGCTGGACGCGGGGCACGACCTGGACAAGGTGCTGGAGACCAAGGACCTGGTCAGCGGCGACAACGTCTTCTTCGTGGCGACCGGCGTCACGGACGGCGAGCTGCTGCGCGGGGTGCGCTACCGGCGGGAGACGGCGACGACCTCGTCACTGGTGATGCGGTCGAAGTCCGGCACCATCCGGCAGATCGACTCCGAGCACCGGCTGTCCAAGCTGCGGGCGTACAGCGCGATCGACTTCGACCGGGCACGCTGACCGCTCCCCCGGCGGGGGCACCCGCCGGGGGCGGACAGCACCTGGCGACGCCACCGCACCTCCCGCCCGGGTCGGCTCACCCCGAGCGCGCGCCGGTCCGGGCGGGAGGTGCGGAGCGGCGGTCAGCCCGCGGCGCCGGTCAGCCCGCGACGGCTATACCGGCCGCGGGGCGCTGCAGTTCGACCTCGCGGCGGCGCCTGCGGGCCAGCACGACCCGGCGCTCGGCCGCGGTCATGCCGCCCCACACGCCGTACGGTTCCGGCTGCAGCAGCGCGTGTTCGCGGCATTCGAGCATCACCGGGCAGCGGGCGCAGACCCGCTTGGCCGCCTCCTCCCTGGCCAGCCGGGCCGCGGTGGGCTCCTTCGACGGCGCGAAGAACAACCCCGCCTCGTCGCTGCGGCATGCCGCCTCCGAGTGCCAGGGACCGCCCAGGTCTCGTGGATGACCAGGTGGGGTGGCGGTGTCCATGACGGGCTCGATCGGTTGAAGCACGGGAAACTCCTGACGACGGCTCGTGGTGTGCCACGCTGGCCCGCGCCGACTGCTCCCCGTGCGCAGCGTGCGGCGGCGGCAGCGCGGCGGCGTGTCCCGTTCCCCTACCCGCTGTGCGCAACTTCATGCGCACCGTGTTCACGTCCGGTCACGCACCGATACCCCCGTTGACCTGCACTTGGCGTGAACACGCACTATCCGTGGCGCACACACGCCACATGCCTCCCACCCCTCCCGGCCTCACCAACCGCCCCAGCGGGCCTGCCGGTTCGGGGCGGCGGTGCGGGAACGCGGCGGATCAGGCGCCGAGGTGCTTCTTCGTCCAGTCCTTGACCTTCTTGCCGCGCTTGGCCTTCGCCTCGACGCCGCCCCAGAAGGCCACGCCGTCGACCCGGACCACCGGGGCGCCGGGGTCGGTGGACTCGTAGGCCTTGACGTCGGAGCCGCCCATGATGCCGATCACGCCGCCGCCGCGCAGCGTCACGTTCTCCGGCAGCCTGATGCTGACCCCGCCCAGCACGGCGGTGCAGTGGATGACCAGTTCGGGCGCGGTGAAGGTGGCCTCGGACAGGTCGATCTCGACGCCGCCCAGGATCGCGACCGCGGTGATCTTGTGCCCGACACGCCAGCGGCCCTTGCGCTCGGCGCCGCCGAGGATGCCGACCAGGTTCGGGTTCTCGCCGCTGCCGTCGCCGGCGTATCCGCGGGCGGCGGGGGCGGGTGCGGTGGACGCCGTGCGCCCCGTCGGCAGGTCGCGTACCAGCGGCTCCAACTCGCCCATCGTCTTGGCCGCGTAGACCTGGTCCAGCCGCTCGGAGTGCTCGGCGGAGTCCAGCCGGCCCTCGGCCAGCGCCTCGCGCAGGATGTCGGCGATCCGGTCCCGGTCGGCGTCGGAGGCGCGCAGGCCGGCCTCGGCGGACGGCGCGGGGACGGCGGGCGAAGCGGCGGGCGCTGCGGCGGTGACGGCCGTCTCCGCCGGGCGGTCAGCGGGCTCTACGGGCTGCTGCGCGGGCTTCTGGAGCTGCGATTCATCCACCGGGCCACCGTACACAGACGCGATAGATCGCGACTACCCCCAGAACACCGGACCTGACCCGCATCCGACCCCTAGGGGTCGGGCCCGGGCGGGCCGCCGGAGGCCCCCCCGGGCCCGGCGGGTGAGCGCTACCTCACAGCCGTGGCGGCGCGCGCACGCTCGTATGCTGGACGGGCTTCAGCGACGACGCAGCCGAGTGAGGAATGCCCCTTATGCCCGAGTTCGAATACACGGATCTGCTCCCTCTCGGCGAGGACACCACCGCGTACCGCCTCGTCACCTCGGAAGGGGTGAGCACCTTCGAGGCCGAGGGGCGCACCTTCCTGACCGTGGCACCCGAGGCACTGCGCCGGCTCGCCGCCGAGGCGATGCACGACATCTCGCACTACCTGCGGCCCACCCACCTCGCGCAGTTGCGGCGGATCCTGGACGACCCGCAGGCCAGCCCGAACGACCGCTTCGTGGCGCTGGACCTGCTCAAGAACGCCAACATCGCCGCGGCCGGCGTGCTGCCGATGTGCCAGGACACCGGTACGGCCATCGTGATGGGCAAGCGCGGCCAGCAGGTGCTGACCTCCGGCGGCGACGAGGAAGCGCTCTCCCGGGGCATCTACGACGCCTACACCAAGCTCAACCTGCGCTACTCGCAGATGGCGCCGCTGACCATGTGGGACGAGAAGAACACCGGTTCCAACCTGCCGGCCCAGATCGAGCTCTACGCCACCGACGGCGGCGCGTACAAGTTCCTCTTCATGGCCAAGGGCGGCGGCAGCGCCAACAAGTCCTTCCTCTACCAGGAGACCAAGGCCGTACTGAACGAGGCCTCGATGATGTCCTTCCTCGAGGCGAAGATCCGTTCGCTCGGTACGGCGGCCTGCCCGCCGTACCACCTGGCCATCGTGGTCGGCGGCACCAGCGCCGAATTCGCCCTGAAGACCGCGAAGTACGCCTCCGCGCACTACCTGGACGAGCTGCCCGCCGAGGGTTCGGCGGCCGGACACGGCTTCCGGGACAAGGAGTTGGAGCAGAAGGTCTTCGAGCTGACCCAGACCATCGGCATCGGGGCGCAGTTCGGCGGCAAGTACTTCTGCCACGACGTGCGGGTGGTCAGGCTGCCCCGGCACGGCGCCTCCTGCCCGGTGGCCATCGCCGTCTCCTGCTCGGCCGACCGGCAGGCGCTGGCGAAGATCACCGCCGAGGGCGTCTTCCTGGAGCGGCTGGAGACCGACCCGGCGCGCTTCCTGCCGGAGACCACCGACGAGCACCTGGACGAGGACGTCGTCCGTATCGACCTCAACCGCCCGATGGACGAGATCCGGGCGGAGCTGACGAAGTACCCGGTCAAGACCCGGCTCTCGCTGTCCGGGCCGCTGGTCGTCGCCCGCGACATCGCGCACGCGAAGATCAAGGAGCGGCTCGACGCGGGCGAGGAGATGCCCGGCTACCTGCGCGACCACGCGGTCTACTACGCGGGCCCGGCCAAGACCCCCGAGGGCTACGCCTCCGGCTCCTTCGGCCCCACCACCGCGGGCCGGATGGACGCCTACGTCGAGCAGTTCCAGGCCGCCGGCGGCTCCCTGGTGATGCTCGCCAAGGGCAACAGGTCCCAGCAGGTCACCGACGCCTGCGCGGCCCACGGCGGCTTCTACCTCGGCTCGATCGGCGGCCCCGCGGCCCGGCTCGCGCAGGACTGCATCAAGAAGGTCGACGTCCTCGAATACGCCGAGCTGGGCATGGAAGCGGTGTGGAGGATCGAGGTCGAGGACTTCCCGGCCTTCGTGGTCGTGGACGACAAGGGCAACGACTTCTTCACCGATCCGGCTCCCGCGCCGACCTTCACCTCGATCCCGCTGCGTCCGGGCGCCTGAAGGTCCGCTCCTGCCGGCCGCCCGGGGTGACGGGGTGTCACCCGGCCGGCGGCATCGCGGCGGCCGGGCAATGTGGGGCGTAACGGCTGCTCGGCATGGCCGAGTTGCGCCGGAGGGAGGTTGGCGGGTATCCACAGCGGTGACGCTGGGGAAGGTGGTGCCATGGCCGGGCTGATGAGCGCCTGGAAGCGGTCGGCGGGCGGGCGGCTGTGGAAGCAGGCCACGCACATCGAACTGATGCACCGTTCGATGGGCTTCGCGGCCCTGGGTTTCGTGACGCTGATGCCGCTGCTCGTGGTCGTCGCCGCGGCCACGCCGTGGGAGCACAGACCCGGGTTCGCGCAGTGGGTCGTGGACGGGATGGGGCTGGACGCCGACGGCTCGCACAGCGTGCGGACGCTCTTCGCGGCGCCCAGGACCGTGCTGAGCGCCACCAGCGCCTGGAGCCTGGCGTCGCTGGCCTACTTCGGGCTGACCTTCGTGGCCAGCGTCGAGACCGGCTACCGCAAGATCTGGGACCTGCCGTCCGGGCCCTGGCACCGGGACTGGCGGCGGGCGGTGTGGCTTGCGGTGCTGACGGCCTATCTGTTCAGCGAGTCGCAGAGCGCCGCTGCCATGGGCAGCGGCCCGGTGCGCGGCATCGCCAGGATCACCATCACCTTCGGGCTCGGCGTGGCCTTCTTCGCCTGGGGCCAGCGCTTCCTGCTCGGCGGCAAGGTCTCGGTGCGCACCGCGCTGCCCGGGGCGGTCTTCACCATGCTGGGACTGGCCGGGCTGCGGGTCTTCTCGCACTTCTTCTTCGCCCAGATGATGATCAGCAACGGTGACGCGTACGGGCCGGTCGGCACCGTGCTGACGGTGGTGACCTGGCTGGTCGGGGTGGGCTTCGTGGTCTTCGGCGGGGCGCTGCTCGGCCGGCACCTCAGGGATGTGCGCATCCTGCGGCGCGGCGCCGAGATCCCGCGGCCGCGCCGCCAGGAGGGCTGGTACGAGGAGCCCGAGGAGGCGACCCCCGGGGTGCGCTGGCGCTCCGACGGCGCGGGCGGGGCGATCGACTGACGGCACCGCCGTCACTTCCTTCACAAAATCTCCCGTCCGCACCTGACGTCGCAGGCCAGCCGGTCGCGCGGCGGCGGTGTGCGCGGTTTGTCGCTGCCGCGACTGTTCATCAAGTGTTGACATGTGCGCAGCATGAGCGGAACATTCCGTGCTTGGGAGAGCGCTCTCCCACACGCTCTCCCCCACTGACGGAGCCGACCCGGCGCCTCCCGTCGCGACGCGCCGTCAGACCCCCCATGTGGCAACACCGAGCAGGAGGTCTCCATGGCACGGAGGACCAGAAGGATCCCGGGGCTGCTGATCGCCCTGTCACTCGCCGCGACCGGACTGGGCATCGGCGGTGTCGCGCTCACCGCGAACGCGTCCGCGAGCACCCCGGCCGCCGCGGCGGCGCAGCCGGGTACGTCAGGGCAGCAGGCCGCCAAGGCGATGGCGGAAATGCCGGGCATGGCGGTGCCGAACCAGGCCTCGGGCGACGACCCGGACGGCGACGGCTACATCATGGCCAACCCGCCGGTGACCGGCGTGACCCCGTCGACGTACGACCCGCCGCACGCGTACTTCCACGAGTTCCAGGCCAAGTGTTCCCCCGACCACACCGCGCCGGACGACCCGATCGTCTACCCGGGACAGCCCGGCGCGTCCCACGACCACACGTTCATGGGCAACAAGAGCACGAACGGCAACTCCACGACCGCCTCGCTGGAGGCGGCCGCCGGCACGGCGTGCCTGGCACCGGGCGACAAGTCGGCCTACTGGATGCCCTCGCTGTTCAAGGGCACCCAGAAGATCCTGCCGGTCGGCCCGCAGACGATCTACTACAAGTCCTCGGTCAACGACTACACCTCGGTGCGCCCCTTCCCCAAGGGACTGCGGTTCGTGGTGGGCAGCCCGATGCAGAGCCAGGATGACTTCAAGAACCTCAAGGGCACGGTCGAGGGCTGGGAGTGCGGTCAGAGCTACCACAACTGGAACTTCCCGGCGAGCTGCCCGAACACCCCTGACACGCAGCTGAACATCCGGCTGCAGGCGCCCAGTTGCTGGGACGGCATCCACCTGGACACGCCGGACCACAAGAGCCACATGGCCTATCCGGTCGCCACGGGCGCGAACCAGAACGTGTGCCCGGCCGACCACCCGGTCGCGCTGCCGATGATCGAGTTCAAGATGGCCTGGCCGGTCAACGGCGACATGTCGCAGATACGGCTGGCCAGCGGCGCGGGCTACTCCTTCCACTACGACTTCTTCGCCGACTGGGACACCGCCACCCAGTCCGCGATGGTCACCCACTGCATCAACGGCGGGCTGCAGTGCGACCCGCACGGCTACGACCAGTCCCAGCCCGGCAAGGGGGCGGTCCTGGACAGCAACTACCAGCTCATCCACTGACCCGTCCGGCGCGCTCTCCCGGGCGGGTTCTTTCCGGCCCCCCGGGAGAGCGCTCTCCAAGGTCAACCCCTCACCCCCACCAAGGAGGACGACCCATGCACCGACCCTTCCGCGCCGGGCGGGCCCGCCGAGCGGTCGCACCGCTCGCAGCGACCGCGCTGGCCGTCACGGGCCTGGCGGTGCTGCAGGCACCGAACGCGCACGCGGCGGGCAGCGTGGTCAAGGTGACCGGCTCGCAGGGCAGCTGGCAGCTCACCGTGAACGGCGCCCCGTACCAGGTCAAGGGCCTGACCTGGGGCCCGCCGCCCGGTGACGCGGCCAGGGACCTGCCGGACGTGGCGAGGATGGGCGTCAACACCGTCCGCACCTGGGGTACGGACGCCTCCAGCGCGCCGCTGTTCGACGCGGCGGCGGCCAACGGCATCAAGGTGATCGCCGGCTTCTGGCTGCAGCCGGGCGGCGGTCCGGGCTCCGGCGGCTGCGTCAACTACCTCACCGACACCGGCTACAAGAGCGACATGATGGCCGAGTTCCCCAAGTGGGTGAGCACCTACAAGGACAACCCCGGCGTCCTGATGTGGGACGTCGGCAACGAGTCGGTGCTCGGCCTGCAGAACTGCTACAGCGGCGACCAGCTGGAGCAGCAGCGCGACGCCTACACCAGCTTCGTCAACGACCTGTCGAAGGCCATCCACGCCGTCGACCCAAACCACCCGGTGACCTCCACCGACGCCTGGACCGGTGCCTGGCCGTACTACAAGAGGAACACCCCGGACCTGGACCTGCTGGCGGTCAACTCCTACAAGGACGTCTGCAATGTGCGGTCCGCCTGGGAGGCCGGCGGCTACGACAAGCCGTACATCGTGACCGAGGGCGGCCCGGCCGGTTCCTGGGAGGTGCCCGACGACGCCAACGGGGTGGCCGACGAGCCCACCGACCAGCAGAAGGCCGACGGCTACACCACCGCGTGGAACTGCGTCACCGCCCACCAGGGCGTCGCGCTCGGCGCCACCCTCTTCCACTACGGCAACGAGGACGACTTCGGCGGCGTCTGGTTCAACCTGGTCCCCGACGGCCTGAAGCGGCCCTCGTACTACGCGGTGAAGCGGGCCTTCGGCGGTGACACCTCGGGCGACAACCTGCCGCCGCGGGTGACCGGCATGAGCGTGGACGGCGCGACCACCGGCGTGCCGGCCGGCGGCACCGTGACGATCGGCACCAGGACCAGCGACCCGGAGAACGACCCGGTCAGCTACCAGGTGCTCTTCAGCAGCCTCTACATCGACAACAACGGCGCCCTGGTCCCGGCCGCGACCACCGACCACGGCGGCGGCTCGCTCACTGCCACCGCGCCCGACAAGGTCGGCGTCTACATCGCCTACGTCAAGGCCACCGACACCCACGGCAACGTCGGCTACGGCTCGAAGTCGGTGCGCGTCGTGCCGCCGAAGGCGGACGGCACCGACGTGGCGCTGAACAGGCCCGCCACCGCCTCGTCCTTCCAGACCGACCCGACCGGCGGCTGCCCGTGCACCGCCGCCGACGCGGTCGACGGCAGTCTCACCACCCGCTGGTCCAGCGACTGGAGCGACCCGCAGTGGATCCAGGTGGACCTGGGCCGGCCGACCGCCTTCCGACACGTCCAGCTCGCCTGGGAGGCGGCATACGCGAAGGCGTACGCCGTCCAGACCTCCGACGACGGGCAGAACTGGACGACGGTGCGGTCGGTGACCGACGGGAACGGCGACATCGACGACCTCGACGTGAGCGGCACCGGCCGCTACGTGCGGATGCAGGCCACCCAGCGCGGCACCGGCTACGGCTACTCGCTGTACGAGTTCGGCGTCTACAGCTGACGGCCGCCTGACGCCCGGCCGCGGCGCGCTTTCGACGGCCTTCCCGCAGTGCCCGGGAACACATCGGGTGTTCCCGGGCACTGTAAGAGGTATGAGTGACAGCGACGCGACCACGGACGGCGGCTACCGCACCGAGCACGACTCGATGGGCGAGGTTCGGGTGCCCGCCGGGGCGAAGTGGCGGGCTCAGACGCAGCGGGCGGTGGAGAACTTCCCGATCTCGGGCCGCCGCTTGGAGCGGGCGCACATCGAGGCGCTGGCCCGGATCAAGGCGGCGGCCGCGAAGACCAACGCCGAGCTCGGCGTGCTCGACGAGGAGACGGCCGGGGCCATCGCGTCGGCGGCCGAGGAGGTGGCGGCCGGGCGCTGGGACGAGCACTTCCCGGTGGACGTCTTCCAGACCGGCTCGGGCACCTCGTCGAACATGAATGCGAACGAGGTCATCGCGACCCTGGCCACCGAGCGGCTCGGCCGCCCGGTCCACCCCAACGACCACGTCAACGCCAGCCAGTCGTCCAACGACGTCTTCCCCTCCTCGCTGCACATCGCGGCGACCGCGGCGGTCACCGGCGACCTGATCCCGGCGCTGGGGACGCTGGCGGAGGCGCTGGAGCGCAAGGCGGCGGAGTTCGCCACCGTGGTCAAGGCGGGCCGCACGCATCTGATGGACGCCACGCCGGTGACGCTGGGCCAGGAGTTCGGCGGTTACGCCGCCCAGGTGCGCTACGGCGTCGAGCGGCTGCAGGCGTCGCTCCCCCGGCTGGCCGAGCTGCCGCTGGGCGGGACGGCGGTGGGCACCGGGATCAACACCCCGCCGGGTTTCGCGGCCGCGGTGATCGCCGAGGTGGCGCGGACGACCGGGCTGCCGCTGACCGAGGCGCGCGACCACTTCGAGGCGCAGGGCGCGCGGGACGGCGTGGTGGAGACCTCGGGGCAACTGCGGACCATCGCGGTCGGGCTGACGAAGATCGCCAACGATCTGCGCTGGATGTCGTCGGGCCCGCGCACCGGGCTGGCCGAGATCGTGCTGCCGGACCTGCAGCCGGGATCGTCGATCATGCCGGGCAAGGTCAACCCGGTGGTGCCCGAGGCGGTGCTGATGGTGGCGGCGCAGGTGATCGGCAACGACACGACGGTCACCGTGGCGGGCGCGGCGGGGAATTTCGAGCTGAACGTGATGCTGCCGGTGATCGCCCGCAACGTGCTGGAGTCGGTGCGGCTGCTCGCCAATGTCAGCAGGCTGCTCGCGGAGCGCACGGTCGACGGGATCACCGCGAACGTGGAGCGGGCGCGCGAGTACGCCGAGTCGTCGCCGTCCGTCGTCACCCCGCTGAACAGGTACATCGGTTACGAGGAGGCGGCGAAGGTGGCGAAGCGGGCGCTGGCGGAGCACAAGACGATCCGCCAGGCGGTGATCGAGGGCGGCTACGTCGAGCGCGGGCTGCTGTCCGAAAAAGAGCTGGACGACGCACTGGACGTGTTGCGTATGACCCGTCCGTAACACGTGATCCGTAAGCTCTGTTCATGACAGCCCATACCGAGACGGGGACCGCGGCCCCGGCAGGAGAACCGCAGGGGCGCTTCTGGACGCCCGGCGAGCAGGTGCTGTGGCGCTACCGGGGCAACGGTACGGAGGCGGTGCACATCGCCCGTCCGGTGACTGTGGTGCGCGACGACGCGGACGTGCTCGCGGTGTGGATGGCGCCGAACACGCCGGTGGTGCGCCCGGTGCTCGCCGACGGCACGCCGGTGCACCGGGAACCGCTGGCGACCCGTTACGTCAAACCGCGGACCACCCGGGTGGAGAAGTGGTGGGGCGCGGGAGTGCTCAAGCTCGCCCGTCCGGGTGAGCCGTGGTCGGTCTGGCTGTTCTGGGAGCCGGACTGGCGATTCCGCAGTTGGTACGTGAATCTGGAGGAGCCGCTGTGCCGGTGGTCCGGCGGGGTGGACTCCGAGGACCACTTCCTGGACATCGCGGTGCACCAGGACCGCAGCTGGCGCTGGCTGGACGAGGACGAGTTCGCCCAGGCGCAGGCGGACGGCCTGATGACGGCGGCGCTGGCCGCGCGGGTGCGGAAGGCGGGCCGGCGGGCGGTCGGGGTGATCAGGGCCTGGGGTCCGCCCTTCAGCGACGGCTGGCAGGACTGGCGGCCCGACCCGCGGTGGCCGGTGCCGGCGCTGCCCGCGGACTGGGACCGCCCGGCGGACGTCCCCGGCGCCGCGGCGGGCGGCCGCGGCGGGGACCGGGCAGGTGAGCGGACCGGTGGCCTGGCGGGCGACCGGTCCGGCGAGCGCTTCGCGGTCCGTCCCGCGAGACGATCCGCCTGAACCCCTTGTTGCGCCCCGGAGCGTCAACCGTAGGATCGGTCTCCGGAGCATCGCACAAACGCCGGTTCACGGCCTAGAGTTTGACGCCGCGTCACCGGCGCGCCCGGTGGACGCCCGGCGCACGATGTCGCGCCGGCGCACGAACCCGCACGGCCGCACCACCGTCCGTACCAGCCCATCACGACCGAAGAGCAGTCAGGGAGGCCCTGAGCAGTGGGAACCGGCGGCGGGGAGCGCGATGGGACGACGCGGGGCACGCACGGCGCCGCGGCCTGCGGCCGGCCGTTCGGCCATGCCGGGCACGCCGGGGCGCGGCACGCGGCCGGCCGGGACTGCCGGGGGACGGGGCGAACGGGGACGACGCACCGATTCCGTTCCACGGTCACACGATCCGGGTATCGGGTTGTCAACGGGACGAACCGCTGCAGGTCGTCACGGATGCGGGCCCCGGGATGATCGAGGAGGATGCGTACGCGTGCCCGCCCGCCGGCGCCGGCGCGCCGCCCGGGCCGCCGGTCCTCCCGCGCTGCCGGCGCGGGTGAACCGCGGCACGCGTCCGGGACGTCCATATCGGCACACCCCCGACCCCAGGCACGAACGCAGGTAGGAACGCACACAGCACGCAGACACCGAACAGGCCCGAGCCCGCCGCGGCCAGCGCGTGGCGCACACACGGATGGAAAGACTCGCGTGACCACGGACCCGCCCCGCCCACCCAGGCACCCCGCCGCGCCTGCGCCGGAACCGCGTGGCGGCTACAGCCTGCCGGACAAGCCGGCGGACGACGCGCCGGAGGCGCCGGCCGCCCCGCTCGGCGCCCCCGCCCGCCCCGCCGCGCTGCCGGAACCGGCGGAGCCGCCGCACCGGCCAGGCCCGCCGGAGCCCGCGCGGCGCCGCGGCCACCACCGTCCCGACCCGGACGAGCGCCGCACCGCGCAGGACCAGGGCGTGACGCTGCCGCGTCACGACCAGCGCCCAGGTGAGGAGATCCCCACGACGTTCGTCAGCGCGCCACCCCGCGGCACCCCGGTCAAGTCGATCGGCCACCCGGCGGACGAGGAGTCGGTGGGGATGCGCATCCCGATGCCGGCCCAGACCGGCCCGGAGGCCGACCGGCTGCGCTACGTCGGCGCCGCCACCCGGCGGATCGCCCGCGGGGTCGACCTCGACGAGATCCTGCTCGGGCTGTGCCGTTCCGCGGTGCCGGCCTTCGCCGACGCGATCCTGGTCTACCTGCGCGAGCCGCTGCCGGTCGGCGACGAGCGCCCCTCGGGACCGCTGCGGCTGCGGCTGCGCCGCTCCGACGGCGGACTTGAGGGCCCCTCGGAGACGGACGACGACGCGCCGGTCGGCGCCACGCCGCTGCTGCCCGCGCTGCTGCCGACGCTGGAGCCGTCGTACGGAGGCACCGGCGACTCGATCGGCGTGCTGCTCGACGGACCGCTGGCCGAGGTGCTGCGCGGGGTGCGCCCGGTCTTCGCCGACTCGGTGCGGGCCGCCGACGCGCTGGCGGAACTGCTGGGGCGTCCCGACGACCAGATCGGGCTGCCCACCGGGCGGCGGGCGCTGCTGGCCCCGCTGCGCGGCCGCCGCCGGGTGATCGGCGCCGCGGTGCTGCTGCGCCGGGCGGGCCGGCCGCCCTTCGAGTCCGACGACCTGCTGGTCGCGGCCCAGCTGGCCACGCACACCGCGCTGGGCGTGGACAAGGCGGTGCTGTACGGGCGCGAGGCGTACATCGCGGACGCGCTCCAACGCGAGATGCTGCCCGACTCGCTCCCGCAGCCGACCGGTGTCCAGCTGGCCAGCCGTTACCTGCCGGCCGCGGAGTCCGCGCGGGTCGGCGGCGACTGGTACGACGCGATCCCGCTGCCCGGCAGCCGGGTGGCGCTGGTGGTCGGTGATGTGATGGGCCACTCGATGACGTCGGCGGCGATCATGGGCCAGCTGCGTACGACCGTGCAGACGCTCGCGGGCCTGGACCTGGCGCCGCAGGAGGTGCTCTACCACCTGGACGAGCAGGCACAGCGGCTGGGCCAGGACCGGATGGCGACGTGCGTCTACGCCGTCTACGACCCGATCGCGCACCGGCTGGTGGTGGCCAACGCCGGGCACCCGCCGCCGGTGCTGCTGCACGCCGACGGGCGCGCGGAGGTGCTGCGGGTGCCGCCGGGCGCCCCGATCGGCGTCGGCGGGGTGCCCTTCGAGGCCGTCGAACTGCCCGCGCCCGCCGGGGCCACGCTGCTGCTGTACACCGACGGCCTGGTCGAGTCCCGCAGCCGGGACGTGTGGGGCGGCATCGAGCTGCTGCGGGAGCGGCTGCACGACGCCGCGTCGGTCGTCTCGCCGCCGCCGCTCGAGCCGCTGTGCGACGAGGTGCTTGAGATCCTCGGGCCCGGCGACCGGGACGACGACATCGCGCTGCTGGCCGCCCGTTTCGACGGGATCGCGCCGAGCGATGTCGCCTACTGGTTCCTTGAGCCGCAGGACCAGACCCCGGGCCGGGCGCGCCGGCTGGTCCGCCAGGCGCTGCGCCGCTGGGACCTGGAGGACCAACTGGACGCGGCGGAACTGCTGGTCAGCGAGATCGTCACCAACGCGGTGCGCTATGCCGAGCGGCCGATCACCCTGCGCCTGCTGCGCACCGACGTGCTGCGCTGCGAAGTCGGTGACGACGCCCCGCTGCTCCCCCGGATGCGCCATGCGGCGCCCGAGGAGGAGGGCGGCCGCGGCCTCTATCTCGTCAATCGGATGGCGCAGCGCTGGGGGGCGACCCGCCTGGGCGCGGGCAAGGTGGTCTGGTTCGAACTGCCGTTGTGATCCGGCCGATGTCGGCCGCCACGGCCGCACCACCGCCGCAGTCGGCCTTACCGGCCGACATGCCGGGCAGGCGGACTGGTGCGACCGTGGGGGCATATCGGACGGAAGGCTTACCGCATGACCACCCAGAACGTACCGCCGACGACGAACAACGCGGGTATTCCGGTGGAGAGCGACGAGCACTCGCTCACGCTCGGCGCCGACGGGCCCATCCTGCTGCAGGACCACTACCTGATCGAGAAGATGGCCCAGTTCAACCGCGAGCGGGTGCCCGAGCGGGTGGTGCACGCGAAGGGCAGCGGAGCCTACGGGCACTTCCGGGTCACCAACGACGTCAGCCAGTTCACCAGGGCCGACCTCTTCCAGGCGGGCCGGGAGACGCGGATGCTGGCCAGATTCTCCACCGTGGCCGGTGAGCAGGGCAGTCCGGACAGCTGGCGGGACCCGCGCGGCTTCGCGCTGAAGTTCTACACCCAGCACGGCAACTACGACCTGGTGGGCAACAACACCCCGGTGTTCTTCGTCCGGGACACCATCAAATTCCAGGACTTCATCCGCAGCCAGAAGCGCCGCCCGGACAACGGGCTGCGCGACAACGACATGCAGTGGGACTTCTGGACGCTGTCGCCGGAGTCGGCGCACCAGGTGACCTGGCTGATGGGCGACCGCGGCATCCCCAGGACGTACCGTCACATGAACGGCTACGGCTCGCACACGTACATGTGGATCAACGCGGGCGGCACGAAGTTCTGGGTGAAGTACCACTTCAAGACCGACCAGGGCATCGACTTCCTCACCCAGGCCGACGCGGACACGCTGGCCGGCGAGAACGCCGACGCGCATCGGCAGGACCTGTGGGAGGCGATCCGGCGCGGCGACCACCCGTCGTGGACGCTGTACGTGCAGGTGATGCCGTTCGAGGACGCGGCGGACTACCGCTTCAACCCGTTCGACCTGACGAAGGTGTGGCCGCACGGTGACTACCCGCTGATCGAGGTCGGCCGGATGACGCTGGACGAGAACCCGGAGGACTTCTTCGTCCACATCGAGCAGGCCGCGTTCGAGCCGTCGAGCATGGTGCCGGGCATCGGCCCCTCGCCGGACAAGATGCTGCTCGGCCGGCTGTTCTCCTACCCCGACACGCACCGCTACCGGATCGGCCCGAACTACGCCCAGCTGCCGCCGAACCGGCCGCACGTGCCGGTGCACTCCTACGCCAAGGACGGCCCGATGCGCTTCGAGCCGAACCGGGTGGGCGCTCCGTACGCGCCCAACTCCTACGGCGGCCCGGCCGCGTCCCCCGAGGCGTACGGCGACATCGCCGGGTGGCAGGCCGCGGGCGAGATGGTGCGCGAGGCCTACACCCCGCACCGCGAGGACGACGACTTCGGGCAGCCGGGGACGATGGTCCGCGAGGTGCTGGACGACGCGGCCCGCGAGCGGCTGGTCGGCAACGTGGCCGGGCATCTGAGCGACGGGGTCAGCGCCCCGGTGCTGGAGCGGGCCTTCGCGTACTGGCGCAGCGTCGACCAGGGCATCGGCGACCGGATCGCCGCGGCCACCAAGCCCGCCTGACCCCTCCCCCGCAGGACCGCAGCCCCGAGGCACGTGCTGACAGCCCCGTGCCCCGGGGCTGCATCGTGCCCCTCCGGGGGAATTGTGATAAGTACGCGCCAAGGACCACCCCGGCGCGCTGGTGGCCGTCCTGATCGCGCTGGGCGTGGTCGTCGTCCTCGGCGCTGGTCACGCTCTTCGGCCTCACCCAGGTCGCCCCCCGCCAGGCACGGGTGTGCCGGCTCTTCGGGCGCTATCAGGGCACCATCAGGCAGGACGGCCTGCGCTGGGTGAACCCGTTCACCAGCCGCCGCAGGATCTCCACCCGGCTGCACAACCACGAGACCGCGGTGCTCAAGGTCAACGACACCGCCGTGCGGCACATCGCGACCAACTACCCCTACGACGCCCACGACGTCGACTCGCTCTCGCTGCGCGGCAACTCCGCCGACATCACCGAACGGCTGTCCACCGGGATCGCCGCCCGGGTCGAGTCGGCCGGTGTCAAGGCCAGCATGGTGAGCAACCTGCTGGTGGTGCTCTGCGGCGACCGTGCCGCCCAGCCGGTCCTCAATACCGGGACCCTCTACCAGTGACGGAGCGCCCGACGTGACGGAGCCCGGCGAGCCGGCCGACACCGCCGCCCCGGCCGCGCGCACCCCGCGGCCCGGCAAGCAGGTGCTGCTGCGGCTCGACCCGGCCGTCCGCGACGCCCTCGCGGCGTGGGCGGCCGGCGAACTGCGCAGCACCAACGCGCAGATCGAGTTCCTGCTGCGGCGGGCACTGGCCGACGCGGGCCGGCTGCCGCCGGCGGCCGGCCCGATCCCGCGCCGCGGCCGCCCGCAGAAAGCCGGTCCGCCGCCGTCGGAGCCGCCAGGGCCCGTCAGAGCCGCAACAGCCAGCCGAGCCCCCGGAGACAACCTCCTGACCTGCGAGAACGTCGGTCCCGCCAGTTATTCACCTGGGTATACACATGATGTATACCCATGGTGTACTGTGCTCGGCATGTCAATCGGCCACACCTTGCTCGGACTTCTGGAGTCCGGCCCGCGCCACGGTTACGACCTCAAGCGCGCCTTCGACGAACGCTTCGGCCACGACCGGCCGCTCGCCTACGGCCAGGTCTACTCGACCATGGCCAGGCTGCTGAAGAACGGCCTGGTCGAGGTCGACGGGATAGAGCCGGGCGGCGGACCCGAGCGCAAGCGGTACGCCATCACCGACGCCGGGGTCACCGACGTGGAGACCTGGCTCGCGCAGCCCGAGAAGCCCGAGCCGTATCTGCAGACGACCCTCTACACCAAGGTCGTCCTGGCCCTGCTGACCGGCCGCCCCGCCGGGGATCTGCTGGACACCCAGCGCGCGGAACACCTGCGGCTGATGCGCGAGCTGACCCGGCGCAAGTCGGCCGGCGACTTCGCCGACCAGCTGATCTGCGACCACGCCCTCTTCCATCTCGAAGCCGACCTGCGGTGGCTGGAACTGACCGCCGCCCGGCTCGACCAGCTCGCCGTGGAGGTGACCAGGTGACCGCCGCCCCCGAGCCGCTGCTCGTCGCGACCGACCTGCACAAGACGTACGGCCCCACCCCCGCACTGGACGGCGCGGAACTGACCGTGCGGCCCGGAGAGGTGGTCGCCGTGATGGGCCCCTCCGGGTCCGGCAAGTCCACCCTGCTGCACTGCCTGGCCGGCATCGTCACCCCGGACTCCGGCGAGGTCCACTACCGCGGCCGGCAGCTGTCGGCGATGTCCGACGGTGAGCGCAGCGCCCTGCGGCGTGCGGACTTCGGCTTCGTCTTCCAGTTCGGCCAGCTGGTGCCCGAACTGACCTGCCTGGAGAACGTGGCGATGCCGATGCGGCTCGACGGCCGCAAGCGCAAGGAGGCCGAGGCGCTGGCCGCGACCTGGCTGGAGCGCCTTGAGGTCGCCGACATCGCCGGCAAGCGGCCCGGCGAGGTGTCCGGCGGCCAGGGCCAGCGGGTCGCGGTGGCCCGCGCGCTGGTCGGCAGCCCCCGGGTGGTCTTCGCCGACGAGCCGACCGGCGCGCTTGACTCGCTGAACGGCGAGCGGGTGATGCGGCTGCTGACCGAGGCCGCGCACGACACCGGCGCAGCCGTCGTGCTGGTCACCCACGAGCCGCGGGTGGCCGCGTATTCCGACCGGGAGATCGTCGTGCGGGACGGGAAGTCGCGCGACATGGAACGAGTGTCATGACCTCCTCGCACGAGCCCCTCGCCGGCTTCGACGCCACCGCCGGTGCCCGTAC
Organism: Streptomyces sp. NBC_01198; assembly: GCF_036010485.1. NCBI lineage: Bacteria > Bacillati > Actinomycetota > Actinomycetes > Kitasatosporales > Streptomycetaceae > Streptomyces > Streptomyces sp. NBC_01198. The sequence goes on from NZ_CP108568.1 coordinate 2,876,611, forward strand.
GGCCGGCGGCGCCCCTGGCGGCACCCGGCTGCCCGAGCCCTCCGCCGACCTGCGCACCTGGCTGCGCGACCTCTGGCTCGGCGCCCGCTTCGCGGCCGGCGGCGGGCGCGAGGGCTGGATACGCACCGCGCTGACCGCGGTCGGCGTGGCGCTCGGCGTGGCGCTGCTGCTGCTCGCGGCCGCGGTGCCGGCCATGATGGACACCCGCGACCAGCGCCGGGTGGCCCGCGACACCCTCTCGGTCGGCGACTCGGTCAAGCCGGGCGCGGGCACCTTCCTGCTCGCCGAGGTCGACACCAGCTACCACGGCAAGGACGTCACCGGCGTGCTGCTGCACCCGGAGGGATCCGCGGTGAAACCGCCGCCCGGTGTCGCCGCGATGCCGCCGGCCGGCCGGATGATCGTCTCGCCCGCGCTGAAGAAGCTGCTCGCGTCCTCCCCGCTGCTGCGCGAGCGCATCCCGTACGAGATCACCGGCACCATCGGCAAGGCCGGCCTGATGGGACCGGCCGACCTGTACTACTACGCCGGCAGCGACCAGCTCGTCCCCTACGACGCGGCGCACCGGCACGGCAACTCCTACCGGGAGACGGGCTTCGGCCACCACAGCAACAGCGAGGTGCGCGGGCCGGTCTTCGACCTGCTGCTGCTGATCGTGCTGGTGGTGCTGCTGCTCCCGGTGGCGGTCTTCATCGCCACCGCCGTGCGCCTCGGCGGCGAGCGCAGGGACCGGCGGCTCGCCGCGCTGCGGCTGGTCGGCGCCGACATCAGGATGACCCGCAGGATCGCCGCCGGCGAGGCGCTGTTCGGCGCCCTGCTCGGGGTGCTGCTCGGCGCGGTGTTCTTCCTGGTCGCAAGGCAGTTCGCGGCCGAGATCACCATCAGGGACATCTCCGCCTTCCCCTCCGACCTGACGCCCGACACCGCGCTGACCGTGCTGATCGTGGTCCTGGTCCCGGTGGCCGCGGTCGCGGTGACCCTGCTCAGCCTGCGCCGTACGGTCATCGAACCGCTCGGCGTGTTCCGCCAGGGCCTGGGGCGGCGGCGCAGACTGTGGTGGCGGCTGCTCATCCCCGCGGCCGGAGTCGCGATGCTCGCCCCGCTGTTCGGCACGGTGAAGGGCGACGCCTCGATCAACGAGTACCAGATCGCCGCCGGCACCATCCTGCTGCTGATCGGGGTGACCGCGGTGCTGCCGTGGCTGGTCGAGGCGGCAGTGGGACGGCTGCGGGGCGGCCCGGTCGCCTGGCAGCTGGCCACCCGCAGGCTCCAGCTGAACAGCAACGCCTCGGCCCGCATGGTCAGCGGGGTGACGGTGGCGGTGGCCGGCGCCATCGCGCTGCAGATGCTCTTCAACGCGGTCGACTCCGACTTCGTGTCCTCCACCCACGCCGACCCGACCCGCGCCCAGATGGTGGTGGCCACCAGCAGCACCACCAGCGACCAGACCGCCCGCGACATCCAGCGGATGGCCGGGACCAAGGGCGTAAGGGAGGCCTTCGGTTACGCACAGGGCCAGGCGACCCAGCCCGACGCGGCGAGCCTCAAGGACTACGGCCAGGCCGCCTGGCTGCCGGTGAACGTCGGCGACTGCGCGACCCTGCGGCTGCTGGCCGACATCGGCGCGGACTGCAAGCCGGGCAGCACCTTCCTGGTGCCGCCGCGGGCCGAGGACGGCTACCAGAGCTCCGGGGCGTTCCTCAAGCCGGGCGGCAGGATCGACCTCAACATGGGCTTCGACGGCCGCTACACCGGGACCCCCGAGCTGTGGACGATCCCGGCCGGCACCCGGACCGTGGGGCGGCGGATCGACCCGACCGGCAGCGAGGAGTGGGGCATCCTCGCCACCCCCGAGGCCCTGGACAGCAGCCGGCTGTTCGACCCGCGCTCGCAGATCTTGGTCGGCCTCGACGACCGGCAGCCGGACGCCGTCGAGTACGTGCGCAACACCGCGGCGACGTACGGGGTCACCACCTACGTGACGAACATCAGCTCCACCAGCACCAGGACCAGCTACGCCCAGCTGCGCCGGGGGCTGTTCGCCGGTGCGACGCTCACCATGCTGCTGATCGGCGCCAGCCTGCTGGTGACGATGCTGGAGCAGCTGCGGGACCGCAAGAAGCTGCTGGCGGTGCTGGTCGCCTTCGGCACCAAGCGCAGCGCGCTGGCCTGGTCGGTGCTGTGGCAGACCACCATCCCGGTGGTGCTCGGCCTCGTCCTGGCCTCCGCCGGCGGCATCGGGCTGGGGGCGGCCCTGGTGGCGATGGTGGGGCGGGGCTTCCAGATGGACTGGGGCAGCGTGGCCGCGATGTCGGCCATCGGTGCCGCCGTGGTCCTGGCGGTGACCCTGCTGAGCCTGCCGCCGCTGTGGCGCCTGATGCGCCCGGACGGCCTGCACACCGAGTAGCCAGCGGGGCGGCGCCCTTTCGGGGGCGCCGCCCTACACGGGGTCGGGGGCCGGGTCCTGGACGGGCTCAGGCTCGGATTCCGCGGTCGCCGCCGGGCCGGCTTCCGCTTCCGTTCCCGCGGCCGTTCCGTGGGCCGCGGTTTCCGGGTCGGCGGCCGCCGGTCCGCCCGCCGGCGGCGGCCCGGAGACGGGTGCCGCCACCGGCGCCAGTGCCTTCTCCCGGGAGTACGCCCGGAGGTAGCCGACCACCGTGTTGCCGACCGCGACCAGCGGGACGGCGACCACCGCGCCCCCGATGCCGGCCACCAGCGATCCGGCCGCCACGGACAGCACCACCGCGAGCGGATGGACCCGTACCGCCCGGCCCAGGATGAAGGGCTGCAGGACGTGGCCCTCGATCTGCTGCACGACGAGCACCACGCCGAGCACCATCAGCGCGGTGAGCGGACCCTTCGTCACCAGGGCCACCACCACGGCGACGAAGCCGGAGGCGACCGCACCCACCAGCGGGACGAAGGACGACAGGAAGATCACCACGGCCAGCGGGACCGCCATCGGCACCCCGAGGAAGAAGATGCCGATGCCGATGCATATGGCGTCGATCAGGGCGACTATCACGGTGCCGCGCACATACAGCGTCAGCGTCCGCCACGCCCGCGGCCCGGCCCCGGCGAGTCCGTCCCTGGCGGCCTCGGGGAAGAGCCGCAGCACCCAGTTCCAGATGTTCGGGCCGTCGTGGAGCAGGAAGAGCGTGCTGAACATCGCCAGCAGCATGCCGGTCAGCACTTCGACGATGACGGTGACGCCTTCGAGGCCGGCGTCGGTCAGCGCCTTGGTGTTGGAGCCGATGGCGTCGCTGAGATTCTTCGCGACCTGGTTGATCTGGTCGTCGGTGACGTGGAAGGGGCTGTTCAGCAGCCACTTCTTGCCCTCGGCGACGCCGTCCTGGAGGCTGCCCGACAGGTTGTCGATGTTGTCCATCACCTGCCAGACCACGAACCAGCCGACCAGGCCCATGACGACGAAGCCGCCGATGAACACCAGCGCGGTGGCGAGCCCCCGCGGCACGCCGTGCCTCTTCAGCCGGGCCACGAACGGCTGCAGCAGCGCCGTTATCAACAGCCCCGCCACGAAGGCCAGCACCACCAGGCGCACCGCGCCGATCACCCGCATCAGCACCCAGACGGTGCCGGCCAGGATCAGCAGCCGCCAGCCGACCTCGGCGGCGACCCGCATGCTCCACGGCACCACGGCGGCCGGGTCCGTCGGCGGCGCGGACCGCTGGGCCGGCACCGCAGGGACGGCCGCCGCGACCGGTGCGGCGGGTGCGCCGTCCGGCCCGGGTCCCGCGGCGGGCGCGGCCGCGGCCACGGGGTCGGGCGCCGGCTCGGCGACCGGCGGCACCGGGAGGTCGGCCGCCTCCCGCGCTCTTATCGCGGAGTCCCGCGCCTCCAACCGCCCTGCGAGGTTGGCCAGTCCGGCTGCGAGCGCACTGCTCCAGTGGCGCTTGTCCGGCATCGCTCTCCCCCACCCGTCGACCGTTTTGTGGCACTGCTGTGCAGGACGACGTTACCCGGCGCACGGGTTGCCTCCGTCGGCACTACCCGCACCCGGACGGGGGACAGACGTCGGAGAACCCCCGGGCCGTCGGGCCTCGGGGGTTCTCGCGAGCTACGTCGACCGCTTGCGCGGCCTAGTAGGAGTGGTGGACCTGCCAGTACGACCAGGCGTCACAGGGACTGCCGTAGCGGACGTTCATGTAGTTCAGGCCCCACTTGATCTGGGTGGCCGGGTTGGTCCGCCAGTCGGAGCCCGCGCTGGACATCTTGGAGCCGGGCAGCGCCTGGACGAGGCCGTAGGCACCGGAGGAGGGGTTGGTGGCGACGTAGCTCCAACCGCTCTCCTTGGTCACGATGTTGGAGAAGCAGGCGTACTGGCCGCTGCCGACGATCTGCTTGGCCATCGCCTGGACCTCGGCGACCGTGTAGGACGCCTTGAAGGGGAAGGTCGCACGGTTGTCGCCGCGGCTGGCCGCCAGCGTCTTCTCGCGCTCCTTGGCCGCCGCCTCGTCGGCCGCCTTCTTCTTCGCCGCGGCGTCCTGCGCCGCCTGCTTGCGGGCGTCCTGCTCGGCGGCCTGCCGCGCTGTCGCGTCGGCCGCGTCGGACTGCGCCTGGACCTGGTCGGTCAACGACGCCTGCTGAACCTGCTGTCCAGCGGGAATGTCCGCAAGAAGGGTCGTCGTCCCGGCGGCTTCCACGGGCTCGGTGCTTGTGCCCTGGTCTGCGCCTGACGCGACGCCGACGACGGCGCCCACAGTGGTGACCGCAGTGGCTGACGCCACCGCGAATCCCCGGACCGAGATCCGGCTCACACGGTTTCCTTCCGGCATCGCCCGCTTGGTGACCGCACGGACGAAATCGTGCCCCTGGCACTGCCCCCCTTCTCCGGTCCGCCATACGGGCCGGGTCGGTCACAGGGGTACTGGCCCGGTGCGAAGTCCGTGACGGATTCGCGCACTGCTCGGGCGGCTCATGGCGGCGATGTTGACTTGTGAGTGGTGCTGCCCGTTCCCCGAGGGGCCCGGGATTGCCATGAGCGGGGCCTGACAGCCTCACACCCTGCCGTACGCGGACGCCGTCCGGCAATTTCCGGTTGAGTGGCAAAGGTCACATCGCGGGATGCGCGGCGATACTCGGCAAACCGGCCCGGAAAACGCTAGGCTGCTGCGCCCTTCACACCGGGCGCAGCAGCCTCAACTCACGTCATCGATGGGCAAATCGGGGCATCGTACAAAACGATCAGGCCCCGCCGTCCTCCAGCATCTCCGTCACGAGCGCGGCGATCGGGGAACGTTCGGAACGGGTGAGCGTCACATGGGCGAACAGCGGGTGGCCCTTGAGCTTCTCCACCACCGCCACCACGCCGTCGTAGCGCCCCACCCTGAGGTTGTCGCGCTGCGCCACGTCGTGGGTGAGCACCACCCGGGAGCCGGCGCCGATCCGCGACAGCACCGTCAGCAGCACGTTGCGCTCCAGCGACTGCGCCTCGTCCACGATCACGAAGGCGTCGTGCAGCGAGCGGCCCCTGATGTGGGTCAGCGGCAGCACTTCGAGCATGCCGCGGGCCACGACCTCCTCGATGACCTCCTTGGAGGTGACCGCGGACAGCGTGTCGAAGACGGCCTGAGCCCACGGGCTCATCTTCTCCGCCTCGCTGCCCGGCAGATAGCCCAGCTCCTGGCCGCCCACCGCGTACAGCGGCCGGAAGACCATCACCTTGCGGTGCTGGCGGCGCTCCAGGACCGCCTCAAGGCCCGCGCACAGCGCCAGCGCCGACTTGCCGGTGCCCGCGCGGCCGCCCATCGAGACGATGCCGACGTCCGGGTCGAGCAGCAGGTCCAGCGCGATGCGCTGCTCCGCGCTGCGGCCGTGGATGCCGAACGCCTCGCGGTCGCCGCGCACCAGCCGCACCCGGCCGTCCTCGGTGACCCGGCCCAGCGCCTTGCCGCGCTCGGACTGCAGCACCAAGCCGGTGTGCACCGGCAGGTCCGCCGCCTCGGCGAGCTCGACGGTCTCCTGCGCGAAGAGCGCGTCCACGTCCTCGGCGCCGACCACCAGCTCCTCCATGCCGGTCCAGCCCGAGGTGATCGCGAGCTCGGCCCGATACTCCTCGGCCAGCAGGCCGACCGAGGAGGCCTTCACCCGCAGCGGCAGATCCTTGGACACGACGGTCACGTCGTACCCCTCGGCCTGCAGGTTGCGGGCGACGGCTAGGATGCGCGAGTCGTTGTCACCGAGCCGGAAGCCCGCGGGGAGTACCCCGGGGTCCGAGTGGTTGAGCTCGACCCTGAGCGTGCCGCCGAAGTCGCCGATCGGGATCGGCGCGTCGAGCCGGCCGAACCTGATCCGGAACTCGTCGAGCAGCCGCAACGCCTGGCGGGCGAAGTAGCCGAGCTCCGGGTGGTGGCGCTTGGCCTCCAATTCCGTCACCACGACGACCGGCAGCACGACCTCGTGCTCGTCGAAACGGGTGATGGCATTGGGGTCGGCGAGCAGCACGCTGGTGTCGAGTACGTACGTGCGCCGGTCGTGTACACGGCGATTCTTGCTGGTCACCACGTGTGGACGAACCCCCTCGGGGAGAGGTGAGGCTGCGGTCCGGCAGCCGTGGGGCCGGATGCCGGTCTGCCTGTGGTATGCCCGGGAAATCCACGACCCATGCGAATGCATATGACAGTCATCCGACGGTCATGATCCGGACACTGACCGCTCGCCCCGGCTTGGCGGCGGGCGGACCTGCGACACAGCCAAGGTAACTCGGCCGCCTGTGCCGTCAACACCTCTTTTAGCCCAGGTCAGTGCCTGGTCACGCTCCGTAGCGGCGGTGGCGGGCCGCGTAGTCGCGCAGCGCCCGCAGGAAATCGACCTTGCGGAAGGCCGGCCAGAAGACCTCGCAGAAGTAGTACTCCGAGTGCGCGCTCTGCCAGAGCATGAAGCCGGACAGCCGCTGCTCACCGGACGTGCGGATCACCAGGTCGGGGTCCGGCTGGCCGCGGGTGTAGAGGTGCTCGGAGATGTGCTCGACGTCCAGGATCTCGGCCAGGTCCTCGATGGAGGTGCCGCGCCCGGCGTGCTCGTACAGCAGCGAGCGGACCGCGTCGGCGATCTCCTGCCGGCCGCCGTAGCCGACCGCGACGTTCACCAGCAGGCCGCCGACGTTGTGGGTGGCCTGTTCCGCCTCCTTGAGCACCGCCTGCGTCCGGTCGGGCAGCAGGTCCATCGTGCCCACGTGGTGCACCCGCCACCGGCCGGTGGCGGCCAGGCCGGTCACCGCGTCCTCGATGATGCCGAGCAGCGGCCCGAGCTCCGCGGAGGGCCGGTCGAAGTTGTCGGTGGACAGCAGCCACAGGGTGACCACCTCGACACCGGTCTCCTCGCACCAGCCGAGCAGCTCGCTGATCTTGTCCGCGCCCGCCTGGTGCCCCTGCTCCGCGGTGCTGCTCGCGGCCTTGGCCCAGCGCCGGTTCCCGTCGAGGATCACGCCGATGTGCTTCGGGCCCTGGGCCACGTCGAGCCGGCGCTCCACTCTGCGGGAGTACAGCCCGTACACCAGCTCGCGCAGATTCATCGCGTACCAGCCCCTCCTGCGCTCGGTCGCCCGGCGGCCAGGGTACTGCCCGAATGGCCGTCCGGACGAACCGGGTCCGGCGCGGGCCGGCCGCCCGGCGCGTCACAGCCGACAGATCGCCCAGCACGTAGTAAGCGGTTCAACCGCACGTGATAGGGAGGAACTGTGAACATCAGAAACCTCTACCGCGCCGCCGACGAGCGCTACGACTCCATGGAGTACCGCAGGACCGGCCGCAGCGGGCTCAAGCTGCCCGCCGTCTCCCTCGGCCTGTGGCACAACTTCGGCGACGACCGCACGCTGGACTCCCAGCGGGCCATCCTGCGCCGCGCCTTCGACCTCGGCGTCACGCACTTCGACCTGGCCAACAACTACGGCCCGCCGTACGGCGCCGCCGAGGCCAACTTCGGCACGCTCTTCGCCCAGGACTTCCGCCCCTACCGCGACGAGCTGGTCATCTCCACCAAGGCCGGCTACGACATGTGGCCCGGGCCGTACGGCGAGTGGGGCTCCCGCAAGTACCTGCTCTCCTCGCTCGACCAGTCGCTGGGCCGGATGGGCCTGGACCACGTCGACATCTTCTACTCCCACCGCTACGACCCCGACACCCCGCTGGAGGAGACGATGGGCGCGCTCGCGTCCGCCGTCCAGCAGGGCAAGGCGCTCTACGTGGGCATCTCCTCCTACGGTCCCGAGCGCACCCGGGAGGCCGCCCGCATCCTGCGCGAGCTGGGCGTGCCCGCGCTCATCCACCAGCCGTCGTACTCGATGATCAACCGGTGGATCGAGGAGGAGGGCCTGCTCGACGTCCTGGCGGAGGAGGGCATGGGCTGCATCGGCTTCGTGCCGCTCGCCCAGGGCCTGCTGACCGACCGCTACCTCGGCGGCATCCCCGAGGACTCGCGGGCCGCGCAGGGCAAGTCCCTGAACCCCGAGCTGGTCAACGACGAGACCGTCGGCCGCCTGCGGGCGCTCAACGAGGTCGCCGCCGGACGCGGCCAGTCCCTCGCGCAGCTGGCACTGTCCTGGGTGCTGCGCGACGAGCGCATGACCTCCGCGCTGATCGGGGCGTCGTCGGTGGCCCAGCTCGAGGCCAACGTCGCCGCGGTCGGCGCGCCGCCGCTGTCCGCGGAGGAACTGGCGGAGATCGACCGGCACGCGGTGGAGCCGGCGGGCGTGAACCTCTGGTCGGTGAGCAGCGAGGCGTAGCCTCGTGGGCCCGCGGTCTCCGGTGTTCGCCTCCCCCGGAGCGGGACCCGGGCCCTAGGCCAGGAGCAGGGCCAGGGCCGTGCCCAGGAGCATGAAGGGGCCGAAGGGGAGCGGGGACTTGCGGGTGGCGCGGCCGGTGAGCAGCAGGGCCAGGCCGGCCACCGCGCCCAGGGTGAAGGAGGCGAAGGTGCCGGTGACCACGGCGCCCCAGCCGTACCAGCCCAGCGGCAGCGCCACCGTCGGGGCGAGTTTGACGTCGCCGAAGCCCATGCCGGCCGGATTGATCAGGAAGAGCAGGAAGTACAGGGCGCCGACCGCCGCCGCCGCGAGCAGGGCGCGCCGCCAGGAGCCCTGGTGGGAGGGGAGCAGCGCGGCCACGCCCAGCAGCGCCGCGGTGACGGCGAAAGCCGGGAGCGTCAGGACGTCGGGAAGCCGGAAGACGCGCAGGTCGACCAGTGCGAGGGTCACCCCGACGGGCACCAGCAGCAGCCACACGAGGAGTTCCGGGTGCGGCCCGGTCGCCGCGGCGAGGCCCGCGCAGAGCAGGGCGCAGCCGATCGCCGGGAGCAGGCCGCCGACCGGCCGCCGGGCGGCCGTGGCACAGTCCGCGCAGCGCTCCGGGCCGAGCCAGCCGCGCGGACCGGCCGGCAGGAGGTGGCCCGACAGGCAGGCCCCGGACCACGGTTCGCCGGACGGGACCGCCAACCGGAGTGCGGCACGCGGCAGCAGCAGCCCGCTCACCGTTCCCCACACGGCGGCGGCCACGATCGGATAGACATGCACCGGGCCGACCGTACACGGACACCTGCGCGAAGTGAGGGGCCATGGGCCGACGTTGGCGGGACGGGGACTTCACGCTGCGCACCCCGCAGGCCGAAGTGCCGCTGCGGATCGCGGCGTCGTATCGGGCCAGGACCCGCGGGCTGCTCGGACAGGACGGCGTCCAGGGCGCGTTGCTGCTCACCCCGGCCTCCAGCGTGCACACCGTACGGATGCGGTTCGCGATCGACGTGGCCTATCTGGACCGGCGGCTGCGGGTGATCGCGGTCCGCACGATGCCGCCGGGACGGGTCGGCCGGCCGCGGCTGCTGGCCCGGCACGTCCTGGAGGCGGAGGCCGGCGCGCTGGCCCGCTGGGGCGTACGGCGGGGCGTACGGCTCGACGTCGGCTGACCGCGGCCCGGGCCGGGACCTCGCCCGTTCCGCTCCGCATCCGGACAATTCACGGTGCGCCCGCCCCCGGGCTGCTGATAGGCATGACGGATGTTCTCCACCCTCTCCGACGAGCTGTCCGCGCACTCCGAGCTGCCGACCGACGACGCACTGTCCCGGTGGGCCGCCCGGGACCGCAGCGCCGGACGGGTCTTCACCCGCGGTGCGGCCGTCGCGGTGGCCGCGCCCGGGCTCTCGCTGCGCGACCGGCTGGTGGTGACAGGCCCGGCCGCCGACGCGATACCGCTCGTCCGGGACGTGCTGGCGGAGGTGGGCCGCGGCTACCGCCCGTTCGGCGACCGCGGCCTCGTCGACGCCCTGGTCGTGGCCGTGCCCGGCCTGCGCCCCACGGCCGGTTTCGGCTGGATGGACCGTACGGGGTCCGCCGCCGTCCCGCCCGACGGCACCGCGGGCTGGCTGCCGCCGGCCGCCGCGCCGCAGGTCGGCGCCCTGCTGGACCGCGCCTTCCCCGACTCCTACGCCTACCCCGGCCGCCCGGGCGCCGGCGACCGCTGGGCCGGCATCCTGCCGCCCGGCGGCTCCGGCACGCCGCTCGCGGTCGCCGCCCTGGCCTGGTGCGCGCCCAGCGTGGGCCTGCTCGCGGGCGTCGCCACCGACCCGGCCGCCCGCGGCCGGGGCCTGGGCCGCCGGATCTGCGCCTTCGTCCTCGCCGAGGCGCTGGCCGCGTACGGCACCGCCGCGCTCGTCGTGGCCGACGACAACACCCCGGCCCTGCGCCTCTACCGCTCCCTGGGCCTCGCCTACCGCCCGCTGCGGGCGGCGGCCTTCGAGGCCTGAGGGACGGGACGGGCCTGCGGGGCCTGAGGGACGGAGCCGGAGGCGGGCACAAAAAACGGGCCGGTTCGCAGGGGGGGAGAGCGAACCGGCCCGAGGGGGGGAGTTACACCGTACCGCGTCCCGGCGCGCATCCCGCACCTTACGCGGCAGGAGGAGTGAAAGTGATTTCCACTCGGCGGTTCTGCTCCCGGCCACTTTCGGTGGAATTGTCCGCTATGGGGTAATCCTCACCGTAGCCACGCACCTGAAATGTGTGGGATGCGTCACCGGCACTGCTCAGTTCCGTTGCCAGAACTTGGTAGACCGCCTGGGCGCGCTGCTTCGACAGCGCGTCGCCGTGCTCGTCGCTCCCCAGATCGTCCGTGAACCCGAAGACCCGAATGGGTGAGGTGACGTGCCGCGCGTTGATGTCCGCCGCGATCGCCCGGATCCGGGACGCCGCGGGTGGCGACAGCTTCGCACTGTCCTTGCCGAAGGCCACCTCCGACTGCAGCGCGTAGGTGACCGTCGAATTCGACGTCTCCTGCCGCTGCTCGGGCTGGCTCGCCGCCACCGAGGACTCGTCCGTCACCGACACGATGTCCAGCACCTTCGCCGGCGCCAGCGTCGAACCCTCGGGCAGTTGCAGGTTGGGCGAGCCCGGGTCGATACGGACCGGAGCGGTGGGGGTCGGATCCCCCGCGCTCGGCGGCGGATTCGTGTCCGCCACCGCCTGCGGCGCGACCGCGGCACCGGCCGCGAGCAGGACGACGGTGAGCGTGAAGCTGGCGGCTGCCGCCGCGGTTCTCATCGGGCTCACCCCTCGGAGATGGTGATTTTGGCGGGCGGCATGGTGGGGAGCTCGAACTCCACTTGGGTGGTGGTGGGGGGTGGGGAGGGGAATTGAGCGAAGAGCGGGCGGGTCTCCTTGGGCTGGATCAGGGTGAGCCCCATCGTGCACAGACACTTGCCGTCGGTGTCCCGCAGGACGTAGTAGCGCTTCTTCCCCGCTTCGTCGATCAGAACCGCCCCGGCCGCCGACGGACCCGACGGAACCAGTGCCGTTTCCGGGCCCCGCCAGTTGACCGCGTTGAAAACGGAGTCCCCGTTGTTGGTCAGGCTGCCCTGGACCGTCACGAACCCGTCCTCGTCCCGCACCGCCGAGTTGATGGTCACCACGACACCATCCTCGCCTTTGATCTGCGCCAGAATCTGCGTCGGAGTCGCGGAGGGTGTCCCGTCGCCGCCGCCGGACTGGTCGCCCCTCGATTTGGTCGCCGAGGACGACGGCTTGCCGTCGGCTTTCTTGTCCCCGTCCCCGCCTCCGCCGCACGCCGAAAGCGTGAGTACGGCGGCGGCCGCGAACGCCAGCGCTGTCGTCCCCCTGTGCCAGATGCCCATCGCTCCCGGTACCTCGTTTCCTCGGCCGACCGACCGTCAGCTGGTCAAGTGGACTGCGTAGAAGGCCGACAGATCCAATGTGAAATCGGCCGACGTGGGATCGACGGTGACCTTGCCGCCGTCGCAGGTGAAGGTGAGGAGACTGCCCTCGGTCTCCAGGCCGTCGCACCGCGAGGTGACCTCGGCCGACGCGTGGGCCTCGGCCCGAACGTTCTCCGTGCCGTGGACCACGGTCCTGCCGAGTGTCGTCAACGACTCCACGTCCACGGTGTATGCTCCGGGGCCACCGTTGCGAACGCAGTTGTAGGCGCGGGCGCCGTTGTCGCCGGCGAACGCCCTGGCCTTCATACAGGGCTCTCCGGTGTCCTTGCCCAGGAGTTGGACCAGATCGCCCAGCTTGGCGGTGTCACCGGAGGTGAGGGCAGCCAGCAGCGCGTCATGTGCCTCGTCTCGGCTCTCGCGTGCGGCCGCCAGCGCGGCTGCGTCCGCGGCGGACTGGACGGAGTTGCGGTCCACAGATGCCTGGCCGACGGCGAAGAACGCGAAGGCGAGAAAGAACAGCGCGGCGATAGCGACGATGTAGAGACCGAGCGTCTGACCGGCGTCGTCAGCCCCGCGGATGACCACTATTTGCCTTTGCCTCCGGAGATCTTGCCGATCGCGTCGAGAATGGCCTTCTGCACGGCGTCGCCGATGCCCGTTGTCGCCAACACCCCGATGATCACCGCGATCACCACCGCGATTCCCAGATATTCGAAGGACGTCTGGCCGCGGTCCGCGCGGGACCTCAGGTGTCGGGTGGTGTGGTCCGCTCTCGTGCGGAGCCAGAGTTCGGCGTTGGTGTAGCGCTGGAGTGCCCACCTGTTCATCGTTGTTCGCCCCATTCTTTGTCACCTGGCTGGTGATGCGTACGGCGGTGGTCGTGGGCTGCCCGTCGGGGTCGGGGGTGGTGGTCACGGCGCACCGCCTCTCGCTGGTGGTCGGTTGTCGTCCGCAGCGGGTTGGTTCTGATTGCAGGTGCAAATATGGTTGCGAATGCAAAGGTACACCCGAACCTCGGGCATCCGCAGCCGGTTGTGCGCCAATCGCCCGAAGGGCAAGTGGTGCTAACAGCATGCCGGTTGGTCACGGCCGGTCGCACCCCGATCACCCGTTTCCGAAGACGTCGCCGAAGTGGATCTGCGAGCCGATGATCGTGCCGGTGATCAGCAGGATCATGGTGGCGGGGACCAGCAGGACGGTGATGACGCCGGTGGCGCGGGGGACCATGCGGGCGGCGCGGCGGCGGGCGTTCTGGGCCTCGGTGCGGCGCATGTCGTTGGCGATCTGCAGCAGGGTGCGGGCGATCGGGGCGCCGAGTTCCTCGCCCTGCTGGAGGGCGGTGACGAACTGGCCGACCTGGTCGCTGTGGTTGCGCTTGCGGAGCTGGTCGAAGGCGTCGCGGCGGCTGACGCCGACGTCCATCTGGCGCAGGGCGACCCGGATCTCGTCGGACCAGGGGCCGGTGTAGACGGAGTTGACGCGTTCCAGGGCCTGGCGGAAGCCGAGGCCGGCGCTGACCACGACCGCGAGGACGTCGAGGAAGTCGGGCAGGGTGCGTTCGATGTCGTCGCGGCGGCGGCGGACGGCGAGCCAGAGGCCGAGGTCGGCCCAGCCCCACCCGTAGGCGAGCAGCAGCAGGGCGAGGAACCAGTTGCCGCGGGAGAGCAGCAGCAGCGCGGTGAGGGCGCCGAGGGCGCCGTAGACGGCGCGGCGGGCGGCGTAGCGTTCGACGGTCAGGCCGTGCGGGTGGCCGGCGTGGTCGATCCTGGCCCGCATCTTCGCGATACGGGCCGGGCCCATCATCCGCAGCACCATCGGCGCCCAGCGGATGCCGAGCCGGTCGATGGCGTTGCCGCCGCGGGTAGTGCGGGTGCGGCCGACGTCGAGCGCGAGGGCGAGGTCGTCGGGGAGTCTGGCGTCGGCGCGCAGCAGCCCGACCGCGTAGACGACGCCGACCGCGCAGAGCGCGAGCGCCAGGGCGAGGGAGAGGCCGATGAGGATCATGTCCGGTTCCTCGCGGGACGGTTGGCCGCGTGCGGCGTTGGGCGGGTCATATGTCGATCCTGGACATCCGGCGGATCAGTGCGAAGCCGAGCGCGTACAGGCCCAGCGAGATCAGGACGCAGATCCGGCCGACCGTGGAGCCGGTCATGGCGCTGAGCGAGCCGGGCATGATCCGGTCGAGCAGGAAGAGCGAGCCCAGGCCGATGACCGGGACCGCGTAGGCGGTGACGGTGACCTGGGACATCTGGGTACGGATCTCCCGGCGGGTCTCCTTGCGCTCCTCCAGGGTGACGGTGAGGTTGCGCAGCGACTCGACGACCGAGCCGCCGGCCCGGCTGGACAGCACCAGGGTGGAGACCAGCACGATCAACTCGCGGCTGGGCAGTCGCTGTTGCAGTTCGCCGAGGGCGTCGTCGATGGAGTGGCCGACCGCCATGGCGTCGGCGACCTTCTTCAACTCCTCGCCCGCTGGCGCGTCCAGCTCCTCCGCTGCCATCGACACGGCGGTGCGCAGCGCGAGTCCGGCCTGCGTGGCGTTGGCCAGCACGCGTGCCAGGTCGGGGAGTTGGGCGATGAAGCGCTCGGTGCGGACCCGGCGGCGCCACTCCAGGAAGGAGTAGGCGGCCCAGCCGGCGATCAGTGCGGCGATCGGGCCGAAGAAGGGCGCGAGCAGGACGGCGGCCACCAGCCAGGAGCTGAGCACCAGGCCGATGGCGGCGGCGGTGAACTGCCCCGGGGTGAGGTTGGTGCCGGTGGCGGCCAGCCGGCCGGCCAGCCGGCGGCCCCAGGCGTAGCCGCGTATCCGGCGGTCCAGCGCGGCGAAGGAGACCGGTGCGCTGTCGGGGCCGCCGGGGCCGCCCGCCTCGGCGGCGAGCCGTTCGACCAGTGCGGCCCGGTCGGCGCGGCCGCCGCGCCAGGCGTGCAGGCCCCAGACGGCCAGCGCCAGCGCCAGCACGGTGACGCCGAGCACCAGCAACGGGTAGGGGCCGGTGGCGAAGTCCCGGCCCGCCGCGGCCAGTGGCCGGGTCATTTCGCCTCCCGGCTGTCGAGTTCGAGTTCGCTGGCGCCGACGCCGAAGGCGGCCGGCACGTGCTCGCCGGCCAGGTAGAGGCGTTCGCCGATCTCCCGCGGCACGGGCCGGTGTTCGTACCAGCCGCGGACGATGCGGTCGACGCCGAGCGGCTCGGCGCGGAAGCGGGTCGCGGAGGTGAGCTGGAAGACCGCGCGGCCGCGGGAGGACAGCACGGCGATCTCGCCGATGCGGCGGGTGCCGTCGATGTGCCGGTTCAGCTGGACCAGGACGTCGACGGCGCTGTTGATCTGGTCGCGCAGCGCCTCGAAGGGGATCTTGACCTCGCTCATCGACGCCAGGGTCTGCAGCCGCAGCACCGCGTCCTCCGCGGAGTTGGCGTGCACGGTGGCCAGCGAGCCGTCGTGCCCGGTGGACATCGCCTGCAGCATGTCCAGCGTCTCGCCGCCGCGCACCTCGCCGACGATGATGCGGTCGGGGCGCATCCGCAGCGAGTTGCGCACCAGGTCGCGGATGGTGATCCGGCCCTCGCCCTCGACGTTGGGCGGGCGGGACTCCAGGCGGATCACGTGCTCCTGCTGGAGCTGGAGTTCGGCGGCGTCCTCGACGGTGATGATCCGCTCGCCGTCAGGTATCAGCCCGGACAGGGCGTTGAGCAGCGTCGTCTTGCCCGAGCCGGTGCCGCCGCTGACGATGATGTTGCACTTGGCGCGGACGAACGAGGAGAGCAGCAGCAGCATGTGCTCGTCCAGGGTGCCCAGGCCGATGAGTTCCTTGAGCGTGTACGCGCGCGGGAAGCGGCGGATGGTGAGGGTGGGTCCGGTCAGCGACAGCGGCGGGATGACGACGTTGACCCGCTCGCCGGAGGGCAGCCGGGCGTCGACCATCGGATTCGACTCGTCCACCCGGCGGTTGACGGTCGAGACGATGCGCTCGATGGTCTGCAGGAGCTGCTCGGCGGAGGAGAAGCGGGCGGCGACGGGTTCGACGCGGCCGCCGCGCTCGACGTAGATGCGGTCGGGGCCGTTGACCATGATCTCGGTCACGGTGGGGTCTTCGAGCAGCGGTTCGAGGATGCCGAGGCCCAGCGCCTCGTCCACCACCCGGCGGATCAGCCCGGAGCGCTCGGCGGTGGACAGCACCGGGCCCTCGCGGCTGATGATGTGGCCGAGGACGCGTTCGAGCCGCGACCTGCGCTCGGTGGCCGACAGCGCGGACATCTCGGCGAGGTCGATCTCCTGGAGGAGCTTGGCCCGGTAGACCGCGACCAGGTGGCTCTCCTGGGTCTGCGGGGTGGCCTCCTCGACGGCGAGGCGGGCGCGCAGGCTCATGGCGTGGTGTCCTCCTTCGGCATGGTCGCGGTGCGCGACACGGGCCCGAAGAGGTGCACTCCGGGGAGTACGGAGGGGACGTCGACGCTGGCCTTCGCGGTGATCGCGTCGCCGAGGCCCGGCCAGGTGATGACCGCGTTCAGCCAGTCGCTGACGGCGCCCCGGCCGGCCGCCTGCCCGGCCGCGGTGCCGCCGTCGGGGTCGGGCAGCGCCGCGGTACGGGCGGCGGTACGGGCTGCCGTGCCGGCCTGCTCCCCGCAGTAGGCGACCAGGCCGAGCTGGATTCCGGCCAGGGCGATCAGGAGCAGGAAGGGGAGCATGCCGAGGTATTCGAGCGAGGCCACGCCCCGCTGGCCCCGCATGCCCTGGCGGCGGCGCTGTCGCGGCGAGGGCCCGGTCATTGCGGGGGCCTTTCGTCGACGGTCTTCGCGTGCCCCGTGACGTGGAAGGGGAAGTCGATCGCGCCCGGGAAGAGGACCGGGACCTTCAGCGTGACCGTGGCGTCGATCTCGCCGCCGCTGCGGCTGACGTCGATGTCCGCGTCGTCGGACCAGGCGCCCGGCAGGTCGCTTCTGGCCGCGGTCTCGCCGGCCTGGCCGGGGGCGTCGGAGACCGCGGCGGCGCGGGCCGCCTCGTCCGCCGCGTTGCCGGCCAGCGTGAAGGTGTAGCCGGCCAGGACGGCCTGCCAGACCAGGATCAGGGTGATCAGGATGATCGGGGTCATCCCGAGCGTCTCCAGGGTGACCTGGCCGCGGTCGCCGCCGCGGCGGGACTTCTTGCCGCGGGGGGCCGGGAGCGCGGCGCCGGTGACGAGGCCGAGCTCGCCGGCCAGCGACCAGATGCCGGCCTTGACGGTGGAGCGGGTGTCGAGGTCGTGCAGGCGGCCGGCGTCGATGACGGGCTGGAGTTCGCGGAAGGCGGCCGGGACGACGGACGCGGCGATGCGGGTGCCGGTGATGCGGCCGACCAGGGTCGGCTGGATCTCGGTGCCGCGGGTGTGGCGGTTGACGACGCCGATGGTGTCCTGCGGCTTGCGGATCTGCAGCCGGTCCCACATCCGGACCATCCGCTTGGCGGCGCGAACGGCGACCACGTCGGGCGTGGTGACCAGGACCGCGGTGTCGGCGACCTCGACGGCGGCCGCGTTGGCGCTGGTCATCTGGGTGCCGCAGTCGACGACGACGACCTCGTAGCGCTGCCGCAGGGCGGTCAGGACGAGGCGGGCGGCCCGGTCGGTGACGTCCTCGCCGCGTTCGCCGTCGGCGGGGGCGAGCAGCAGGGCGGGGCCGGACTCGTGCACGAACATCGCGTCGTGCAGGACGCGGGAGGAGACGTCGGCGATGTCGGCCAGGTCGGCGACGGAGCGGCGGAACTGCACGTCGAGGTAGGAGGCGATGTCGCCGCCCTGGAGGTCGAGGTCGACCAGTGCGGTGGAGCGGCCTGAGGCGTGGGCGGCCAGCGCCAGGTGGATGGCGGTGACGGTGGTGCCGACCCCGCCCTTGGCACCCGCGACGGCGACCAGGGTGCCGCCGGCGACCGCAGGCAGCGCCGAGCGCTGCGGGCCGAGGTGGCGGCGGACGCCGGCGGCCCAGGTGGCGGCGGCGTCGACGCGGGCGCCCAGGTCGTCGTAGGCCAGCGGGAGTCCGACGACGCCCCGGGCGCCGGAGTTCATCGCGGCGGCCAGCACGGCGGGGCCGGGGTCCGGGGTGAGCAGGACGACGCCGACCGCAGGGAAGCG
Source organism: Streptomyces sp. NBC_01198 (assembly GCF_036010485.1). Lineage (NCBI taxonomy): Bacteria > Bacillati > Actinomycetota > Actinomycetes > Kitasatosporales > Streptomycetaceae > Streptomyces > Streptomyces sp. NBC_01198. The sequence goes on from NZ_CP108568.1 coordinate 2,894,888, forward strand.
CAGCGCGATGTCGCGCACCAGGTCGAGCGGGGGCATCGGGCCGATCGCCTCGTGGACGATGACGACCTCGGGCAGCTCCTCGACGCCGGTCTCGGCGGCGCGGGCGAGCAGGTCGAGCAGGGCGGTGGAGTCGTGCAGCGCGGGCGCCGGCTCGGCGCCCGGGAGCTGGCCGAGCAGGCCGAGCAGCGCGCGGGCGGCGTCGGGGTCGGAGGTGGCGGCGACGATGCGTACGGTCACGGGGTGCCACCTCCACCGCCGGCGGCGTCGCCGGACAGGGTGTAGTTGCGGTCGGCGTCCGGCGGCGCCGAGGTGTCGCCGGGGGCGACCAGGGCGAGGCGGACGTGCTCGGCGAACGACTCGGCGTAGGCCACGCGTTGGGCGTCCTCGGCGCCGAGCGCGAAGGTGATCGGCACGCCCTCGGTGGACACCCGCTGGGTGTCGGCGTTCTTGTCGAAGGCCTTGATCTCGCCGACGTCGATGACCTGGGCGCCGGCCACGATGATGCGGGAGATGTCGGGGTCGGTGTCCCTGCGGCCGGCGAAGGTGGCGAAGATGTTGACGCGGGAGCCCGGGGTGATCTTGCCGGCGACGCCGGTCTCCGCGTCGATCATGATGGCGATCTCCATCTGCCCCGGCCGCAGTTCGGGCCGGACGGCCACCATGTCGGTCTGCAGCAGCGAGCCCTTCTTGAGCGCCACCGCGGCGATCTTGCCCTGCACCTGCCCGAGGTCGCGCACCGCGGTGTCCGGCAGCCAGCGCGACGGGACCTGTATCTGCCGCACGTCGGCACTGCTGAGCTGCTGGTACGCGGCTATGTCGGCGGACAGTTCGTACGCCGTGACCTTCTCCCCGACCTGCGACCGCGCGTCGTTGACGACGGCGAGCACCCCGGCGAAGGCGGCTACCGCGCAGATGGCGGAGACCACCAGAAGGACGACACCACGGCGCTGACGTGAGTTCATGTGCGGGCGGACCTATCGCTTGTGGGGTTCGAGTTGGGGGCGCCGCGGGGTCTCCACGGAGCGCCCGCGGGTGTCGGCGGCGTGCTTGGGCGGGGTCTGCCGGTCGGCGAGCCGGGTGGCGCAGAACAGGCACTGGTCGCCGATGACTTCGAGCCCGCACCAGGTGCAGGTGTCGCGCCGCACCGAGGTGACGAGCTGGTAGAGCATGCCGACGTCGGCGATGTAGGCGGTGAACTCGACCAGTTTGGCGGTGCCCCACCACTGGGCCGAGTCCGGCGGCAGCGGCACCTCGCGCAGGTGCTGGGAGTGCCAGGCGGTCGCCAGCGGCCCGGTGATCCAGCCGGGGTCGAGCCCCTTGCCGGCCACGGCGAGCTGGGTCTGGTAGCCCGGCCCCGGCGGGACGGCCGCCGGCGCCGCCTCGCCGAGATACGGCTCGGGGTGCGCGAGGACCGCGAAGTGCCGCCCGGGGACGAGGGACTTGACGTGGCTGCCGACGCCGACCGGCACCCGTTCGAGCTTGGCGACCGAGCCGAGCAGGGCGCCGGAGTGCAGGTAGTACGACAGTAGGCGGGCGGCGCCGGCCAGCACGCCGGGGCCGAGGTCGGTGCCGGCCAGCTGCCGCAGCTGCTCGCCGAGCAGTGCTCTGGCCAGCGGCGGCAGGGAGAGCGGCACGATCGCCAGCCGGTCGGCCTCCAGGGCGGAGCGGACGGTGTGCAGCCGGCGGCGGACCGGGTCGCTGGCCTCGGCGGGCGCGAGCGCGACGACGTGGCCGTAGGCGTCCAGCGCGGCGGAGACGCGCATCACCTGCTCCTCCAGCGGAAGTTCGAGATCGTCCGACGTGACCGTGATGACGCTCGGCATCCGGAACCTCCCCCTTTCCGCCTGATCGGCACGTGCGGCCTGGCGATTTTCGCTCGTCAGCTTATCGATGTGTAGCGAGTTGGGTGCGCAAAGTTGCGGATACGCGGCGCCGAACGACAGCTGTCCGCATGAGGTCTTGACAACCCAATTGGTCTGGACCAACTTTCTCCCTTACCGGGCCTTCCCGGTAGTCCCAACGGCCTGCCCGGCGTTCCCGGTCACCCGCACTCCCACCACCCCCCAACTCCTTGCCCCCAGGAGGCAGTCGTGGAACGTGCAACGCACGCGAATCGAGCCAGCCATACGCATCGCAGAGCAACCGTCAGGCAGCGTACGGTCGCCGCACTGAGCGCGGCGGCGGTGATCGGCGCGGGTGTCGCGGTCGTCACCGTCGGCAGCGCGAGCGCCGCGACCACCAACCTCGTCGCCAACCCCGGCTTCGAGAGCGGGCTTTCGAACTGGACCTGCACCGCGGGCAGCGGCGCGACCGTCTCCAGCCCGGTGCACGCCGGGTCCGGCGCGCTCAAGGCCACACCGTCGAGCAGCGACACCGGCCAGTGCTCGCAGACCGTCAGCGTGCAGCCCAACTCGCAGTACACGCTGAGCGCGTGGGTCCAGGGCTCCTACGTCTACCTCGGCGCGAGCGGGACCGGCGGCACCGACCCGTCCACCTGGACGCCGGGCGCGTCCTCCTACCAGCAGCTCAGCGTCAGCTTCACCACCGGCGCGAGCACCCGCTCGGTGACGGTCTACACGCACGGCTGGTACGCCCAGCCCGCCTACTTCGCCGACGACGTCACGCTGTCGGGCCCGGGCGGCTCCGGCACCCCGACCACGACCCCGCCGACCACTCCGCCGACGACCCCGCCCACCACGCCGCCGACCACTCCGCCCACAACCCCGCCGACCACGCCGGTCACCCCGCCGCCGGGGAACCTGCCCAAGCACCTGGTCACCGGCTACTGGCAGAACTTCAACAACGGCGCCACCGTGCAGACCATCGCGCAGGTGCAGAGCCAGTACGACATCATCGCCGTCGCGTTCGCCGACGCCACGACCACGTCCGGCGCGGTGTCCTTCACCCTCGACCCGTCGCTCGGCTACAGCGTGGCGCAGTTCAAGGCCGACATCGCGGCCAAGCAGGCCGCGGGCAAGAAGGTGATCGTCTCGGTCGGCGGCCAGAACGGCACCATCTCCGTGCGCGACTCGGCGTCGGCCACCAACTTCGCCAACAGCGTCTACACGCTGATGCAGACCTACGGCTTCAACGGGGTCGACATCGACCTGGAGAACGGCATCGACGCCACCTACATGCCGCAGGCGCTGCGGGCGCTGCGCACGAAGGCGGGCTCTGGCCTGATCATCACGATGGCGCCGCAGACGATCGACATGCTCTCGGCGGGCAGCGACTACCTCGCCACCGCGCTGAAGATCAAGGACATCCTGACGATCGTCAACACCCAGTACTACAACAGCGGTTCGATGAACGGCTGTGACGGCGGCGTCTACAGCCAGGGCTCGGTGGACTTCATCACCACGCTGGCCTGCACCGCGATCCAGGCGGGCCTGGCACCGTCCCAGGTCGGTATCGGCACGCCGGCCTCGACCAGCGCGGCCGGTTCCGGCTACGTCAGCCCGAGCGTCGTCAACAACGCGCTCGACTGCCTCGCCAAGGGCACCGGCTGCGGCAGCTTCCACCCCTCCACCACCTGGCCCGGCATCGGCGGCTCGATGACCTGGTCGACCAACTGGGACGCCAAGGCCGGCAACACCTGGTCCAACGGCGTCGGCCCGCACGTCCACGCCCTGCCGTAACCGCGACAGCGCCCGGGGGCGTCACCCGCAAGCCCCCGGGCACCTCTTTGCGCGGCGGCCCGGCCGCGCGGGCGTCAGCCCAGCACGGCCAGGGCGTCGATCTCGACGAGCAGGCCGGCCGGCAGGCCGACGTAGACGGTCGTGCGGGCGGCGGGCGGGCCGGCGAGGCCGGCGAAGAAGTCGTCGTAGATCTCGTTGAACTCCGCGAAGTGCGCGGTGTCGGTGAGGTACACCCGCACCATCACCGCGTCCTCCCAGGACGACCCGCCCGCCTCGAGCACCGACTGGACGTTGGCGAGGGTCTGCAGCACCTGGGCGCGCAGGGTGGGGCCGGCCGGGGTCGGCGGGCGGCCCTCGACGGCGGGCAGGAAGCCGACCTGGCCCGCGACCTGGAGGAGGTTGCCCTTGCGCACCCCGTGCGAGAACTTCGCCGGGGGCACGGTGTGGGTGGCCGGGGTGATCGCGGTCTTCGCCGGCCGCGCCGGTGCGCCGGTGCCGGGCTTGGACAACTCGCTCATGACGTCGTGCCTTTCGTAGCAGCGGGAGCAGGAGGGGCGGAGGTGACCGGGAGGGCGGGCGTGACGCCGGACAGCTCGGCCCCGATCGCCTCGGCCGTCCGCAGGATCAACGGCCGCAGCCGCAGCAGTTCTTCCGCGCCGACCACCACGTTGGGCGCCGACACCGACATGGCCGCGCAGACCCGGCCGTCGGGCCCGTGCAGCGGGGCGCCGACGCAGTTGATGGACTCCTCGTGGCCGCCCAGGTCGCTGGCCCAGCCCTGCTCCCGCACCCGGGCCAGCTCGGCGAGGAAGGCGCCCGCGTCCGGCGTCGAACGCGGGGTGTAGCGGGGGTAGTCCAGGCCTTCGGCGACCGCCCGCCGCTCGGGTTCCGGCAGGTCGGCGAGCAGCAGTTTGGCGACGGCGGCGACCGTGATGGCGACCGGGCGGCCGATCCGCGAGTACATGCGGACCGGGTAGCGGCTCTCCACCTTGTCGATGTAGACGACCTCGCCCTGCTCGTAGACCGCCAGGTGCACGGTGTGGCCGGTGCGTTCGTTCAGCGCGGCCAGGTGCGGGTGGGCGATGCCGCGGATGTCCAGTGCCTCGACGGCCTGTTGGGCGAGCGCGAAGAGCCGGGCGCCGAGCCGGTAGCGCTGGTCCTGCTGGCGGTAGACCAGGCCGTGGTCGTGCAGGGTGCGCAACAGCCGCAGCGCGGTGGACTTGTGGACGTCGAGCCGGGTGGCGACCTGCTCCAGGCTCGCCGGGCCCTCGGCGAGCAGCGGCAGGATGCTCAGCGCGCGGTCGACCGTCTGGCTCACCGCTCCACCTCCCGGTCCCGTACGCGGTCCAGGCCCGCAAGCGGGCCGCCGTCCGGCCTCGCGTCCAGCGGGCGGTCCGTCCAGCCGAGGCCGAGTCGCAGTCTGCCCCATGCGGCGTCGTCCAGCGCGGCCAGCGCGTCGGCGTGCGCGCGGGCGGGCGGCGGTGCGAGGTCGCCGGGCACGGTCAGCGCGGCGGCGGCCAGCAGGTGGCCGTGCCGCAGCCGGTCGCGCAGCGGCAGTTCGCGCAGGGTCGCGGACAGGAAGCCGGCCGCGAAGGCGTCGCCCGCCCCGACGTGGGCGACCACGTCCACCGCGGGCGCCGGCACGTGGACCCGCTCGCCGCCGCTGAAGACGGTGGCGCCCGCCGCGCCCTGCTTGACCACGACCGTCGCCGGCTCGGGCAGCGCGGCCCGGATCGCGTCGGCGTCCGCCAGGCCCCACGCGGCCTGTGCCTCGTCCTCGCCGACGAAGACCAGGTCGCAGCCGCGGGCGAGTTCGGCCAGCAGCCACGGGTCGGCGCCGTGCCACAGCGCGGGCCGGTGGTTGACGTCGAAGGACACCAGCGGGCGGCCCGGCTCGCGGTGGGTGAGCCGCCGCATCAGCGCCTTGCAGGTGACCGACAGGGCGCAGGTGATCCCGGTCAGGTGCAGCACCCGGCCGGCCCAGACGTCCGCGCGCCGCACCAGCGCGGGCGACAGCGCGGAGGCGGCGGAACCCTTGCGGTAGTAGACGACCTCGCCGCGGCCGGGGCCCGCGTCCACGGTGGTCACGCGCTCGCCCGCGGTGCGGAAGTAGATGCCGGTGGGCCGGTGCGGGTCGCGCTGGACGGCGCCGACGTCGACGCCGGTACCGGCAATGGTGTCGACCAGGTGGTCGCCGAAGCTGTCGGCGCCGACCCGGCTGACCCAGCGGGCGCGGTGCCCGGTGCGGGCCAGGGTGCAGGCGACGTTCGACTCGGCCCCGCCGATGGTCCGGTGGAAAGCGGGGACGTCGGCAAGCCGCCCGGCCCGGCTCGGCACGAAGGTGACCATGGACTCCCCCAGGCATACGACGTCCACGTTCGGCGTCACGCTCACGCTCGCTCTCACTGGGGTGGCAGCTCACCGGGGTGGCCGCGGGGGTGCCTCTGCGGCCGTTGACCGGGCGCAGGCCCGGATGTTAGACAGCTCGAAACACGATACGCAATGGCCGTTGCGCATGATGCAACGCACTGCGGGCTACGGAGGGTGCATGGACGTCGTCGCCGAACGGGTCGCCGCACTGCGCGAGGAACGTGTCGACCACCGTTTCAAGGGCCTGCCGCCGGACGCGGCGGGGCTCACCGTCGGCGAACTCGCCGGCCAGCGCCGCACTCTCACCGACGGCGGCTTCACCACCCCGCTGCTGGTGCTGTCCGACGAGGCACTGGCGCACAACCTCACCGTCCTGGAACGCTGGACCACCGACCACGGCCTCGCCTTCGCCCCGCACGGCAAGACGTCGATGGCCCCGCAGCTCTTCGCCCGCCAACTGGAGCGCGGCGCCTGGGGGATCACCGTCGCCGTCCCCCACCAGGTGCGCGTCTGCCGCGCCTTCGGCATCCCGCGGGTCTTCCTCGCCAACGAGCTCGTGGACCCGGCCGCGCTGCGCTGGCTCGGCGCGGAGCTGGACGCCGACCCCGGCTTCGAATTCGTCTGCTACGTCGACTCCGTGCGCGGCGTCCGGCTGATGGACGAGGCGCTGCTGGCCGCGGGGACCCGGCGGCGGGTCGACGTCGTGGTCGAGCTGGGCGCCGGGAGCGGCGCGCGGACCGGCGCCCGGACCGAGGCGGACTGCGCCGCCGTCGCCGCCGCCGTCACCGCGGCCGCCCGGCTGCGGCTGGTCGGCGTGGCCGGCTACGAGGGCGAGGTGCCGGACGCCGACCCCGAGCGGGTACGCGGCTGGCTGCGGCGGCTGGTCGCGCTCGCCGCGGAACTGGACACGGGCGGGGCTTTCCGCGAGGCGCCGCGGATCGTGGTCAGCGCGGGCGGCTCGGCGTGGTTCGACGCGGTCGCCGACGTCTTCGGCGGCATCGGCGCGATGTCGGCGCCCGTGCTGCCGCTGCTGCGCTCAGGGGCGTATGTGACGCACGACGACGCGCACTACGCCAGGGTGACACCCTTCACGCGGGTGCCCGGCCATCTGGAGCCGGCCCTGCGGCTCTGGGCGCAGGTCGTCTCCCGGCCGGCGCCGCGGCAGGCCTTCCTCAACGCGGGCAAGCGCGACGCGCCGTACGACCTCGGCCTGCCCGCACCCGTGGCCGTCCGCGGGCCCGCCGGGTCGCGCCCGGCGCCCGCGGGGCTGCGCGTCAGCGGGATCTCCGACCAGCACCTGTGGCTCGACGTCCCGGCGGACGACCCGCTGCAGGTCGGCGACCTGGTCTGCCTCGGGCTGTCCCATCCGTGCACCACCTTCGACAAGTGGCCCCTGATACCGGTCGCCACCGACGACGGCACGGTCACGGACTACGTCCGCACCTTCTTCTAGGGATCGCGGGGGGGTCGTAGGGTCGGGGCATGGATCTGGTCGTGCGCGGGGCGCGGGTCGTGGACGGCAGCGGCGGGCCCTCGTATCAGGCGGACGTCGGCGTCGAGGGCGGCCGGATCGTCGAGGTGGGACCGATACGCGGCGGCGCGCGGCGGACGCTGGACGGGCGGGGGCTGGCGGTCGCGCCCGGCTTCATCGACATGCACGCGCACAGCGACCTGGCCCTGCTCACCGACCCCGCGCACGAGGCGAAGGCGGCCCAGGGCGTCACCCTGGAGGTCCTCGGCCAGGACGGCCTGTCCTACGCCCCGGCCGACGAGCGCACCCTCGACACGCTGCGCACCCTGATCGCCGGCTGGAACGGCGACGGCGCCGGCGTCACCTTCGACTGGCGCACCGTCGGCGGGTATCTGGACCGGCTGGACCGGGGCGTGGCCGTCAACGCCGCCTATCTCGTGCCGCAGGGCACCGTCAGGATGGCGGTGGTCGGCTGGGAGGACCGCCCGGCGACGCCGGAGGAGCTGCGGCGGATGAAGCAGCTGGTCGCGGAGGGCATGGCGCAGGGCGCGGTCGGGATGTCGTCGGGGCTGACGTACACCCCGGGGATGTACGCGCCGGACGCCGAGCTGACCGAGCTGTGCCGGGTGGTCGCCGGGCACGGCGGCTACTACTGCCCGCACCACCGCTCGTACGGCGCCGGGGCGCTGCGCGCGTACCGCGAGATGATCGAGCTGACCCGGGCGGCCGGCTGCCCGCTGCACCTGGCGCACGCCACGATGAACTTCGACGTCAACGCGGGCCGCGCCGGCGACCTGCTCGACCTGCTGGACGAGGCGCTGGCCGGCGGCGCCGACATCACGCTGGACAGCTATCCCTACACCGCGGGCTGTACGACGCTGGCGGCGCTGCTGCCGGGCTGGGCCGCGGTCGGCGGCCCCGAGGCGACGCTGGCCAGGCTGCGCGACGAGCCGACGGCGGAGCGGATCAGGCACGCCCTGGAGGTCACCGGCTCCGACGGCAGCCACGGCGTGCCGATGGACTGGGCCACGATCGAGGTGTCGGGCACCGCGGAGCCGGCGCTCGCCGACCGGGTCGGCACCCGTCTGGCCGACTGGCCCGCGGCCCGCGCGCTGCTGCTGGCCGACCGGCTCGGCACGACGATCCTGCAGCACGTCGGCGACGAGCGGAACGTCCGTACGGTGATGCGCCACCGCACCCACACGGGCGGTTCCGACGGCATCCTGCACGGCGCCAAGCCGCACCCGCGGGCGTACGGCACCTTCCCCCGCTACCTGGGCCGCTACGTGCGCGAGCTCGGCGTGCTCTCCCTGGAGGAGTGCGTCGCCCACCTGACCGGCCGACCGGCCGCCCGGCTGCGGCTGCCCGACCGCGGCCTGATCCGCCCCGGCCACCGCGCCGACCTGGTGCTCTTCGACCCGGCCACCGTCGCCTCGGGCGCCGGCTACGAGGAGCCGCGCACCCCGCCCACCGGCATCCCGCACGTGCTGATCGACGGCCGCTTCGTCATCGAGGACGGCCGCAGGACCGACGTGCTGGCCGGCCGGTCGGTGCGGTCCACCGGCCGGCGGTGACCGCCCGGCACGCCGCCGTGGTGGTGAAAAACACCGCGCGGCGAACGTAACGTGCCCGTAAGGTGACCGGCATGCAGGTGATCCAGTCCACGAAGCTCGCAAATGTCTGTTACGAGATCCGCGGTCCGGTTCTTGAGGAGGCGATGCGGCTGGAGGCGGCCGGACACCGCATCCTCAAGCTGAACACCGGGAATCCGGCCGGGTTCGGGTTCGAGTGCCCGCCCGAGATCCTCGAGGACATGCTGCGCACCCTGAAGGACGCGCACGGCTACGGCGATGCCAAGGGTCTGCTCTCGGCGCGGCGCGCGGTGATGCAGCACTACCAGACCAAGGGCATCCCGCTGGGCGTCGAGGACATCTACCTCGGCAACGGCGTGTCCGAGCTGATCCAGATGTCGATGCAGGCGCTGCTGGACGACGGCGACGAGGTGCTGGTCCCTGCGCCGGACTACCCGCTGTGGACCGCCGCGGTCGCGCTGGCCGGCGGCACCGCGGTGCACTACCGGTGCGACGAGCAGGCCGACTGGATGCCGGACCTCGCCGACATAGAGCGCAAGGTGACCGACCGCACCAAGGCGATCGTCATCATCAACCCGAACAACCCCACCGGCGCGGTCTACGACGACGAGCTGCTGCGCGGCCTCACCGACATCGCCCGCCGGCACCGGCTGGTGGTCTGCTCCGACGAGATCTACGACAAGATCCTCTACGACGACGCCACGCACACGCCGACCTCGGCGATCGCGCCCGACCTGCTCACCCTGACCTTCAACGGCCTGTCCAAGGCCTACCGGGTGGCCGGCTACCGCAGCGGCTGGATGGCCGTGTGCGGCCCCAAGACGCACGCGGGCAGCTACATCGAGGGCCTGACGATCCTGGCCAACATGCGGCTGTGCGCCAACATGCCGGCCCAGCACGCCATCGCCACCGCGCTCGGCGGCCACCAGTCGATCACCTCGCTGGTGCTGCCCGGCGGCCGGCTCGCCGCCCAGCGCGACGCCACCTACGCGGCCCTCACCGCGATCCCCGGGGTGACCTGCGTCAAGCCCAAGGGCGCGCTGTACGCCTTCCCGCGTCTCGACCCGCAGGTCTACAAGATCAAGGACGACCGGCAGATGGTCCTCGACCTGCTGCGGGCCGAGAAGATCATGATCGTGCACGGCACCGGTTTCAACTGGGTGGAGCCCGACCACTTCCGCATCGTCACGCTGCCGCGCGCGGAGGACCTGACCGACGCGATCGGCCGTATCGGCCGGTTCCTGGACGGCTACTCGCAGCCGTAGCCGGGGTGCCCGCTGCGGAGGGCGGTGCCTCGTAGGGGCGCGGGGAACGGCGCGCTCAGCCCACCACCGGCCGGTGGTGGGCTGAGGCGGACCGAACAGCCCGTTTCGGCCGGTGGCGGGTCGCGCGCGCCGTTCCCCGCGCCCCTGGTGGGGCGGCGTCCTACGCCGAGGCCAGGCGGGTCACCAGGGACCGGTATTCGGCCCAGAGCTCGGGCGGCGTGTGCTCGCCGAAGGTTTCGAGGTGGCCGGGAATCAGCCCGGCCTCCTCGCGCCAGACCTCGGGGTCGACCGTGAGGAGCAGGTCGAGGTCGGCCGGGGAGAGGCCGAGCCCGTCGGTGTCGAGGGCGCCCGGGGCCGGCAGGACGCCGATGGGGGTGGTCACGCCCTCCGCGGTCCCGTTGAGGCGGTCCACGATCCACTTCAGCACGCGGCTGTTCTCGCCGAACCCGGGCCAGACGAAGTGGCCCTCCGCGTCCTTGCGGAACCAGTTGACGTAGTAGATCGTCGGCAGCTTCGCCGGGTCGTGAGCCTTGCCCACCGTCAGCCAGTGCGCGAAGTAGTCGCCCATGTTGTAGCCGCAGAAGGGCAGCATCGCGAACGGGTCGCGGCGCAGTTCGCCGACCTTGCCCTCGGCGGCGGCCGTCTTCTCGCTGGCGATGTTCGCGCCGAGGAAGACGCCGTGCTGCCAGTCGAAGGACTCGGTGACCAGCGGCACGGCCGAGGCGCGGCGGCCGCCGAAGAGGATCGCGGAGATCGGGACGCCGCGCGGGTCCTCCCACTCGGGGGCGATGATCGGGCACTGGTCGGCCGGCACGGTGAAGCGGGCGTTGGGGTGGGCGGCGGGGGTGCCGGACTCCGGCGTCCAGTCCTGGCCCTTCCAGTCGGTGAGGTGGGCGGGGGGATCCTCGGTCATGCCCTCCCACCACACGTCGCCGTCGTCGGTGAGGGCGACGTTGGTGAAGATGGAGTTGGCGTACATCGTCTTCATGGCGTTGGCGTTGGTGTGCTCGCCGGTGCCGGGGGCGACGCCGAAGAAGCCCGCCTCGGGGTTGATGGCGTACAGCCGGCCGTCGTCGCCGAAGCGCATCCAGGCGATGTCGTCGCCGATGGTCTCCACGGTCCAGCCGGAGACGGTGGGCTCCAGCATCGCCAGGTTGGTCTTGCCGCACGCGGAGGGGAAGGCGGCGGCGACGTACTTGGTCTCGCCGCGCGGCGGGGTGAGCTTGAGGATCAGCATGTGCTCGGCGAGCCAGCCCTCGTCACGAGCCATGACCGAGGCGATCCGCAGGGCGTAGCACTTCTTGCCGAGCAGGGCGTTGCCGCCGTAGCCGGAGCCGTAGGACCAGATCTCCCGGTCCTCGGGGAAGTGCGAGATGTACTTGGTGTCGCTGCACGGCCACGGCACGTCGGCCTGCCCCGGGGCAAGGGGGGCGCCGACGGAGTGGACGGCCTTGACGAAGTCACCGTCGGTGCCCAGCTCGTCAAGCACCGCGCTGCCCATCCGGGTCATGGTGCGCATGGACACCGCGACGTAGGCGGAGTCGGTGATCTCCACGCCCATCGCGGACAGCGGCGAGCCGAGCGGCCCCATGCAGAAGGGGACGACGTACATCGTCCGGCCGCGCATGGCCCCGCGGAAGATCCCCTTGCCGGGGCCCTCACCGGTGAAGGTCTCCCGCATCTCGGCGGGGTCCTTCCAGTGGTTCGTGGGCCCCGCGTCCGCCTCGCTCCGGGAGCAGATGAACGTCCGGTCCTCGACCCGCGCCACGTCGGAGGGGTCGGAGGCCGCGTAGTACGAGTTCGGCCGCAGGGTCGGGTCGAGCCTGGTGAAGGTGCCCTTGTCGACGAGTTCCGCCGCCAGCAGGTCGTACTCGGCCTGCGAGCCGTCGCACCAGACGATGTCCTCGGGCTGGGTCAGGCCGGCGATCTCGCCGACCCATCGGATCAGTTCCTGGTGTTCGGTGGGAGCCGTTTTACCGCGCGCCACGATCGCTCCATCCCGCCGGGTCCGCACAGACCGGCGTGAGAGTTGAGGGTTGGTTCGCCCCTTGGGGGCTGCGGCCCGGACGCGTTCGTGGATGCTCATCCGGTACCGACCGCACTCATATGAGTGTGAGCCCGTTCGGATGAGTCTGTCCAGGGGAGCGGAAGTGAGCCGGGCCACCACCGGATACGACCCTGACGGCGGTAGCCGGCAGCCGGGCAACCTACGGTGCCGTAGGTAGGATTGACGCCATGAGCGCCGTCAATCACACTGCAGAAGTGCCCTCCGACCCCGATGGTCTCGACGCTCTCACACCCATAAAACCCAAGCTCAGAGGGTGGTTGCACGCAGGGATGTTCCCCGCGGTGCTGATCTCGGGCGTGGTGCTCACCGCCTTCGCGCAGAGCACCCGAGGGCGGCTCGCCTGCGCGGTCTTCACGGTGTCGGCCTGTGCGCTCTTCGGCGTGAGCGCGCTCTACCACCGCGGCGACTGGGGTCCGCGCAGTGCCGGAATTTTGCGTCGACTTGACCATGCGAACATCTTTCTGATCATCGCGGGCACCTACACGCCGCTGGCGATACTGCTGCTGCCGCACGGCACCTCGCACCTGCTGCTGTGGCTGGTGTGGGCCGGAGCGCTGGCCGGGATCGCCTTCCGGGTCTTCTGGGTGGGCGCGCCGCGGTGGCTGTACACCCCCTGCTACATCGCGCTGGGCTGGGTCGCGGTCTTCTTCCTGCCGGACTTCCTGCGCACCGGCGGTGTCGCCGTCCTGGTCTGCGTGATCGTCGGCGGGGTGCTCTACAGCACCGGCGCGGCCGTCTACGGCTTCAAGCGGCCCAACCCGTCACCGCGCTGGTTCGGTTTCCACGAGGTCTTCCACTCGCTCACCCTGGCCGCCTTCATCGTCCACTACGTCGGCATCTCGCTGGTCGCCTACCAGCACGGATAGCTCCCCGCCCACCGCGTTCATCCCGGCGAAGGCCCGTACCCCCCGGGGGGTGCGGGCCTTCGTCATGCCCGGCGGCGGGCGGGCGCGCGGCGGGCGCACCGCCGCCGGTGCGGGTTGGCAGGCATCAGGATGACAGCTACTCTCTTTTGGAAGTCACTATCAATTGAAACCCTCTCGCAGGAGACCTCGATGCCCGTTCCCTCCGCCGTGCCCTCGCAGCCGGACCCCCGGCGCTGGCTGGCCCTCGTCGCACTCAGCCTGAGCATGCTGGTGCTCAGCTTCGACACCACGATCCTCAACGTCGCGCTGCCGACGATGGCCGGCAGCATCGGCGCCGGCACCGGGGACATGCAGTGGATCGTCGACTCCTACACCGTCGTCTTCGCCGCCGCGATGCTGCCCGCGGGGCTGATCGGCGACCGGTTCGGGCGGCGCCGGATGCTGGTCGCCGGGCTGGTGGTCTTCCTCGCCGGATCGGTCCTCGGCTCCCTGGTGGACACCCCCGGCGCGGTCATCGCGGCCCGCACGGTGATGGGCTTCGGCGGCGCCTTCGTGATGCCGCTCGCGTTGTCGGTGATCCCGTCGCTGTTCGGGCCGGACGAGCGGCCCAAGGCGGTCGCGCTCACCAGCACCGCGATGGCCTTCGGCATGCCGCTCGGCCCGATCATCGGCGGCACCCTCATCCAGCACTTCTGGTGGGGCTCGGTCTTCCTGGTCAACATCCCGCTGGTAGCGGTGGCGATCGTGGCCTGCCTCACGCTGCTCCCCGAGACAACCGACCCGGCGGCCCCGCGGGTGCGCGCCTCCAGCACGTTGTTCACCGCGGCAGGCCTCGGCACGCTGGTCTACGGCATCATCGAGGCGCCCTCCCGCGGCTGGGACCTGCTGGAGATCGGCACGCTCGGCCTGTCCGCCGTGCTGCTGACCGCGCTGGTGCTGCGCGAGCGCAGCGTGGAGCGGCCGATGCTGGACATGAGCCTGCTGCGGCAGCGCGGCTTCGTGGGGAACGCGGTCGCCGCCACGCTCGTCAGCTTCATCCTCACCGGCATGATCTTCGTGCTGCCGTCCTACCTGCAGACCGCACTGGGCTACGACGCCTTCGGCACCGGGCTGCGGCTGCTGCCGATGATGGGCGGGCTGATGGTCGCCGCCCGGATCAGCCCCGCGCTGGTCGCCAAGGCCGGGCCGCGCCCGGTGATCGTCACGGGCCTGCTGGTGCTGGCGGCGGGTGCCTTCCTCGGCGCCGGCACCGCCGGCGGGGACGGCTACGGCGGCATCGCGCTGTGGCTGGCGATCGCCGGCGCCGGCTTCGGCCTGTCCGTCGTGCCCGCCATGAACAGCGCGCTCGGCGCGCTGCCCAAGGACCGCGCCGGCAGCGGGTCCGGTCTGCTCCAGACCCTGCGGCAGACCGGTGCGGCGGTCGGCGTCGCGATCCTCGGCAGCGTGCTCGCCGCCGGCTACACCGGTCGGCTCGACACCGGGGGGCTGTCGCCGGACGCCGCGCACGCCGCCCGCGAGTCGGTGGTCGGCGCGCACGCGGTGGCCGCCGGGCTCGGCGACCGGGCGCTGGCCGCGTCGGCCGACAGCGCCTACCTGCACGGGATGAACCTGACGCTGGTGGTGTGCGGGGCGGCCTCGCTGGTCACCGCGCTGCTGCTGGCCGCGTTCCTGCCCAACCCGCGCCCGGGCCGCCCGGCACCGGCCGAGGCCGCCCCGACCGCCGAGACGATGGCCGCGCGGCCCGCGGATGCCCGACAATGACGCCATGTCCCCTCGAACCCCCGACGCCGCCCCCCGGGCCGGCCTGCGGGAACGCAAGAAGGTCAGGACCCGGCAGGCGATCCGCGCGGCCGCCTACCGGCTCTTCGCCGAGCACGGTTACGACGCCACCCCGGTGGACCGGATCGCGGCCGAGGCGGACGTGTCGCCGAGCACGGTCTTCCGCTACTTCCCCACCAAGGAGGACATCGTCCTGACGGACGAGTACGACGACGCGATGGCGGACATGCTGCGCCTGCGCCCGGCGGGCGAGCCGCCGCTGGTGTCGGTGCGGATGGTCATGCACGAGTCGCTGAGCGGCATCCTGGGCGACCCCGGGCAGCGGGCCGAGATGGTCCAGCGCGAGGAGCTGGTCAGGGACGTCCCCGCGATCCGGGCCCGCGCCCACGAGAGCATGTCGGCCACCGGGCGGCTGCTCGGCGGGATCATCGCCGACCGCACGGGCCGGCCCGCGGACGCGCTGGAGGTGCGGGTCTTCACCGCGGCGGTCTTCGCCGTGCTGCACGAGGCCACGATGTTCTGGGTGGAGAAGGCCCGCGAGGAGGATCTGCTGACCCTCATCGACCGCTCGCTGCGGATCCTCAACCGGGGCCTGGACATCTAGCCAGGCCCGGTCGCCGCCTGGATCAGCGGGGCGTACGCAGCTGGCTCCGCAGCGCGCGCGGCTCGGAGGTCGGGGCGTCGCAGACGAAGTGGCGGCAGACGTAGGCGGCGGCCCGGCCGCCGCGGGTCGGGCGCTGGTGGAGTAGCGGGAACTCGGTGGAGCCCTCCTCGCCGACCGCGACCACCGCGCCGGGCGCGCCGCCGAGCAGGGCGGTGCGGTGCAGCTCGGCGGTGAGCGGGTCCCCGGTGCCGCCGACCACGGCCACCTCGCGCGGCCCGTCGAGCGCGGCCTCCGCGACGGCCAGTCCCCAGCCGATGAAGCGCGGCGCCCTCGACGCCAGTGCCCCGACGACGCCGAGCGCCCGTTCCGCCGCGGTGCGGTGCGGCTCCGCGCCGGTGTGGGCGGCGTACGACAGCAGCGCGCCGGCCGCGGCGGTCCACCCGGAGGGCGTGGCGTTGTCCGTGGGGTCCTGCGGCCGCCGGATGAGGGCTTCCGCGTCGTCCGCGGTGTCGAAGAGGGTGCCGTCCTCGGCGGTGAAGTGGTGCAGGACGGAGTCGAGCAGCAGCCCGGCGAGGTCCAGCCAGACGCCTTCGCCGGTCACCGAGGCGAGCGCGAGGAAGCCCTCGGCGACGTCGGCGTAGTCCTCCAGCACCCCGTCGTTGGTGCCCGCGACACCGTCGCGGGAGGTGCGGGTGAGCCGGCCGCGGCCGTCGAAGTGGACCCGCACCAGCAGGTCGGCCGCGTCGACCGCGGCCTGCACCAGGTCGGTGCGGTCGAAGTAGGCGCCGGTCTCGGCCAGCGCGGCGATCGCCAGGCCGTTCCAGGCGGCGACGACCTTGTCGTCCCGCCCGGGCCGCGGCCTGCGGTCACGGGCGGCCAGCAGCCGGTCCCGTACGGAGGCGACCCGCTCGGCGTCCACCACCCCCCCGCCCTGCGGGAGTTGGAGTACGGAGGCGCCCTCCTCGAAGGTGCCCTCCTGGGTGACCCCGAAGTAGTCGGCGGCGAACTCCCCGTCCGCCTCCCCCAGTTCGGCGGCGAGCTGGGCGGGCGTCCAGACGTAGTAGGCGCCTTCCACGTGCGCGCCGCTGCCGTCGTCGCTGTCGGCGTCCAGCGCGGAGGCGAACCCGCCCTCGTCGGTGGCGAGTTCGCCGACGATGAAGTCGGCGGTCTCCAGCGCGATCCGGCGGGCCAGGTCGGAGCCGGTGGCCCGCCACAGGTGCGCGTAGACCCGGGTGAGCAGGGCGTTGTCGTAGAGCATCTTCTCGAAGTGCGGCACGCACCACTCGCGGTCGACGCTGTAGCGGGCGAAGCCGCCGGCGAGCTGGTCGTAGATGCCGCCGCGGGCCATCGCCTCGCAGGTGTCGCGGGCCATCTGCAGCGCGCCCTCCGCGCCGGTGCGGGCGTGATGGCGGAGCAGGAACTCCAGCGCCATGGACGGCGGGAACTTCGGCGCTCCCCCGAAGCCGCCGCGCCGGGCGTCGTACTCCCGGGTCAGCCCGAGCAGAGCGGCGCTCATCTCGGCGTCGCCGGGCGCGACGGAGGCTCCGTACGCCCCGGCCCGGTCGGCGAGGTCGCGCACGATGCGCCCGGCGACGTCCCCGACCTCCTCGCGCCGGTCGCGCCACGCGGCGACGACGCCCTCCAGCACGTCCATGAAGCCGGGCATCCCCTGCCGGGCCTGCGGCGGGAAGTACGTACCGAAGTAGAAAGGTTCACCGTCAGGAGTGAGGAAGACCGTCATCGGCCAGCCGCCCTGGCCGGTCGCGGCCTGCACGGCCTCCATGTAGACCGCGTCCACGTCGGGCCGCTCCTCGCGGTCGACCTTGACCGCGACGAAGTGCTCGTTGAGATACGCGGCCGTGGACTCGTCCTCGAACGACTCGTGCGCCATGACATGGCACCAGTGGCAGGCGCTGTAGCCCACGCTGAGCAGCACCGGCACCCCGCGCTTGCGCGCCTCCTCGAACGCCTCGCGCCCCCACGGCCACCAGTCCACCGGGTTGTCGGCATGCTGGAGCAGGTAGGGCGAGGTCGCGTCACCGAGTCGGTTCACCCCGTCACCCTCTCACGCCCCAGCCCCACCCCACCCCCGCCGCCGTCCCGGGTGTCGCCGCCCACCGCCATCACCGGCCCGCGCCTCACGCAATGGCGGCGATATCGCCGTCGTCGAAGTAGATGGCCTGATGCAGACGTCCGCCGAGTGCCGTCGCGAACCGGGCCAGCACATCCTGGCCGGAGACCTTGCCCCGCTCGATCTGCGAGACACGGCCCTTGGTGACACCCATGTGGTCCGCCACCTGCTGCTGGGTCATTCCACGGGCCCGCCGCAACTCTGCCAGGCGGTGCCCGGTGACTTCCGCGAGCAGTTCCTCCTTGCCCTTCCGGACGGCTTCCTCCCCGCCGGCCTGTTCGACGTACTCGGCACGGATGTCCTGCCATCGTGTGTAGCCGCTCATGCTCCTCCTTCTTCCCGCTCCCGTTCCTTCACGTACGTGTCGTAGCGCTGTTCAGCCAGCGGGACCGCCTCCCGATACCACTCGTTCCATCGCCCCGCCTTGTCTCCTGCCACCAGCAGAATGCTTGACCGCCACGGGTCGAAGGCGAACAGGATCCGCACAGTGCCTGGCCCTAACTCTTTGAGGTTGGCCATCACGGAGCCGTGGATCGTGTCCACCAGCGGACGCCCGAGCCCTGGACCGCCTTCGGCGAGAGCGTCCAGGGCTTGCACCACCCGAGCCCGTGCCGCGTCATCGAGCTGGCCGACCCATTCGCGCACCTCGTCAACCAGGAAAATCTCCCACTCACCGTTCACTCGACCAAGTATAGCGAAAGCTATACCCCAAAAAACTCCTCGCCGCCGTGTCGATCGGGGCGTCCTCTGCTCGACGCGTCGGTGAGGGCAGGGTGGAAGGCCCTCGGACATGATCGACCGGACGGACGAAGGACACCACGATGCGCTACATGATGCTGCTGCGGCTCGACCCCGCGAAGGCCCCCGCCGGCGGGCCCAGCGAGGACCTGATGACGGAGATGGGCAAACTGCTCGAGGAGATGACCAAGGGCGGGGTGCTGCTGGACACCGGCGGCCTGCAGCCGGCCGAGGCCGGGGCGGTGATCCGGCAGGCCGGCGGCAAGCAGACGGTGCTCGACGGCCCGTTCGCCGAGGCCAAGGAGGTCATCGGCGGCTACGCCATCATCCAGGCGAAGTCGGTGGAGGAGGCGACGCAGTGGGCGTCGCGCTTCCTGGCGATCCACGGCGACGAGTGGGAGATCGAGGCCGAGGTCCGGCAGGTGGACGAGCCCGCGTAGGGCGGCAGGGGGAGGCCGGGGCGGGGCGCCGCTTTGCGCGGGCGCCCCGCGGCTGCTGGGATGGGGGGTCGTGACAGCAGCCGGCGGCCCCGCCCCGCCCCCACCACCGACGGCCGACCGCGACCGGGCACGGCGGGCGGTGGAAGCGGTGTGGCGGATCGAGTCGCCACGGCTGATCGCCGGGCTGACCCGGCTGGTGCACGACATAGGAGTGGCCGAGGAGCTGGCGCAGGACGCGCTGGTCGCCGCGCTGGAGCAGTGGCCGCGTGACGGGGTACCGCGCAATCCGGGGGCGTGGCTGATGACCACCGCCAAGCGGCGCGGCATCGACCTGATCCGGCGCAACGAGACCTTCGCCCACAAGCTCCAGCTGCTGGGCCACGAGCTGGAGATCGCCCAGGGCGCGGCGGCCTTCGACGAGCCG
Source organism: Streptomyces sp. NBC_01198 (assembly GCF_036010485.1). NCBI lineage: Bacteria > Bacillati > Actinomycetota > Actinomycetes > Kitasatosporales > Streptomycetaceae > Streptomyces > Streptomyces sp. NBC_01198. The sequence continues at coordinate 2,914,274 of NZ_CP108568.1, forward strand.
GCCGACGCGGCCGTGGGCGGCGGCGCCATCGAGGACGACCTGCTGCGGCTGGTCTTCGTCGCGTGTCACCCGGTGCTGTCCAGGGAGGCGCGCCTGGCACTGACGCTGCGACTGCTCGGCGGGCTGACGACGGACGAGGTCGCGCGGGCCTTCCTGGTCCCGGAGGCCACGGTCGCGCAGCGGATCGTGCGGGCGAAGCGGACGCTGGCTAAGGAGAAGGTGCCCTTCGAGGTGCCGCAGGGCGACGAGCTCGCGCAGCGGCTGGCGTCGGTGCTCGAAGTGGTCTACCTGATCTTCAACGAGGGCTACTCGGCGACCGCGGGCGACGACTGGATGCGGCCGGGTCTGTGCGAGGACGCGCTGCGGCTGGCCCGGGTGCTCCAGGGGCTGATGCCGGCCGAGCCCGAGGTGCACGGGCTCGCGGCGCTGCTGGAGGTGCAGGCCTCACGGTCGGCGGCGCGCACCAGGGACGGCGCTCCGGTGATGCTGCTCGACCAGGACCGCAGGCGCTGGGACCGCTTGCTGGTCCACCGCGGCTTCGCGGCGCTGGCCCGGGCGGACGCGGCGGCCAGGGCGCGCGGCGCGGCACCGGGGCCGTACGCCTTGCAGGCCGCGATCGCCGCGAGCCACGCGCAGGCGGTACGGGCCGAGGACACCGACTGGCCGCGCATCGCCGAGCTCTACCGGGCGCTGGCCGCCGTCGCCCCCTCCCCGGTGGTGGAGCTGAACCGGGCGGTCGCGGTCGGCATGGCCGACGGCCCGGCGGCGGGGCTCGTCCTCGTCGAGGCGCTGGCGGCGGGCGGTGCGCTTGAGGGCTACCACCTGCTGCCCAGCGTCCGCGGCGACCTGCTGGCGCGGCTGGGTCGTACGGCGGAGGCGCGGGACGAATTCGCCCGGGCGGCCGAGCTGACCCGCAACGGCGCCGAGCGCGCACTGCTGCTGCGCCGGGCGGCGGCGGCGGGCGAGGCGGACACGGGCGGGGCCGGCGGTTCCTGAAGGGCGCTGCGGGCCGGCGAACGGACCGCCGCCCTCGCAACGCAAGACTTCTTGGCATCACCGCAAATTTCAAGCGAGTTGCCTGGATATTTCGAACTGGTAGGCCCCGTTCCGCCCTTCGACTGTTGACGGCCGGGGAATCCGGGTGCCAGGGTCACCCGAACGCCATCGCAAAAGCCGTCACGGTCACGGTAAGAACCGACTCATGGTGCGCAATTGCGCGATGGCATCCCGCGGTCGGGGTGACGTCGCGACGCCCCGGCCGCACGCGCGCGAAGGAGACCGCATGCCCCGCAAGGAACGCGCCGCCGCCGTGGCCGACGACCTGCCGCAGGGGGCACGCGGTGCGACGGTCGTCGTCACCGGCCTGACCAAGACCTTCCCCAGCGGGGAGGGCGCCGGGATCACCGCCGTGCGCGAGGCGGACCTGACCATCGCGGCGGGCGGCACCGTCGCCCTCACCGGACCGTCCGGCTCCGGCAAGTCCACCCTGCTGCACCTGATCGGCGCGATCGACGTACCCGACGCGGGCACCATCACCGTCGCGGGCACCGAGATCACCGCGGCGGGCCGCGGGGCGCTGTCCCGCTACCGGCGCACCATCGGCTTCGTCTTCCAGCGATTCCACCTGCTGCCCGCGCTGACCGCCCGCGACAACGTCATCGCCCCGCTGCTCCCCTACCGCAAGCGCTCCGGCGCGCTGGAGCGGGCCACCGAACTGCTGGCCGCGGTGGGCCTGGCCGGCCGCGAGGACGCGCTGCCCTCGCAGCTGTCCGGCGGGCAGCAGCAGCGGGTCGCCATCGCCCGCGCGCTCATCGGCGACCCCGGGCTGCTGCTGGCCGACGAGCCGACCGGCAATCTGGACTCGGCCACCGGCACGGAGATCATCGAGCTGCTGCTCTCCCTCAACACGGACTTCGGCACGACCATGGTGATCGCCACCCACGACCCGGCGATCGCCGCCCGCTGCGAACGCACGGTGTCGCTCCGCGACGGCCGGATCACCTGACCCGCCCCAGCACCGAGGCGTGCCGCCGGCGCGACGGCCGTTCGCGTGACCGCTGGTCGGCACCCGCTCCCCGTCATCGACAAGGACCCCACACCATGCCCAGGTTGCCGCTGCGTACGTCCCTGCTCGCCGCCGTCGCGGGTGTCGCGCTCGCCGCGGGGGCCGCACGCAGGGTGCTGCTGGTCGTCACCGTCGAGGGGACGAGCATGACGCCGACGTATCCGCCCGGGACGCGGCTGCTGGTGGTGCGGACGCCGGTGGCGCGGGCGCGTACGGGTGCGGCGGTGGTCTTCCGGCTGCCGCCGGTGGAGCGGGGCGGCGCCGAACCGCCGCTGATCGTCAAGCGGGTGGCGGCCCGGGCGGGCGACCCGGTACCGCCCGCCGTGCGGGACGCGGTCGGCACGCGGGACGGCGGCCGGGTGCCGCGGGGCAGCGTCGTGCTGCTCGGCGACGACCCGGCGACGAGCACCGACTCGCGCGCCTGGGGATACGTGGCCCGGCGCAGGATCAGCGGTGTGGTCGTCGCACGCCTCGGGCCGCCCGCCGCCTGAACGGGCCGCGCACCGGACGGCTGGGCGCAGGGGGAGCCGGCGGCCTCGCCGTACTCGCCCTCGCGGTAACGGACTTGGGACGGGATCGGGGCGCTCCGGCACGCTTGACGCCGTCCGCGGACGGGCACGAAACCCATCCGACGACGTGTCGGGGTCACCCGGGAGGACGATGTGCCGGAGTCACGAATCGCACTGCGGGAAGCCGACCGTGCCGCCGCGGAGAGGCTGTTGGCGCGGCTGGTGGCCGAGCAGGGCCCCGCGGGGGGCGGGGACGCGCTGCTGCGGCAGGCGCGCGAGCGGTTCGACGAGATCTGCGATGCGGCCGGGGGCGAATACGTGGCCTACCAGCGGGCGTTGGAGGCCCGCGAGGCGCCGAGGGCCGCGCCCGGCGGTGTGCCGCAGGGCCGTGGCGGCGGAGCCGCGAGCAGTACGGCCGGCGGCCTGGTGGCCGGCGTGGGAGCGGCGGTCGCCTTCGGCGTCGACCTGGGCCAGGGCATCTCGCCTGGCGCCTCGCTGCTGACCGGCGCGGCGGTCGGCGCCGCCGGGGTCGCCACCCTCGGGGCCGCGGCCGCCAGGGGCCGCGCGGCCAGGAGGGCGGCGGCTCCCGAACGCGGGGCGCCGGGCGGGGCCGAGCAGTTGCGGCTGCTGTGGCTGGCGGCGCTGGAGCGCCGCGGCGTGCGGCCGTTCCTGGAGGCGGCCGGCGACCGGCGGACCGCTGCCCGGCAGAAGGAGCAGGGGAGCCCGGTGCGCCCCCCGGCGGAGGTGCCGCGCCAGCGCCGTTCCGGCGCCGACCGCAGCGCGGCGGCCCGCACCCGCTCGTTGCTGGAGCACTCCTTCGGCCAACTCCCGTCGGCGGACGGCTTCTTCACCGGCCGCACCGCCGAGATGACGCAGATCGCCCAGGCGGTGCACCAGGCCAGGGCCGCGGTCACCGTGCAGCCCACCGTGATCGTGCTGCACGGGCCGCCGGGCAGCGGCCGGACGACGCTCGCGGTGCGCGCGGCACGGCAGTTGAAGGACCAGTTCCGCGGTGCGTGCGTGGTGGACCTGCGCGGCGCGGGCGACGGCCGGGCCGCGCTGCCGGTACGGGACGCGCTGCTGCACCTGCTGAACCGGCTCGGCGCGCCGCGCGACCAGCTGCTGTTCAGGGAGCGGCAGAACCAGGAGCAGCATCTGCGCCGGCTCAGCGACCAGTACCAGCAGCATCTGACCGGCGTGCCGGTGGTGATCGTGCTGGACGACGCCACCGACCCGGACCAGGTGCGGGCGCTGGTGCCCGAGCGGTCCGAGAGCCTGGTGCTGGTCACCGCGCGCGAGCCGCTGCCGCTGGAACTGCCGGGCGCCCGGGTGCGGCAGCTGGAGGTCGGCCCGCTGACGTCGCAGGGCGCGCAGGGGCTGCTCGACCATCTGGCGCAGGCCGCGGGGCTGCCGGGGCCCGACCCGGCGGAGGCCGAGCGGCTCGGCGGGCTGTGCGCGGGACTGCCGATAGCGCTGCGGATCGCCGGGTCGGCGCTGGCCGACCACCACGGCCCGGTCCGGCTCGCCGACGACATCGAGGTGTTCGGGCCGCGCGACCCGGTCGACCGGATCCTGGCGCTGCGCTACCACGACCTCCCGGAGCCCGACCGCCGCCTGCTGCGCCGCCTCGCGCTGGCCGGCCGGGCGAGCTTCGGCACCGCGGCGGCGTCCGCGCTGCTGGCCACCGACGACCAGGAGGCGGCCAGGCGGCTGTCGGCGCTGGCCGCGGCGGGGCTGATCGAGAACGTCCGCGGCAGCCGCTACCGGCCGCACGACCTGGTCCGCGCCTTCGCCGCCGAGCGGCTGCTGGACGAGGAGGACCCGGCGGAGCGGGCCGCGGCGCACGAGCGGCTGATCCGTTCCTATGCCGACCTCGCCAACACCGTGGTGCGGCTGGTCGAGGGCAAGACCTCCACCAGGGCCGGGCGCTTCGGGCAGCACGGCTTCTCCTCGCTGGAGCCGGCGCTGCGCTGGCTGGACGAGGAGTCCAGCTTCATCACCGCCGCGCTGCGCGAGACCGAGGGCGTCGACCGGGCGGCGGTCCAGGCGCTGCTGGGCGCGCTGTGCGACTACTGCCTGCTGCGCGGCGACCTCTACCGGCTGGGCGAGATCAGCGAGATGGCGCAGGCCCAGCAGGTGCGGCAGCAGAAGTCCGGCCCGGACGAGGACCGTTCGGTGCTGGTGCGCTCGGTGCAGTGGCGAACCGGCATCGCGGCACGGCAGTTGGGCGAGCTGGACAAGTCCAGGTCGACGCTGAGCACGGTGGTGGACCTCTACTTCGAGGCGCAGCACCCGGCGGGCGCGGCCCGCGCGCTGGACAGCCTCGGCATCACCTTGCACCAGCAGGGCAACCTGCGGGAGGCGGAGGTCAAGCTGCGGGAGGCGCTGGAGATCCAGACGGCACCCGAGCTGGAGGAGGACCGCGCCTGGACCATGCACGCGCTGGCCGCGGTGCTGCGCGACAGGGGGCAGCTCGGCAGCGCGCTGGAGCTGCTGCGGGAGTCGCTGGCGCTGCACCGGGCCAACGAGAGCGTGCAGGGCGAGGCGTGGGCGCACCTCCAGCTGGGCCAGGTGTATCTGCGGGTCGGCCGGCTCGACGAGGGCGAGGCGGAGCTGCGGGCGGCCGGCCAGTCGTACGCGCTGGCCCGCGATCCGCGCGGCACCGCCTGGACGATGACCCAGCTGGCCAGGGCCCGGCTGCTGGGCGGCGAGCCCCGCGAGGCGGCCCGCGACCTGGACGAGGCGGTGCAGCGGCACCGGGCCAGCGAGGACGCCCGCGGCGAGGCGTGGACGCTGTACTACCTGGGGCAGGCGCTGGAGGAGTGCGGGGACACCGACGCGGCGCTGCGCACGCTGGAGCGGTCGCGCACGATGTTCTCCCGGATGCGGGACGTCTACGGTCTGGCCTGCGCCCGGCACCACTCGGCGCGGGTCACCAGGGACCAGCGCGCCGCCAGCACCGGGAACCTGCGCAACAGCGGCTTCGCCCGGCAGTTGCTGCAGGACGCCAGGCAGGACTTCCGGCGGATCGGTGTGGAGCACGGCGAGGCGTGGTCGTGCGTGGAGCTGGCGGTGATCGACGCGGGCAACGAGCGGGTGACGGAGGCGCTGGCGCTGCTGGAGGAGGCCTACCAGCTCTTCGCCGGGCTCGGCGACCGGCGCGGGCAGGACTGGGCGTCCTTCCTGCGCGCCACCCTGCTGCCGCTGGCGCCCGCGGCGCCCGGGTCCGACCCGGCCGAGGGCGTACGGCAGGCGCTGGGGCTGCTGCGCGGCCTCACCGTCGGCGACGCGTATCCGGGGCGCGACCCGGACCTGGACGAGTACGCGGCCGCCTACGCGCTGCTGCTCGAACGGGGGTCGGCCGCGCCGGGCGGCCCCTGGGAGGCCTGGCGGCTGGGCATGACCCCGACCCGTCCGGCCCGCATGGTGATGTCCCTCCCCCTGTGACGCCGGCGCTCCCCCCGGGGCGGCGCGGCCGGACCAGGGCGCGGGTCGGCGCGCTCCCGGGCCGGGTGGGCCACGTGAGAGCGGGGTGCCGCCCCGGGGCGGCGGCGGGCGGGGTCAGGACCCGTGGGTGGTGGGGTCAGCGGTGGGGCGCTCGGGCGCCCCGGCTTCCGGCTGCTCCTCGAAGTCGATCTTCTTCATCTGCTTGCCCATGTTCTTCATGAGCATCCAGAGTCCGAAGGCGAGCACAGCGAAGATCACGAATCCGAGGAGCCCCGGCGTCACCTTGTCCTGGTTCACCTCGGCGAGGGAGACCAGCGGGCGTCCGAAGGCTTGGGTTGCTGTCACACCCCCATTGTCGCCTAGGCCTCGCGGATGCCCGCAAAGAGGTCGTCCTCCGGCAGCGAGACGTCCACCCGGGTCTTCGCGAGCTCGTAGTCCTCGGTCGGCCAGACCTCGCGCTGGAGGTCCATCGGGACCCGGAACCAGCCGCCCTCGGGGTCGATCTGGGTGGCGTGCGCGATGAGCGCCTTGTCCCGGATCTCGAAGAAGTCGGCGCACGGCACATGGGTGGAGATGTTGCGCTCCGGGCGGGCGAACTCCTCCCAGCGCTTGAGCCATTCGCCGTAGGGCGACTCCAGGCCGCGGGCCTCGATCGCCTCGTGCAGCGCGAGGGTGCGGGCCTTGTTGAAGCCCTGGTTGTAGTAGAGCTTCAGCGGCGTCCACGGCTCGCCGGCCTCCGGATACCGCTCCGGGTCGCCGGCGGCCTCGAAGGCCACCATGGAGATCTTGTGGGTCATGATGTGGTCGGGGTGCGGGTAGCCGCCGTTCTCGTCGTAGGTGGTGATCACCTGCGGCTTGAACTCGCGGATCAGCTTCACCAGCGCGCCGGCCGCCTCGTCGACGTCCTGCAGCCCGAAGCAGCCCTCGGGCAGCGGCGGCAGCGGGTCGCCCTCGGGCAGTCCGGAGTCCACGAAGCCCAGCCAGGCCTGCTTGACGCCCAGGATCTCCCTGGCCTCGTCCATCTCCCTGGCCCGTACCTCGTGGATGTGCTCCTCGATGTACGCGTCGCCCTGGAGCTTGGGGTTGAGCACCGAGCCCCGCTCGCCGCCGGTGCAGGTGGCCACCAGTACGTCCACCCCTTCTGACACGTACTTGGCCATGGTGGCGGCACCCTTGCTCGACTCGTCGTCGGGGTGAGCGTGTACGGCCATCAGTCGAAGCTGCTCAGTCAAGGCTGGTGTCCTCAAAGTCCCGTTGGTTCCCGCTATTGGTTCAGGTGCCCCCTCGGTGGGCGCAGGGAGCACGCCTTCTATAGTGACCGAGCGAGGGGACGAATAATTCCGCGGTCAGTGAACGGGAGGAACGATCATGGCGGCTGTACAGGCCGGTCCACAGAACTCCCCGCCCGCCGGCCGCTACGGGCCGGACGCGGACGCCCGCGCCGACCGCAAGCTGCGGATCGCCGCCGTCGTGACGGGCGTGCTGATCGCGGCGGGTATCGGCTGGTACGGCTACGACTCGCTGGCCGGCGACAAGGTCAGCGGCCAGGTGGTGGCGTTCCAGGCGGTCTCCGACCAGGCGCTGCAGATCCACCTGGAGGTCCACAAGGGCGCCGGCGCCGTCGCGGTGTGCACGGTGCGCTCGGTGGGCAGCGACCACGCCGAGGTGGGCCGCAAGGACGTACGCCTCGCCCAGCACGGCGAGCAGATCGACACCGTCGTCACGGTGCGCACCACCGCCCGCGGCGAGACCGGCGAACTGGTCGGCTGCAGCGCGGCGCCCCGCGGCTGACCTGCCCGGCGCCCGCCCGGCACCCGAGCCCTTTCCCGAGGTCGGCGCGGCCCGCGCCGTACCCGCCCCCGTCATACGCCGGTAATTGTTAGGCTCGTGGTTTCGTCCCGGCTACCGGTGGCAATGCAGTTCTTCACGACAGTACCGACGAGGAGCACCTGTGACCCAGACCAGCGACAACGTCACCTGGCTGACCCAGGCGGCGTACGACCAGCTCAGGGCCGAGCTGGAGCATCTGTCTGGTCCGGCGCGCGCCGAGATCGTCGCCAAGATCGAGGAAGCCCGCCAGGAAGGCGATCTCAAGGAGAACGCCGGCTATCACGCGGCGCGTGAGGACCAGGGCAAGCTGGAGCTGCGCATCCGGCAGCTGAACCAGATCCTGGAGTCCGCCAAGGTCGGCGAGGCCCCGGCGGACGACGGCGTGGTGGCTCCCGGCATGGTCGTCACGATCGCCTTCGACGGCGACCCCGACGACACCACGACCTTCCTGCTCGGCTCCCGTGAGGGCATCTCCAGCGACCTGGAGACGTATTCGCCGCAGTCCCCGCTGGGCCGCGGTGTGGCCGGCAAGCGGACCGGCGACGACGCCACGTACGAGCTGCCGAACGGCAAGAGCGCGTCGGTGAAGATCCTCGACGTCAAGCCTTATCAGGGCTGAGCCCCCGGGCACGGACGAGCCCCCGGCGGAGGACCGCCGGGGGCTCGCTGCGTAGCAGGACCGGGCCGTCAGGCCGTCGCCGAGCGGTACTTGCGGACCGCCAGGGTGCGGAAGACCACGATGATGACCACCGACCAGGCCAGCGACGCCCACACCGGGTGCTGCATCGGCCAGGCGTCGGACTGGACCACGCCGGGGTTGCCGAACAGCACCCGGCCGGCCTGGACGGTGGCGCTGAACGGGTTCCACTCGGCGACGTGCCGCAGCCACGGCGTCATGTTCTGCGGCGAGACGAACGCGTTGGACACGAAGGTCACCGGGAAGAGCCAGATCAGGCCGCCGGAGGTGGCCGCCTCAGGGCTCCGCACCGACAGGCCGATCAGCGCGCCGATCCAGGAGAAGGCGTAGCCCAGCAGGAGCAGCAGCGCGAAGGCGGCGAACATCTTCGGGACGCCGTGGTGGATCCGCCAGCCGACCAGCAGGCCGACGCAGGCCAGCACCACCACGGTCAGCGCCGTTTGCACCAGGTCGGCGAGGGTGCGGCCGGTGAGCACCGCGCCACGGGACATCGGCAGCGAGCGGAACCGGTCGATCAGGCCCTTGCTCATGTCGTCCGCGATGCCGGCGCCGGCGCCCGCGGTGGCGAAGGTGACGGTCTGCGCGAAGATGCCGGCCATCAGGAACTCGCGGTAGGCGCGGGCGTCGAAGGTGCCGCCGACGTTGACGGACCCGCCGAAGACGTAGCTGAACAGCACCACGAACATGATCGGCTGGATCAGCCCGAAGATCACGACCTCGGGGATGCGCATCATCCGCAGCAGATTGCGCTTGGCGACCACCAGCGAGTCGTGCGCGGACTGGATGACGCCGCCACGGGCGTGCGGCGCCTGGGTCGGCTGCGGCGGGGTCTGGGTCACGGTCGTCATTTGACGGCCCCCTCGGCGTCGTCGGCGTCCTTGTCGTGCTTGTCGTGCTTGTCGTGCTTCGCGTCCTTGGCGTCCTTGGCGTCCTTGGCGTCCTTGGCGTCCTTGGCGTCCTTGGCGGACCCGCCCGCCCCTTCGCCGCCGGCGCCGCCGTCCTCGTCGTCGCCGGTCGCCGCCGCCTCGGCCGCGTGGCCGGTGAGCGAGATGAAGACGTCGTCCAGGGTGGGGCGGCGCAGGCCGATGTCGTCGATCTCGATGCCGCCGGCGTCGAGGTCGCGGATCACCTCGGCGAGCAGCTTGGCGCCGCCGGTCACCGGGACGGTGATCTTGCGGGTGTGCTGCTCGATCTTGACCTCGCCCTTGCCGTGCGCGGCCATCGCGCGGGCCGCGTCCTCGATCCGGTCCCGCTCGTGCACCACGACCTCGACGCGCTCGCCGCCGGTCTGCGCCTTGAGCTGGTCGGAGGTGCCGCGGGCGATGACCTTGCCGTGGTCGATGACGCAGATGTCGTGGGCGAGGTGGTCGGCCTCCTCCAGATACTGCGTGGTGAGCAGCAACGTGGTGCCGCCCGCGACCAGTTCCTGGATGACCTCCCACAGCTGCTGCCGGTTGCGCGGGTCGAGCCCGGTGGTGGGCTCGTCCATGAACATCACCGGCGGGCTGACCACCAGCGCGGCGGCCAGGTCGAGCCGGCGGCGCATACCGCCGGAGTAGGTCTTGGAGATCCGGTTGGCGGCGTCGGCGAGGTTGAAGCGCTCCAGCAGCTCGTCGGCCCGCTTGCGGGCGGCCTTGGCGCTGAGCTGGTAGAGCTCGCCGACCATCTGGATGTTCTCGCGGCCGGTGAGGAACTCGTCCACGGCGGCGAACTGGCCCGACAGGCCGATGTGCCTGCGGACCTCGTTGGGGTGCTTGAGCACGTCGATGCCCGCGACGGTGGCCCTGCCGCTGTCCGGCTGCAGAAGTGTGGTCAGCACCCGGACGGCGGTGGTCTTGCCCGCCCCGTTGGGCCCGAGCAAACCGAGGACCGTGCCCTCCGGCACGTCAAGGTCCACTCCCCCCAGTGCCCTGACATCGCCGAAGGTCTTGACCAGACCTTCGGCATAGATGGCGCCCGGCATTTTTTCGCTCCCGTCCGTTGCTTCGCTGTGTGCTGTTACGGCTGTACGACTGGTCGGCCCGCCGAAACTCATCGGCCGATGATCGCCGGATACCCCGCCGTTTTGCGAACGCTTTACCGGGCACCCTCGCGATATGCCGCGAGAATGCCAGACGCGATATATCGCGTCAACCCGCCGGACGGCCACGGCCACGGGTACGGGTACGGCCGCCGCACCCGCCGTCCGTCAGGCGATCACCACGTAGCCGGCGTCCTCCAGCGCGGTGCCGACCGCGGCGCAGTGCTCGGGGCCCTTGGTCTCCAGGTGCACCTCGACCTCCGCCTCGGTGAGGCCGAGCCGCGGGTCGGTCCGCACATGGCTGACGTCCAGGACGTTGGCGTCCGCCAGCGACAGCACCCCGAGCAGCGTCGCCAGCGCCCCCGGCCGGTCGGTCAGCCGCAGCCGCAGCGACAGGTAGCGGCCCGCCGCCGACATGCCGTGCCGCAGGATGCGCTGCATCAGCAGCGGGTCCACGTTGCCGCCGGACAGCACCGCCACGACCGGCCCCTCGTAGGCGTCCGGCGCCGCGAGCAGCGCGGCCACCGAGCTCGCCCCGGCCGGCTCGACGACCAGCTTCGCCCGCTCCAGGCACAGCAGCAGCGCCGACGACAGCTGGTCCTCAGAGACCGTCACCACGTCGTCGAGCAGGTCCCTTATCACCCCGAACGGCACGTCCCCCGGCCTGCCGACCATGATGCCGTCGGCCATGGTGGCCACCGAGCCCAGCGCCACCGGCCGGCCGGCCGCCAGCGAGGGCGGGTAGGCGGCGGCGCCCGCCGCCTGCACCCCCACCACCCGCACGTCGGGCCGCAGCGCCTTGACCGCGACCGCGACACCGGCGGCGAGCCCGCCGCCGCCGACGCCCACCAGGATGGTGCGCACCTCGGGGCACTGCTCCAGGATCTCCAGGCCCACCGTGCCCTGCCCGGCGATGATGTCCGGGTGGTCGAAGGGGTGGATGAAGACCGCGCCGGTCTCCTCGGCGTACGCGATGGCCGCCCGCAGCGTCTCGTCCACGACCGCGCCGTGCAGCCGGACCTCGGCGCCGTAGTCGCGGGTCGCGGCGACCTTCGGCAGCGGGGCGCCGACCGGCATGAAGACGGTGGAGCGCACGCCGAGCAGCGCGGCCGCGAGCGCCACGCCCTGCGCGTGGTTGCCGGCGCTGGCCGCCACCACGCCGGCCGCGCGCTCCTCGGGACTGAGCCCGGCGATGCGCACGTAGGCGCCGCGGATCTTGAAGGAACCGGTGCGTTGCAGGTTCTCGCACTTGAGGTGCACGGGTGCCCCGACCAGCGACGACAGGTGTCTGCTGGTCTCCATCGCGGTCATGCGGGCCACGCCGGAGAGCATCTTGTGGGCGCCGCGCACGTCATCGAGGGTGATCGGGTGGGGCGCGGAGGGTGCCGGTCTGTCCATACCACCAGTCTCGCAGCCGCCCGCCCCCGCCACGCCCGGGGCACGACCGGGGCGGGGGCGCGCCGCCGGGGGTTCACGACGCGGTCAGGACCGGGTTGCGGTTTGTGCGTGCTGGGTCACTCGGGCAGCCGGTCCGCGTACTCTTCTCCCAACTTCCCGCCGTCCGATCGCCCTTCGCAGGACCGACAGAACGCGAGCTTCAAGGTCATGTCCAAACCGACGGAGACCTCGTCAGAACTCCTGGAGCGCCTCCAGCACCAGGTGGCCCTTTTCGCCCGCCGCGCGGAACAGACCCGGCTCGGCGGTGTGGGCAAGGCCCGCAACTCCATGGACCGCGCCGCCTATCTGCTGCTCAACCGGCTCGACCGGGAGGGCCCGATGGGCGTCAAGGCGCTCGCCGAGGCCATGGGCATCGACTCCTCGACCGTCACCCGGCAGGTGGCGCCGCTGGTCGACACCGGTCTGGTCAAGCGCACCTCGCACCCCGACGACGGCCGGGCCGTGGTCCTGGCCGTCTCGCCGCGCGGGCGCGGCCGGCTCGACGAGGTGCGCGACTCCCGCCGCCGGCTGATGGCCCATGTCACCGACGGCTGGACGACCGGCGAGCGGGAGGTCTTCACCGATCTGCTCGTACGCTTCAACACCGCGCTCGCCGACTGGCACGCCGGTCTCGGCCGCACCGAAGACGAGGCCCCGGGAGCGGCGGAAGTGGCACCTCGTACCGATGGTGCGTACGAGGTGCAGGGGGACACGCAGGGGGCTTGACCGGGAACACCCGGTTGCCGTCCCATGGCCGCGTGGGGAAGCGCCGGACGGCAGCGGAGAACCGACGGGACGCCGAGTTCGCGGCGTTCAGCGCCGGGGCGGCGGGCCGACTGCTGCACACCGCCACCCTGCTCACCGGCGACCGGGAGCAGGCCGAGAAACTGCTCACCGCGACCCTGGCGCGTACCTACGCCGACTGGCTGCGGATGCGCGCCGAGGACCCCTACGACCAGGCGCGGGCGGAGCTGGTACGCCGCTTCGCCTACCGGCCGTGGTGGCGCCGCCCGCACGGCGGCGTCCTGGCGCGGCTGACCCCGCAGGAGCGGCTGGTCGTCACGATGCGGTACTTCGAGGGCGTCGCCGAGGAGCAGACCGCCGCGCAGCTCGGGCTGCCCGCCGACCGGGTCAGGGCGATCTGCGCCCGGGCCACCGCGACCCTGCGCAGCAGCCGCTTCGACCCGGCGGGACCGCCGCCGCCGGACGGCGGCCCGGGCAGCCCGGCCGGTCCAGCCGCGGCGCCGCGTACGGTCGCCGAGGCGCGCGAGCGCGCCGAGCACCGGGCGGCGCAGGGGGTGGCCCCGTGAGGGCGCCGAACCGGCGCGACGACGAGGTGCGGCAACTGCTCGACACCCCGCACCCGGCGGTGCCGGCCGGCCTGGTGGCCCGGGCGGCGGTCCGGGGGCGGCGCACGGTACGCCGCCGCCGGGTGCTGCTGCACGTGCTGTGGGTGCTGGTGGTGGCCGCCGCGCTCACCGGCATCGTCTTCGCGGTGCTCGCCTGGCCGGACGACGAAGCCCCGGCCGACGACCCCGGCGACGGCACCTGGTGGTCGCCGGTGAGCATGGGCCGGGTGGCGGCGCCGCTGATCCCCTGAGCCGCCCGCCCGGTCAGCCCAGCGCCTGGCCGAGGTCGGCCAGCAGGTCGTCGACCGCCTCGATGCCGACCGACAGGCGTACGAGGTCGGACGGCACCTCAAGGGCCGACCCGGCGACGGACGCGTGCGTCATCCGGCCCGGGTGCTCGATCAGCGACTCGACACCGCCCAGCGACTCGCCCAGGGTGAACAGCTCGGTGCGGTCGCACACCGCGACGGCCGCGTCCTCGCCACCGTTCACCCGGAAGGAGACCATGCCGCCGAAGGCCTTCATCTGCTTGGCCGCTACCTCGTGGCCCGGGTGCTCGGGCAGCCCGGGGTAGTAGACCTGGTGCACCTTCGGGTGCGCGGCCAGCAGTTCGGCCACCCGGGAGGCGTTGGCGCTGTGCCGGTCCATCCGCACCGCGAGGGTCTTGACGCCGCGCATCACCAGCCAGGAGTCGAAGGGGCCGGCGATCGCGCCCATCGCGTTCTGGTGGTAGGCGAGTTCCTCGCCCAGCGTGGTGTCGGCGGTCACCATGGCGCCGCCGACCACGTCGGAGTGCCCGCCCATGTACTTGGTCGTGGAGTGCACCACCACGTCCGCGCCCAGCGCGAGCGGCTGCTGGAGATACGGGCTGGCGAAGGTGTTGTCCACCACCAGCCGCACCCCCGCCTGCCGCGCCACCCCGGCGAGCGCGGCGATGTCGGTGATGCCCAGCAGCGGGTTGGACGGCGTCTCGACCCAGATCAGCTTGGTCTGCGGGCGTACCGCGTCCCGTACCGCCTGCACGTCGGAGGTGTCGGCCACCGACCAGGTCACGCCCCAGCGCTCCACGACCTTCGCGAACAGCCGGAAGGTGCCGCCGTAGGCGTCGTCGGGGATGACCACGTGGTCGCCGGGGGCCAGGACGGTCCGCAGCAGGCAGTCCTCGGCCGCCAGGCCGGAGGCGAAGGCCAGGCCGCGGCGGCCGCCCTCCAGCGCCGCCAGGTTCTGCTCGAGCGCGGCCCTGGTCGGATTGGCCGACCTGCTGTACTCGTAGCCGCCGCGCAGACCGCCGACGCCGTCCTGCTTGTACGTCGACACCTGGTAGATCGGTGTGACGACGGCGCCGGTCTGGGCGTCGGCCGGCTGTCCGGCGTGGATGGCGAGGGTTTCGAAGTGCTGATCGCTCATGCCGCCGAGCGTAGTGCCCCGAAGGGCCCGCCCCTGGCCAGGAATCCACCGGCGCGGCTCCGGCTCTGGTAGTCATGTGCGGTGGTGCGTACACCGACAGATCGGGGGTGGGGCTGGGTGCGGAGCCGTACGGTGTCGATCGACGACGCGGCCTGGGCGCGGATGGGTCCTGAGGCGCGGGTACGGGCCGCGGTGGGCCTGCTGGATGAGCGCGGCGACGCCACGGGCGCGCGGCCGCTGGGCCTGGGGGTGCGGGAGATCATGGAGATCGAACGCGACCAGCCGGGACCGGTCGGCGCCGCGTACCGCTGCTTCCTCGCCCTGACGGGTGCCGGTTTCGGCCGCTTCCTGGTCAGCAGCGACGTCTTCTACCCGCTGATGCTCGGGCTGCGCGAGGCCGCCGAGGACCTGCTGGCCGAGCACGGCGTGAACTTCCGGTTCGAGGCGGGCGACCGGGTGATCCTGATGCACCAGGGTTACCGCTTCGACTTCCTGCGCGGCCCGGGGCCGGACCCCGAGGTCTGGTCGTACAACGAGCCCGACGGCCCCTTCGCCGGCCCGAACGCCGGCGGCGACCGCTTCACCGACTGGCTGCGCGCGGCGGCCGAACGCGAGGCGGGCCTGCGATGAGCCCGGCCGGCCGCGGGGAGGCGGCCGGCCGGGCGGGTGGGTCGGTGGGTCAGTGCCGGGTCACCAGGCGGACGGCGCCGGCGGCGGGACGACTGCGGGACGGTCGTCGCAGGTGATCGTGTTGGGCAGCTCCCAGGGGGCCAGCCAGGGGCCGGTCGTGCCGCCGCCGTCGTTGCCGCCGAGATCGGTGACGGCGAACTCCGAGCCGGTGGCGGGGAAGTTGAAGGAGCCGCAGTTGTTGATGCCGACGGCTCCGACGTTGCGGGCGTCGACGTTCTGGAAGGTGGCGCCGCCCGCGACCCGGGCGCTCAGCACGGAGGTGCCGGTGCCGTCGACCTGGATGTCCTTGAAGTGCACGCCGGTGATGGAGTAGAGGTCCTTCACCGGGAAGTCGCTGACCAGCATGATCGCGTTGTAGGTGCTGTCGAGGAAGTGGTCGCCGGTCACCTGGATGTCGGCGTCGATGTTCTTCTCCAGCGCGTAGAACCAGATCGCGCCGAGCCCGATGTTCCAGTTGAGCTCGTACGTGCCGGCCCTGACCGTGGTGTTGTCGGTGATCGACAGCTTGCCGGTGAAGGCCTCGGAGCCGAAGCGCGAGCCGACCTGGATGGCGCTGCCCTCCCGGATCGGGTCGGCGATCAGGTTGGCCGACACGGTGTTGTCCGTACCGCCGTAGAGGGCGATGCCGTTGGCGAGCACCGGGGTCTGCAGGGTGTTGTGGTCGACGGTGTTGCCGGCGTCCTCGGTCTTCTCCGACCACAGCGCCAGCGCGTCGTCACCGGTGTTGCGCAGGAAGTTGCCGGAGATGACCGAACGCGTCACGCCGGTGTGGAAGTTGATGCCGTCGGCGATCTGGTCGACGATCACGTTGCCGGTGATCCGCAGATTGGTCATCGGGCCGTCGAACCACATGCCGACCTTGGTGTGCTGGATGTACAGCCCGTCGATGGTGGAGTTGCTGAGCGATCCGCCGATCCCGTTGACCTGGTCGGTGTCGATCCGCTCGCGCACGTCGCCCTGGATCGCGAAGCCCGACAGGTGGACGTCGGAACTGCCGCCCGCCGCCGCGTCCTTGCCGTAGAAGCCGACGCCGGTGTGCACCGACCCGTCCGCAGCCGGGGTCGCCAGGTCCACCTGGTGGCCCTTGATGACCGTGTACCAGCTGCCCGCGCCCTCGATGGTGACGTGGTCCACGATGATGTGCCGGTCGACCTGGTAGGTGCCCGGCGGGATGTAGACCTTCAGGTGGGAGCGCTGCGCGAAGGCGATGGCCCGGTCGATCGCGTCGGCCGAGTCGCGCCGGCCGGTCGGGTCTGCGCCGAACAGCAGCACGTTGGCGGCCAGCACGTCGACCTTCGGCGGCGCGACCAGCTGCGAGTCCAGCAGGTCTACGGTGGTGGTCGCGGCCCCCGCGGGCACCGCCAGCCGTACGGTCTGGCCGGCCCGGTAGGTGCGGCCGAGCAGCAGCCGCTGCTCGTCGTAGAAGTGGTTGGGCCTGAAGGGCTTGGCGAAGACCGGCGCCGGGGTGGTGTCCTGCGGGACGCAGGAGCACTCGGTGACCCAGTAGTCGGGGTGCAGGATGTCGGCGGCCGGGTCGTTCGAGAACGGGTAGAGGTTGTAGAGCCAGGAGTACTGCGAGGTCAGCGTGAGGGTCTTCTTGGCGCCGCCGTCGACCGAGACGTTCAGCGGTGAGGTGATCCCGCCGCCGGTCGCGGCGTCGGGGATGCTGTAGCGCACGTTGATCGCGTTGGCCGCGCTCGGCAGCGTGAAGTCGACGTACTGCCCGGGCTTGAGGGTGACCGCGCTACGGCCCGACGCCTCGGCGGGCAGCGTGTAGGCGTCCCGGCCCGGGCCGATGACGGTGCCGTCGGTGGTGGCGTTCTCGGCCTCCTGCTCCGCGAAGCCGACGTCCGCGCCGCGGCCCGCGGTGAGCGAGGGGTCGAGCGCGGCGCGGGTCACCACGGCCTTGCCTGCGCCCGCTTGGCCGCCGTGCCCGCCGGCCGCCGTACCGGCCAGTGCCGTTCCGCCGGTCAGCACGCCGAGCGCGGCCGCCGCGGCGGTCACCGACGCGACCGACACGGCGGCTCTTCGCCGTCGTCCTCTTGACCATCTCGCCACAGCACCGGTGATGCTCCGTGACATCGAAAGCTCGATTCTCTCGGGACAGGCTCAGGTGGGGGTCGCCCCGGCGCCCGTTCCGCTCTCGGTCTGACGGGATCCCCAGGCGAACTGCTGGGGGAGAGCGGCACGGGCGTCGGGGGTGAGGTGACATTAGGGCGGCGACGTCCGGTTCCACAAGGCTCGTGCGAGATGATTTCGGCTATTTGCCGTCCAGCTACGCACAGTTGAGAGATTTTTGCGTCAACCGATACGCACGTTGCAGTCGGCGAGCAGCGGGGCGCGCCTGCGGCCGAAACCGTGACCCGCGTTCCACACTGGTGGTCACGACGTCAACCCCACGGACATTTCGCGCGGGTTTTGCAAGGATGGCCGGGAGCGGTCGGAATGACGTCGGTTGTGCGGGGCAGGTGGTCCAGACGACGCCGCCTCGGGGCTGTCGGTGGACTTCAGCGGATTGCGGTGCGGAGGGGCAGGGACTGCCATATGGGACTGGGGAGCGTGTCGTCGTCGGTCATCGCCGCCAAGCGCCCGTTCCCCAGACCCAGGGTCCCGCTGCCGGCCAGGCTCCCCCAGCTGCTGCCCGAGTTGCTGCTGCTCTTCGTGGTGGACTCGATCTACAAGTACGGCCGCAAGGTCGCCAACGGGCAGACCGACGACGCCTTCCGGCACGCCGACAACGTCTGGTCGTTCGAGCGCGCGGTCCACCTGCCGAGCGAGCACACGGTCCAGCAGCTGATGCTGCACAGCCACACGGTGATCCACACCGCCAACTACCTCTACGCCACCGTGCACTTCCCGGCCATGGCGATCTTCCTCGGCTGGATGTTCGTCAAGAAGCGGGCGCACTACCTGTGGATCCGGCGGGCCATCGTGATCCAGACGATGCTCGCGCTGCTCGGCCACCTGTTCTTCCCGCTGGCCCCGCCGCGGATGCTGCACGGCGACGGCATGATCGACACCGCCTCGGTCTACGGTCCTGCCGTCTACGGCAAACCGGACGGCGACTCGATGTCCAACCAGTTCGCCGCGATGCCGTCCCTGCACGTCGGCTGGGCGCTGGCCATCGCGATCGGCCTGATCGCCGCGTACCGCTCGCGCTGGCGCTGGCTGTGGCTGCTGCACCCGCTGGTCACCACGCTGATCGTGGTCGGCACCGCCAACCACTACTGGCTGGACGGCATCGTCGGCTCGGCGCTGCTGGCCGTGGCCCTCGCCGTCATCCCCGGGCCGGTCACCGACCCGCCGGCGCCGCTGCCGGGCCGCGACCACTGGGCCTGGCCGCTGCGGCGGACGCCGGTCCCCGCGGCCGAGCCGGGCCTGGCCACGATCCCCGAGCCGGCCACCGGGTCCCCGGCCGTGCAGCGGACCGAGCGCAGCCGCAACTGACCGGCTGACAGCGGCCCTGTGGCGTACTGACCCTGCCGGCCACCGGCGTCCCGTGGCGGGCTGCCCCTTCCGGGCCACCGGCGTCCCGTGGCGGGCTGCCCCTTCCGGTCACCTGCCTCCCGCCGCGGCGGGAGGCACGCGGTTCCCCGCGCCCTTGCCGGGCGCGGGGAAGGCGGTGCTTCAGCGGGCGCCGAGCAGGTGCTCCATCGCCAGCTGGTCCAGCTGCTCGAAGGCCATACCGCGCTGGGCGGCGGCATCCGCGTCGAAGTCCTCGTAGGAGGCGCGGTCGGCCAGCAGCCCGGCCAGACCCTCGTCCGCCGAGACGGTGGGCTGGGCGAGCTGGTCCAGGCGCGAGGCGACCAGCGCCTCCTGGACGGCCGGGTCGGCGCGGAAGGCGGCGGCGCGGTCCTTGAGGATCAGGTAGTTGCGCATGCAGCCCGCGGCCGAGGCCCACACGCCGTCGTAGTCCTCCGTGCGCGGCGGCTTGAAGTCGAAGTGCCGCGGGCCTTCGTAGCCCGCCGTCTCCAGCAGGTCCACCAGCCAGAACGCCGACCGCAGGTCGCCGGCGCCGAAGCGCAGGTCCTGGTCGTACTTGATGCCGGTCTGGCCGTTGAGGTCGATGTGGAAGAGCTTCTTGTGCCACAGCGCCTGGGCGATGCCGTGCGGGAAGTTCAGGCCCGCCATCTGCTCGTGGCCGACCTCCGGGTTGACGCCCACCATTTCGGGGCGCTCCAGGGTGTTGATGAACGCCAGCGCGTGGCCGACCGTCGGCAGCAGGATGTCGCCGCGCGGCTCGTTCGGCTTGGGCTCGATGGCGAACCGCAGGTCGTAGCCCTTCTCGGTGACGTAGTCGCCGAGCAGGTCGAAGGCCTCCTTGAAGCGGTCGAGCGCGACCCGGACGTCCTTGGCGGCGCCGGACTCGGCGCCCTCGCGGCCGCCCCACGCGACATAGACCTTGGCGCCCAGCTCGGCGGCCAGGTCGATGTTGCGGATCGTCTTGCGCAGCGCGAAGCGGCGCACGTCGCGGTCGTTGGAGGTGAAGCCGCCGTCCTTGAAGACCGGGTGGGTGAAGAGGTTGGTGGTCGCCATCGGGACGGTCAGCCCGGTGGTGTCGAGCGCGGCACGGAAGCGCTTGACCGTCGCGTCGCGCTCGGCGTCGGAGGACCCGAACGGGATCAGGTCGTCGTCGTGGAACGTCACACCGTACGCGCCGAGCTCGGCGAGTTTGGTGACGGTGTCCACCGGGTCGAGCGGCGCGCGGGTGGCGTCGCCGAACGGGTCGCGGCCCAGCCACCCGACCGTCCACAGGCCGAAGGTGAACTTGTGCTCCGGCCGGGGGGTGAGGTTCGTCTCGGAAGTCATTACGGCTCGCTCCTATTCGTCAGACTGTTGAACAAATTAGTATGCGAGGCCGATGATGGGAAGTGGCAGCCCACGACGGGCTCGGGAAGGGACAGGAATCACATGGGGTCGGACAGCGCATCGCACGGGTCGGTCGTCCTCGGCGTCGACAGTTCCACGCAGTCCACGAAGGTGCTCGCGGTGGACGTCGAGACCGGAGCGGTGCTGGCCTCCGGCCAGGCGCGGCACACCGTCAGCGCCGGTGCGGGACGGGAGACCGACCCCGAGGAGTGGTGGTCCGCGCTGCAGTCGGCCCTCGGCCGGCTCGGCCCGTGGGCCGGTCGCGCCGAGGCCGTCTCCGTCGGCGGCCAGCAGCACGGGCTCGTGGTGCTCGACGCGCAGGGGCGGCCGGTGCGGCCCGCCCTGCTCTGGAACGACGTGCGGTCCGCGCCGCAGGCCGCCGCGCTGGTCGACACGTACGGCGCCGAGCACTGGGCGCAGCGCTTCGGCTCAGTGCCGGGGGCGAGCTTCACGGTCTCGAAGTGGGCCTGGCTCGCCGAGCACGAGCCCGAGGCCGCCGCGGCCGCGCGTGCGGTGCGGCTGCCGCACGACTTCCTGACCGAGCGGCTGTCCGGCGCCGCCGTCACCGACCGCGGCGACGCCTCGGGGACGGGCTGGTGGCGCTCCGACACCGAGCGCTACGACGAGGCGCTGCTCGCCGCGATAGGCCTCGCGCCCGACCTGCTGCCCACTGTGCTCGGCCCCGGCGAGCAGGCAGGCACCGTACGCGACGGGCTGCCGCTGCGGGCCGGCGCGCTGGTCGCCGCGGGCACCGGCGACAACGCCGCGGCCGCGCTGGGCCTCGGCCTCACGCCCGGCCGGGCCGCGCTCAGCCTCGGCACGTCGGGCACGGTCTACGCGGTGTCGCGGCAGCGGCCGGCCGACGCGAGTGGCGTCGTCGCCGGGTTCGCCGCGGCGGCGGGCGGCTGGCTGCCGCTCGCCTGCACGCTGAACTGCACGCTCGCCGTCGACAAGGTGGCGGCCCTGCTCGGCCGCGACCGGGAGGACGTCGAGCCCGGCGGCTCGATCGCCTTCCTGCCCTTCCTGGACGGCGAACGCACGCCCAACCTGCCGTACGCCTCCGGGCTGCTCACCGGGCTGCGCCACGACACGACCGCCGGCCAGGTGCTGCAGGGCGCCTACGACGGTGCCGTCTACGCGCTGCTCGGCGCGCTCGACCAGGTCCTCGCCGTGGACGGCGAGGCGCCCTCGGACGAGCCGCTGCTGCTCATCGGCGGGGGCGCGCGGGGGGCCGCGTGGCTGGAGACGGTACGCCGGCTGTCCGGGCGCGCCGTCCAGGTGCCGGAAGCCGGGGAGCTCGTCGCGCTGGGCGCCGCGGTGCAGGCTGCTGCCGCCTTGACGGGTGAGGACGCCGTGGCCATCGCCCACCGCTGGTCCACCACGTCGGGCCCCGTCCACCCGCCCCTCCCCCTCGACACCCCCACCCTCACCCGCCTGGCGGCGACCCTGCCTCTGGCCTCGGCCTAGCCCGTGCGCTTCGCTGGCCGCTCTGGCTCGGAGGGGTGCACTTGCGGCGTGGCCGCACCCTTCCCGCCCCTCGGGCCACGCCCCCGGGGGGTGCCACTTGCGCTGGGCGCGCCGCTCTCCCGCCACGCGGGCTGGGCACGCCGTTCCCCGCGCCCCTCAGGGGGTGCCACTTGCTGTCGGCGGGCTGCTTTCCCGCCGCTCGGGCTGGGCGCGCAGTTCCCCGCGCCCCTCCGGGGGGGGTGCCACTTGCGGTGGCTTCGCACCTTGCGCTGCGTCGGGGCTTGTCGCGCCGTTCCTCGCGCCCCTGGAAAACGCTCACCCTCCGCTCAGGGGGCAAGCCATCAGGGGCGCGGGGAACTGCGCGACAAGCCCCCACCAGGCCGCAGGCAAGCACACCACCGCAAGGGGCAGCACCACAGGGGCGCGGGGAACTGCGCGACAAGCCCCCACAGGGGCGCGGGAAGTGCGCGTCGTCCAGCCACGGTGCGGTGGCACTGTGAACGCGACAGGACGGGACACCCACCCAAGGGCGCGGGGCACGGCGCGAAAGGCCACGACGTACGCGCGGCGTACACCGCACAACCGGACCGGAGGTACATCGTGGGGAAGAGCACAGGCGCACAAGCCGGCCTTCGGCAGCGGAACATGGCCCTGGTCATGCAGGCACTCGCCGCGGGCGAGAAGGTCACCCGGGCCGCGGTGGCCGCCGAGGTGGGGCTGACGCGGGCCACCGTGTCGACGCTCGTGGACGAGTTGCTGGCCGTCGGCCTCGTGGCGGAGCAGGGCGCGCAGCGCCCCGGCACGGTGGGCCGCCCCGGCACCGTGCTGGCGCTGGCCGAGACGGGCCCGGCCGGCATCGGGGCGGAGATCGGCGTGGACCACCTCGCCGCCTGCGCGGTGGACCTCACCGGCAGGGTGCGGGTCCGCGCCGATCGCCCGGCGGCGAACCGCGGCCGCCCGGCGGCGGCCGTCCTGGCCGAGCTCGCGGAGCTGACCGCCGGCGTGACCGCCGAGGCGGCGGCGGCCGGCCTGCACCCGGTGCGGACCACGGTCGCGGTCCCTGGCCTGATCGGCCCGGACCGCGGCACGGTGCTGCGCGCGCCGAACCTCGGCTGGGAGGACGTACCGCTGGCCGCGGCCTTCGGCGGGGGCGCGGCCACCGCGGTGGAGAACGAGGCCAACCTCGGCGCCCTGGCCGAGCTGTGGCTCGGCGGCCACGACGGCCGCCTCACCGACTTCGTCCACGTGTCCGCCGAGATCGGCATCGGCGCCGCCCTGGTCGTGGAGGGCCGCCTCTTCCGCGGTGCCCGCGGCTTCGCCGGCGAGCTGGGGCACGTGCCCGTACGCCCGGAGGGCCCCCGGTGCTCGTGCGGTGCGAACGGCTGTCTTGAGACCTACGCTGGCGAGGAGGCGCTGCTGCGGGCCGCGGGTGTGCGCACCGGACGCGGCCCGGCACTGAAAGCGGCGGCCGTCGCAGGCGACCCTGCGGCACTGCGTGCGCTGGAGGAGGCAGGCGCCGCCCTGGGCATAGCCCTCAGCGGTGCGGTCAACCTGCTCGACCCGCAGGCCGTGGTGGTCGGCGGCCCGCTCGCGGACCTTGCGCCCTGGCTGCTGCCGGGCGTGCGCCGCGAGCTCGCCGCCCGCGTCACCGACCGCCAGTGGCGCGCCCAGGACGTACTGATCTCCCGGCTCGGCCATGACGGCGTACTGCGCGGGGCCGCCTACAGCTCGGTGCGTACCGTGCTGGACGACCCCGCGACATGGATCCGTACCGTTACAGAGCCGAACCTGCCACCCACTGGCTCCACGTCATGTTCCAGCCGTTGAGGCCGTTGCTGGGCTGGATCGTCTTGTCGGGCGAGTTGACGACCGTGACGACGTCGCCGAGCAGCGAGTGGTTGTAGAACCACGCGGCGTCGGTGCTCGGGTCCTTGCCGCCCTTGAGGTCCTCCAGACCGATGCAGCCGTGGCTGGTGTTGGCGTGACCGAAGACCGAGGGGTCGCCCCAGTAGTTGCCGTGGATGAACGTGCCGGAGTTGCTCAGCCGCATGGCGTGCGGCACGTCGGGGATGTCGTACTCGCCCTTGCCGTCGTCGTCGGTGAAGCCGACCGTGGCACCGTTCATCCGGGTCGTCTGGTCCTTCTCCTCGATGACCATCTGACCGTTGTAGGTGGTGTGGCCGTCGCCGCCGGCGGAGATCGGGATGGTCCTGATGACCTGGCCGTCGCGGACCACGGTCATCATGTGGGTCTTGGTGTCGACCGTGGAGACCTGCGAGCGGCCCACGTCGAAGCCCACGGTCTTGTCCTGGACGCCGTAGACGCCCGGGGCGCCCTTGATGCCCTTGAGGTGCAGGTCGAGCGTGACGTGCGAGCCGGCCGTCCAGTACGTCTGCGGGCGCAGGTCGAGCCGCTTGGCGCTGAACCAGTGCCCGACCACCTGCTGCCCGCTGCTCGACGTCACGGAGACGCCCCGCTGCACGGCGGCCCGGTCGGCCTTGGCTATCGACTTGTCGAAGTTCACCGACACCGGCATCCCGACGCCGACGGTGGAGCCGTCCTCGGGCGTGAAGTAGCCGACGAAGGTGGACGGTTTGGCGGCGGCCGTGGCGAAGGTGGAGGTCGCGGCGACGGGCTGGCCCTTGGTGTCGGTGGCCGAGGCGGCGATCGCGTACTGGACGCTGTGCGCCAGCGAGCCGGACGGGGTCCAGCTCTTCTTGTCGGCGGACAGCTTGCCCGCGACCTTGTGCCCGGTCGCCTTGGACGTCATGGTCACCGAGGTCAGGGTGCCACCGCTGACGGAGACCTTGACGCTCCCGGTGACCTTGGCGCCGGTGCCGCCGTTCTGCGGAGTGATGGTGATCTTCGCCGCCGAGGTGTGCTTGGCCGCGGCCGCGTCCTGGCTGGACTGCGTGACGACGGGCTGCGTCGGCGAGGGCGCCGGCGCGGTGTGCGCGGCCGACGGCGACGAGCTCGCGGCGGACTTGCCGTCCGCGTGGGAGCCGCCACCGCTGCACGCGGCGAGGGCGATACTGCCGCCGATCAGCACCGCTGCGGCCGCGATGGTGCGGCGCCGGGTGATCCTGGGGTGCTTCTCCGGGGCAGATCCGTTCTCAGGCGGCGTCACGCATCTCTCCAATGGGGCTGGGGTCCCCCGCGGATGCACCACGGGCTTCTTCCGTCCCCAATGGAAACAGCCCGGCCGGGCAAATCACCCTTTCCGGACCCAACTGTGGCCTTTCACACGCCGGCCGCCCGGACCGCCGGACCGTACGCATGTACGCCACCACGCACGGTGACCGTTCGGGCTCCGTGGCTGGCGGCCCGGCGACGGCGGCCGGGCCGCGCTTCCGTGCGCCCCCGCCGGTGCCCGGGAGTCGGCTTCCCAAGGAGTGGCCCCAGTCACTACCATCAGCCACCACGGTCAAGTCGTCGCAACCCCTGGGGGTTCCATTGGCCTCGCCCCGCCCTTACGTCGCCGCAGCCGCCGCTTCCGTGCTGGCCGCGTTGTATTTCGTCCCGTCCGCGAGCGCCAGCCCCCAGCACGCGCCCGCCGCGAAGCCGGCCCACGCCACCGGCGCCGTACCCTCCTCGCAGCAGCTGGACCTCGCGGACACCGGCAGCATCGACACCACGCCGTACGTGATCGGCGGCTCGGCCTTCCTGGTGGCCGGCGCCGCACTGGTCGTCGACGCGACCCGGCGGGCACGCCGGGCCGCGCTCTGACCTGGCAGGTTACGCCAGCGGTCCGGTGACCGCCTCGGCCGCGCGGACCAGCGCGCCGGACCGTACGAAGGCGTGCGCCGCCTCCAGGTCCGGCGCCAGGAACCGGTCCCGGCCGGGGCCCGGCACGCCCGCGTCCCGTACGGCCGCGAGCACCGCGGCGGTGGCCAGAGCGGGCCTGCCGCCCGCGACCGCCCTGATCTCCAGCGCCCGGGTGGCGGCGAACATCTCCACGGCGATGATCCGCGCCAGCGCGTCGACCGCGGTCCGCAGCTTGCGTGCCGCCGACCAGCCCATCGACACGTGGTCCTCCTGCATCGCGGAGGACGGGATCGAGTCGACCGAGGCCGGCACCGCGAGCCGCTTCATCTCGCTGACCAGCGCCGCCTGGGTGTACTGCGCGATCATCAGCCCGGAGTCGACCCCCGGGTCGTCGGCCAGGAACGGCGGCAGGCCGTGCGACCTGTTCTTGTCCAGCAGGCGGTCGGTGCGCCGCTCGGCGATCGACCCGAGGTCGGCGGCGGCGATCGCCAGGAAGTCCAGCACGTAGCCGACGGGGGCGCCGTGGAAGTTGCCGTTCGACTCCACCCGCCCTCCCCCAGGGGAGGTACCCCCCTCCAGGACGACGGGATTGTCGACGGCCGCGGCCAGTTCGCGCTCCGCGACCAGCCGGGCGTGCGCCAGGGTGTCCCGGCCCGCGCCTGCCACCTGCGGGGCGCAGCGGATGGAGTACGCGTCCTGCACCCGCGGGGCGTCGTCCTGGTGATGCCCCGTCAGGCCGGAACCGGCGAGCACCTTGGCCATGTTGGCCGCGCTGGCCGCCTGGCCCGGGTGCGGGCGGATGGCGTGCAGCTCGGGCGCGAGCACCCGCTCGGTGCCGAGCAGGGCCTCCAGCGACAGGGCGGCGGTGATGTCGGCCGCGGTGTACAGGCCCGCGAGGTCGGCGCAGGCCATCACCAGCATGCCGAGCATGCCGTCGGTGCCGTTGATGAGGGCCAGGCCCTCCTTCTCCCGCAGCTCCACCGGCTCGATGCCGTGCTCGGCGAGCAGCTCGGGCACCGGCCGCACCACACCGTCCGGGCCCTCCGCCTCGCCCTCGCCCATCAGCACCTGGGCGCAGTGCGCGAGCGGCGCGAGGTCGCCGGAGCAGCCGAGGCTGCCGTACTCGTGGACGACGGGGGTGATGCCCGCGTTCAGCAGCGCGGCCATCGTCTCCGCGACCAGCGGGCGCACGCCGGTGCGGCCGGACGCGAGCGTCTTGAGCCGCAGGAACATCAGCGCGCGGACGACCTCGCGCTCCACCTTCGGGCCCATCCCGGCGGCGTGCGACCGCACGAGGGAGCGCTGCAGCTGCGCTCTGAGCTCGGGGGAGATGTGGCGCACGGCGAGTGCGCCGAAGCCGGTGGAGACGCCGTACACCGGTTCCGGCCTGGCAGCCAGCGCCTCCACGGTGGCCCGTGCGGCGGCCATGCCGCTGGTCGCGGCGGCACTCAGCTCCACGACGGCGCCGGCGCGGGCCACGGCGAGGACGTCCTCCGGACCGGCCCCGTGCGGCCCGATCACCACGGTGTGCATATTCATATTCACGCACCCTAGGCACTGAATCCCTCCCTGTCACCATCCCCCCGCCCCCTCCCCCCTCCGCCGGCCTTCGCACCCCGCAGCGCATCCTCCCTGGCCGCCCCCCCCCTGAACCAGGGGCGCGTGGGGGTACCCCCAGGCGAAGCGCTGGGGGGAACGGCGCGCGAAACCACGACGCACCGCAAGAGCGAAAGCCACCGCACGTGGCAGTCACCCCAGAGCCGCCGGCAGGCGGGACTCACCCGGGCGCGCGCCCCCGCAGGTGGCGGCGTTCCGACTGCGGCACCGGTGGGGGGGAGTCGGCCAGGCGGAGGACCGGGTCCTCCGGGCCCTCGCGGCCGGCGACGATCGGCCGGGGCGAACGCAGCGCCTTCGCCCGGTACTGCGCGGCGTCGGCGAGCCGGAAGAGCCGCCGCGCCGACCGCACCGGCCCGATCGGGTCGCCGGTGGACGCGACGCCGCAGGCGACCCCTTCGCCGACGTCGAACCTCGCCGCCCGCAGGCACAGTTCACCGGCCGCCCGGACCACCTCGTCCGCGCTGCTGCCCACCGCGAGGATGCAGAACTCGTCACCGCCCAGCCGCGCGGCGAGGCTGCCGGGCAGCATGGCACCGCACAGGGACAGCAGCGACCCGAAGCGTTCGAGCAGGCGGTCGCCGACCTCGTGGCCGAGCTGGTCGTTGACCTTCTTCAGGCCGTTGAGGTCGCAGACCACCAGGCTGACGGCCGTACCGTCCGCCCGATGCCGCTCCAGCGCTTCGTCGAGGCGCTGGTCGACAGCCCGGCGGTTGCCGAGGCCGGTGAGCGGGTCGGTGAAGGCCAGCTGCTGGACCTCGGCGAGCCGCTCGGTCTGGGCGATGCCGGACGCGATGACCGCGGCGAGCACGGTCGCGAAGTCCGCGTCGGGCCGGGCGAACTGCGGCTCGCCGTGGCCGCGGGCGACGTACACCTCGCCCCAGGCCCGCCCGTGCAGCACCAGCGGCGCGACCACGCAGCTGCCGCGGCCCCGCCGCCGCAGCGCCGCCGCCCGGCCCCAGCTGCTGCCACCCGGCGAGGCCCCGGTGCCCTCGGACGTCTCGACCCAGGCGTGCGGCTCGCCGCCGCGCGCCCAGCTGCCGTGCAGGAATTCGGCGATCTCCGGGAAGTCGCGCACCGAGTACGACTCGTCCGCCGGCTCCGGTTCCTCGCCGGGCGCGAGGTCGCCGTCGTTGACCAGCACCCGGAGCCGCCCGGTCTCCCGCTCCCACGCGGAGACCGCCGCGAAGGAGCCGCCCATCGCCAGCCGCGCCCGGTGCGCGCCGGCCCTGGCCGCGTCCTGCGGGGTCTGCGCGGTCGCGAGTGCCTGCGCCAGCTCGACGACGGCGCGCAGCCGCAGGTCGGCCGTCCCTTCCTCCATCGTCCCAGGTTAGAGAGCTTTCCCCGGGTTCGGGTGCTTGCTACGCCGAACGGCCGTCCGGCCCGCGCGCTACTCCCCCGGCCAGTCCGGAGTCCGCTTGTCGTTGAAGGCGGCCACGCCTTCTGCCCGGTCGCCGGAGAAGGCGACCGTGCGCCATGCCGCGTCCTCGACGTCGAGCCCGGCCCGCAGGTCCAGGCCGTGGCCCAGCCGCAGGGCGCGCTTGGCGGCGCGCAGGCCGACGGGGCTGTTCCCGGCGACGCGCCCGGCCAGGGCGAGCGCTGCGGTGCGGGCGCTCTCGCCCTCCGGGGCGAGCTGATCGACCAGGCCGAGCGCGGCCGCCTCGTCGGCGGCGACCCGGCGCGCGGTGTAGATCAGCTCGGCCGCGCGGGCGGCGCCGACCCTGCGGGGCAGCAGCTGGGTGCCGCCGCCGCCGGGGATGACGCCGACGGACACCTCGGGCAGGCCGACCACGGCCGTACGGTCGGCGACGATCAGGTCGCAGGCGAGCGCCAGCTCGAAGCCGCCGCCGAGGGCGTAACCGTGCACCGCGGCGACGGCCGGCATCGGCAGGTCGAGCACACCGGTGTACGCGGCGCGGGCGTACGGCCGCTGCCGGCCGAGTTCGGCGTCCGTCAGGGAGTTGCGCTCCTTGAGGTCGGCGCCGACGCAGAAGGCCTTCTCGCTGGATGAGCTGACGACGGTGACGCTCACCGTGCGGTCCGCCGCGAGCGCCGCGCAGGCCGCCGCGATGGCCTCGGCCATGGCCGTGGAGACGGCGTTCATGGCCTTGGGCCGGTCGAGCACCAGCTCGGCCACCCTCCCCCCGCCGTGCCGTTCGACCCGCACCCACTCGCCGTACCGCGCCTCAGCCATCGACCCGCCTCCCGGTTAACGCCCGTGAACGGGCCTCATCCTGCCACGCGCCGCCGGCCGCCCGGCGGGTCAGGCCTGGGGGCGGGGGTCAGCCGCGGCGGGTGAGGAGCCAGGGTTCGACCACGCCGAGGCCGCGGACCGGGCGGCGCCACATCGGCTGGAGCGCGAAGCGGTACTTCTCCGCGTCCGCCGCGTCCACGTCCGCCTCGGACAGCGGCGCCTCCCCCGCCTCCGCGAGCGCCTCGGCGAAGTCGCCGTCGACCAGCACGGCGTCCCGGGGAGCTATCGAGGTCAGGCGGGACGCCAGATTCACCGTCGTACCGAAGACATCGCCCATCCGGGTGGTCACCGTGCCGAAGGCCATGCCCACCCGGAGCGCCGGCATGGTCTCGTCGCCGGTCATCGTCTCGATGAGCCGTATGCCGATCTCGGAGGCCGTACCGGGGTCGTCGGCGACGAAGAGCACCTCGTCGCCGAGCGTCTTGATCAGCCGCCCCCCGTACGCGGCGACCTGGTCGGCGGCGGTGGTCTCGAAGGCCTCGACGAGCTCGCCGAGTTCCTCCTCCTCCAGCCGACGGGTGAGCCGGGTGAAGCCGACGAGGTCCGCGAAGCCGACGGCGAGGCGGCGGTCGACGGCCTCCTCGTCGTCGGACTGGACGACCCGGCTGGTGGCGGCCGCGACCTGGCGGCGCCACACGTAGATGAGGAATTCCTCCAGCTCCGGCAGCAGCAGCTCGACCAGCGGATAGGCGACCTCCGCGCGGGTCATGCCGGGCTCGGGCGGCTCGGTCAGGCCTTCGAGGAAGGAGTCGGTCTGCCAGTCGGCGAGCCTGGCGGTGGTCTGGCCGGTGGAACGGGCCACCTGGATGGCCATGGACTCCGAGAGCAGCCCCGCCTCGACCAGGCCCGCGAGACGCCGCAGCGCCAGCACGTCCGCCTCGGTGAGCGCCCTGGCCTGCCCGATGTCGGCGAAGCCCATGGCGCGCCAGAAGCGGGCGGCGAGGTCCATGGAGACGCCCGCGGCACGGGCCGCCTGGAAGGGGGTGTAGCGGCGGGGCGCGCCGAGGATGAGCTCTTCGAGCCGCAGCGCCAGCGGATGCTCGCCGGTGTCCGTGACGGCCTCGCCGTCCGGGTCGGCTTCCGCACCCGGATCGGCCTCGGACGGCTCGTCCGGAACGGGTGGGCCCGGGTCGTCCACGGTCACCGCCCGGCCCCTGAATAATCCCTGCGCACAGCCCTTCCGATCATCGAGACGACGCAGCGAGTCCACGATACGGCAGGTGTGCCGCAGCTCACTCGCACCGGGAGGCCCCCGCCCACCGCGAGGACCGCCGCGTGGCCGCCGGCGGGGCTCGCCGCCGGGGACAGCCGAAGCCGCCCGCCGGGATCGACCGCGCGGGCCACCGCCGGGCCGGCCGGGGACGTCACCGGGCGGGCCGCAGGTGGACGACGTCGCCGGCGCCGACCGGCTGCTCGCCGTCGGGCCCGGCGATCACCAGCCGCCCGTCGCCGTCGACGGCGACCGCCGTGCCGGCCAGCTCCCGGCCGCCTGGCAGCTCCGCGCGCACCTGGCGGCCGAGGGTCGCGCAGCCGGCCGCGTAGGTCTGCTGGAGCCGGGAGGCGGCCGGGTCGCCGCCGGCCGCGCGCCAGGCGTCGTACCAGTCGGCGAGGGAGCGCAGCACGGCCCGCAGCAGCGGGTCGCGGTCGGTGCCCTGGGCGCCGGCCAGGGCGAGGGAGGCGGCGGTGGGGACCGGCAGTTCCGCCGCGCGCAGCGAGACGTTGACGCCGATGCCGATGACGACGCTGCTCTCCCCGGTCCGCTCGGCCAGCATGCCGCCGGCCTTGCGCTCCTCGCCCTCGACGGTGACCAGCAGGTCGTTGGGCCATTTGAGAGCCGTGTCGACACCGGCCGTGCGGGACAGCGCGGTGGCGGTGGCGACCCCGGCCAGCAGCGGCAGCCAGCCCCAGCGGTGCACCGGCACGGGCGCGAACACCCCGCCGGCCGCCGCCGCGTCACCCGCCGCACCGCGGCTGTCGGCGTCCGGCGCCGCCGCGCCGGGCCGCAGCAGCACCGAGAAGAACAGCCCGGAGCGCGCGGGCGCGCTCCAGCGCCGGTCCAGCCGGCCGCGCCCCGCGGTCTGCTCCTCGGCGACCAGCACCGTGCCCTCGGCGGCGCCCGCCGCGGCCCTGGCGGTGAGGTCGCTGTTGGTGGAGCCGGTGGCCTCCACAACGTCGAGCCCGCTCCACAGCGAGTCGGCGGTGACCACCGCGCGGCGCAGCGCGGCGGCGTTGAGCGGCGGTCGGTCGAGGTCGGACCAGCGGCTGGACGTCATATGTCCACCCTACGAGCGCCGGCGGCGGTGACACGCCGGGCCACGGGGGTGCCGCCGCCCGCGCGGCCCGGTGCTGGTGCAGTGTGGTGAACACCGCAGTGCCCGTACCCGAGAGTCGCCACTACGCTACGGAACACAGCGTTACTCACGAGTTAAGAAGCGTCCGTTCACCGGGGGGCGGCTCCAGCAGCCGTCGGGCGCGTCACCGCCGCCGAGAGCAGGAGAGCCGCCTCCATGGCCGAGCCGGACTACGACATCCACACGACCGCGGGGAAGCTCGCGGACCTGCGCCGCCGTATCCAGGAGGCGAACCACGCGGGATCCGGGCGGGCGGTGGAGAAACAGCACGCCAAGGGCAAGCTGACCGCCCGTGAGCGGATCGAACTGCTGCTGGACGACGACTCCTTCACCGAACTGGACGAGCTGGCCCGGCACCGCTCGACCAACTTCGGCCTGGAGGCCAACCGCCCCTACGGCGACGGCGTCATCACCGGCTACGGCACCGTCGAGGGCCGCCCGGTCGCGGTGTTCTCGCAGGACTTCACGGTCTTCGGCGGCGCGCTCGGCGAGGTCTACGGCGAGAAGATCGTCAAGGTGATGGACTTCGCACTGAAGACCGGCTGCCCGGTCATCGGCATCAACGACTCCGGCGGCGCCCGCATCCAGGAGGGCGTCACCTCGCTCGGGATGTACGGCGAGATCTTCCGCCGCAACACCCACGCCTCGGGCGTGATCCCGCAGATCAGCCTGATCATGGGCCCGTGCGCGGGCGGCGCGGTCTACTCCCCCGCCATCACCGACTTCGTGGTGATGGTGGATCAGACCTCGCACATGTTCATCACCGGTCCCGATGTGATCAAGACGGTGACCGGCGAGGACGTCGGCATGGAGGAGCTGGGCGGCGCGCGCACCCACAACTCCACCTCGGGCAACGCCCACCACCTGGCCGGTGACGAGAAGGACGCCTTCGAGTACGTCAAGGCGCTGCTGTCCTACCTGCCGAGCAACAACCTGGAGGAGGCGCCCTCCTTCGCCGCTCCGGCGGACCTGGCGCCGACCCCGGAGGACCTGGAACTCGACACGCTGATCCCGGACTCGGCCAACCAGCCCTACGACATGCACCGGGTCATCGAGCATGTCCTGGACGACGGAGAATTCCTGGAGACCCAGGACCTCTTCGCGCCGAACATCATCACCGGTTACGGCCGTATCGAGGGCCGCCCGGTGGGCCTGGTGGCCAACCAGCCGCTGCAGTTCGCCGGCTGCCTGGACATCAACGCGTCCGAGAAGGCCGCGCGCTTCGTGCGCACCTGTGACAGCTTCAACATCCCCGTGGTCACTTTCGTCGACGTCCCCGGTTTCCTGCCCGGCACCAGCCAGGAGTGGGACGGCATCATCCGCCGCGGTGCCAAACTGATCTACGCGTACGCCGAGGCCACAGTTCCGCTGATCACGATCATCACCCGTAAGGCGTACGGCGGCGCCTACGACGTGATGGGCTCCAAGCACCTGGGCGCGGACCTCAACCTGGCCTGGCCCACGGCCCAGATCGCGGTGATGGGCGCGCAGGGCGCCGTCAACATCCTGCACCGCCGCACGCTGGCGGAGGCGGAGACCCCGGAGGCGGCCGAGGAGCTGCGTGGTCAGCTCATCACCGACTACGAGGACACCCTGCTCAACCCCTACATCGCCGCCGAGCGGGGGTATGTGGACGCGGTCATCCCGCCCTCGCAGACCCGTTGCGAGCTGGTCAAGGCCCTGCGCACGCTGCGCAACAAGCGGGAGAGCCTGCCGCCGAAGAAGCACGGCAACATCCCGCTGTAGCGGCCAGGGCACGCCGGACGACCAGGAAGGAACGACACCGTGGTGATCAAGGTGGAGCGCGGCAGGCCGACGCCCGAGGAGCTGGCCGCTGTCGTGGCGCTGGTCCAGGCGCGGGCCGCGGCGGTCGAGGCGGCCGAGGACGGCCCCGCGGGCCGGGCGGCCGGCTGGTCCGCGCCGGCCCGCAACATCCCCCGGGCGATGCCCCGCCCGGCGCCCGGCGCGTGGCGGATGTCGGCCTGGCCCGGCGGCCCGGCCTGAGCACGACGGCCCCGGGCCGGCCTGAGTGACCCGGGGCCGGCCGGGGCCGGAGCGTCCCGCCGCCGCGGCGCCTGAGTACGCGTACTCAGGCGCCGCGGCGTTACCCAGGAGCAACCTGGGGTGCATGTTGTGGCCGGACGACCAGCGCGAGGAGCACTCCGAGGAGATGCGCCACGCGCTGAAGATGCTGCGCAGGGCGATGGTGGTCGCCGCCCTGGTCGCGGGGGTGCTGATGGCCTTCGCCACCTGGCGGGTGTGACCCGCCCTTCAAGGCCGTGCCCGGCGCTGGTTCCCGGATGCCGGGCGGGGCGCGGCGCTGTCGGTGGCGCTGCCTACGATGGTGCGATGACGTCGAACCGCCGCGTGCTCGTGCTCGCCTCCGCATCCCCCGCCAGGCTCGGCCTGTTGAAGCAGGCCGGGTTCGACCCGCGGGTGCTGGTCAGCGGGGTGGACGAGGACGCGATCAGCGCGGACAGCCCCGCCGAGCTGGCCAGGGTGCTCGCCGAGGCGAAGGCCACCGCGGTGGCGGCCGGCGGCATGCTGGAGGGCGGCGAGATCGTGATCGGCTGCGACTCGGTGCTCGACCTCGACGGTACGGCGCTGGGCAAGCCCGCCGACGCCGCCGAGGCCACCGCCCGCTGGCAGGAGATGCGCGGCCGCACCGGAGTGCTGCGCACCGGCCACTGCGTGATCGACACCGCGAGCGGCCGCCAGGTGTCGGCGACGGCGTCCACCACCGTACGGTTCGGCACCCCGGACGACGCGGAGATCGCCGCCTACGTCGCCAGCGGCGAACCGCTGTATGTGGCGGGCTCCTTCACCCTCGACGGGCGCTCCGCGCCCTTCGTGGACGGCGTGGACGGCAACCCGGGCACCGTGATCGGCCTGTCGCTGCCGCTGCTGCGCTCGCTGCTCTCCGACCTCGGGGTGCGGATCACGGACCTGTGGACGTAGCCGGCGCGCCGGACGGGGCCGGCGGGGCGGGCGCGGTAGCGGGCGAGCGGTCCTCGGGGGCGTAGAGGAGCAAGGTGCCGACCAGCAGGGCGAGGACGAGCATCAGCGCCACAAAGGCGTACCAGCCGACGAGGCCGACCACGACCGCGCCGAGCACGCCGTGGACCACCGCGCAGACGATGAGCACGATGCGGCCGAACCGGCCGCACATCCGGTCGCGTGCGGCGATCCGGGCCACCAGCACCGCGCAGGCGACCAGGAAGAGGGCGAACAGGCCGCCGCCCACCCAGGATCCGGCGGCCATGGCGTCGGGGTCGAGGCCGCCCAGCGACATCCTCTGATGGCGTACGGCGAGGCCGAGTATCCAGTTCACGAAGGCGACCGTGAGCGCTTCGAGCACCAGGACGACGGCCGTGCCGACGGCTATACCTCTGCGCACGCTCGTCCCCCTCCAGTGGCCGAAACCCTGCGGGTCGCACGCTACTCACGAGTAAGACGACGGGCAAGGGCCCGCACAA
This sequence comes from Streptomyces sp. NBC_01198, assembly GCF_036010485.1. NCBI lineage: Bacteria > Bacillati > Actinomycetota > Actinomycetes > Kitasatosporales > Streptomycetaceae > Streptomyces > Streptomyces sp. NBC_01198. The sequence continues at coordinate 2,949,521 of NZ_CP108568.1, forward strand.
CGGTCCGCGCCCGGCGGCCGCATGACGTCGCCGGGCGGTCCTCCCGGCGGTACCGATGGCGGTCCCCGGGCGGTCACCCGACGGTCCGTCGGCGACGCGCCGTTCACTCGTGAGAGGAGACTCGGCGGCAAACTTTGCGCACACTATTCGTGGAGTTCCCACAAAAGAACGTCGGCTCCGTGCGTGGACTTCGAGCGAGATGTCCCCCACACCCGGTAGTGCGGGACATCGGTGGGAGCAGGGCCGTACCGTGGACTGAGCAGGCGTTCACGGGTTGTTGTGGCCCATGGATCACCCTCCGTGTGGGCAAGCTCACGTGCAGGGGTGCCTCGGCACCAAGTGTGGCCAGTACCTAAACTCGGCTTGTTTCATGGAGGGAGCCATCGTGCGCAAGGTGCTCATCGCCAACCGCGGTGAAATCGCAGTACGCGTCGCCCGTGCCTGCCGGGATGCCGGGATCGCCAGCGTAGCCGTCTACGCGGACCCCGACCGGGACGCGCTGCATGTCCGCGCGGCCGACGAGGCGTACGCACTGGGCGGCGACACACCGGCCACCAGCTATCTGGACGTCGCCAAGGTGCTCTCGGCTGCGGCCGAGTCGGGGGCCGATGCCGTGCACCCAGGCTACGGCTTCCTGTCGGAGAACGCCGAGTTCGCGCAGGCGGTGCTGGACGCGGGCCTGAACTGGATCGGCCCGCCGCCGCAGGCCATCCGCGACCTGGGCGACAAGGTCGCCGCCCGGCACATCGCCCAGCGGGCCGGCGCACCGCTGGTCGCCGGCACGCCCGACCCGGTCTCGGGTGCGGAGGAGGTCGTCGCCTTCGCCAAGGAGCACGGCCTGCCGATCGCCATCAAGGCCGCCTTCGGCGGTGGCGGGCGCGGCCTGAAGGTCGCCCGCACCCTGGAGGAGGTCCCGGAGCTCTACGACTCCGCGGTGCGCGAGGCGGTCGCCGCCTTCGGGCGCGGCGAGTGCTTCGTGGAGCGGTATCTGGACCGGCCCCGGCATGTGGAGACGCAGTGCCTGGCCGACCGGCACGGCAACGTCGTGGTGGTCTCCACCCGCGACTGCTCGCTGCAGCGCCGGCACCAGAAGCTCGTCGAGGAGGCCCCGGCCCCCTATCTGACCGAGGACCAGAACGCCCAGCTGTACTCGGCGTCCAAGGCGATCCTGCGCGAGGCGGGCTACGTCGGCGCGGGCACCTGCGAGTTCCTGGTCGGCCAGGACGGCACGATCTCCTTCCTTGAGGTCAACACCCGCCTCCAGGTCGAGCACCCGGTCACCGAGGAGGTCTCCGGCATCGACCTGGTGCGGGAGATGTTCCGGATCGCAGACGGCGAGGAGCTGGGGTACGACGACCCGCCGCTGCGCGGCCACTCCTTCGAGTTCCGCATCAACGGCGAGGACCCGGGGCGCAACTTCCTGCCCGCGCCTGGCATCGTGACCCGGTTCAGCGCGCCCTCCGGCCCCGGCGTGCGGCTGGACGCGGGCGTGGAGGCGGGCAGCGTGATCGGCCCGGCCTGGGACTCGCTGCTGGCCAAGCTGGTCATCACCGGCGCCACCCGGGAGCAGGCGCTCCAGCGGGCGGCCCGCGCGCTCGGCGAATTCCACGTCGAGGGCATGGCCACCGCGATCCCCTTCCACCGTGCGGTGGTCAAGGACCCGGCGTTCGCGCCGCCGCAGGGCCCCTTCACCATCCACACCCGGTGGATCGAGACCGAGTTCGTCAACACGATCCCGGCCTTCACCGGTCCCGCGGTGGACGAGGAGGAGGCCCAGGGCCGCGAGACGGTGGTGGTCGAGGTCGGCGGCAAGCGCCTTGAGGTGTCGCTGCCCGCGTCGCTGGGCATGACGCTGGCCCGTACCGGACTGGCCGCGGGCGCCAAGCCCAAGCGGCGGGCCGCGGTCAAGGCGGGGGTGGCCGTCTCCGGCGACTCGCTGGCCTCGCCGATGCAGGGCACCATCGTCAAGGTCGCGGTCGAGGAGAACCAGCAGGTGAGCGCGGGTGACCTGATCGTCGTCCTGGAGGCGATGAAGATGGAGCAGCCGCTCAACGCGCACCGCTCGGGCACCGTCATCGGCCTCAAGGCCGAGGTGGGCTCGTCGGTCTCCTCCGGCGCGGTCATCTGCGAGATCAAGGACTGAGCCGGCACCGGCTCGGCGGCGACAACGCGGCGCGGCACCCCGAACGCGGGGTGCCGCGCCGCGTTGCGGGCCGGCGGCGGGACAGGGCGGGGTCAGGCCAGCACGTGCCGGCGCGGCTGCTTGAGCGACAGCACCAGCAGCAGGGCGGTCGCGGTGAAGACCGCCGACAGGGTGAAGGCCGCGGTCGCGCCGTGGATGAACGGGTCCTGCCGGTGGTGCCGCGACACCGTGCCGAAGACCGTGACCAGCACCGAAAGGCCCAGGCTGCCGCCGACCTGCTGCATGGTCTGCAGCAGCCCGGAGGCGGATCCGGCGTCCTTCGGCTCGACACCGGACAGGATGAAGGTGTTCAGCGGCATCATCGTCCAGCCCATGCCGACGCCCATCAGGATCAGCGTCGGCAGGATGCCCCTGGCGTAACCGTCGGAGGCGCTCAGCTGGGTGATCCAGATGGTGCCCACCAAGGTGAGCGACGCGCCCACGCTCGCCACCCGCTTGGCCCCGAAGCGGGCCAGCGCCCGCGGGGCGATCCTGGCGGCCACGAAGAGCGGCCCGGCCAGCGGCAGGAAGGCGAAGCCGGTCTTGAGCGGGCTGTAGCCGAGATACGTCTGCAGATACTGCGTCGAGAAGTAGAAGGTGCCGAACATCCCGGCCACCACCAGCAGCATCACCCCGTAGGCCAGTGCCCTGTTGCGGTCGGCGAACAGCCGCAGCACCACCAGCGGGCGCTCGACCCGGGTCTCGTTGACCAGGAACGCGGCGAGCAGGGCGACGGCGATCACGAAGGTGCTCACCGCGCGGGTGTCGCTCCAGCTGGTCTCGCCGACCCGGATGAAGGCGTAGACCAGCGAGGCCATGCCGAGGGTGCCGGTCAGTGCGCCCGCGACGTCGAAGCGGCCACCGCGGTGCCGTTCCGTCTCCTTGATGAAGCGCGGCGCGAGCAGCACGATGGCCACGCCGACCGGGACGTTGATGAAGAAGACCCACCGCCACGACCCCCAGTCGGTGAGCATGCCGCCCACCGTGAGGCCGACGGCGGACCCGGCGCCGGAGATCGCCGAGAAGACGCTGAGCGCGCGGTTGCGCTCGCTGCCCTCGCGGAAGGTCGTGGCGATCAGCGCGAGCGTGCTGGGCGCGGCGAGCGCGGCGGCCGCGCCCTGGAAGCCGCGGGCGACCAGCAAGGTGGTGGAGTCATTGGCGAGGCCGCCGGCTATCGAGGCAACGGTGAAGGCCATGACGCCCCAGATCAGCGCGGTGCGCCGGCCGATCAGGTCGCCGATCCTGCTGCCGAGCAGCAGCAGGCCGCCGAAGGCGAGGGTGTAGACGTTGAGCACCCAGGACATGCCGGTGGGCGAGAAGCCGAGGTGGGTGCCGATGCCGGGCAGGGCCACGTTCACCACGGTCGCGTCGAGAAGCAGCATCAGCTGGGTACCGAGGATGGCGGCGAGGGCGAAGAATGAACGCATGCCGGAGGGAGCCGGCACGCGGGTGGTCGAGGTCTGATCGCGCAGTACGTGCGTGGACATGGCTGGTAAGCCTCCAGCGGAGAAGCCAAACGGAGGTCGTCTCCGGAAACTATACGGAGCCAACCTCCGGATCTACAATATGATTCGGGGAGCTGATCCCCGGCACCGGGAGGCGGGACGGAATGCGGGCAGACGCGCAGCGCAACTACGACCGGTTGCTCGAGGAGGCCAAGCAGGCCTTCATCGTGCACGGCACGGATGTCGCGCTGGAGGACATCGCCCGGCACGCGGGTGTCGGGATCGGCACGCTCTACCGGCACTTCCCCGACCGCTACTCGCTGATGAACGCGGTCTTCATCCGGGAGCTCGACCAGCTCTCCGACCGGGCCGGGGAACTGATCGGCGCGGACGAACCCGCCGAGGCGCTCTTCTCCTGGCTGCGCGCGGTGGGCGCGCACTCCGGCATGTACCGCGGGCTGTCGGCCGCGATCCTCGCCCAGTCGGACGGGCGGATGCTGCAGTGCAAAGCGCGGCTGCGCGCGTCGGGGGAGACGCTGCTGACCCGCGCGAAGGAGGCCGGCGAGGTCAGGGACGGCATCGAGATCGGCGACCTGCTCAAGCTGACCTCGGCGATCGTGATGTGCGCGGAGAAGAACCCGGAGGACCGGAAGACCTTCGAGCGGCTGATGTCGCTCGCCGTCAACGGCATCCTCGCCGCACCGGGCGCCGCTGACGCCCCCTCGGCCGGACTGAGCGGGCAGCCGCAGGCCACGTCATGACCGCAGCCGCGCTCCACGCCGCGACCGGCGGTCCCGGTCCCGGCCGTAACTGACCGGCCTCAGCGCGGCCGCAGGTCGGCCAGCCGTGGTACGGACGGGGGCCGCAACGGGTGGGGGCGGCGCGGCCCCGGGAGCGGGGCCGCCGGCTCCCCGGGGCCTGCGGGCGCCACCACCAGCTGCACGCCGCGGTCGGCGAGCGCCTGGAGTTCGGTCCCGGCACGCTCGTCACCGGCCGGCGGCTCGTCCGTGACCAGATGCGTGATCAGGTCGGTCGGCACCGTCTGGAACATCGTGTCGGACCCCAGCTTGGTGTGGTCCGCGAGGACCACCACCTCCGCGGCGGCCTGCACCAGCGCCCGGTCCACGCTGGCGGACAGCATGTTGGACGTGGACAGGCCGCGCTCCGCCGTGAGCCCGGCGCCTGACAGGAAGGCGCGGGAGACCCGCAGGCCGTGCAGCGACTGCTCGGCACCGCTGCCGACCAGGCCGTAGTTGGAGCCGCGCAGGGTGCCGCCGGTCATGACCACCTCGACCCGGTTGGCATGCGCCAGCGCCTGGGCGACCAGCAGCGAGTTGGTCACGACGGTGAGCCCGGGCACCCGGGCGAGCCGCCTGGCCAGCTCCTGCGTGGTCGTGCCCGCGCCCACCACGATGGCTTCGCCCTCCTCCACCAGCGAGGCGGCGAGGTCGGCGATCGCCGTCTTCTCGGCGGTCGCGAGATGGGATTTCTGCGGGAAGCCGGACTCACGGGTGAAACCACCCGGCAGGACCGCACCGCCGTGCCGGCGGTCGAGCAGTCCTTCTGCCTCCAGCGCCCGCACATCTCGGCGCACGGTCACTTCGGAGGTCTGGACGACGCGGGCGAGCTCACGGAGCGACACCGCTCCGTTGGCCCGCACCATTTCGAGGATCAATTGGCGACGTTCTGCAGCGAACACGGAACCGACAGTAACCCCAACGACCGCCACTTTCAGCGTTTTGCACCAGATGACGGAAGTTGCCCGTGAAACAGACCGTCAAGTGCTATACGCCGACCGTACGTTCGCCTGCACCGCTACCCCGCCCACTCGGCGGCAGCCGGTGCCGTACGCCGGAACAACCGCTCGTGATATTCGTCGCGGACACGGGAGACACGAACCTCGGATTGCGTATTTCCACCACATCACGGGGAATCCGTGCAGCCGCTTTGGTACCGGCAACCCCGAATTCCGCGCAGTTCAGCCCTCCTCTAGGCTGGCCGTCACGCCACGCACCGCACACTCCCGAAATTCCTCTGTTCATGCGCGACGATCCCCCAGGAAATTTGATGTCCATACGGAAAATGTCCGCCAGGGCCACGGTTCTGCTCGCCTGCGCGGTCGTGCTCACCGCCTGCAACTCCGGCGACGACAGCGACGCGTCCGACACCGCACCGCCGGCCACCACCGCGAGCCCGGCCACCTCGGCGCCCAGCACCCCGGCGGCCACCACCGCCGCGGCCGACGCCGCAGGAAGCGGTGGCGCCGTCGCCGACGGCAGCAAGCTCAAGACGCTGCTGCCGACCGCCGCCACCGCCCCCAAGGGCTGGAAGCTCGACGACAGCGCGGCCTACGACACCGGCGCGAACGTGAAGTCGCCGACCTCCGCGCTGCTGCCCGACGACGACTGCTCGCAGGCACTGACCAACGGCGGGGCCAAGACGCTCACCTCGGACTACAGCGCGGCCTACGCGATGGCCGGGCTGACCGGTCCCAACGACGGCTCCTCGACGGTGATCTTCAACAGCTACCAGCCGGGCGCCGCGGCCAAGCAGATGGCCGAGGTCACCGCGCTGGCCAAGCGGTGCGCCACCTTCAGCGCCCAGGACATGTCCGGCAAGAACGTCAAGCTGACCGTCACCGCGACCCCGGTCGCCGGCGCCGGCGACCAGTCGCTGGACCTCAAGATCCAGCCCGCGGGCAAGTACGTCGGCTCCGAGATCGTGCTGATCGCGTCGGGCAACGTCATCATGGGCGTCGACGAGGCCGACGCGGCGGGCGCGATGACGCCGCTGGCGCCGGTGGCCGAGCAGCTCGCCGCCGGGCTGCCGCTCAAGTAGCCGCCGGCCCGCCGGACGACAGCGGGCCGGCCGGGACCGGGGCCGGGCCGGGTCCGACCGATGTGTCAGACCCGGCCTACGACAGGCCCTGGTCCTGGCCGCCCGCCTTGCGGTTGTGCAGCTGGCGGGCCACCTCGGCGATCGAGCCGGACAGCGACGGGTAGACGGTGAAGGTGTTGGCGATCTGCTCGACCGTCAGGTTGTTGTCCACCGCGATGGAGATCGGGTGGATCAGCTCGCTCGCCTTGGGCGCGACGACCACCCCGCCGACCACGATGCCGGTGCCCGGCCGGCAGAAGATCTTGACGAAGCCGTCCCTGATGCCCTGCATCTTGGCCCGCGGATTGCGCAGCAGCGGCAGCTTCACCACCCGCGCGTCGATCCGGCCGCCGTCGACGTCGGCCTGCGAGTAGCCGACGGTGGCGATCTCCGGGTCGGTGAAGACGTTGGAGGACACCGTCTTGAGGTTCAGCGGGGCGACCGCGTCGCCGAGGAAGTGGTACATCGCGATCCGGCCCTGCATGGCCGCGACCGAGGCGAGCGCGAAGATGCCGGTCACGTCCCCGGCCGCGTAGACGCCGGAGGCGCTGGTACGGGAGACCTTGTCGGTCCAGATGTGGCCGGACTCGGTGAGCTTCACGCCCGCCTCCTCCAGCCCCATCCCGGAGGTGTTCGGGATCGCGCCGACCGCCATCAGGCAGTGCGTGCCGGTGATCACCCGGCCGTCGGTCAGCGTCGCCTCGACACCGTCGCCGACCCGCTTGACGCTCTCGGCGCGCGAGCGCGACATCACGTTCATGCCGCGCCGCCGGAAGACGTCCTCCAGGACCGCGGCGGCGTCCGGGTCCTCGCCGGGCAGCACCCGGTCGCGGGACGAGACGAGAGTCACGGTCGAGCCGAGCGCCTGGTAGGCGCCGGCGAACTCGGCGCCGGTGACGCCGGAGCCGACCACGATCAGCTCGCGCGGCAGCTCGTCCAGGTCGTAGACCTGGGTCCAGTTCAGGATCCGCTCGCCGTCCGGCATCGCGTCGGGCAGTTCGCGCGGGCGCGCCCCGGTGGCGACCAGCACCGCCTCGGCGGTGAGCCGCTGCTCGGTGCCGTCGGCCGCGGTGACCACGACCGTACGGGTGCCCTCGGCGGTCTGCGGCCCTTCGAGCCGGCCGCGGCCGCGCATCACGGCGGCGCCCGCCCTGGTCACCGAGGCGGTGATGTCGTGCGACTGGGCCAGCGCGAGCCGCTTGACCCGGCGGTTGACCTTGCCCAGGTCCACCCCCACGACACGCGCGGAGCGCTCCAGCGGAGGGGTGTCGTCGGCCACGATGATGCCGAGCTCTTCGTAGGACGAGTCGAAGGTCGTCATCACCTCGGCGGTGGCGATGAGCGTCTTGGACGGCACGCAGTCGGTCAGCACCGACGCACCGCCCAGCCCGTCGCAGTCGACGACGGTCACCTCCGCACCGAGCTGCGCTGCCACCAGCGCCGCCTCGTAGCCGCCGGGTCCGCCACCGATGATCACGATCCTTGTCACGTACCCCATTGTCCCGCACGCGCCAAGCACTCACCGCCACGGGGCACCGCTGCCCCCCGCGCGCTTCCTTACGCCGGGCCCAGGCTGCTCCCGTACCCTCGTCCTCATGTCGCTCTACGCCGCTTATGCAGGCAACCTCGACGCGCGGCTGATGACCCGCCGCGCCCCGCACTCCCCGCTGCGCGGCACCGGCTGGCTGGACGGCTGGCGGCTCACCTTCGGCGGCGAGCAGATGGGCTGGGAGGGCGCGCTCGCGACGCTGGTCGAGGACCCGGGCAGCCAGGTCTTCGTCGGGCTGTACGACATCGCGCCGGTCGACGAGGAGTCGATGGACCGCTGGGAGGGCGTACCCCTGCAGATCTACCGGCGTACGACCGTACGGGTACACACCCTGGACGGCGACCTGGCGGCGTGGCTCTACGTGCTCAACGACTACGAGGGCGGGCTGCCCTCGGCTCGCTACCTGGGCGAGATCGCGGACGCCGCGGAGTCGGCGGGGGCGCCGCACGACTATGTGATGGGGCTGCGCAAGCGTCCCTGCTGAGGGCGGGTACGGCCGGCGCGCCGGTGCTTTCCGGCCAATTCCGCGGCGGCGCCGGGCGGGCCGTCAATTGTCGGATGCTCCGATTTACGGAGGAGTCGTTGTCAGGCCGTCTACGCGCGTAGGCCATGACAGGTTACGCTCAGCGCGTGAACGCTTCTGTGAACCCCGACCCCTATGCCGCGGCCGACGCCGCCGCCGCCCGTCTGCGCGAGCTGACCGGTGCGCAGACGCACGACGTCGCCCTGGTCATGGGCTCGGGCTGGGTGCCCGCCGCCGACCAGTTGGGCACCGCGGACGCCGAGCTGCCGATCACCGAGCTGCCCGGCTTCCCGGCCCCCTCGGTAGCCGGCCACGCCGGCCGGGTGCGCTCGGTGCAGGTCGGAGGCGTCCGCGCCCTGGTCTTCCTGGGCCGCACCCACCTCTACGAGGGCCGGGGCGTCGCGAGCGTCGCGCACGGGGTACGCACGTCGGTGGCTGCGGGCTGCAAGACGGTCGTCCTCACCAACGGTTGCGGCGGCCTGCGCCCCGGCTACCGCCCCGGCCAGCCGGTGCTGATCAGCGACCACATCAACCTGACGGCGACCTCGCCGATCGCCGGCGCGAACTTCGTCGACCTCACCGACCTCTACTCCCCCAGGCTGCGCGCCCTGTGCCGCGAGATCGACCCCACCCTGGAGGAGGGTGTCTACGTCCAGCTGCCCGGCCCGCACTACGAGACGCCGGCGGAGATCGGCATGGTCCGCGCCATAGGCGGTGACCTGGTCGGCATGTCCACCACGCTGGAGGCGATCGCCGCGCGCGAGGCGGGTGCGGAGGTCCTGGGCATCTCCCTGGTCACCAACCTCGCCGCCGGTATGACCGGCGAGCCCCTCAACCACGAGGAAGTCCTGGCGGCGGGCCACGAGTCCGCGACCCGGATGGGCACGCTGCTGGCCGGCCTGCTGGCCCGCCTGTGACCCCGTTTGACCCCGTTCCCCCGGCCCTCGCGCCCGAGCGCGGACCCGTCTGCCCCCTGCGGCCGGACCGCGCCCACCGGTCCGTGGTGGCCGGGCGCATGCCGTCTGTGCCGGGGGCGAGCGTTTTTCAGGGGCGCGGCGAACCGCGCGGCCGGCCCCCGCGGGCCGCAGGCAAGCACGCCACCGCAAGTGGCAGCCACCCAGGGGTGCGGGGAACTGCGCGGCCAGCCCCCGCCATGGTGAAGGCGGCAGACCACCGCAAGTGGCAGCCTCGTAAGGGCGCGGGGAATGGCGCGCCACGGCTCGACGTACCGGCACCAGCCACCGCAGGAGGACGCACCCCATGGAAGACCTGTTCGCCCGGGCCCAGGCATGGGCCGACGAGGACCCGGACCCGCAGACCCGCGCGGAGCTCACCGCGCTGCTCGCCGAGCGCGACCTCCCCGAGCTGACCGCCCGCTTCGGCGGCACGCTGGAGTTCGGCACCGCGGGCCTGCGCGGAGCCCTGGGCGCGGGCCCGATGCGGATGAACCGCGCCGTGGTGATCCGCGCGGCCGCCGGCCTCGCGGCCTACCTGCGCAAGAACGCCGGCGCAGCCACCGTCATCGGTTACGACGCGCGCCACAAGTCGTACGACTTCGCCCGCGACACCGCCGCGGTGATGACCGCGGCCGGCCTGCGCGCGTACCTGCTGCCGCGGCCGCTCCCCACGCCCGTACTGGCCTACGCCATCCGCCATCTCGGCGCCGACGCGGGCGTGATGGTGACCGCCAGCCACAACCCCCCGCAGGACAACGGCTACAAGGTCTACCTGGGCGACGGCTCGCAGATCGTGCCGCCCGCCGACGCGGAGATCGCCGCCGAGATCGCGGCGATCGGCCCGCTCGCGTCCGTAACGCTGGCCGCGGACGGCTGGGAGGTGCTCGGCGAGGACGTCGTCACGGCGTATCTGCACCGGGCAGTGGGCGTCCTCGCGCCGGGCGGCCCGCGCGAACTGTCCACCGTCTACACCCCGATGCACGGCGTCGGCCTCGGCACCCTCAACGCGGCCTTCGCGCTGGCAGGCTTCGCCGAGCCGCTGGCCGTCGCCGAACAGGCCGCGCCCGACCCGGACTTCCCCACCGTCGCCTTCCCCAACCCGGAGGAACCCGGCGCGATGGACCTGGCGTTCAAGACGGCCAGGGACGCGAACCCCGACCTGGTCATCGCCAACGACCCGGACGCGGACCGCTGCGCGGTCGCCGTACCCGACCCCGCCGCCGACGCGGGCTGGCGGATGCTGCGCGGCGACGAACTGGGCGCGCTGCTCGCCGCGCACCTCGTACGGCGCGGCGCCGCCGTACCCGGCCAGGACGTCTTCGCGGCGAGCATCGTCTCGTCCTCGCTGCTGTCGAAGATCGCGGCCGCCGCCGGGCTCGGCTATGAGGACACCCTCACCGGCTTCAAGTGGATCGCCCGCGTACCGGGGCTGCGCTACGGCTACGAGGAGGCGCTCGGCTACTGCGTCGACCCCGCCGGGGTCAGGGACAAGGACGGCATCAGCGCCGCACTGCTCATCGCCGAACTCGCCGCGGAGCTGCGGCAGGAGGGCCGCACGCTCGCCGACGTCCTGGACGAACTCGCCGTCGCGCACGGCCTGCACGCCACGGACCAGCTCTCGGCCCGGGTCGCCGACGTGTCGCTGATCGCGGACGTGATGGCGCGACTGCGCTCCCACCCTCCGGAGCGGCTGGCCGGCCTCGACGTCGTCTCGGCCGAGGACCTCCTCGACGGCGCCGGCGGTCTGCCGCCCACCGACGGCCTCCGCTACCGCCTGGCCGGCGACGCCGTCTCCGCCGCCCGGATCGTGGTCCGCCCGAGCGGCACCGAGCCCAAGCTGAAGTGCTACCTGGAGGTCGTCGTCCCCGTCCCCCCGGCCGCCCCCGCCACCGCCCGCACCACAGCCACAACACTCCTGACCGCCCTGAAATCCGCCCTCGCCTCAACGGCGGGCCTCTAGGTTCTGTTTCTCGGATCGCCTGACGTGTGCTGGTTTGCTGGTCCAGGCTGTGTGGTGTGGGTGGTCGAGGAGCTTTGACGAACGCGGAGTGGGAGCGGCTTGAGCCGCTCCTCCCTGGTGGTGGGACGCGTGGCGGTCGGTGGAGTGATCATCGCAGGGTGATCGACGGTGTGCTGTTCCGGGTTCGTACCGGGGTGCAGTGGCGTGATCTGCCGGAGCGTTTCGGGCCGTGGATGACGGTCTACAAGCGGCATCGGCGCTGGTCGGCGGATGGTACGTGGGAGCGTCTGCTGACGCGGGTGCAGGCGGAGCAGGACGCCGAAGGCCGGATCGACTGGGATGTGTCGGTGGACTCCACCACTGCACGGGCCCATCAGCATGCGGCCGGTGCGCCGAAGGCCGCGCCGCCGGTGTTTCCTGCGCCAAAGGGGGCCCGCGGCCGGACGAAAAGGGGCGATCCGGTATGGCGGAGCCTGTCCGTCCGCCTGGCGGAGGTGATCAGGCAGGCGAGTGCTTAGGGCGCTCGCGAGGTGGGTTCAGCACCAAGATCCACCTGTCCGCCGAGGGACGGTGCCGCGCGCTTTCCCTGCTGCTGACTCCCGGTCAATACGGCGACAGCCCGCAGTTCGAGGCGGTGCTGGAGAAGATTCGTGTCCCCCGCCTCGGGGCGGGCCGGCCTCGGACCAGGCCCGGCAGTGTGAGCGCGGACAAGGCCTACAGTTCCCGTGGCAACCGGGCCTACCTGCGTAGACGCAAGATCCGGCACACCATTCCCGAACCCCGCGACCAGCGGGCCCATCGCCACAGACGTGGCTCGGCCGGCGGGCGGCCGACCGGCTTCGACAAGGAGCGGTACAGAAAGCGCAACGTCGTCGAGCGGGCGATCAACCGCCTCAAAAACCACCGGGCCGTGGCCACCCGCTACGACAAACGCGCCTACGTCTACCTCGGCACTGTCACCGTCGCCGCACTGATCATCTGGCTCCGCACTTGATCCGAGAAACAGGCCCTAGGCGCCGCCACCCGCGGTGGCGTTGCTCACCCGCGGCGTCTGGTGCAACCGCTTGACGACCTCTACATCGCCGAAACCTGGCCCGACCCCTTCGCCGCGCCCGACGACGGATGGTGGGCAGGACGCTGTTGGGGATAGTCCTACGTCGATCACTGACCCAGCATCGTTGCCTGCCTGGCGGAGACGGTCGGGTGGCCCGGAGGATCTCACCCCCGGGCTCCCACAGAACGGAGCGTGACAGTCTCCCGTCACTCCGCTCTTCTCATCGAGTCCACACGAACTCACGGTCCCACGCCCAGTGCTTGAAGAGGCCCGGCGCTCGTTGCACGAGTCCGGTCCACCATGCACGAAAACGCTTATAGCCCCGCAGCCGTTTGTACTTCTTCCGCGCCCATCGCATCAGGTAGGTGTTGATGCGTCGTAGGAAGGGATACAACTGCGACCGGTAGAATCGGCCGTAGTACGTCATCCAGCCTGACACGATCGGATTGATCCAATCGGCAAGCTCGATGAGTTCGAGTCTGGTGCGTCGGTGAAGTCGCCATTCGCGGACCTGCTGGCCCATGGCTTTGAGGGCCTCCGGACTGACCGCGGGCAGGAACGACGTAAATGCTTTGCCGTCCGGATACCGCGCCTTCCGAGGGGCGAACGTATACCCAAGGAATTTGAACGACGTGTGCTCTGCCGAGCTTCGCCGCCTGGTGTCCTTGCAGTAGACGAGCTTGGTCTTGTCGGGATGCAGCCGCAGCCCGACCTCCTCCATCCTCGCTTCGAGCGCCGCCCACACCTGCCGGGCCTGGCGCTCGGTCACACAGTGCACCACCGCGTCATCCGCATAGCGTTCAAAGTCCACCGACGGGAACTCTCGCGCCAGGAACTGGTCGAACGCATAGTGCATGAAGAGGTTGGCGAGCACAGGCGAGACCGCAGATCCCTGTGGGGTCCCCCGGTCCCGCTCTTGAAGGGTCCCATCGGGCAGCTGAAGCGGAGCAACGAGCCACCGCTTCACATACAGCACCACCCAACGCTGGTCGGTGTTCGCCTCCACAGCCTTGACCATGAGGGCGTGATCCACGGAGTCGAAGAACTTCTGGACATCGAGGTCCAGGACCCAGTCCTTCTTCCAGCACCGCTGTCGGCACCGCTCGACCGCCTGCAACGCCGACCGCCTGGGCCGATACCCGTAGGAGTCGTCGTGAAAGATCGACTCCGTCCTGGGCTCCAGCGTCAGAGCGACCACCGTCTGAGCTATTCGATCGGCCACCGTCGGCACCCCGAGGATTCTCGTTCCCCCGGGCTTTGGGATCTCGACCGCCTTCACCGGAGGAGGAAAGTACGTGCCCGAGGACATCCGGTTCCAGATCTTGTACAGGTTCCCCCGCAGATCCTTCTCGAAGTCCTCGATCGAGCACCCGTCCACTCCGGCCGCACCCTTATTGGCCTTGACTCTCTCGTATGCCTCCCACACCAGCAGCTTCGAAATAGCGAACGGCTTGTCCGCCAGACCTGACATGCTCACCCGCTTCCTCCCGGAGTAAATCCGGTTGTTCGCGCGAACAGATCACCAATGAGCCGGCCCCTTCGCTCCACCCCGATTACCAGGGCTTCATCACTACTACGGGCCGGTCCGCCAGCGCGTGCCGCATCGGTACTCAACGCCTCACGGTTTCCGCCGCCCGGCGCACTCCCTCTCGCCGCCTGAGCCATTCGAGGCCCAGACGGCCGTATCGGCACTCGCCTTCCCACGTTCCATGCAGAAGCCGCAGACCGGACTCGCGCCGCCTCCATGCCGGACACCACCTGGCCAATAGACGGGCTCCCGCCAGGCTCATCCCGGCGCCATTTAACCGCTCCGGTTTTGATGTCAGTTGCTTGTTTCGACACGTCGTCAGCGGTTCGCTCTCGCTCGCCTTTCCGATCCCCACCTGACGCCTCATGGACGCCTTTTCCTCAACGCTCACCACGACGGTCTTCAGCCAACGCAGCTTGAGGTGGTTTGACGCCTCCCCCCGAGGGCGACGCCGAAGGGCCACAAAACCTTCATCATCTGCACAGCACCGCATCAAGTGGGCTTACCTACATCAACCTCACTCTCTGCGCTCGTGGCGCACTCAAACGACAAGGTGAGTACCCGTTTCTGATTTCGGAGCGGACGGTGCGAGCTGTCCCGATCGGGAGTCCGCGTCGTGGGAGTCGGTGTCCGGACCGTAGATTGTGACCATGGTCGAGGGAACGTCGCAGGAATCGTTGGAGCGGTTGCGTGCGGGCCGGGGACGGCATGCCGCTCGGGGACGACGGTTGCATGCCGCCCCCGGTGGGGCCGCCAGCGGGGGTGGGGGGCTGCTGCGTTCGTCGGCGCTGATGGCGGCGGGGACGGTGGTTTCGCGCGCCACCGGGCTGATCCGGCAGATGCTGCAGGCCGCCGCGCTCGGCACCGGCCTGCTGGCCACCACCTACAATCAGGCCAACACGGTGCCCACCAGTCTGTACTTCCTGCTCATCGGCGGTGCGCTGAACTCCGTTCTGGTCCCCCAACTGGTCCGGGCCCGCGCGGCGCACTCTGACGGCGGGGCGGCGTTCGAGCAGCGGCTGGTCACCCTCGTGCTGTGCGTGCTCGGCGCCGGCACCGCGCTGGCCGTGTGGGCCGCGCCGGAGATCATCAGCCTCTACCAGCGGGATACGCCCGACACGCACAACGCGTTCGAGCTGACGGTGGTCTTCGCCCGCTTCCTGCTCCCGCAGATCTTCTTCTACGGCCTGTTCAGCATCTTCGGCCAGGTACTCAACGCCCGGGCCAAGTTCGGGGCGATGATGTGGACCCCGGTACTCAACAACGTCATCCTGACCACCATGTTCGGCCTCTACCTCGGCATGATGACGGTCCCCGACCAGGTTGCGGACATCACCTCGGCCCAGGTCAGACTGCTCGGCATCGGCACCACTCTCGCGCTGGCCGTGCAGGCGCTCGCCCTCATCCCGTACGCGAACGAGGCCGGATTCCGGCTGCGGCCGCGCTTCGACTGGCGGGGCGCCGGCCTGCGCAAGAGCGTGAGCGCCGCCCGGTGGACGCTGCTGTTCGTACTGGTCAACCTTGTTGGCAGCACTCTGGTCACCCGCTTCGCCTCAGACGCCGACGCGGCCCTTCCTGACGGCGGCGTCGGCTTCACCGCGTACAGCTACGCCCAGCAGATATGGACCCTCCCCCAATCGATCGTCACCGTCTCCCTGGTCACGGCTCTGCTTCCCCGGATGAGCCGGGCGGTGGCCGAGCACCGGGTCCAGGACCTGCGCGCCGACCTGTCCCGCGCGCTCCGCGTCAGTGGTGTCGTCATCGTCCCGGCCGCGTTCTTTTTCGTGGCGTTCGGTCCGCAGATCGCGCAACTACTGTTCGCCCACGGCGCCGCCGACGCCGCGGCCACCGCACCACTGGGCCGCATGCTGCAGGCTTTCGGTCTCGGCCTGATCCCGTTCTCCGCGCAATACCTGCTACTGCGGGGCTTCTACGCCTTCGAGGACACCCGCACGCCCTTCCGGCTCGCCCTGTGCATCAGCGGGGTCAATATCGGCCTCGCGACGGCCTGCCACTTCCTGTTGCCGCCACGTTGGGCGGTCACCGGCATGGCCGGCGCGTACGCCGCGTCCTACGGGATCGGGATGGTGCTGACAGCGCTGCGGCTGCGGCAGCTCACCGAAGGGCTCCTCGACGGCCGCCGGATCTGCCGCACCTACGGCAGGCTCACTGCGGCCGCGCTGTCTGCCGGGACCGTCGGCTGGGCCGTCGCCCGGTCCTGCGCTCACGGTCAGACGGCAGATGTCTGGACGCCTGCCCTTGCACTGGCTGCCGGCGGGATCACCATGGCTCTGCTGTTCCTGTTCCTCGCCCGCGCCTTCAGAATCGGGGAGCTGCGCAATCTGCCGGGACTGAGGTGAGGTCCGCTGCTGGCGGGTGTCCAAGCACATTGGGGGACAGCCGTTGTGGCCGGCCGTCCTCGTCTACAGCCACCGAAAATGGACCGGAGTCCTCGAAGTCGACGACCCCGTACCCGAACGCCGTCCCACAGATGGTTGGCGAGGTTGCCGTCCCCCGGGCCAGAGGCCATCGGACGTCCGGTCTGCCGACTCGCTCCATGCGTGAACGAGCAAGCCGCTCAAGCCCGCGGTCCATGGCCTCCCCCATCGCACCGCCGACTCGCGGTCGAACGTGTACCGCCCATGAGCGGGTCTGAGCGATGAGCTGATGTTGCAGGCCAGGCCGGACGGGAACCTCAGCAAGAACATCCGCCGGCACGGCCCCGTGAGGGGATCGGGAAACTCCTGTGGGCCGAGTGTGCAGCCGACGGCGGCAGCGGGGAATCGGTGGGTGGAGTACGGAGTGGGGCGTAGGCGGGAACGACGCAAGCGAGGCACGACGCCGCCGCAGACGAGCCACGCCACACCAAGGGGCCCCGGGGGCGTGGGAACCACGCGCACCACGGGGCAGGCGGGGCGCCGCGGGTGGTGTTCGGGGTTGCCCCGCGCGGGAGGCGCGTTGTTCAGCCGATCGCCAGCAGCACGATGAGCACGACCGCCCCGGCCGCCGCGGGGGCCAGGACCTCCCAGCACCAGCGGACCACCGGCGCGGTGGACTCACCGTCGGCGGTGGGGGTGGCGCCCGGCGGCGTCAGCGCCTCGTGGCGCTCCGCGAGCTCGCGGAGTTCGGACAGGGCCTGGTCGGACCAGGCCCGGATGGTCGGGTCGGCGCCGGGGATGGGGGTCGTGCGCCGGTAGGTCGGGCGCCGCCCCGCGCCGGGGGTGAAGTCGCTGTCACCCGCCGCCTTCATCTTGGCGTCCTGCCTGGCCGCCCGCTTGCGCGCGCGGAGCGAGACAGGGATGGCCCAGAGCTGGTACTTCTTGCCGCCGGCCAGCAACTCGGTGGAGTACGAGGAGCGCACCGCGTCCACCCCGGCCCACGGCACGGTGATCGTACGGAACGGGTTGCGCACCCGGATGCGCTCGGAGTTGGCGAAGACGGCGGGCCGCAGCGTGAGCGCCACGATCACCGGCAGCGCCAGCAGCAGGGCCGCCAGGGCCAGCCAGGGCGTGTGGCCCTTTCCCTTGGCGATGGCGTCGCCGCCCAGCCAGCACGCGACCAGGACCAGGCCCACCCCGCCGACCATGCCGGCCATCGAGCGGTAGGCGCGGTCGGCGTACTTCGGCTGCCCGGGGCCGCTGCTTCCCGGCGGCGTCGGGCTGTCGGACCTCGGACTCGTCATAACGACCGATTGTGCACGACGCCCGCAACCGCCCGGGCCACGACCCGGTTGCGTTCCCGTCTCGGCTGCGCCGCCCGCAGCCGCCACAGCCTGTCCGGGCAGGCCACCGCCGCCCGTCCTGGCTGGGCAGCCTGCCGCCCGTCCCGGCGGCGCGGGCCGCCGGCCCCGGTCCACGCAGGCCACCGCCCGCGCAGGCCACCACCCATCCCGGCTGCGCCGCCACCGCCCGTCCCGGCCGGGCAGCCGCGCCGCCAGCGCCCCGGTCCGCCCCAGCAGGCGCTGGCCGCCCAGGCCCACCCCGGGTAGTGACACGCTGCTACGCGCGTAGATATGCTGGGCTGGTGACCATGTCCTCAGTTGTTCCCGCATACGGCCCCGACGCCCCCGGGCGGCTGGCCGGCCTGGCCGACGTCACGGCCTCGGACGCCGCCCTGCGGCGCTTCCTGCACGGCCTGCCCGGCGTCGACGCCGTCGGC
Source organism: Streptomyces sp. NBC_01198 (assembly GCF_036010485.1). Taxonomy (NCBI): domain Bacteria; kingdom Bacillati; phylum Actinomycetota; class Actinomycetes; order Kitasatosporales; family Streptomycetaceae; genus Streptomyces; species Streptomyces sp. NBC_01198. The sequence goes on from NZ_CP108568.1 coordinate 2,967,753, forward strand.
CTGGAAGCCAGAGCCGCCGGCCTCGGCACCCGGTCGGTCAAGACGACCGCCAAAGCGTACGCCATCGACCTGGCGATCTCGATGATCGACCTGACGACCCTGGAAGGCTCCGACACGGCCGGCAAGGTCAGAGCGCTGTGCGCCAAGGGCCGCAGGCCCGACCCGACCGACCCCGCCACCCCGCACGTCGCCGCGATCTGCGTGTATCCCGACATGGTCGCGGTGGCACGCGAGGCGCTGGGCGACGGCTCAGGCATCAGCATCGCCTCGGTGGCGACGGCCTTCCCGGCCGGCCGGGTCGCGCTGCCGGTCAAGCTCGCCGACACCGCGGACGCGGTCGCCGCGGGGGCCGACGAGATCGACATGGTCATCGACCGCGGCGCGTTCCTCTCCGGCCGGTACATGGACGTCTTCGACGAGATCAGGGCCGTCAAGCAGGCCTGCGCGCGCCCGGACAACAGCGCCGCCCACCTCAAGGTGATCTTCGAGAACGGCGAGCTGTCGACGTACGACAACATCCGCCGCTGCTCGTGGCTGGCGATGCTGGCCGGCGCCGACTTCATCAAGACCTCGACCGGCAAGGTCGCGGTCAACGCCACCCCGCCGAACACCCTGCTGATGCTGGAGGCGGTGCGCGACTTCCGCGACGCGGTCGGCGTCCAGGTCGGGGTCAAGCCGGCCGGCGGCATCCGCACGTCGAAGGACGCGATCAAGTACCTGGTGATGGTGAACGAGACGCTCGGCGACGACTGGCTCTCGCCCGACTGGTTCCGCTTCGGCGCCTCCAGCCTGCTCAATGATCTGCTGATGCAGCGGCAGAAGCTCAGCACCGGCCGGTACTCCGGTCCCGACTACGTCACGGTGGACTGATCGTCATGGCCAATGAGAAATTCGCCTACGCGCCCGCACCCGAGTCCCGGGCGATCGTGGATCTGGCGCCGTCCTACGGGCTGTTCATCGACGGCGAGTTCACCGACGCCGCCGACGGCACCGTCTTCAAGACCGTGTCGCCGTCGAGCGAGGAGGTGCTCGCCGAGGTCGCCAGGGCCGGCGAGGCCGACGTGGACCGCGCGGTGAAGGCGGCCCGCAAGGCGTTCCAGAGCTGGGGCGCGCTGCCCGGCGCCGAACGCGGCAAGTACCTGTTCCGTATCGCCCGCATCCTCCAGGAGCGGGCCCGCGAACTGGCCGTGCTGGAGACGCTGGACAACGGCAAGCCGATCCGCGAGACCCGCGACGTCGACCTCCCCCTGGTCGCCGCGCACTTCTTCTACTACGCGGGCTGGGCGGACAAGCTGGCGCACGCCGGTTACGGTCCCGACCCGCGCCCGCTGGGAGTGGCCGGGCAGGTCATCCCGTGGAACTTCCCGCTGCTGATGCTGGCCTGGAAGATCGCGCCCGCGCTGGCCGCCGGCAACACGGTCGTGCTCAAGCCGGCCGAGACCACGCCGCTGTCGGCGCTGTTCTTCGCCGATGTGTGCCGGCAGGCCGGACTGCCGCGCGGGGTCGTCAACATCCTCACCGGCCACGGTGACGCGGGCGCCGCGCTGGTCGCCCACCCCGACGTGGACAAGGTCGCCTTCACCGGCTCCACGGAGGTCGGCCGGGCCATCGCGCGTACGGTCGCCGGCTCGCGCAAGAAGGTCACGCTCGAACTGGGCGGCAAGGCGGCGAACATCGTCTTCGACGACGCGCCCCTGGACCAGGCCGTCGAGGGCATCGTCAACGGCATCTTCTTCAACCAGGGCCATGTGTGCTGCGCCGGTTCGCGGCTGCTGGTGCAGGAGTCGGTGCACGACGAGGTGCTGGACGCGCTCAAGCGGCGGATGGGCACGCTGCGGGTCGGCGACCCGCTGGACAAGAACACCGACATCGGGGCGATCAACTCCGCCGAGCAGCTGTCCAGGATCACCGCCCTGGCCGAGGCAGGCGAGGCGGAGGGCGCCGAGCGCTGGGCGCCGGCCTGCGAACTGCCCTCGTCGGGCTACTGGTTCGCGCCGACGCTCTTCACCGGCGTCACCCAGGCCCACCGGATCGCCCGCGAGGAGATCTTCGGCCCGGTGCTGTCCGTGCTGACCTTCCGCACTCCGGCGGAGGCGGTCGAGAAGGCCAACAACACGCCGTACGGGCTGTCGGCGGGCATCTGGACCGAGAAGGGCTCGCGCATCCTGTCGATGGCGAACAAGCTGCGGGCCGGCGTGGTGTGGGCCAACACCTTCAACAAGTTCGACCCGACCTCGCCGTTCGGCGGTTACAAGGAGTCCGGTTACGGCCGGGAAGGCGGCCGGCACGGCCTGGAAGGTTACCTCGATGTCTGAGCAGTCGCGTCTTGCCGTGTTCAAGACCTACAAGCTGTACGTGGGGGGCGCGTTCCCCCGTTCCGAGAGCGGCCGGGTGTACGAGGTGACGGACTCCAAGGGCGGGAACCGGCTGGCCAACGCGCCGCTGTCGTCCCGCAAGGACGCGCGCGACGCGGTGGTCGCGGCCCGCAAGGCGGTGCCCGGCTGGTCGGGCGCGACCGCGTACAACCGCGGGCAGGTGCTCTACCGCGTCGCGGAGATGCTGGAGGGGCGCCGCGAGCAGTTCGCCCGCGAGGTCGCGGAAGCCGACGGGCTGTCGAAGTCCAAGGCCGCGGCCGCGGTGGACGCGGCGGTCGACCGCTGGGTCTGGTACGCGGGCTGGACCGACAAGATCGCCCAGGTGGTGGGCGGCGCCAACCCGGTGGCCGGCCCCTTCTTCAACCTCTCCACGCCCGAGCCGACCGGCGTGGTCGCGGTGCTGGCCCCGCAGGACTCGTCACTGCTCGGCCTGGTCTCGGTACTGGCCCCGGTGATCGCCACCGGCAACGCGGCCGTGGTGGTCGCAGCCGAGCGCGCGCCGCTGCCGGCGCTGTCCTTCGGCGAGGTGCTGGCCTCCTCCGACGTCCCCGCCGGCGTGGTCAACATCCTCTCCGGCCGCACCGCGGAACTGTCCGCCCCGCTGGCCGCCCACCAGGACGTCAACGGCCTCGACCTGACCGGGGCCGCGGGGGACCTGGCGGTGGACCTGGAGGTCGCGGCGGCCGACACCCTCAAGCGTGTCCGCCGCCCGTCGGCCACCGCCGAGGACTGGACCGCCGACCCCGGCACGGACCGGCTGACGGCCTGGCTGGAGACGAAGACGGTCTGGCACCCGATCGGCGTCTGACCCGCCGCCGGACCGGGCGGCCCGCTGGTCAGCCGGACAGCAGGCCGCTCGCCGGGCCGACGAGCGGAAGGGTGGCCAGCGTGCCGCCGCGGGTGATCGGGTCGGTGGCCATGGTGGTCGACAGCGGCTGGAAGTCGGCGACCTGAGAGCCGAGGCCGTTGTCCAGCGGGTCCACGCCGGTGTTCGCCAGCGGGTCGATGGTCAGGTGCCGCACCGGGTCCACGCCGGCGGACAGCGCGCCGGTCACGCTCTGCGTCGGCAGGGCGTCCAGCGGCAGCGCGGCGTCCGGCGCGGACGTCCCGGGCGCGGTGTGCGCCGGGGTGGCCGCCACCGCGGCGGCGGCCGGCACGAGGGTCGCCGCGGCGGCGGTCAGGGTGAGGGCGAGAGCGGTACGCAGGGAAGGCATGGGCACCTGGGCTTTGTCGGGGGCGGTCACGTGCTGACCGGCTCAGCGTAACGGAACGAGCGCGCTGCGTAGTTGTCCGACGGCGGGGGATCACCCGCGCGGGGATGCGGGAGAATGGTCTCCCGTGAGTTCACTTCCCGCCCGCGTGATCCTGCTGGCCGGGCCTTCCGGCTCGGGCAAGTCCTCGCTCGCCACCCGCACCGGACTGCCGGTGCTCGCGCTCGACGACTTCTACAAGGACGGCGACGACCCGTCGCTGCCGGTCCTGCCCGGGGGCGCCGGGACCGACTGGGACGCGCCGCAGTCCTGGAACGCGGACGCGGCGGTCGCGGCGATCGCCGCGCTGTGCGCGGAGGGCGCCGCGGACACGCCGGTCTACGACATCAGCGCCAGCGCCGCGAGTGGCTGCGCCCGGCTGGACCTGGGCGGTGCGCCGCTCTTCGTGGCCGAAGGGATCTTCGCCGCGGAGATCGTCGTACGCTGCCGCGAGCTGGGTCTGGTCGCCGACGCGGTGTGCCTGCGCGGGCGCCCGTCCACCACGGCCCGCCGCCGCTTCCTGCGCGACCTCCGCGAGGGCCGGAAGGCGGCGCCCTTCCTCCTGCGGAGGGGCTGGCACCTGATGCGCGCGGAGCGCGCCATCGTCGCCCGCCAAGTCGCTCTGGGCTGCGCCCCTTGCGACGCCCCGACCGCCCTCTCCCGCATCCTCACCCTCCCCCTCGCGACCCCGGTCGCCCCGTAGCACCCCACACGCCCTGCGGGCGAGCCACGCCCTGCCGGGCGAGCGAGTCCTTTGGGCACACGGCGCCGCACGTGCACTCCCGGCCGAGCGAGTCCTTCGGGGGCGCGGGGCCGCACGTGCTCTCCCGGGCGGGCAATTCCGGAGGGCGCGGTGGTCGGCGGGTCCCCTTTCGGCAAGGGGTGCCCCTCAGGGGCGCGGGGAAATGCGCGACCAGCCCCCCACCGGCCGGTGGTCCGGATCGGACCGAACAGCCCCTTCGGGCCGGTGACGACGTGCAGCCCGTCGACGGCTGGTCGCGCAGTTCCGCCCCCAGAGCTACGCCTGGGGGGACCCCCAGCGCCTCCTGGGCGTGGTGGCCGTCCGTCGCCACACGGCGGTCGTGGATGGTTGCGCGCGCCGTTCCCCGCGCCCCCGGAGGGCGCCGACCTCCGCAGACGCGGCGCCGGGGCGGCGGGAAGGTGCCGGGTTGCGGGGAGGCCCGCGCCGCTGGGCGCGAAGAAGGGCTGGACGGCACCCCCTGCCGTCCAGCCCTTCGTGCCCCCCGTACGCCCCCCTGGTCTAGGCGACGAGCTCGCCGAAAGCCGAGTCCTCGTCGCGGCCGAAGCTCAGGGCCTCGTCGTCGCGCATCCGGCGCAGGGAGCGCCAGATGCTGCTCTTCACCGTGCCGACGCTTATGCCGAGTATCTCGGCGATCTCCGGGTCGGTGCGGCCCTCGTAGTAGCGGAGCACCAGCATGGTGCGCTGCTGCTCGGGCAGCCTGGCGAGCGCCTGCCACAGCACGGCGCGCAGCTCGGTGCCGCCCATCTCGTCGGTGTCGCCGACCGTCTCGGGCAGCTCCTCCGTCGGGTACTCGCTGAGCTTGCGCCGCCGCCAGGCGCTGATGTGCAGGTTGGTCATGGTGCGGCGCAGGTACCCGCCGACGGCTGCCTTGTCGCTGATCCGGTCCCACGCCCGGTATGTGGAGAACAGGGCGCTCTGCAGCAGGTCCTCGGCCGCGAACCGGTCACCGGTGAGGTGGTACGCGGTCGCGTAGAGCGAGGCGCGGCGCTCCTGGACGTACGCGGTGAACTCCGCTTCCGCGTCGACGGAGGGGGCCGGCGCCGCCGAGGGCGCGGCTGGTTCCAGCGGCGTGATGTACGCGGGCCGCTGCTTGACGACCGTGCTGCCCGAGGTGCGTACGGCGCCGCGGGCGTACCCCCGTCCGCTCGCGGCGCCGGACATCTCGGTGGTCCTGGCAACGGAGTGCGCACGCGGCGAGTGGATCGCGGCGGTGGTGGTGCCGAGCAGTGCGTTCATGTCGCGCCCCCGTCGAAGGAACCTGCAGCGTGGTTTCCGGCGTCGCAGCCTGTGCGGCGTGCGCTCTTCCGATGTGGGTCAAGACTGCCGGGGCAGTTTCATGGGGCTGTCCGCCAAGTGTCACAGGCCCGTCACAGAGGTCCCGCCGCGCGCGGGTGCCGAGGTCACGAGTTGTCCCCGCACTTCATCAGGCCACCCGAGGTAGGCAACAATGTCCGGCGTGCCCTTCCTGTTGCTGATCGAGGATGACGACGCCATCCGCACCGGTCTCGAACTCGGACTGTCCCGCCAGGGTCACCGCGTGGTGGCCGCGGCGACGGGCGAGGACGGCCTGAAGCTCCTCAAGGAGCAGCGTCCCGACCTGATCGTGCTCGACGTGATGCTGCCGGGGATCGACGGCTTCGAGGTGTGCCGGCGGATCCGGCGCACCGATCAGCTGCCGATCATCCTGCTCACCGCGCGCAGTGACGACATCGACGTGGTGGTCGGGCTGGAGTCCGGCGCCGACGACTACGTGATCAAGCCCGTGCAGCCGCGGGTGCTCGACGCGCGGATCCGGGCGGTGCTGCGCCGCGGTGAGCGGGACAGCACCGATTCCGCCGCGTTCGGGTCGATCGTCATCGACCGCAACGCGATGACGGTGACCAAGGACGGCGAGGACCTGCAGCTCACCCCGACCGAGCTGCGGCTGCTGCTGGAGCTGAGCCGCCGGCCGGGCCAGGCGCTGTCCCGCCAGCAGTTGCTGCGGCTGGTGTGGGAGCACGACTACCTGGGCGACTCGCGCCTGGTGGACGCGTGCGTGCAGCGGCTGCGCGCCAAGATCGAGGACGTGCCGTCGTCGCCGGCGCTGATCCGTACCGTCCGCGGGGTCGGCTACCGCCTGGACACGCCGCAGTGACCTCTGGCCCAGGTGGTAAGTGGGGCTCCGGCATATTGCGCTGGACGAGCCTGCGGCTCCGGCTCGTCGCCGTCTTCGCGGCCGTCGCGCTGACCGCCGCGGTGTCGGTGTCCGGCATCGCCTACTGGCTGAACCGGGACGCCGTGCTGACCCGGGCGCAGAACAGCGCGCTGAGCGACTTCAGCGACTCGCTGCAGCGCAACGCCGCGTCGCTGCCGGTGCGTCCCACCTGCGAGTCGCTGGAGACCACGGCGAGCCGGATCGGCGGTCCTGACACGTATCAGGTGGTGCTGATCAGCACCGAGCCGGACGGCCAGGAGTGTGCGAAGTCCTCGAACCTCGACCAGTTCACCCTGGACGACGTGCCGGCCACGCTGCAGAAGGCCGTCAACACCATGGACAAGAAGACCCACCAGTACCACCTGGTGTGGGAGCGGATCTCGCTGCAGGGGCGGCCCTACCTGGTGGCGGGGGCGCGGATCAACGGTGACGGGCCGACCGGCTACCTGCTCAAGTCGCTGGAGGCCGAGCGCAAGGACCTCAACTCGCTGGCCTGGTCGCTCGGCATCGCGACGCTGCTCGCGCTGATCGGCTCGGCGCTGCTCGCGCAGGCCGCCGGGGCCGCGGTGCTGCGGCCGGTGCGGCGACTCGGCGAGGCCGCGCAGCGGCTGGGCGAGGGCCATCTGGACACCCGGCTGAAGGTGTCGGGCACCGACGAGCTGGCCGAGATGTCGCGTACGTTCAACAACGCGGCGGAGGCGCTGGAGACCCGGGTCGAGGAGCTGAGCGCCCGGGAGGCGGCCAGCCGCCGCTTCGTCGCGGACATGTCGCACGAGCTGCGGACCCCGCTGACCGCGATCACCGCGGTCAGCGACGTGCTGGAGGACGAGGCGGAGGCGCTCGACCCGATGATCGCGCCGGCCGTACGCCTGGTGGTCAGCGAGACCCGGCGGCTGAACGAACTGGTGGAGACGCTGATGGAGGTCACCCGCTTCGACGCGGGTACCGCGAAGCTGCGGGTGGACGAGGTGGACGTCGGTGAGCAGGTGATGGCCTGCATGGACGCCAGGGCCTGGCTGGACTCGGTGGAGCTGGACGCGCCCCGCGGCGTGCTGGCCACGCTCGACCCCCGCCGGCTGGACGTCATCATGGCGAACCTGATCGGCAACGCCCTCAAGCACGGCGGTTCGCCGGTACGCGTCGCCGTCCGCGGCACGGGCACGAAGGCGGACGGCGACATCGAGGTCGCGGTCTCCGACCGCGGTCCCGGCATCCCCGAGGACGTGCTGCCGCACGTCTTCGACCGCTTCTACAAGGCCGACGCCTCGCGGGCCCGCTCCGAGGGCAGCGGGCTCGGCCTGTCCATCGCGATGGAGAACGCCCACATCCACGGCGGCGACATCACCGCCGCGAACGACCCCTCCGGCGGCGCGGTCTTCACGCTGCGGCTGCCCCGCCACCCGCGCGAGGAGGAGGCGTCCGACGCGGTCAACGGCGGCGGCCCGTCCGGCGCCGGCGGGCCCGCGGGCGGTGCGCGATGACCCGGCATCCCCGCCTGCGGGGCTCCCGGCGCTCCCGCGCGCTCGCCGCGGGCGGCGCCCTGCTGCTCGCGGTGCTGCCGGCCGCCGCCGGCTGCGGCATCCGTACGACCACGGTGCCGGTCGACGCCGGGCCCGCGCCCGCACGGGTGTCCTGCGCGGTGCCCAAACCGCAGGACTCGCCCGGTGTCGCCGACGCGCACGTCGAGCAGGTCTACCTGGTGTGCGGGATGCAGACCACGCCGGTGCCGCGGACGGTGCAGGTGCGGCCGCACCCGGCCGACCGGGTCGAGCAGGTCAGGGAGCTGGTCGCGCAGTTGCAGCGCAGCGTGCTCGGCCCCGAGGCGAAGGCCGGCTTCGCCACCACGGTCCCCGGCACGCTGGAGGTCGCGGGTCCTGACCCGGGCGACCCGGCCGGCGCGCTGCGGCTGGGGCAGCCGGTCGAGGACCTGCCGTCCTTCGCGCTGGCGCAGATCGTCTGCACGATCGCGGCGAGCCCGCTGGCCTCCGCCGGCCACGGCGTGATCCTCGGCGGCGCGGAACACGGCAGCAAGGTGCGCCGCTACACCTGCACCGCCGACCTGCGCACCCGCCCGCAGGCCGCCGACACCGCCGGCACGGAAGTGCCCTGACCCGGCGGGGTCACGTGCGGGGCGTCACACCCCGGGTACGGGAACCGCGCGGCGACCGGTACGCGTCTTGGCCGTTGTGCAGCACGAAGGCTCCATGTACCGGGTGCGCGCGGCCGGGCTCCTGCTGACCGCCGCGTACCTCGCTCTCACCGCCTGGCTGCTGCTCCGCCCGCACTACGTGGCGTGGGTGCCGTCGCCGAACCTGCGGCCGTTCGGCACCATCAGGGCGGACCTGCGGATGGGCCCCGAGCAGGCGGCCCGCCATCTGCTGGCGGGTCTGGGCCTGCTGGCCCCGCTCGGCGTGCTGCTGCCGATGGCCGGCGGCCGGGTCGAGGCGTCGGGCCTGGCGTCCTTCATCCGTACCGTCTTCGCGGGGCTGATGGTCTCGATCTCGGTCGAGTTCACCCAGACCATGGTCCCGGGCCAGCTCTTCGACGTCGACGCGCTGATCCTCAACACGGCGGGCGTGGCCCTGGCCCACCTGCTCGTGGTCCCGGCCACCCGCCACCGCCTCCGCCGGGTCGCTCCGCTCCGGCCCGAGGACGCCCGCCTCACCCCAAAGGAAGTGGCCGCCCCCTGAGGCTCCCGCTACCGCGGGGGTATCGCTGCGGCCAGCGGTGCCATTCCGCTGGCTCGGGCTGGGGGTATCGCTGCGGCCAGCGGTGCCCATCAGGGGCGCGGGGAACTGCGCGCGCGACCACCCACCGGCCGGTGGTCCGGACCGGACAGAACAGCCCCTTCGGGTCGGTGACGACCCGCGCCCCCGGGTGGGGGCTGGTCGCGCAGTTCCCCGCGCCCCTGGGGGTGGTGGCGGTCCGTCGCCGCACAACGGCCGGCGGGGGCTGGGGCGCCGTTCCCGCGCCCGCGGTGGCAGAGGGGTGCCCGTCAGGGGGCATGGGGGTACCCCCAAGGGGGCCGGGTGGCGTCAGCCGCCGAGGGGGAGGCCTCCGAGGAGCCCCGAGACGGGAGCGATCTGGTTGCCGTCGAGGTGGTTGCCGGACGGCAGCAGGCTCGCGGGGTTGCCGGGCAGCGCCGACGTCCCGTGGCTCAGCGCGGTCTGGGCGCCGGCAGCGGAGTTGCCGGCCCCCGGCACGAGGTTGGCGGCGGAGCCGACGGGGAGGGAGCCGAGCACATCGGTGGGGGCGGCGGACGCACTGCCGGCCGCCGCCGCGGCGAAGGCCAGGCCGAGCGCGGTGGTCGCGAGAGTCTTCTTCGTTCGGGTCTGCATGACAACGGAACGTAGTCAGTCGTTCACCCGCCGCGCAAACGGCGTGGCGCGCCCGCGCCGCCTCCCCCGCTGCGCCCGCCGCGACCCGCGCTCAGACCTCGCCGAGAGCGGAACCGCTGGCCAGCGGCCTTTCCGCGGTCGCCTGCTCGAAGAGCCATTCGGCCTTGAGCTCGGCATAACCCGGCTTGATCACCTCGTTGATCATGGCCAGACGTTCATCGAAAGGGATGAACGCTGATTTCATCCCATTGACGGTGAACCACTGCATGTCGTCGAGCGTGTATCCGAACGCCTCGACCAGGTGCTCGAACTCGCGGCTCAGGCTGGTCCCCGACATGAGGCGGTTGTCCGTGTTGACCGTGACCCGGAAGTACAGCCGCCGCAGCAGCCCGATCGGATGTTCGGCGTACGAACTGGCGGCGCCCGTCTGCAGGTTGGAGGTCGGGCACATCTCCAGCGGCACGCGCTTGTCGCGGACGTACGACGCCAGCCGGCCGAGCGAGACCTGACCGCCGGGGCCGACCTCGATGTCGTCGATGATCCGCACCCCGTGGCCGAGGCGGTCGGCGCCGCACCACTGGAGCGCCTGCCAGATCGAGGGCAGGCCGAACGCCTCGCCGGCGTGGATGGTGAAGTGGTTGTTCTCCCGCTTCAGATACTCGAACGCGTCGAGGTGCCGGGTGGGCGGGTAACCGGCCTCCGCGCCCGCGATGTCGAAGCCCGCGACGCCCGAGTCGCGGTAGGTGTTGGCCAGTTCGGCGATCTCCTGCGACCGGGCGGCGTGCCGCATCGCGGTGAGCAGCGCGCCGACCCTGATCCGGTTGCCGTCCTCACGGGCCCGCCGCTCCCCCTCGCGGAAGCCGGTGTTGACCGCTTCCACCACCTCTTCGAGGGTGAGCCCGGCCTCCAGGTGCTGCTCGGGCGCGTAACGCACCTCGGCGTAGACCACGCCGTCCGCCGCCAGGTCCTCGGCGCACTCGGCGGCGACCCGGATCAGCGCGTCACGTGTCTGCATCACCGCGCAGGTGTGCGCGAAGGTCTCCAGGTACCGTTCGAGCGAGCCGGAGTCGGCGGCCTGCCTGAACCACGTCCCGAGCTTGTCGGGGTCGGTCTCGGGCAGCCCGTCGTAGCCGGTCTCACGTGCGATGTCGACGACGGTGCCGGGGCGCAGGCCACCGTCCAGGTGGTCGTGCAGCAGCACCTTGGGGGCACGTCGGATCTGTTCCCGGGTCGGAACGCCCGGTTTCGGGTTCTGCATGGTCGAAACGATACGCCCTACGCGCGTAGAACTCGCGGACGGGGCAAATATTTTCCGCCCGGCCATACTGTGCACACCCTTGCGTCTGCCATCGTTGCGCCATGGCTTCACAAGCATTACCGGCGCGTGGCGCCCGGCTCGGGCGCCAGGTCGCGCCCGGCCTGGTGCCGGCGCCGCGCTCGCGGGAACAGCCCGACGACGGCGCCACAGTACGCGCCGTCGTGCTCGCGCTGCCCGGTGGGGACGCGCTGAGCACGCGGCGCCGCTCCCCGATGGCTGCGGCCGTGATGTGGCCGCTGGCCAGGCACTTGGTACGCCACGGAATGGCCGACGGGGTGGCCGCGCATGTCGTCCACTACCGCTTCCGCGGCTGGAACGGCGGCCACGCGCACCCGGCGGAGGACGCGGAGTGGGCCGTCGGCGAGGCGGTCAGGCGCTACGGCGACGTGCCGGTGTGCCTGGTCGGGCTGGACATGGGCGCGCGGGCCGCGCTGCACGCCGCCGGGCACCCCGCGGTGAGCTCGGTGGTGGCCCTCTCCCCGTGGCTGCCGGGCGGCCCGGAGCCGGAGCCGGTCAAGCAGTTGATCGGGCGCCGGGTGATGCTCGTGCACGGGACGCAGGACGACTCCACCGACCCGGACCTCTCCTACCGGTTCGCGGAGCGCGCGAAGAAGGTGAACCGGGAGGTGTGCCGGTTCGAAGTGCACTCCGACGGGCACGGGTTGCATCAGCACCGGGCCGAAGTCTTCGCCCTCACCACCGACTTCGTCCTCGGCTCCCTCCTCGACCGGCCGTACGCCCGGCCGGTCGCCGACGCGCTGGCGGCTCCGCCGCCGCTGGGCCTGCGCATGCCCCTGGCCACCGGCTTCGGCCGCGCGCTGCGCGCGTAGCGCGCAGCTGCGGCCCAAGTCCGCCTCAAAGCGGGGCCCAAGCGCGCCTCAAGCGCGCCTCAAATCTGCGCGCATGGCGCGACCACGCAACGAGTAACTCCTTGCCTGTTCTCAGCGACTGCGGCACAATCCCCGCTGAAACTACTATGAGTCTCAAACTACAATTACCCTCTTCTGTCCTGCCCTCACAGGCCCGTGCCTATCCGGCGCGAGCCTGTCCTGACGTGGATCCGCCCGCCGACGCCTGACCACTCACCGCGGGCGACTCAGCTCAAGTCACGCCCTAAGCCGACGAGTTGACTAATTTGTCGGTCCCTAATCTCCATTCATCCACCACGACAGACCGTCAACCGTGGAGATCGGTGAGGCATCTATGCGCATCAGACAAAAAGCCGCCGTCGCGGGAATCTTCACCCTGCTGTCGGCGGTGATCGTGGCGGGTCCCGCAAGCGCCGCACCCGGCGCGCAGGCAGGCGTACCGCCCCGAGGTGATCCGTCGGCGGCATCGGGCGCACCGGCGCAGCCGCAGGCCGCGCCGAAGGACCAGGGTCCCGCCGACCGGGCCACCACGCCGAACCGCGATCTGGCCAAGGGCTGGAAGAGCTCCCAGGACCGGGCGGTGACCCTCGCACCCGACGCGGACGGCCTGCACGTACTGGTCGCCGACAGCAAGGACGCGTACGCCTGGCACACCGTCACCACCCTGTCGGAGGCCGGCTTCGACACCGATCTGTGGATCGGCAACTCCTGCCTGGCCGACCGTGCGCACGCCTTCGTGGTCTACGCGCCGCGGGGGTTCACCAACACCGAGAACCTGATGGAGCGTGGCGCCTTCACCGCGGTCGTCGACCTCGACACCGGGGCCGTGCGCAAGCTGCCGCTCAACGGGACGCTGGCGTACTTCGACCCGACCTGCGACACCGCCTCGCACACCGCGGTCTTCACCCAGGTCGCGGATGACAGTACCCGCCTGGTCACCGTCGGCACCGACGGCAGGACCGTGGCCACCACCACAGCCGCGGGCGAGATCACCTCCGCCGTACCGTCGGGTGACGGCCTACTGGCCGCCGACGGGCACCACGTGGTGCGGATCGACCGGCAGGGCCGCAAGACCACCGTGGCGACCACCTCGGGTGTCCCGTCGGCGATCCACCAGGACTCCGGCGGCGGCGTCGACTTCCTCGACCAGACCGCGACCGTCCAGTCCGCCCGTCGCACGGCGGGAGGCAGGACCCGCGTACTGGCCACCGGCGCGACCGGCGCGCTGGGGCTGAACCAGGGCCTGGCGGGGCAGGTGTTCCTGACCGGCACGCCCAGGACCACCGCCGCGCTGCCCTCCCAGATACGACGGGTGGCGGCCCCGGCCGGCACGGACCTGTCCACCGAGGGGCGGCTCTCGGTGGCCCAGGCCGTCTCCCCCGGCCTGCACACGCACGTCGAGCACCCCATCGCCGGCACCGGCACACCGTCCGCGGACGGCAGCCTGCAGATCGCGGCGAAGGTCACCGGCACCGGCAAGACGCTGGACTTCTCGGCGGACCCCCACGCGGCCACCGCCAAGGCCGCGGGGAGCGGCAACGCGCAGTCCCCGTCGCTGGCCGGCGGCCCGGGCACCGGCCAGGCGGCAAGCGCGTCGCCGAAGGCCGCCTCGCCCTCCTCGCCGGTGGACACCGACCGCACCTGCGCCATCGCACGCAACGATCCGACGCTGCAGGCGTATCAGCCGACGCCCAACCAGGTGGAGTGGGCCGTCGACATGGCGGTCCGCGGGGACCTGACCTCGGCCTACCTCCAGGAGACCGACTGGCGTGCCCGCGAGGGACTGAGCAGCTCCAACCCGCAGGGGATGTTCCCGCTGCCCTCGCTGACCGGTGGCGGACGCATCCCCGCGCAGGTGCTGCTCGGCATCCTCACCCAGGAGTCCAACCTGTGGCAGGCCGAGGGCGGCGCGCTGCCCGGCCAGTCGTCCAGCCCGATCACCGGCAACTTCTACGGCCATGACAACGACGCGACCGGCCAGGACGCCTGGAAGATCGACTGGTCCAAGACCGACTGCGGTTACGGCATCGGGCAGATCACCGACGGCATGAAGCTCGGCCCGGTCTCGCTGCCCGCCGACCAGCAGAAGGCGGTGGCGCTCGACTACGCCGCCAACATCGCGGAGGCCGCCCGGATCCTGGCCACCAAGTGGAACGAACTCCAGGCCCCGTCGGTCGGCATCACCATCAACAACAACAGCGCCTCGGCGATCGAGGACTGGTTCGCGGCGGTGTGGGACTACAACTCGGGATTCAACCCGCCGGGCCAGGACGCCTCAGGGCACTGGGGTCTGGGCTGGCTGAACAACCCGGCCAACCCGCTCTACCCGGCCGGCCGGCACGCGTTCCTCGACGGCAACACCTACGCCGACGCGGCACACCCCGGGAACTGGCCCTACCAGGAGAAGGTGATGGGCTGGGCAGCCTGGCCGATCGATACCGGCCACTCCTACACCAGCGACGGACACGAGCAGTTGCCCACCGACTCCGGCTACGGCAGCGCCGGCTACACGGCCGCCTGGTGGGCCGGGGACAACGGTGACATCGCCAACTACAACCGCAGCATGGTCAAGCCGCCGCTCGACACCTTCTGCCAGCAGAGCGTCAACGCCTGCGTCGTCAGCAGCCCGCCCACCTGCGAGACCGACGGGCTGCACGACAAGACCTGCGATCCGAAGCACTGGTGGGCCGCACCCGCCACCTGGAAGACGGACTGCGCCACCACCTGCGGCCACGAGAACCTCAAGTACGTGACGCTGCGGACCGAGCCGGGCAACGCCGACAGCGCCACCCCTGACTGCAATCCCAGCCGGATTCCGGCCAACTCGCTGCTCATCGACTCGGTCTCCGGCAGCGTGCCACCGCTGCGCAGCGGCTGCACCAAGACCTGGACCGACGCCGGCGCCCTGTCGTTCAGTTTTGACGCGGACAGCGACAGCCACTACGAGGCCAAGGCGGATCTGCACCAGATCGGCGGCGGCTTCGGCGACCACTTCTGGTACGCCCACACCCGGAACGGCGACACCGGGGTGGCCAAGACCAACGATCCGATCACCGACTACTCCCTGCCGCCGACGGCCCAGGGCGACATGGCCGTCCGCGGCACCTGGAAGCTGTCGCAGAACATCAACAAGTGGGCCAGGGTCTGGGTGCACATCCCCGCCACCGGTGCCACCAGCCAGCAGGCCATCTACGCCATCGACACCGGCACGACAGGGCCGACTAGCACCCCGCCCAAGTACCGCATGGTGAACCAGTCCGAGCGCAAGAACGTGTGGGTGCAGCTCGGCGTGTTCCAGTTCTCCGGCACGGGGCCGCAGGGTGTGGAGCTGAGCAACTGGACGTTCGACGGCACCGCCGACGACGACATCGCCTGGGACGCGGTGGACATCCAGCCGCTGCCGGGCAAGCCCGCCAACTTCGTGGTCTCGATGGGCGACTCGTACTCCTCCGGCGAGGGCGCGGCCGACGGCGACGGCGACTACTACTCCGAGACCGACTGGCGCACCAGCACCGACGCCAACGGCTGCCACCGCTCGGTCTACTCCTGGGCGCGCAACGCGATACTGCCCGGCACCTCGGCCAACGTGGGCCACCTCGCGGACTCGGCCGACCCCGGCATGGACTTCCACCAGGTGGCCTGCTCCGGCGCGCAGTCACCGAGCCTGTCGTCGCTGGACACCTCCGAGACCTACGACCTCACCGCCAACGAGGACTTCAACGGAAGGTTCTACGGCGAACTTCCACAGATCCATCAGGGCTACCTCGATGAGAACACCACCCTGGTGACCCTGACGATCGGCGGCAACGACGCACGGTTCGGCCCGGTCCTGGCGCAGTGCATGATCGCGACCGCGGCCACCAACTGCGCCAACAGTTCCTTCAAGCCGCCCAACGCGACCGAGAACGAGCAGCAGACCGACCGCTGGCGGACCGGCTACTTCATCGTGAACGGCGAGCCGCTGAGCGACGCGCTGCCGCTGGTCATCGACAACGTGGCAGTGGAAGGCGCGTCGGAGGCGCTCGGCATGATCAGGTCGCAGGCCCCGAACGCGAAGATCGTGATTCTCGGCTATCCGCGACTGTTCGAGAACCAGGGGTCCTGTGTACGCAGCGGACCCGGCATTCTCAGCCCGCTCGGGCTCTCCGCCAACTCCGTGGCCTTCCTCAACGAGATGGGCGACTATCTGAACGCCCAGCTCAAGGCGATGGTCGCGAAGTTCGACCACGACGCCGGGGAGCACTTCGTGTTCGCCGATCCGACCTCCGCCTTCGCGGGCAAGGGAGTCTGCTCCGCGGCCCCGGCCATCAACAGCTTCCGCACCACGCTGACAGCCAGCGACACCTCCTCGCTCTTCGGGCTGATCAAGATGTCCGCCGAGTCCTTCCACCCCAACAAGACCGGCACCCAGATCTACGCACAAGTCCTGGAGGACGCCTTGAACCAGTGACACGGTGAGCGGTGCCGCGCCGACAGTAAGCACGTTCGGGGACCGGAGGAGGGGCGATGCGATCAGCGCAGGCGGTGCGGGAGAAGGCTCTCGGGCTGTTCGGCCTGCTGCTGATCCACGGCCGTGCGGCCTGGGAGGCCGCCGTCTGCGGCATCCCGAGCAACGCCCGGCTGCACTGTACGGTCCGGTCACGGCGAATCCGCCGGGACCGGACCAGGGCCGCCGCGGAGTTGCACGAGCGCATCGCGGCGGCCGCCGCCGCGGTTCCGTCGGCCCGGATGCTGTGCGTCCGCATCGACGACCGCGCGCTGCGTCCTGCGCGTTACGTCCCGAGGATCGACCGTCCGCCCGGCGGCCCCGAGGGGCCGGCCCTGACCGGCACCGTCTTCGCCGAGGCATACTTCGGCACGGACGCGGACCCCGGACAGGTGACAGCGGAACTCGTCGCCGGCGCCACCGGCTCCTGGCGGCCCCGCGCGGCCTCCTGGATCTGCGAGCCCTTCGCCCAGTGGGAGCAGGACCTGCCCCACCGCC
This sequence comes from Streptomyces sp. NBC_01198, assembly GCF_036010485.1. Lineage (NCBI taxonomy): Bacteria > Bacillati > Actinomycetota > Actinomycetes > Kitasatosporales > Streptomycetaceae > Streptomyces > Streptomyces sp. NBC_01198. Next base: position 2,984,844 of record NZ_CP108568.1, read on the forward strand.
CGCTGCGATGGCGCCCCGGCCCCGGTCCGCACGCTGTCGCCGTCATCCGGCGCGACGAACGGACGGTACCCGCCGTCTGGTCGCTCGCGGACGCCCGTACGCAATACGGCACACTGCTGCGCTGGAGTTCGCACACCCGCTATCTCACCGTACCCCGCCACCCGTGGACACATCGCCTTGAATCCCTTGTCCACCGCCCAATCCCGTAAACAGCGGACGGGTATTGCGGTCGACGGAAATTCGCAATACGATCCCATGTCAACAATCAATCGGCCCGCCCGTACGAAATGAGGATACTATGCGTTCCAAAGCACCAAAGGTCGGTTATCTCGTCGCCGCAGCGGCTGCGGCCATCGCCGTACCGATGGCCGTCGCCCCACCGAGCAGCGCGGCTCCCGGAGACGTCGCCTCCCCTTCGTCCATCGTCACGTACAACGTGTGGAACGACTGTGCCGTCTGGTCGGGGAACTGCAACGGCGACAAGAACGGAGAGCCGACCGACTCCCTGTGGATCCTCTATCACTCGACGGCCTACAAGGACTCATCGCTCGCCATGATGTACGGAAACATCTCGAATTACGACTACAGCGAGGTGGCGGACCACGGCACGACCTACCACTACCACTACGTCTTCAAGCAGGGTGCCCCCACAACGGATGGGGGGAAAGGCGCGGGCCAGGCGATCAAGAACAACGCCGCCGCCGTGATGCAGTGCGGCTACGACAATTACCGGGTCTACTACAACTCCGGCTGGACAGGGCCCTCCCAGAATTTCCCCTGGAACAACTACTGCAACAAAAAGGTCAACCTCAACTCCACCCTCCTGAACGAGGACGCCTCCCAGCACTTCTCCTGACCCCGCCACGCGCCAGACCCCCCGCCGCACCCACCGCGTAGGAAGTCCGCACCTCATGCACAACGCCACAGTGATGCCCGGGCGTACCGCCGGCTGCCCGGACCGGCGGCGCCGTCCGGGCATCGCTGCCGCCCTGTCCCTCCTTGCCGCCGTGCTCATCGGGTCGGCGCTCACCGGCTGCTCGACGGCGGGCGGGGACACGGGGGACGCCGCGTCCGGGAAGAAGACCGCCGCGAACGCCGGTTGGCCGGACGCCGTGCCGAAGACCGGGCTCGCCAAGGGAATGGTGCTGCCCCTTGAGGCCTACATGGAGACGTATCCGGAGACGGTGACGATCCAGCGGGCGGTCATCCGGCTGGAGACGCAGTGCATGGCCGGATACGGTTTCCACGTCTCGCTGCCGCCGGCCGGCATGACTCCCCCGCCGAACAACGACGACTCCAACATGGCGCGCCGCTACGGGATCACCGACCGCGACGCGGCCGCCAAGCTGGCGTACTCCATCGGCGACGACGACCGGACCCCGCCGCCGGCGCCGAAGCTCACCGGCGCCGAGGTCGCCGTACTGACCGGGCATGTCGCGATGAAGCCCGACGCGGCCAAGGCGCCGTCCACCTTCCACGGCAAGGCGGTGCCGGACGGCGGCTGCGGCCAACAGGCCATGGACAAGGTCGGCTTGGGACGGATCGACACCAGCGTGGCCGGGCGGCTCGACGCGGACAGCATGAGCACATCGCAGGCCGATCCGCGGGTGCAGGCGGTCATCGCCGCCTGGTCGCAGTGCATGAAGCGCAGCGGATACAGCGTCGACAGCCCGCTGCACGCCGCCGATCTGGCGCGGACCGCGACGGGCGGGCACCCCACCGCCGCCAGTGTCCAGGTCGCCACCACCGACATCGACTGCAAGGCGCGGACGGGGCTGGTGAAGACCTGGTTCGACGTCGAGTCGGCTGTTCAGCGACAGCAGGTCGAGCAGAACCAGTTCGCGCTGCAGGACGCCCGCGACCGGATCACCGCCACCGTCAAGACGGCTGCCGCGGTGACCAGTTGAGGAGGCGTCCGGTGAGCGGGGACGAGAGCGGCGCCTCGGCCGCGGCGGCGTCGCGGCTGGTACGGCGCCGGCGGACGGTCCTCGGCACGGCCGCGGTGGCGGTCGCGCTGTCCGTGGGCGGCCTGCTGGGGTCGAGTTGGGTGCAGTCGCCGTCGCAGGCCGCGGCCGACACCCGGCCGCCCCGCGCGAGTGTGATCACCGCGCCCGTGGTCGAGCGGGTGCTGCGCTCGACGGTGGTACTGCGCGGCACCTTCTCCGACGGCCGTACGGTGTCGGCCGTGCCCACCTCGGTGGCGCTGACCAGGGCCACCTCGCAGCCTTCACAGCTGATGGTGACCGGTGTCTACGCACACGCCGGGCAGAGCGTCCGCGCCGCCCAGGTGCTGGTGGAATACTCGGGCCGCCCGGTCTTCGCCCTCAAGGGCACGCTGCCCGCCTACCGCGACCTCACCTTCGGCGAAGAGGGCAAGGACGTCGCCCAACTCCAGGACGCCCTGCGGTCCTCGGGGCATCCGACCGGGTCCGACGCCAAGGGCGTCTTCGGCACCGGCACCGAGCACGCGGTGGAGCGGCTGTACGCGAAGCTGGGTTATCCGGTGCCGGTCAACGCGGCAGGTCCGCAGTCCGGAAGCGGCACGGCGGTGGACGGCGGGGACGGTGCCGCCGGCGCCGCGGCGCCGCCCGCCGCGCCTGCGGCCCATGCGATGGTGCCCGCCTCCGAGGTGGTCTTCATCCCGTCGCTGCCCGCCAGGGTGGTGTCGGTGCCGGTGCGGGTCGGCGACCCGGTCAAGGGCAGCGTCGTGACGCTGGCCCGCGGCGGCATGACGCTCACCGGCTATCTGGACCCGTCGCAGGCGGGCCTGGTGACAGCAGGGATGAGGGCGCAGGTGCTGGCCGAGGCGACCGGCGCGCAGGCCGACGGGACGGTCGAGTCCGTGGGCGCGCCGGTGACCCCGGACAGCGGCGGAGCAGGCGACAGCGACAGCCAGAAAACAGCCGGCGGCGCCGCGTACCTGCCGCTGGCGATCCGCCCGGCCGCCGCGTGGGACACCAGGTTCGCCGGGCAGGACGTACGGATCACCATCACCGCCGCGGCCACCGACAAGGCCGTACTCGCCGTCCCGCAAGCGGCGATCTCGGCGGGCGCCGACGCCAGGACCACCGTGACGGTCGTCGCCCCCTCCGGTGTGCAGCACGTCGTCCCGGTCAGGGCGGGTGTCTCGGCCGACGGCATGGTCGAGGTGACACCGCTGGACGGCGGCAGGCTCGCCGCGGGCGAGAAGGTCGTGGTCGGCCAGTGAGGCCGCCGTGGCGCCGGCAGCGCGAGGCCGCATCCGTGCAGCGCGGGGACGAACAGGCTGACCTGGTGCTGGAGTTGGCGGGGGCCGCCAAGACCTACGACGGTGTGCGGCCGGTGCACGCGCTGCGTCCCGTGGACCTGCGCGTACGGTCGGGCGACTACCTCGCGGTGGTCGGCCCTTCCGGTTCCGGCAAGTCGACGCTGCTGAACCTGCTGGGCCTGCTGGACCGGCCCACCTCCGGGGGCTACCGGCTCGGCGGCACCGACGTCGGCAGCATCGGCGAGCGCGAACGGGCCGCGCTGCGCGGCCGCCGGGTGGGCTTCGTCTTCCAGTCCTTCCATCTGCTGCCGTACCGCACCGCGTTGGAGAACGTCGCCCTCGCGCAGCTGTACGTCACGCCACGGTCGGCGCCGCGTACCGAGGCTGCGGCCGACGCCCTGCGCCGAGTAGGCCTCGCGCACCGGATGCACGCGCTGCCGACGACGCTGTCGGGCGGCGAGCGGCAGCGGGTGGCGATCGCCCGCGCCCTGGTCAACTCCCCCGACCTGCTGCTGTGCGACGAGCCGACCGGCAACCTGGACTCGGCGACCGCGGCCTCCGTCATGGACCTGCTTGACCGGCTCAACGCCTCGGGCGTGACGGTGGTCGTCATCACCCACGACCCGGTGGTCGCCGCCCGCGCCCGGCGCCGGGTCACCATCCTGGACGGGACCCTCACCGAGACCGATCACGGCCGGGAACAACCGCCCGCCGCACGCCGGTCCGCCGCGTCGGACCGGCCCGCGGCCCGGCGCACCCGGCTGACCCGGCGGGACACCCTCACGGAAGCGCTGGCCGGGGTCGTGCAGCGGCCCGGCCGCTCGGTGCTGACGATGCTCGGGACCGTGCTCGGCGTCGGGGCCTTCGTCGCCGTACTCGGCCTGACGTCGACCGCGACCGGGCAGATCGGCAAGTCCTTCAGCCTGCTGCAGGACACCACGGTCACCGTACAGGACCTCGGCACCCGAGGTGCGGCGGACAGCGGGGCGCCGCCCCCCATGGACTTCCCCGCGGACAGCGACAGCCGGCTCGACGTGCTCAACGGTGTGACCGACGCGGGCGTCTGGTGGCAGGTGCCGGTACGCAACCCGCTGACCTCGCAGCGCCCCGACGTCACCGCCGCGGCCCTGGAAGGCGGTTCTGGCGGCGGCTCCGACATCGCGCTGTTCGCCGCGTCACCCGGCGCGGTGCGCGCGATGGAGCCGACGCTGCTGACCGGAACCCTCTTCAACGACTTCCACCAGAAGCGCGGTGAACGCGTGTGCCTGCTCGGGGCGTCGGCGGCCCGGCGACTCGGCATCACCCGCACCGACAACCAGCCCGCGGTCTTCGTCAACGGCACCGCCTACACGGTGGTCGGCATCGTCTCCGACGTGCGGCGGCTCCCGCAGACGCTGCTCGGCATGGTCATCCCGTCGGCCACCGCGCTGCGCGCCTACGGGCCGCCGGCCGACTCGCCCGCGCAGGCGCTCATCCGCACCCGGCCGGGCGCCGGGCAACTCATCGCCCGGCAGGCGCCGTTGGCGCTGCGGCCCGACAAGCCGGCGCTCTTCACCGCGATTCCGCCGCCGGACCCGCACGCGCTGCGCGACCAGGTCGGCACCGACCTGTCCGGCCTGTTCCTCGTCCTGGCGGCGATCTGCCTGGTGGTGGGCGCGGTCGGGATCGCCAACACCACGCTGGTGGCGGTCCTTGAGCGTACCGGCGAGATCGGTCTGCGCCGGGCGCTGGGCGCACGCCCCCGGCACATCACCGCGCAATTCCTCACCGAGTCCACGGCGTTGGGCGCGCTCGGCGGTCTGGTCGGCACCAGCCTGGGCGTGGCGACCGTCCTCGGTACGGCACTGGCCCGGCACTGGACGGCCGTCCTCCAGCCGTACGCGGTGCTGCCCGCCCCGCTGATCGGGATGCTCACCGGCTTCGCGGCCGGCCTCTACCCCGCCCTGCGAGCCGCGAGAACCGAACCGCTTGAGGCCCTGCGCCGCTGACCCGCACCCCGGCGCGGGCAGCCCACCGCCGCCGGCGGCGGGCCGAAAGGCCTGCGGGACGCGTGCGCGTCCTGCAGGCCGCGGCCGTCCGGGTCAGGCGATCCGGTCCAGCACGATCGGGCCGGGCGTGAAGTCCGTCCCCTCCGGCGCGACCGTGACGGCGCCCTCCAGCGCCTCCTCGGCGTAGCCGAAGCGCTCGGGCGTGTCCGTGTGGAGGGTCAGCAGCGGGGCGCCCTCCGTGACCCGGTCGCCCGGGCGGGCGTGCCACTCGACACCCGCTCCCGCCTGGACGGAGTCCTCCTTGCGGGCGCGGCCCGCGCCGAGCCGCCAGGCGGCGACGCCGACCGCGTAGGCGTCGAGCGCGGTCAGCACCCCGGTGGCGGGCGCCATGACGACGTGCTGCTCGCGGGCGGTGGGCAGGGCGGCGTCCGGGTCGCCGCCCTGGGCGCGGATCATGCGCCGCCAGGCGTCCATCGCGGAGCCGTCGGCGAGGGCCTTGGCCGGGTCGGCGTCCGGCAGGCCCGCCGCGGTGAGCATCTCGCGGGCCAGCGCGAGGGTGAGGTCGACGACGTCGGCGGGGCCGCCGCCCGCCAGCACCTCGACGGATTCGCGGACTTCGAGCGCGTTGCCCGCGGTCAGCCCGAGCGGTACGGACATGTCGGTGAGCAGCGCGACCGTGCGCACCCCGTGGTCGGAGCCGAGCCCGACCATCGTGGCGGCCAGTTCCCGTGCGTCGTCCAGGGACTTCATGAAGGCCCCGGAGCCGACCTTCACGTCGAGCACCAGCGAGCCGGTGCCCTCGGCGATCTTCTTGGACATGATGGACGAGGCGATCAGCGGGATCGCTTCGACCGTGCCGGTGACGTCACGCAGCGCGTAGAGCTTCTTGTCGGCGGGCGCGAGGCCGTCGCCGGCCGCGCAGACGACCGCGCCGACGTCGCCGAGCACGGCGAGCATCTCCTCGTTGGACAGCGACGCCCGCCAGCCGGGGATGGACTCCAGCTTGTCGAGCGTGCCGCCGGTGTGGCCGAGGCCGCGCCCGGACAGCTGCGGCACGGCCGCACCGCACGCGGCGACCAGCGGGGCCAGCGGGAGGGTGATCTTGTCGCCGACCCCGCCGGTGGAGTGCTTGTCGGCGGTGGGCCGGTCCAGGGACGAGAAGTCCATCCGCTCGCCGGAGTCGATCATCGCGGCGGTCCAGCGGGCGATCTCGGCGCGGTCCATGCCGTTGAGCAGGATCGCCATGGCGAGCGCCGACATCTGCTCGTCGGCGACCGTGCCCCGGGTGTAGGCGTCCACCACCCAGTCGATCTGCTCGTCGCTGAGCCGCCCTCGGTCGCGCTTGGTGCGGATGACGGAAATGACGTCCATGGTGCTCTGCTTCCTTGCGTGTCTGTGAGGGGCGGCCCGGGCCCCGGGCGGGCGGTGGGGCGGGTGCGTACCCGCCCTACCGCCGCAGGTCGTCCGCCCCGAAGGCGTCCGGCAGGATCTCGCGCATCGGGCGCACCCCGGCCGCGGTGTCGACCAGCAGCGCGGGGCCGCCGTTCTCCCACAGCAGCTGGCGGCAGCGCCCGCACGGCATCAGCAGGTCGCCGTGCCGGTCCACGCAGCTGAACGCGGTGAGCCGGCCGCCGCCCGAGGCGTGCAGGGCGGAGACCAGGCCGCATTCGGCGCACAGCGCGACCCCGTAGGCCGCGTTCTCGACGTTGCAGCCGACGACGGTGCGCCCGTCGTCGACCAGCGCCGCGGCGCCGACCGGGAAGCCGGAGTAGGGCGCGTAGGCCCGCTCCATGACCTCCCGGGCGGCGGCGCGCAGCGCCTCCCAGTCAACGGCCTGGGCCGTCATCCGCCTTGCCCCTTCCGGTACGGCAGCCCGTCGGCCTTCGGCATCCGCAGCCGTTGTGCGGACAGGCCCATCACCAGCAGCGTGGCCACGTAAGGCGACGCCTGGACGATCTCGTCGGCGACGGTGTCGGTGGCGAAGTACCAGACGGCGAGCAACACCGCGAAGGCGAGCGCGAAGCCGGCCGACACGTACGCCTTGCGCAGGTACTTCCAGACCGCCATCGCCACCAGCAGCACCGCGAGCAGCAGGAGCAGCGCGTGCACCGAGTCGCTGCCGCTGCGCAGCTGGAGGCTGTCGGCGTAGCCGAACAGGCCGGCGCCCATGGCGAGTCCGCCGGGCCGCCAGTTGCCGAAGATCATCGCTGCCAGGCCGATGTAGCCGCGGCCGCTGGTCTGGCCTTCGAGGTAGAAGTGCGTGCCGATGGCCAGGAACACGCCGCCGAGCCCGGCCAGGCCGCCGGAGACCATCACGGCCACGTACTTGTACAGGTAGACGTTGACGCCGAGGGATTCCGCGGCGACCGGGTTCTCACCGCAGGAGCGCAGCCGCAGGCCGAAGGAGGTGCGCCACAGCACGAAGAAGGTGCCGATGAAGAGCGCCACGGCCAGCAGGGTCAGCGAGGAGATGTTGGTGACCAGGCCGCCGACGATGCCGGCCAGGTCGGAGATCAGGAACCAGTGGTGCTTCTCCAGGCTCGCCAGCCAGTGCGACAGGCCTGGCGCGGTGAAGGACTTGATGTCCCCGATGGGTGGCGACTGCTTGGGGGTGCCGCCCTCGGTGGCCGCCTTGCCGACGTTGAAGATGCGCTTGGCGAGATACGCGGTGACGCCGGCGGCGAGGATGTTGATCGCCACACCGGCGATGATCTGGTCGACGCCGAAGGTCACGGTGACGATCGCGTGCAGCAGGCCGCCCGCCATCCCGCCGAGTATGCCGGCCAGCACGCCCATCCACGGGTTGAGGCTCCAGCCGGCCCAGGCGCCGAAGAAGGTACCGAGGATCATCATGCCTTCGAGGCCGATGTTGACCACGCCCGCCCGCTCCGACCACAGGCCGCCGAGACCGGCGAGCGCGATCGGTACGGCGCCGGTCAGCGCGCCGGCGACCTGCCCCGAGGAGGTGACGTCGTCGGCGCCCGCGATGGCGCGGACCGCGGAGACCACGACCAGCGCGGCCGCCACGATGAGCAGGATCACCGGGACGGAGAGCCGGGTCCTGCCGCCCTTGGCGCCCGCCTTCGGGGGTGCGGCGGGCGGCGGGGTCTGGGTAGCGGTGGCAGTCACGCCGTCACCTCCTGCTTGTCGGCGGTGCCGGCCGCGGCGAGTTCCGCTCCGACCTGGCGCTGCTGCCGTGCGAGGCCGTAGCGGCGTACGAGCTCGTAGGCGATGACGACGGCGAGCACGATGGCGCCCTGGATCACGCCGACGATCTCCTTGTCGTAACCTTCGAACTCCAGGCCGTTGGAGGCCCGTTCGAGGAAGGCCCAGAGCAGCGCGCCGACCGCGATACCGATCGGGTTGTTGCGGCCGAGCAGGGCCACCGCGATACCGGTGAAGCCGATGCCGGCCGGGAAGTCGGTGCTGAACTGGTAGGACTGGTTGAGCAGCGTCGACATGCCGACCAGGCCGGCCATCGCGCCGGAGATCAGCATGCTGACGATCACCATCTTCTTCACGCTGACCCCGCTGGCCTGCGCCGCGGACTCCGAGCGGCCCACCGAGCGCAGGTCGAAGCCGAAGCGGGTGCGGGACAGCACGAACCAGTAGACGACGCCGGCCAGGCCGGCGAAGACGATGAAGCCGACCACCGGGTCGGTCTGGGTGGTGAAGTTGAACAGGTGGCTGCCGGACGGGATCGGCTTGGTGGTGACCGTGTTGGCCAGCTTGTCGGTCACGCCGAGTCTGCCGTCCTGCAGGAAGTAGCCGATGACGATGCCCGCGATCGAGTTGAGCATGATCGTCGAGATGACCTCGCTGACCCCGCGGGTGACCTTCAGCACACCGGCGATCGCCGCCCACGCGGCGCCCACCACCATCGCGGTCAGGATGATGATCGGGATCTGGATGACGCCCGGAATCGACATCGACCCGCCGACGGCGGCCGCGAAGAAGGCGGCGAGCCGGTACTGCCCGTCGACGCCGATGTTGAACAGGTTCATCCGGAAGCCGATGGCCACCGCGAGCCCCGACAGGTAGTAGGGAGTCGCCTTGTTGAGGATGTAGACCTGGCTGTCGGACTTGCTGCCGTAGGTCAGCATCACGTTGAAGGCGTGGAAGGGCTCCTTGCCGCTGGCCAGCAGCACCAGCCCGGTGACGATCAGCGCGCCCAGCACGGAGAGCACCGGGGCGGCGAGGCCGAGCAGCACCCGGTCCTTGTCGAACTTCTTCATCGGTCCTCTCCCGCGGACTCGACCGGCTCCTGCGGTGCCAGCGGCGCCGGCACGGCCGGCGGTGCTTCCGGTTCGTGTGCGAGGTGGCCCGCGGCCGCTCCGGTCATGGCCGAACCCAGCTCCTCAGGGGTGATGGTGGCAGGGTCGGCGTCCGCGACCAGCCTGCCGCGGTACATCACCCGCAGCGTGTCGGACAGGCCGATCAGCTCGTCGAGGTCGGCGGAGATCAGCAGCACCGCGAGGCCCTCCCGGCGGGCGGCCCGTATCTGGTCCCAGATCTGCGCCTGCGCGCCGACGTCCACGCCCCGGGTGGGGTGCGCGGCTATCAGCAGTTTCGGCAGGTGGCTCATCTCGCGGCCGACGATCAGCTTCTGCTGGTTGCCGCCGGACAGCGACGCGGCCGGCACCTCGATACCGGGGGTGCGGACGTCGTACTCCTGGACGATCCGCTCGGTGTCGCGGCGGGCGGCGCCCGGGTCGATCAGGAAGCCGCGGCTGTTGGGGCGCTCGGTGACGTGGCCGAGGATGCGGTTCTCCCACAGCGGCGCTTCGAGCAGCAGCCCGTGCCGGTGGCGGTCCTCGGGGATGTAGCCGATGCCGTCCTCGCGGCGGCCGCGGGTGGGTGTCCGGGTGATGTCCCGGCCGTCCAGCGTGAGCACGCCGGCGTTCAGCGCGCGCATGCCCATCACGGCCTCGACCAGTTCGGCCTGCCCGTTGCCCTCGACGCCGGCGATGCCGAGCACTTCGCCCTTGTGGATGGTGAAGCCGACGTCGTCAAGGACGATGCGCTCGACGCCCTCGGAGTCGGTCTCGGACATCCGCAGGCCGTCCACGGTGAGCATCGGCTCGGTCGTGACGGTCGACTCGCGGGTCTCCGGCGAGGGCAGTTCGCTGCCGACCATCAGCTCGGCGAGCTGCTTGGCGGTGGTCGTCCTCGGGTCGGCGTCGCCGACGGTGGTGCCACGCCTGATGACGGTGATCTCGTCGGCGACCGACAGCACCTCGCCGAGCTTGTGCGAGATGAAGATCACCGTCAGGCCCTCGGACTTCAGCCCGCGCAGGTTCTCGAAGAGCGCGTCGACCTCCTGCGGCACCAGCACCGCGGTCGGCTCGTCGAGGATCAGGATGCGGGCGCCGCGGTAGAGGACCTTCAGGATCTCCACCCGCTGCCGGTCGGCGACGCCCAGGTCCTCGACCAGCACGTCGGGCCGGACGCCGAGGCCGTAGGAGTCGGAGATCTCCTTGATACGCGCGCGGGCGCGTCCGCCGATGCCGTACGCCTTCTCGCTGCCGAGGACGACGTTCTCCAGCACGGTGAGGTTGTCGGCGAGCATGAAGTGCTGGTGCACCATGCCGATACCGCGGGCGATGGCGTCGCCAGGGTCGCCGAAGACGGCCGGCTCGCCGTGGATCGCGATGCTGCCCTCGTCCGGCTTCTGCATGCCGTAGAGGATCTTCATCAGGGTGGACTTGCCGGCGCCGTTCTCGCCCACGAGGGCGTGCACGGTGCCGCTGCGCACGGTGATGTCGATGTCGTGGTTGGCGACGACACCGGGGAACCGTTTGGTGATGCCGCGCAGCTCGACGGCGGGTGGACTCGTGGACGCGTTGATGGCGCACTCTCCTCGGGGGAAAGGCTCGGGGGGTGGTGGTGAAAGTATCGCGGTAACGAAACGCTACGCGCGTAGCGTCGGCTTTTCACAGCACGGATTCGTCACGACCGGCACGGCGGCGGTACAGCGCGGGCCGGAGCCCGGCGCCGTACCGGGACAGGCCGGGACCAAACGGACCCGGACCGTGACCGAGGCCCGGCGGGGCTGCCGCAGCATCCCCCCGCCGGGCCTCGCAGGCCGTACCGCCTCACCCGGTCAGGGGGTGGAGCTCACCTTGATCTGGCCCGAGACGATCTTCTGCTTGGCCGCGTCGATCTGCGACTGGATGCCGGCGATGAAGCCGCCCGAGGTCGCCAGCGACACACCGTTGTTGGCGAGGTCGTAGGAGTTGGTGCCGACCTTCGGCTTGTTGTCCTTCTTCACCGAGTTGATCAGGTCGTAGACCGCCACGTCGACGTTCTTGATCGCCGAGGTGAGGATGCTGTTCTTGTACTTCGCCAGCGCCGGGTCCTGGAACTGGTCGGAGTCGACACCTATCGCCCAGGCGCCGGACTTGCCCGCGACCTTCTGGATCGAGCCGTCACCGGACAGGCCGGCGGCGGTGTAGATGACGTCGGTGCCCTTGTCGAGCATGCCTTGGGCCTTGGCCGCGGCCGACGTCGCGTCGTTGAAGCCGCGCGGGTCGGTCTTGTACAGGTACTCGCGGGTCACCTGGACGCTGGACTTGGTGTCCTTGACGCCCTGCGCGAAGCCGGCGTCGAAGGTGCCTATCAGGGTGTTCTGCACACCGCCGATGAAGCCGACCTTGCCGGTCTTGGTCTTCAGCGCGGCGGCGACACCGGCCAGGTAGGAGCTCTGCTCGGTGGCGAAGACCATGCTGTCGACGTTCGGGGCGTCGACGACCGAGTCGACCAGGCCGAAGGTGACGTTCGGGTACTTCTTGGCCACCGTGGTCACCGACGGGCCGTAGGTGTAGCCGACCGCGACGACGGGGTTGTAGCCGGCCGCCGCGAGCGAGTCCAGCCGCTGCACGCGGTCCGACTCGGTCTCGCCGTTGCTGGCGGTAAGCTCCTTGGAGTCGAGCTTGAGCTCGCCGTCGGCCTTGTCCAGGCCGCGGGCGGCGGAGTCGTTGAACGAGTGGTCGCCGCGGCCGCCGACGTCGTACGCGATACCGACGCCCTTGGTCTTGCCGCCGCCACCGGACGAGCTGCTGCTCGCGCTGCCGCTGCCGCCCGTCGAGCCGCTGTCCGACGTGGTGCTGCTGCCGCACGCGGTCGCGGTCAGCGCGAGAGCCGCGGACACCACACCCGCGGCAGCGATCTTGGATACCCGGCGCAAGAGGGTCCCCTTCGGTTCGAAGCGCCCCGTCCGGCGCTGGCTAAGCGGGAGCTTAACGCGCGTAGATGTCAGGTAAAGACCGTATGAAGGCCTGTTATCGGATCGACGCATTTCCGTCAGGTGAAACCCGCGTAGCCGAGGACTCACCCGGTGTCAGACCAGCAGCGCAACCCCGGTGAAGAGCTCCACACCGACCGCGATCGCGCCCTCGTCGGCGTCGAAGTCGCCCTGGTGCAGATCACGCTTGGTCGTATCGCCCACCGGCCGCACACCGAGCCGGGCGAGCGCGCCGGGCACCTGCTCCAGATACCAGGAGAAGTCCTCGCCGCCGAGGCTCTGCTCGGTGTCCTCCACCGCGTGCAGGCCGTGCCTGGCCGACATCGCGTCCCGCAGCAGCTCGGTCGACACCGCCTCGTTCACCACCGGCGGCACCCCGCGCTGGTAGGTGATCTCGCACTTGGCGCGGTACATCGCCGCCACCTGGTCGATCACCTCGTGCACCAGGTCGGGCGCCTCGTGCCAGGCCGCCAGGTCCAGGCAGCGGACGGTGCCCTCGAGCTCGGCGTGCTGCGGGATGACGTTCGCCGCGTGGCCCGCCTCGATCCGGCCCCACACCACGCTCAGACCCGAGCGCGGGTCGGCGCGGCGGGTCAGCACGACCGGCAGTTCGGTGGCCAGCTTGGCGGTGGCCATCACCAGGTCGGTGGTCAGATGCGGGCGGGCGCTGTGGCCGCCGGGACCGTCCAGGGTGAGCAGCAGCTTGTCGGCCGCCGAGGTGATCGGGCCCTGCCGCAGGCCGATCCTGCCGACCTCGACCTTCGGGTCGCAGTGGACGGCGAAGATACGTTCCACCCCGTCGAGCACGCCGGCCTTCACCGCGTCGAGCGCGCCGCCCGGCATGACCTCCTCGGCCGCCTGGAAGACCAGCCGCACCGGCCGGGGCAGCCGGCCCTGGGCCGCCAGGTCCGCGAGCACCAGGCCCGCGCCCAGCACGACGGAGGTGTGCACGTCGTGCCCGCAGGCGTGCGCGCGTCCCTCGACGGTCGAGCGGTACTCCACGTTCTTGGTGTCCGGCACCGGCAGCGCGTCGATGTCGGCCCGCAGCGCGAGGCGCCCGCGCACCGGGTCGTCCGGCCCGATGTCGCACATCAGACCGGTCCCGCCGGGCAGCACCACCGGGCTCAGCCCGGCCAGCTCCAGCCGGGCCCTGATCTTCTCGGTGGTCCTGAACTCCTGTCGGCTCAACTCCGGGTGCCGGTGCAGGTCGCGGCGGAACGCGATGAGTTCGTTGCGCAGTTCTTCGGACAGCGCACCGGACGGCGCTGTGGGTGAGTGGTTCACCCCAGTCAGGGTAGGCCCCATGACCGGCTCCTCTGGGCTGATCGGACAAAAATAAGTGCGGCACGAGGAGAAGAAGTCGCCTGATCGGCGCATACCCGGTCATCCTCAGGGGTATGCCCACCCTTTTGGGGCTCGGGCATGCACACACCCATACTCGCTCAACGAGCAGCCACCCGCGAGGCAACGCGACCGGGGTGCGACCGGTGCCTCACGCGACTGCTGATCCAAACCTACGCCTCCGGTGTGACGAGGACGTGAAGCACGCGGAGCCGCGCGATCACGGGGCCTCACGGGGCCGGCGGGATCGGCACGCCGAGGACTGGGCCGGCAGCCGGCCTAGGGACCCAGAAGGCGGGTGTAGAGGTCGAGGAGGGGGGCGGACTCGGTCTGCCAGGACCATTCGCGCAGGACGTCCACCCGGTCGTACGCCTTGCGGTAGCGGCGCGGATTGGTCAGCACCGCGCCGACCGCGCGCACGAAGTCGGCGGTGTCGCCGGCGCGGAAGACCTCGCCGTTGCCCAGTTCCAGCGTCGCCGCGGCCATCGCGCGGACATCGCTGACCACAACGGGCAGCCGGGCGTGCGCGTACTCGAAATACCGGGTGGCCAGTACCGACTGGTGGTGCGGGAGCTTGTGCACCGGCAGCACGCCGATGTCGGCCGAGGCCAGGAAGGCGGGGATCTCCGCGACCGGGACGTACGGCAGCACGTGCAGCCGGGCGTGCACGCCGAGCTCGGCGGCACGCCGGCGCAGCGGGGCCAGGTCGGGGTGGGCCGGATCGGGGACCAGGAAGGCCGCGTGCAGGTCGTAGAGCTTGGGCAGCGCCTCGATCACGGTGGCAGGACCGCGGTCGGGCGTGACCGGCCCCGCGTGCACCAGCAGTGGCACGTCGGGCGCCAGCCGGCACCGGTCGCGTACGCCCCGCGGGTGCGGGGTCGCCGCCGTGGCCAGCGGCGGCGCGTTGCGCACCACCGCGGGGGTCGCCGCCAGCCGGTGCCTGGCCCGCAGCTCGCGGGCCAGGCCCTCGCCGACGGTGACGACGCCGTCCGCCTCGCGGGCGAACGACCGCTCGTGCGCCTCGCCCGCGACGGTGGCCCTGCGGGTCGGGGCCGGGGTGCGCGGCGGCACGTCCCACACCACCTCGATCCGGTGCCCGCCGCCCTCCGCGCGCAGGGCGGCCCTGATCGCCACGCCCAGGGCGCGGTGGCCCAGCGCGTGGATCAGGTGCGGGCGCACCTCGTCAAGCACCGGGCCGTAGGCGACCTCCTCGTCGAGCAGGCCCGGGTCGAGCCGGCGCCAGGCCCGGCGGCCGAGCAGCAGGCGGGTGACGTCGGTCATCAGGTTGTCGAGCCGCGCGTCGGGGCTGCGCCGGCGGCGTACCGCGGCCTGATACTGCGCCGCCCGCACCCGGGTCCAGCCCGCCCGCAGCCCGTAGCGCAGCCAGGCCAGCGTGTGGCCGCACCTGGCGAGCGCCAGCAGCGGCAACGGGCGGTGCACCAGGTGCAGTTCTGCCGCCCGGGTCACCAGCAGCGCGCGGGCGGCGGTGAGCCGGACCGTACGGTGGTCGTGCGCGCCGGCGCTGCGGTAGGCCAGCGGCCAGCGCAGGCCCGGGCGCGGGCGCCGCACCCGGTGGTTGCCCAGCACGCCCTGGACGACGACCCGGCGCACGTCGACGCCGTCCGCCGCCACGGTCGCCGGCCCCTGACCCACCAGGGTCACGCGGTAGCCCGCCGCGCGTGCGGCCGCCGCCACCCTCAGGGCACGGGAGTCACCGTCGACGGCGCCACTGGTGACGACGGCGACGATCCGCTCCGCGGGTGCGGAGGGGTCCGGGTCCGCACCGGGGGCCCGGTCCTGGGCCCCCGCCCATGGGTGCGCGGCCTCGATGCCGCGTAAAGATCCCGCCATCCCGGCAGTCAATCCTAGGGAGATGATCATTGGGTTACGCCCGGTTGGACGCCAGGCGAACTGGCCGTCAGCCGGACAACGGCCAACCGGCCGCGCTGTGTTCACCTGCGGCCCGGTGGGGGCTGGGCGCGCAGTTCCCCGCGCCCCTCACAAACGGGCACCCTCTGTGCAGAGGGCAAGCCGTCAGGGGCGCGGGGAACTGCGCGACAAGCCACGACGGCGGGGAAGGCGAAGAGCCACCGCAAGTGGCACCCCCTCAGGTCCGGGGAGGCGCCGCGCGCTCAGACGGTTCGGGTGGCCGCCGGAGGCAGGTTGTGGAGGTCGCGGGCCGAGTGGGTGATGCCTGCGAGGAAGGTCTGGGCGCGGGGGGCGGCGCCCGCTGTCAGCCAGGTGGGGTCGATGTCCACGACGGTGAGTTCGACGCCCGTACCGTCGAGCACGAGCGGCAGCGTGTGGACGACCGTCGAGGGGAAGGAGAGCACCCGGCGGCCGGTGGGCCCGCGGCGGGCGACGAGTTCGAGCGGCAGGTCGGGCCGCACGATCTCCAGCCCGGTCTCGGCCGCCAACCGGTGCAGCTTGTCCGGCGCTTCCTTCCGGTGCGCGAAATACCGCTTGGCCCCGTAGCGCCTGGCCAGTTCGGTGACCACCGTCAGATAGTGCCCGGGGTCCACGACGCCGGTCTCGACCAGCGACGTCCCGATCAGGTCGGTGCCCTCGAGCACCTTCGGCGGGCCGAAGCGGCTGCGGGTCCACGCGAAGCGGTTGGTGCGCAGCGCCATCCCGGCCGGCGGCGTCGCGGGCATGGCGCTGAAGAGCTCGACCTGCCGCCGCCGGCCGGGAGTCAGCCGCCGCCTGGCCGCCGTGGCGAAGACCCCGAAGGCGGTGTCCACCGGCGAGCGCCGCCGCCCGCTGCGGTGCCACCGCACCAACCGCCCGCCGCTGGACAGGATTTCGGTGAACTCCATGGTGGCGGTGCCGTCGTCCACCACCGTCAGCCGCCTGGCCCGGCACAGCGGCAGCAGCACCTGCACCAGGCGGGAGAACGGGTCGCCGATGACCAGGAGTTCGACCCGCATGAGCAGCGGGGCGAGCGCTACGGCCGTACGCAGCAGCCCGCCGCGGCCGCCGCGGGCCTCGTACCAGCGGACGACCGCGCCCTCGTCGCGGGCGAGTTCGGCCATCCGCCGCAGCTGGCCGCGGCTGGTCGGGTCGGCGGGCGAGAGCACCACGACGGTCAGCGGCAGCGCGGCGGGCTCCCGTACGGCAGCGGCGGCGCGGGCGCTGCCGTCACGGGCGGCGGGGATCGCGGGCGGATGTATGTGCGCCCATTCCAGGACGTTGAGCAGCTGAACGGGTGACTCGACCAGCGCTACGGCCCCGGTGCCCGGTTGGGGCGTCGGGAGGCTGCCGGAGGCGTGGGTGTCGGCCATCGACTCGTTCCTTGTCCTCGCTCGTGGTGGTCCTGGGGTTCCCGGCGGTCTCCACCGCCCGTGCCGTGCCGGTGCGTCAGACCGAGGCGGTCTGCGAACCGGCCTCGGCGGCCTCCGACTCGGCGACCACACCGGCGACCCGGCGCAGCTTCTTCATCGGGCCGAGCTCGCCGTCGTAGACCTTCTTGACGCCGTCGCCGAGCGAGGTCTCGATGATGCGGATGTCGCGGACCAGCCGCTCCAGGCCCTGCGACTCGACCGAAGCGGCCTGGTCGGAGCCCCACATGGCGCGGTCCAGGGTGATGTGCCGCTCGACGAAGACCGCGCCGAGCGCGACGGCGGCCAGCGTGGTCTGCAGGCCGACCTCGTGGCCGGAGTAGCCGACCGGCACGTTCGGGTACTCGTTCTGCAGCGTGTTGATCATCCGCAGGTTGAGCTCGTCGTGCTTGGCCGGGTAGGTCGACGTGGCGTGGCAGAGCACGATGTTGTCGCTGCCGAGCACCTCCACGGCGTGCCGGATCTGCCGGGGGGTCGACATGCCGGTGGACAGGATCACCGTGCGGCCGGTGGCACGCAGCGCGCGCAGCAGGTCGTCGTCGGTCAGGCAGGCGGACGCCACCTTGTGCGCGGGCACGTCGAACTTCTCCAGGAAGGCGACGGACTCCACGTCCCACGGCGACGCGAACCAGTCGATGCCGCGCTTGCGGCAGTACTCGTCGATGGAGCGGTAGCCGTTCTCGTCGAACTCGACGCGGTGCCGGTAGTCGATGTAGGTCATCCGGCCCCACGGGGTGTCCCGCTCGATCTCCCACTGGTCGCGCGGGGTGCAGATCTCCGGGGTGCGCTTCTGGAACTTGACCGCGTCGCAGCCCGCGGCGACGGCCGCGTCGATCAGGGCGAACGCGTTCTCCAGGTCGCCGTTGTGGTTGATGCCGATCTCGCCGGTGACGTACACGGGCTGGCCGTTGCCGATGTGGCGGGAGCCGACCGGGCGGAGATTGGAGGGGAGGGAAGCGAGAGGAGAGGTCACGGGGGAGTTCCTAACGGTGTTCGGGACTGACGGGGGGAGGTGGCCGGGTCAGCGGGCCAGAGTGGGGCCGAGCAGCCATGCGGCGATCTCGCGGATCGCTCCGTGGCCGCCCTCGACCGTGGTGATCGCGCGGGCCGCGGCCCGTACGACGTCATGGGCCCCCGCGACGGCGACGGGCCAGCCGACCAGGCCGAAGCACGGCAGGTCGTTGACGTCGTTGCCGGCGTAGAGCACCCGCTCGGGCGCGATGCCGTTCTCCTCGCACCACTGCTTGAGCGCGAGGTCCTTGCGGTCGATGCCGTGCAGTACGGGGACGTCGAGCTTCCTCGCGCGCGCGGCGACGACCGGGTTGGTCTCGGTGGACAGGATGAGGACGGGAAGTCCCGCACGGCGCAGCGCCGCGATCCCGAGCCCGTCACCGCGGTGCACGGTCACGGCCTCATGTCCGTCCGAATCGATCAGCACCCGGTCGTCGGTCTGGGTGCCGTCGAAGTCCAGTACGACCGCGTCGACGTCGTCGCGGGTCGGGGTGGCCGCCGTCGGGTCGAGCAACGGGGCCAGGGTGCGGGCGCGCTGGAGGTCGGCGGGCTCGTCGATCTCCAGCACCTTCGCGGGGTCGGTGCGGACCAGGGCGGTCCGGCCGAAGAAGCGGTGGCCCGCGGCGCGGAATCCGGCGGCGCGCATGGCGTACGCGGCGCCGGTCTCCAGCAGGTCCTGCGGGCGGTCCTGGCGGCGCGGCCGGGTGGCCTTGTCGTGGTTGACCCCGTAGGCCGAGTCGCCCTCGGCGAAGTCGTCGGCCAGGTCCTCGGCCGCCTCGCGCCAGAGGAAGCCGTGGAAGGGGGCGACAGTGTGGGCGGTGTCGGCGCCGCCGTCCAGGACCGCGGCCACCACCCCGTCTATCTCCTCGGCGGTGATGAACGGGCTGGTGCACTGCACCAGCAGCACCACGTCGGTGGCCGCGCCGGCCGTCGTCTCGTGCGCGTCCATCGCGTGCAGCACGGCGGCCTCGCTGGTCGCGGTGTCACCTGCGATGGCGACCGGGCGCAGCACGACCTCGGCGCCCGCGGTCCTGGCGACCTCGGCGATCGAGGGGTCGTCGGTGGACACGACGACGGCGCTGACCCGCCGGGACCGCACGCACGCGCGGACCGCCCGCGCGACCAGCGGCACGCCGCCGATCGGGGCGAGGTTCTTGCCGGGTACGCCCTTGGATCCGCCGCGTGCGGGAATCACCGCCAGGACGGTGGCGCCGGCCTGGTCTGCTGCGGTGGCCGCCGGCGGGCGGGACGTCTGGCTCATCGGGTGACTCCTGTCATGACGTGCGGCTCCCCTGCGACAGGGGGTGTCGGATCGGGGCAGCCCCCGCCGGAGGAGGAAGCGCGGAACCGGGCGGGCCGGGCGCCGGCCGGGGCGCGGAATCGGGTCACAGCTGCCCCCAGCGGCGGATCGTCGGGGCGACGCGCTGCACGCCCTGCCGATAGGCCGTCCTCGCGGAGTTGCGGACGAACTCGCGGACCGCCTGGCGGACCGGGCCGGCCTCGCGCGGGGCGAAGCCGTCGATCGGGTCGGCCTGCGGGGTCAGGCCGTGGCGGGCCAGCACCCCGGGGAGGTAACCGGGGGCGGTGCGCAGCGTGTAGTAAGGGGACAGCGCCGGCAGCTCCGCCTCGTCGAGCAGCGCCGAGACGCGCCCGCGCAGGGCGGCGAAGGGGGCACTGCCCGCGACGCCGTGGGCCGCCGTCCACTCCGGGTCGGCCTTGGGCACATGGCAGTCGTCGAGCTCGTCCCACGAGGCGTAGCAGCCCGAGCCCAGGAAGTGGTGGTTGCCCAGCGACTCGCGGATGCCCAGGTCGGTGAGGACCGCGGTCGGGATGCCGCGGTGCAGCGATTCGAGCGCCGCGGTGGAGCTGACCGTCACCAGCAGGTCGGTGCGGTCCAGGACCTCGGCCATGTTGCCGTAGACAAGGCGCAGGTTGGCCGGCGGGTCGAGGGTGGCGACCAGCTTCTGGTAGGGCTGCTCCTCGATGTGGGTGGTGTGCTCACCGGGCTTGCTGCGGAGTTTGACCAGCACCTCGCGCGACGGGTGCAGCCGGGCGTGGCCGACGGCCCGCCGCAGCAGGTGCAGGCGGTCCGCGCGGCTGTCAGGCACCGAGGGCTGCACGGCGAAGGTGACGGTGAAGGGCCGGCTGTCGTCGGCCCGGTAGGGCTCGCCGCCCAGGAACGGCAGGGCGGTCTCCACGATGCTGCCGGTGCGGTAGCCGACACCGTCGTAGACGTCCCTGAACCGCCGTGCGTCGTCAGCGCTGTTGGCCAGCACGACGTCCGCACCGGCGCGCAGCAGCAGCCCGTCGGCGAGCTTCTCGTAGACCACGCCGACGTATCCGGTGACGACGACCGGGCGGCGGGTGCGGCCCTCCCAGGCACGGGACAGGCCGTGCAGCAGCGCCTGGACGGTGCCGCCGACGCAGGAGATGACCAGCACGTCGCAGGTGCCCGCGTGCGTCTGCGCCAGGATCTCCGCCGCGGTGGCCTCGACCATGGAGTCGGCGGGGATGCCGAGTTCGGCGAGCTGCCGCGGGGTGGGTGTGGCCCGGCCGCGGAGCAGCCGGGCGTCGAGACGGGCATCGGGGTCGATTCGGCGCGCGGTCAGCGCACCCCATTTCCACCGGGTGTCCGAGTCGGCGATCACAGTGACCCGCAAGGGGCCGGGCGTACGTTCAGGCACCCCCCGACACTAGGAAGCAGGCGGGTGGAATGCGCTAATCGGAGGACAACAACAGGTAAACAGAATGCCGCTACTTCGCGAGTACGCCCGCGTATTGACGACAACACCCGCTGGCCATTTTCCGTTTACCCAAACGTTCCCCGCCCGCCCATCATGCCGCGATGCGAGACCCTAGGATTCGGCGGGTGGTCAAGCTCTCCGTCATCGTGCCCTTTTTCAATGTGCAGCCTTTCGTGCCTGACGCGCTGCACAGCCTCCGGGCCAACGCCCGCCCGGACTACGAGTTCCTGCTGATGGACGACGGGTCGACCGACCGGACGCCGCAGCTGCTGGAAGAAGGGGTACGTACGCTCCCCGGAGCGCGCATCATCCGCCGGGAGCACACCGGGGTCTCCGCGCTGCGCAACGCGGGCATCGACGAGTCCCGCGGCCGCTACGTGAACTTCATGGACGGCGACGACTGGCTCGCGCCCGGCTATCTGCCGCAACTGGTCGCCGCGATGGACGAGCTGGACGTGGACTTCGTCCGTACCGACCACCTCAAGTGCACGGGAAGCACCCGCAACATCATGCGCGCCCCGCACGGCCGCAGGAACGCGGTGCTCGACCCGCGCGACACCGTGCTGCCGGCCGACCGGCCCGCGCTGGTCGACTACGCCTACTGCTGGGCCGGCGCCTTCCACCGCCGCATCGTCGACAAGGGCATCGTGCACTTCCCGACCGACCTGCGCACCGCGGAGGACCGGCCGTGGACCTGGCAGCTGCACCTGGGCGCCGAGAGCTGCGCGGTGGTGAACCTGATCGGGGTGCACTACCGGCGCGGGGTCACCACCTCGCTCACCCAGATCAACGACGAGCGCCAGCTGGACTTCGTCCGGGCCTCGGAGCGGATCTTCTCCATGCTGGCCGGCGACAAGGACGGCGAGCGCTTCCTGCCCAAGGCCGTACGCCAGTTCTGCGCGCTGATCGTCTTCCACCTCGACCAGATCGACCGGTTCGAGCCGGCGATGGCCCGCCGGCTGAAGGCGGCCTGCGCCGCCGCGCTCGGCCGACTGCCGTCCGACGTGCTGGCCGGGGTGCTCGACTCGATGGACCTGGAGCGCAGTTCGAAGATCCGCCGGCTGCGCTGGCGCTTCGCCGGCCGGTCGGAGGGCGCGGAGCCGGAGATCGACACGCGGGACAACGCCGGCACTCCCGGTGCGGTGGTCGCGTGATGGCCGGCGCCCGTACGCACACCCAGCTGCTGCTCGCCTCCACTCTCTACGGCGCCGCCACCCTCGCCGCCGCGATCGACGCGGGCGCGCTGCCGCCCGCCGACCGCCGCGTCCTGGTGGTCAGCAACAACTCCTCGGTGCCGGAGACCGCGGAACGCCTCGACCAGGCACCGGGCTTCCGCGCGCTGCGCGGGCGCTTCGACCGGGTGGTGTCCTGGAACGACGCCATCTCCCCGCTGCATCCAAGCGGTTGGTCGCCGGGCACCGACGACATCCCGCTGTGGGAACGCTACTTCCGGATGCTCTGGGAGCTCGGGGACGACGACCTCGACCTGGTCGTGGAGTCCCTGCAGGTCGCGCCCGCCCTGTCGTTCGCGCAGATCTTCCTCGGCGCCCCGATCACGGTCTACGCCGACGGCCTGATGTCGTACGGCCCGACGCGCAACAAGCTCGGCCTGCTGGTCGACACCAGGATCGACAAGCTGCTGCACCTGGACCTCGTCCCCGGCCTCGAACCCCTGCTGCTCACCGAGTTCGGGGTGCCCTCGCAGGTGGTGCCGGGCGCCGAGTTCACCAAGGTGCTCTCCGAGGTCGCCGAGGCGGCCGGCGACGCGGGCGGCGACGACCTGGACGGCGTACCGCAGAACGCCGCCCTGCTGCTCGGGCAGTACCTGTCGGCGCTGGGCATACTCAGCGCCGACGAGGAGGAGCAGCTGCACCTGTCGATGGTCCGCGGCGCCGTCGCGCTGGGCCACCAGAAGATCGTCTTCAAGCCGCACCCGACCGCGCCCGCCCACTGGACCGAGCCCCTCAGGGACGAAGCCGAGCGGCTGGGCGCCGAGTTGACGGTGCTGAACACCCCGGTGCTCGCCGAGGTGGTCTACCAGAAGTCGCGTCCCGCGCTGGTGGCCGGCTGCTTCTCCACCGCGCTGCTCACCGCGTCGGTGCTGTACGGCATCCCGGTGGCGCGTACCGGCACCCGGCTGCTGCTCGACCGGCTGGCGCCGTACCAGAACAGCAACCGGATACCGGTCACGATCGTGCACGCGACGCTGCCCGACCTGGCCGACGCGGCCGCGGTACGCGCCTGGTCGCCGCCGTCGCCGGAGAAGGTGGCGGCCGAACTGACGCCGCTGCTGCACACCGTCGGCTACTGCATGCAGTCCCAGGCCCACCCGCGGCTGCGGGACGAGGCCGTGGCCTGGCTCGGCACGAACCTGACCGCCGAGACCTGGCCGTACTTCAAGCGGCGGCGGCTGACGTCGCTGGGGCTGCCGGGCGCCCTCCCGGCCCGGCTCGCGTTCGTCCCGCGCAACCGCACCGTCCGCCGGGTCGCCCGTCGCGCCCGCGCCCTGAAGAAAGCTGCACTCGGATGAGTCTGCAAGTCCCCGACTCGGCCGGCCAGGCCACGGACTCGCTCCCGCGGCCGGGTGAGGAGTCAGGACCGGGCGCGGGCCCGCAGCCCGAGCCGCTGCCGCGGCCGTCGGCCGAACCGCCGGCCAAGGTCCGCCCGCGCGGCCGGCTGCGCGCCCTGGACGGGCTGCGCCTGGTGGCCGCGCTGATGGTGGCCTTCTACCACTACGCCGGGCAGGACGGCATAGTCGCCGGCTCCTGGGGGCGTACGCCCCGCGACATCTGGCCGCAGGCGTCGTCGATGTTCAACTACGGGTGCCTCGGCGTCGAGTTGTTCTTCGTCATCAGCGGCTTCGTGATCTGCATGAGCGGCTGGGGCCGCACCGTCAAGGACTTCACGATCTCCCGCATCACCCGGCTCTACCCGGCCTACTGGGCCGCGCTGATCATCTCCACCGTGGTCTACGTCCTGGCCGACTACCAGCGGATCCCCAACACCGACCTGCTGGTGAACTTCTCCATGTTCCAGATGCCGCTGGGCGCCCACCGGGTGCTCGGGGTGTGCTGGACGCTGTGGGCCGAGATGCGCTTCTACATCCTCTTCGCACTGGTCGTCGTGTGGCCGGGGGCGTCCAGGAAGCGGGTGCTGCTCTTCTGCGGCCTGTGGATGCTCGCCGCGGTCTACGCGGACTCCTCCAGCGCGTCGTCCTTCATCAAGGTCGCGCTGATGCCGGAGTACGCGCCCTACTTCATCGGCGGCATGGGCCTCTACCTGATCTACCGCTTCGGGCACGACGCGGTGTCCTGGGGCGTGGTGATCGCCGCGTTCCTGATCGGCCAGCGCTACGCGGTCGCCGCCAACACGGTCGGCAGGCACGTGCACGTCTTCCACCACCGCACCCCGATGGGGGTGACCCTGGTGGTCTTCCTGTCCTTCGTCGCGGTGGCCGCGGTCACGCTGGTGCCGCGGATCGCCGCGGTCAACTGGCGCTGGCTGACCACCGCGGGCATCCTGACGTACCCCTTCTACCTGATCCACGAGCACGTCGGCTGGGTCACCATCGACCAGTTCGTGCACCACACCAGCCTGCCGGACAACGTCATCCTGCCGCTGACCATCCTGGTGATGCTCGGTGTGGCGTGGCTGGTGCACCTGTCGGTGGAGCGCACGCTGGCGCCGCGGCTCAAGCGGGTCCTCAACCGCTCGCTCACCGCGGCCGCGGCGACCGCCGAGAGCGGCGTCCGGCACTGACCCGGGCCGGGTCACCGGGGTGACGCCCCGGTGGCCCGCCCGCGGGCGCGCCGTCAGAAAGCGTCGGTCGGCACGTAGGTGCCCCACACCTCGCGCAGCGCGTTGCACACCTCGCCCACCGTGGCGCGCGCCCTGAGCGCGTCCCGCATCGGGTAGAGCACGTTCTCGCTGCCCGCGGCGGCCTTCTGCAGTTCCCCGAGCGCCGCGTCGACCGCCGCCTGGTCGCGGGCCGCCCGCAGCCTGCCCAGCCTGGCCGCCTGCTGCGCCTCGATCGCCGGGTCCACCCGCAGCGGCTCGTACGGCTCCTCCTCGTCGAGCTTGAAGCGGTTGACGCCGACCACCACCCGCTCGCCCGCGTCGGTCTCCAGGGCGATGCGGTACGCGTTCCGCTCGATCTCGCCCTTCTGGAAGCCGTGCTCGATGGCCGCGACCGCGCCGCCGAGCTCCTCGACCTTGGTCATCAGCGCCACCGCGGCCGCCTCGACGTCGTCGGTCAGCTTCTCCACCACGTAGCTGCCCGCGAAAGGGTCCACGGTGGCGGTGACGTCGGTCTCGTAGGCCAGCACCTGCTGGGTGCGCAGGGCGAGCCTGGCCGACTTGTCGGTGGGCAGCGCGATGGCCTCGTCGAAGG
The DNA here is from genome assembly GCF_036010485.1 of Streptomyces sp. NBC_01198. NCBI lineage: Bacteria > Bacillati > Actinomycetota > Actinomycetes > Kitasatosporales > Streptomycetaceae > Streptomyces > Streptomyces sp. NBC_01198. The sequence goes on from NZ_CP108568.1 coordinate 3,010,146, forward strand.
AGTTGGTGTGCAGCGACTGGGTGCCGCCGAGCACCGCGGCCAGCCCCTGGACGGCGACGCGTACCAGATTGACCTCGGGCTGCTGCGCGGTGAGCTGCACCCCGGCGGTCTGCGTGTGGAAGCGCAGCATCAGCGACTTGGGATTGCGCGCGCCGAACTCCTCGCGCATCACCCGGGCCCAGATCCGCCGGGCCGCCCGGAATTTCGCGACCTCCTCAAGGATCGTGGTGCGCGAGACGAAGAAGAACGACAGCCGCGGTGCGAAGTCGTCCACGTCCATCCCGGCGGCGACCGCCGTACGGACGTATTCGATGCCGTCGGCCAGCGTGAAGGCGATCTCCTGCGCGGGCGAGGCGCCGGCCTCTGCCATGTGGTAGCCGGAGATCGAAATCGTGTTCCACTTCGGGATCTCGGCCTTGCAGTACGCGAAGATGTCCGCGATCAGCCGCAGCGACGGCTTGGGCGGGAAGATGTACGTCCCCCGCGCGATGTACTCCTTGAGCACGTCGTTCTGGATGGTGCCGGTCAGCCGGTCGGCCGACACGCCCTGCTCCTCACCGACGAGCTGGTACAGCAGCAGCAGGAGGGCGGCGGGCGCGTTGATCGTCATCGAGGTGGACACCTTGTCCAGCGGGATGCCGTCGAAGAGCACCAGCATGTCGTCGATCGAGTCGATGGCGACCCCGACCTTGCCCACCTCGCCGTGCGCGATGGCGGCGTCCGAGTCGTGACCCATCTGGGTGGGCAGGTCGAAGGCGACCGACAGGCCCATCGTGCCGTTGGCGATCAGCTGCTTGTAGCGCGCGTTGGACTCCGAGGCGGTGCCGAAACCGGCGTACTGCCGCATCGTCCAGGGCCGCCCGGTGTACATCGACGGATACACCCCGCGGGTGAACGGATAACCGCCGGGCTCCCCCAGCTTCTGCGCCGGGTCGAAGCCCTCCAGTGCCTCCGGGCCGTAGACCGGCTCGATCGGCAGGCCGCTTTCCGACTCGCGCGTCATGCTTCAGGCCTCCGCAGTGCTGGTGGGTGGGGTCGAGGGGGCTCCCCGCCACGGACTGTAGCGGCGGGCGTGCACGCGGTGCAGCGCCACGAGCTGGGACCTTCCTCACAGTCGGACACCGTCCCCGGGTCTCTACCAAGGGTGCCGCAACCGCGCGGGCCGGAAACGTGTCTACCGCTGCACAAGAACCGACTCAGGGGGAAACGAGAGCGATGTCCACAAGCAGGAACAGGAGCAGACGGCGGGTCCCGGTGGTGGTGGCGGCGGCCGGCGCGGCGCTCGCCATGGCGGTGCTCGCCGCGTGCGGCCCGCAGGACACCGGGGCCGACCACAAGCCGCCGGCGACCACCTCGGCGGGCCCGACCACACCGGCCACCGGAGACGCGGACCCGACCACCGTGCCGCCGACGACCGCACCGGCCGGCACCCCGTCCGCGACCACGACCACCCCGTCGGCGGACCCGACGACCAAGGCCCCGGCCAAGCCGCCGGTCGAGCAGGCCGTGATGAAGGTGGGCGCCAGCAGCTCGCAGGTACGCGAGCTGCAGGCCAGGCTCGGCCAGCTGCACCTGTTCTCGCGCACCCCGACGGGCTACTACGGCACCGTCACCCAGCACGCGGTCAGCGACTTCCAGGAGCGGCACGCGCTGAGCTCGACCGGCAGCGTCAGCAAGGCCACCTGGTCCAAGCTGCGGTCACTGACCCACCAGCCCACCCACAAGGAGCTCTACCCGCCGGTCCCGGCCAAGCCGGCCGGCAAGCTGGACGCGCGCTGCATGACCGGCCGCACGCTGTGCATCAGCAAGACAAGCCGCACGCTGTCATGGGTGGTGAACGGCAAGGTGCAGGCCACCATGGACGTCCGCTTCGGGTCGCAGTACACCCCGACCCGTGAGGGCCTCTTCCACGTGAACTCCAAGAGCCGCGACCACGTCTCGACGATCTACCACACGTCCATGCCCTACGCGATGTTCTTCAGCGGCGGCCAGGCCGTGCACTACTCGTCCGACTTCGCCGCCCGCGGTTACGCCGGGGCGTCGCACGGCTGCGTCAACGTACGTGACAAGGCCGCGATCACGAAGCTCTTCGACGAGGTGCGGGTCGGCGACAAGGTCGTCGTCTACTGGTGACCGGCCGACCGGCTGACCGGGCGTCACGGCCGGGGTCACCGGCCCGGGCCGTCGGCCGGGGTCAGCAGCGCCGGGAGGAGCGCGACCGGGCAGGGGGAAATGCGCCCGGTCGCGCTCCGTGCTACCCGAACCCGATACGGGGAGAACCGGGGCCAGGGGGGCCGATGACCAGTCGGCCTTACTCCCTACAGCGCACGGACCGTCAGAAGTGTCACCTGCCGCGCGCATGTGACGGAGGCCGCCGCCCGGGGCGGGTGTGGCGCCGGGCGGCGTCGCCCCGCCCCTCGTCCGCCGTCACCGGCTGCGGCCTCCCCGACCGCGCCGACCTGCCCTGCCTCAGCGGCTTCCCCTGCCCGGACAGGGCGCCGCTGCCACCGTCGCCGCTGCTCCCGGATCGCGTGGGCCGCGGCGCCTCCCTACCCCGCGGGCCGGGGTGGCGGTGCGGGCAGGTGGCGTGCTGCGCCCGGTGGCAGGAGTGGCGGTGGCCAGGTCCGCGGCCGCTCGCGTGTTTACTTCCGTGGCGGCCCTGGCCGCCCTCTCCGTGCCGGCGCTCGTCGGCGCCGCTGTGCGCCGGGGGCGCCGCGGGGCCGAGGCCGCGCAGGCCGGGGCCCGCGGTCCAGGGCCCGGCCGTGCTGCTGTCGGGCGAGACCGCCGCGGGCGGCCTGGTGCCGGCCGGCGCGGTCCCCGCGCCCTCGCCCGGCGTGAACGACCGGGCGACCGCGGCCATCCCCACCGCCACTCCGCCGAGCGCCAGCGCCGACACGACGGCCGCGGCCATCATCCGGGGCCTGCGTGCCGCGAAGGCGCTGCGCAGGGCGGCCAGCGGGCCGCCACGGCGGCCGGCGCCGCCGGCCGCGCGGGCGGCGGCCCGGCCGGCGGCGGCCTTGCGGAAGGCGGCCAGGGCCGCGGCCTCGCGGGCCTGGTCGAGCGGTGCGTGGCCGTCGCGAGCCGCGGCGAGCAGCCGGACCAGCCGGTCGGCGGGCACGGTCGGCGGCGTCCCGGACCAGCCGTCAGCGGAGAGCAGCAGTTCCGCGGTACGGGCGTCGGGCCAGGTCCCGCCGCGACGCGCCGGGGAGTGCCGGGGCGGGCGGGGGTACCGGGCCGGGTGGGGCGGGTCCGTGGATGCGCTGTGGCGTCGCTTGTAGTCGCTCATCCCACTTCCTCACAGCGCCTTGGACGCGGAAAACGTCACATCCGCGTGCGGCCGGTCCGCGGGCCGCTGCTCGGGTACCGAGCCGGGACCGTCGGCGTACTGCCGCCGGCCGCCGGGCTCGCCCCGGTCCCCGTGCTCCGCCCGGTCTCCCCGGTCGCCGCGGTCGGTGCCGGCCGCGGGGGCGCCGAGGTCCCCGAGGTCGTCGCCGAAGTCGCGGTGCCCGCCCGGATCCCCGGGGTCCCCGTGGTCGTACTCCAGGATCTCGGCCAGCCGCCGCAGCCCGCGGTGCGTGGCCATTCTCACTGATCCGGCGCGCTTTCCCAGCACTCGTGCCGCACTGGTCGAATCGAGCCCCATCACCACCCGCAGCAGCACCGCCTCGGCCTGCTCGCGCGGCAGTGCCGCGATGGCGGCCAGCGCCCGGTCGGTGGCCACCGCGTCCAGCGCCTCCCCCGCGGTGTCGGCCCGGTCGGGCAGGTGGACCAGGTCGTCCACACCGCCGCCAGGTACCGGCCGCCGGCTGCGCGCCCTGATGTGGTCGAGCGCGCGGTTGCGGGCGATCCTGGCCGCCCAGCCGCGTATCGACCCGCTGCCGGTGCGGTAGTTGGGCAGGTCGCGGGCTATCTGCAGCCATGCCTCGGACGCCACGTCCTCGGCGTCCACCGGCCCGACCAGGCTGCGGACGTAGTTCAGCAACTGCGGCTGGACAGCACGGTAAACGGTACGGAACGCGGTGTCATCACCCCGCTGGGCCGCGCTGACCGCGGCCTCCAGGGATTCGTGCAGTTCCACGTCGGGCCCCACCCCCTCGAACACACGGCCAATCCTGCCTCATGCGCGGCTGTGACACTTTTGGTCTGGGATACGCAGTACAAGTCGGCGGCCGGGGACGCTCCTGTGGGGGGAGGCGGCCCCCGGCCGTCGTCACTTTCCCGTGTGCCCCGCCGTGGGGCGTTCCGCCGGGTGGGCGGCCCGCCGTCGCGGCCGCCGCCCGGACGGGCCCGCGGCGCCTGCCGGGACGCCGGGCCTGCCGGCGCTGAGCGCCACCGGGAGCAGCCGGTCAACCCCGCGCCGGGGACGGCTCCATACGGGTGAAGTTCGCACACCTGCATGCCCTGTTCGAACCGGCTCCCCCTACAGTGGAGTTCTCCCCCGCCGAATCCGCCGTACGGGGTCACCGTACGGCCGTCCCCCCACGACCCTGGAGCTCCGCTGCAGTCCAGTGACACCGCGTCGGACGCCCCGCCGTCCCCGCTGACGCGGCTCAACCAGGCGCCGCCCGCCGCCGCCGAGGCGGCACTGCTGGCCTGCTGCGGCAGCCACCGGTGGGCGCGGCGGATGGCCGCGCACCGCCCGTATCCGACCGTCGAGACGCTGCTCGCGGCGGCGGACGAGGCCGCGTACGACCTGACGCCCGGCGATCTCGCCGAGGCGCTGGCCGACGAGGCCACCACGGCGCTGACCGACCGCGGCGGCCTGACCGTGCACACCGCGCTGCGCGCCGCCCACGCGCACTACGAGGCGAAGTTCGGCCACGCCTTCATCCTCGCCCTCGACACCGCCGCCGACCCGGCCGCCGCCCTCGACCAGACGCTGGCCAGCCTGCGGGTACGCCTCGGCCACGACGAGGACGAGGAGCGGGTGGTCACCGCGGAGCAGCTGCGCAGGATCTGCCGGACGCGGCTGATCCGGCTGGCCGGCGGTGACGGCCCGGGCGGAGCCGGCGGGACGGAGGGCGGCCCGGGCGGAAGCGGACGTTCCACCGGCCACGGCAGGCCCGCGGACCTGCCCGAGCACGTATTCGAGGCCGCAGGTTCACCCGACCGTGCGGGATCGATCACACCTGGCCTACCCCGTGGTACGCAGCCCGTATCGCGTCGCTACGATGGCCGGGGCCGGTGGACCGTACCCGGCCGGGCGTGACCGACACCCCTAGCCGGCACCCCTCGCCCCGCTCCCGGAGGGTATTTTCCGTGCCGGCTGGAACGCTTTACCGCGGCCGGGAAGGCATGTGGTCGTGGGTGGCTCATCGAGTCACCGGTGTCCTCATCTTCTTCTTCCTGTTCGTCCATGTCCTCGACACCGCCCTGGTGCGCGTCTCCCCCGAGGACTACGACAAGGTCGTCGCCACCTACAAGACCCCGGTCGTCAGCCTGCTGGAGTACGGCCTGGTCGCCGCGGTCCTCTTCCACGCGCTGAACGGCCTGCGGATCATCGCCGTGGACTACTGGACCCAGGGCCCCCGCTACCAGAAGCAGATGCTCTGGACCGTGGTGGGCGTGTGGATCCTGCTGATGCTCGGCGCGATCTACCCGGTTCTCAACCACGCCGCCCGCGTACTGTTCGGGAGCTGAACGACACATGTCCACTTCGACCGACACCACCGACGCCGTCGAGCTGACCGGCTCCAGCGTCCCCCTGTACAGTCCGGAGAACCCGGCCCCGGTCATCGAACCGCCGCGGGCGCGCACCAAGCGCACCCCGCGCAGCACCCGCACCAACTTCGAGATGTACGGCTGGCTGTTCATGCGGCTGTCCGGTGTGGTGCTCGTCGTGCTGGTGATCGGCCACCTGCTGATCCAGCTGGTGCTGGACGGCGGTGTGCAGAAGGTCGGTTTCGCCTTCGTCGCCGGCCGCTGGGCGTCGCCGTTCTGGCAGTACTGGGACCTGGCCATGCTGTGGCTGGCGATGCTGCACGGTGGCAACGGTCTGCGGACCGTCATCAACGACTACGCCGAGCAGGCCAACACCCGCGTCTGGCTCAAGACGCTGCTGTTCACCGCAGTGGCGTTCACCATCGTGCTCGGCTCGCTGGTGATCTTCACCTTCGACCCGAACATCCGCTAAGCCAGGGCTGGACAGGGAAAGCGACCCCATGCAGATCCACAAGTACGACACCGTCATCGTCGGCGCGGGCGGCGCCGGTATGCGCGCCGCCATCGAGGCCACCAAGCGCAGCCGCACCGCCGTCCTGACCAAGCTCTACCCGACCCGCTCCCACACCGGCGCCGCCCAGGGCGGCATGGCCGCCGCCCTCGCGAACGTCGAGGAGGACAACTGGGAGTGGCACACCTTCGACACGATCAAGGGCGGCGACTACCTGGTCGACCAGGACGCCGCCGAGATCCTGGCGAAGGAGGCCATCGACGCGGTCCTCGACCTGGAGAAGATGGGCCTGCCGTTCAACCGGACGCCCGAGGGCCGGATCGACCAGCGCCGTTTCGGCGGCCACACCCGCAACCACGGCGAGGCCGCGGTCCGCCGGGCGTGTTACGCCGCCGACCGCACCGGTCACATGATCCTCCAGACGCTTTATCAGAACTGCGTCAAGGAGGGTGTGGAGTTCTTCAACGAGTTCTACGTCCTCGACCAGCTGCTGACCGAGGTCGACGGGGTGCAGCGGTCCGCCGGCGTGGTGGCGTACGAGCTGGCCACCGGCGAGATCCACGTCTTCCAGGCCAAGTCGGTGATCTACGCCTCCGGCGGCACCGGCAAGTTCTTCAAGGTGACCTCCAACGCGCACACCCTCACCGGTGACGGCCAGGCCGCCGTCTACCGGCGCGGGCTGCCGCTTGAGGACATGGAGTTCTTCCAGTTCCACCCGACGGGCATCTGGCGGATGGGCATCCTGCTGACGGAGGGCGCCCGCGGTGAGGGCGGCATCCTCCGCAACAAGGACGGCGAGCGCTTCATGGAGAAGTACGCCCCCGTCATGAAGGACCTGGCCTCGCGCGACGTCGTCTCCCGGGCGATCTACACCGAGATCCGCGAGGGCCGCGGCTGCGGTCCCGAGGGCGACCACGTCTACCTCGACCTGACCCACCTGCCGCCCGAGCAGCTGGACGCCAAGCTGCCGGACATCACCGAGTTCGCCCGCACCTACCTGGGCATCGAGCCGTACACCGACCCGATCCCGATCCAGCCCACCGCGCACTACGCCATGGGCGGCATCCCCACCAACGTCCAGGGCGAGGTGCTGCGCGACAACACCACCGTCGTGCCCGGCCTGTACGCGGCCGGCGAGGTCGCCTGCGTGTCCGTGCACGGCGCGAACCGGCTCGGCACCAACTCGCTGCTCGACATCAACGTCTTCGGCCGCCGCTCCGGTATCGCCGCCGCCGAGTACGCGCACGCCAACGACTTCGCACCGCTGCCCGAGGACCCGGCGTCGCTCGTCGTGGCCCAGGTCGAGCGGCTGCGCTCGGCCACCGGCAACGAGCGGGTCTCCGAGATCCGGCGCGAGCTGCAGGAGTGCATGGACGCCAACGTGATGGTCTTCCGCACCGAGCAGACCATCAAGACGGCCGTCGAGAAGATCGGCGAGCTGCGCGAGCGCTACCTCAGCGTCTCCATCCAGGACAAGGGCAAGCGGTTCAACACCGATCTGCTGGAGGCCGTCGAGCTGGGCAACCTGCTCGACCTCGCCGAGGTCATGGCCGTCTCCGCGCTGGCCCGCAAGGAGTCCCGCGGCGGCCACTACCGCGAGGACTACCCCAACCGGGACGACGTCAACTTCATGCGGCACACCATGGCCTACCGCGAGCTGGACGACGCCACCGGCGCCGAGTCGATCCGCCTGGACTACAAGCCGGTCGTGCAGACCCGCTACCAGCCGATGGAGCGTAAGTACTGATGAGCACCCCGAATACTCCGACGCTGGACAAGCACTCGGCGGCACTGGACGCCGCCGAGGTCGCCGCGGGCCACCTGGTCACGGTCACGCTGCGGGTCCGCCGCTTCAACCCCGAGGTCTCGGCGGACGCCGAGTGGGTCGACTACCAGCTGCCGATGGACCCCAAGGAGCGCGTCCTGGACGCCCTCCACAAGATCAAGTGGGAGATCGACGGCACCCTGACCTTCCGCCGCTCCTGCGCCCACGGCGTCTGCGGCTCCGACGCGGTCCGCATCAACGGCCGCAACCGCCTGGCCTGCAAGACCCTGATCAAGGACATCAACCCCGAGAAGCCCATCACGGTCGAGCCCATCAAGGGCCTCACCGTGCTCAAGGACCTCGTGGTCGACATGGACCCCTTCTTCCAGGCCTACCGCGACGTGATGCCCTTCCTCATCACCAAGGGGAACGAGCCCACCCGCGAACGCCTCCAGTCCGCCGAGGACCGCGAGCGCTTCGACGACACCACCAAGTGCATCCTGTGCGCCGCCTGCACCTCCTCCTGCCCGGTCTACTGGAACGACGGCCAGTACTTCGGCCCGGCGGCCATCGTCAACGCGCACCGCTTCATCTTCGACTCGCGCGACGAGGGCGGCGAGCAGCGCCTGGAGATCCTCAACGACAAGGACGGCGTCTGGCGCTGCCGCACCACCTTCAACTGCACGGACGCCTGTCCGCGCGGCATCGAGGTGACGAAGGCGATCCAGGAGGTGAAGCGGGCGCTCATCACGCGCCGCTTCTGATCCTCCCGCCTGCGCCGGACTCCGCCCGGCGCAGGCCGTTCTGCGCCGAAGGCCCGCTCCCTCACCCACCGAGGGGGCGGGCCTTCGCCGTGCGGCGGGGGCGCGGGGCTGGGGCGCCGGGACGTCAGAGCTGGCTCAGGATCGTGCGGTCGGTGATCTCCTTGTCGCGGGACAGCAGCAGCGCCTTGCTCAAGATGAGCCCAAGGGTGCGGTCGCCCTCGAACGGCAGGTAGCCGTCGTAGGGGGCGGCGGGCGCGGCCTTCGGGACGACGCACAGGTAGCGGTCGTGCGGCGCTATCAGGATGTTCCCCGAGCCGAGATGGATCTTGTACGTGTGCAGGTCGCCGCGCACCTCAAGGAAGCGGCCCTCGACGCTGCACCGGTCGGCCATCGCCAGCCGGGGAACGAGCCGGCTGAGCAGGTCGCGGCGTCCCTGGGCGGTCAGGGTGAGGTCGCCGAAGCCGTAGGACTCCCAGTATTCGCGGTAGCGCCCCCCGGGGCCGCCGTCCTGCCAGGTCGGATCGTTCCCGACGCTGGCGACGCCGACGAAGAGGTCGACGTCGCGCAGGACTTCACTGAGGACCAGCGCGGGGACCTCGCCGAGTGGCAGGCCCTCCGGCGGTGTGCCCCCTGCCGGGTGGCGGTAGCCGCCGCCGCCCGCGTGGGCGTGGCTGACCGCTTCCTCCAGCGGGTAGAAGCGGACCTGGTCGGTGGCCAGATGGCGATGGCTCCCCGACTCGGTGATCTCGTCGCCCACGGCCTCCACCCAGAACTCGGCCCGCAGCCCCCACTGCGGCAGCTCCCGCATCGCCGGCGGGTAGCTGTCGTCCACGGCGAGCCGCAGCACGCTGGTCCAGCCGCGGACCGCCGCCAGCGACTGGAACTGGTGCTGGCGCAGGAAGTGCGCGGCGAAACGGTTGGAGTACGTGCCGGTGGCGCGCTCGGCGTCGGTGAGCAGGTAGACCTCGCGGTGGGCCTGCTTGAACGGCTGGGTGATCCCGTGCCGTTCCAGCCAGTCGCGCCACGCGACCACCTCGGCGGGCTCCCGGTCCACCGGGTGCCACAGCTCGACGGTGGACCCCTCGGTCACGGGCGCGTCGGCGAGCGTGCGCAACTCCCCGTCGGCGTAGCCGCACGCCCGCCCGTCGACCGTCCAGAGCAGGCGGCGGGCCAGGGTGCCGACCAGCGGGTGGTCGAGGCAGCGCTCGCGCCAGGCCGGGTAGGTCCATCGGCGGCGGGCCAGGAACTGCCGGTCGAGGCGCTCGGCCTGGGCGGCGAGCATCCGGTCGATGTCCTTCGCGGCGAGCCGGAGCGCGGCCACCTCCTCCAGGTGGTCGCGCTTGACGGCGGCCGGGACTCCCCTGACCTCCTTGCCCGCCGCGTTGCGCCAGCTCAGCACGGCCTTTCCGGCGCGCACCGCCAGCTCGCCGTGGTCGTGCCGCAGCAGGCCGACCTCCGTCAGGCCGTAGGCGGGCACCGCCAGCTCCTCGACCTCCTCCCGGCTCAGGCCGAGGGCGGCGGCCCGTGCCTCCAGGGCCGCGTCGAGCTGCTTGCGGGTGCCGCGGAAGGTCACCCGGGAGGCCAGCCGGGCGATCTCGCCGAGCGCCGCTTCGCCCTCGCAGCGGGCCAGCGCGCCCACTCCGGCGTTGGCGAGCTTCGGATTGCGCGGGCCGAGGCCCGGGACCTTGCGCAGCGCGGTGTCCACCAGCCCGCCCAGCGCCCGCGCGATGCCGGGATCCGGCGGCAGCAGGGCCGCCAGCCACGCCAGACCGCGCAGCGCGTTGGCGTTGAAGGGGTCGAACAGCGCGTCAGGATCCGGGCCGTGGTCGCGGCGGGCGAACAGCACGGTCCTCGGCCGCCCGGCAAGCGCCAGCCAGTGCACCGCCTTGTCCCGTACGGTGGCCGGTCCGAGCCGGTCGATCAGCGCCCGCGCGTCCTTCTCCCAGCGGGCCGACGGCCGGGCGGCGGTCGCGGCGACGGCAAGCCGCAGCAGCTGGGGCCAGGGGTCGCCGAGGACGACGGCGGTCGCCAGCGCGTCGTCCGACCATGCCTCACCGGGATTCAGCGGCGGGTCGGCGAGCTTCTTCACGACCGTGAGCAGCGCCGGCCGGCGGGAGTGGACCATCGCCATCCTGCGCAGGGTGCCCACGGCGGCGGGCGGCGGGGTGCGTCCCGCGGCGATCTCCGCCTCGACCAGCTGGTCCAGCCATCCGTCGTACCAGGGCGCGAAGTCCCCGCCGAGCTCGGCGAGCCATCCCGAGCGCTCGTCGGCGAGCGGGTCGGTGCCGGGGCCGCGACGGGCGCAGCTCGCCACCACGAGCAGTCCGTACCGGGGGCCGGCGTCGCCGCCCTGCACCTGCGTCACGGCCCGGTAGCGCTCGGCCAGCCGGGCCACCAGCCGGGCGCGCTGGTCCGGCGTCAGATCGTCGACGACCGCGATCACCTTCGGACCGTAGGACCCGTTCACGAGGAGCGGCTGGACGAAGACGTCGGCCAGCCGGTCGGCCAGCGCCTCGATGTCGTCGGCCGCGGCCAGCCGCCGGACCGCCACCACGTGCTCCCCCGCGGTGGCCATCAGCCACCCACCAGCGGGACGAGCTTGAGGAAGACCACCTCGGTGCCGGCCGGCAGGTCGACCTGGTCGTCCAGCTCCTCGACCTGGCGGTCGGCGACCAGCAGCAGGAAGCCGTTGCGGCCGAAGGCGTCCAGCGCCAGCTCACACTGCCGCTCGGCGTCGAGACGGCGCGGGGCGCGCAGGCGGTAGCCGTTGAGGGTGCGCTCGGCGTCGGTCGGCTGGACGAGGCCGTTGAAGACCTCGGGCTGCCGCGCGTTGTACTCCGCGACCTCCTGGCGGACCCGGCGCCTTATCAACTCGCGGGCGCTGAGCCGCTCTTCCGTGACGTCCAGCCCCCAGGAGCCGCGCGTCTCCCCTGATGTCGTCTCGTCGACGAAGGTCACCATTCCCATGACCGCGAGCGTAGGGCGGACCACTGACAGTCGCCCCGGCGACCGTGCCCGGCGGCCGGCCGGTCCGGGTGGGGGCACCGGTGCTCGACGGCGGGATCCGATGATCTTACCGATTCGGCAAAGTTATCCACAGGGACAATTTTCCGGTTCGGCAAAGATGCTAGCTTGGCAGGCATGGACACCACGGACGGCCCGGCGGAGGCGGCAGACGCCACCGATGCCACCGACGCCACGGACGGGCTTCGCGAGCGCAAGAAGCGGCAGACTCGTGCCGCCCTGAGCCACGCCACGATCGCGCTGAGCATCGAGCGCGGCTGGGAGGGCGTGCGGATAGAAGACATCGCCGCGGCGGTGAACGTCTCGGAGCGCACCTTCCGCAACTACTTCTCCAGCAAGGCGGAAGCGGTGGCCGCCACCCACCTGGACCGGATGATGCGGGTCGCGCGGGCGCTGGACGCGCGCCCGGCCCGGGAGCCGCTGTGGGAGTCGATAAGGGCCACCGTGCAGGCCGAGTTCGTCCCGGAGCCGGCGGGACCGGTCGACGCGGCGGCGGGGAAGCGGCACACCGACGCGATCTGGAAGGTGCTGTCCGAGCCCGCCGTGCAGGGGGAGGTGCTGCGCGCCGACCAGGCCGCGCAGGTGGTGCTGGCCGAGGCGATCGGTGCGCGGACGGGGACGGACCCGCGGGTCGACCTCTATCCGAAACTGGTCGCCGCCTCGGTCGGGGCCGCGATCGGCACGGCGCTGAGCCACTGGCTGCGCGCCGATCCCCCGGTGCCGCTGGGGCCGCTGATAAGCGAGGTCCTCGAACAGGTGACGGCGGGCCTTCCCGCGCCCGTGAGCAGTGAGCAGTGAGCAGTGACACGAGAGTCGAGAGGAGTATGTCCTGATGGCCGACGAGGTGGATGTCGACGTCGTGGTCGTCGGCGGGGGTCCCACCGGACTCATGCTGGCTGCCGAACTGGGCCTGCTTGGCGTGCGCCCGGCCGTGCTGGAACGCCTTGCGGAGTCGAGCCGCGAGCCCCGGGCGAACGGGCTGGTCGGCCAGGTCGTCCAGGCGCTCGACCGGCGCGGGCTGTACGAGAGCCTCAGCGGGAGCCCCGGGCCGCCGCGGCCCAACAACGCCTTCTTCACCTTCGCCGGACTGCCCGTCGACCTGAGCGGGCTGCCGGAGAGCCCGGTCTACACGGTGGCGGTGCCGCAGCACCGCATCGTGGAGGTGCTGACGGCCCGGGCGCTGGAATCGGGCGCCGACATCCGTATCGGGCACGAGGTCACCGGGCTGACGCAGCGGGACGACCGCGTCGAGCTGGAGATCGCCGGGCCCGCGGGACCGTACCGGCTGACGGCCCGCTATGCGGTCGGCGCCGACGGGGCGCACAGCGTCACGCGCAAGCTCTGCGGCATCGGCTTCCCGGGGATCACCTACGACCGGTCGGTCTCCCGGCACGCGCATGTGAGCGTCCCCGCGGAGTACGTGGGCCCGGAGGGCCTGCGGGTGCCGGGGGTCGGCGTGGTAGCGCCGTTCCTGCCGCGGCGCACCGATCGGGGCTCGTTCAACTGGGCTCCGCTGCCCGGCCGGCCGCCGCTGGTGGCCACCGTCGAGTGGGAGCCGGTCCAGGGTGACGAGCCGATGAGCCTGACCGAGATGGCGGCGAGCATCGGGCGGGTGCTCGGCGCCGAGGTGCCGGTGGCGGCGCCCGAGGGCGCCGGACCCTTCGTGCTGCGCCGGCTCACCGGGGGCAACACCCGGGTGGCCGAGCGGTTCCGCGACGGGCGGGTCTTCCTGATCGGCGACGCCGCCCACGTCTACGCCTCGGGGGGCGGGCCCGGGCTCAACTCCGGGCTGCAGGACGCGATCAACCTCGGCTGGAAGCTGGCGGCGCAGCTCGCGGGCACCGCGCCCGAGGGGCTGCTCGACAGTTACGCCGCCGAGCGGACCGCGGCCGCCCGCCGCACCCTGGTCTACGCCCAGGCCCAGTCCGCGCTGCTGGAGCCGGGCGGCGATGTGGACGCGCTGCGGGCGGTGTTCGGCGAGCTGCTGCAGGACCAGGGGGCGGTCCAGCGGGTCGCGGACCTGATAGCGGGTTCCGACCTGCGTTACGACATAGCCGGCGCAGCGGGTCATCCGCTGGTCGGCACCCACGCCAGGGACCTGGCGCTGTCCACCCCGGCCGGCCCGCTGCGGCTCGGCGAACTGACCCGCGGCGGCCGCCCGTTGCTGCTCGACCTCACCAGGACGGCGACGGCGGCGAAGTCGGCGGCCGGCTGGTCCGCCCGGGTGGACGTGGTGACCGGCAGCGCCCAGCCGCCGGCCGACCCCGGCTTCACGGCAGCGCTGATCCGGCCCGACTCCTACGTCGCCTGGGCCACCTCCGCCCCGGCCCCGGCCCGGACCGACATCGCGGAGCTGCGGGCAGCAGGCGGGCGGTGGTTCGGGGTGGGGTGAGGCGAGGCGAGGCGTAGCTCACTCCACCGCGAGCCCCTTGGCCGGGGTGGCCGCCGGCTCCCGTACCGCGGCGCCCGCGGGGGTGCCCGGCTGCCGGGGGAAGTGCCCCGGAGAGGACGCGGGCGGGCCGGCCGCGGGCAGGGTGATGTGGACGGTGAGGCCCTGCCCGGGTGCGGTGTCCAGGCTGACGGTGCCGTGGTGGGCCTGGACGACGGCCTGGACTATGGCCATGCCCAGGCCCGCCCCGCCGGTGTCGGGGGCGCGTTCGGGGTCGGCGCGGAAGAAGCGGTCGAAGGCGCGGGCGGCGTCCCGCGGGGCGAGCCCGGGGCCCGCGTCGGTGATCCGCAGCCGTACGGCGGAGGCGTCGCCGGTGACCTCGATGACCAGCGGTGCGTCCTGGGGTGTGTGGATGCGGACGTTGCTGAGCAGGTTGCCGACCACCTGCCGCAGCCCCGCCTCGTCGCCGAGGGCGTGGACGGCGCGGTCGCCGGCCGGCAGCAGCAATGTCTGCGGGCGGCCGGGCTGCTGGGCGGCGAGGTCCGCGGCGGCGTCCCGCACCAGGGCGCGGACGTCGACCGGCTGGAAGTCCAGCACCGGGCGCTCCTCCAGCCGGGCGAGCGCGAGCAGCTCGTCGACGAGCCGGCTCATCCGGGTGGCCTCGGCGGAGACCCGGTGCAGGGCGCGCTCCTTGTCGTCGGCGTCGAGCATGCCCTTCTCGTAGAGCTGGAGGTAGCCCTGGACGGAGGCCAGTGGGGTGCGCAGTTCGTGGGAGGCGTCGGCGAGGAAGTGCCGCAGCTGTGCGGTGGCGCGTTCGCTCTCGGTCAGCGCGGTCTCGATCTGCTGGAGCATCGCGTTGAGGGCGGTGCTCAGCTGCCGCACCTCGCTGGAGCCGTGGCGGGCGGTGGCGATCCGCCGTGACAGGTCGCCCTCGGCGATGGCGGAGGCGGTCTCGACCATGGTCTCCAGCGGGCTGAGCCGGCGTCTGGCAGCGGTCAGCGAGCCGACCGCGAGCAGCCCGAGCAGCGCGAGCCCGGCGGCGGACTCCCAGATGAGCAGCTTGTGGATGGCGTGTTCCAGCCCGCTGTAGCGCATGCCCTGGACGACCATGGTGCCGTCGCTGAGCCGGGTGACGACCACCCGGTAGTCGGTGCCGGCGGCGCGGACGTTGACGGCCTTGCCGCTGCGAGCCAGCGCGCCAGGGTGCGGCAGGGCAGCGGTCAGGTCCTGGCGGATACGGCTGTTGGCGCCGCCGCTGTTCTCGCACACCGACGAGTTGCTCCCGTCGGAGTCCAGGACCACGAACAGGTCCTGTTTGAAGGCCTTGGCGAAGGACAGCCCGCCGTCCTTGCCGTGCTGCAGGATGCCGGCCAGCGCGCACAGCTGCCGCAGCCCGCTGGAGGTGACCGGTGCGCTGCTCACCGATCGCTGCGACTCGCGCAGGGTGTTGTCGATCTCGCTGCCCAGCACCATGTAGGTGGCCATCACGCTGAAGGCGGCGGTCGCCAGCAGCCCGAGGGCGACGAAGGCGACGTTGGCCAGGGTGAGGCGGGCGCGCAGGGTCCTGGGGCGCGGCAGCAGCCGCCGCCGGCTCATGGCGTCACGCCTGTTCCACCGCCCGCAGCCCGTAGCCGACGCCCCGCCTGGTCTCGATCATCGGCGGTCCGAAGCGGTCGAGCTTGCGCCGCAGGTAGGAGATGTAGGTCTCGACCACCGTCGAGGGCACGACCGTCTCGTACTGCCACACGTGCTGCAGCAGCTGCTCCTTGGAGATGATCCGCCCGGCGTGCCGCAGCAGGTGCCGCAGCAGGTTGTACTCGGTGGGGGTCAGCTCGACCGGCTGGCCGGCCCGGCGCACCGAGTAGGTGGCCTCGTCCATCTCCAGGTCGCCGTGCCGCAGCACCCGCTCGGCGACGCCGGTGTCGCGCCGGGTGCGGCGCAGGACCGCGTGCACCCGCGCGACGACCTCGTCCACGCCGAAGGGCTTGGTGATGTAGTCGTCGCCGCCGAGCGCCAGCCCGGCCACCACGTCGCGCGGGGCGTCGCGGGCGGTGACGAAGATGATCGCGAGGTCGTCCGTGCCGGGGTCGGCGGCCCGCTCCGCGGCGTGCTCGGCGCGCAGCGCGCGGCAGACCTCCCAGCCGTTGCCGTCGGGCAGCATGACGTCGAGCAGCACGAGGTCGGGCCGGTGCTCACGGACGGCGGCGAGCGCCTCCCGTCTGGTCGCGGCGCAGTGCACCGTGAAGCCGTTGTAGCTGAGCGTGATCCGCAGGATGTCCGCGATTCCGGGCTCGTCCTCGACCACGAGCACCCTGGGAGCCGTGCCGAGAGCTGTCTCCATGAGGTCAAGTATCCGCAACCCGCGTCACCACTGGCGCACGCGAACTTTGGAGTTCCTTGAGAGAAGTCGTTTCGGCTTGGTCAGGGCGGGGCGACCGCTGAGTCTGGAGGGGGGCGAGTGGATCAGCAGACAAGATCGTGTGTGAAGACAAAGGGATGGGGGAAAAGATCGTGGCCGTTCTGGCGCGATGGTGCTTCCGGCACAAATGGCTGGTGATCCTGCTGTGGGTGGCCGTGCTGCTCGGGGCCGGCACCGCGGGCAGGATCGCGGGCGACACCTACTCGAACGTGTTCTCGCTCCCCAACACCGAGTCCAGCAAGGTCATCGACCTGCTCGACAAGGCGGTGCACGACCAGTCCGGCGAGTCCGACACCGTGGTGTGGCACGTCGACTCCGGCTCGGTCAAGGACGCTTCGGTGCGGCAGCGGATCGCCCCGATGCTGGAGAAGGTCCGGCACCAGAAGGACGTCGGCCAGGTCGTCAGCCCGTATGACGCCGCCGGTGCCACGCAGATCAGCAAGGACGGCAGGACGGCGTACGCGACGGTGACGTACGACGTGCTGGGCGCCGAGCTGGACAAGGCGCAGGTGCAGGACCTGGTCGACACCGCGCACGGTGCCCGCGCCGACGGGCTCCAGGTGGAGCTGGGCGGCAACGTGATCGCCACGGTCGAGCAGCCGCCGGCCGGGCTGAGCGAATTCGTCGGCATCGGCGCGGCCGCGCTGGTGCTCTTCCTGGCCTTCGGCTCGCTGTTCGGCATGCTGACGCCGATCGTGACGGCGCTGTTCGCCATCGGCATCTCCTCCTCGCTGATCACCCTGCTCACCCACACGATGAACGTGCCGGACTTCGCCGGGCAGCTGGCGATGCTGGTCGGCCTCGGCGTCGGCATCGACTACGCGCTGTTCATCGTGACCAGGCACCGCAAGGGCATCCTCAGCGGCAAGTCGCCCGAGGAGTCGGCGGTCACCGCGGTGAACACCTCGGGCCGTGCGGTGCTGTTCGCCGGCGGCACGGTCTGCATCGCGCTGCTCGGCATGTTCACGGTCGGCCTGAGCCTGCTGTACGGGGTGGCGATCTCGGCCGCGATGACCGTGGTCGTCTCGGTGCTGGCCGCGATCACGCTGCTGCCCGCGCTGCTCGGGGTGTTCGGGCAGCGGGTGCTCAGCCGCCGCCAGCGGCGGAAGTTCGCCGCGAGCGGGGCGCACACCGGGGACGCGGTGGGTGCCGCGATGCGCTGGTCGTCGTTCGTGCAGCGGCACCCGAAGGCACTGGCCGCCGTCGCGGTGGTGGTGATGGCGGTCCTGGCTATCCCGACGCTGTCGCTGCGCCTCGGCTCCTCCGACCAGGGCAACGACCAGAAGTCCAGCACCACCCGCAAGGCGTACGACATGCTCGCGGACGGCTTCGGGCCCGGCTTCAACGGGCCGCTGACCATCCTGGCCGAGGTGCCGGGCGGCGCACGGGACAGGGCGGCGCTCGACGGCCTGGTCACCACGCTGGACCACACCAAGGGCATCGCCTACGCCGCCGCGATGCCGATGCGGCCGGACAGCACGGTCGCGCTGGTGCGCGCGGTGCCGACGACGTCGCCGCAGGACAAGGCCACGACGACGCTGATCGACCACCTGCGGGGCGAGGTGGTGCCGGCCGCCGAGCGGGGCACCACGATGAAGGCCTACGTCGGGGGTCCGACGGCGACCTTCAAGGACTTCGCCTCGGTGCTCGGCAGCAAGATGCCGATCTTCATCGGGGTGATCATCGCGCTGGGCTTCGTGCTGCTGCTGCTCGCCTTCCGCAGCATCGTGGTCCCGCTGACCGCGGCGGTGATGAACATGGTCGCGGCGGGCGCGTCGTTCGGCGTGCTGGTGGCGACCTTCCAGTGGGCGTGGGGCGGCAGCCTGCTGGGGGCGACCAGGCAGGGGCCGATCGACGCCTTCCTGCCGGTGATCATGCTGGCGCTGCTGTTCGGCCTGTCGATGGACTACCAGGTCTTCCTGGTGAGCCGGATGCACGAGGAGTGGGTTCACACCAGGGACAGCGCCCGTGCGGTGCGGATCGGGCTGGCCGAGACCAGCCGGGTGATCAACTCGGCCGCGGTGATCATGATCTGCGTCTTCGGCGCCTTCGCGCTCAGCGGCGTCAGGGTGCTGGGCATGTTCGGCATCGGGCTGGCCGGGGCCGTCGCGCTGGACGCCTTCATCCTGCGGACGGTGCTGGTGCCCTCGCTGATGCATATGTTCGGTACGGCGAACTGGTGGCTGCCGGCCTGGCTGGACAAGCGGTTGCCGCACATGGCGGTGGAGCCGGCCGAGGATCCGGCGGCGCCCGAGGAGGGCGGGCGGACGCCGGACCTGGCACTGGCGTCGTCCACCGACTGACCCGCTGGTGAGCGTCCCACCCGGCCCGGCTCCGCCCGTACGGAGCCGGGCCGGGTGGCGAGCCCGGCCGCGGCCGGGCCGTGACCGGTCCTGGGAGGCCGCCGACCGCGCCGACGGGTGCGCGCCGCCCGGATAGGCTCACCGTGATGGAGGACAACAGCAGCGGTACGACGACCGGACCCGCCGCCGGGCCCGGCGATGAGCTGCCCGGCGGGCGGGCCCGGCCCAAGACCGGCAAGAGCGAGCAGACCCGGGCGCTGATCCTGGAGACCGCGATGCGGCTCTTCGGCGAGCGCGGCTACGAGAAGACCACCATGCGGGCCATCGCCCAGGAGGCGGGCGTCTCGGTGGGGAACGCGTACTACTACTTCGAGTCGAAGGAGTTCCTGATCCAGGGCTTCTACGACCGGATGACGTACGCGCACGCGCTGGACGCCACGGCCCGGATGGCGGGCGAGCGGGACTTCGACGTCCGGCTGCGGATCGCCCTGGAGTCCTGGCTGGACTGCGCGGCCGGCTACCACGAGTTCGCCGCGCAGTTCTTCCGTACGGCCGCCGACCCGGACAGCTCGCTCAGCCCGTTCTCGAACGAGTCGCACCCGGCGCGGGCCACCGCGGTCGACCTCTTCCGCGACGTGCTGTCCGGCTCGGACCTGGCGCCCAAGGTCGACGCCGAGCTGGCCGAGCTGCTGCCCGACCTGCTGTGGCTGCACCTGATGGCGGTCGTCCTCTACTGGGTCTTCGACCGCACCCCTGGCACCGCCCGCACCCGCGAGTTCGTCCGCCGCTCCACCCCGCTGGTGGCCAGGCTGATCGCGATGTCCCGCTACCGGGTCTTCCGCCCGATGGTCCGCGATGCCAAGGGCCTGATCCAGGACTTCATCCTGCCGACCATCGGCCGCACCGCGGTCACCCGCGGCCCGGCCGCGGCGGCTACTCCCCCGCGGCACGCCTGAGGCACGGCCGGGGCCCGCGGGGCGCCGCCGCCGGTACGCGCCGGCTCACCGTCCGGCAGGCGTCCGCTCCTGCTGCTGCGTCCCGGCCGGCGTCGGCCGCGGCTCGCGGCGCAGCGCGCGCAGGCCGCGCAGGCCGATGGCGCCGATCACGCTGCCGAAGACGGTGGAGACCACGGCCAGGGTGAGGTGGATCCAGAAGTACGCGGTCGGCGAGGAGTGGTCACCGTGGCGGAAGGCCAGACCGCTGGTGTCCTTCCACAGGTTCTTCACAAAGGTGACCCAGACGATCCACGACCACACCCCGAAGGCGGCGAGGAACCAGGACACCGGGCGACTGAGCTTCATACGTCCCAGTATGGGCGCCGCCGCCGCGCCCCGGGCGGCCGGGGCAGGGGCACCGGAAGGGCGATCTTCACCCGGGTGCCCGCCGACCCTGGCCGGGAGGCTGACAGCTGAGGCCTGTACGTTCTTCCGAGTGTCTACGCATCACACCGCGCCGCCCGCCCGTCGCGCGCTGCGCCACCGCATCCTGACCGTCACCGCGACGGCCGCGACCGCCGTGCTGCTGAGCGGCACCGCGCTGACCGGGACGGCCGCGGCCGCGCCGGCCCGCGGGCCGAAGGTGCCGCAACCGCCGGCCCAGATGTCGAAGGTCGGCGGCGACCGGCTCGGGACACCCGGGACCCAGGTGGACCTGTCGGGCGGCGCTCCGGCACTGCCCGCCAAGCTGACCGCCCGCTCCTGGATCGTGGCGGACGCCGAGACCGGCGACATCCTCGCCGAGCACAACGCGCACTGGCAGCTCGCTCCGGCCAGCACGCTGAAGATGCTCTTCGCCGACGTGGTGCTGCCGAAATTCCCCTCGACCGAGCAGCATGTCGTCGCGGCGAGCGACCTCAAGGGCATGGGCGAGGGCAGCAGCCTGGTCGGGATACAGGAGAACCAGGGCTACTCGGTGAAGGACCTGTGGCTGGGGGTGTTCCTGCGCTCGGGCAATGACGCGGTCCACGTGCTGGCCGCGATGAACGGCGGCGTGACCAAGACCGTCGCCGACATGAACGCCCTGGCCAAGGAACTGCAGGCCGACGACACCAACGTCGTCACGCCGGACGGCTACGACGAGCCCGGCCAGCACAGCAGCGCGTACGACCTCACGCTCTTCGCCCGGCGCGGCCTGCAGAACGCCGACTTCCGCGCCTACTGCTCCACGGTCGTCGCGCAGTTCCCCGGCGACTTCAAGAAGGACAAGAAGGGCAAGCCGACCAAGGTCCGCGAGTCCTTCCAGATCCAGAACACCGACCGCCTGCTCAGCGGTGACTACGACCTGAAGCGCTACCCGGGCATCGCCGGCGTGAAGAACGGCAACACGACCAACGCCGGCGCCACGTACACCGGGGTCGCGGAGCGCAACGGCCGCAAGCTGCTGGTCACCGTGATGAATCCGCAGCCGGGGCACAACGAGGTCTACCGGGAGGCCGGCGCCCTGCTGGACTGGGGCTTCAAGGCCGGCGCCAAGGCCAGGCCGGTCGGCACGCTGGTGCCGCCGCTCAGCGCGGTGAAGGCGGCCGCCTCGGCCACCCCCAAGCCCGGCGGCGACCGCGGCAAGCGGGTCAACGCCTCGGCGAGCACCTCGTCGTCGTCCTCGTCTGCCGGGCTGTGGACGGCCGTGGGCGTGACCGTGGGGACGGCGCTGCTGCTGGCGGTCGTCATCACCGTCATCCGCCGCCGGCGCCCGTTGCCGGCCGACGGCACCGGCCGCCGGTCGGAGCGGGGATCGGGGCGCGGATCCCGTCGCCGCAAGCGGGGCTGACCGGCGACCGCCGCCGCGGGATCGTCAACGGGGCGCCGCACAACTGTTGTTGACCCCCGGGAGTCTGCTTGTTCACCGAAGTGGTGAACAGGGGGTCGCTCATGGTGACGAAGGAGCAGAGACGCCGCAGCCCGCGCGTGATCACGCGCGGGCTGGCCGTGGCCGTGGCGGTCGGGCTGGTGTGGGCGGCGGGCACCGCCCCGGCATCCGCCGCCGACGGGCTGCGGCTGTACAGCCAGGCGGACCTGACGCTGCCGCTGGGGCCCGCGGGTGGCGAGAACCCGGTGAAGTCGCTCTCGGTCCAGCTCGCCCACCAGATCCTCGACAGGACCGCACCCGGCACTCTGACGTTCGACGCCACGACGCTCGCCGGTGTCGCCGAGGTGACCTGGCCGGACGCCTGCACGCCGAGCGCGGACCGGAAGCACGCCGAGTGCGACGCGGCGGGGGTGAAGGGGACCGAGCACGACACGGTCGTCCTGCGGATCAAGGCGGCGCCCGGCGCCGCCGGCGGCGCGAAGGGGACGGTGCGCTACACCGGCAGTTCGCCCGGCCTGCCGGACGTGAGCGGCCAGACGACGGTGACCGTGGGCGCCGTCGCGGACGTCTTCATGCACGGGTTGCCGGAAAAGGTGGCGGCGAAGCCGGGTGACCTGGTCCCGCTGTCCTTCGCGCTGACCAACCGCGGCGGGCAGCCGGGCGCCGGGAGCATCCTCACGGCCCACGCCTCCGGCGGCCTCGACTCCCTGTCGCACTACGGCAACTGCGCGTACGGATACGTCGACAGCCCGGACCGCCGGTGGGTGGGCATGCTCAGCTGCGTGCTCCCCCCGGTGGCCCCGGGCACGACGGTGTCCTACACCGACGGGGTGCCCTTCCGCGTGCACGCCTCCGGGCTGATCGAGGACGTGGAGATCAGCCTGGTGGATTACACGCCGGAGGCGCTGGCCGACTCGCGCAGGGGGTCCACCCTGGTCCAGGGCGACGGCCCGGACATGGTCCCGCACACCGGTGGCACCACCGCGCAGGACTGGCAGACCGGCTACAGCTGGGCGGACCCGAAGATCAACGTCGACAACACCGCGGACTTCGCGCTGTCCGTGGCGCCGGTCAAGGGCCCCAAGGGCGCGACCGTCACCGCCGCCGTGGAGCTGGCGGACCGCGGCCCGGCACGCTACGTGGACTCCTGGAACGAGCGGCCGGCCGCCCAGGTCGAGTTCGATCCGCCGCCCGGCACCACGGTCGTCGGGGCCAACGAGGACTGCCTCGGCTACGACAAGCACGGGAAGCTGCTGGACTACAACGTCCCCGGTGTCCATTACGTCTGCACGCAGGGCTGGTTCTTCCTGCCCGGGCAGTCCGTGACGGACTTCTTCAAGTTGCGGATCGACAAGGTGATCCCCAACGCGACGGGCAGGGCCTTCCTCACCCCCGGCTACGCGACGCCGTACGACAGGAATCCCGCGAACGACACGGCGAAGGTCGTGGTCAACGCCAAGGCGGCCGGCGGGACCTCGAACGGCGGCACCGGCGGCGGCACCGGCACCTCGGGGGCCGCCGGCGGTGCCGGCACGGCGGCCGGCGGCGCCGGCGGCTCCCCCACGGCGGGCCCTGCCACCGGCGGCACCGGGTCGGCCGGCGGCGCCGGCGCGTCCCCCGACGGCAGGCTGGCCGCCACCGGCAGCGACCACGTGGCCCTGGTCGGCGGGATCGCGATGGGCTGCGGCCTGCTCGGCGGGGCGGTGCTGCTCCTGCTGCGGTCGCGGCGGCGTACGGCCGCCTGACGGCGGGCTCGCGCCGGGCTCCGTGGACCGTCGGAGGGCTAGGCCGTGGTCTAGGGGGTCCAGCGGCTCGCGCCGCCCTCGGCCTGCTCACCGGCCGGCTGCTTGGCGGGCTCGGGCGCCGGCCGGTCGGGGGCGTGGCGCGGGGTGGCGGTCCAGGCGGCGCAGTAGAGCAGCAGCTTGGCCATGAAGTTGATCCACAGCAGCAGGGCGACGGGCGTGCCGAAGGCACCGTAGATGTTGCGCCCCGCGACCCGCTGGAGGTAGCTGGCCAGCGCGACCTTCAGGAACTCCAGACCCACCGAGCCGATCAGCGCGGCCACGAGCACCGGCTGGCGCGGCGGGTCGACGCCCGGCATCAGGGTGAGCAGGTAGAGCAGGATCGCGAAGTCGGCGACGACCGCGAGCACGTAGCCGACGACGGCCAGCACGACCCGCCCGCCGCTCTGCTCCGACAGGCCGATGCGGTCGGCGATCCAGTTGACCGCGATGGTGGCGAAGCCGGACGCGCTGAGCGAGACGAGTACGGAGACCCCGAGGCCGAACAGGACGCCGGCGTCGACGAGCTTGCCGACCACCGGGTTCTGGCCTGACTGGTCCTTGCGCCACACCGCGCGCAGGCAGTCCCGCAGCGAGCTGACCCAGCCGATACCGGTGATGAGCAGCACGCCGGAGGCGATGAGGCCGACGGTGCCGGCGTTGGAGACCAGGCCGGTGATGTCGATCTGGTCGGCGATGCCGGGGATCTGCTCGGTGAGCTTGTGCTCCAGCCTGTCGAGCTGATGCTGCGACAGCAGGGCCGCGCCCAGCGCGGCGGCCACCGTGATCAGCGGGAAGAGCGCCAGGAAGCTGGTGAAGGTCATCGCGGCGGCCAGCCGCGTCCAGTGCACCTCCTCCAGGTGCGCGAAGGCCCGCCAGGCGTGCGTCCGGCCCACGCGGGTCACCAGCGGCTTGACGCGCCGGTCGTACCACGGCCCGAGCCGTGGACCGATCCACGGAACCCGGGTCAGCCAGTCCATGTGGGACGGCTACCCTCCTCCGGCCCCCGCACGCCGCTGCTGCCCCTGGTGGCGGTACGGAAGACCAGGGTGCGGGTGCCCCAGAAGCGCAGGGCGGTGGCCAGCACCATGCCGACGCCCGCGCCGGAGACGATGTCCGCGCGCGGGCTGGTCAGGCCCAGCACATAGTGCGACCCGGCCAGGCACAGCAACTGGACGCCGGCGCCCGCGGCGTTGACGGCGAAGAAGACGCCGTAGCGGCGGGCCCGGCCGGTGGCGGGGGTGCGGCGGCGGTAGGTGCCCAGCGCGTTGCCGAGGTAGGCGACGGTGCAGCCGGCCAGGAAGGACACCGACTTGGCGGTGAGCGGCCCGAGCCCGGTGTGCCCGCGCAGCCAGATGAAAAGACCGAGGTCGGCGGCGTAGGCGGCGCCGCCGGCGACGGCGAAGCCGGCGATCTCGGGCAGCATCGCGCGCAGCCCGGCGGCGCGGCGGCGGGCGCCCGGCGACGGACGCCCGGGCGCCCGCCGCGGTCGGGGACGCGGCGGGCGTCGCGGGGTGCGCCGGGAGGAGTCGGTGCGCCCGCTCATCTGTTGACCGCGGCGAGCACATACAGCGCTCCCCAGGCCAGGCCGATCACCACGAGGGCGCGGTCGCGCAGCAGGACGTCCTCCGGTGCCCCGGCCGAGCCGGCGTCGGCGAAGACGGCGTAGCGCAGCAACGACAGGATGAACGGGATCATCGACAGCTGGCGCCACGGCAGCAGCCCGGAGGCCGTACCGCCGGTCTCCATGGCCCACAGGCAGTACGCGAGCATCCCGACGCCGGCCGCGAGCTGCCACACGAAGCGCAGATAGCCCGCGGTGTACTCGCCGAGCAGCGCGCGGGTGGCGCCGACCTCGCTCTCCTTGCCGGACATCAGCACCAGCTCGGAGTAGCGCTTGGCGGCGACCATGAACAGGGCGCAGAAGCCTGAGGTGATCAGGAACCAGCGGGACAGGCCGATACCGAGGGCGACCCCGCCGGCCATGGCGCGCATCAGGAAGCCGGTGGTGACGATCACCAGGTCGACCACCAGCATGTGCTTGAGCCAGACGCAGTAGGCCAGCTGCATCACCACGTAGCCGGCCAGCAGCCCCGCGGTGTCGGCGTTGCAGGTCAGCGCGGCGGTCACCGGCGCCGCCACCGCGAGCACCCCGCCCGCGGCGTAGGCGGCGCCGACCGGGACCTGCCCGCGGGCCACCGGCCGCTCCCGCTTGACCGGGTGGGCCCGGTCGGCCTCGGCGTCCCGCGCGTCGTTGATCAGGTAGACCGCCGACGCGCACGCGGTGAACAGCACCAGGACGACGCCGAGCTGGACCGAGTCCCGCACCGACAGCAGCCGCCCGGCGGCGAAGGGCGCCGCGAGCACCAGGCCGTTCTTGACCCACTGGCGCGGCCGGGCGGTGCGCACCAGTCCAGCGGGCAGTCCCCCGTCGGCCGGCCGGCCGACCTCGATCCCCGCGACGTCACCGGTGTCCTTGACCGTCACGACCCCGGGTTCACCCACCGGACCCACCGCCCAGCGTCCAGCTGCGCCCCAGCCGGGCCGCGGCGGCGCCCAGCAGCGCGCCGCAGGCGACGTCGCTCGGGTAGTGGACCCCGGCGACCAGCCGGGAGACGCATATCGCGGCGGCGAGTACGGGGACGGCGGCCGCGCCCGGCAGCAGCGCGCCGAAGGCGATCACGGCGGCGGCCGAGGAGGTGGCGTGCGAGGAGGGGAAGCTGTGCCGTCCCGCGGTGCGTACCAGCGGAGCCGCGCCGGGGATTCGCGGCCGGGGGCGGCGTACGACCCGTTTGGCGCCCATGCTCGCCGCGTGCGCGGCGCCGACGACGGCGGTGGCCCGCAGCCAGGCACGTCGCCGTTCGGGATCCGCCAGCGCGCCGGCCGCCCCTGCGGCCACCCATACCGCCCCGTGCTCGCCGGTCTGCCCGAGGACGCGGACCACGTTCGCGACCCGTACGTCGCCGCCGCACTCCCGCAGCAGCGCGAGCAGCCGCCGCTCAGCGCGGGCGACGCCGCCGGCGGGGCGCCGGCCGGGGGGTCCTGAGGGGGCCGGGGCGAGCCGGGATATCGAGGTGCCGCGCTGTGCGGCGGGGTCGGATCGGCGCATCGGCGGTTTTCTCCCTCCGCGTGGTGGTCCCGCGGGGTGGCCGCGAGGCCGGGTCCCGCGGGGTGTCCGCGGGTCGTCCGCGGAGCTCTCCCGCGGTGCGCACACGGGACGTGCGCGAACCGTCCGCACCTCCGGTGCGAGATGTCGCACCGCGATGCGTCCAGCCCCGAGTGATTACCGTGCGGGCCGCCCGCTCACGCAGCGGGACTCACCCTTTACGGTGAGAAACACGGCATAACCCCCTTTTGGTATCTTCCGGACGATACGGTCAGCGATATGCCCGTACCCTTCGCCGCCGACCCCGCCGCCGAGGCCACCTCCGTCACCGGTTGGGGCCGTACCGCACCCAGCTCCGCGCAGGTGCTGCGCCCCGGCACGTACGAGGAGGTGGTGCGCGCGGTCCGCGAGTGCGGCGGGCGCGGGACGATCGCCCGCGGGCTCGGGCGGGCGTACGGGGACGCGGCGCAGAATGCCGGCGGCGCGGTGCTGGACATGACGGGTCTGGACCGCATCCACGAGATCGACGCGGTCAACGGCCTGGTGGTGTGCGACGCGGGGGTCTCGCTGCACCGGCTGATGCAGGTGCTGCTGCCGCTGGGCTGGTTCGTCCCGGTCTCCCCCGGCACCCGCTACGTCACCGTCGGCGGGGCGATCGGCGCCGACATCCACGGCAAGAACCACCATGTGTCCGGCTCCTTCTGCCGCCACGTCCGGGCGCTGGAACTGCTCACCGGTGACGGGGAGACCCGGCTGGTCACCCCGGAGGACGAGCCCGACCTGTTCTGGGCGACGGCCGGCGGCATGGGCCTGACCGGCGTGGTGCTGGCCGCCACCATCGCGCTGCTGCCGGTCGAGACGTCACTGATGACGGTGGACACCGAGCGGGCCACCGACCTGGACGACCTGATGGCCAGACTGGCCGCCGACGACCACCGCTACCGCTACTCCGTGGCGTGGATCGACCTGCTCGCCCGCGGCGCGAAGACCGGCCGCGCGGTGCTGACCCGCGGCGACCACGCGCCGCTCGACGCGCTGCCCGCCCGGCTGCGCGAGGAGCCACTGGCCTTCCGTCCCGGCCGGCTGCCCGCCGCCCCGCGCTTCCTGCCCGACGGGCTGCTCGGCCGCCACAGCGTCGGTCTGTTCAACGAGATCTGGTACCGCAAGGCCCCGCGCCGGCAGCGCGGCCGGCTGCAGAAGCTCAGCAGCTTCTTCCACCCGCTGGACGGCCTGCCGGAGTGGAACCGGATCTACGGGCGCGGCGGCTTCGTGCAGTATCAGTTCGTCGTCGGCCTCGGCGAGGAGGACGCGCTGCGCCGCATCGTGCGCCGCATCGGGTCCCGCCGCTGCCCGTCCTTCCTCGCGGTGCTCAAGCGCTTCGGCGACGCCGACCCCGGCTGGCTGTCCTTCCCGGTGCCCGGCTGGACGCTGGCCCTGGACATCCCGGCCGACCTGCCCGGTCTGGCCGCCTTCCTCGACGAGCTGGACGACGAGGTCGCGGCGGCCGGCGGCCGGGTCTACCTGGCCAAGGACGCCCGGCTGCGCCCCGACGTGCTGGCCCGGATGTATCCGCGGCTCGACGAGTTCCGCGAGCTGCGCAGCCGCTACGACCCGCGCGGCGCCATCACCTCCGACCTCGCCCGCCGGCTCGGCGTATGAGGCCGGCCGCCGCCCCGACTTCCGTGGAGAGCCCATGAAGGACGCCTTCGGTGCCCCGCAGTCCCTGCTGATCCTCGGCGGCACCTCGGAGATCGGCCTGGCGACCGCCCGCCGGCTGATCACCCGCCGCACCCGCACGGTCTTCCTGGCCGGCCGCCCGTCGCAGGGCCTGGAGGCGGCGGCGGCCTCGCTGCGGGCGATCGGCGCCGAGGTGCACACCGTGGCCTTCGACGCGCTCGACACGGGCTCGCACGAGATCACCCTCGGCAAGGTCTTCGCCGAGGGCGACATCGACATGGTGCTGCTGGCCTTCGGGGTGCTCGGCGACCAGGCGCGCGACGAGCAGGAACCGCTGGCCGCGGTGCAGGTCGCGCAGGTCAACTACACGGGGGCGGTCTCCGCGTCGCTGGTGTGCGCGGCGGCCCTGCAGGCGCAGGGACACGGCTCGCTTGTGGTGCTGTCGTCGGTGGCCGGCGAGCGCGCCCGCCGGGTCAACTTCATCTACGGCAGCAGCAAGGCGGGCCTGGACGCCTTCTGCCAGGGCCTGGCCGACGCCATGCACGGCTCGGGGGTGCATGTGATGACGGTCAGGCCCGGTTTCGTCCGCACCCGGATGACGGCGGGAATGCCGGAGGCCCCGCTGGCCACCACGCCGGACGCGGTGGCCACCGCGATCGAGCTGGGGCTGCGGCGCCGGAGCGGCACGATCTGGGTGCCGGGGGCGCTGCGGGTGGTGATGGCGGGCATCCGCCATCTGCCGCGCCCGCTCTTCCGCCGGCTGCCGGTCTGACCGTGAACCTCGACCTCAGGTCGAGGTTCACCCGCGGCCGGCGGCCCGGCGGCGTCAGAGCCGGGTCGTCTCCCGCGCCGCCGGGACGGTCTGCTGGTGCGGGACGGTCGGGGACTCAGCGCCGAAAGGGTAGTCACGCATCTTGCGCCACACGCCGTCACCACCCTGCTCGTAGAGGGCGAAGCCGCCCGCGGTCCACTCGGCGGTGAATTCGGCCAGCTCCCGCTGGGCGCGGTCCATGGCGGCCTCCGCGATGCCGTGCGCGACGGTGACATGCGGGTGGTACGGGAACTGCAGCTCGCGCTCGACCGGCCCGGACCTGACCCTCTCCTGGAGCTCGGCGCAGCCCCCGCCGCCCTCGGCGAGCGCCACGTAGACCACCGGCGACAGCGGCCGGAAGGTGTCGGTGCCGCGCAGCCGCATCGGGAAGGCACGCCCCTCAGCGGCCACCCGGGCCAGGTGGCGCCGGAAGGCGGGCAGCTCGGCGCAGCCCACATCGGTGGGCGGCAGCAGCGTCACATGGGTGGGAATGGCGTACGCCGCCGGGTCGCCGAAGCCCGCGCGCCGGTCCTGGAGCAGCCGTCCGTACGGCTCCGGGACCGCGATGGACACGCCGATCGTCGTGGTGGTCTCCATGGCGTACACCCCTTTCCCCCAGGTCGGCGCCGCCGGCAGATGACCGCCGTCGGCACGCGTCGTGCCTCGTCCTGTCCCCGTTCCCCGTTGCCATACGTCCCCGTGCCCGATCCCGCCGTCCGCCCCTGCCGCTCAGTGCTTGGCCGGCACCAGGCCCATCCGGTCGTACGCCGCCGCCAGGGTCTCCGCGGCGACGGCCCTGGCCTTCTCCGCACCCTTGGCGAGAAGGGAGTCCAGGGTTTCCGGGTCCCCCAGATACTCCCTCGTACGCTCGTGGAACGGTGTGACCCACCCCACGAAGATCTCCGCGAGATCGGTCTTGAGCGCACCGTAGCCCTTGCCCTCGTACTGCCGTTCCAGTTCCGGAATTCCGGTACCGGTGAGGGCGGAGTGAATGGTGAGCAGATTGCTGACGCCCGGCTTCCCCTTCTCGTCGTACCGGATCTCGGTACCCGTGTCGGTGACCGCGCTGCGGAACTTCTTCGCCGAGACCTTCGGGTCGTCCAGCAGGTTGACCAGGCCCTTCGGCGAGGGCGCCGACTTGCTCATCTTCGCGGTCGGGTCCTGGAGGTCGTAGATCTTGGCGACCTCCCGCACGATGTGCGGCGCGGGGACGGTGAAGGTCGGGCCGTAGCGGCTGTTGAAGCGCTCGGCCAGGTCACGGGTCAGCTCGATGTGCTGGCGCTGGTCCTCGCCGACCGGGACGGCGTCCGCCTGGTAGAGCAGGATGTCGGCGACCTGCAGGATCGGGTACGTGAACAGGCCGACGGTCGCGCGGTCGGCCCCCTGCTTGGCGGACTTGTCCTTGAACTGCGTCATCCGGGAGGCCTCGCCGAACCCGGTGATGCAGTTCATCACCCAGCCGAGCTGGGCGTGCTCGGGCACATGGCTCTGGATGAACAGCGTGCAGCGGTCCGGGTCGAGCCCGGCCGCCAGCAGCTGGGCGGCCGCGAGCCGGGTGTTCGCGCGCAGCTCCGCCGGGTCCTGCGGGACGGTGATCGCATGCAGATCCACGACCATGTAGAACGCGTCGTGCGACTCCTGCAGCGCCACGTACTGCCGGACCGCACCGAGGTAATTCCCCAGGTGGAAGGAACCGGCGGTGGGCTGGATGCCCGAGAGGGCGCGGGGACGATCTGAGGCCATGCCTCCATTCTCTCAGGTCGGCGCGCGCTCCCACACCCCTGAGCAGCACCGGCGGATCGGCGACGCGTCGCCGATTCCGCCGTAAGGTTTCACGCCATCGCCGGTGAGCGACGATAGAAATGGGGCGTACGGCCCCGGGGGCACACCCCGCCCCGTTCCCAGGCAAGGGCCTGGCTCCTGACGCACGACGAACGGAGTACGCACGTGAGCACCAGCACCTCAGGCACCACGTCCGGCACGACCGCCTCGACCTCCCCGACCTCGCCCGGCTCGTCCACCGAGCGGCAGATCGCGGCCGCCGAGGCGCACAGCGCGCACAACTACCACCCGCTGCCGGTGGTGATCGCCGAGGCGGAGGGCGCCTGGGTGACCGACGTCGAGGGGCACCGCTACGTCGACATGCTGGCCGGCTACTCGGCGCTGAATTTCGGCCACGCCCACCCGCGGCTGATCGCCGCGGCCAAGGCGCAGCTCGACCGGGTCACCCTCACGTCGCGGGCCTTCCACCACGACCGCTTCGCGCAGTTCTGCACGGAGCTGGCCGAGCTGTGCGGCATGGAGATGGTGCTGCCGATGAACACCGGCGCCGAGGCGGTGGAGACCGCCGTCAAGACCGCCCGCAAATGGGGCTACCAGGTCAAGGGCGTCCCCGAGGGACGAGCGAAGATCGTCGTGGCCGACGGCAATTTCCACGGGCGCACCACCACGATCATCAGCTTCTCGACCGACCCGGAGGCCCGCGCCGACTTCGGCCCGTACACCCCCGGCTTCGAGGTCGTCCCCTACGGCGACCTCGACGCACTCGACGCGGCGGTCGACGCGGACACGGTGGCGGTGCTGCTGGAGCCGATCCAGGGCGAGGCGGGTGTCCTGGTGCCGCCGCCTGGCTACCTCGCCGGGGTGCGGCGGATCACCGCGGAGCGCGGGGTGCTCTTCGTCGCCGACGAGATCCAGTCCGGCCTGGGCCGCACCGGCCGCACGTTCGCATGCGAGCACGAGGACGTCGTGCCCGACATGTACGTCCTCGGCAAGGCGCTGGGCGGCGGGGTCGTGCCGGTCTCGGCGGTCGTCTCCTCGCGGGAGGTGCTCGGCGTCTTCCGGCCCGGCGAGCACGGGTCCACCTTCGGTGGGAATCCGCTGGCCTGCGCGGTGGGCCTCGAAGTCCTCGCGATGCTGCGCACCGGCGAATACCAGCGGCGGGCCGCGGACCTGGGCGCCCACCTGCACCGGGAGCTCGGCGCGCTGCTCGCCGCCGGCTCCCTCACCGCGGTGCGCGGCCGCGGCCTGTGGGCAGGCCTGGACATCGCCCCGTCCCGCGGCACCGGCCGCGAGATCTCCGAGGCGCTCCTCACCCGCGGCGTCCTGGCCAAGGACACCCACACCTCCACGATTCGGCTGGCGCCGCCTTTGACGATCTCCAAGGACGACCTCGACTGGTCCCTCACCCACCTCCGCGACGCGCTTGCCGCTTGAGCTCGGCCCCCGACGGGGCGGTGCGTCGCGTCCGTGCGGGTGCGTCGTGGCTTGTCGCGCAGTTCCCCGCGCCCCTGGGGGGGTGCCGCTTGCGGTGCCGACGCTGCCTGCCGGCACGCTGTGGCTGAGCGCGCAGTTCCCCGCGCCCCTGGGGGGTTGCCGCTTGCGGTGGCCTGGCAGCTTGCAGGCGCGTCTCGGCTGAGCGCGCAGTTCCTCGCGCCCCTTGGGTGCTTGCCCTCTGCGAGGAGGGTGAGCGTTTTTCGGGGGCGCGGGGAACTGCGCGACAAGCCACGATTCGCCCGCAGGCGACCGTCCCTCGCAAAGGGGCAGTCACCCGGGGGCGCGGGGGGCGCGGCGTGGGGGGTGGGGGTGGCGCCCGGGGGCGGCCGTAAGGTGCGGGGGTGAGGATCGGGATGGTGGCCGCGCTCGGCGCAGCCGTTTGTTTTGGGGTGGCCTCCGTACTGCAAGCGATGGGCGCCCGCGCCGCCGAGCCCGGCAGCGGGTCGGGCGTGGACACCCGCCTGCTGGCCCGTGCGCTGGCTCAGCGCACGTACGTCGCCGGGCTCGCCCTCGACGGGCTGGGCTTCGCCATGGAGCTGGCGGCACTGCGGGCGCTGCCCATCTACGCGGTCGGCGCCGCCCTCGCCGCGAGCCTGGCGGTGACCGCGCTCGCCGCGACCCGCCTGCTGCACGTCACGCTCGACCGCGTCGAACGCTCCGCCGTGGGCCTGGTCTGCGGTGGCCTCGCGCTGCTCGGGCTGGCCTCGGGCAGCGAGGGGGACGGGCACGGCAGTACGGCGCTGCGGTGGGGCACCCTGGCGGCGGCCGGCGCGGTGCTGCTGGTGGGCGCCGCGGCGGGGCGGCTGCCGGGCCGCTCCCGGGCCGCGGTGCTCGGTCTGGGCGCCGGCCTCGGCTTCGGCGTGGTCGAGGTCGCGGTGCGGCTGGTGGACGGCGTGACGGGCCCGCCGCTGTATGCCCTGCTGCTCGGCGGCGGCGCCGCCTTCCTGCTGCTGACCTCGGCGCTGAGCCAGGGCTCGGTCACCACGGCGACCGCGGGAATGGTCGTCGGGGAGACGATCGGCCCCGCCCTGGTCGGCGTCCTGGCCCTGGACGACCGGACCCGCCCGGGCTGGGCCCCGGTCGCCGTCATCGGTTTCGCCCTGGCCGTGGTGGGCGCCCTGGTGCTGGCCCGCTTCGGCGAAGGCGGCGCTACGGCCGCGTCGCCGGCGACATCCGGCATGTGACGCCGATGCGGTTCCAGGCGTTCATCGCCACGCCCATGGCGATGAGCCGCGGCAGTTCGTCCTCGTCGAACAGCTTGGCGGCCTCGTCGTAGACGTCGTCCGGCACCCCGTGGGCGCCCAGTCGCGTCATCGCCTCGGCGAGCGCCAGCGCGGCGCGTTCGCGGGCGGTGAAGAAGGGGGTCTCGCGCCAGACCGTCAGGCCGTACAGCTTCTGCTCGGTGACGCCGGCCGAGCGGGCGTCGGCGCTGTGCTTGTCGACGCAGTAGGCGCAGCCGTTGAGCTGCGAGGTGCGGATCCTGACGAGTTCGCGGACCTCCGGGTCCAGGCCGCAGGCCGCGGCCTTGTCGAGGGCGGACATCGCCTGGTAGAAGTCCGGCGCCCTGTCGTTCAGGTCGATCCGGCGTACCGGTGCGGGAACGGCTGCGTCAGCCGGGGGAATCGTGGTCATGCAGCCACCGTACGCACGAAGTGGCACCGCGCCATGGTCCACTTGAGGCATGAACACCTGGGCCACTCCGCAGCGCGGCAGCGGCGGTTACGACCTGCTGCTCGACCTGGCCGGGCAGCGTACCCGGGCCGGCATCGAGGAGGCGCTGCGCGCGGCCGTCCGCGACGGGCGGCTGGCGCCCGGCACCCGGCTGCCGTCCAGCCGGGTCCTCGCGCACGACCTGGGCCTGGCCCGCAACACCGTCGCCGACGCCTACGGCCAGCTGGTCGCCGAGGGCTGGCTCACCGCCCGGCAGGGCTCGGGCACGACCGTCGCCGCGCGGCCCGCCGTCCCGCTCCGCCGCCCCGTCCCGCCCCCGCAGGACCGGCCGCGTATCGCACCGTCGGACGTCGTACCGCACCCCAGCGGGCTGCCCTACGTGCTGTGGCCCGGGTCGCCCGACCTGTCGTCCTTCCCGCGCACCGCCTGGCTGCGGGCCGCCCGGCGCGCCCTCACCGCCGCACCCAACGAGGCGTTCGGCTACGGCGACCCGCGCGGCCGCCCCGAACTGCGGGCCGCGCTGGCCGGCTACCTCGCCCGGGTCCGCGGCGTCCGCACCGACCCTGACCACCTGGTCATCTGCTCCGGTTACACCCAGGCCGTCGGCCTGCTCGCCCGCGCCCTGTACGCCCGCGGGGCGCGGAGTGCCGCCGTCGAGGCGGTCGGCCTGCCCGACACCCCGACGGTGCTGCGGGCGAACGGGCTCGACCCCGTACCGCTCCCGGTCGACGCGGACGGCGCGCGCGTGGCGGACCTCGGCCCCGGCGTCCCCGCGGTGGTGCTCACGCCCGCGCACCAGTTCCCCCTGGGGGTGCGGCTGTCCCCGGAGCGCCGCACGGCCGTCGTCGCCTGGGCCAGGTCCACCGGCGGGATCGTCGTCGAGGACGACTACGACGGGGAGTTCCGCTACGACCGGCAGCCCGTCGCCGCCTTGCAGGCGCTCGCCCCCGACCACGTCGTCTACGCCGGCACCGCCAGCAAGAGCCTGGCGCCCGCTTTGCGGCTGGCCTGGCTCGCGGTGCCGCCGCACCTGCTGGACGCGGTGGTGCGGGAGAAGCGGCTGGCCGATCACCTCTCGGCGGTGATCGACCAGTTGACGCTCGCTGAGTTCATCAGCTCCGGGGCGTACGACCGGCATGTGCGGCGTATGCGGGTGCGCTACCGCGCGCGGCGGGACCGGGTCGTGGAGATGCTGGCGCTGCGCGCGCCCGGCGTGCGGGTGTCCGGCATCGCGGCCGGCCTGCACGCGGTGCTCGACCTGCCGGCGCAGGGTCCGCCGCTCCGCACTGTGCTCGGCCGGGCGCAACGCCTGGGCCTCGCCGTCCCCGGCCTCTCCGCCTTCGGCGCGGCGCCCGACCACCCGCCCGCCCTCGTCGTCGGCTACGCCACACCCCCGGACCACGCCTTCTCGACGGCGCTCAGCCTGCTCTGCGACGCGCTGGCCGCGGGGGCTTGAGGGGGGTGCCACTTGCGGTGGCGTCGCCTCCTTCCCGCCGTCGTGGCGTGTCGCGCGGTTCCCCGCGCCCCTGGGAAACGGACACCCTCGGCACGGAAGGCTAAGGGGCCGAGTCCTTGACGTTGGGGGAGATGGCGTAGGCGTGGGTCGGGGAGGTGGAGTGCGGGGGGTTGGACTTGGTGGTGACGTGGCCGGACGCGTCGACGCCTATCACGTCGTCGAACTTGCTCACCGGCGCGCACTCGCCCTTGTCGCTGCCCAGCTGCGAATTCGCCCCGTTCAGCGCTGACTTCTGGTCTGCGGCGGACGCGGCCACCTTCCCGCCGGGGAAGGTCGTGCCGGTCGGCCAGTCCGCGCCGAGCAGCAGGACGATGCCCGTGGCGGAGGCGGACTGCTTGACGGCCGCCGACGGCAGGCCCAGCGCCTTGGCGACGCTCTGCGCCTGCGCCTGCTGCCCCGCCGGGTAGGTCAGGGAGGTCTTCGTGGACGACGGGCCGTCACCCGAGGTGGTCTGCTTGCTGAAGCCGCGGTCGACCAGCTCCGCGGCTATCGCCGCGGCCCGGCCGGTGACCGTCGTACCGTTGTGGACCTGCACCGCGATGGACGACGGCGGGACCGTGGGGGTGGCGGAGGGCGCCGTCTTGCCGCCGTGGGCCGTGGTCAGGGACTGGTCCTGCGCGATGGTCTTGAACAGCGTGGTCGCGCCCGGGTTGACCAGGTGGGTCTCGTAGGCGCCGTTCACCTTGGCGTCGGCGGTCTGCAGGGTGGCGAAGGTGATCCGGTTGGTCGGCACCTTGTTGAGGTCGGTGCCGAGACCGATCAGCTTCGTGGCGGAGTCCAGCGAGTTGTCGACGGTCAGCGCCCTGGTCGCCGCGTTGGCGATCTTCCACATCTTGCCCGGGCTGGTCAGCGTGCCCTGGTCCTTGAGCTTGTTGAGCAGCGCGGTGAGGAAGATGTGCTGGCCGAACGTCCGGCCGCGGCTGTCGCTGGAGTCGCCGAAGCCGTGCCGGGTGCGCAGGAACTGCAGGGCCGCCTGGCCCTGGAGGACGTGCGCGCCCTTCTTGAGCTTGAGGTGGCTGTAGGGGTCGTACACGTTTGCGGAGACGCAGACGTTGACGCCGCCGACCGCGTTGGACATGTCCACCACGCCGGAGAAGTCGACCATCATGAAGTGGTCGATGGGTATGCCGGTGAGTTCGTGGACGGCCACGACACTGCATCCCGGGCCGCCGGCGAGGGCCGCGTTGATCATCACGTCGTGCTGCGGTCCCATGCTCGCGTGGCCCTTGTCGTGGCAGCCGCTCCAGTCCGCCCTTAGGTCGCGGGGCACGCTCATCACCGTGGCGTTGGTGCGGTCGGCGGATATGTGCACCACCATCTCCACGTCGGCGCGCTGGCCGTTCGCGGTGGTGCAGGCGCCGCCGAGCTTGCAGTCCGCGGCGTCCGTACGGCCGTCCGAGCCGATCACCAGGATGTTGATCGGGGTGCGCCCGAAGGCGTCCGCCTTCTCGTGGCCCGCGCCGTCCTTGCCGTTCGCCGACAGGTCGTCGGACTTGATGTTGCTGTTGAGCTTCCAGTACACGTACCCGGCGGCGCCGCCCGCCAGCAGGATGACGAAGCCCATGACCAGGCCGACGATCTTCACGGCACGCCGGCCGCCGCGCTTCTTGCGCCCCTTGCGGACCGCGGCCCGGCCACCCGGCGGACGGTCCTGCCCCGCAGCGGAGGCGGGGGCGGTACTGACCGCGCCGGCGCTGTGTGCACCGGAGCGCCGCCGGCCGCTGTCGCGCCTGCGTGATCCGTGGGAGGACTCGGTCATGGGTCGGTTCCTTGCGACGTCGGGCCCAGGTCGGACTGGGGCGGCCGACATCTACGACCTGCGAAACGTCACTCAGGTTGCAGTGCGCTTACGATTTTCACATCTTCCTTCCCGGTCCGGCCCACGCGACGGCCCCGTCGCTGACCGGCAGCGACGGGGCCGTGACGCAGATGTGCGCGGGTGCGCGGGTGCGCGGGCGCGCGGGCGCGCGGGCGCGTACCGGTCAGATCAGGCCGAGTTCGCGTACCGCGGCACGCTCCTCCTCCAGCTCCTTCACCGACGCGTCGATCCGCGCCCGCGAGAAGGCGTTGATGTCCAGGCCCTGGACGATCTCGAAGGCGCCGTCCTTCGTGGTGACCGGGAAGGACGAGATGAGGCCGGCCGGGACGCCGTAGGAGCCGTCGGAGACGACGCCCATCGAGGTCCAGTCGCCGTCGGCGGTGCCGTTGACCCAGGTGTGGACGTGGTCGAGGGCGGCGGACGCGGCGGAGGCGGCCGAGGAGGCGCCGCGCGCCTCGATGATGGCCGCGCCGCGCTTGGCGACGGTCGGGATGAACGTGTCGGCCAGCCACTGCTCGTCGGCGACGACCTCGGCGGCGTTCTTGCCCGCGACCTCGGCGTGGAAGATGTCCGGGTACTGCGTGGCGGAGTGGTTGCCCCAGATCGTGAGGCGCTTGATGTCGGAGACGGCCGCGCCGGTCTTCTTCGCCAGCTGCCCGATCGCGCGGTTGTGGTCCAGCCGGGTCATCGCGGTGAAGCGCTCGGCCGGGACGTCGGGGGCGGCGGACTGCGCGATGAGCGCGTTGGTGTTCGCCGGGTTGCCGACCACCAGGACCTTGATGTCGTCGGCCGCGTGGTCGTTGACGGCCTTGCCCTGCGGCTTGAAGATGCCGCCGTTCGCCGAGAGCAGGTCGCCGCGCTCCATGCCCTTGGTGCGCGGGCGGGCGCCGACCAGCAGCGCGACGTTCGCACCGTCGAAGGCGACGTTCGGGTCGTCGGTGATGTCGATGCCGCGCAGCAGCGGGAAGGCGGCGTCGTCGAGCTCCATGGCGGTGCCCTCCGCCGCCTTGAGACCCTGCGGGATCTCCAGCAGCCTGAGCTTCACCGGCACGTCCGCGCCGAGCAGGTGGCCCGAGGCGATGCGGAAGAGGAGCGCGTAGCCGATCTGGCCGGCCGCTCCGGTGACGGTGACGTTGACGGGAGTGCGAGTCATTGCCTTCTCCTGGCCTTTGCTGCGGTCGCTGCGGTCGCGGGATGTGGCCGCTACGGCAGTGGCCCGAGCGGCCCCGAACGCGGATCTCTCGTCGTCAAGAGAGCCACCCGTCAGGCTATCGCGCGCCGCGCGCGCCGTCGGACCGCGGTCGTGTGGCGGCCGTCACCGCGCTGCCGCCCGGATTCAGCCTATGCAGATACCCAGCACGATCAGTCCCAGGCAGAGGCTGGTGTGCGCCGGGCTCGGCGTGGCGGTGGCCGTGGGCGTGGCGGTCGCGGTGGGCGGCGTGGTCGGGGCGCCGGGCACCGACGGGGGTGGCGGCCCGGCCGCCGGGGTCGTCGTGCCCGCGGTCGGCGCGCCGGCGGAGGCGGTCGGGGCCACGGTGGACGGCGGCGCGGACGCGGTGCCGCCCGGGGCGCCGCTGCCCGCGGCCGTACCGCCGCCCTTCCCCGGAGCGCCGGTGCCCGACGCCGGGGCACCGCCCCTGGGCGGCGCGGACGGCACCGGGGCGCCGGTGGCGGTGGTGCTGTCGCCGGTGGGGTCGGCGCCGCGGTCGGGCGTGCGGCCGCTGCCCGTACCCATCAGCACGACGGTGAGCAGCGCGGCCACCGCGACCACGGCGGCGGCGGCGAGCAGGGCGAAGCGCCTGCGGCGGGCGGGCAGGCCGTCCTCCGCGCCGAGCGGGTCGAGCGGGTCCGGCTGCGGCACGGGCTTGCCCCGGCCACGGTCACCCGTACCGGCCGACGCCTTCTCGGCGAGCTTCCACAGGGCGCCGACGCGGTCGTAGTCCGCGCCACTGGCCTGCGCCAGCACCTCGACGGCGGCGAGCGGCGGCACTTTGCGCGCCGTGAGGTAGGCGGACCACGCGCCGGCGGACTCCGCGGTGCGCGCGGCGAGCGCGGGGACGGTCAGGCCGCTGCGGTCCTTCATCCGCCGCAGTTGCGTCGCGAGGCGCCGCATGTCCAGGGGGATTCGGTCCGCCAGCGGCTCCCACTGCCCCATACCGAACCCTTCGTGTCCCGCCGAATACCCAGGGCCACGGTAGAACATCCGTGCCCGCACGGATGTTCTTCACGTCAACTCACTCCGACCCGCGTTCCCTTGTGGTACAACCATGCCCCGCCCACACCCGGCCGCGCAGGTGATTGCCCCTTGCCGTGGCGCCGCCTCTTTCCCGCCACCTCGGCTGGCCGCAGTTCCCCGCGCCCCTGAAAACGCCCACCCTCTGCGCAAGAGGGCACCCCTCAGGGGCGCGAGGAACGGCGCGGGCAACCACGACGGCGGGGAAGAACGCGACGCCACCGCAAGTGGCACCCCCCGAGGGGCGCGAGGAACGGCGCGACCAGCCACGACGCACCGCCGGCCAGCGGCCCACCGCAGGTGGCACCCCCGCAGGGGCGCGAGGAACTGCGCGCGCGCCCACGACGGCGGGGAAGAACGCGACGCCACCGCAAGTGGCAACCCCCCCACCCCCCGGAGGGACGCCGCGGGGAGCTATCCCGCGGCTCACCGCACCGAGAAGTGGATGATGTCCTCAAGGAACGGGATCCGGATCAGCGGGTCCGGCTGGGCCATCAGCGCCAGCAGGATGATGGCGACGCCGAGGATCCCGTACGTGATCACGTCAGTGAACCGGCTGCGCACCGCCAGCATCCCCACCGAGCGCATCCCCCACCGCAGCGCCCCGCCGAGGAGGAGCGCGACGCCGACCACGATCGTGCCGGCGCGGAACGCCCCGATGGCCGTGGTGATGAGGCCGATCACCGCGCCGGCGATCACCACGATGATGGGCCACTGGCGCGCGGGCGCGGGCGCGCCGCCCGAGGCGGCGCGGCCGCCGCCTTCCGGGCGGGCGGTGGAGGTGGTCACGGCGGGGCGGCCGCCGGGGCCGAGGTCACCGGACATGGGCCGCGACCCGTTCCGCAGTCTCCACGACGTTCTGCAGCAGCAGCGCCCGGGTCATGGGGCCGACGCCGCCGGGGTTCGGGGAGAGCCAGGCGGCGACCTCGGCGACTCCGGGGTGGACGTCGCCGACGATCTTGCCGTGCTCGTCGCGGCTCACGCCGACGTCGAGGACGGCGGCGCCCGGCTTGACGTCCTCGGGCTTGACGATGTGCGGCACGCCCGCCGCCGCCACGATGATGTCGGCCTGCCGCAGCTGCGCGGACAGGTCGCGCGTGCCGGTGTGGCACAGCGTGACCGTGGCGTTCTCCGACTTGCGGGTGAGCAGCAGGCCGATGGAGCGGCCTACCGTGATGCCGCGGCCGACGACCACGACGTGGGCGCCGTTGATGGCGACGCCGTGGCGCCGCAGGAGTTCGACGATGCCGTTGGGGGTGCAGGGCAGCGGCGCCGGCACGCCGAGGACGAGGCGGCCGAGGTTCGTCGGATGCAGCCCGTCCGCGTCCTTGGCCGGGTCCATGAGTTCGAGCACCCGGTTGGTGTCGATGCCCTTGGGGAGCGGGAGCTGCACGATGTAGCCGGTACAGGCGGGGTCGTCGTTGAGTTCCCGGACGACCGCCTCGATCTCGTCCTGCGTCGCGGTGTCCGGCAGTTCGCGCTGGATGGAGCCGATGCCGACCTGCGCGCAGTCGCGGTGCTTGCCCGCGACGTACCACTTGCTGCCCGGGTCGTCGCCGACCAGCAGGGTGCCGAGGCCGGGTGCGACACCGCGGGCCTGGAGCGCCTGGACGCGCTCGGTCAGTTCGGACTTGATCGCGGCGGCGGTGGCCTTGCCATCGAGAATCTGGGCGGTCATGGCACCCATACTCCCGGATCGATGCCGTGCGGGACCAATCCGTCCGCTTCCTGTGCACCGTTGACCCTTGCGCCCCCACTGCGCTGGGCCCGACGATGTGGCGGGTCCGTCCCGTCCCTCCCGCTCGCTAAGGAATCCGCACGTGAGTCAGCCACCCGACCCGAGTCCCTACGGCGAGCCGCCGCAGCAGCCCTACGGCCAGCCGCAGCCGCCCGGCATCCCGCAGCAGCCCTACTACGGCCAGCAGCCGGGTTACGGCCACCCGCAGCAGCCGCCGTACGGTGCCTATCCGCCGCCCGGCGGGCTGCCGCCCGGGATGCCGCCGCTGGCGAGCTGGGGGGCCAGGCTGGGGGCGTATCTGCTCGACCTCCTGATGTTCAACCTGGTGCCGACCGGGCTGGTCCTGGCCGGGAACATTCCGTACAACAAGAAGGTGCAGGACGCCAAGACCGCCTGCACCGACCAGGGCATCTCCTCGCAGAACTGCGACCTGCCCCACATGACCGGCTCCCAGCTGACGCTGGTCCTGATCGGTTCCGCCCTCGGCCTCGCCGTGCTCGTCTTCCTCAGCATCCGCGAGGGCAGGACGGGACAGACACCCGGCAAGAAGATCGTCGGCATCCGGCTGCTGCGCGAGGCCGACGGTGCCGCGCTGGGCTTCGGCCGCGCGTTCGGCCGCCGCTGGCTGCACGTCCTGGACGCCATACCGTGCCTGCTCGGCTTCCTGTGGCCGCTGTGGGACGGCAAGAACCAGACCTGGGCCGACAAGATGGTCCACACTGTGGTGATCAAGGACCAGTTCTGAGCGTTCCGGGGTGAGCGGGCCGCTGACACGCACCGAGGCCGTACCCCGTGCGGGTACGGCCTCGGTGTGTACGGCTCCGCGGCGGCGGGTCAGTGGAAGAAGTGCCGGGTGCCGGTGAGGTACATCGTCACGCCGGCCGTGCGCGCCGCCTCGATCACCGCTTCGTCGCGGATCGAGCCGCCGGGCTGCGCCACCGCGCGCACACCGGCCTCGGCCAGCACCTCGAAGCCGTCGGGGAAGGGGAAGAAGGCGTCGGAGGCGGCGTAGGAGCCGGCCGCCCGGTCGGCGCCCGCGCGGGCGACCGCCAGCTTGGCCGAGTCGACCCGGTTGACCTGGCCCATGCCGACGCCGACGGTGGCGCCGTCCTTGGCCAGCAGGATCGCGTTGGACTTCACGGCACGCGACGCGCGCCAGGCGAAGGCCAGTTCGGCCAGTTCGGCGGCGGGCAGCGGCTCGCCGGTGGCCAGCGTCCAATGCGCCGGGTCGTCGCCCTCGGCCTGCAGCCGGTCCTTGACCTGGAGCAGCATGCCGCCCTCGATGGGCTTGTGCTCGGCGACCGCGCCGGGCGCGGTGGCGACCCGCAGCACCCGGATGTTCTTCTTGCGGGCCAGCACCTCGACGGCGCCGTCCTCGTAGTCCGGGGCGACGATGACCTCGGTGAAGATGTCGGCGACCTGCTCGGCCATCGCGACGGACACCGGCCGGTTCACGGCGATCACCCCGCCGAACGCGGACAGCGGGTCGCACGCGTGCGCCTTGCGGTGCGCGTCGGCGACGTCGGAACCGACGGCGATGCCGCAGGGGTTGGCGTGCTTGATGATCGCCACGCAGACGCCCTCGTGGTCGTAGGCGGCCCGGCGGGCCGCCTCGGTGTCCACGTAGTTGTTGTAGGACATCTCCTTGCCGTGCAGCTGCTCGGCGCCGGCCAGGCCGCCGCCGTCGCCGGAGACGTAGAGCGCGGCGGGCTGGTGCGGGTTCTCGCCGTAGCGCAGCGTCTGGCGGCGGGTGAAGACCTCGCCGACGAACTCCGGGAAGGCGCTGTCCTCGTCGGCCGCGTAGCCGTCGACGAACCAGGACGCCACGGCCACGTCGTACGCGGCGGTGTGCTGGAACGCCGCGGCCGCGAGCCGCTTGCGGGTGTGCAGGTCGAAGCCGCCCGCCTTGGCCGCGGCCAGCACGTCGGCGTAACGGGCCGGGCTGGTGACCACGGCGACCGACGGATGGTTCTTGGCGGCGGCACGCACCATCGAGGGGCCGCCGATGTCGATCTGCTCGACGCACTCGTCGTCGCTCGCGCCGGACGCCACGGTCTCGCGGAAGGGGTAGAGGTTCACCACGACCAGCTCGAACGGCGCGACGCCCAGTTCGTCGAGCTGTCGGCGGTGGTCTTCCAGGCGCAGGTCGGCCAGGATGCCGGCGTGCACCCGCGGGTGCAGGGTTTTCACCCGGCCGTCCAGGCACTCGGGGAAGCCGGTCAGCTCCTCGACCGGGGTCACCGGCAGCCCCGCGGCGGCGATCCGGCCGGCCGTCGAGCCGGTCGAGACCAGCTCCACGCCCGCCTCGTGCAGGCCGCGGGCCAGCTCCTCCAGACCGGTCTTGTCGTAGACGCTGATCAGCGCGCGGCGGAAGGGCAGCTTGCCCTGGCGCCCGTCCTGGTCCTGGCCGCGGGTGTCTTCGGCGCTCATGCCGGAATCCGTACCTTTCGTCCTTCGATGCGGTAGCCGTCGCGCGACAGCCGCCCTACGACGTCGACCAGCAGCCGCCGCTCGACGTCCTTGATGCGCTCGTGGAGCGCGTCCTCCGTGTCGTCCGCCCTGACCTCGACCACGCCCTGGGCGATGACCGGGCCGGTGTCGACGCCGTCGTCGACGAAGTGGACGGTGCATCCGGTGACCTTCGCGCCGTACGCGAGCGCGTCGCGTACGCCGTGCGCCCCGGGGAAACTCGGCAGCAGTGCGGGGTGGGTGTTGAGGAACCGGCCGCCGAAGGCCGCCAGGAAGTCCTTGCCGACGACCTTCATGAAGCCGGCCGACACGACGAGGTCGGGCTCGTACGCGGCCGTGGCCCGGGTCAGCGCCGCGTCCCA
The DNA here is from genome assembly GCF_036010485.1 of Streptomyces sp. NBC_01198. Classification (NCBI taxonomy): domain Bacteria; kingdom Bacillati; phylum Actinomycetota; class Actinomycetes; order Kitasatosporales; family Streptomycetaceae; genus Streptomyces; species Streptomyces sp. NBC_01198. The sequence continues at coordinate 3,054,246 of NZ_CP108568.1, forward strand.
GGCGGCCCGGTCGGCGTGGTCGCCGACCTTCACCACGAAGGTCGGCAGCCCGGCGCGCGCGGCCCGCTCCAGGCCCGCGATGCCCTCGCGGTCGGCGCCGACCGCGACGATCCTGGCACCGTAGGAGGGGTCGGCGTCGATGGCGTCGAGCAGCGCCTGCAGATTCGTGCCGGAGCCGGAGACGAGGACGACCAGACGGGTCGGGGTGCTGCGGGCGGGAGTGCGGGCGACCACTGGCGGGGCTCTTCTCTCGCTGACGTCGTTCGGATGATCGTACGAGTCGGGGATTGGCCGGATTCCGGGGAACCCTACGAGACCGCCGACCGTCAGCAACGATACCGGCACTCCGCACGGCCCCCACGGGACGGGGGAGCGCGCGCGAGGTAGCGTCTGGCGGGAGCACGGGACTTCGCGCGCGCTGCGCGCGGATGAACGTGATGTATCCGACACCTGCGTCACGTATGACTTGTGGTGCAGGACGGCGTTGAGCCCGGTACTGAGGAGTCGAGCCCAAGGGGATGGCGCATCACATCATGAGCAGCGGCCGTAATCGTCTTGCGCTGCGCGCGCCCGAGGGCGACCAGGAGCAGGACAATCCGTTTGCGCCGCCCCCCGAGGGGGCGCCGGACCGGCCCTGGACGCCCAGGCGGCCCGAGGGATCGCCCGGCACGGATCCGGGCTCGTCCGGCCCGGGCTCCCCGGACGGCGGTACGCCGCCGCCCCCGCCACCCGGACGGCGGCCCGGAGCACCCCAGGCCTGGGGCAGCCAGTGGGGCAACCGCCCGCAGGACGGCCGCGACCCCTACGGCCGCCGCCCCGACCAGGGCCCCAACGGCCCGCAGGGCACCGGCCCGCGCTTCGACCCCACCGACCCCGCGCAGCGGCGCTCCCGCTACGCGCTGGTCTGCGGCGGCTGGGGACTGATCTTCGCCGTCCTCGGCTGGGTCCAGGTCGGCCTGCTGCTCGGGGCGCTCGCCCTCTACTGGGGGATCAGCGCGCTGCGGATGTCCCCGGAGGACCGTGCCGAGGCCCGCGCCACCGCGGCGTCCGCTCTCGCCGACGCCACGCAGACCCCCCGCCCGACCCCGCCGGCCCCGGGCCCGGACGCGCAGCGGTCCTTCAAGACCGCGGCGTGGACCGGGATCATCACCAGCGCGGTGACCATCGCGATCGTCGCGTCGTCCTTCGCGCTGCATCTCGCCTACCGCGATTACTACACGTGCAAGCAGGACGCGCTGACGACGCCGGCGTCGCAGTCCTGCCAGAAGCTCCTCCCGGAGCCGTTGCGAAGCGTCCCGGCCCTCCGCCAATAGCCTGCGGCCGGCTCGTCACACCCCACGGTGGGTGCCCCTTGCGCTGGCGCGCCTGCCCTGCTGCCCGGTGGGGGCCGGTCGCGCAGTTCCCCGCGCCCCTCGGTAGGTGCCACTCGCCGTGGCGTGCCTACCCGCGGCCCCGCTCGGGCTGGGCGCGCAGTTCCCCGCGCCCCTGACGGGCGCGTCCACCTCCGCGACGGTGGGCACCTGCGGGGGTAGGCCTGCCGCGGAGGGCAACCCCAGGGGTGCGGCGGCGAGACGTTGGTCAGGGGGAGGACGGGATCCCCGGGGGATGCGCCGGCATCGGCGGATACGGCGGAGGCGGGGGGATGGCCGGCGCCCGAGGCGACCTCGTGCGGGTCCAGGAGATGAGCGTCGCGGTCGGTACCGCCAGGACCATGGGCCAGGCAGCGGCGGCCGCCGCCGTGAGCCACCAGGTGGGCCCGAAGGAGGCCATCGCGCCCACCCCCATGGGCCCGCCCGCCCCGACCGCGAGGATCGCGAAGGCGAGGCCGCACACGGCGGAGGCACCCGCTGTGACGACCGCCGTCCGCTTGACCGCCAGCGCCGCGCGTGCGCAGCAGAAGGCCACCGCTCCCCCGGCGACAGCCGGCACCGCCAGGGCCGCCCAGCCCACCCCGTGGCCGCCCGCCGCGGGCAGCGCGGCCAGCAGCGGGAAGCGGGGCAGCAGCGGATGCGCGGACACGCCGCCGGGCGCGACCACGTGCCCGGCGCCCACGGCGAACCCCGGCCCGAGGGCGTACGCGGCGGACCACACCGCGACGTTCGGCACCAGCAGGACGCAGAGCAGCAGGACGGCGACACGCCCGACGAGCGACGCACTGAGCTGCGCGTACGTGTGACCGGCGGCGCCGTTGTGCCAGGCGATCGCGGCGCCGCCGATGAGCGCGCCGCCCCCGACGAGGACGGCGGTGGCCATGGCGCCGGCCCGTAGCGCGACGGCCGCGTCCGCGCCCCATGGCGCGTACCGTTCGAGCCGCGGCCGCCCGCTGCCCGACCACGCCCCCGCTGCGGTCGCCGCCGCCGCGAAGAGCGGTACGCACACCGCCGCCGAGACCACGTCGACCCGCAGCGGGCCGCTCGCGGTGTAGACGGTGACCGGCGCGGCGATACCGAGGTATCCGCCGAGCACCCACCCCGCGGAGCGGTACGTGCCGCTCGCGACCGCAGACGCGGTCCCCCGGTGCAGCAGCCATGCGGGCAGCGCGCTGAGCAGCAGCGGCGTGACGCCGATGGGGGCCGGCACCCCGGAGAGCGTGCCGTCGCGCACCAGGTCGGCGCCGTGCGCGAGCAGCCAGAGGCCGCCGGCGAGGTGCAGGGCGCCGTCGAGCCCGTTGTCGGGGAAGGGCGAGACGACCCAGAGCAGCAGCACGACCGCGGCGAGCCCGGCGAGTGCGAGCCCGGCCGCGGACGCCCCGGCCGCGACGGCCGACGCGCGGGCGGTGTTGCCCAGCCGACCGCTCCTGGTCCCGGCGCCGGAGCCGTACGCCTGTGGCTGTTCCGTCATTTGGGTCACGACACCCCATGGTGTCAAGAACACCCGTTTCGCCCGCGCAGCGGGCGTTTGATCGTCGTGTCGCCCATGATGTGCTGTATACGTGCTTTTGTCGGACCGTCGGATGAAAGGCTCACCGGTGAGCGGGCGCAAACGGCCACACAAGTCCCGGTCCAAGGCGGCCACCCAGGCCCCCGCGCCAGGTGCGGCCACGGCGCCGCTGCCGACCGCGGCCGGCTCGCCCATGACGGCGGGTCAGCCGACCACCACTCCGCCCGATTCCCCGTCCGGCCCCAAGACCGCCCGGCCGGGCAAACCGGGTCCCGCGCCTGCCCGCCCGAGCACACCCCAGCCCGGCCCCTTCCGCGTGCGGATCGTCTACCACCCGGTCGCCGCCACCGTCCTCCGGACCGAACCGGCCGAACCGGCCGAGCCCCTGGCGGTCGCCGCCGACGCCGAGGGGGCCTTCGACGCCCTCTACCTGCACGGCGCCGCCGCCCTGCGGCGGCAGGTCGCCGTGCTGACGGGGGACCGCGCCCTGGCGGCGCGAGCCGTACGGCGGGGGTTCGACCGGGCCTGGCAGGAGTGGCCGGAAGTGGCGCGGGACAGCGACCCGGTGGGCTGGGTGCGCGCGGCCGCGCACGCGTACGCGCTGGCGCCGTGGCGGCGCTCCCAGAAATGGCGGCGCCCCCGGCGGCGCCGCCGCAAGGCCCCGGCACCGGTCACGCTGCCGCAGGCGCTGGTGCGGCTGCACCCGGAGCGGCGGCGGGCGCTGCTGCTGCACGACGGGCTGGGGCTGAGCCTGGCGGTGGCGGCCGCGGAGGTCGAGGCGAGCACGACGGCCGTCGCGTCGCGGATCATCGGCGCCCGGCGGGAACTGGCCGCCGCCGCACCTGACGACTACGACGGCGGCGACGCGGCCACGCAACTGGCCGCCCTGCTGGCCGCGGAGCCGGACCCGCCCGGCGGGGAGCCGGCGCCGTCGGGCGTACGCAAGGCGAGCGAGCGCCGGTCGCTCCGGCGTACTGCCGCGGGCTTCGCCGTGGCCGGGGGCGTCGCGCTGGCCATCACCGCCGGGATGATCGCCGGACCGCACCACGGCGCACCGCCCCTGCGCGGCCCCGCGGCCCGGCACCAGACCGAGCCCTCCACCGGCGGCTGACCGCAGGACGGCGAACGGCGTGGGCCCGCCCCCTTCCCGGGGGCGGGCCCACGCCGTTGCCGTCGGGTGACCGGGGGTCAGCCGACGAGGAGCTCGCGGGCCAGCCGGGCGGTCTCGGACGGGGTCTTGCCGACCTTGACGCCCGCGGCCTCCAGGGCCTCCTTCTTGGCCTGCGCCGTGCCGGAGGAGCCGGAGACGATGGCGCCTGCGTGGCCCATGGTCTTGCCCTCGGGCGCGGTGAAACCGGCGACGTAGCCGACGACCGGCTTCGTCACGTTCTTCTCGATGAAGGCCGCGGCCCGCTCCTCGGCGTCGCCGCCGATCTCGCCGATCATCACGATCAGGTCGGTGTCGGGGTCGGCCTCGAACGCGGCGAGCGCGTCGATGTGCGTGGTCCCGATGATCGGGTCGCCGCCGATGCCGACCGCCGACGAGAAACCGATGTCGCGCAGCTCGTACATCATCTGATACGTCAGCGTGCCGGACTTCGACACCAGGCCGATGCGGCCGGGCTTGGTGATGTCGCCCGGGATGATGCCGGCGTTGGACTGGCCCGGCGTGATCAGGCCGGGGCAGTTCGGACCGATGATGCGGGTCTTGTTGCCCTTCTGCTGGGCCAGCGCCCAGAACGCGGCGGAGTCGTGCACCGCGACGCCCTCGGTGATCACGACGGCCAGCGGGATCTCGGCCTCGATGGCCTCGACCACGGCGTCCTTGGTGAACTTCTCCGGGACGAAGATGACCGTCACGTCCGCGCCGGTGGCCTCGATGGCCTCCTTGACGCTGCCGAAGACCGGGACCTCGCGGCCCTGGTCGAAGGTGACGGTGGTGCCGGCCTTGCGCGGGTTGACACCGCCGACGATGTTGGTGCCGTCACCCAGCATCAGCGTGGTGTGCTTCATGCCGGTGGCGCCGGTCATGCCCTGGACGATGACCTTGCTGTCCTTGGTGAGGAAGATAGCCATGGTTGTCTGAGTCCTCGTCCCTTACTTCGCGGCCAGCTCGGCGGCCTTGTCGGCCGCGCCGTCCATGGTGTCCACCCGCTGCACCAGGGGGTGGTTCGCGTCGGACAGGATCTTCCGACCCAGCTCCGCGTTGTTGCCGTCCAGGCGCACCACCAGCGGCTTGGTGACGTCCTCGCCCTTGGACTTGAGCAGCGCCAGGGCCTGCACGATGCCGTTGGCGACCTCGTCGCAGGCGGTGATGCCGCCGAAGACGTTGACGAAGACCGAGCGCACGTCGGGGTCGCCGAGGATGATCTCCAGGCCGTTGGCCATGACCTCGGCCGACGCGCCGCCGCCGATGTCCAGGAAGTTGGCGGGCTTCACGCCGCCGTGCGCCTCGCCGGCGTAGGCGACCACGTCGAGGGTGGACATGACCAGGCCGGCGCCGTTGCCGATGATGCCGACCTCGCCGTCGAGCTTGACGTAGTTGAGGCCCTTGGCCTTGGCCTTGGCCTCCAGCGGGTTGGCGGCGGCCTTGTCCTCCAGCGCCTCGTGCGCCGGCTGCCGGAAGGCGGCGTTCTCGTCCAGCGACACCTTGCCGTCGAGCGCGACGATCTTGCCCTCGCCGGTCTTGACCAGCGGGTTGACCTCCACCAGCAGGGCGTCTTCCTTGATGAAGACGGTCCACAGCTGCTGCAGCACATCGGCGACCTGGTCGGCGATGTCGGCCGGGAAGTTGGCGGCGGCCACGATCTCGGCGGCCTTCTCCGGCGTCACGCCCTCCAGCGCGTCCACCGCGACCTTGGCGAGCGCGTCGGGGTTCTCCTCGGCGACGACCTCGATCTCGACGCCGCCCTCGACCGACGCCATGGCCAGGAAGGTGCGGTTGGTGCGGTCCAGCAGGAAGGAGACGTAGTACTCCTCCTTGATGTCCGCGGTCTCGGCGAGCATCACCTTGTGGACGGTGTGGCCCTTGATGTCCATCCCCAGGATGGCCTCGGCCTTGGCGACCGCGTCGGCCGGGTCGGCGGCCAGCTTCACACCGCCGGCCTTGCCGCGGCCACCCACCTTGACCTGCGCCTTGACGACGGCACGGCCGCCCAGTCGCTCCGCCGCCGCGCGTGCCGCCTCAGGCGTGTCGATGACTTCACCGGCCAGCACCGGTACACCGTGCTTGGCGAAGAGATCCCTCGCCTGGTACTCGAACAGGTCCACGCGCGTCCGTCTCCCTTTTCCCTGGAATCCGCTGGAAGTAAGCCTGGATGTCACTCCGGCGTCGGCAGGAGGCTGCCGCCGTGAGTACAGCGCCACCTGCCGGCTGGGCGTGCCGCTACGGGCAGGGCGACGGCACGTCACCAGCTGTCACCAGGGAAGCGCACGCGGTGTCCGAGTACGCGGCATGTCCGTCTTGCAGGTTATCGCCGCGCGCCGGTGCGGCCTAAATCGCGGATCGGTTGTGCGCGGTGAGAACGGTCACAGACCGCCGTCCGCTTCCGGGTCTCACGCCTCGGGTATCGGAATGCGGCGCTTCTCGATCGCCGCGGCCATCACCTCGGGGAAGAGGTCGGGAGTGCAGGCGAAGGCGGGTGCGCCGAGCGCGGCCAGCGCCGCCGCGTGCTCCCGGTCGTAGGCGGGTGCGCCCTCGTCGGACAGCGCCAGCAGCGCCACGAACTGCACCCCCGACGCCTTCATCGCCGCCACCCTCTTCAGCATCTCGTCCCGGATGCCGCCCTCGTAGAGATCGCTGATCAGGACGACCACCGTCTCGGACGGGCGGGTGATCAGCGACTGGCAGTACGCCAGCGCCCGGTTGATGTCGGTGCCGCCGCCGAGCTGGGTGCCGAACAGCACGTCGACCGGGTCCTCCAGCTGGTCCGTCAGGTCCACCACGGCGGTGTCGAAGACCACCAGCCGGGTGTCGACGGACCGCATCGAGGCGAGCACCGCGCCGAAGACCGAGGCGTAGACGACGGACGCGGCCATCGATCCCGACTGGTCGACGCAGAGCACCACGTCCTTCTTCACCGAGCGGTCCGCGCGGCCGTGACCGACCAGCCGCTGCGGCACGACCGTGCCGTACTCGGGCAGGTAGTGCCGCAGGTTGGCCCGGATGGTGCGGTCCCAGTCGATGTCCTGGTGCCGGGGCCTGCTGACCTTCGCCGACCGGTCGAGCGCGCCGGTGAGCGTGGCACGCGTCCGCGTCGCGAGCCTGGCCTCGATGTCCTCGACCACCTTCCTGACCACGGCCCGCGCGGTCTCCTTGGTCGTCTCGGGCATCGCGCTGTTCAGCGACAGCAGCGTGCCGACCAGGTGGACGTCGGCCTCCACCGCCTCCAGCATCTCCGGCTCAAGCAGCAGCGCGGACAGGCCGAGCCGGTCGATGGCGTCGCGCTGCATCACCTGGACGACGGAACTGGGGAAGTACGTGCGGATGTCGCCGAGCCAGCGGGCGACCTGCGGCGCGGAACCACCGAGCCCCGCGCCCCGTTCCGCGCCGTGGTCCGGCCGCCCGCTGCCGGCCCCCGCCGAACCGTAGAGGGCGGCGAGCGTACGGTCCATCGCCGCGTCGCGCCCGGCCGGCTCGTAGCCGGTGCCGTCCGCCGCCGGGCCGCCGCCCAGCACCAGCCGCCAGCGCCGCAGCCGCTCCTCGGCGGACCCGGTGGTCCCGTGGTCAGTCATCCTGCGCCCCCAAGTCCCCGTACGAGCCGTCCCCGTGTGAGCCGTTCGCGTGTGAGCCGTCCCCGAGCGTGCCCAGGTCGGTCGTCGTGGTGGTGCCGAGCAGCAGCCGTACGGTGTGCGCCGCCGCCTCCGCCCTGGCCGGGTCGAGAGTGGCCCCGAACCCCGGCAGCCCGGGCTCCGCCGCTCCCCCGGCCGGCCGCCTGCCCGCCGAAGGACCGCGCCGCACCAGCTCGCCGACCGTGCGCCGCACCCCCGGCTCGAACTCGGCGAAGGTCCGCCGCAGCAGCGGCAGCACATCGCTGAACGCCTCCGCCGACACCCCGCACAGCCAGCCGTCCACCAGCGCCAGCAGCTTCTCGTCGTGCACCAGCAGCATGCCGCCGCCGGCCAGGAAGCCCTCGATCCAGCCCGCCGCCTCGGCCGGCCCCGCCCCGGCCGACAGTGCCAGGCCCATCAGCCGGGCCGCCTGGTCCGGCTCCAGCCGACCGTCGTCCATCAGCAGCCGGACGGCGGCGCCGCGCAGCAGGCCGGCTATGCCCCCGTCCCTTTCTGCCAGGGTCATCAGTGCGGCCGCCCAGCGGTCACGCAGCGCCGGGTCTGGCAGCAGGGCGATGGCCCGGTGCACCCCGTCGACCTGGGCGCGCATGGCCGCGGCGCCGTCCGCGTCCAATCCCGCGCAGGCCGGTGGCAGCCCGATGCAGATCCGCAGCGCCAGGCCCGCCGCGACCTTCCCGAGCGCCGCCGAGTCGGTGCCGCGCACGTCGCCGTACCGCACAGCCCGCACCAGCGCGGGCAGCGCCGCCGCCAGGTGCGCCACATCGGCGTCCAGCGCCGCCCGGTCCGCCAGCACGCGCATCACCACCGGCAGCGCGTCCGGCAGGCCGGCCAGCAGGCACGCCTCGGCGGTCGCGGTGACCTCGGCGAGGGTGCCGGAGTGCACCGCCGCGTCCGCAGCTTTCGCGGTGGCCGCCGACGCCACCGTCGTCCCCCAGATCCCGGCCTCGGCGACCCGCACCGCCAGCTCCGGCTCCCAGCGCAGCCGCCAGCTCTCGCGGAAGGTGCCTTTGTTGTCCCGGCCCCTGGCCGGCTCGCCCCAGCCGATGCCGAGCAGGGCAAGCCGGTGCAGCAGCCGGCTGCGGGCCGCGTCGGTGTCCCTGCGCAGGTCGAGGTCCACCTCGCGCTCCAGCGCCTCCGGCTTGAGACGCAGCGTGCGCTGCTGCCCGGCCAGGTCGCGGGCCAGCGGCACGGCGGGCGCGTCCGGCGGGACCTCGCCGAGCACGTCGCCGACCACCAGCCGGTCCCGTATCAGCGCCAGTGGCACGTCGGATCCGTCGCACATCACGGCCCGGATCGCGTCCGTCGTCTCGCCGAGTCCGGCCAGCGGCCGGCCGCGCATCGCGGCGAGCGTGTCGGCGAGCCGTACGGCCTCGATGACATGCGCCGAGGAGACCGGCAGATCCTCCCCCCGCAGCAGTCCCGCGACCTTGGTCATCCACCGGGTGACCGGCCGGTCGGGCGCCGTGAACAGGTGCCGATACCAGCCCGGCGAGTCGATCCCCGCGCCGTATCCGCTGGCCCGGGCCAGCCGCCGGTGCGTCCAGGGCACCCAGGTCGTCTCGACCTTCGCCTTCGGCAGCCCCTTGAGCAGCAGCCGGTCGGCGGCGACCGCCGTACGGCCGGCCAGCGCCGGCACGTGCCACGCCCCGCACACCACCGCCGTCCGCGCGTGTGCCCGTCGCGCCTCGCGCAGCCGGAGCCGCATATGCGCTTCCCGCACCGGGTCGTACGGGTGACCGCCGTCCCCGTGGATCGCCCGGATCGCCGCCATCGCCTCGCCGAGTGCGGCGAACGGCGCCAACGGGTCCTCCCCGCCGTCCGACCCGCCAATCGAGCCGGTGTCCGACCCACCGTCCGAGTCGCCGCCCCGGTGCTCGACCGCGTCCTCCCACCACCGCTCCGGGTCGTCGTATCCGGCCGTCTCGGCCAGCACCGCCAGCGGATCGACCCGCACGTCGATGCCCTCCCCCTCCGGGGCGGCGGCCGGGTCGGGCTCGTCGCCGGTCGCCGGGCGCAGGGCCAGGCTGTGGGCGGCGGGGAGGTCGATGAAGCGGACCTCGGCGCCCGCCCTCGCCGCCCACCGCAGCGCCACCCACTCGGGCGAGAACTCGGCGAACGGCCAGAAGGCCGCACGCGCCGGGTCGTCCACCACATGGGCCAGCAGCGCCACCGGCGGCCGCATCGCCGGGTCACCGGCCAGCGCGACCAGCGCGTCGGCCTCCGGCGGACCCTCGATCAGCACCGCCTGCGGCCGATACGCGTCCAGCGCGGCCAGCACCGCCCGGGCGGACCCCGGCCCGTGATGCCGCACCCCGAGCAGGACGACGTCCTCCGGAGCCGGGACCGCCGACAGGGCCGGGACCAGGGATCGATCCTGCGCGGGGCCGGCCGTCACGGCCGGGTCCGGGTCCGGGTGGGCGGCCGCGGCCACGGCGCGGGCCACGGCGGTGGCCGCCGCGCGGTCGGCGGCGTCCGGGAGGTCGATGGGCGAGAGCCGTTCCGTGGCGGGCGTCATGACGACACCTCACGGCAGGCACGGTAGAAGTCCTTCCAGCCGTCCCGCTCCCTGACCACCGTCTCCAGATACTCCTGCCAGACCAGCCGGTCCGCCGCCGGGTCGCGGACGACCGCGCCGAGGATGCCTGCCGCGATGTCGCCCGCGCGCAGCACCCCGTCGCCGAAGTGGGCGGCCAGCGCCAGGCCGTTGGTCACCACCGAGATCGCCTCGGCCGTGGACAGCGTGCCCGAGGGGGACTTGACCTTGGTGCGGCCGTCCTCCGTGACCCCGGAGCGCAGCTCGCGGAAGACCGTGACGACCCGGCGGATCTCGTCGGCGCCGCGGGGGGCCGCGGGCAGGTCGAGGCCATGGCCGATCTGGTCCACCCGGCGGGACACGATGGCGACCTCGTCCTCCGCGCTGGCGGGCAGCGGCAGCACCACCGTGTTGAACCGGCGGCGCAGCGCGCTCGACAGGTCGTTGACCCCCCGGTCGCGGTTGTTGGCGGTCGCGATGAGATTGAAGCCGCGGACGGCCTGCGTCTCCGAGCCCAGCTCCGGTATCGGCAGCGTCTTCTCCGACAGGATCGTGATCAGCGAGTCCTGCACGTCGGCCGGGATGCGGGTCAGCTCCTCCACCCGGGCGATCCGGCCCTCGGCCATCGCCCTCATCACCGGGCTGTGCACCAGCGCGGCACGGCTCGGTCCGTGCGTGAGCAACTGCGCGTAGTTCCAGCCGTAACGGATCGCCTCCTCGGGTGTGCCCGCCGTGCCCTGGACCAGCAGCGTCGAGTCGCCGCTGATCGCGGCGGCCAGATGCTCCGAGACCCAGGTCTTCGCGGTGCCCGGCACGCCGAGCAGCAGCAGCGCCCGGTCGGTCGCGAGGGTGGTGACGGCCACCTCCACGATCCGCCGGGGGCCGACGTATTTGGGTGTCACGACCGTGCCGTCCGGCAGCGTCCCGCCGAGAAGATAGGTGGCGACCGCCCACGGGGACAGATTCCAGCGTGCGGGGCGCGGGCGGTCGTCGGCGGCGGCGAGCGCGCCGAGCTCGGCCGCGAAGGCCTCCTCGGCGTGCGGCCGCAGGGCCTGCTCGACGCCGGCCGCGGCGCTCGTCGTAGCGGTCATGGCACTCCCCCACTCGTCGGAACGGACCCTCTCGATCCGTGCTGTTCCCACCATGCACCCCACCACTGACAATCTGTCACCGCCCGCTGTCCTCGCAGGTCAGGGCCGTTGTCAGTGGTCGGCCCTAGCGTGTTCCGCATGGAGGACTCGGAAGCTCGGTGGACAGCGGACCAGGTGCTCGCGCTCGCGCCTGACGCGGCATCACGCACGGCGGGCGCGCGGCTCGCGGCGCCCGCGCCGTGGTCGGGCACGGGCGCGACCGCCAGGGCGGTGTGGGGGCTGTGCGCGGGCAGCGGCAGCAGGCCGTATCAGACGGTGGTCGATCTGAGCGGACCGGCTTTCGCGTGCTCGTGCCCGAGCCGGAAGTTCCCCTGCAAGCACGCGCTGGGGCTGCTGCTGCTGTGGTCGTCGGGGGACGGCCGGCCGGCCGCCGAGGGGGCGGCGGCGCCGGAGTGGGCCGAGGAGTGGATCTCCGCCCGCCGGAAGCAGGCGGAGGCGGCCCCCGCGGCGGTTTCGGGGCCGGGTCAGGGACCGGCGGCGGCCGGCCAGGACGCGGCGAGGAAGCGGGCCGAGCGGCGGGCGGTCCGGGTGGAGGGGGGTGCCGCCGAGCTGGAGCAGCGGCTCACCGATCTGCTCAGGGGCGGTCTCGCGGGTTCCGACCGGGCCGGATATCAGGCGTGGGACGAGATCGCGGCCCGGATGGTGGACGCGCAGGCGCCCGGGCTCGCCTCGCGGGTGCGGGAGTTGGGGACGGTGGCCGTCTCGGGGGGCGACTGGCCGTCGCGCATGCTGGAGGAGACGGGCCTGCTGCATCTGCTGGCCCGCGGCTTCCTCGGCCGCCAGCGGCTGCCGGCGCCGCTGGCCGAGACGGTGCGGACGAGGGTCGGCTTCACCGTCGACTCGGCGGAGGTGCTCGCGGGGCCGCTGATCAGGGCGCAGTGGCTGGTCCTGGCGCAGTACGACACGGCGGACGAGCGGCTGACGACCCGGCGGATCTGGCTGTACGACGGGGTGGCGGAGCGGTTCGCGCTCGTCCTGTCCTTCGGGGCGGCCGGCCGCGCGCCCGAACTGACGCTCCCCGTCGGCACGGTGCTCGACGCCGAGGTCGCCTTCCACCCGGCCGCGGTACCGCTCCGCGCCGTCCTCGGCACGCGCTACGGCACCGGGCTGCCCGAGCGGGCGCCGTCCGGCACGGCGGTCGGCCCGGCGCTCGACTCCTACGGCACCGCCCTCGCCGACGACCCGTGGCTGGACGCCTGGCCCGTCCTCCTCACCGACGTCGTGCCCCTCCCCGGCCGGGACCGCTGGCATCTGGCGGACGCCGGCACCGACGCCGCGCTGCCGCTGCTCGGCACCGATCACTGGCGGCTCGCCGCGATATCCGGTGGGCGCCCCGTCACCCTCTTTGCCGAGGCCGGGGCGACGGGCCTGCGCCCGCTCGCGGGGTGGACGCGGGCGTCGCCGAGACCGATCGCCTTGTAGGGGGACAGACGCTGGCCGACCTCAGGAGACGCAAGGACAGCCGCGCCGCACGGCGCACCGGCGGGATCGGACGCGGAGGGACTCGGATGGACATCGGGTGGGACGACCTCGTCGGAAGCGCGCTGCTCGGGACGGAGCGGCGGCGGCCGAGCGGTGTGGTGGGGGACGCGGAGGAGGCCGCCGCGGGGCTGCTGGACGCCGCGGCGGCCGGGGTGGTGCGGCGGCGGGCCGGGCTGCGGCCCGGGGTGGCCGGGGAGCGGCCGGCCGTGGCGGTGGCGGACGGGCGGGCGGAGCTGCCGGACGCGGCACGGCAGCGGCTGGGGACGCTGCTGTCCGACCGCAGCGCCGGCAGCGGCGGCCATCGGCGCGGTTCGGCGCCGAATCTGGCCGAGCTGCTGCCGCAGTGGCTGGCCGCCGCCCGCGAGGAGGGATACGCGGCGCCGCCGGAGATGCTGCCTGCGCTGCTGGACGCGGCCAGGGCGAGGACGGACCTGCGGGCGGACGCGCTGGCCTTCGCCGGGCCGCGCGGCCATTGGCTGGCGACGCTGAATCCGGACTGGAGATACGCGCTGCGTGCCGGTTCCGGGGCGGTGGCCGGCCCGGAGCCGGAGGGTCCTGAGCAGGTGGAAAGGCTGTGGGAGGAAGGGCTGTTCGCCGAGCGGGTCGCCCTGCTGACCCGGCTGCGGCTGACGGCGCCGGACACCGCGCTCGAGCTGCTGGTGGCGACGTGGAAGAGCGAGCGGGCCGAGGACCGGCTGATGTTCCTCGACTCGCTGCGGACCGGGCTGTCCGCGGCGGACGAGCCGTTCCTGGAGCAGGCGCTGGCCGATCGCAGTCGCAACGTACGGGCGACCGCAGCCGAGTTGCTCTCCGCGCTGCCGGAGTCCGCGCTGGCCGCCCGGATGGCCGGCCGCGCCCGCAGCTGCGTGTCGCTCGGTCCTGACGGCATCGTGGTGGAGGCGCCCTACGAGTGCGACGCGGCCATGGAGCGGGACGGGGTGGCTCCGCGGCCGCCCAACGGGAGGGGCGAGCGGGCGTGGTGGCTGGGCCAGCTGGTGGACGCGGCACCGTTGTCGACCTGGCCCGCGCGGTTCGGGGGCCGCACGCCCGAGCAGATCATCGCGCTGCCCGTGCTGGACGACTGGCAGCCGGACCTGCACGCGTCCTGGTGCCGGGCTGCCGTGCGGCAACGGGACGCCGGGTGGGCGCGAGCGCTGCTCGGGCCGCCGCCCGCCGCGGCCGCGCCGCTCGCGGCGGTCGGTGACCCGGCGAAGCTGCTGTCCATACTTCCCGAGGCGGAGCGGGCGGAGTGGGTGGCGGCGTTCATCGCGGCGCACGGGCTGTCCGAGGCGTTCCAGATGCTGGGGGTGTGCGCGGTGCCGTGGGCTGCGCCGCTGGGACGGGCGGTGGTGGACGCGCTGGACATCGCGCGGGACGCCGGCAGCTACCCGTGGAGCTTCAGCGGGGTGATGGGACTGGCCGAGCGCTGCCTCGATCCGGCAGCGGCAGCGCAGGTCGCTGCGCTGGCCGGGGGTGGGGAGGAGCCGCCCGACTCCGCGCCGGGCGCGACCGCCTACTGGGGGGAGGCCTTCCAGCGGCTGAGCAGCACGCTTGGGCTGCGCGCCGCGATGCTGGGCGAACTGCGTTCGGGTTGAGGGGGTGGCCCGCCGGCCTGGCGCTGCGGGAGGGCGCCGGGACCTTCCCCCGGCGGGGGTAGGTGGGTCCGTGCCACCTGCGGTGGCGGGCTTGGCTGCTGCCCGGTGGGGGTTGCGCGCGCAGTTCCCCGCGCCCCCGGGGTCCGTGCCACTTCCCGTGGGGTGCCTGCCTGCGGCCCGGTGGGGGTTGCGCGCGCAGTTCCCCGCGCCCCCGGGTCCGTGCCACTTCCCGTGGGGTGCTTGGCTGCCGCCCGGTCGGGGCCGGGCGCACCCCCGGGTCCGTGCCACTCGCCGGGGGGCGCTCACCTGCCGCCCCGCAGGGGCTAGGCCGCTGAGGGGATGTTTTCGTTTACCCAGGTCACCACGTCGCCGGTGGGGGTGCCCGGGGTGAAGATCGCGGCGACGCCGAGGGCCTTGAGCGGGGGGATGTCCGCTTCGGGGATGATGCCGCCGCCGAAGACCTTGATGTCCTCGGCGTCGCGGTCCTTCAGCAGCTCGATGACCTTGGCGAAGAGGGTCATGTGGGCGCCGGACAGGATGGACAGGCCGATGGCGTCCGCGTCCTCCTGGATGGCGGTGTCGACGACCTGCTCGGGGGTCTGGTGGAGGCCGGTGTAGATGACCTCCATGCCGGCGTCCCTGAGCGCCCGGGCGATGACCTTCGCCCCGCGGTCATGACCGTCGAGCCCAGGTTTGGCGACCACTACGCGGATCGGACCGGACACACCCATCTCTGCCTCCATGCGTACGGTTCGCGGGCCCGTGGACTGCGGCTGCGTGGCCCCGCGGGAACCTGTGTGAACGAACGTTATCGTCCACGTCCGGCGGCCGACAGTTTTACGAACGGCACCGAGGGGGAAATCACACAGTGGGACACATTCCCCAGAGGTCGGGCCGACGGCGGCGAAGGGCGAGGGACACGCCCGAGCCGTCCGGCGACCCACCGGGTTGTTCTGAGGAGCCGCTGTCAGGACGCCGCATTGCCGCGCTCGCTAGCCGCAGGGCGCGGTGATGCGGCATCCGCGGACCCGTCCGCGGGCACCGGCTTCTCCGATGGCGCCGGGGTCAGTGCTGATTCCGGGTCGCGACGGGAGGTGGGCCATGGCCGGCCAGTCGTCGGGGGCGGAGCAGGGCGCAGGACAAGGCGCGGACCGGGAGGAAGGACCCGGGGCGGACAGCGGAGCGGGGCCGGACGACGACGTCGCGGGCGGCACGGGGAGCCGCCTGTGGCACGGCGTGGGCCTGGCCAGGGCCACCGCGATGGACCTGGCGGTCCTCGCGGGCCACCTGGTGATGTATCCGACCGGCCTGCTCCCGGAGCGCGACCAGGAGCGGGACACCGTCAGGGCCCATCCGCCGGTGCTGCTGCTGCACGGCTTCGTGGACAACCGTTCGACCTTCGCGGTGCTGCGCCGCTCCCTGCACCACCACGGATGGACGCAGGTGCAGGCACTGAATTACTCACCGCTCATCGGCGACATACGCACCGCCGCCGAGCTGCTCGGCCGCCACGTGGAGGAGATCTGCGCGCAGAGCGGCCGCCGCCGGGTGGACATCGTCGGGCACAGCCTGGGCGGGCTGATCGCCCGCTATTACGTGCAGTGCCTGGGCGGTGACCGCCGGATCCGCACGCTGGTCACGCTGGGTACGCCGCACGCCGGGACCCGGGCGGTGCCTGCCCTGGCGCCGCATCCGATCATCCGGCAGATGCGGCCCGGCTCCGACGTGCTGACCGAGCTGGCGGGGCCTGCCCCGAGCTGCCGGACGCGGTTCGTGGCCTTCTGGAGCGATCTGGACCAGCTGATGATCCCGGTGGAGGCCGCCCAGCTGGTCCACCCGGACCTCCCGGCGGAGAATGTCAAGGTCAGCGGGGTCGGGCACCTCGCGCTGCCGGTGCACGGCTCGGTCGTGGCCGAGATCCGCCGGACGCTGGCAGGGACGGGCCCGGTGCGGTCGGCGATCGAGGCGGCATAACGGACACATAACGGTCGGATATCGACCGAACGCCGGGCAAGCCGGACGTCAGGCTACGGGGAGAGATTGTCGCCGTCCCCCGCACCGGGCTACAGTCACCGCTAATTCTCCTGCTGCCGAGGCGAAAGAGAAGTTGGCGGTGAACGAACGTCACCCGTCGGGGTACGCCCCCGACTACGACGCCTACGCGTATGACGTCTATTCCACGGGCGCCTACCAGGCTGTCGGCACCGTCTTCGCGGACGACACCACGACCGGGACGTACGGGTACATCCCGCAGCAGCCCCCGCTCTACGGCTACGACCAGCCGCAGGCCCAGCCCCAACCCCAGCCCGCGCAGTCCGGCCAGGACTACGCCTACGGCACCGGCTACGGGTACGACTACGGCCAGGCCGAGCAGCAGCCCCCCGCCGAGCCGCAGAGCTACGACGCGTACGGCTACCCGGCCGGCGCGACGTACTACGACACCGGGACCTACGACGCCCAGCAGTTCGCGGCGTATCAGCAGCCGGCGGCGCAGGAGCAGGCCTACCCGCAGCAGCAGCAGGACTGGGACTCGGGCGCCTACCCGGCCTACGGCTACGGTTACGACGCCGGCGGCGACACCGGGATCTACGAGCAGTTCCCGCCACAGCAGCCCCAGCAGCAGCAGTACGAGCAGCAGCCGCAGCACCAGCAGGGCTACGAGCACCAGCAGTACGAGCAGCAGGCGCAGCAGTACGACTACCAGGCGCCCGCCCCCGAGCCCGAGGCGTACGAGGCCCCGGTGTCGTACGCCCCCGAGCCGGAGCAGGCGGCCGCAGGCCCCGACGCGTTCGGCTCGCCGTTCGAGGCGGCCACCGACCTCGATCTCGACCTGGACCTGGACCTGGATCTGGGCCTCGACGTCCCGGCCCCCGAGGTCTTCGCCGAGCGGGAGCGGCACGACTACGCCGCCGACGGCTTCGAGCCCGGCATGCCGGCGGCCCGCAGCCGGCGCCGCAAGCCCGCCAAGCGTTCCGCCCTGCTCACCGTCGCGGTGCCCTCGGTCGCCGTGATGGGCGTGGCCGCAGTCGGCGCGGCCGCCGTGACCGGGGTGGGCGTGGCGTCGGACTCCGGCAGCGCGCAGGCCGACGCCCCGACGACCACCGGCAAGGCGCCGACGACCCAGCTCGACCGGCAGCTGGCCGGAGTGAGCGAGGACGCGAGCGACTTCGCGGACCGGGCCAGCCGCACCCAGGAGCGGATCGACCTCAAGGACCGGCAGGCGGCCGCGAAGCGCGCGGCGGCAGCGGCGGCGGCCCGCAAGGAGGCGCTGCGGCCGAAGTTCGTGCTGCCGGTGAAGCAGAAGGGGCTGAGCGCCTACTTCGGGCAGGCCGGTGTCAACTGGATGGCCGTGCACACCGGCATCGACTTCCCGGTGATGGTCGGCACCCCGGTGATGGCGGTGACCGACGGCACCGTCCGCACGCAGTGGAACAACTCCTACGGCAACATGGCCATCGTCACCGCCCCCGACGGCACCGAGACCTGGTACTGCCACCTGAGCAGTACGAAGATCCGCAGCGGCTCGGTCAAGGCCGGAACGGTCATCGCCTACTCGGGCAACACCGGCAACACCACCGGACCGCACCTCCACCTGGAGGTACGGCCGAACGCCGGCTCGCCGATCGACCCGCTGCCGTGGCTGCTCAAGCACGGCCTCGACCCGCGCTGATCCGCGACAGGCCCCGACCAGCGCTGATCCGCGACAGGCCCCGACCAGCGCTGATCCGCGACAGGCCCCCGGCGCGGCGAAAGACCCCGGCGCGGCGGAGGACCGCCGCGCCCGGCGGGACCTACAGCTTCTCCACCGGCGCGTAACGCAGCAGCAGCTGCTTGGGCCGCTCGTCGCCGAAGTCGATCGTCGCCTTCTCGTCGCCCGGCTGCCCGGTGACCGCGACGACCGTGCCCAGGCCGAACTGGTCGTGCGTGACGCGGTCGCCCACGGTGAGCGAGATGACCGGCCGGTCGCCGGCCGAGCGTCTGGTCGCGAAGCCGCCCGCAGCGCCGCCGCGCCGGCCGCCGCCCGTGCCGAGCGTGCTGGACAGCGACGCCGCCGCCTTCGAGACGGGACCTCCGCCGCCCGCGGCGGAACCGGTCCGCTTCCACTCGATGAGCGCGTCGGGGATCTCCTCCAGGAAGCGCGACGGGGGGTTGTACGAGGGCTGGCCCCAGGCGCTGCGCATCATCGAGCGCGTCAGGTAGAGCCGTTCGCGAGCGCGGGTGATGCCGACGTACGCCAGCCGCCGCTCCTCCTCCAGCTCCTTGACCTGGCCCAGCGCCCGCATGTGCGGGAAGACGCCGTCCTCCATGCCGGTGAGGAAGACGACGGGGAACTCCAGTCCCTTGGCGGTGTGCAGGGTCATCAGCGTGATGACGCCGTTGTTCTCGGCGTCGTCGTCGGGGATCTGGTCGGAGTCGGCGACCAGGGCGACCCGCTCCAGGAAGTCGGACAGGGTGCCGGGCTCGTCCTCACCGCGCTCCTGCTCGAACTCCAGTGCCACGGCGGCAAGTTCCTGCAGGTTCTCCACGCGGGTCTCGTCCTGCGGGTCGGTGGAGGCCTGCAACTCGGCGAGGTAGCCGGTGCGTTCGAGCACCGCCTCCAGCACGACGGCCGGGCCCGCGCCCGATTCGACGATGGTGCGCAGCTCGTCCATCAGGGTGTTGAACCGGCGGACCGCGTTCGCCGAGCGCGCCGCCATGCCGTACGCCTCGTCAACCCGGCGCAGGGCGGCGGCGAACGAGATCTTCTCGCGCAGCGCGAGAGCGTCGATCATCGCCTCCGCCCGGTCGCCGATGCCGCGCTTGGGCACGTTGAGGATACGCCGCAGCGGCACGCCGTCCTCGGGGTTGGCCAGCACCCGCAAGTACGCGAGCACGTCTCGGACTTCGCGCCGCTCGTAGAAGCGGACGCCGCCGACGACCTTGTAGGGCAGGCCGACCCGGATGAAGACCTCTTCGAAGACCCGGGACTGCGCGTTGGTGCGGTAGAAGACGGCCACATCGCCCGGCCGGGCGTCGCCGGCGTCCGTGAGGCGGTCTATCTCCTCGGCGACGAACTGCGCCTCGTCGTGCTCCTGGTCGGCGACGTAGCCGGTGATGACCGGGCCGTCGCCGGACTCGGTCCACAGGTTCTTCGCGCGCCGCCCGGCGTTGCGCTCGATGACGGAGTTCGCGGCGGACAGGATGGTCTGGGTGGAGCGGTAGTTCTGCTCCAGCAGGATGGTGCGGGCGTCCGGGTAGTCCTCCTCGAACTGGAGGATGTTGCGGATGGTGGCGCCGCGGAAGGCGTAGATGGACTGGTCGGCGTCACCGACGACGCACAGCTCCGCCATCGGGGTGCCCGCCGGGTCGGTGGCGCCGGGGGACTCGCCGGTGCCCACCAGCTCGCGCACCAGGGTGTACTGGGCGTGGTTGGTGTCCTGGTACTCGTCGACCAGCACGTGCCGGAAGCGCCGCCGGTAGTGCTCGGCGACGTCGGGAAAGGCCTGCAGCAGGTTGACGGTGGTCATGATGATGTCGTCGAAGTCCAGCGCGTTGGCCTCGCGCAGCCGGGCCTGGTAGAGCGCGTAGGCCTCGGCGAGCTTCTTCTCGAAGGTGTTCTCCGCCTGCCCGGCGAAGGTCTCCTCGTCGATCAGCTCGTTCTTGAGGTTGGAGATCTTCGCGCTGAAGGACTTCGGCGGATACTGCTTCGGGTCCAGGTCGAGGTCGCGGCAGACCAGGGCCATCAGGCGCTTGGAGTCGGCGGCGTCGTAGATCGAGAACGACGAGGTGAAGCCCAGCACCTTGGACTCGCGGCGCAGGATGCGCACGCAGGCGCTGTGGAAGGTGGAGACCCACATCACCTTCGCGCGCGGGCCGACCAGCTGTTCGACGCGCTCCCTCATCTCGCCCGCGGCCTTGTTGGTGAAGGTGATCGCGAGGATCGAGCCGGGGTGGACGTGCCGGGCGGCGAGCAGGTGGGCGATGCGGTGGGTGAGCACCCGGGTCTTGCCCGAGCCGGCGCCCGCGACGATGAGCAGCGGGCCGCC
Source organism: Streptomyces sp. NBC_01198 (assembly GCF_036010485.1). Classification (NCBI taxonomy): domain Bacteria; kingdom Bacillati; phylum Actinomycetota; class Actinomycetes; order Kitasatosporales; family Streptomycetaceae; genus Streptomyces; species Streptomyces sp. NBC_01198. Next base: position 3,074,704 of record NZ_CP108568.1, read on the forward strand.
GGAGTGCTCGACGGCGGCGCGCTGCTGCTCGTTGAGCCCCTCGAGCAGCTGAGCGGGGTCGGTGGCCGGGCGCGGGGCGCCGTCGCGGTAGTACGCGTCCCGCCCGCCGCCGTCGTACCCGCCGCCGGGGCCCCGGTCCTCCGGGGGCGGCGGGGCGTCGGGGTCGGCCGGTTCCGGTGCCACGTGCAGACCGGGCAGGAAGTCGTCGTCAAAGAGGCTGCTCATCGCCTCCCGAGTCTAGGCGCCCGCACCGACACCCACGCCCCCCTTCCGGCGGACGGCCGCACCCGGCGGCGGCGGTAGCCCGATTACCACGCTGAGTGACAATCCGACTTGATTACGAAAAGGTATCGGGCCTATCGGACACCGCTCTTCCCAGCGGTGCCGCCGCCCGGCTACGGTGCCGCACCAGGCAGTGTCCGAAAGGAGTCCGCCGGGGATGGCGACACACCGTAAGACCCGTACCGCGACGATCACCGCCCCGCGCACGGCTGTGGGGCTCACAACGGCCGCCCTGGCCACGGTGACCCTGTTCTCCGAGACCGCGGGCGCCGCACCCGCCGCGCCCGCGCCGCAGCCGTCGATCAGCGCGGTGAAGGCGAAGGTCGACGCGCTGCTGCACCAGGCGGAGGTCGCCACCGAGCACTACAACGGCGCCAAGGAGCAGGCCTCCCAGCAGAACGCCACCGTCAACAAGCTGCTGGCGCAGGCGGCACAGAAGACGCAGACGCTGAACGACTCGCGCCGGCTGCTCGGGCAGTACGCGGCCGCGCAGTACCGCAGCGGCGGCGACGACTCGACCGGGCGCTTCCTGATGGCGACCGACCCGCAGGACCTGCTGGACCAGACGCATCTGGTGGGCCTGCTGGGGAAGCGGCAGAAGTCGGCCGTCGAGTCCTACCGGGTGCAGCAGGCGGCGGCCACCCAGCAGCGCATCGAGGCGGCCAGGAGCCTGGCGACGCTGACCACCCGGCAGGCGCAGCTGCGGACCGCCAAGGCCGACGTGCAGACCAAGCTGGGCGCCGCCCAGACGCTGCTGAACAGCCTCACCGCGCAGGAGAAGGAACGGCTGGCGGCCCTGCAGGCCAAGCAGGAGCAGGAGGCCAAGCGGAAGGCCGCCGCCATCGCCGCACAGGAGAAGGCAAAGGCGAAGACAGCGGCGAAGAAGTCGGGGTCGACCGCGCCGGCGACGCCGGCCAACGCGTCGGTCGCCGCCAAGGCCATCGCCTTCGCGCACGCCCAGCTGGGCAAGCCGTACGTGTGGGGCGCGACCGGCCCGGCCTCCTTCGACTGCTCGGGCCTGACCCAGGCGTCCTACAAGGCGGCGGGCATCACGCTGCCGCGGACCACGGGCGAGCAGGTCGACGTCGGCACCCGGGTCTCGACCTCGGACCTCCAGCCGGGTGACCTGATCTTCTTCTACAGCGACGCCAGCCACGTCGGTCTCTACATCGGCGACGGCAACATGATCCACGCTCCGCACACGGGAACGGTCGTCAAGGTCGCTCCGATCACCGAAATGCCGATCTATGCAGCGGTTCGTCCGTACTGAATCGACCACCAACCGTAAGATCACAAAGCGATTTCGGTCACGTTGCAATCCAAACTTCCCAACATCCGGAGAAGTTGAGTACGGTAACCCGCTAGGTGACGCGTTCGCCGCCGGTGAAAGTGCCGGCACCGCGCCGCCTCCGCTCAATCCGGCCCAGGCCGGAACCGGGGACCCACCACGCACCATCGGGGTGAATCGGGACAGACGCCGGCAGGTGTCCGACCCGTAGGGCTGCCTTCCCTGCCCGAACCCGTCAGCTAACCCGGTCGGCGGTTCACGGAAGGAGTCGCCTTCGTGGCGTCGCATCGCAAGCCGCGCCCGCGGATACTCGCCTCGACCGCCCCCCGTGCGGCGGTCGGCGTCACCGCGGCGGCCATCGCATCGGTCACCCTGCTCAGCGAGAGCGCGAGCGCGGCGCCCGCGAAGCCCTCCATCACCGAGGTCAAGGCGCAGATCGACACCCTGAACCAGCAGGCCGAGGTCGCGACGCAGAACTACGACCAGGCCAAGGAGAAGACCGACACCCAGCGCGACAAGACCAACCAGCTGCTCGCGCAGGTCGCCCGGAAGACCGAGCAGATGAACGAGTCCCGCCGGGTGCTGGGACAGTTCGCCAGCGAGCAGTACCGCGACGGCGGCATCGACCAGACCGTGCAGCTGCTGCTGGCCGACAACCCCGAGCAGTTCCTGAACCAGTCGCACATGGTCAACCAGCTCTCCGCGACGCAGACCGAGGCGCTGAAGAACTTCCAGATCCAGCAGGAGCAGGCCTCGATCCAGCGGTCGCAGGCCACTGCGAGCCTGACCCAGCTGACCAACGCCCAGAAGCAGCTGGCCACCCAGAAGAAGACGGTGCAGACCAAGCTCGCGGCCGCGCAGAAGCTGCTCAACAGCCTCAGCGCCGCGCAGCGCGCCAAGATCGCCGGCATGAAGAAGGGCAAGTCCTCGCCGGCGAGCTACAGCTACTCCGGCCCCGCGTCCGGCCGTGCCGCCGCCGCGATCAAGTTCGCGCTCGCCCAGCGTGGCAAGCCGTACGTCTACGGCGCCACCGGCCCCGGCTCGTACGACTGCTCGGGCCTGACCCAGGCCGCCTACGGCGCGGCGGGCGTCAAGCTCGGCCGGACCACCTACGACCAGGACAAGGACGGCGTCGCCGTCTCGAAGGCCGACCTGCAGCCCGGCGACCTGGTCTTCTTCTACTCGGGGCTGTCCCACGTGGGCATCTACCTGGGCAACGGCCAGATCGTGCACGCCCCGCACACCGGCGCGTTCGTCGAGGTCGCCCCGCTGAGCTGGATGCCCTTCGCCGCCGCCCGCCGGGTCGCCTGACCGCAGGCACACGCCCGCGGCGCCGGGGCCGGAAACGGGCCAACGGTCAGGCTGGGTCCGTTTCCGTCCCGCTCACCCGTCGAACGGCGGTCGTTTCCTTGCACGGGCCGACCGATACGGGACAGTCCCGGTCAGTACGTCCCGGTGCGCCCCCGGGCAGGTTTAGCGTCGCTCCTCAGGTGGCCGACACCCCACTGCCGTCCGGTACCGGACGGCAACGGCCACCCCCGCCGAAGGCCCGGCGGCGTGCTGCTCCCCCGTGCAGCCGCCGCCGGGCCGCCCCTCGGAAGGAGTGACGGCCCGCGATGGCCTCACACAGTCCCGCCCTCACCCCCGCGCACACTCCCGCGCACCGCAAGAAACGCATCGCCTTAACCGGCAGCGGAAGCGGTAGCGGCAGCCCGGGCGCCCCCCGCACCACCCGCACGACGACCAGCACGACCAGCACGACCCGCACCACCGCCCGGATCGGTGTCACCCTCGTGCTCGCCTCGGCCGCCACCGTCTCGCTGTTCGGCGAGGCCGGCAACGCGGCACCGCAGCTGACCCCGGACCAGGTCAGGGCGAAGGTGGCGGCGCTCTACCAGCAGGCGGAGCAGGCCACGCAGGACTACGACGGAGCCAAGGAGCAGGCCGACACCGCGAGTTCGGCGGTCTCCGCCCTCCAGGACCAGCTGGCCCGCAAGACGGCGAAGCTGAACAGCACCAGGGACGCGCTCGGCAGCATCGCCGCGGCGCAGTACCGCTCCGGCGGCATCGACCCGCTGCTGCAGCTCGCACTGAGCTCCACGCCCGACACCTACCTCGCCCGGGCGTCCTACCTCCGGCAGGCCGGCACCCAGCAGAGCCAGGCGCTGACCCGGCTGGCCGCCCAGCAGCAGGACATCGCCCACACGCGTTCGCTGGCCGCGGGCCGGCTGGCCGCGCTGCGCGACGCCCAGTCCAGGGTCGCGGACCACAAGCGCACGGTGACCGCCGAACTCACCGCCGCCCAGGCGCTGCTGGCCCAGCTGACCGCGGCCCAGCGGGCCGCGGTCGCGGCCGCCGACGGCCCCGCGCCGGCGTCCGACGCGGCCGCGCCCGCCACCCGGGCCGCCGTGCGCGCCCCGCTCGCCCCGGTCACGACGGCCTCCCCGCGTGCCGCGCGGGCGGTGGCGTTCGCCTACCGGGCGCTCGGCCTGCCCTACGTGTGGGGTGCCACCGGGCCGCACGCGTACGACTGTTCCGGCCTGACGCAGGCGGCCTGGCGGTCGGCCGGGGTCTCGCTCCCCCGCACCACCTACACCCAGATCAACGCGGGTCACCGCATCTCCCGCTCCCAACTGCAGCCGGGTGACCTGGTGTTCTTCTACTCGGGTGCGAGCCACGTCGGCCTCTACATCGGCGGCGGCAACATGATCCACGCACCGCACCCCGGCTCCCCGGTCCGTGTCGCGCCGATCAGCGAGATGCCTTTCGCGGCGGCGGTACGTCCGGGCTGAGCCGGGGTGCGGCGGTGGTGCCGGCCTGGGGCCGGCGCGTCAACTCCGGCCTATGGCTGCGGCGTCACCTCCGGCCGGGTGGAGTAGCACGGCGCGGAGCCGTACGCGCCGGGGCCGACCACGGTGAGGGCGGGTTTCCACAGCACCACGCCGTAGTCCCGCTCCCACCGGGTGGTCTGCCGCGCCTGGAGGATGCCGAGCAGCATCATCAGCGGGAAGGCGAGCCCGACCAGCGGCAGGTGGACGTAGTCGGCGCACACCAGCGCCCAGCCGGCCGCGACCAGCCCCATCACGACGGTGCCGCGCCGCAGGTCCTTCCTGCGGCCGGTCTGGTCGTGCCAGAGCGTGTCGGGGGCCGGCACCGCGGCCGCGTAGTCGCGCGCGACCCGCGCGCGGGACCTGGCACCGAACTGCTGATACGCCCAGAGCGCGATCAGCAGCGCGGTCAGCGCCAGTTGCCCGACGGCCTTCGTGCCCTGCCAGTCGGCGCTGTCCGCCGCGGGCAGCAGCACGGCGAGCGCGACCGCGCCGCCCACCGCCGCTCCGATGCCGGAATGCCTGGCCTGGGCGGCCAGCGGCACCAGGTGGGGCGCTGTCGTGCTGCCGGTCTCGGTCATGGTCATGGTCACCTCGTCACCAGAACTTCAGATGCTTGGCCGCGCCGCCGATGGCTTTGCCGGCGTCGATGATCTTGTGTGTGCCCGCCTTGTCCCCGATCCACTTGGCCGCTTTCGCCACCGGTGTGCCCTCGAACTTCGAGGCGTATCCGATGCCGACGAAGACGAACACGGTCTGCAGGGACGACTTCAGGCACGAGCTGCCGAACCCGTTCCTGCAGTTGTAGTACGCCTGGTAGGCGTTGGCAGCCACCTGGAGCACGGTGTACGCGGTCAGCGCCGCGGCGCCGCAGACGCCCACGCCGGGACCGGTGGTCGCCGCGCAGGCCAGCATCATGGCGGCGGAGCCGATCATGACGTCGTTGGACAGTGAGTTCAGCCGGTCCGCCGTGGTGCGCCCGTGCGGCATGTGGACCGAGTCCTTGCACTGTGCCGCCGAGGTGCCGGCGGCCATGCACTTGTCGAACTCCTGGATCTGCGCCGCGTACTTGCTGTCGGCGCTGTCCATCCAGGCCCGGAAGGTCTTGGCGTCGAGGTTCGCGCCGCCGTTGTATCCGAGGTTCTTGTGCAGCCAGTCCTGGGTCCTGGAGTCGATGGACTTGCCGCCGCTGTTGCTGCCGGACGTCTTGCCCTGGTTCCTGTTGTGCTTGGCGTCGTCGTCCTTCTCCTTCTGGGTGCGGTGGTCGCCGCCGTCGCCCTTGCCCTTGCTCGGGCTGTGCGGGCACGCCTCGGCGAACGGCGGGCCGCACGCGAGGCCGTCGCCGGTCGGGTCGCTGAAGGTCACCGGGTTGTCGGCGCTGTAGGCGTAGCCGTTGAGCGTCTGCGGCTTGTCGGTCTCCAGTTGCGGGTCGACGCTGAGGAACCGCCCGGTGAGCGGGTCGTACTGCCGGTCGCCGATCTGCGTCAGGCCGCTGTCCGGGTCGGTGGGGGCTCCCAGGAAGCCCTTGTCGTCCGGCCAGTTGGCGGGGCTGGTGCCGCGGGCGGCGCCGTAGGGGGTGGTGTAGCGGGTGGTGATCGCCTGGGTGGCGCCGTCCAGCGAGATGCCGGCGGTCCCATGGCTGTCCGAGGCGATCCAGCTCAGCTGGGGCACCCCCGGCTCGGTGGTGCGTTCGGCGACGACCTGGCCGCCGTCGCCCTCGCTGTACTGCCGCACGCCCCAGCTGGTGACCTTGCCGTCCGCGCCCTTCTTCGCGTGCAGCTCCGTCGAGCCCAGGTAGAGCACGTTCTCGCCGTCACCGCTGGTGGCGTGCCGGATGAGCAGGTCGTCGTCGGCGGAGTAGAGGTAGCCGGCCGCGTCACCGCCCTCGCTGCTGGTGGCGAGGTCGCCCTCGGCGTTCCACGACAGCGCCTGCCCGCCGGTGCCCGCGACCGGGCGTGCCGTGGTGTTGCCGGTCTTGTCGTAGCTGTAGGTGTCGGCGGCCCCGGCGCAGGTCCCCGAGGTCAGGGTGGTGGTCAGCGCGTGCGGCTGAGCCGGCTTGTTGTAGCAGTACGTCGTCGTGCTGCCGGTGCCGGCCGCGGTGCGCTCGGTGTCGCCGGTGCGCAGGCCGCCGGAGGTGAAGGTGTAGCTGCTGCTGTACGGCGCCGGGCCGCCGAGCGCGGCGGTGGCCGCGGTGCCCGCGGTGCAGTCGCCGCTCGCCGGCGTCCAGGCGCTGGTCATGCGCTGGTAGCCGTCGTAGCCGAAGCACTGCGTGTCGCTGGTGGTGGTGCCGCCCAGCGTCGCCGGGTTGCTGATCTTGGTGACGTCGCCGGCGTCGTCGTAGCTGTAGTGCAGGTCCTGCGGCATCCAGGCGTGGGTGTCGTCGGTGACGTAGCTGCGCAGCAGCCGGCCAGTGCCCTCCTCGTACTGGTTGTCGAGGTAGGCCTGCTTGACGGTGGGCGACGGCGAGACGCCGAGGGTGAGCTGCTCGGGCTGGGCGGTCTCCGAATAGGCGGTGTCCAGGACGTAGTTCGACGTGCCGACGACCGTGTCGACGTCGCCGGTCGGGGTGTAGGTGTAGCTGACGTTCTCCGCGGGCAGCCCGGCGACGGCGGGCTCGCCGCGGTAGGCGAGGCTGCCGTCGGTGTTGTACTTCGCGGTGAAGCTGTACGAGGCCTGGGCGGCGCCGGAGGTCACCAGCGGGTCCGCCGGGTCGAGTTGGGTGGTGCTCGCGGTGACGTTGTAGAGGTTGTCGTAGCCGGTGACGGTGTCGCTGTACTGCTTGCCGGCGTCGTAACGGGTCGAGGAGGTCAACTGGCCCTTGGCGAGGGTGTCGTAGGTCCAGCTCGCCAGCCGGCCGGCGTCGGTGCGGGCGGTCTGCCACAGCCCGGTCTTGCGGCCGAGGCTGTCGTAGCCGAAGAGCTCCTTGCGGCCCTCGGAGTCGGTGTTGGTGTCGGTCTGGTCCAGCGCGGTGAAGGTGGTGGTCGACGTGCCCGCGTCGGGGTCGGTCGCGGAGGTCTGCCGGCCGAACAGGTCGTAGCTCCAGGACCACTTGGCCCCGTCGGGCCCGGTCACCGTCTCCTTCTGGTCGTCCCTGGTGTACGTGTACGCGGTCCTGGTGTGCGCGGGCGCGGGCGAGGCGGCGCCGAAGTCGGTGTCGGCGTAGGACGGCCCGGCGTATTCGCGCAGTTCGGTGGTGCGGCCCAGCGCGTCGGTCACGGTCCGGGTCGCGGAGCCGCCGTCGGGAGCGCTGGTCGCGGTGGAGTCACCGGTGTAGGACGTGCTGATGGTCCACTTGGGCACGCCGTAGACCAGCAGTTCGTCCGCGGTGGTGCGTCCGGCGCCGTCCAGCGTGATCTGGTGCTGGGTGGGTGTGCCGCCGTATTCGCCGCGATCGTAGGTGCCGGTCGGGGCCTTAGAGCTGTCGTAGGTGTCGGCGTAGGTCGCGGTGGTCAGGCCCCGCGAGTCGTAACGGGTGTCGGTCAGCAGCCGGCCGCCGATCGGCGTGGGCGTCTGCTGCTGGATGGGCCGCAGCAGGGCGTCGTAGATCTGGTAGCTGGTGGAGCGGGCGTTGTTGACGCCGAGCGAGGAGGTCGCGATGAAGGACGGGGTGGCGTTGTCGACGTGGTAGGCGTAGGTGGTGTTGGCGCTCTCGCCGCCGCCCTTGCTGCGGTTGGGCAGCCACACGCCGGTGAGCCGGCCGAGTCCGTCGTAGGTCAGCTCGGTGAGCTTGCTGTTGGCGTCGAAGATCTGGGTGCGCAGGCCGCGCAGCCGCTCGTAGACGGTGACGGTGTTCTGCCCGGCCGCGTTGGTCTCCACCGACTTGGTCACCGGTCCCGCGCCGGTGGGGGTGTAGGTGGTGGTGTCGGGGTTGCCCGCCGCGTCCTTGGTGAGGAGGGGGCGGCCCAGGGCGTCGAAGGTGGAGGTGCCGGTGGTCTGCCAACCGGTGGGCTTGCGGTCGCCGTTGGCGTCGGCGGCCGCCGGGTAGGCGGCGGCGCGGCCGGTCCAGTTGCCGTCGCCCTTGGTCGGGGTCTGGCTGGACGTCCAGGTGGTGGCGTCCTTGCTGTCGTAGACGGTGCCGGTGTCGGAGAGCACGTCGCCCCGGGTGGTGCTGCTGGTTGGCAGCGACAGGCCGCTGTCGGCGGTCGAGCAGGGCCTGCCGACCTCGCGGGTCCTGGACACCAGTGACGTCAGGCCGATGCCGGCGTTGCGGGCGTACCAGGTGCGGGTGCACGTCTCGTCGCCGGTCTTGGCCAGGTCACCCGCGTCGTCCTGGGAGACGGGCATGCCGTAGGAGTCGAAGGAGGTGGCGGTGGAGGTGCCGCGCCACTTCGACTGGGCGGTCAGATACGTGTAGTCGTAGGACTTCCCCGTCCTGACGTAGGAGGCCTCCACGTCGGCGTACGACTTGTGCTGGGTCGCGGTGGTCGCCGACCACGGGTCCTCGACGGTCGCCGAGATCGCGGTGGCGCCGTCGTAGGTGACCGACTCACGGGTGAATCCGGCGTACTGGTCGGCGTCGGTGACCGCGGGGACGGTCAGCCCCGGCACCGTCTGACCGGTGACGCTGGCGGAACGGGCCGGGCCGGTCTTCTTCTTGTCGCCGTCCATGCCCTGCATGTACGTGGTGACGGTCTTCTCCCGGCCCGCCGAGGTGTTGCCGGTGTAGTCGGTGACCGTGCCGTAGCCGCGCCAGATGGACCAGGTGCGCTCGTCCTCCGGGGTCAGCGGGCTGTCGTTGTGGTGCCAGGCCGGGTCGGCGTAGTCGTACGCGTGCACCACAGGCTCGTTGGTGCCGGTCGGGTCGGCGGTGCTGACCGACAGCACCCGGTACTTGTGGAACCAGTCGACGGAGGCGTCGGTGGCGCCGTTGATGTGCCAGTAGACCGGGTAGCAGGCCATCGTGTCGTCGTCCTCGGCGGCCGGCATCCTGGAACCGCGGACGCAGTCGTCCGCCGTCGACATGGTGACGGTGGTGATCGCGCCGGTCTCCGAGGTGATGCCCTCGATGCGCGGCCGGGACAGCGGCAGGATGTCGTCGGTCGCGTCGACCCGGTTGGCGAGCTGCTGGTAGGTGAACGACACCGGTTTGAGGGGGACGTCACCTGCGCTGTTCCCGGTGCGGGTGATGGAGTCGAGCACCAGCGACTGGTCGGAGCTGTCGCCGATGTCGCCCGGATCGAGGTACTTCTGGGTCAGCGCCCAGGTGTCGACCGGGGTGTAGGTGGTGCCGGTGCCGGACCACACCGAGGACTGCACCTGGGTGAGCCGCTTGCGGGAGAAGAACGACGGGGCGACCGCCTTGCAGGCCGTGTCCGACGCGCCCGCCGCGCAGATCTGGTCGAACGGTACGTCCGGCCAGCTCGGCGCGGTCTTCTCGGTCAGGCTGGAACAGTCCGCCGCCAGGCACCGCTCCTGGTAGGAGAAGTGCACCTGGTAGGGCGCGGTGGCGGTGAACAGGGTGTCCGAGCGCTGCCCGTAGAGGACGTGGTCGAGGTAACCGCCCCGGGTGTAGGTCGCGTTGGCGGTGGTGGCCTTGTTCTTCTTGTACGAGTTGGTCTCCGCGGTGTACCAGTAGGACTCGGCGTTGCCGTGGGTGTCCACCACGTAGTCGAGGTTCCACCGCCAGGCCTGGTTGTACGAACGGTCCGCGAACGCGGTGCCCTTGGCGTAGCCCGGCTCGCCCGCGTCGTCGCCGAAGACCGGCACCGACCAGACGGAGTTGGTCCGCTGGGTGCCCGCGCCGGGCAGCTTGTTCTGGCCGAAGACGTATTTCGTGCCGTCACCGGTGATGACGGTCCAGAACTCGCCCGCGCCGTCGACCCCGTCGCCCTGGTCGCCGTTGTCGGCGCCGGTGGAGTGGATGACGGTCGAGGCGTCGTCGTCGGCGAGCCGCCAGGTGCCGGTCGTGTCGTCCTTGACCAGCTCGGTGGACTTGCCGTTGAGCACCAGCGAGGCGTTGTCGTACTTCCAGCACAGGTCGTAGACCTTGTCGTGCCCGTCCTCGTCGCAAGAGCCGTAGTCACGGCCGATGTAGGACTCGGCGGTGTCGGTGAACCCGGAACCGACCTGCGAGCCCTGGTTGTTGCTGGTCGCTATCTGCCCGTCGACGCTGCCGGAGTCGTAGGCGAGCGACACCGAAGGGGCGGGTCCGGCCGGCGCCGAGGGGGCGGTCATGTCGTAGGACCAGGTGAAGGAGCCCGAGGAGCCGCCGGCGGTCCAACCCGCGGACGGGGAAAGGGCGGTGGCGGAGAAGTCGCCGGCGCCGTCGGTGGCCTCGCCGGTGCCGCCCGCGGTCAGCGCGAGCACCATCGGCTGGGCGGCGGCCGCCTGCGGCAGGACCGCGGAGACGGTCCGGGTGGCCACGTCGTTGCTGGTCGCCAGCGGCGTCTGCGCACGGCAGGCGGCCTGCTCCGGGGTGGTCAGGGCGCAGGCGGGCAGCCGCACCAGGCCGAGCCGCCCCGACCAGTTGCCGCCGTAGGCGGACGCGAACCCGGCGTAGCCCAGCCGGATGTCGGCGGGTCGTGCCGCGCCCTGCGGGGTGACGGCGAGCAGCACCCCGCGGACGCCGGCCGCGCCGGTGGCGGCCCGGTCGGCAACGGTGACCTTCGCGGTCGCCGCGGCCGTGGCGCCGGCCGCGCCGGTCAGCACGACCGGCAGACCGCCGGCCGGCGCTGCGGAGTTGGCGTCCTTGCGCGGCGCCGCGGCGGTCGCGCTGCCGGCGGGCAGCGCGCCGTCCACCGCGACCGTCGCCGTACCGCCCTTCGGCCAGGCCGCGTGCTGCTGGGTGAGCGCGCGGGCGGCCTGCCCGCTGTCGGCCTTCTTCTGCCGCGCGAAGTCGTCGCGCTGCCTCTTGGCGCCGAGCGCGACGGCGTGCGTGGTGGTGCTGCGCGGCTTGCGGACATCGGTCCGGCCGAGCGGACTGCCGCTTGCGGCGACCGCCGGGCCGACGCTCAGCCCGAGCATCGGCACGACGATCGCTGTCGCCAGCGCCGCCCCGAGCGTTCTGCCCCGCCACCACGCCGGGCGGCGTGGTCGGCGGGCGCCTGACACTGATCTCACTGCTGGAACCCTCCCCTGGACATTCCCGCGTGGAAGGCACGCGGACCTGACTGCGGCCGGCACCAATGGAGTTGGTGCCGGCCGCAAAACGAGTGCCGGTAGCGGCCGAGCCGAAGGGCGCGCCGGTGTCGAAAGGGAGAACGCGCGGAGGCCCTGATGGGGGTCCCCCCAGGCGAAGCCCTGGGGGAGAAGGGCCGAGCACGATCGACCGTCGACACCGGGTCACAAGCGCCCGGAGGCGAAGCCGCGGCGATAAGGCGGCTGAGCCGAAGGGCGCGCCGGTGTCGAAAGGGAGAACGCGCGGAGGCCCTGATGGGGGTCCCCCCAGGCGAAGCCCTGGGGGAGAAGGGCCGAGCACGATCGACCGTCGACACCGGGTCACAAGCGCCCGGAGGCGAAGCCGCGGCGATAAGGCAGCCGCTAGTCGCCGATGACGGTGCCGATCTGGTCCGGGTCGCTCATCGCGCCCGACCAGACCCTGACGTCCTGCACGCGTCCCGGCAGGTAGTGGCTCCAGGCGCCGTTGACGAACGCGTCGCCGATGGAGAAGAGCGAGGCGCCCTGGATCACGGTGTACGGCTGCTCGTCCTCGGGCGCGACGCCCATGTACAGCGCCGCCGTGCCCGCCTGGGCGTCGAAGACGCCGCTGACGCGGACCGCGCCCTCGCCGTTGGAGCCGTCACCGGTGTCGGCGCCGACCTCGACCTCGGAGGACGCGCCGGTGAAGGTGCCGTCGGCGTTGAGCCGGCCGAACAGCCAGCGGCTGGTCGGTACGGTCACCAGGTTCAGGTCGTCGTCCAGGACGGTGCTGCGCCCGGTGATCTGGTACCACAGCCCCCAGGCCGAGCCGTTGGCGCCGCGCTGCCCGGCGACCTGGGCGGTGTAGCCGTCCGGCTTGAGGAGCATCGCGTCCTGGTCGATCTGCACCTGGCTGGTGACGGTGAAGGACCCGGTCTCGTCCACCAGCGGACCCGCGGTCGCCGCCGCGTCGTTGGCGCCGTCCAGCACGATCGCGCCGTCCGCCAGCGAGGCGCCGTTGGACAGGTTCAGCGGGTGGACGTAGCCGCTGCCGGTGTCGGCGAGCGAGGTCCCGGTCGCCGCCGGGTCGGGCTGCCACTGGGCGACGTTCTCGACGGCGGGCTTGCCGTCGGCGTCCAGCAGCTGGGCGTCGAGCGCGATCTCGTCGGGGGTCAGCGCGCGCTGCCACACCTCGGCCTCGTCGACCCGGCCCTTCCAGTTCTCCACGAACGTGCCGGTCTTCGGGTCCTTGTAGCGGCCGATCTCCAGCGGGCCGTCACTGGCGCCCGCGGTCGCCGCGGCCGGCAGCTGCACCGGAGCGCCCTGCGGCACCCCGTTCACGTACAGGCTGATGGTGTTGGCGTCCTTGTCGTAACTGGCGGCGACATGCGTCCACACCCCCGGCACGACGTCGGTGCCGCCGTTGACGCCCAGCCAGGTGGCCGTGCCGGACTGCGGCCAGGTCCACAGGAAGACCCAGCGGTGCACGCCCGGCGAGTAGCGCAGCGTGAAGCTGCTCTTGTCGGTGCTGGTCTGGGACAGGATCGAGTGGTAGGCGGTGGTGTCGGTGAGGTTGACCCAGGCGGCGACGGTGAAGGAGTCCTGGGTGTTGACCACCGGGCCCGCCGTCTCGGCGTAGCCGGTCTGCTGGTCGCTGACGGTGGTGTCGTTCAGCCACAGCGAGTTGTCGCCCGCGCCGCGCCGGCCCAGGCTCGACCAGCCGGCGCCGGCGTTGTGCAGGGTCGCGGGGTGCCGGGAGCCGGCCGCGGTGGCGGTGTCGGCGGCGGTGACGGCGCCGCTGCCGGGGGCGGAGTCGTCGAAGTGCCAGCGGCTGACCGCGTCGGCGCCCTCGGCGACCTTGAACGCGACGATCTGCTTGGTCCCCCACCGGCCGCTGCCGACGTCGTCCATCGCCCGCACCTGCAGTTGCTGGGTGCCGGTCAGCTGCGGGGTGACGTTCACCGTCACCGGGCCCGCGCCCTTGATCGTCGCCGACCAGGCACCGCTGGCCAGCTTGTACTGGAAGCCGGTGACCTTGTCACCGGTGGCCGCGGCGAAGGTGAAGGAGCCGGCCTTGCCGGGCCCGCCGGCGGCCTGGCAGTCGTTGGTGGTGCAGGAGGTGTAGGGGCCGTTGAAGGTCACCGTGGGCGCCTTCGGCGCGGTCGTGTCGATCTTGAAGTAGCACCAGCCGGTGGTGGTCACCGTGCTGTGCGAGTTGACGTGCGTGCTCTGGTTGTCCTCGTACGACCAGGTGGACGCCGCGATGCGGTACAGCGGCCCCTCGGACAGCGTGATCGGGGACGGGGCGCTGACCGTGCCGTTGTCGCCGGCGAAGTCCGGTGCCATCGGCCTTATCGGCTCGGTCACCACCGACCAGGTGCCGGAGCTCAGCTGCTGCTGCACGGTGAAGTCGACCCGCAGCTTGGCGGGGGCGCCGGCCGAGCTGCCGCCGGAGGCGACCCGGGGGTGGGCGGTGAACTGCGGGTGCGGGTCGCCGACCACGTCGGGCGCCGCCGAGTTGGGCTCGCAGCTGACGCCGGTGCCCTCCAGGATGCCCGCGGAGGTGGGCGGCACCGGCACGCCGACATAGTTCACGGTCAGCGTCGCGTTGTTCTTGAAGCGCTTCCAGGCCGAGGTGTCGCCCTCGTCGTGGGCCCGCAGCTCCAGGGTGAGCTTGGCGAACTTGCCGGCCGCGAAGTCACGGACGGTCGGGGTCAGGTTCTCGTCGCTCTCCGCCGGGTTGTCCTTGAACTCGATCGGCGCGTCGGGCGAGTCCGGGTCGCAGGTGGAGCCGCGGCCGGCCGAGAACGACTCGTCGACCATCCAGTCCAGTTCCTTGGGCCGCGACGCCCAGGTGGTCGAGGACGAGATGTTGTTCGTCCGCACCAGGTCGGTCTGCCGGGGCGAGCACTGGAAGGCCCAGGGGGACGTCACCCGGAAGGTCGCCGACAGTACCTGCTTGCCCTTGAGATTTCCCGGGGTGAATTGGAAGTAAAGCCGCTGCACGTATCCGGGGCCGCACGGGTAATCGCCCCACTGCCCGCATTTACCGTCGCCCTCGCCATTCGTGCCGTTGGCCCAGCCGTAATCCTCATAACCGTCGCTGCGCAGCAGGGTGTGCTCGGGGACGCCGGAGGCGAGGCCGATGTTCGGGTCGATGTAGAGCGGGTAGGCCGCCGGGTCGGTCTGCTTCAGCAGCGACGCGTCGGGGGCCAGGGCGAGCGCGTCGCCCGAGACGGTGAGCGGTACGTCCGCGGCGCCGGCGCCCGGCGCGGGGCCGTCCACGGCGGAGGCGGGGGGCAGGGGGGCCGCGGGCTGTCGGGCGGCACTCCCCGCCGCGCCCGTCGCCTCCGGCCGCGCCCCCGACCCGGCCTTGGGCCGGGCGGCCCTGGCCGCCTGCTGGGCGGCGGGTCCGGTGCCGCGGGAGTCCCACATCTGGGCGGGCGGCGCGGTGAAGACCTGCTTGCCGTCGGCGTCGACGCCGGACAGGCCGCCGCCGGCCACCTGGTCGATCCGCAGGCCGCTGCTCCGCACGCCGAAGTCGATCTTCTTCAGGTCCTCGCCGGCGGCCGCAGGCGTCTTGACCACCAGCAGTTCGCGGTAGCCCTGCACCGACGCGGTCAGCCGCAGGTCCACCCCGGGCAGGACGTCGGGGTAGACCGCGCTGTCCCCGTCGAGCACGGGCCGGGGCAGCGCTCCCGGCCAGGTCAGCGCGATGGCCGTACTGCCGCTGCCGATCCTGACCATCGGGGCCGCGCCGCCGCCGGAGAAGGCCAGGTCGACCATCGCGGCCTTGGGCCCGACCGTCCCGTCCGCCCGCACCTGGAGCGTCGGGTCGGGCGCGGTCCAGCCGCCGCCCGCGGCGCGCACCCGCACCGGCACGGCGGACTGCTCCTGGGTGTACGTGTAGCCGTCGGGGTTGGCGTAGGTGGTCGCGAACTCCGTCCGGTCCCCCGTGACCTCCACCCGCGTGCCGCTGGCCGCGGCCCGCGCGGAGGCGGTCCTGGCGTCACCGCCCGGCGCCGCCGCACCCTGCCGCCCGGTGTCCGCGACGGCGGCCGACCCCCCGAGTGCCGGCAGCACCGACAGCAGCCCCGCCGCGGCGGCGACCGCGACCACCGGTCTGAGCCGCCCAGGCCCGCGCCGACGTATTCCACTCCGCTTCACAATACCCACCCCACGAGCGCCTGCGAAAATACAAACGCCGTAAGAAAAGCATCGGTGAACGAGCACCGTCAATAGCGAAATTTGAGGTTCGCATTACGCCCGGTAAATACCCCCGGTGGGGTTAATTCCAGGTGAACCGCGGGTGCGTGACCGGTAATGCAGCGGAGTGCGGACGGCACGTGTCCCGGTAAAGCCGCGACCGAGGAAAGCAGCGGGACGCAGGGGGCGGCTGGGGCGCAGCCGAACGCCCCGCCGGTCAGCGCAGGGTGACCTGCGCGGGCCCGCGGAAGGGGGCCAGCGACAGCACGGTCGGCGGGGTGCGCAGGCCGTCGTCAGTGGTGAACAGCTCGCGGGCGGCCGCCACGTCCACGTCGGGGCCCGCGGTGACCGCGGCCGCCCGGTCGTAGAGCGCGCGGATCTCGTCGGTCATCTCGCTCTCGCTGCCCGCGCCGGTGCCCCAGATGTCCCACAGCAGCGTCTCGGCCTTGTTCAGCGCCGCCAGGTCGAGGCGGACGTTGCCCGCGACGAACCAGGAGCCGATCATCGGGTGCTCCTCCAGGGCCAGCCCGAAGCTCTCCGCGGCGGCCTCCCCGGCGCGGATCTGCTGCCAGGCCCGGCCGGCGACCAGGAAGCGGTCCCGGGGGACGTCCATCGGGTCGAAGTCCACGGCGTACCGCTCGGGGTCGGCGAGCTGCGGGTCGGCGAGCAGCCAGCCGCGCGCGTCGTCCCAGTATTCGGTGACGACGTGGTCCCAGTGGAAGCCGTCGTCGGAGAAGTAGTCGGCGAATCCGGACCGCAGCCGGGCGGGTATCCCCGCGTGCCGCAGGAACGACACGTGCAGCAGCGTGAAGTCCCGGCAGATCCCGATGAACCGGTCGGACCACTCCCGGCGGCAGGACAGCGCGCGCCCGTCGCGGGCGACGATCAGCCCGAGGATGTCGTCCACGTACCGCGTCTCGGCGTCGTCCCGCAGCCGGTCCTCGGCGATCGGCACGCCGAAGTGCCTGCCCTCCACCCGGTGCAGGATCAGGTCCCGCACCACGCGGGCCAGTTCGGCCGGGTCGCGGGGCAGCTCCGCGTACAGCCCGGCGTGGGCGCCCGGGTCGGACGTGACGCTCTGCTCGCGGTAGTACGCGGCGACGTCGGGCGCGAGACGGGGAGCGGGCATGGCGGTCCTCCGGGGCGGATTCGGGCACACGTTCGATTCACGGGCCGCTGCGCCCCACCGTGTCAAATCCCGCGCGGCACTGTCCAGAGCGCCGGACCGCGTGGACGGCCCGCCGCACCGGCGGCGGGGTCAGCCGGGGGTCAGACCAGCCGGCGGGCCGTCGCCCAGCGGGTGAGTTCGTGGCGGTTGGAGAGCTGGAGCTTGCGCAGCACCGCCGAGACGTGGGACTCGACGGTCTTCACCGAGATGAACAGCTGCTTGGCGATCTCCTTGTACGCGTAGCCGCGGGCGATCAGCCGCAGGACCTGGCGTTCGCGCTGGGTCAGCCGGTCCAGGTCCTCGTCCACCGGCGGGGCGTCGGTGGAGGCGAAGGCGTCCAGCACGAAGCCGGCCAGCCGCGGGGAGAAGACGGCGTCGCCGTCGCGGACGCGGAAGATGGAGTTGATCAGGTCGGGTCCGGTGATGGTCTTGGTGACGTAGCCGCGGGCGCCGCCGCGGATGACGCCGATGACGTCCTCGGCCGCGTCGGAGACGGACAGCGCCAGGAAGCGCACCGGGTGTTCGGGGTCGGCGGCCAGCGCGGCGCAGCGGCGCAGCACCTCGACGCCGCCGCCGCCGGGGAGGTGGACGTCGAGCAGGACGACCTCGGGGCGGGTCGCGGTGACCACCGCCACCGCCTGGTCGACGTCGGCGGCCTCGCCGACGACCTCGACGCCGGTCTCCGCGGTGGCGCCGATCTCGGCCTGCACGCCCGTGCGGAACATCCGGTGGTCGTCCACCAGCACCACCCTGACGTGCCGTTCTTCCTGCGGGGCCGATTCCGTGTCCGTCATGCCGCCACCCTCTCCATCTCCAGTTCGACTTCCGTGCCGCCGCCGGGGGCGGCGCGCAGCCGTGCCTCGCCGCCGTTGCGCCGCATCCGGCCGATGATCGATTCCCTGACGCCCATCCGGTCGTCCGGCACCGCGTCGAGGTCGAAGCCGGGTCCGTGGTCGCGCACCGACACGAACACCTGGCCGTCCTCGACCTCGGCGTAGACCTGGACCGCCGCCCCGCCACCGTACTTGGCGCCGTTCACCATGGCTTCCCGCGCGGCCTGCACGGTGGCGACGAGGCGGTCGTCCAGCGGGCAGTCGCCGACGCAGACCACCTCCACCGGCACCCCGTGCGCGTCCTCCACCTCGGCGGCGGCGGCCCGTACGGCGTCGGCCAGCGTCGTCGGCTCGTCGTCGCGGCCGGTGCCCTCGGGGCGGTAGAGCCAGGCGCGCAGCTCGCGTTCCTGGGCGCGGGCCAGCCGGGAGACCTCGCGCGGGTCGTCGGCGTGCCGCTGGATCAGGGTGAGGGTGTGCAGCACGGAGTCGTGCACGTGCGCGGCGACCTCGGCCCGTTCCTGGGCGCGGATGCGCATCAGCCGCTCCGCCGACAGGTCCTGCGTCATCCGCACCAGGTAGGGGCCGGCGATCAGCGCGACACCGACCAGCACGGCGAGCGCGGCCTGCAGGATGCCGCCGAGGTGGGTGCCGGTGCCGCGCACCACGATGAAGCCGGTGACGCCGGCGACGACCAGCGCGACACCGCCCGCCGCGCGTACCAGCGGCCAGAAGCGCTTGCCGTGGCTCATCTCGACCCAGCGGGCCTTGCGGGCGTTGTCGGCCTGCCGCCACACCAGCGCCACGCCGAGGCCGACGATCAGCAGCGGCCAGACCGCGCGGTTGGCGGCGCCGAGGTTGAGGTTGTCGATCAGGATGCCGGTGCCGACCGCGAGCGCGATCAGCGCCATCACCTGGCCCTTGTCGGGGCGTTTGCCGGCCAGCCAGGAGCGGGCGTCGCGCGGCTCCTTCGCCTCGGCGACCCCGCCGATGCCCAGCGGCACGAAGAACCAGAAGACGGCGTAGAGGAGCACGCCGATGCCGTTGAAGGCGGCCAGCACCAGGAACAGCGCCCGCACCCACAGCACGGGCAGCCCGAGGTGACCGGCCAGGCCGCGGGCGACGCCGCCGACCATCCGGCCCTCGGAGCTGCGGTAGAGCTTGCGCACCCCGGCGTCCGCGGGGTCGGGCGGGTTGAGGAACGACGCACCCGTCGGGCCGCCGGTGGCCGTACGGTCCCCCAGGCGCGCACCGGACGTACGCTCGCCGGGCCGCGTACCGCCGCCCGGCGGTCCCGTGTGCGCCCCCGGCGGGGCGCTGCTCGCTGACATACCCCCGATCGTCACACGTCCGGCCCTGTCGGGGCATCAGGGTCGATCCCCCAAGGGTTGCCCCGGGTGAGGGACCAGGGTCGGATCAGGGTCCTTCCAGGGTCGCGGTGGGTGCCGGGCGGCGCCGGGAGCGGCCACCATGGGGGACATGACGCAAGAGCCGCACGACGAGGTGCCACCGGTTGGTGCCGCCCGCGCCCCCGCCGAGGAGAGCGGCCCGCACGGGGAGGGCCGGCCGCGGATCACCCGTGGCCGGGATCACAAGGTGCTGGCGGGCGTCTGCGACGGGGCGGGCCGCTACTTCGGCATCGACCCGGTGATCTTCCGGATCGTGCTCGCCGTGCTGTCGCTGACCGGCGGCATCGGTCTGATCGTCTACGGCATGGGCTGGCTGGTCATCCCGCAGGAGGGTGAGGAGCAGAGCGAGGCGCACCGGCTGATGTCCGGCCGCATCGAGGGCGCGCCGCTGACCGCGGTGCTGATGACGCTGGTCGGCTGCGGCCTCTACGCCTCGATGCTCGGCAACGGCGCCAACCAGGCCTTCTCGCTCATCCTGCTGTTCGCCACCGCGGGCGCCGTCTACTGGTCGATGCAGCGCCGGCGGGCGCCCGGCGAGACCGCCTCGCCCGTGACGGCCGCGGCCGTGGTCGACGCGCCGCCCGCCGTCCAGGCGCCGCCGGAGCCCGGCGGGTCGCCGTCCTGGTGGCGCGACCCGCTGTCGAAGGACCAGCCCGGCTACCTGTGGGGCCCCGACGACGGGCCCTACGGCGACCTGGACCGGCAGGCGTGGCAGGACAGGAAGAAGGCGGTCAGGCAGGGGCGCGAGCGCAACTGGCCGTTCTCGCTGGCGGTCTTCCTGCTGATGCTGACCGCGCTCGGGGTCGGCACCGGGGTGTCCTGGCCCTACCAGCCGGCCCGCGCCAGCGCGGAGATCGGCCTGGCGGCCGCGCTCGGCGTGCTGGGCACCGCCTTCGTGTTCGCGTCCTTCGCCGGACGGGCCAGGGGCGGCCCGGTCTTCTTCTCGGTGCTGATACTGGCCGGGCTGGTCGGCGCCACCGCGCTGCCCAGGACCGGCCACGGCGTCGGCAGCACCGCCTGGCGGCCGGGCAGCGCCGCCGCCGTGCAGCCGGAGTACGAGCGCGGCACCGGACGCGGCCTGCTCGACCTGACCGCGGTCCCGCTGGGCGGCACCACCGTGCACACCCACCTCAAGGTGGGCGCCGGCCAGGCGGAAGTGCTGCTGCCCCCGGGCGCCACCGTGGTGCTCGACTACGACCTCGGCGTCGGTGAGACCGTGCTGCCGGGAAAGGTGAACGACGGCGTGGACCTCAAGACCGGACAGCACCGCACGGTGACCCTGGAGCCGCCGGCCGGCACCGCGTCGACCGGCACCCTCGACCTGCAGATCGAGGTCGGCGTGGGCCAGGTCAAGGTGGTCCGGTGAGACGGCACCGCTTCGAGCCCGCCGCCCTGGTCATGGGCCTGGTCCTGCTGACCCTGGCGGTCTTCTTCCTGCTGGACGCGGGCGGCGTGTGGGACCTGCGCCCGTCCCGCTCCGGCCCGCTGGCCCTCGGCGGCCTGGCACTGGCCGCCGCGGCCGGCACCGTCACGCAGGGGGCGCGGACCGTACGGGCCCGCCGTGGACGCCGGCGGCCGTAGCGGTCGCGGTACGCGCCCCCGGCACGGCCGCGGGCTCCCGGCGGGCGCGCAGCCGGCGGTCCAGCGAGAGCGTGGGCGCCCCGGCCAGCACCAGCGGCAGCCACGCCATCAGATACGCCAGGTCGTTGCCGTAGTAGTACGGCGTGGTGGACCAGCTCACCGTCAGCCACAGGCTCAGCGAGATCAGCGCCCCGCCGGTCGCCGCCACCCGCCCCAGCAGCCCGACCAGCGTGCCGAGCCCGACCGCCAGCTCCCCCAGCGCGATGGCGTACCCGAAGCCGTGCGGCGCCTTGAGCGCGAGGTCGATCATCCCGGGGATCGCCGCCGAGTCGTGCGACCCGTGCAGGATCTGCACCAGCGACCCGTTGGCGCTGTCGGTGAAGAAGGTGTCGCTGGTCAGCTTGTCGAGCCCGGCGTAGATGAAGGTCACGCCCAGGAAGATCCGCAACGGCAGCAGCGCATGGCGTCTGGCGGCCTCCCGCCAGGTGTCGATCGTCTCGCGCATCGTCTCCCGCCTCTCCCGCCGCGCGCGTCGTGGGGTGGAAGCGGTCTTCCGGTGCGCCGGCGTCAGACAGTCATACGTACACCAGCGCGCTGTGACTCAACACCGGCGGGGGAAACCTGATCCGGCGGCGGGGCGGGCCGCCGGAGCGGCCCGCGGGGGGACTACTCCCACTCGATGGTGCCCGGCGGCTTGCTGGTGATGTCCAGCGTGACCCGGTTGACGTCCTTGACCTCGTTGGTGATGCGGGTGGAGATCCGGGCCAGGGTGTCGTAGGGCAGCCGCGACCAGTCGGCGGTCATCGCGTCCTCGGAGGAGACCGGCCGCAGAACGATGGGGTGGCCGTAGCTGCGGCCGTCGCCCTGCACGCCGACCGAGCGTACGTCGGCGAGCAGCACCACGGGGCACTGCCAGATCTCCCGGTCGAGGCCCGCCGCGGTCAGCTCCTCGCGGGCGATCGCGTCGGCCTCCCGCAGCAGGTCGAGGCGCTCCCTGGTGACCTCGCCGACGATGCGGATGCCCAGGCCGGGGCCGGGGAAGGGCTGCCGCTGGACGATCTCGTCGGGCAGGCCAAGCTCCTGGCCGACCATCCTGACCTCGTCCTTGAAGAGCTTGCGCAGCGGCTCGACCAGCTGGAACTCCAGGTCCTCCGGCAGGCCGCCGACGTTGTGGTGCGACTTGATGTTGGCGGTGCCGGTGCCGCCGCCGGACTCGACCACGTCGGGGTAGAGGGTGCCCTGCACCAGGAACTCCACCGGGTGGTCGCCCGGCGCCTCGGCGACGATCTCGGCCTGCGCCTGCTCGAAGACCCGGATGAACTCCCGGCCGATGATCTTGCGCTTCTGCTCCGGGTCCGACACCCCGGCCAGCGCGGCCAGGAAGCGCTCGGAGGCGTCCACCACCCGCAGCTGCACCCCGGTCGCGGCGACGAAGTCCTTCTCGACCTGCTCGGTCTCGCCCTTGCGCATCAGCCCGTGGTCGACGTAGACGCAGGTCAGCTGGCTGCCGATGGCCCTTTGCACCAGGGCTGCCGCGACCGCGGAGTCGACGCCGCCGGACAGCCCGCAGATGGCCCGGCTGCTGCCGACCCGGGCGCGGATCAGCTCGACCTGCTCCTCCACCACGTTGCTGGTGGTCCAGGTCGGGGTCAGGCCCGCGCCCCGGTAGAGGAAGTGTTCGAGGATCTGCTGGCCGTGCGTGGTGTGCAGCACCTCGGGGTGGTACTGCACGCCGTAGAGCCGCTTCTCGTCGTTCTCGAACGCGGCCACCGGCACGACGTCGGTGGACGCGGTCACGGTGAAGCCCTCGGGCGCCGCCGAGCACGCGTCGCCGTGCGACATCCACACCGACTGCTCGGCCGGGGTGCCCTCGAAGAGCGTGGAGCCGGGCCGCGACACGTCAAGCTCGGTGCGGCCGTACTCGCGCGCCCCGGTGTTGTCGACGGTGCCGCCCAGCGCGGTGGCCATCAGCTGGAAGCCGTAGCACATGCCGAAGACCGGCACCCCGGCCTCGAACAGCGCCGGGTCGAGCGTCGGCGCACCCGGCTCGTAGACCGACGAGGGGCCGCCGGACAGGATGACCGCCTTCGGGCCCTTGGCCAGCATCTCGGCGACCGGCATGGTCGAGGGCACGATCTCGCTGTACACCCGCGCCTCCCGCACCCGGCGGGCGATGAGCTGGGCGTACTGCGCGCCGAAGTCGACGACGAGGACGGTGTCCGTCGCGGCCTCGGTGCTGCGGTCGGGGGCGGCGGGGGTCGCTGGTGCCACGGGCTGCCTTCCGGCGGTTGCTGCGATGGGGTCGGTCCTCCGATTCTACCGTCGCCGCGCCCACCGCCATGACGCCAACCCTTTCGAGGGGGATCACCCAAACGGCACGTGACCGGCCCGCGACCCCTTCGTTGGAGGTGGTGTCCGTGCCAGCCAGGGGCGGTAGCCAACACCACGCGTGGAAATGGACACCGCCCAGACGCAGCTGGGCGGGGTGTGACCGATGCGATGAGGCGGGCCGCAGCGATGCGCCCGCCGTGGGACCTCGCAGCGGTGCAAGTGACCGGACGGCAGGGGACAGCAGCCCGGTCACGACTGAAAAAGAGGCGGTCGGTGCCGGGGACGCCCGGAACCGGCCGCTCTGCGAAGAACGAACCGCGACGCACACATTACAGCTTGTTCAGAGCTAATTGTCAGGCACGGTCCGCGTCGGCGGCACTGCCGGAACCGGCAGCAACGGCAGCCGCAGACCGCCGAAGGCGTCCTCCGGCACCACCGGGGCGGCCGGCCTGACGGCGGCGATCCTGCGGTAAGCCCCGCCCGGTGCGGGCCGCGGGTCCGCCTCGCCCTTGTTCGGCCACAGCGCCATCGCCCGCTCCGCCTGGGCGGTGATGGTCAGGGACGGATTGACACCGGGATTCGCCGAGACGGCCGCACCGTCCACCACGTGGATGCCCGGGTGCCCGAAGAGCCGGTGGTACGGATCGATCACGCCGTGCCCGGCGTCCTCGCCGATCGGGCAGCCGCCCAGGAAGTGCGCGGTCATCGGGCGCTGGGTGGCCTCGCCGATGTTGCTGCCGGCGAAGCCGTTGATCTGCTCGGCGATCAGCCGGGCCGCCCGCGCGCCCTCGGGAATGTGCACCGGGTTGGGCTCGCCGTGGCCCTGCCGCGCGGTCAGCAGGCCCTTGCCCAGGCCTTTGGCCTTGCGGTAGGTGGCCAGCGAGTTGTCGCTGGTCTGCATGACCAGGCCGATGATCGTCCGCTCCGACCAGTGGTAATTCGACAGCGAGCGGAGAGCCACCACCGGGTGCTTGACGTTGTTGCCGAGGAATTCCAGCCAGCGCGGCACCCTGCCCCGGTAGGGCGCCGCGAGCAGCGACAGCGAGCCCATCGAGTTGGACCCGCGGCCGTAGCGGACCGGCTCGATGTGGGTGTGGTCGTTGGGGTGCACCGACGAGGTGATCGCGACGCCCCGGGTGAAGTCCAGCGGCCGGTCCGGGTGCTTCCTGCGGTAGCGGCCCGGCGTGGTCTGGGCGCCGACCAGCGCCTCGGAGTTGGTCCGGGTCAGCTCGCCGAGCCGGGCCGAGATCCCGGGCAGCAGGCCCGCGTCCCGCATCGCGTGCAGCAGCGTCTGGGTGCCGTACGTACCCGCCGCGAGCACCACCTGGCGGGCCCGCAGCACCTGCCGCTCCCCCTTCCTGCGGCGGTCGGTGGGCACGGTCGTGACGCGGTAGCCCCCCTCCGGGTCCTCGGTCAGCCCCACGGCGGTGGTCATCGGGTGAACCACCGCGCCGGCCTGCTGGGCGAGGTGCAGGTAGTTCTCGTTGAGGGTGTTCTTGGCGCCGTGCCGGCAGCCGGTCATGCACTCCCCGCACTCGGTGCAGGCCGTCCTCGCCGGCCCCGCGCCGCCGAAGTACGGGTCGGGGACCTCGGTGCCGGGCGCGGCCTTCGCCTCGCCGTCCGCGTCCTTGCCGTCGCCGAAGAAGACACCGACCGGCGCCAGGTGGAAGGTGTCGCCGACGCCCATCTCCTCGGCGGCGGCCCGCAGATGCACGTCCGAGGGCGTCACCGTGGGGTTGAGCCGTACGCCGAGCATCCGCTGCGCCTGGTCGTAGTACGGCGCCAACTCCTGCTGCCAGTCGGTGATGTGGCCCCACTGCCGGTCCTGGAAGAAGGCGGCGGGCGGCACGTAGAGGGTGTTGGCGTAGTTCAGCGAGCCGCCGCCCACCCCGGCGCCGGCCAGCACCAGCACGTTGCCCAGGACGTGGATGCGCTGGATGCCGTAGAGGCCCAGGGCGGGCGCCCACAGGTAGTTGCGGAAGTCCCAGGAGTTCCTGGGCAGTTCGTCGCGGGCGAAGCGGCGGCCCGCCTCCAGCACGCCGACCCGGTAGCCCTTCTCGGTCAGCCGCAGCGCCGAGACGGCGCCGCCGAAGCCGGAGCCGATGACGACGACGTCGTAGTCGTCTTCCTCTGCCACAAGCGCCTCCTCAGCGCATCCGGAGCGTCTTCATCAGCCGCAGCGAACGGCTCAGGAAGGCCGCGTACGTCTCGTCGTCCATGCCCAGGGAGGGCGCCATCGGCAGCAGCCGCTGGGTGGCGACGGTCTGCGCCTCGGTGTACTTCAGGATCCCCTCGGACCCGTGCCTGCGGCCGAGCCCCGAGTCCTTCATGCCGCCCATCGGGGCGCGGATGCTGCCGTACGCGGCGGCGTAGGCCTCGTTGACGTTCACCGTGCCGGAACGCAGCCGGGCCGCGATCCGGACGCCGCGCCGGGCGTCCCTGGTCCACACGCTGGAATTGAGGCCGTAGTCGGTGGAGTTGGCGCGCTCCACCGCCTCGTCCTCGTCCCGGAAGCGGTAGACGGAGACGACGGGGCCGAAGGTCTCCTCGGTGCACACCGCCATCGGGGCCTCGACGCCGTCCAGGATGGTCGGCTCATAGACGTACGGCCCGATGTCCGGCCGCGCGCGCCCGCCGGCCAGCACCCTGGCGCCCTTCTCCCGCGCCTCGTCCACATGCCGGGTCACCACGTCCAACTGCCGTCGGCCCACCAGCGATCCCATCCCGGCGCCGTACGCCAGCCCGGTGCCGAGCCGCAACGCCCTGGTCTTCTCGGCGAATTTCGCCAGGAAGGCGTCGGCGACCGACTCGTCCACGAGCAACCGCTCGATGGAGATGCACAGTTGGCCCGCCGAGGCGAAGCACGCCCGGACCGCGCCGTCCGCCGCCTTGTCCAGGTCGGCGTCGCGCAGCACCAGCAGCGCGTTCTTGCCGCCCAGCTCCAGACTCGCCCCGACCAGCCGGGCGGCGGCGCGCTGCGCCACCTCGCGGCCGGTGCGGGTCGAGCCGGTGAAGGACACGTAGTCGGCGTGGTCGACCACCGCGGGCCCCACGACCGGCCCGTCCCCGATCACGATCTGCCACACGCCCTCCGGCAGCCCCGCCTCGATCAGCCGCTCCCGCGCCCACAGGGCGGTCAGCGCGGTCTCGGTGTCCGGCTTCGTCACCAGCGCGTTGCCCGCCACCAGGGCGGGCAGCGCGTCGCCCACCGACAGCTCGAAGGGGTAGTTCCACGGGGCGATCTGCCCCACCACCCCGCGGGGCTGTCGCAGTTCGACGGTACGGGTGAGCGCCGGGATCGCGCCCAGGTGGCGTTTCGGGCCCAGATACGACGGCGCCTTGCGCCCGTAGTGCCTGGCCGCCATCGCGACGACCTGCACCTCCTCGTGGGCGTGCAGGCGGGCCTTGCCCGTCTCGACCTGGATGAGGTCGAGGACCTCGCCCTGGCGCTCCAGGACCAGGTCGTGGAACCTCAGCAGCACCGCGGCGCGCTTGCGGACCGGGGTCCTCGCCCATCCGGCCTGGGCCGCACGGGCCCGGCGGAACGCTTCCACGACGTCCTCGGGCGAGGCCTCGGGGAACTCGGCGAGCCGCTCGCCGGTGAGCGGCGTGTGGCTCACGGTCCTGGTCTCCCCCGGCAGCCCGCGCGTCAGCCGCGCGAGCAGTTCCGGCGTGACGACGTCCCCGGGCCCGCGCGCGCCACCCGGCGCCGCCGGGTTCCCGTCCGGGGGTGCGGTCGCTTCTGCCAGCTGCGGGGAATCCGTCATGCGGTTGACGGTACGACGCCGGGCACTGCGTGGCTACCCATGAGTAATCCTTTTCTCCCCCGGCCCACCCATCCCGCCACCGCCCACTGGCACACTTCCCCCGCCCCAGGCCAGCCCGGGGGTAACCCTGGGTAGCCCCGAGGCCCCACGCGGTGCCGTCCGCGCCGGGCGCCCGGCGGGGGCTGCCACTTGCGGTGGCGCTCGCACCGACGCCCCGGCGGGGGGTGAGCGCCACCGCAAGTGGCAACCCCCCGGGGCGCGCGGGGGCCGGGCGGGGCAGGGCTCGGGGGGTCACCCGGGTGGGGTGAAGGTGGCGCGGGCCGTGTCGAACATGGCTCGCGTCTGCTCGACCCGAGTCACCGGCCCGGACACCCACACGTCGTACATCCGCCCACCCTGCATCCAGCACAGGTCGAACGTGCGGCGGGCGCCGGGGACACCCGCGAAGCCGTCGTAGGTGAACTCCCAGAGCGCGGCCTCCTGGCCGTGCTGGGTGGTCCGGGTGATGACGCCGTCACGGTAACCGGCGTAGGGCCCGTTCGGGAGGCGCGCGGCGACGTCCTGCGCGTGCATGACGGCGTACGGGTCGCCGGCGTCGGGGTCCTGGACCCGTTCGCCGAAGCGGAAGCTGTGGTCGGGCGACCAGTAGTAGACCCTCGGGTCCATCTCCTGCCGCACGTACCCCGCCGGGAGCGCGACGGAGAAGCCGCGCTTGTCGGTGACGGTACGGAAGCCGGCCGGCACCGCCGCGGTGGTGGGCGCCGGAGCCGTCGTGGTCGGCGCAGCGGTGGTGGGCGCAGGAGCCGTCGTGGGGGCCGTCGGCGCCACGGTCGGCGGCGGCGCGGCCGCACTGCTGCCCTCGCCCCGGGTGACCACGAGCGCCGCGGTGCCGCCCGCGACGACCGCGATAAGGAGCGCGGCCGCCAGCCCGCCCAGCAGCCGGCGCCGCCGCCCGCGCGGCCTCGGCAGGGCGGCCGGCTCCGGCGCCGGCAACTCCGGCGTGGGCGCGTCGGGTGTCGGCGGCTCGACGCCGGTCTCCGCGTACGCGACCAGGACGGTCTGCACCTCGGCGGCGGCCATCCGGCGGGCCGGGTCCCGGTCCAGCAGGGCCCGGACGACCGGCAGCAGCGGGCCGACCGTGGCCGGCGGCGTGATGTCGGCGATCGCGACGGCGTGCACGATCTCGCCGATCGACTCCCGCTGGAAGGGCGAGTGACCGTCGACGGCCGCGCACAGCAGCGCGCCCAGCGACCACAGGTCGGACTCCGGGCCCGTCGCGTGGCCCGACATGCGTTCGGGGGCGGTGTATTCGGGCGAGCCGACGAAGGAGCCGGTCTCGCTGATCGTGGCGCTGCCCGGGATGCGGGCGATACCGAAGTCGGTGAGGACGACGCGGCCGCTGCTCCGGTCGATCAGGACGTTCGCGGGCTTGACGTCGCGGTGCTGGATGCCGTGCGTGTGCGCGGCGAGCAGCGCGCCCGCGACCGCCGCGCAGACCCTGGCGGCCTCGCGCGGCGCCAACGGGCCGTCCTCGCGCAGGACATCGGCCAGGGAGCGGCCGTCGACCAGCTCCATCACGATCCACGGGCGGCCGTCCTCCTCCACGACGTCGTGCACGACGACGACGTGGGGGTGGCGGATACGGGCGACGCTGCGGGCTTCCCGCAGCGCGCGGTCGTGCTGGCGGCCGGACTCCGGGTGCAACTCCTTGACGGCCACCTGGCGGTGGAGCAGTTCGTCTGTCGCCGCCCAGACGGTGCCCATGCCGCCGCGGCCCACCCGGGCGGTGAGCCGATACCGCCCGGCGACCACATCCCGCGGTGCCGCGGCGCTCCGACCCCCGTCACTCGCCATACCCCCATCATGCCGCACCAATTCCCTCCGGGGGGTGGCTCGTGCCCCTGGGGCCAGTGCCACTCGCGGTGGCCCCTCGCCTGCACCCAGCGCGTGCCGCGCGCGCCTGAGGGGTTGCCACTTGTGGTGGCAGCGCGTCTTTCCCACCGTCGTGGTTGCGCGCGCAGTTCCTCGCGCCCCTCGGGGGGTGCCACTTGCGGTGGCTGCGCTGCTCTCCCACCGCGCGGGCTGAGCGCGCAGTTCCCCGCGCCCCTGGGGAGCTTGCCCTCTGCGCGGAGGGTGGGCGTTTTCAGGGGCGCGGGGAACTGCGCGACAAGCCACAGCGCACCGCAAGTGCGAAGGCCACCGCAAGTGGCAACCACCCAGGGGCCCCGGGGAACCTCCGGTCAGGACATCGCGTAGGTTTCGACGACCTTGTCGAACGCCCGCTGCACAGCGGCCCTTTGGGAGTCGGGGCCGTAGATGAGGATCACGTGGTAGCGGCCGGCGATCTGGATCGCCAGGTTGCGGCCGTACACGGACTGCTGGTTGGCGTCACGCCAGGTGTATTCGCCTTCGGCAGCCTCGTGGCCGTGGACGGTGACGGCCTGGAGGCCGGCCGCCGAGGACCACGACGAGGCGCGGAACTCCGCGAGTTCGGGCTCGACCAGCTGGTAGGCCAGCGGGTCGTCCGTGTCGCCCGACGCCTTGTCACGGCCGGGCACGACCGTCATCGTCAGGTCGCTGCCGGTGTAACGCACCTGGTCCTTGCCGTTCTTGCCGCTGCGCTGCCAGCCCGTGTGGACGGCGACGGTGAAGCCGGCCGGGTCGGTGCGCAGCGCGAAGTCCGTGCCGAGGTCGGGCGGCGGGGCGGCCGGGGGCACGGTGGTGGCCGGGTGGGTGGACGGCTTGGCGGGCGGCGGCTTCGTGGCGCTGTGCCTGGGCGCCGCCGTGGACGACGGTGAGGGCGAGTCGGTCTTCTTGCCGTCCCCGGAGCCCGGCATCTCGGCCGGTACCGTACGGTCCCCGCCGGCGCCGTCCGTGGTGTCGTCGCGGTGCGGCAGCAGCAGGACCACGAAGACCACCAGCGCGACGAGCACCGCCAGGACCAGGACAAGCAGACGGGCGCCGAGCCGGCGCGGTGAGGCGGCGGTGCCGTCGCCGGCCGGGCGGCGGGAGGAGACCACCTGCTCCTGGTGGAAGTGCTCCTGCTGGACCTCGCTGCGCCTGACCCGTTCCCGCTTGGCCTTGGTGACCTTGGCCTGCTTGCCGCGGGCGTGCCTGCGGTGCTGGAGGCCGGTGGGGTCGGACGCCTCCCGGCGCCGGCGCCTGACCAGCTCGCCCTTGCGGCGCTTGACCGGGAGTTTGGCCGGGTCGGTGGGCACCTGGACGGTGTGGGCGCCGATCTCCGGCTCGGGCGCGGAGCGGATCAGCGAGCGCAGCCAGCCGCCCAGCTCCTCGGCCTCCGGCCGCTCCTCGGGGTCGGGCCGCAGCAGCGACTCGACGACCGGGCGCAGCGGCCCGCACTCCTCGGCGAAGGCCGGCGGCTCGGCGCACACCAGCTGCACCAGCTCGGCGGCGTTCTCCTCGGGGTAGGGCGGGTGGCCCTGGACGCTGCGGAAGAGCAGCGAGCCCAGCGCCCAGAGGTCGGCGGGCGGGCCGACGGGCGGGGACAGCTGCCAGTTCTCGTGGACGGGGTGGGCCTGTTCGGGAGCCCAGCGCTCGGTGACGGCGCCGACCACGGTGATGCGGTTCTGCCGGGCCCGTTCCTGTTCGAGCGCGGAGCGCGGGCCGTGCCAGGCGGCCGGGTCCCTGGTGGTCCCCTCCGCCGCGGCCTCCGCGGCCTCGCCGCTGCCGCTCATGGCCGGGACCTGCTCGGGCAGCGGGTCGTAGCCGCACAGGGCTTCCTGCGCGGCACCGGCCGCGAGGCCGCCGAGCATGGCGCGGCCGTCGTCGCAGACCAGTACGGTGCCGGCGGTCACGTTGCGGTGGGTCCAGCCGTTGGCGTGCAGCGCGCGCAGCGCGGTGAGGACGTCGGAGGCGACCTCGGCGGCGCGGTAGGCGTCGATGGGGCGCTCGGCCAGTAACGCGGCGAGCGGGCGACCGGACACCAGTTCGCTCGCGATCCACAGGCTGCCGTCCTCGACGAAGATGTCGAAGACCTGCACCAGCCGCGGGTGGTCGGGTATCGCGGCGGCGGCGCGGGCCGCCTCCAGGGCGCGGCGGGAGCTCTCGTCCATGCCGTCGGGGCCGCCGTCGGCGGACTCCGCGGCCACCACCTCGGGCAACAGCACCTGGCGGACCAGGACTTCCTGGCCGCTGTAGGTGTCGAAGGCGCGCGTCTCCACGAGTTCGTACTCGTCGGCGGGCGGCCTGGGCAGCCGGTAGCGGTCGGCGAGCACCCGCCCTGCGTATTCGTCCACGGTGCCCCCTCCCTGGCCCGGTCGGACTTCGGTGCGGACCGGTCACGTCCGGGCGGTTCCGGATGCGTACAGTCCCTACCCCTTCACGATACGTGCTGCGGCCCGTTCACTCGGCCTGTTCACTTGGCCGGTTCGAACGTGGCGAAGACGACCTCACGGATGTGCCCGTTCGCGTCGCTGTCCCACGCGTCGGCGGGGAAGGTGAACAACAGCGCATAGCCGTGGTGAGCGTCCGTCACCATGCCGCGGTTCTGGACACGCAGTTGCTTACCCCCCGACGTGTACTTGTAGTCCCAGTCAGCGGCGTCGTACGTGCGATAGTCCACGGTCTCGATGCTGAGCTGCTGGTAGTCCTGGAGGTTGGGGCCGACCGACTTGGCGTGGGACCGCCAGTTGCCGACCGCGCTCTTCCCAGGTTTGGGCGTCCAGTCGACCATCAGCCGGCCGCCGTCGGGGCCGCTGAAATACGTGCCCGACCGGTAGTCCGTCCTGTCCGGGAGCCGCTTCCAGGTGTCCGGGATCGCCACGCTGGCGCCGCCGTTGGCCGGGACCCGCTTGAATCCGGCGGGTACGGCGGTGGCGCCGGTGTCGGGCTTCGTGGTGTCCTGGCCGTCGGAGTCGTCCGCCGCGCCGTCGCCGGAGCCGCCGGTGGCGGTCGCGGTCCCGGTGGCGGTGCCCGTGGGGCCGGTGCTGCTCGCACTCGGTGTGGCGGACGGCTTGTGAGCGCCACCACTCTGCTGCGTCGGCGCGGGTGACGCGCCACCGTTCTTGGAGTCGCCGCCCCCGCCACCGGAGTTGGCGATCGCGACGCCTATCACCGTGCCGAGCAGCGCAAGCACCACGGCGACCGCCGCGATGATCAGGGTGCGGCGCGGCACGACGTCGGTGATCGAGGCGCGGGCGGGCGGCGGGGCGTCGGACGGCACGCCGGGTTCCGGTGCGGGCCTGGCCGCCGCGGGTCTCGCGGCGGTCCTGGACTTCGCCGCGGCCTTGCGCACCGACGTCAGCGCCTCGCGCACCCTGAGCTGCTCGGCGGCCGACCGCCGGGCGGCGGGCGGCGCGTCGGTCGGGGTGGGCTGGGGGTCGACGGGCAGCACGGCGGTCGCGGAGTCACCGGCGGGCGCCGGGGGCGCGACCGGGCGCTCCGGGGCGTTCGCGACGCCCTGCAGCAGGGCGCGCGCGCCGCTCTCGTCCAGCCGCTCCTCCGGGTCCTTGGCCAGGAGCCCGGTGATGACCGTGCTGAGCGGCCCGGCGTTGCGCATCGGCCCGACCGGCTCGGTCATCACCGCGGTCAGGGTGGCGATCGCCGACCCCTTGTCGTAGGGCGGCCGGCCCTCGACGGCGGCGAAGAGGAGCGCTCCCAGGGACCACAGGTCGGCCGGCGGGCCGGGCTTCTGACCGCGGGCGCGCTCCGGCGAGATGTACGAGGGCGCGCCGACCAGCATGCCGGTGGAGGTGACCGACGGGTCGCCGTCGATCTGCGCGATGCCGAAGTCGCCGAGCACGATCCGGGAGTTGTTGGCGATCAGCACGTTGGACGGTTTGACGTCGCGGTGCAGGATGCCCTCGCGGTGCGCGGCGGACAGCACGTCGAGGACCACCAGCCCGACCTCGGCCGCCCGTTTGGGGGTCAGCGGGCCGTCCTCGCGGATCGCGTCGGACAGCGACCTGCCCTCGATCAGCTCCATCACGATCCACGGCCGGTCGTCCTCCTTGACGACGTCGTAGACGGTGATGGCGCCGGTGTTGCGGATCCTGGCGGTCGCCTTGGCCTCGCGCAGGGTGCGCGTGACCATGCGGCGCTTCTCCTCCTCGTCCACGTTGCCGGGGAAGCGGAGTTCCTTGACGGCGACGGCACGGCCCAGGGTCTCGTCGACCGCGCGCCAGACCGTACCCATCCCGCCCTTGCCGAGTACGCCGTCGAGGCGGTACCGGTCGGCGAGCACGCGTCCGTCGGTACCTTCGTCCTCGCTCATGGGTTCCCTCTGCAGTCCTGCGGTGTGAACCCCCATCATCCCCGAACGGGGCACGTGGAAGCGAATGCGGGGATCCGGCCGCGCGTCAGTCCGTCTGCCGGAATCCGGCGACGGCGTTCTCGAACACCGGTAGGTAGGTGCTCCATTGGGCCTTCGGCGCGGACAGGTAGACCGCGTACTCGCGTCCACCCTCCTTGCCGAATCCGATGTCGCGGGCACGGAAGGTGGCTGTCGTGCCCTGGAAGGTGAACTGCCACAGGGCCGCGGACTGGCCGTCCGCGGTCGTGGTCCGCTCCATGCGCTCGCGGTGGTAGGCCTTGACCTTGTCCCTGGTCTGCGGCTCCAGGTCGATCCAGTGCTGGTACGGGTCGGGTCCGGCGAAGTCCAGGGAACTGATCTTGAGGGCGACGGTGTCGGTGGGGTCGACGTAGCTGATCTGGTCACCGTCCTCGGTGACCTTCTTCGTCCAGTGGTCGGGGACGGGGAGGCTGTAGCCGTGGTCGGCCTGCTGCACGAGGTGGTAGCCGTCGGGGACCGGCGGCGGTTCGTGCGTCGTCGGGTCGGGGGTGGGGGTGGTCGGATCCGTGGTCGGCGGGGCGGTGGTGGGCGGGGCGGTGGTGGGCGCGGTCGTGGCGGAGGCGGTCGGTCCGCCGGTGTCACCGCCGGCCGCGTCGGACCGGTTCGCCCGGTCCACGGCGACGGCGACGCCGCCGGCCACCACGGCGACGGCCACCGCGGCGGCGATCCAGCGGCCGGGGCGGCCGCGGGGCGCGGTGTGCTGGGCGTGCTGCGCCTCGTGCGGGTGCTGGGCGTGCTGCCCGTGCTGCGGGCCCGGCTGGGTGCCGCCGCCGGACCGGCCGGCCGGATCGGGGTGCGGGAGCGGCTGGGTGAAGCCGACCTGCTCGACGAGCGCGGTGTCCTGCTCCCCCGCCGGTATCCGCAGCAATCGCTCGGCCTCTTCTGCCGACAGCCGCTCGGCGGGCTCCTTGGCCAGCAGGCCGGCGATCACCCGGGTCAGCGCCCCGGCGTTCGGCGCCGGCACGACCGGTTCCTCGGCGATCGCGTACGCCGTCTCGATCGCGGTCGGGCGGCGGAAGGGCGACTCGCCCTCGACGGCCTGGTAGAGGGTGGCGCCCAGCGCCCACAGGTCGGCCTCCGGCCCGGGTATGGCGCCGCGGATGCGCTCCGGCGACAGGAAGTCGATGGAGCCGATCAGCTCGCCGGTCCGGGTGAGGGTGGAGGTGCCGGAGGCCTGGGCGATGCCGAAGTCGGTCAGCACGATCCGGCCGCCCTCGCCGAGCAGCACGTTGCCCGGCTTGACGTCCCGGTGCAGCACCCCGGCGCGGTGCGCGGCCCGCAGCGCCGCGATCATGCCGCGGCCGATCCGGGCGGCCTCGGCGGGCGGCAGCGCGCCGCGGTCCTTGAGCAGTTCGCCGAGGGTGACCGAGGGGACGTACTCCATGACGATGGACGGCAGGCCGGCGTCGTCCACCACGTCGTGGACGACGATGACGTTGGGGTGGCTGATCCTGGCGGCGGCCCTGGCCTCGCGGCGGGTGCGCTCGAAGAGCGTGGCCACCTCCTCGTCGGCCAGGTGCGGCTGCGGCGGGTGCAGCTTCTTGACCGCGACCTGGCGGTCGAGGAGTTCGTCCTCGGCCCGCCAGACCGTGCCCATGCCGCCGCGGCCGATCCGCTCCATCAACCGGTAGCGGCCCGCGACCAACCGTCCCTCGTCCGCGGGTCCCACCATGTCGCGCTCCTCCGTCTGTCCCCCGATCACGCGTTCCCGGAGAGCCGTCCGGCATTCCCCGCTCGCGTCCAGACGCCGTGCGTCTACAGGGGCACGATATCCGGCGCCCCCAACCGGGCCGCATCCGCGGTCAGATCATCGGGCTGGAGCTGCGATTCACGTTCCGCCTCGACCCGCTTCTCGTAGTACTCCACCTCCTTGTCGATCTGGTTGGCGTCCCAGCCGAGGACCGGCGCCATCAGCTCCGCCACCTCGCGGGCGCTGCGGGTGCCGCGGTCGAAGGTCTCGAAGGAGATGCGCGTCCTGCGGGCCAGCACGTCGTCCAGATGGCGGGCGCCCTCGTACGCCGCCGCGTAGACGACCTCGGCCCGCAGGTAGTCGTCCGCGCCGGTCAGCGGTGCGGCCAGCGTCGGGTCGTCGGCGATCAGCGCGAGCACTTCCTCGGTCAGCGTGCCGTACCGGTTGAGCAGGTGCTCGATCCGCGCCACGTGCACCCCGCTGGCCGCCGCGGTCCTGGCGCGGGCGTTCCACTCCGCCTGGTAGCCCTCGGCGCCGGCCAGCGGCACGTCCTCGGTGCAGCAGGGGGCGACCCGGCGGTCCAGGCCGTGCACGGCCTCGTCCACCGCGTCCTTGGCCATCACCCGATACGTCGTGTACTTCCCGCCGGCGACGACCACGAGCCCGGGCACCGGGTGGGCCACGGTGTGCTCCCGGGACAGCTTGCTGGTCGCGTCCGACTCGCCGGCCAGCAGCGGGCGCAGCCCGGCGTAGACGCCTTCGACGTCGTCCCTGGTCAGCGGGGTGTTCAGCACCGAGTTGACGTGGTCGAGCACGTAGTCGATGTCCGCGCTCGACGCCGCCGGGTGGGCCTTGTCGAGGCTCCAGTCGGTGTCGGTGGTGCCGACGATCCAGTGCCGCTCCCAGGGGATGACGAACAGCACGCTCTTCTCGGTGCGCAGGATCAGACCGGTGGTCGAGTGGATCCGGTCCTTCGGCACCACCAGGTGGATGCCCTTGGACGCGCGGACGTGGAACTGCCCGCGCTCGGCGATCAGCGCCTGGGTGTCGTCGGTCCACACCCCGGTCGCGTTCACCACCTGCTTGGCCCGGACGTCGTACTCGCCGCCGGCCTCAGCGTCGTGCACCCGGGCGCCGACGACCCGCTCGCCCTCGCGGAGGAACTCCGTCACCCGCGCCTGGTTGGCGACGTGCGCGCCGTAGGAGGCGGCGGTACGCGCCAGCGTCGCCACCAGCCGCGCGTCGTCGACCTGGGCGTCGTAGTACTGCAGGGCGCCCACCAGCGCGTCCTTGCGCAGCGCGGGGGCTATTCGCAGCGCGTGCTTGCGGCTCAGGTGGCGGTGCAGCGGCAGCCCGCGGCCGTGGCCGGACGACAGCGACATCGCGTCGTAGAGGGCCACGCCCGAGCCGGCGTACACCCGCTCCCAGCCCTTGTGCTGGAGCGGATAGAGGAACGGCACCGGGCGCACCAGGTGCGGTGCGAGCCGCTCGAGCAGCAGCCCGCGCTCCTTGAGCGCCTCGCGGACCAGGCCGAAGTCCAGCATCTCCAGATAGCGCAGCCCGCCGTGGATGAGCTTGCTGGACCGGCTCGACGTGCCGACCGCCCAGTCCCGGGCCTCGACGAGGCCGGTGGACAGTCCGCGGGTGGCGGCGTCCAGGGCGGTCCCGGCGCCGACGACGCCGCCGCCCACCACCAGGATGTCCAGCTCTTTCTCCGCCATCCGGGTGAGGGCTGCCGCCCGCTG
Organism: Streptomyces sp. NBC_01198; assembly: GCF_036010485.1. Classification (NCBI taxonomy): domain Bacteria; kingdom Bacillati; phylum Actinomycetota; class Actinomycetes; order Kitasatosporales; family Streptomycetaceae; genus Streptomyces; species Streptomyces sp. NBC_01198. The sequence goes on from NZ_CP108568.1 coordinate 3,111,216, forward strand.
CGTGGGTCCGAGTGTCGTCGTACGCATCCGTACCTCCGTGCCTGCCGGTGCTGATCGGGCTCTCGGTCGGTTCTGCCCGGTTGTGGTCGGTCGCTGCTGCGACGGGCCCCGCGGGGAATCTGCCCCGATCGGGCGGGTGGCCCTCCTTCGATAGTGACCGCCGTGGCGGCGTGCTGCCAGGGCAGCCGGTCCCGGGGCGGTGCCCGGCCGGCCCAGGGGCGGCCCCGGGCCGGTGATCCGCCCGGCGATCCGGCCAGGTCCCGGGGCGGACGGGGCGGGGTCGCGGGGCCGCGGACCTGCGGACCGGTCGGTCAGTACGGCGCGGCGTGTGGTCATATCAGTCATTTGTCTGGTTAGCCTGTTTTAAAGCCATGCATGAGCCCATTCGTGGTGGTCGCCAGGGAGGACACCCCCCATGCCCGCAGACCTCGCCGTACTCGGACTCGGCAGCACCGGACTCCCCCTCGCCCAGGCGGCGACCGCCGCCGGCGTCGGTGTCATCGGCTACGACCCCGACCCCGCCACCGTCGCCGACATCAACGCCGGGCGCGTACCGCCGGGCTCGCTGGCCGCCGCCGACCTGCGCAGGATGCTGGCCTGCGGCTTCCGTGCGACCGCCGACCCGGCCGTGCTCGGCCGGGTGCGCACCGCGGTGATCTGCGCGCCCACCCCGCCCGGCGAGGACCACGCCCTGGACCTGTCCGCGGTCGCCACCGCCGCCCGCGCGCTGGCCGCGCACCTGCGCCCGCACACCACCGTCGTGCTGGAGTCGGCCGTCTACCCGGGCACCACCGAGGGCTATCTGCGCCCGCTGCTGGAGTCGCACGGCCTGCGGGCCGGCCGCGACTTCCACCTCGCCTACTCCCCCGGCCGCCTCGACCCCGGCAACCGCGCCTTCCAGCTCGCCAACACCCCCAAGGTGGTCGGCGGCTGCACCCCCGCCTGCACCGAGGCCGCCGCCGCCTTCTACGGCCGCTTCACCGAACGCATCGTCCGCGCCCGCGGCACCCGCGAGGCCGAGGCGGTCAAGCTGCTGGAGACCAACTACCGGCACGTCAACATCGCCTTCGCCAACGAGATGGCGGTCTTCTGCCACGACCTGGGCGTCGACCTGTGGGACGTCATCCGGTGCGCGGAGACCAAGCCCTTCGGCTTCCAGGCCTTCCGTCCAGGACCCGGCGTCGGCGGCCCCGCGGCCCCGCTCGACCCCAACGCGGCACCGCACTTCACCCCGCCCGCGCACCCCAGGCTGCCCGGCCACCCGCTGCGGATGGTGGAACTCGCCCAGGAGGTCAACTCCCGGATGCCGCGCTACGTCGTCCAGCGCGCCGCGGCGCTGCTCAACGAGCACGGCAAGTCGCTGCGCGGCGCCCGCGTCCTGCTGCTCGGCGTGACCTACAAGGCCGACCTCGCCGACCAGCAGGGCGCCCCTGCACGGGAGATCGGCACCCGGCTGCTCGAACTCGGCGCCCAGCTCTGCTACCACGACCCCTACGTACCCCAATGGCGGGTCATGGACCGCCCGGTGCCGCGCGCCGACTCGCTGTGGGAGGCCGCCGCCGACGCCGACCTGACGCTGCTGCTCCAGCACCACCGCACCTACGACCTCCAGGGCCTGGCGGTCAAGGCGCAGCTGCTGCTCGACACCCGCGGCGCCACCCCGGCCGGAGCCGCCGCCCGGCTGTGACAAGAGGGCCCCGAGTGGCCCTCGTTCAGCCGGACGTCCGGGTCGTGTAACGACCTCAATCTACTTGTCCGATTGTCACTTCCCCCTGCTACATTTCGGCGTCACCGTTCGTACAGAGGCATGCACGCGTCACGTCGCGGCGCCGCCCACGGTACGGACCCACAGCCTTTTCCGTCCCCGGGGGACCCTTCATGAGCTCCGACTACCCACCGCCGCCCCAGCAGCCGGGCGGCCAGAACCCGTACGCGCAGCAGCCGCCGCAGGCACCGCAGCCTCCCCAGGCACCGCAGGCCGGGCCGGCCCCGCAGCAGCCCTACCCGCCGTCCCCTTACGCCGCCCCGCCGCAGGGCGCGGCCCCCGGCGGCTTCAACGCCGCCGCCTACGCCCCGCCCGCGCCGATCGGTGCGCCGCCGGCCGGCAACCCGGGGCTCGGCATCGTGGCCGGCATCGCCGCCGCGATCGTCGCCGCGCTGATCTACGGCCTGCTCATCAAGGGCACCAAGCACGAGATCGGTTACGCGGCCCTCGCCGTCGGCGCCCTCGTGGGCTTCGCGCTCGGCAAGCTCGGCGGCCGCAACCCCGCGCTGCCCTTCCTCGGCGTCCCGCTGGCGCTGCTCGGCGTCTACCTCGGCCAGATCTTCGGCATCGCGCTGCTGCTCACCGACCTGCCGGGCGCCCCGGGCGTGATGACCATCCTCAGCGACCACTTCAGCCTGGTCCAGGACACCTGGAAGGACGCGATGGACGGCAAGGACTTCTTCTTCTTCGCCATCGCGGGCCTGGAAGGCTTCGTGATCACCAAACGCGTGGCGAACTGACACCGCGGCCCGCGAAGCCGACGGCCAGGGGCCCCGCCGCTACATGCGGCAGGGCCCCTGGCCGTACCCGAGGTCTCAGCGGTGGTGCGTCGGCGAGACGGTGACCTCGACCCGCTGGAACTCCTTGAGGTCGGAGTAGCCGGTGGTGGCCATCGAGCGGCGCAGGGCGCCGAAGAAGTTCATCGAGCCGTCCGGGGCGTGCGACGGGCCGAGCAGGATCTCCTCGGTGGTGCCAGCGGTGCCCAGGTTCATCCGCTTGCCGCGCGGCAGTTCGGGGTTGACGGCCTCCATGCCCCAGTGGAAGCCGCGGCCGGGCGCGTCCGTCGCGCGGGCCAGCGGCGAGCCCATCATCACCGCGTCCGCCCCGCAGGCGATCGCCTTCGGCAGGTCACCGCTGGCGCCGAAGCCGCCGTCGGCGATGACGTGCACGTAGCGGCCGCCGGACTCGTCCATGTAGTCCCGGCGGGCCGCCGCCACATCGGCCACCGCGGTGGCCATCGGCACCTGGATGCCCAGCACGTTGCGCGTGGTGTGCGCCGCCCCGCCGCCGAAGCCGACCAGCACGCCGGCCGCCCCGGTCCGCATCAGGTGCAGCGCCGCCGTGTACGTGGCGCAGCCGCCGACGATGACCGGCACGTCCAGCTCGTAGATGAACTGCTTGAGGTTCAGCGGCTCGTGGGACCCGCTCACGTGCTCCGCCGACACGGTGGTGCCGCGGATCACGAACAGGTCGACCCCGGCGTCCACCACGGCCTTGGAGAACTGCGCGGTGCGCTGCGGCGACAGCGCGGCGGCGGTCACGACGCCGGCGTCGCGCACCTCCTTGATCCGCTGCCCGATCAGCTCCTCGCGGATCGGCGCACGGTAGATCTCCTGGAGCCGCGCGGTCGCCCGTACGTCATCGAGCTCGGCGATCTCCGCGAGCAGCGACTCCGGGTCGTCGTACCTGGTCCACAGCCCCTCCAGGTTCAGCACGCCGAGGCCGCCGAGGTTGCCGATCCTGATCGCTGTCTCCGGCGACACGACCGAGTCCATCGGTGCGGCGAGGAAGGGCAGCTCGAAGCGGTACGCATCGATCTGCCAGGCGATCGAGACTTCTTTCGGGTCCCGGGTGCGGCGGCTCGGGACGACGGCGATGTCGTCGAACGAATATGCCCTGCGGCCTCGCTTGCCCCGACCGATCTCGATCTCTGTCACGTCCGTGCCTCTCTCTGTGGCCTGCGGCCCCAGTATCCCGCACCCCCGACCCGGGCCTTCCCCTCCGCCGGGGGTGCGCCCCTCTGCCGCACAGGGTGCCCACCAGGGGCGCGTGGGGGTACCCCCTTGCCGAAAAGGGACCCGCCGACCACCGCCCCCCGGGAAGGGGGAACGCGGGGCCGGGGGGCCCGGGGGAAGGGGAGGACCAGCGCAGAGGTGGGCTCAGCCGTGGTAGTTGGGGGCCTCGACCGTCATCTGGATGTCGTGGGGGTGGGACTCCTTGAGTCCCGCGGCCGTGATGCGGACGAACCGCCCCTTCGACTCCATCTCCGCGACGGTGGCCGCGCCCACATACCCCATCGTCTGGCGCAGACCGCCGACCAGCTGGTGCAGGACCGCGGACAGCGGGCCGCGATACGGCACCTGGCCCTCGATCCCCTCGGGTACGAGCTTGTCGTCGGCGGAGACCTCGGCCTGGAAGTAGCGGTCCTTGGAGTACGAGCGGCCCTGCCCGCGGGACTGCATCGCGCCGAGCGAGCCCATGCCGCGGTAGGACTTGAACTGCTTGCCGTTGATGAAGAGCAGCTCGCCCGGGGACTCCTCGCAGCCGGCCAGCAGGCTGCCGAGCATGACGCTGCTCGCGCCCGCGGCCAGCGCCTTGCCGATGTCGCCGGAATACTGCAGGCCGCCGTCGCCGATGACGGGGACGCCCGCGTCGATACAGGCCTGCGCGGCCTCGTAGATCGCGGTGACCTGGGGGACGCCGATGCCGGCGACGACCCGGGTGGTGCAGATCGAGCCGGGGCCCACGCCGACCTTGACGCCGTCCACGCCGGCGTCGATCAGCGCGCGGGCGCCGTCGCGGGTGGCGACGTTGCCGCCGACCAGGTCGACCGGCACGCTGGCCTTGATCTTGGCCATCCAGTTCAGCGCGTTGCTGTTGTGGCCGTGCGAGGTGTCCACGACCAGGAAGTCCACGCCCGCGCCGACCAGCGCCTGTGCGCGGTCCAGGGCCTCGGGTCCGGCGCCGACCGCGGCGCCGACGACGAGCCGGCCCTCGGAGTCCTTGGCCGCGTGCGGATACTGCTCGGCCTTGACGAAGTCCTTGACGGTGATCAGCCCGCTGAGCCGGCCGTCCTCGTCCACCAGCGGCAGCTTCTCGATCTTGTGGCGGCGCAGCAGCGCCATCGCGTCCACACCGGAGATGCCGACCTTGCCGGTGACCAGCGGCATCGGCGTCATGACCTCGCGGACCTGCCGCGAACGGTCGGACTCGAAGGCCATGTCGCGGTTGGTGACGATGCCGAGCAGCCGCCCGTTGGCGTCGGTGACGGGCACCCCGCTGATGCGGAACTTCGCGCACAGTGCGTCCGCGTCGCCGAGCGTGGCGTCGGGGCGGACCGTGATCGGGTCGGTGACCATGCCGGACTCGGAGCGCTTGACGAGGTCGACCTGGTTGACCTGGTCCTCGATCGACAGGTTGCGGTGCAGCACGCCGACGCCGCCCTGCCGGGCCATGGCGATCGCCATCCTGGCCTCGGTGACCTTGTCCATCGCGGCGGACAGCAGCGGGATGTTGACCCTGACGTTGCGCGAGATGAGCGACGAGGTGTCGACCTCGTTGGGCAGCACCTCTGACGCGCCCGGCAGCAGCAGCACATCGTCGTAGGTCAACCCGAGCGCGGCGAACTTCTCGGCTACTCCGTCGGCGTTCAGCGTCATGACACCTTCCCGAATGGTCTTGCCCGGCGAGTTGTTCAATGGTAGTGGCTGCGCCGGTATTCCCATGACCGCCCAGGTGAGGGCCGTGCCACGTCCCTAGGCGCTGAGGCCGCCCGCACTCGCCGGGTGGGCGGCGGCCGACTCCTCGGCGATGGCCCGCAGCCGGCTGAGCGCGCGGTGCTGGGCGACCCGGACGGCTCCCGGCGACATGCCGAGCACCTGGCCGGTCTCCTCCGCGCTCAGCCCGACGGCGACCCGCAGCAGCACCAGTTCGCGCAGGTGTCCGGGCAGCCGGTCGAGCAGTTCCTTGGCCCAGGCCGCGTCGCTGTTGAGCAGCGCGCGCTCCTCGGGGCCGAGCGAGTCGTCGGGCTTCTCCGGCATCTCGTCGGAGGGGACGGCGGTGCTGCCGGGGTGGCGCATCGCGGCCCGTTGCAGATCGGCGACCTTGTGGGCGGCGATGGACACCACGAAGGCCTCGAAGGGCCGCCCGAGGTCGCGGTAGCGCGGCAGCGCGCACAGCACGGCCAGGCAGACCTCCTGGGCGAGGTCGTCCACGAAGTGCCGTGCGTCACCGGGCAGCCGGGAGAGCCGGGTGCGGCAGTAGCGCTCGGCCAGCGGGTGGACGTGCGCCAGCAGGTCGTGGGTCGCGCGCTGGTCGCCGTCGACGGCGCGACGGACGAGGGCACCGATGGCCGGATCGTCGTCGTCGCGCATCCACCCATGGTGCCTCGCCGCCGGAGCATTCGCCGCATCGCGGCCGTACTTCTGCACCGAAGCGTTATGAGCCGCCGTGGCCGAGGCCGCGGCGGAGTCCGCGGCAGGCACTGTCATCTCCGCCTTCTGGTCCACCATGTGAAGCCCCCGCCGATCCCCGAGGAAGTCCATACGTCAAGCATGCGTCCTCCCCCGGGAAACCGAGGACTCGTGGGGGACTTCGCCGTACGGCGTACGGCGTAGCCGGGTCAGCGGACCAGGCCCCAGCGGAAGCCGAGTGCCACCGCGTGCGCCCGGTCCGAGGCGCCGAGCTTCTTGAACAGCCGCCGCGCGTGCGTCTTGACGGTGTCCTCGGACAGGAAGAGCTCGCGGCCGATCTCGGCGTTGGACCGTCCATGGCTCATCCCTTCGAGCACCTGGATCTCCCGGGCGGTCAGGGTGGGCGCGGCGCCCATCTCGGCGGACCGCAGCCGGCGCGGGGCGAGCCGCCAGGTCGGGTCGGCGAGCGCCTGGGTGACCGTGGCCCGCAGTTCGGCGCGCGAGGCGTCCTTGTGCAGATAGCCGCGGGCGCCGGCCGCCACCGCGAGAGCGACCCCGTCGAGGTCCTCGGCGACGGTGAGCATGATGATGCGGGCGCCGGGGTCGGCGGACAGCAGCCGCCGTACGGTCTCGACACCGCCGAGGCCGGGCATCCTGACGTCCATCAGGATGAGGTCGGACCGGTCGGCCCCCCAGCGGCGGAGCACTTCCTCACCGTTGGCCGCGGTGGTTACGCGCTCGACGCCGGGCACGGTCGCCACCGCGCGGCGCAGGGCCTCTCGGGCGAGCGGGGAGTCGTCGCAGACGAGGACGGAAGTCATGACCGCCCTCCGCAGCTGAACCGCGTCACGTTGTGCCTCCAGGCTGTACGAAGTCTTCACCGTTGAGGCTGACGGCATCGGGCAGATGCCCGAATCCTGTGGGACCGCTTGGGCCGCCAACCGCTTCCGCCACACTCAACGACCCTCACCCGAAAGAGTTACGAAGTTTGGTCGCCGCCATCGGCACTCTACGTGATCATCCGCATACGAATCGGTCACGCCGCAGGTCAGAACGGGTGAGTCGGCAGATTTCCCGGATGGCCGGCGAACCGCGGGCGCGCGTGCCGGGACGGCAGATGCTGCTGAACGGGTGTTATGCCGGACTTTGCACCCTTTGGCCGCTCTTTTCCGATGCGTGGGCTAATCGACGCTAGATTGGCGATGAGTCATATTTACATCTACTACGACAGTAGATGTACGGTCGGAGACACCGAGGTCGTCTTGGCCGTCACGCACCCGTCGAGGGGATGAGCAATGGCAGACTTCTCCCGCCTTCCCGGCCCGAACGCCGATCTCTGGGACTGGCAGCTGGTGGCCGCCTGCCGAGGCGTCGACAGCTCGCTGTTCTTCCACCCCGAGGGCGAGCGCGGCGCAGCCCGCAGCGCGCGGGAGGCCGCGGCCAAGGAGGTGTGCATGCGCTGCCCCGTGCGGGCCGAGTGCGCCACCCACGCCCTGGCCGTACGCGAGCCGTACGGCGTGTGGGGCGGGCTCACCGAGGACGAGCGCGAGGAGATGATGGGGCGCTCCCGGCACAGGATGATGAGCTCCCAGCCTTAGCGCGCCACACCCCGCACCGCCGAAGAATCGATTCCGCGGTGGGTCACGCCCACCGCAGCCCGGCCCGCGCGAGCCGGCCCAGCATCATGTCCACCGCCGGTACGTGCGCGAGGTCAGGCAGCGTGAGCGCCACGACCTCGCGCTGCACCGCAGGACGCAGCGCGACCACCGCGACGCCGCGTGACCGCAGCGACTCCAGCGCGAGCCGCGGCAGCACCGCGACCCCCAGACCCGCCGCGACCAGGCCGATCACCGCCGGGTAGTCGTCGGTGGCGAAGTCGATCCTGGGCGTGAAGCCCGCCCGCTCGCACAGCTCCACCAGATGCCCGCGGCAGCGCGGGCAGCCCGCGATCCACCGCTCCCCGGCCAGCGCCGCCAGGTCCACCGGGCCGCCGCCGGCCAGCCGGTGCCCCTGCGGCAGCACCCCGACCAGCCGGTCGGTGAGCAGCGGGCGCACCACCAGGTCGGCCCAGGACTCCTCGGCCGGCGTCGGCAGACCGGGGAAGCGGAAGGCCAGCGTGATGTCGCAGTCGCCGGCCCGCAGCAGGTCCACCGACCCCGGGGGCTCGGCCTCCACCAGCGAGACCTCGGTGCCCGGGTGCCGCTCCCGCAGCTCGGCGACCGCGCCGGGCACCAGGGTCGGCGTGCCCGAGGGGAACGAGGCCAGCCGCACCCGCCCCGCCCGCAGGCCGGCGATCGCCGCCACCTCCTCCTCGGCTGCGGTCAGCCCGGCCAGGATGCCGTCGGCGTGCCGCACCAGCGCCTCGCCGGCCTGCGTCAGCCGCATCTCGCGCGGCCCGCGCACCAGCAGCGGGGTGCCCGCCGACGCTTCGAGGGCCTTCATCTGCTGGCTGACGGCCGGCTGCGTACAGCCCAGGGCCCGGGCCGCGGCGGAGAACGAGCCGCCCCTTGCCACCGCCCGCAGTACCCGTAGGTGCCGTGCTTCGATCACGTCCCCACCATAAGCATTACTTAGGTATGTCCTGCAGAGACCGGCGATGGACTTTGCCCAGGACCGGGGGCACGCTGCCGTACATGAGCGCTCACGTGTCGACCGACTCCGCCGCCGCCTTCAGCGAGGTCCGGGCCGCGGAATACCCCGATCTCGCGCCCGGCTACCTCAACACCGCCGCCCACGCCATCGCCCCGGCCCGTACGGTGGCGGCCCTCCGCCGTTCTCTCGACATGTGGGCCGCCGGGCGCCCCGACCTGGACGGCTACGAGCGCGCGGCCGCCGAGGCCCGCGCCTCCTTCGCCCGTATCGTCGGCGCCCCGGTCTCCCAGGTCGCCCTGGCCGGCACCGTGGCCGGCAGCGTCGGCCTGATCTGCGCGGCCCTCCCGCCGGGCGCCGAAGTCGTCGCCTTCCAGGAGGACTTCAGCGCCCTCGTGCAGCCCTTCGCCGGCCGCCCCGACCTGCGCCTGCGGCTGGTCCCGCTCCAGGACGTCGCCGGCGCCGTACGCCCCGGCACCGCCCTGGTGGCGGTCAGCACCGTGCAGTCCGCCGACGGGCGGATCGCCGACCTCCCGGCGATCCGCGCGGCCGCCGCCGAGCACGGCGCCCGGGTCCTGCTCGACGCGACCCAGTCGGTCGGCTGGCTGCCGCTGGACGCCACCGAGTACGACTACGTCGTCTGCCACGGCTACAAGTGGCCGGTCTCGCCGCACGGCGCCTGCTTCCTCACCGTCCGCCCGGGCGCCGAATCCACCCTCTCCGGCGCCTTCACCACCTGGTACGGCGCCGACGACCCGTGGGCCTCCTGCTACGGCCCGGTCGCCGACCTCGCCCCCGGCGCCCGCCGCTTCGACGCGCGCCCCGCCTACCTGCCCTACGTCGGCGCCGCCGCGTCGCTGTCCCTCATCGAGGAGCTGGGCGTGGACGCCGTCCACGCCTACGACGTGGCCCTCGCGGACCGGCTGCGCGCGGGATTCGCCGCCCTCGGCTACGACCCGGTCCCGGGCCGCTCCGCGATCGTCGCGATCCCCGGCGTGCCCGCGGCCGTCACCGACCGGCTCACCGAGGCGGGCCTGACCTTCTCCTCCCGGGCCGGCAACCTGCGCTTCGCCCCGCACTTCTACAACACCCCGGCCGACATCGAGCTGGCCCTGGCCGCCGCCGCCTGACCGCCCCCCCGCCGCGGTGGCGCCGGTAAAACCGGTTGGGTGCGGCGGGGGCGGGTGGTGGAATGCCCCGATGGACTCCACGCACGCCCTCGCCCTCTTCGATGCCCAGCTACGCCGGGACGCACCGCCGGAGAGCCCCACCACCCGGATCGACCGGCTCCCCGGCGTCGTACGGCAGGTGGGGGCCGGGACCCACGAGTGGTGCGGCATCCTGTGGTCCGACCTGGACGCGACGACCGCCGACGCGGCCATCGCCGCGCAACTGGATTGGCTGCGCGGCCCGGAGGCGGCCGGGCGCGAGTTCGAGTGGAAGACGTACGCGCACGACGGCCCGGCGGACCTGGGCGACCGGCTGCTCGCCGCGGGCTTCACACCCGAGGAACCCGAGACCCTGATGGTCGCCGAGATCGACGAGGTCGCCGAGCTCACGCGGGGCGCGGAACTGCCGCCCGGCGTGCGGCTGGAGCCGGTACGGGACGCGGCCGGCGTCGACCTGGCGGCGGCCGTGCACGAGCAGGCGTTCGGCACGAACGCGGACCGGCTCCGGATCAGGATGCTCGACCAGGTCACCCGCAGCGCGGACACCGTGAGCATCGTGCTGGCGATGGCCGGCGACGTCCCGGTGTGCGCGGCGCGGATGGAGTTGTGCCCGGGGACGGACTTCGCCGGGCTGTGGGGCGGCGGCACCGTCAAGGAGTGGCGCGGCAAGGGCATCTACCGCGCCCTGGTCGCGCGCCGGGCGCGTATCGCCGCGGCCCATGGGTACCGCTATCTCCAGGTCGACGCGTCGAACGACAGCCGCCCCATCCTGCAGCGCCTCGGCTTCGCGGCGCTGAGCGTGACGACCCCGTATCTGATCACGGTACCGGCGTAGAAAAGGGGAGCACCGATGCGGCTGCTGAGCGTCAACGTGGGCCGGCCGATACCCAATCCGTGGAAGCGGCTGGCGGCGACCGGCATAGACAAGCAGCCGGTCAGCGGCCCGGTCGCGGTGCGCTCGCCCGGGCCGAAGGGGACCGGGGCGGTCGGCCTGGCCGGTGACCGGGTCTACGACATCAAGCACCACGGCGGTGACGACCAGGCGGTCTACGCCTACGCCCGCGAGGACCTGGACCGCTGGGAGAAGGAGCTGGACCGCAGCTTCGCCAACGGCTGCTTCGGCGAGAACCTGACGACCACCGGCTACGACGTCAACGCCGCGCTGATAGGCGAGCGCTGGCGGGTCGGCACGGAAGGGCCGCTGCTGGAGGTGTCCTGCCCGCGCATCCCGTGCGCGACCTTCGCCGGCTGGCTGGACGAGCGCGGCTGGATCGGGCGCTTCACCGACCGCGCGCTGCCAGGCCCGTATCTGCGGGTCCTCGAACCGGGCGAGTTGGCCGCCGGCGACCCGGTGCGGGTGGTCTCCCGCCCGGACCACGACGTCACGGTCGAACTGGCCTTCCGGGCGATGACCGCGGAACCGGCGCTGCTGCCACGGCTGCTGGCGGCGGACGCCCTGCCGGCGGAGGACCTGCGGCGCGTCAGGGAACGGCTGGCGCGCACCCGCCGGTGAGCCGCGGTACGCCTACGCTGCCCGTATGACGACTTCCCTCATCACCGGTGCGACGGCGGGTATCGGCGCTGCCTTCGCACGGCGGCTGGCGGCCGACGGGCACGACCTGGTCCTCGTCGCGCGGGACGCCGTACGCCTCGGCGAGAGCGCGGCCGAACTGCGCGAGCAGCACGGCGTCGCGGTCGAGGTGCTGCAGGCCGACCTCGCGTCGGACGGCGGCATCACCGCGGTGGAGAACCGGCTGCGGGAGAGTGGGCTCCCGCCGGTCGACGTGCTGGTCAACAACGCCGGTTTCGGCCACCGCGGCCGCTACCTGGAGGTGCCGCTGTCCGACGAGCTGCGCATGCTCACCGTGCACTGCGAGGCCGTGCTGCGGCTCACCTCCGCCGCCGCGCAGGGCATGCGGGAGCGCGGGCGCGGCTCGGTGGTCAACGTGGCGTCGGTCGCCGCCTTCATGCCGCGCGGCACATACGCGGCGAGCAAGGCGTGGGTCGTCCGCTTCACCCAGGGCGCCGCCCTGGACCTGCGCGGGTCGGGCGTCCGCTTCCTCGCGCTGTGCCCCGGCTTCGTCCGCACGGAATTCCACCAGCGGGCCGGGATGCAGCCGGACCGGCTGCCCGCCTGGGCCTGGCTCGACGCGGACAAGGTGGTGGCGGCGGGCCTGCGCGACCTTGCCAGGGGGCGGGTGGTCTCGGTGCCCGACGCCCGCTACAAGGTGGCCGTCGGCCTCGCCCGCCACCTGCCCCCCGGCCTCTTCGGCGCGGTCTCCACCGGCGCGGGCCGCAAGTACGACCCGAAGACCTAGTCCGTGTCCGACCGGCACGGCAGACGCCCGCCGCCCCGGGCGGGGGTGGCGGGCGTCGGCGGGAGCGAGGTCAGTGGGAGTGGGAGTGACCGCCGGCGGCGGACTCCTGCTCCTCTTCCTTCTTCTCCACGACCAGCGTCTCCGTGGTCAGCAGCAGCGACGCGATGGACGCCGCGTTCTCCAGCGCGGAGCGGGTGACCTTGACCGGGTCGATGACGCCGGCCTTGACCAGGTCGCCGTACTCGCCGGTGGCCGCGTTGAAGCCGTGGCCCTTGTCGAGCTCGGCGACCTTGGAGGTGATGACGTAGCCCTCCAGGCCGGCGTTCTCGGCGATCCAGCGCAGCGGCTCGACGGCGGCGCGGCGGACGACCGCGACACCGGTGGCCTCGTCGCCCACCTTGCCGAGGTTGTCCGCGAGGACCTTCACCGCGTGCACGAGGGCCGAGCCACCGCCGGAGACGATGCCCTCCTCGACGGCCGCGCGGGTCGCGGAGATCGCGTCCTCAAGGCGGTGCTTCTTCTCCTTGAGCTCCACCTCGGTGGCCGCGCCGACGCGGATGACGCAGACGCCGCCGGCCAGCTTGGCCAGCCGCTCCTGCAGCTTCTCGCGGTCCCAGTCGGAGTCGGTGGTGCCGATCTCCGCCTTGATCTGGTTGACGCGTCCCTCGATCTCCGCCTTGTCGCCCGCACCGTCGACGAGAGTGGTCTCGTCCTTGGTGATGGTGGCGCGGCGGGTGGTGCCCAGCAGGTCGAGACCGGCCTGGTCGAGCTTGAGGCCGACCTCCTCGGCGATGACGGTCGCACCGGTGAGGGTGGCGATGTCGCCGAGCATGGCCTTGCGGCGGTCACCGAAGCCGGGCGCCTTGACCGCGACGGCGTTGAACGTGCCGCGGATCTTGTTGACGACCAGCGTCGACAGCGCCTCGCCCTCGACGTCCTCGGCGATGATCAGCAGCGGCTTGGAGCCACCCGCCTGGATGATCTTCTCCAGCAGCGGCAGCAGGTCCTGGATCGAGGAGATCTTGCCCTGGTGGATCAGCACGTACGGGTCGTCGAGGACGGCCTCCATACGCTCCTGGTCCGTCACGAAGTACGGCGACAGGTAGCCCTTGTCGAAGGCCATGCCCTCGGTGAACTCCAGGTCCAGGCCGAAGGTGTTGGACTCCTCGACGGTGATGACACCGTCCTTGCCGACCTTGTCCATCGCCTCGGCGATGAGCTCGCCGACCTGCTTGTCCTGCGCGGACAGCGCGGCGACGGCCGCGATGTCCTCCTTGCCCTCGATGGCGCGCGCGGTGGCCAGCAGCTCCTCGGAGACCGCCTTGACGGCCGCGTCGATGCCCTTCTTGAGCGAGGCGGGGGACGCCCCGGCCGCCACGTTCCGCAAGCCCTCGCGGACCAGCGCCTGGGCGAGCACGGTCGCGGTGGTGGTGCCGTCACCCGCGATGTCGTTGGTCTTGGTCGCCACCTCCTTGACGAGCTGGGCGCCCAGGTTCTCGTAGGGGTCCTCCAGCTCGACCTCACGCGCGATGGTCACACCGTCGTTGGTGATGGTCGGCGCGCCGAACTTCTTGTCGATGACGACGTTGCGGCCCTTGGGGCCGATCGTCACCTTCACGGTGTCGGCGAGCTTGTTGACGCCGCGCTCCAGGGCGCGACGGGCGTCCTCGTCGAACTTAAGAATCTTGGCCATGCCTGCGAACTACCTCGTCTACTCGTCTAATCACGTCGTCACGGACGGTAAGGACGGCGAAAGAAGCCGCCCCGGGGACCCGGCCTCAAGGACACGGACTCCCGGGGCGGGATCACGGCTGGTACAGCCGGGGAACTACTTCTCGATGATCGCGAGAACGTCGCGGGCCGAGAGGACGAGGTATTCCTCGCCGTTGTACTTCACCTCGGTGCCGCCGTACTTGCTGTACAGCACGACGTCGCCCACGGCGACGTCGAGCGGCAGGCGGTTGCCGTCCTCGAAGCGGCCCGGGCCCACAGCCAGGACGACGCCCTCCTGGGGCTTCTCCTTGGCGGTGTCCGGAATGACCAGGCCGGAGGCCGTGGTCTGCTCGGCGTCGAGCGGCTGGACCACGATGCGGTCCTCAAGCGGCTTGATGGCAACCTTGGTGCTGGCGGTCGTCACGATCCGACCTCCCCCTTCAAAGGGCTCACGGGAGTGTCTGTCTGGGTCGGCGACCTGGTAGGCCCGTCGTCGCGGGTGCCGGACCTGCCCGTCGCTGTTTGTCTGGCACTCAGCGGGGCCGAGTGCCAAAAGCGAGACTAGGACGCCTTTAGCACTCGGTCAAGCGGAGTGCCAGCCGCGCGCCGCCCTCCGGGGCTCCCCCGGGACCTCCCCCGGGGCTCCGCCCATGCCCTGCCCCCCGGCGGGTGTGCGCGAACTCACCGCAAGCGGCACCCCCTCAGGGGCGCGAGGAACTGCGCGACCAGCCGTCGACGGGCTGCACGTCGTCACCGGCCGAAAGGGGCTGTTCGGTCCGATCCGGACCACCGGCCGGTGGTGGGCTGGTCGCGCAGTTCCCCGCGCCTCTGATGGGCGCCGCCCTACGCAGGAGGGACGTCGGGGAGAATGACGTGGTGATGCCGGAAGAGCTTGAGGGATTGCTGACCGCCGAGGGTCAGGCGCTGCTCGCGGGGCTCCGGGGTCACGACCCCGTGAACGACCTGGCTGCCGCAACGGCGTTGCGGCGGACGCACGACGCGCGCCTCGTCGCCGCCGCCCTGTCCCAGACCCGCCTGCGCCAGCGCGCCGTCGCGAAGTTCGGCGCGGCGGACGCGCACCGGATGTACTTCACGCCGCACGGGCTGGAACAGTCCACCCGCGCCTCGGTGGCGACGCACCGCGCGCAGCGGTTCGCCGCGTTCTGGCCGGAGGCCGTCGCCGACCTGTGCTGCGGCGTCGGCGGCGACGTGATCGCCATGCTGCGGGCCGGCCTGGCGGTGACGGCCGTGGACCGCGACCCGCTGACCTGCGCGGTGGTCGCCGCGAACGCCGCCGCGCTCGATCTGGCCGACCGCCTGGAGGTCAGGTGCGCGGACGTACGGGACGTCGGCGGCGGCGGCCTCGACGGCGTGTTCGTGGACCCCGCCCGCCGCACCGCCAGGGGCCGGGTCTTCGACCCGGAGTCGTACTCGCCGCCGCTGTCATGGGCCCTGGACGCGGCGGCGTCCGGCGCACCCGGGGCGGTGAAGGTCGCGCCCGGCATCCCGCACGAGGCGGTGCCGCCCGCCGCGGAGGCCGAGTGGATCTCGGACGGCGGCGACGTGAAGGAGGCGGTGGTCTGGTTCGACGGCCGGGGCGACCGCGTACGCTCGGGCGCCCGGCGCGCGACCCTGCTCCCCTCGGGCGCCACCCTCGTCGGGCGCGGCCTGCCCGACCCGGCGGTGCGGCCGGTCGGGCGCTACCTCTACGAACCGGACGGCGCCGTCATCCGCGCGCATCTCGTCGCCGAGGTCGCGGAGGAGCTCGGCGGCGGGCTGATCGACCCGACGATCGCGTACGTCACCGCCGACGAGCTGCGGGCGACGCCGTTCGCGACGGCGTACGAGGTCACCGACGTGCTGCCGTTCGGGCTGAAGCGGCTCAAGGCGCTGCTGCGGGAGCGCGAGGTCGGCATCCTCACGGTGAAGAAGCGGGGCTCCGCGGTGGACCCCGAGGACCTCCGCCGCCGGGTGCGGCCGCGCGGCCCGCACTCGGCCACCGTCTTCCTCACCCGCACCTCAGGCGCCCCCACGATGCTCCTGGCGGCACCGGCCCGGGTGGAGCCGCCCGCTCAGACGTAGTCCTCCAGGCGGGCCAGGGTGAAGCCCTGGGACGAGATCTGGCGCAGCAGGTTGGCCACCATCTTCGTCATCGTCTCGCCCTTCAACTGCGCCGGCCCGCGAAAGTGGGCCAGGATGATGTCACCGGGATGGAATTTCTTGTCAGGCCGCTGGAACTGGACCTTTTTGATCTGCATCGACTCGCGCCACAGAATCATCGCCCGCAGCCCCCCGCAGGATTTCACCGCGGCCCGCGTATCGGTGTTGTAGTTGCCGTAGGGCGGCCGGAAGAGCCCGGGCACCTTCCCGTATTCATGAGTGAGCTTCTGCTGCTGGGTGCATATTTCGTGCTTCTGCTGCGCCAACGTCCGTCCGTGCAGGTCAGGATGGCTGAGCGTGTGATTCTCTATCGTATTGCCCAGGGCCTGGAGCGGGCGGAAGAAACCGTAGTCGTTCTTGATGATGTCATCGGTGAGGAACATGGTGAACGGGATTTTCAGGTCCCGCATCATCCCGACGAACTTCGGGTCCTTCTCCGCACCGTCGTCGAAAGTCAGGAAGACGATTTTCTGGGTGGTCGGTATGTCGCTGACCGCGGGTATCTTTCCGTCGCCGGTGCGTATCGGCTTGACCGCGGGCGGGGCCGGCGGCGGCGGGAGCAGCGGGAGGCCCCACTTGCGGAAGCCGGCCGCGCGGTCGTCGGTCGGCGACGGCTTCGAGGCCGGCGGCGTGGTCGGTGAGGCGGTGGTGGCGTCCCGGGGGGCCGGGGAGCCGGCCGGGGTGCCCGCGGA
Organism: Streptomyces sp. NBC_01198; assembly: GCF_036010485.1. Classification (NCBI taxonomy): domain Bacteria; kingdom Bacillati; phylum Actinomycetota; class Actinomycetes; order Kitasatosporales; family Streptomycetaceae; genus Streptomyces; species Streptomyces sp. NBC_01198. The sequence continues at coordinate 3,128,034 of NZ_CP108568.1, forward strand.
GCAGCCCGCGGTGAACAGCAGGCCCAGGAGCAGGAGGACAGCGGTTTTCCCGCGTGGTGCGCGCATCGGGGGGGACCCTACGTCGGTGCTGCTACGGCATGGAGCGAGCACGCGGCCGCGGACTGGGGCGACGGCCGCGTGCTCACCCTGGACGAGGCGTTTTTCAGCCCGCCGGTTCCACCGCGACCGGCGTGAACCGCCAGCGGTGCACCGCGCGCCGCACCAGGTCGGCGGCCGGTTCGGGCAGTTCCGGCAAGGCCGCGTCGTATCCGGCGTCCCACCAGGTCAGGACGAGGACGCGGTCGCCGGGGGCGGTGAGGAACTCGCGGCGGGTGAAGCCGCCGGGCAGGGCGGCGGCGGACTCCCGCGCCCAGGCGAGCAGTTCGGGGCCGCGGCCCGGGGCGGCGGCGGCCTCCCACATCAGCGTGACGCTCATCCGTAGAGGTTGTCCCTGCCGAGTTCGTGCCCGTGGTCGTGCGTGTGGCCGGGCACTGAGACCTCGGTCACCGGCAGCGAGGAGTCCGCCGGGAGGTCGAAGGTGGACGAGGCGCGGCCCCTGGCCATCATCTCGGCGCCCAGCGCGGCGACCATGGCCCCGTTGTCGGTGCACAGGCCGGGGCGCGGGACCCGGAGCCGGATCCCGGCGCCTTCGCAGCGCTCCAGGGCCAGCGAGCGCAGCCGGGAGTTGGCGGCGACCCCGCCGCCGATCATCAGGTGGTCGACGCCGTTGTCCTTGCAGGCCCTGATCGCCTTGCGGGTCAGGACGTCGACCACGGCTTCCTGGAAGGACGCGGCCACGTCGGCGACCGGCACGTCCTGGCCGTCCCTGCGGCGGGCCTCGACCCAGCGGGCGACGGCGGTCTTCAGGCCGGAGAAGGAGAAGTCGTAGAGCGGGTCCCGGCCGCCGGTCAGGCCGCGCGGGAAGGCGATGGCCGCCGGGTCGCCCTCGCGGGCGTGCCGGTCGATCGCGGGGCCGCCGGGGAAGCCGAGGCCGAGCACCCGGGCGACCTTGTCGAAGGCCTCGCCGGCCGCGTCGTCGATGGTGGCGCCCAGCGGGCGTACGTCGCCGGTGATGTCGGGTGCCAGCAGCAGCGAGGAGTGCCCGCCCGAGACCAGCAGCGCCATCGTCGGCTCGGGCAGGGGGCCGTGTTCGAGCTGGTCGACGCAGATGTGCGAGGCGAGGTGGTTGACGCCGTAGAGCGGCTTGCCGAGGGCGTAGGCGTACGCCTTGGCCGCCGAGACCCCGACCAGCAGCGCGCCGGCCAGGCCGGGGCCGGCGGTCACCGCGATGCCGTCGAGGTCGCCGGCGTTCACTCCGGCGTCCTTCAGCGCCCGCCGGATGGTGGGGACCATCGCCTCCAGGTGGGCGCGGCTGGCGACCTCCGGGACGACGCCGCCGTAGCGGGCGTGCTCGTTCACGCTGGAGGCGATCGCGTCGGCGAGCAGGGTGTGCCCGCGGACGATGCCGACGCCGGTCTCGTCGCACGAGGTCTCGATGCCGAGCACAAGGGGTTCGTCAGCCATGGAATTCCTCAGCCAGGTTCTGTGCCGGGTCGGCGCGGCGCATCACGAGCGCGTTGACGTTGCCCGGCTGGTAGTAGCCCTTGCGGATGCCGATCGGCTCGAAGCCGAAGCGCTGGTAGAGCCGCTGGGCACGGCGGTTGTCGACGCGTACTTCGAGCAGCACCTCGTGGCATTCCGCGGCGGTCGCGGCCCGCAGCAGGGCGGTGAGCAGCCGCGAGCCGAGCCCGGTGCCCCAGTGGTCGCGGGCGACGGCGATGGTCTGGACGTCGCCGGTGCCGGCGATCGCGGCAAGGCCGCCGTAGCCGACGAGGCGGCCGCCGGGCGTCTCCGCGACGACGTACGTCCGGGTCGCCGCGGGGTGCCTGGTGTCGGCGATCTCCGACCAGAACATGCCGCGGGACCAGGCGTCGTCGGGGAAGAGCTCGCCTTCCAGCGCGAGCACCCGGTCCAGGTCCCACCAGCGCAGGTCGCGCAGGACGACGTCGTTCGCGCCGTTCACTTCGGCAGGACCGCCTTGTAGCCCGCGGGCACCTGCGCGTCGGGGCGGCGCAGGTAGAGCGGCAGCGCGGGCGCGAAGGGCTCGCCGGCGGCCAGCCGCCGGGCGGCGAGCGCGGCGAGCGACCCGGCCGACTGGTGCGCGGGGTCGGGGCGGCGGTCGGGGAAGGCCTGGGGGTAGAGCGCGGCGCCCTCGCCGACCGCGGGCAGCGCCCTGACGTCCTGCGGCAGGTCGCCCGGGCGGTTCACCGCGGGCTCGGTGACCCGGCGGGCGGGGCCGTCGTAGCGGGCCCAGTAGACCTCTTTGCGGCGGGCGTCGGTGGCCACGGTGAACGGCCCTTCCAGGCCCGCCTCGCCCGCGGCCCAGGCCAGCCCGTCCAGGGTGCACACGCCGTGCACGGGGACGTCCAGGACGTCGCCGAGGGACGCGGCGGTGACCAGGCCGACCCGCAGCCCGGTGTAGGGGCCGGGGCCGACGCCCACGACGATGCCGGTGACGTCGGCGAGCGGGCGGCCTGCGGTCTCCAGCACCCGGTCGACGGCGGGCACCAGCAGTTCGCCGTGGCGCCGCGCGTCGATCACCGTGGACTCGGCGAGCACCCGCTCCCCGTCGTGCAGGGCGGCGGTGACGGCGGGCGTGGCGGTGTCGAAGGCAAGCAGCAGCACGCCCCCAGGGTACGGGCAGCGCCCGTACGGCCGTGGCGGTGGTGCGGACCGGGCCCGTACGGCGGCGGTCGGGGCCGCCGCGGCTGCTACCGTCAACGGGGAGTGAGTGCGCAACCCGACCGGAGGACACCCGTGGCAATCAAGGCCGGCACCCTCGTCACGGGACTGACCGCGGCGGCCATGGCAGTGATCGCGGTGCTGGCCGCGCAGGCGTCGGGCTCGGCGCCGAAGACCCCGGCGGCCGGGCACTCCGCGCCCCCGCCGAAGAAGTCCGCGCCGGCCAAGCCGACACCCAAGACGTATCCGCTGCCGCTGCACTCGGGCGTGGGCAAGCGCGTCGTCTACAGCATCTCCGCCAAGCGGGTGTGGCTGGTGGACGGCGGCAACAAGGTGGCCCGCACCTATCCGGTGGTCGCGGGCAACGTGGCGCCGTCCAAGGGGGTGCACTACGTGTTCTACCGGCGGGCGAGCGGCACCGGCGGTGACGGCAAGCGGGTGGAACACACCGTGCTCTTCGCGATGACCCACGGGGTCAACGTCGGCTTCAGCGCGGCGATCGACGGCTCGCTGACCAAGCCGGACCCGGCGAAGCAGAACGCGGCGATCCGGGCGACGCGCGCGGACACCGCCGCGATGTGGCAGTTCGCGACGGTCGGCAGCGCCATCGACGTGATGCCCTGAGCGGCAGCACCTTCACGGCGGTCACGGTGGGCGCGGCACATTGCCGCGCCTTTGGTGTTTCACCCGTTCGGGCTATGCCGCGTCCTCGTCGGGGATGGCAGGGCGGGGTGTGGCCGGCGGCGGGGTGGAGATCCGGCGGGCGGCCTCCGCGGCGGCCAGCAGGTCACGGAAGGTGGGGGCGGGCGGGGGCTGCGGGTGGTCGGTGTCCGACATGGGTGCCTCCCCGAGCGGTCGAAGTTAGGATGCCCTAAGCAGGCGCCCTGGAACCAGGACACCACGGGTGCCGGTCCTCGCGCAACATCTTCCCGACAGCCTGTCGGTTCATGTCCCGCCCGCCCGCCGGACACCGCCGCCGCGCGTCGCGCCCGCTCAGGCCCGTGCCGGCCCGCTCACGCCTCAAGCGCCGCCAGGTCGGTGGCCGCCCAGCGCGGACCGACGCCGCTGACCGTCACCAGCCGGGCGTCGTCGGCGGCGTCGGGCGTGGAGCCCACCGTGCGCTCGATGACGACCTGCAGCCGGGCCTCGGACAGCTCCTCGACCTTGCCCTCGCCCCATTCGACGACCACCACCGACTCCGGCAGCGACACGTCGAGGTCCAGGTCCTCCATCTCGTCCAGCCCGCCGCCGAGCCGGTAGGCGTCCACGTGCACCAGGGCGGGGCCGCCGGTCAGCGAGGGGTGGACGCGGGCGATGACGAAGGTCGGCGAGGTGACCGCGCCACGGACGCCCAGGCCCTCGCCCAGGCCCCGCGTCAGGGTCGTCTTGCCCGCGCCCAGCTCGCCGTTGAGCAGGACCAGGTCGCCGGGGCCGAGCAGCGCGGCAAGGCGTCTTCCCAGGTCACGCATGCGCTCGGCAGTGCGTACGGTGATCCGGACGGCGGGGGGAAGCCCGTCCTGCGTGCCCGCGGGGTACGGGTCGTGCGGTGTGCCCATGACCGCGAAGCCTACGCGCCGCCGGCCGCGTCCCGCCGGTGTACGACCCGGCGTCCGCAGACGGGCGGCGGCTACGGCTCCCCCGCCGTCGCCAGCTCACGCAGCCCGTCGGCGACCGGCGCCTGCACCGAGTCCGCGGCATGCGCGATGAGCAGCGCGAGGGCGGAGTTCACCAGCGCGGGCCGCTCGAATATCACCAGGTGCCCGGCGCCCGGCACGATCACCAGCTCGGCCTCCGGCAGCTTCTCGGCGATCTCGGTGCTGTGCGCGCTGGGCGTCAGCAGGTCCTTGTCCCCGGCCAGGACCAGCCCCGGCAGCCCGTCGAGCACGGTGAGCGCGTGGCCCTTCTCGTGCTCGGTGAAGGCCGGGTAGAACTCCGCCACCACGTCGATCGGCGTCGACTCGATCAGCCGCTCGGCGAACCGCCCCACCGCGGGGTCCACGTCAGAGCCGAACGAGTAGCGCTTGATGATCCCGGCGAAGAGCTCGGCGGTGGCCCGCCGTGCCCGCTCCACCAGCTCCGCCTGGCTGCCCATGATCTTCAGCAGGCCCGGCGCGACCGCCCGGAAGGCCCGCGCGCCGACCGCGGGCAGCCCGAGGGTGACCGCGGCCAGCTTGCCCGAGGAGGTCGAGAGGAAGCCGACCCCGGCGACCCGCTCGCGCACGTACTCCGGGTACTGGTCGGCGAAGGCCATCAGCGTCATGCCGCCCATCGAGTGCCCGACCAGCACGACGGGGCCCTCGGGCACCGCCGCGTCCAGCACGGCCCGCAGGTCGCGGCCGAGCTGGTCGATGGTCACCGGGCGACCCGCGGCCTGGTCGCGGCCGCGCTCGCTGCGGCCGTGGCTGCGCTGGTCCCAGTAGACCGCGCGGACCGTGCCGCGCAGGGCGGCCCGCTGGAAGTGCCAGGAGTCCTGGTTGAGGCAGTAGCCGTGCGAGAAGACCACGGTGACCGGCAGCGTCGCCACGGCGGTGCCCCTGCGGCCGCGCAGCCAGCCGCGGCGGGAGGCAGGCTCGGGCGGCTCCGGGGGCGCGGCCTCCTCGGTCTCGTAGTACAGCTCGGTGCCGTCCTCCGCGATCGCGGTGCCCGCCGTACCGCGCAGGCTGCCGTACGGGCCGGTCGCGTCCAGCGCGAGCTGCGCCTTGCGGCGTACACCCCGCCCGACGGTGACCCGCTCGATCGCCACGCCGGCGGCGGCGCCCGCCGCCACCACCCCGATCGCGGCGCCGACCAGACCGGCCCGCTCCCACTTCACCCCGTCTCCCACCTGCTCAGCCACTCTCCCCGTAGACCCGCGGCACCCGGCCGCCGATCCGCGCGACGATCTCGTACGCGATCGTGCCGCAGGCCCGCGCCCAGTCCTCGGCCGTCGGCTCGCCCCGGTCGCCAGGGCCGAACAGCAGCACCTCGTCCCCCGCCGCCGCGGCGTCACCGCCGAGGTCCACCACGAACTGGTCCATCGCCACCCGTCCCGCCACCGTCCGCCACTTCCCGGCCACCAGCACCGGGCCCGCGCCCGACGCATGCCGCGGCACACCGTCTGCGTACCCCAGCGGGACCAGCGCAAGCGTCGTCGGACCCGGCGTCACATAGCGGTGGCCGTAACTGACCCCGTGGCCGCCCGGCACCGACTTGACGCTCGCCAGCCGGGCGGCGAGCGTCATCACCGGGCGCAGCCCGAAGTCCGCGGGCCCGCCGACCTGGGGCACCGGGGAGATGCCGTACATGGCCACGCCGGGCCGTACCAGGTCGAAATGCGACTCGGGCAGCGTCAGTGTGCCCGGCGAATTGGCGATGTGCCGCACTTCCGGGTCCAGGCCGGCGTCGGCCGCCTGCTCCAGCGCGCTGCGGAACACCCCGAGTTCGCGGGCGATCGAGGGGTGGCCGGGCTCGTCGGCGCACGAGAAGTGCGCCCATACGCCGGTGACGCGGATCAGGCCGGCCTTCTCCGCCGCCCGCGCCGCGGCGGTCAGCGCGGGCCATTCCGCGGGCTGCGCGCCGTTGCGGCCCAGGCCCGCGTCGATCTTGAGCTGTACGCGCGCGGTGCGGTCGGCGGCCCGGGCCGCCGCGACCGCCTCCTCCAGCGCCCATTGCGCGCTGACCGTCACGTCGACGTCGGCCTCGACGCACTCGCGCCAGGGGCCGCCCGGCGTCCACAGCCAGCACAGCACCCGGCCGCCGACACCGGCCGCACGCAGCGCCAGCGCCTCCTCGGGCGTGGCCACGCCCAGCCAGGTGGCGCCGCCCTCCAGCGCGGCCCGCGCGCACGGCACCATGCCGTGGCCGTACGCGTCGGCCTTCACGACGGCCATGAAGGCCGCGTCCGGGGCTTTCGCCCGGAGGGCGGCGACGTTCCCCCGCAGGGCGCCGAGGTCGATGTGCGCCCAGGCGCGGCCGCTCGTCATGTCGTTCATCCCGCCCAGTCTCTCAGGCCCGGGTCATGGTTGCCCTTCCCCGCGACCTTGCGGTGGCGTTGCCGGCTTCCCACCGTCGTGGCTGAGCACGCCGTTCCCCGCGCCCCTGGCAGGGTGCCCCTTGCGGTGGCGTCGCTGGCTCCCGGGCCCGCTCCCCCGCGGTCCCCGGCACCCCGTGGTGGCGGGCGGTCGCCGGGGCAAGCTGGCGGGCGCCGCAGGGGCCGGGCTCGGGCTTCCTGGACGTCCAGCAGCACCCGGTCGTCCACGTCTCCTGGCACGACGCGGCGGCCTACTGCGCCTGGTCGGGCACCCGGCGTCAGCCCGGGTGGACGCTGCGCCAGGCGGCGGGTACGGCCTCGGCCACGTCCAGTGCCGTGAGCGGCCCGCCTGCCTGCACGGCCAGGCGGGCCGCCAGGCCGTGCAGGTAGGCGCCGACCGAGGCGGCGGCCGGGGCGGCCAGGGACGAGGCCAGCAGGGAGCCGGTGAGCCCGGACAGCACGTCGCCGCTGCCCGCGGTGGCCAGCCAGGCCGTACCGGTGGGGTTGACCCGGACGGGCTCGGCGGCGTCGGGCGAGGCCACCAGTGTCGTGGAGCCCTTGAGCAGCACCGTCGCCCCGAAGGCCGCGGCCAGTTCCCGCACCGCCGCGAGGCGGCCCGCCTCGACGCTCTCGCGGGAGCGCCCCAGCAGCGCCGCGGCCTCCCCGGCGTGCGGGGTCAGGACGGTCGGGGCGGTACGCGCCAGGACCGCGTCACGGGACATCAGGCGGAGGCCGTCCGCGTCGACCAGCACGGGCACGTCGGCGGCCAGCACCTCGGCGACCGCGGTCCTGGCGTCCGCGCTGTCGCCGAGGCCGGGGCCGACCACCCAGGCCTGGACGCGGCCCGCGGCATGCGGGGAGCCGGTGGAGACCAGCGTCTCGGGGTGCCTGGCCAGCACCGCGGCTGCGCCGCCGCCGACGTAGCGGACCGCGCCGGCACCGCCCCGGATGGCGCCGGAGACGGCCAGCACGGCCGCACCCGGGTAGCGGTCGGAGCCGGCCACGACCCCGACCACACCGCGCCGGTACTTGTCGCTCTCGCCGGACGGCCGCGGCAGCACCGCGGCCACGTCGGCGTGCTGCAGCGCCTCGACCGCGGGCGCGCCCAGGTCGGCGTCCAGGCCGATGTCGATGAGCCGCAGGGCGCCGGCGAGACCGGCGGCCGGGTCGATGAGCAGCCCGGGCTTGTACGTGCCGAAGGTGACGGTGACGTCGGCGCGGACCGCGTCCCCGGCGACCTCGCCGGTGTCGGCGTCCACACCGCTGGGCAGGTCGACGGCGACGACCGCGGCGCGGGCGTCGTAGGCGGCCGCCATCAGCTCCACGGCCTGCGGGCGCAGGCCCCCCTTGCCGCCGATGCCGACGATGCCGTCGTAGGCGAGGTGGGCGCGGGCGACGGCCGCCAGGCCGTCCTCGGCGCCGGCGACCCGGCCGCCCGCGGCCCGCAGCGCCGCCAGGCCGCCGGTGTGCGCCCGGTCGGGCGACAGCAGCACCGCGGTGACGCCGGCGCCGCGCCGGGCGAGCCGGGCGGCGGCGTAGAGCGCGTCACCGCCGTTGCTGCCGCTGCCGGCGAGCACGACGACCCTGGCGCCGTACACCCGCCCGAGCACGTCCGCGCCGACCGCGGCCAGCCCGGCGGCCGCGCGCTGCATCAGCGCGCCCTCCGGCAGCCGCGCCATCAGCGCGCCCTCCGCGTCCCGTACGGCCTGCACCGTGTGCGCGTACCTCATCGCGAACCCTCCCGTAGCCCTGCACCCGACGATACGTACCGGCTGGCGCCGCGGCACCCCGGCCCCGCTCACCCCTCCGCGACCACCACCGCGGAGGCGACGCCCGCGTCGTGGCTGAGGGACAGGTGCCAGCTGCTGACGCCCAGTTCGGCGGCCCGGGCGGCGACCGTGCCGGTCACCGTCAGCCGGGGGCGGCCCGACGGCTCGGTGGTCACCTCGGCGTCCAGCCAGCTCAGCCCCGCCGGGGCGCCCAGCGACTTGGCCAGCGCCTCCTTGGCGGCGAAGCGCGCCGCGAGGGAGGCGGAGCCGCGCGGGGCGCCGGAGGGGAGGACGAGTTCGGCGGGCGTGAACAGCCGCTCCGCGAGGCCGGGGGTGCGGTCCAGGGCGGCGGCGAAGCGGTCGATTTCGGCGACGTCGATGCCGATGCCGATGATCATCGGCTTGCCGCCGGGGGGGATGCGGCGGGGGCCGCGCCAATTGCATTGCCATGCATGGGGGTCAGCTTAGGTTTTCGCGGGCCGAGGGGGGTGCCACTTGCTGAGGCGTTGCCGGCTCCCGCGCCATCGTGGCTTGTCGCGCAGTTCCCCGCGCCCCTGAGGTCCTGCGTGGGGGTGGGGGGTTGGGAGGATGGGGGGTGTGACGAATACGCCTGTCGGAGCGGCCAGCCCGTTTGTCGATCTCACCCGGGAGCAGTGGAGTGCCTTGCGGGATCGGACTCCGTTGCCGCTGACCGCGGAGGAGGTGGAGCGGCTGCGGGGGCTCGGGGATGTCATCGACCTGGACGAGGTGGTGGACGTCTACCTGCCGCTGTCCCGGCTGCTGAACCTGTACGTGGCCGCGCACAGCGGGCTGCGCGGGGCGCTGAACACCTTCCTGGCCGGCGCCGCCGGCGACCCCCAGCCGGGCACGCCGTTCGTGATAGGGGTGGCCGGCAGCGTGGCGGTGGGCAAGTCCACCACCGCGCGGCTCCTGCAGGCACTGCTGGCGCGCTGGCCCGAGCACCCCCGGGTGGAGCTGGTCACCACCGACGGCTTCCTGCTGCCGAACGCCGAGCTGGAGCGGCGCGGCCTGATGGCACGCAAGGGCTTCCCCGAGTCCTACGACCGGCGCGCCCTGACCCGCTTCGTCGCCGACGTGAAGTCCGGCAAGGACGAGGTGACCGCCCCGGTCTACTCGCACCTCATCTACGACATCGTCCCCGGCGAGCTGCTGACCGTGCACCGGCCGGACATCCTCATCGTGGAGGGCCTGAACGTGCTGCAGCCCGCGCTGCCCGGGCAGGACGGCCGCACCAGGGTCGGGCTCGCCGACTACTTCGACTTCAGCGTCTACGTCGACGCGCGCACCGAGGACATCGAGCAGTGGTATCTGCGGCGGTTCCGCAAGCTGCGGGAGACCGCGTTCCAGCACCCCGACTCGTTCTTCACGCAGTACACCCAGGTGGGCGAGGACGAGGCGGTCGACTTCGCCCGGATGATCTGGCGGACCGTCAACCGGCCCAACCTTGAGGAGAACGTGCTGCCGACCCGCAGCCGCGCCACGCTGATCCTGCGCAAGAACCAGGACCACAAGGTGCGGCGGCTCTCCCTGCGCAAGCTGTGACGCCCCGCGGCACACCCCTGGTGCGGCGCCGTGGTCCACGGCGCCGCACCAGGTGGCGGTGATCAGCCGAGCGAGGACTTCACCACGTCGGCGAGCCGCCCCGCGACCGACCTGGCGTGGTCGATGTCGGCGGCCTCGACCATGACGCGGACCAGCGGCTCCGTGCCCGAGGGGCGCAGCAGCACCCGGCCGGTCGCGCCGAGCTCCTCCTCGGCCTCGGCGACGGCGGCGATCAGCTCGGGCGCGGTCCCGGCGCGGCTCTTGTCGACGTCGGGGACGTTGATCAGCACCTGCGGCAGCCGCTGCATGACCGCGGCCAGGTCGGCCAGCGGGCGGCCGGTCGCCATGACGCGGGCGGCGAGCAGCAGCCCGGTCAGGGTGCCGTCGCCGGTGGTGGCGTGGTCGAGCACGATGACGTGGCCGGACTGCTCGCCGCCGAGCGCGTAGCCGTGCTCCTTCATCGACTCCAGGACGTAGCGGTCGCCGACCGCGGTCTCCACCAGGGTGATGCCCTCGCGCTCCATGGCGAGCTTGAAGCCCAGGTTGGACATCACGGTGCCGACGACGGTGTTGCCGCGCAGCTCGCCCCGCTCGCGCAGCGACAGCGCCAGGATCGCCAGGATCTGGTCGCCGTCGACCTCCTCGCCCGCCGCGTCGACTGCCAGGCAGCGGTCGGCGTCGCCGTCGTGCGCGATGCCGAAGTCGGCGCCGTGCTCTATGACGGCCGCCTTCAGCAGGTCCAGGTGGGTGGAGCCGCAGCCGTCGTTGATGTTGAGGCCGTCGGGGCGGGCGCCGATGGTGACGACCTCGGCCCCGGCGCGCGAGAAGGCCTCGGGCGACACGCGGGACGCGGCGCCGTGCGCCTCGTCCAGGACGACCTTGAGCCCGTCGAGCCGGTTGGGCAGCACGCCGATCAGGTGGGCGACGTACTGGTCGAAGCCCTCGTCGTAGTCCTTGACCCGGCCGACGCCCGCGCCGGTGGGCCGCACCCAGGGGGCGCCGGTGCGGTGCTCCTCGTAGATCTTCTCGATCCGGTCTTCCAGGTCGTCGTCCAGCTTGTGGCCGCCGCGGGCCAGGAATTTGACGCCGTTGTCCGGCATCGCGTTGTGGCTGGCGGACAGCATCACGCCGAGGTCGGCGCCCAGCGCGCCGGTGAGATACGCCACCGCCGGGGTGGGCAGCACACCGACCCGCAGGACGTCCACGCCCGCGCTCGCGAGGCCGGCCACGACGGCGGCCTCCAGGAATTCGCCCGACGCCCGGGGGTCGCGCCCGACCACCGCGACCGGGCGGTGGCCGGCGAAGGTGCCCGCCTCGGCGAGTACGTGTGCCGCCGCGACCGACAGGCCGAGCGCCAGCTCGGCGGTGAGGTCCGCGTTGGCGATGCCACGCACCCCGTCGGTACCGAAGAGTCGTCCCACTGTGTGTCCTCCGATGCGATACGGCGGCTCTGCCGTCTCGGCCGTGCCCGGCCGTACTCAGGTACGCAGGTGCCGGCCGCCGGGACCGCGTGCGCGGGGGTGGGTGCGCACCTGCTTGATGCTTGACGTTTGGCGCCCTGTCATTGGTTGTACCAGTCGTATCACCACAGATATACGACCACGGCGCCACATGCGAACGCCCCGGAGGCAATGGTGTGCCTCCGGGGCGTTGTGCAACGGCAACGGCAGCGGCGTGCCGGTTGCGACTAGCGCTTGCTGAACTGCGGCGCCTTGCGGGCCTTCTTCAGACCGGCCTTCTTCCGCTCGACCGCGCGGTCGTCACGGGTCAGGAAGCCGGCCTTCTTGAGCGGGCCGCGGTTGTTGTCGACGTCGGCCTCGTTCAGCGCGCGGGCGACACCGAGGCGCAGCGCACCGGCCTGGCCCGAGATGCCGCCGCCGCTGATGCGGGCGATGACGTCGTAGCGGTTGTCGAGTTCGAGCACCTTGAAGGGCTCGTTGACTTCCTGCTGGTGCACCTTGTTCGGGAAGTAGCCCTCAAGGGTGCGGCCGTTGATCTTCCACTTCCCGCTGCCCGGAACGATACGGACACGGGCGATGGACTGCTTGCGGCGGCCGGTGCCGGCGGCCGGCTGCGGGTCGCCGAAGCGCGACGCGAGCGACTCGGAGGTGTACTCCCCCTCGACGGCGTCGGACTCGAAGGTGGTGATCTCCTCGAAGGACTCGTCGCCCTCGATGACGGTCTCGGCAGTGGTCTCAGCCACGATTCTCCTCAGGTTCTTTCTGGTAGCTGGTGGCCGGAACTACTGCGCGACCTGGGTGATCTCGAACGGCACCGGCTGCTGGGCGGCGTGCGGGTGCTGGTCGCCCGAGTAGACCTTCAGCTTCGAGAGCATCTGACGGCCCAGGGTGTTCTTCGGGAGCATGCCCTTGACGGCCTTCTCGACGGCCTTCTCGGGGCTCTTCTCCAGCAGCTCGTCATACCGCACCGACCGCAGGCCGCCCGGGTAACCCGAGTGGCGGTAGGCCATCTTCTGGGTCCGCTTGTTACCCGAGAGGTGGACCTTGTCGGCGTTGATGATGATGACGAAGTCGCCGGTGTCGACGTGGGGCGCGTAGATGGGCTTGTGCTTGCCCCGCAGGAGGGTGGCGGCCTGAGTGGCCAGACGGCCCAGGACAACGTCCTGCGCGTCGATGACGTGCCACTGGCGCTGGACATCGCCGGGCTTGGGGCTGAACGTACGCACGGTCGTAGCCTTCGCTTCTTCTCAGTAGTGGTTTCCCCTGACCCGCCGCGAGGACGGTGGGGAAGGGTCCTGACAAGGCCACCCGGACGATCACGACAGCCGTGGCCGCATACGGGGACGCAACCCGTCTGCCTGCCGCTGGTCATCGGCCCGGTGGACCGGCGTAAGGGCCCCTCACGTGAGATAGAGCAAGCCAATACGCATAACGAACTCGTAGAATACCGGTGCGGGGCCGTACGGGTCAAAACGGGGTCCCTCCCGCGCCGGGCAACGGGTCGGGGCCGTTACCGCCGGCGCTCCACCCGGCGCTCGTCCCACACCGGCTCGGTCGTCTCCCGGACCAGGCCGTCGGACCCGAAGACCAGGTAGCGGTCGAAGCTGCGGGCGAACCAGCGGTCGTGGGTCACGGCGAGCACCGTGCCGTCGTAGGACTCCAGCCCCTCCTGCAGTGCCTCCGCGCTCTCCAGGTCCAGGTTGTCGGTCGGCTCGTCGAGCAGCAGCGCGGTGGTGCCGGCCAGTTCCATCAGCAGGATCTGGAAGCGGGCCTGCTGGCCGCCGGAGAGCTTGTCGAAGGGCTGGTCGCCCTGCCGCTCCAGCTCGTAGCGGCGCAGCACCGACATCGCGCGGCCGCGGTCCCTGGCGTGCTCGGTCCACAGGATGTCCACCAGCGGGCGGCCGCGCAGCTCCGGGTGCGCGTGGGTCTGGGCGAAGTGGCCGGCGACCACCCGGGCGCCCAGTTTGTACGTCCCCGTGTGCGCGACGCTCCCGTCACCGGCCAGCAGCCGCAGGAAGTGCGACTTGCCCGAGCCGTTGGACCCGAGCACCGCGACCCGCTCGCCGTAGAAGACCTCCAGGTCGAACGGCTTCATCAGGCCGGTCAGCTCCAGCTTCTCGCAGGTCACCGCGCGCATGCCGGTGCGGCCGCCCTTGAGCCGCATGCTGATGTCCTGCTCGCGCGGCGGCTCCTGCGGGGCGCCGGCGTCCTCGAAACGCTTCAGCCGGGTCTGGGCCGCGTGGTAACGCGACGCCATGTCGGGGCTGTTCGCCGCCTGCTGGCGCAGCCGCAGCACCATCGCCTTGAGCTTGGCGTGCTCCTCCTCCCAGCGGCGCCGCAGCTCCTCGAAGCGCGCGAAGCGCTCCTTGCGGGCCTCGTGGAAGGTGTCGAAGCCGCCGCCGTGCACCCAGGTCGTCGATCCGGCGGGCCCGGTCTCCACGCTGACGATCTTCTCCGCGGTACGCGACAGCAACTCCCGGTCGTGGCTGACGAACAGCACGGTCTTCCGGGTGGCCGCGATCTGCTCCTCCAGCCAGCGCTTGCCCGGTACGTCCAGGTAGTTGTCCGGCTCGTCGAGCAGCAGCACCTCGTCGGGGCCGCGCAGCAGCGCTTCGAGCACCAGCCGCTTCTGCTCGCCGCCGGAGAGCGTCTTGACCTCGCGCCACTGCGCCCGCTCGTAGGGGACGCCGAGCGCCGCCATGGTGCACATGTCCCACAGCGTCTCGGCCTCGTAGCCGCGCGCCTCCGCCCAGTCGCCGAGCGCGTGCGCGTACGCCATCTGGGCCGGCTCGTCGTCCTGCGCCATGATCGCCAACTCGGCCGCGTCGACCGCCTCGGCGGCCGCCCGGATCCTCGGGTGCGCCACCGACACCAGCAGGTCGCGTACGGTCCGATCGTCCCGGACGCTTCCGATGAACTGCCGCATCACGCCGAGGCCGCCGCTGACGGTGATCCCGCCGCCGTGCGGCGTGATCTCCCCGGAGATCAGCCGCAGCAGCGTCGTCTTGCCTGCGCCGTTCGGTCCGACCAGCGCGACGGCCGCGCCGTCGCCGACCCGGAACGAGACGTCGCCGAGCAGCGCCCGCCCGTCCGGCAGGTAATACTCCAGGTGCGCTGCTTCCACATGTCCCATGACCTGAATTCTCCCGTGCGGTCCGATCCCGCCCAACCCGTTTTCCCCGAACGGCCTTGTCCCTGCCGCCCGTAACGGCCCGCGGTAGGCCGGTGGCCGGACCGGCAATATGATGCGCGACATGACCGATGGCCCCGGGCAGCAGCAGCCGCCGCAGGAACCGCGCACGAACGCCGACGCCGAAGGTACCGGCGAGCGCGAAGTGCTGGAGGGACGCGTCATCCCCTCCCGCCCGCAGTCCCAGCACGACTCCGACCCGCGCCAGCAGTTCCGCCGGCAGTCCCCACCGCCCCCGCAGGCCCCCGAGGCCGGCCCCGCCTGGTCCCCGCAGGCCGACGCGGCCACCCAGGCGGTCCCCCAGGGCGAACCGTGGGGCCAGGGCCCGCAGCAGCCGGCGCTGGAGACCCCGCACCCGGACGCCGCGACGCAGATCGTCCCGGCCCAGAACTGGTCGGGGCCGCCGTACGCGGCGCAGCCGCAGCCCCCGGCCGAGCAGCAGCCGCACGCCGGCCCGCAGCAGTCCGTACCGCCGCAGGCGCCGGCCCAGCAGCAGTACGCGGCCCCGCAGCAGCAGGCCGGTCAGCCGGCGCAGCAGTACGCGCCCCAGCCCCAGCCGCAGGCGCCGGCCCCGGCCCCCACCCCGGCGCCGGCCCAGCAGCAGCCGCGACCCGCCCCGCAGCAGCCCGCGCCGGCCCAGCACGCCGCTCCGCCCCCGCAGGCCCAGTCGCCCGCCCGGCACGCGGCCCAGGGCCCGCAGGGGCAGGTGCCGTTCGCCGGCGGCCCTGCGGCACGGCCGCCGCGGTCGCGGTCGCGGCAGACCGCGGAAGCCCCCACCCCGGACTGGGACGCGCTCGCCGAGCAGCAGGAGGCCACCGGCGCGCGCCGGCGCCGCGTCCTGATGCTCACCGGCGGCATCGTCGCCATCGCGGTGATAGCCGGCGGCGTGGCCACTGCGGTCGTGATGTCCGGCAAGAGCGACGACAAGACGTCCGCGGGACCGTCCGCCTCCACGTCCACCACGGCCGGCCAGCAGCCGCTGCCGCCGGTGCCGTCCTTCTCCTCCGTGGCGCCGCCTCCGCCGGTGAATCCGCTGGACTACCTCAACACCGCCGCCAAGGACAAGGCGCCGCTCACCCCGGACGCCCTCTTCCCGACCAAGCAGTTCACCACGAAGAGCGGTGGCCGCACCTACACCAAGACCACGACCGACGTCACGACGTCCTGCGCGAAGAACGCCAGGAAGGCGGTCGCGACGGCGCTCACCGCCAACGGCTGCCAGAAGCTGATCCGCGCGACCTACACGCAGGGCGACCTGGTCGTGACGGTCGGCGTCGCGGTCTTCCCCGACGACGCCCACGCCAAGATGGTCTCGGGCATCAACCAATACCTGGCCCCGCTCAGCGGCGGCGGCGTCGCCGACTTCTGCCGGGCTGTGCGCTGCCAGATGACGGCCAACTCCGTGGGCCGGTACGCCTACTTCAGCATCGCGGGCTTCAAGAACGGTACGACGCTGTCGGCCCACGACACGGTGGGGAAGCAGGCGGCCAACGACGCGTCCGATTTCGCGTTCGGCCGCATAGTCCAGCGCGGCAAGGACGCTGCCGCTGCGGACCCGAGCCGGCAGTAGCCCCGCCGTACCCCGCGGGCCGGGGGGCCCTTGCCCCTTGCGGTGGCGACGCTGCCTTCCCGCGGTCCCGGTGAGCGCCCCTGGGGGCTGCCACTTGCGGTGGCTGGTCGCCTGCAGCGCCGTCGTGGCTGGTCGCGCAGTTCCCCGCGCCCCTGGGTAGGTGCCACTTGCCGTGGCGTCGCATCTTTCCCACCGTCTCGGCTGAGCGCGCAGTTCCCCGCGCCCCTTCGGGCGCGTTTCCTCCTCCGCCCAGCATTGCGCCCCTGCCAGGGGCTCTCTGCCGGAGAGGGTGAGCGTTTTTCAGGGGCGCGGGGAACTGCGCGCGCAACAACGACGCACCGGCACTGTGAACGCAACAGGAAGTGGCACCCCCACCTACAAGCTAGGCGCAGCCGAGTGTGCGGAGGTTGCGGGCGGCCTGGTTGCGGGCCGCGAGGTGGGCGTCGGCGGGGTAGCCGACCTCCTCCAGGGTCAGGCCGTGGGGGCGCACGACGTTCACCGCGGAGTGGCGGACCCGGCCGGCCAGGACCTCCGCCGGGAAGGGCACCGGCCGGTGGCCGTCGCCGACCAGGATCATCGCCCCCACCAGCGCCCGCACCATGTTGTGGCAGAAGGCGTCAGCCCTGACCGTGGCGACGGCCACACCGTCGGCGCCGCGCGACCAGCGCACGTCGAGCAGCGTGCGGATCGTCGTCGCGCCCTCGCGCTTCTTGCAGTAGGCCGCGAAGTCGTGCTCCCCCAGGAGCAGTTCGGCAGCGGCGTTCATGGCGTCGACGTCGACCGGCCGGTCGTGCCAGAGCACATGGCCGCGCAGCAGCGGGTCCACCCCGCCGGGGTGGTCGCCGACCCGGTAGGCGTAGCGCCGCCAGACCGCGGAGAAGCGGGCGTTGAAGCCGGCCGGCGCCTCGCTGACGCGGAAGACGCGGACGTCCCAGGGCAGCCGCCCGGCGAGCCGCCTGCGCAGCTTGTCGCGTTCGAGGGCCCAGACGTCCTCCGGCAGGTCGACGTGTGCGACCTGCCCGCGCGCGTGGACGCCGGCGTCGGTGCGGCCGGCCACGGTCAGCTCGACCGGCTCGGGCAGCCGCAGCACCGTGGCGATCGCCGACTCCAGCTCACCCTGCACGGTGCGCCGGCTGCGCTGCTTGGCCCAGCCGGAGAATTCGGCCCCGTCGTATGCCAGGTCCAGCCGGACCCGGACGAAACCGGGTGCCGCGTCGTCGCTCACGGGTAGCTCCTCACCATGGGGAACGGAACGGACCCGCACCCCGGAGGGGGTACGGGTCCGCCCGTGGAACACAGAGTCCGACGCCTCAGGCGTCCTTGGCCTCGTCCGACTCCTCGGCCTCGGCGTCCGCGTCCGCGCCAGCGGGCTTGGCGTCCTCTGCGGCCTCGTCCTTCTTGAGGTCGCTCAGGGCCTCGTCACCCGCGGCGTCCTTCGCGGAACGCTTCGTCGCGGCCTCGGCCTCACCGACAGCGGACTGCTGCACGGTCAGGGCCTCGACCAGCTCGATGACCGCCATCGGGGCGTTGTCGCCACGACGGGGGCCGATCTTGGTGATCCGGGTGTAGCCACCCGGGCGGTTCTCGTACCGCGGGCCGATCTCGGTGAAGAGCGTGTGCACGATGCTCTTGTCCGTGATGGTCTGCAGCACCTGGCGACGGTTGTGCATGTCGCCCTTCTTCGCCTTGGTGATCAGGCGCTCCGCGACCGGGCGCAGACGGCGCGCCTTGGCCTCGGTGGTG
Organism: Streptomyces sp. NBC_01198; assembly: GCF_036010485.1. Classification (NCBI taxonomy): domain Bacteria; kingdom Bacillati; phylum Actinomycetota; class Actinomycetes; order Kitasatosporales; family Streptomycetaceae; genus Streptomyces; species Streptomyces sp. NBC_01198. The sequence continues at coordinate 3,146,080 of NZ_CP108568.1, forward strand.
GTGATGCGGCCGTGCTCGAAGAGCGACTTCGCGAGGTTCGCGAGGAGCAGCTTCTCGTGCGCGGCGCTGCCGCCCAGACGGGCACCCTTGGCGGGCTGAGGCATGGTCGTTCTCCTTCTACGCTGCACCGGCCGTGTCAGGTACCGGTGTCAGTGCGAACTGGCGGCTGCCAGCTCGTTCACCGGCGGCACCCGGGGAGTCCCCGGGTGCCGCCGGAAGTGATCAGTACTGCTCGGTCTCCACGAAGCCGGCGTCGACGTCGTCGTCGGCGCCGAAGGCGTCGGCGGCGGCGGTCGGGTCGAATCCGGGCGGGCTGTCCTTGAGGGCCAGGCCCATGCCGGCCAGCTTCGCCTTGACCTCGTCGATCGACTTCGCACCGAAGTTCCGGATGTCGAGCAGGTCCGCCTCGGAGCGGGCGACGAGCTCACCCACGGAGTGGATGCCCTCACGCTTGAGGCAGTTGTAGGAGCGGACGGTCAGTTCCAGCTCCTCGATCGGCAGCGCCAGGTCCGCGGCCAGGGCGGCGTCCGTCGGGGACGGGCCCATGTCGATGCCCTCGGCGTCGACGTTGAGCTCGCGGGCCAGGCCGAACAGCTCGACCAGGGTCTTGCCGGCCGACGCCATGGCGTCGCGGGGACGCATGGCCTGCTTGGTCTCGACGTCGACGATCAGCTTGTCGAAGTCGGTGCGCTGCTCGACACGGGTCGCCTCGACCTTGTAGGTGACCTTGAGCACCGGGCTGTAGATGGAGTCGACCGGGATCCGGCCGATCTCCTGGCCCTGCTGCTTGTTCTGCACCGCGGAGACGTAGCCGCGACCGCGCTCGACGGTCAGCTCCATCTCCAGCTTGCCCTTGGCGTTCAGCGTGGCCAGGACCAGGTCGGGATTGTGCACCTCGACACCGGCCGGGGGCGCGATGTCGGCGGCGGTGACGACACCCGGGCCCTGCTTGCGCAGGTACATCACGACCGGCTCGTCGTGCTCGGAGGAGACGACCAGCTGCTTGATGTTGAGGATGACGTCGGTCACGTCCTCCTTGACACCCGGCACGGTGGTGAACTCGTGCAGGACGCCGTCGACCCGGATGGAGGTGACCGCGGCACCCGGGATCGAGGAGAGGAGCGTACGGCGCAGGGAGTTGCCGAGGGTGTAGCCGAAGCCCGGCTCAAGCGGCTCGATCACGAACCGTGAGCGGAATTCGTCGACGACCTCTTCGGTCAACGAGGGACGCTGAGCAATCAGCATTTTCGTGGGTCCTTCTGTCGTGGGCGCCCGCTATTTGACGCCCCCTGTACTACGAGGGTACGGGCGGCACGGCGAAACCGTGAGAAACGGCTGCCGTACCGCCCGCCCAGCGAGCTGCTACTTGGAGTAGAGCTCGACGATCAGCTGCTCCTGCACCTGGGTGTCGATCACCTGGCGCTCGGGCAGGCTGTGCACGAGGATCCGCAGCTTGCCCGCGTTGGCTTCCAGCCACGCCGGCACGGTCTTGTCGCCGGCCTCGCCCTGCGCCACCGCGAACGGGGTCAGGTTGCGGGACGACTCGCGGACCTCGACGATGTCACTCACAGCGACGCGAGCCGACGGAATGTCGTTCTTGCGGCCGTTGACGGTGATGTGTCCGTGACGGACCAGCTGACGGGCGTGGTCGCGGGACTTGGCGAAGCCGGCCCGGTAGACCACGTTGTCGAGGCGGGTCTCGAGGATGCGAAGCAGGTTCTCACCGGTCTTGCCGGACTTCTGGTTCGCTTCCTTGTAGTAGTTCACGAACTGCTTCTCGAGGACACCGTAGATACGCGCGCACTTCTGCTTCTCACGCAGCTGAAGCAGGTACTCGCTGTCCTTGGTGCGCCCGCGTCCGTGCTCACCCGGGGGGTAAGGACGGATCTCGATCGGGCACTTCGCGCTCTCGCACTTGGCTCCCTTGAGGAAGAGCTTCTGCTTTTCCCGACGGCATCGCTTGCAGTCGGCCCCGGTGTAACGCGCCATTGTCTCAGTTCTCCTGTATCAGCTGGTCAGACGCGGCGGCGCTTCGGCGGGCGGCAGCCGTTGTGCGGGGTCGGGGTGACGTCCTGGATCGAGCCGACCTCGAGGCCGGTGGCCTGGAGGGAGCGGATCGCGGTCTCGCGGCCGGAGCCGGGACCCTTGACGAAGACGTCAACCTTGCGCATGCCGTGCTCCTGCGCCCGGCGGGCGGCCGACTCGGCGGCCATCTGCGCGGCGAAGGGGGTGGACTTGCGCGAGCCCTTGAAGCCGACGTGGCCGGCGGAGGCCCAGGAGATCACGTTGCCCGAGGGGTCGGTGATCGAGACGATCGTGTTGTTGAACGTGCTCTTGATGTGGGCGTGCCCGTGAGCGACGTTCTTCTTTTCCTTGCGGCGCACCTTCTTGGCTGCGCCCTGACGGCCCTTAGGAGGCATGTGTCACGTTCTCCCGGTGGAGGTGGTCGGTCCTATGGCGAAGACCGCTGGGTGGGTCCTGCTGAGGACTACTTCTTGCCCGGCTTCTTCTTGCCGGCGATGGCGCGACGCGGGCCCTTGCGGGTGCGGGCGTTGGTGTGAGTGCGCTGCCCGTGGACGGGCAGGCCGCGGCGGTGACGAAGACCCTGGTAGCAGCCGATCTCCACCTTGCGGCGGATGTCGGCCTGCACCGAACGACGGAGGTCACCCTCGGTCGTGTAGTTGTCGTCGACCCACTTGGCGATCTTGACGAGGTCTTCCTCGGGAAGGTCGCGCACGCGGACGTCGGGGTTCACACCGGTGTTCTTCAGGATGTCCTGCGAGCGCGAACGCCCGATGCCGAAGACATAGGTGAGGGCGATCTCCACGCGCTTCTCGCGCGGGAGGTCAACGCCTGAAAGGCGTGCCATGTGTGTGGCTCCTGATGATGTCGGAGGTCTTCCGCAGCGCCGGTTCCCGGCGGCCGTGTCAGGTACCGGACGGGTCCCCGGCCTCCGCCGGGGGTGTCGTCCCCTCGATACGGGGGACGGGCACTGCGTATGTACGTGTGTGCGTCGCGCGAATCTCTGCGGCGGTGCAGAAGGAGCAGGTCGTACGTCAGCCCTGGCGCTGCTTGTGGCGCAGGTTGTCGCAGATGACCATGACCCGGCCGTGGCGGCGGATCACCTTGCACTTGTCGCAGATCTTCTTGACGCTCGGCTTGACCTTCATGGGATGTCAGGTTCTCCGGGTCTTGAGATCTACTTGTATCGGTAGACGATCCGTCCGCGCGTCAGGTCGTACGGAGACAGCTCCACGACGACCCGGTCATCCGGAAGGATACGGATGTAGTGCATCCGCATCTTGCCGCTGATGTGCGCGAGGACCTTGTGACCGTTCTGCAGCTCCACCTTGAACATGGCGTTCGGCAGAGACTCGATCACGGTGCCCTCGATTTCGATGGCGCCTTGCTTTTTGGCCATGTCCTGCTTTCGGGATCGGCTACCTTGATCGGCTCCAGGCATGCCGGAAGACATGCGAGAGCCGACGTGTCAGTCTACGACACGGCTCCCGGAAAGACGAATCCACTGTGTATGCCCACGCTGCAAGATCATTACGCAGCGGGATCGGGTGCCACCGTGATGCCGTACTCGGCGAGCTTGGCCCGGCCGCAGTCCGGGGCGGTGAGCACCAGCGGGCCGTCCTCGGTCAGGGCGATGGTGTGCTCCCAGTGCGAGGACCACGAGCCGTCGTCGGACTTGACCGTCCACTCGTCGTCCAGGACGTGGGTGTGCGGGGTGCCGAGGGTGACCATCGGCTCGATCGCCAGGCACACCCCGGGGATCAGCTTGATGCCCCGGCCGCGCTTCTTGGTGACGTAGTTCAGCAGGTGCGGGTCCATGTGCATCTCGCTGCCGATGCCGTGGCCGCCGTAGTCCTCGACGATGCCGTACTTGCCGGACGCGGGGCGCGGCTGGCGGCGGATGTAGCCCTCGACGGCCCGGGAGATGTCCTCCAGCCGGTTGCCCTTGCGGAAGGCGGCGATGCCGGCCCACATGGACTCCTCGGTCACCCGGCTCAGCTCGATCAGCTCCGGTGCGTGACCGCCGCCGACGAAGCAGGTGAAGGCCGCGTCGCCGTGCCAGCCGTCCACGATCGCGCCGGCGTCGATGGCGATGATGTCGCCGTCCTTGAGCACCGTCTCGCGGTCCGGGATGCCGTGCACCACGACATCGTTGACCGAGGTGCAGATGGTGCCGGGGAAGCCGCCGTAGCCGAGGAAGTTCGGCTTGGCGCCGTGGTCGGCGATGACCTTGGCGGCGATCTCGTCCAGGTCCTTGGTCGTGGCACCGGGGACGGCCGCGGCGCGGGTCGCCCCGTGCACCGCCGCGACGACCAGCCCGGCGCGCCGCATCGTGGCGATCTGCTCCGGGGTCTTGATCTCCACCATTGCGGCTGACGCCTTCCTCGAATCGGGGTGGTACGGGCGCTGACGGGCGCGGCGCCCGTTCAACGATACGGCCGTGGCACCCCTGGGGGCACCACGGCCGTCTGCCGTGCTGTGCTGTGCTGTCGCCGCCGTGCGACGGGGCCCGGTCAGGCCTCGCGCTGCAGCGCGTCCATCGCGCGCTGGGTGACCTCGGCCACCTTGCCCAGGGCCGGGATCGTCCGCACCAGGCCCTGCTGCTTGTAGTAGTCGATGATCGGCTCGGTCTTGCTGTGGTACTCCTCCAGCCGGATGCGGACGGCTTCCTCGGTGTCGTCCGAGCGCTGGTAGAGCTCGCCGCCGCAGGTGTCGCACACGTTGTCGTCGGCCGGCGGGTTGTACTCGACGTGGAAGACGTGGCTGCCGTCGTTGCGGCACAGCCGGCGGCCGGCGATCCGCTTGACGACCTCCTCCTCGGGGACCTCCAGGTCGAGGACCGCGTCCAGCGACACCTTCGTCTTGGCCAGGAAGGCGTCAAGCGCCTGCGCCTGGCCGACGTTGCGCGGGAAGCCGTCCAGCAGGAAGCCACGTGCGGCGTCCGGCTGCAGCAGCCGGTCCTCCGCCATACCGATGGTGACCTCGTCCGGCACGAGCCGGCCGGCGTCCATGTAGGCCTTGGCCTGCTTGCCCAGCTCGGTGCCCTGGCTGATGTTGGCGCGGAACAGGTCGCCCGTGGAGATGTGCGGGATCGACAGGTTCTCGGCCAGATACGCGGCCTGCGTCCCCTTGCCCGCGCCGGGCGGCCCGACCAGGACGATACGCATCAGCGGAGGAACCCTTCGTAGTTGCGCTGCTGTAGCTGGCTCTCGATCTGCTTCACCGTCTCAAGACCGACACCCACGATGATCAGGATGCTGGTACCACCGAGTGGGAAGTTGCCGTTGCTGCCGTTGAAGATCGCGATGGCGACCGTCGGCACGAGAGCGATGAGCCCCAGGTACAGCGCCCCGGGCCACGTGATGCGGTTCAGCACGTAACTCAGGTATTCGGCGGTGGGGCGACCGGCACGGATGCCCGGAATGAACCCACCATACTTCTTCATATTGTCCGCGACTTCTTCGGGGTTGAAGGAGATCGCGACGTAGAAGAAGGCGAAGAAGACGATCAGCAGGAAGTACGCGGCCATGTACACCGGGTGGTCGCCCTTGGTGAAGTTCCGGCTGATCCACTGGGCCCAGCCCGAGGTCGAACCGGAGAACTGCACGATCAGCGCCGGGATGTAGAGCAGCGACGACGCGAAGATGACCGGGATCACACCGGCCTGGTTGACCTTGAGCGGGATGTACGTGGACGTGCCGCCGTACGACCGCCGCCCGATCATGCGCTTGGCGTACTGCACGGGGATACGCCGCTGTGCCTGTTCGACGAAGACCACCAGGCCCACCATCGCCAGGCCGACCGCCAGCACGGCGAGGAACTCCACCCAGCCGCCGGCGATCTTGCCGGAGACCTTGATCGCCCACAGCGAGCCCGGGAAGCCGGCCGCGATGGAGACGAACATCAGGATGGACATGCCGTTGCCGATGCCCTTGTCGGTGACCAGCTCGCCGAGCCACATGATCACCACGGTGCCCGCGGTCATCGTCGTGACCATGGTGATGGTCGTGAAGATCGACTGGTTGGGCACGATCCCGGTGGCGTTGTTGCAGCCGGAGAACAGGCTGCCGGAGCGGGCGGTGGCGACCAGGCCGGTGCCCTGCAGCACGGCCAGCGCGACCGTCAGATACCGGGTGTACTGCGTGATCTTCGTGGTGCCCGCCTGGCCCTCCTTCTTGAGGGCCTCCAGGCGTGGGATCACCACGGTCAGCAGCTGGAGGATGATGCTCGCCGTGATGTACGGCATGATCCCGAGCGCGAAGATGGTCAGCTGCAGCAGCGCGCCGCCGCTGAACATGTTCACCAGACCGAACAGGCTGTTGTTGCCCTTCGTGTCCTTGATGCACTGGTTGACGACGTGGTAGTCGATGCCCGGCACCGGTACATGGGCTCCGAGGCGGTAGACCACCACGATGCTCAGAGTGAACAGCAGCTTCTTGCGCAGGTCGGGCGTCCTGAACGCCCGTGCGAACGCGGTGAGCACGGTGCCTCCTGCACCCCCCGCGCCAGGGCGGAAGGACGGTTTATGAGGTTTCTGACGACAGCAGCGTCGGCCAGCCTACCGGCGACCTGGCCCCTCAAGGAATGACCAACCAGGGAAGGAAAATCACAGGAACGAACGACCGGGGACATCCAGAAGTTTCTGGATGTCCCCGGTCGTGTTCCGCATCGGACTCAGACGAGCTCGGTGACGGTGCCGCCGGCGGCGGCGATCTTCTCCTTGGCGGAACCGGAGACCGCGTCAACGGTCACCTGCAGCGCCACGGAGACCTCGCCGGCGCCGAGCACCTTGACGAGCTGGTTCTTGCGGACCGCACCCTTGGCGACCAGATCGGCCACCGTGACTTCGCCACCCTCGGGGTAGAGGGTCACGAGCTTGTCCAGGTTGACCACCTGGTACTCGGTGCGGAACGGGTTCTTGAAGCCCTTGAGCTTCGGGAGCCGCATGTGGAGGGGCATCTGCCCGCCCTCGAAGCGCTCCGGAACCTGGTAGCGGGCCTTGGTGCCCTTGGTGCCACGACCGGCCGTCTTGCCCTTGGACGCCTCGCCGCGACCCACGCGGGTCTTGGCGGTCTTGGCTCCCGGGGCGGGACGCAGGTTGTGGATCTTGATCGGGTTGTCACCCATGATCAGTCGACCTCCTCGACCGTGACGAGGTGGCGGACGGTGTGGACCATGCCGCGGATCTCCGGGCGGTCCTCCTTGACCACGACGTCGTGCAGGCGCTTGAGCCCGAGCGAACGCAGGGTGTCACGGTGGTTCTGCTTGCTGCCGATGTAGGACTTGGTCTGCGTGACCTTCAGACGCGCCATCACACACCCACTCCGGCACGGGCCCGCAGCAGGGCCGCGGGAGCGACGTCCTCGATCGGCAGACCGCGGCGGGCCGCGATCTCCTCGGGCCGCTGCAGGCCCTGGAGCGCCGCGACCGTGGCGTGCACGATGTTGATCGCGTTGTCCGAGCCGAGGCTCTTGGACAGCACGTCGTGGATGCCCGCGCACTCCAGCACGGCACGCACCGGGCCACCGGCGATCACACCGGTACCGGGGGAAGCCGGCTTGAGCAGGACGACGCCCGCGGCCTTCTCGCCCTGGATCGGGTGCGGGATGGTGCCCTGGATACGGGGGACCTTGAAGAAGTGCTTCTTGGCCTCCTCAACACCCTTGGCGATGGCGGCCGGCACCTCCTTGGCCTTGCCGTAGCCGACACCCACGGTGCCGTCACCGTCGCCCACCACGACCAGCGCGGTGAAGCTGAAGCGACGACCACCCTTCACAACCTTGGCGACGCGATTGATCGCGACGACCCGCTCGACATAGGCGGTCTTCTCGGCCTGCTGGCCGCCGTCCCGCCGGTCCTTACGGTCCCGTCGCTCGCCGCCACCGGCACCGCTTCCGCGGCGCTGGGGTCCAGCCATTGGAATTACCTCTCTTCGTTTCCCGCTAGCAAACGGAACCGGGCTAGAACTTCAGACCGGCTTCGCGGGCGGCGTCCGCCAGGGCGGCGATGCGCCCCGCGTACTGGTTGCCGCCACGGTCGAACACGACAGCCTCGACGCCCTTGGCCTTCGCACGCTCGGCCACGAGCTGGCCGACCTGCTTAGCCTTGGCGCTCTTGTCGCCTTCGCCGCCGCGGATGGACGCGTCGAGGGTCGACGCCGACGCGAGCGTGTGGCCCGCGAGGTCGTCGATGACCTGCGCCACGATGCCCCGGTTGGACCGGGTCACGACCAGGCGCGGACGCTCGGTCGTACCGGAGACGCGCTTGCGCACCCGGATGTGGCGACGCTTGATCGCAGCGCTCTTGTAAGCCTTGCCCTTGGCGATCTTGACACCGTATGCCATGGCTACTTACCCGCCTTTCCGACCTTGCGGCGGATGACTTCGCCCGCGTACTTGACACCCTTGGCCTTGTACGGGTCGGGCTTCCGCAGCTTGCGGATGTTGGCGGCGACCTCGCCGACCTTCTGCTTGTCGATGCCCTCGACGGAGAACTTCGTCGGGTTCTCGACCTTGAAGGAGATCCCCTCGGGGGCCTCGACCAGGATCGGGTGGCTGTAGCCGAGCGCGAACTCCAGGTTGGAGCCCTTCGCCTGGACGCGGTAGCCGACACCGCTGATCTCGAGCTGCTTGCTGTAGCCCGCGGTCACGCCGGTGATCATGTTCGCCACCAGCGTGCGGGACAGGCCGTGCAGGGCCTTCGAGACACGCTCGTCGTTGGGGCGGGTGACCAGCAGAGTGCCGTCCTCGCCCTTTGCGATGTCGATCGGCGCGGCGACGGTGTGGGTGAGCGAGCCCTTGGGGCCCTTCACCGCGACCGTGCGGCCGTCGATGGTGACGTCCACTCCGGCGGGAACCGAGATGGGCAGCTTGCCGATGCGCGACATTGCTATACCTCGCTTTCCCGGTTACCAGACGTAGGCGAGGACTTCCCCACCCACGCCCTTCTTCTGAGCCTGCTGGCCGGTGAGCAGGCCGTGCGACGTGGAGATGATCGCCACGCCCAGGCCGCCGAGCACCTTCGGCAGGTTGGTGGACTTCGCGTAGACCCGCAGACCAGGCTTGCTGATCCGCTTGATCCCGGCGATGGAGCGCTGCCGCTCCGGGCCGAACTTCAGCTCAAGGAGGAGGTTCTTGCCGACCTCGGCGTCCTCGACCTTCCAGCCGGTGATGTAACCCTCCTGCTGGAGGATCTCCGCGATGTGCGACTTGATCTTGCTGAACGGCATGGTGACGTCGTCGTGGTATGCCGAATTCGCGTTACGCAGACGGGTCAGCATGTCTGCGATCGGGTCGGTCATGGTCATGAGGTGGCCCTGGGCCTCTCTCGCCGGGGTTTCCTGGTGCTCCATCCCTCTCCCCCGGGCGAACCGGGGACGGGTGCGGTGCGGTGGACCTACGGCGTAGTAAGTCGATGCGGGCGGCGGGCGCCCAACCCTTCTACCTTACGGGAAGAAAGGCGGGGGTCCCGCCGTCCAACTGCTTACCGAGAGTTCCTGGTGGTCCCGGAGGGACTTACCAGGAGCTCTTGGTCACGCCCGGCAGCTCGCCACGGTGGGCCATCTCACGAAGGCACACGCGGCACAGGCCGAACTTGCGGTAGACGGAGTGCGGCCGGCCACAGCGCTGGCAGCGGTTGTAGCCGCGCACAGCGAACTTGGGCTTGCGAGCGGCCTTAGCGATCAGAGCCTTCTTCGCCACGGTCAGTTCTCCTTGAACGGGAAGCCGAGGTGACGAAGGAGGGCACGACCCTCGTCGTCGTTGGTCGCCGTGGTGACCACGGTGATGTCCATGCCCCGGACCCGGTCGATCTTGTCCTGGTCGATCTCGTGGAACATGACCTGCTCCGTGAGACCGAAGGTGTAGTTGCCCCGGCCGTCGAACTGCTTGGGGGACAGACCGCGGAAGTCGCGGATACGCGGCAGCGCCAGCGACAGCAGACGGTCGAGGAACTCCCACATGCGGTCGCCGCGCAGCGTGACGTGGGCACCGATGGGCTGGCCCTCACGCAGCTTGAACTGCGCGATGGACTTACGGGCCTTGGTGACCTGCGGCTTCTGGCCGGTGATCGTGGCGAGGTCGCGGATGGCGCCCTCGATCAGCTTGGAGTCGCGGGCGGCGTCGCCCACACCCATGTTGACCACGATCTTGGTGAGACCGGGGATCTGCATGACGTTCTCGTAGGAGAACTGGTCACGCATCTTTCCCGCGATCTCCTCGCGGTAGCGCGCCTTGAGGCGGGGTGAAGTGGTGGTGGCAGTCATCAGATGTCCTCACCGGTCCGCTTGGCAACGCGGATCTTGTTGCCTTCGTCGTCGAAGCGGTAGCCGACGCGGGTCACGACCTTCTTGCCGTCCTTCTCAACAACCAGCTGCACGTTGCTGATGTGGATCGGCGCCTCGGTGGTGATGATGCCGCCGGTCTTCGAACCGCGGTCGGTCGCGCCGGCCTTGGTGTGCTTCTTGACCCGGTTGACACCCTCGACGAGGACACGGTCCTGGGCCGGGAAGGCCACGATGACCTTGCCCTGCTTGCCCTTGTCCTTACCGGTGATGACCTGGACCAGGTCGCCCTTCTTGATCTTCATCGGTTACAGCACCTCCGGCGCGAGCGAGACGATCTTCATGAACTTCTTCTCGCGCAGCTCACGACCCACCGGGCCGAAGATACGGGTGCCGCGGGGGTCGCCGTCGTTCTTGAGGATGACGGCGGCGTTCTCGTCGAACCGGATGTACGAGCCGTCGGCACGACGGCGCTCCTTGACAGTCCGGACGATGACCGCCTTGACGACCTCGCCCTTCTTCACGTTGCCACCGGGGATCGCGTCCTTGACGGTGGCGACGATGACGTCACCGATTCCCGCGTAGCGGCGACCCGAACCACCGAGAACACGGATGCAAAGGATCTCCTTGGCACCAGTGTTGTCAGCGATGCGGAGTCGCGACTCCTGCTGGATCACGTCTATCTCCTGTTTGTCGCGTCGGTTCCCGGCGGGGGGCCGCTGCCTCGCGGTGCGGCCCCGCCGCCGAGCCTGACGGAACGGTCCTGAGCGGATACCCGCTCAGGGATTTCTGGGCCTTACTTGGCCTTCTCGAGGATCTCCACGACGCGCCACCGCTTCGTGGCGGAGGTCGGCCGGGTCTCCATGAGGAGGACCCGGTCGCCGATGCCGGCGGCGTTCTGCTCGTCGTGCGCCTTGAGCTTGTTGGTGCGGCGGATGACCTTGCCGTACAGCGCGTGCTTGACGCGGTCCTCGACGGCGACCACTACGGTCTTGTCCATCTTGTCGCTGACCACCAGACCCTCACGGGTCTTGCGGAAGCCGCGCTGCTCGTCGGTCGTCTCAGTCACATTCTTCTCGCTCATCAGGCGCTCTCCACGCTCTCCACCGTCTCGATGCCCAGCTCGCGCTCACGCATGAGGGTGTAGATCCGGGCGATGTCCTTGCGGACGACCCTGAGCCGGCTGTTGTTCTCAAGCTGTCCCGTGGCCGCCTGGAAGCGGAGGTTGAACAGCTCCTCCTTGGCCTCACGCAGCTTGCCGACGAGTTCCTCGTCGCCCAGCTGGCGCAGCTCGGTCGCCTTGGTACCGGCCGCCATCACGACTCACCTGCCTCGCGCCGCACGATGCGGCACTTCATCGGAAGCTTGTGCGCGGCGCGGGTGAGCGCCTCGCGGGCAACCTTCTCGTTCGGGAAGGACAGCTCGAACATCACCCGACCGGGCTTGACGTTCGCGATCCACCACTCCGGGGAACCCTTGCCGGAACCCATGCGGGTCTCGGCCGGCTTCTTCGTCAGCGGGCGGTCCGGGTAGATGTTGATCCAGACCTTGCCGCCACGCTTGATGTGCCGGGTGATGGAGATACGAGCGGACTCGATCTGCCGGTTGGTCACATACGCGGGGGTGACGGCCTGCAGGCCGTACTCGCCGAACGCCAGCTCCGTGCCGCCCTTGGCCATGCCGCGGCGGGTCGGGTGGTGCTGCTTGCGGTGCTTGACCCTACGGGGGATCAGCATGGTACTTAGCCTTCCGTTCCGGGGGTCTCCGCGGCCGGGGCCTCAGCGGCGGGCGCGTCGACCTTGGGGGCCGGCGCTCCTTCCGTCTGGGGACGACGGCCACGGCCACCGCGCTCGCCGCCACGCTCGCCACCGCGACGCTGCGGACGCTCGTTGCCACCACCGCGGGCCGGACGGTTGCCCGCCCTGGCGGCCGCGTTGTCGGCGCGGACCTCGGCGATGTTCTTGACATTGCCCTTGTAGATCCAGACCTTCACGCCGATCCGGCCGAAGGTGGTCTTGGCCTCGAAGAAGCCGTAGTCCACGTTCGCCCGCAGCGTGTGCAGCGGGACCCGGCCCTCGCGGTAGAACTCCGAGCGGGACATCTCGGCGCCGCCGAGACGGCCGCCGCACTGGATCTTGATGCCCTTGGCGCCGGCCTTCAGCGTGCCCTGCATGCTCTTGCGCATGGCACGGCGGAAGGAGACGCGGGAGGACAGCTGCTCGGCGACGGCCTGGGCCACCAGCTGAGCGTCCATCTCCGGGTTCTTGACCTCGAGGATGTTCAGCTGGACCTGCTTGCCGGTCAGCTTCTCCAGGTCACCGCGGATACGGTCGGCCTCCGCGCCGCGGCGGCCGATGACGATGCCCGGCCGGGCGGTGTGGATGTCGACGCGGACGCGGTCGCGGGTGCGCTCGATCTCCACCTTGGAGATGCCGGCCCGCTCCATGCCCTGCGTCATCATCCGGCGGATGGCGACGTCTTCCTTGACGTAGTCCTTGTACAGCTTGTCGGCGTACCACCGGGACTTGAAGTCCGTGGTGATGCCGAGCCGGAACCCGTAAGGGTTAACCTTCTGGCCCATTACCGGGTCCCTTCCTTGCTGGCGACGACCACGGTGATGTGGCTGGTCCGCTTGCGGATCCGGTAGGCACGGCCCTGGGCGCGCGGCCGGAACCGCTTCAGGGTCGGGCCCTCGTCCACGTACGCCTCGCTGATGAACAGCGACTCGGCGTCCGTGTGGTCGTAGTTGTGCGCGGCGTTGGCAATGGCGCTGTCGAGCACCTTGCCGACCGGCTCGCTCGCGGCCTGCGGGGTGAAACGCAGGACCGCCTGAGCCTCCGTGGCGTTCATGCCACGGATGAGGTCCACCACACGGCGGGCCTTCATGGGCGTGACGCGGATGTACCGCGCCTGGGCCCTGGCTTCCATGGTCGTCCCTTCAGTGTCTGTCTTCGTCGTCACGGTTCAGCCCGCTCAGCGACGCCGCGACTTGCGGTCGTCCTTCTCGTGCCCGCGGAAAGTGCGGGTCGGTGCGAACTCGCCGAGCTTGTGGCCGACCATCGACTCAGTGACAAACACCGGGACGTGCTTACGGCCGTCGTGCACCGCGATCGTGTGGCCCAGCATCGCCGGGATGATCATCGAGCGGCGGGACCAGGTCTTGATGACGTTCTTGGTGCCTGCTTCGTTCTGGACGTCCACCTTCTTGATCAGGTGGTCGTCGACGAAGGGCCCCTTCTTGAGACTGCGCGGCATCTGAACCCGCTCCTAGCGCTTCTTGTTCGTCTTGCGGCGGCGGACGATGTACTTGCTCGATGCCTTCTTCGGCGAGCGAGTACGACCTTCCTTCTGACCCCAGGGGGAGACCGGGTGGCGACCACCGGAGGTCTTGCCCTCACCACCACCGTGCGGGTGGTCCACCGGGTTCATGGCGACACCGCGGACGGTCGGGCGTACGCCCTTCCACCGCATACGGCCGGCCTTGCCCCAGTTGATGTTCGACTGCTCGGCGTTGCCGACCTCGCCGATGGTGGCGCGGCAGCGGACGTCGACCATCCGGACCTCGCCGGACGGCATACGAAGGGTGGCCATGGTGCCCTCCTTCGCCAGCAGCTGGACCGAAGCGCCCGCGGAGCGGGAGATCTTCGCGCCGCCACCGGGCCGCAGCTCGATCGCGTGGATCGTGGTGCCGACCGGGATGTTGCGCAGCGGCAGGTTGTTGCCCGGCTTGATGTCGGCGTTGGCGCCGTTCTCGATCCGGTCGCCCTGCTGCAGCCGTGCGGGGGCGAGGATGTAGCGCTTCTCGCCGTCCGCGTAGTGCAGCAGCGCGATGCGCGCGGTGCGGTTGGGGTCGTACTCGATGTGCGCGACCTTGGCGGGCACGCCGTCCTTGTCGTGCCGACGGAAGTCGATGACACGGTAGGCGCGCTTGTGGCCACCACCCTGGTGGCGAACGGTCACACGACCGGCGTTGTTACGGCCGCCCTTGCTGTGCAGCGGGCGGACCAGCGACTTCTCCGGCGTGGACCGCGTGATCTCGACAAAGTCGGCGACGCTGGAGCCACGACGGCCCGGAGTCGTCGGCTTGTACTTGCGGATACCCATTTCTCAGTCCTCGGAAGATTCCGGACTTCTGAACGGCCAGTCCCCGTTAGGAGACCGGGCCGCCGAAGATGTCGATTCGGTCGCCCTCGGCGAGGGTCACGATGGCGCGCTTGGTGTTGGCCCGCTTGCCGAAACCGGTGCGGGTGCGCTTGCGCTTGCCCTGCCGGTTGATCGTGTTGACCCCGGTGACCTTGACCTGGAAGACCGTCTCGACGGCCTGCTTGATCTGGGTCTTGTTGGCGCGCGGGTCGACGACGAACGTGTACTTGTTCTCGTCCAGCAGCGCGTAGCTCTTCTCGGAGACCACGGGCTTGATCAGCAGGTCACGGGGGTCCGTGAAGGTCTTGCTGGTGATCTCGGTCTGCTCGGCCATCAGGCGTCGCTCCCTTCCAGCTCGGCCGCGTCGACGATTTCGACGTCCTCGTCACCGGCGCCGGTGAAGCGGTCGAACGCGGCCTTGGTGAAGACCACGTCGTCGGAGACGAGCACGTCGTACGTGTTCAGCTGACCGGCCTCCAGGACGTGCACCTGGGGCAGGTTGCGTGCGGACAGCCAGGCGGCCTCGTCGGCCCGCTCGAGGACCAGGAGCACGTTCTTGCGCTCACTGATCTTGCCGAGCAGCGTCCTGGCGGCCTTGGTGGACGGCGACTCGCCCTCGATCACGCCGGTGACGACGTGAATGCGGTTGTGGCGCGCCCGGTCGGTCAGGGCACCGCGCAGGGCGGCCTTGACCATCTTCTTCGGGGTGCGCTGCGAGTAGTCGCGCGGGGTCGGACCGTGCACGACGCCACCGCCGGCGAACTGCGGCGCGCGGGTCGAGCCCTGGCGGGCGCGGCCGGTGCCCTTCTGGCGGTACGGCTTGCGGCCACCACCGCGGACCTCGCCACGCGTCTTGACCTTGTGCGTGCCCTGACGGGCCGCGGCCAGCTGCGCGACGACGACCTGGTGGATCAGCGGGATGCTGACCTTGGCGTCGAAGATCTCTGCCGGGAGCTCTACGGTCCCGGTCGTGTCGCCCGCGGGCGACAGGATGTCAATGGTGCTCATATCCTCAAGCCCCCTTGGCCGCAGTGCGGACCAGGACGAGGCCGCCGTTCGGGCCCGGGATCGCGCCCTTGATGAGCAGCAGTCCCTTCTCCGCGTCAACGGCGTGGACGGTCAGGTTCTGAGTGGTGACCCGCTCGTTGCCCATACGGCCCGCCATGCGCATGCCCTTGAAGACACGCCCAGGGGTGGCGCAGCCGCCGATGGAACCCGGCGAGCGGTGCTTGCGCTGGACGCCGTGGCCGGCGCCGAGGCCCTTGAAGTTGTGACGCTTCATGACACCGGCGAAGCCCTTGCCCTTGCTCTTGCCGGTCACGTCGACCTTGATACCGGCCTCGAACACCTCAGCGGTGATCTCCTGGCCGAGCGTGTACTCGGCCGCGTCGGCGGTACGCAGCTCCACCAGGTGGCGGCGCGGGGTGACGTCGGCCTTGGCGAAGTGGCCCTTGAGGGGCTTGTTCACCTTGCGCGGGTCGATCTCGCCGAAGGCGATCTGGACCGACTCGTAGCCGTCGGCGTCATTCGTACGGACCTGGGTCACGACGTTCGGGCCGGCCTTGACCACGGTCACAGGGACGACACGGTTGTTCTCGTCCCAGACCTGGGTCATGCCGAGCTTCTCGCCCAGGATGCCCTTGATCTGCTTGGTCATCTGTCCGCGCCTCTCAGAGCTTGATCTCGATGTCGACGCCGGCCGGAAGGTCCAGGCGCATCAGCGAGTCAACGGTCTTGGGCGTCGGGTCGAGGATGTCGATCAGGCGCTTGTGCGTGCGCATCTCGAAGTGCTCGCGCGAGTCCTTGTACTTGTGCGGCGACTTGATGACGCAGTACACGTTCTTCTCAGTGGGCAGCGGCACCGGGCCCGCGACCTGCGCACCAGTACGCGTCACCGTCTCGACGATCTTCTTCGCCGAGGAGTCGATGACTTCGTGGTCGTAGGCCTTGAGCCGGATGCGGATCTTCTGTCCCGCCATGGCTACTCCGTAGTCCTTGTCTCTATTCAGCTCCGGCATCCGCTTGCTCCGACCCACGCGGTCGGGCGTGTCGCGCCCCTCGCCATGATTTTCCGCATGCGGAATTCCCTGACCAGGGGGTTGCGTGGGAGATATCACCCACCGGATGCCTGGCCGGAACCGCACTGACGCTTCCCGGAAGATTCCCGTACGTCCGCCCCAGCGCTGCCCGTGAGGGCAGTTAGGGCGACGAGTACCGTGGGACTCGCTTCCGGTCCTCCCGACGGGAGGCGCGCAGCATCGGCGCTCGACCGAGCAACTTGGGTAGTCTGCCATACGGGCGGCGCCCGACGCCAATCGAGCCGGGTAGCTTACCCCTCCCCCCCAGGGCCGCAAACGCGGGCGGCGTTCGGCCCTGTGCCGGCGCCACCAGCGCGGCGAGATGCACTCGAAAGGGGTACATCCGCCCATTAACGTCACATCCGGCCGGGCCCGGCGGTCATAGAGGTGTCACCACCGCACGACGGAAGGACACCGCCATGAGCGCTCGCCTGAACCTCCTCGACACCCCCGCCGTCGCCAAGTCCCTCAAGCACATCAGTGCCGCGGGCCACGGCCTGAAGGACTCCACCGTCCCGGCCGCCACCCAGGAACTGGTCCGGATCCGCGCCAGCCAGATCAACGGCTGCGGCTTCTGCCTCGACATGCACGTCAAGGACGCCACGGCGGCCGGCGAGACCCCGGAGCGCCTGCACATGGTCGCCGCCTGGCGCGAGGCCACCGTCTTCACCGACGCCGAGCGCGCCGCGCTGGAGCTCGCCGAACAGGGCACCCGCATCGCCGACACGTCCGGCGGCGTCACGCCGGAGGCGTGGGAGAACGCGGCGAAGCACTACGACGAGCACGAGCTCGCGGCGCTGGTCGGCATGATCGCGGTGATCAACGCCTTCAACCGCCTGAACGTGATGATCCAGCAGCCTGCGGGCGCCTACCACCCGGGCATGTTCGACTGACCCGGCCCCCCGGGGCCCCCGGCGCCGGGGGCCCGGTGCGGTGCGGCCCACCACTCCACCACCCGACGTCGAGGAGACCGTTGCGATGAGCAGTGCCCTGCCACGGTGGACGCACCCGCCCCGCGCCACCGGCTGGGAGTCAGCCGGCCTCGACCAGCTTCCCCCGCACGCCCCGCGCCACACCGAGCTGCTCGACGGAGCGCTGGTCTTCCCCACGTCCCCACAGCCAAGCCGGCACGGCCGGGTGATACGCCGCCTGACCGCAGCGCTGGAAGCCGTCGCACCCCTCGGGTGGACCGTGGAGGCGCAGATGACGGTCATGCTCAACCGCCGCAGCCGTCCGGAGCCGGACGTCATCGCGGCGTCGGTGCCCTACACCCCCGAGCGGACCAGCTTCCTGCCCGGGGATGTGGCACTGGTGGTCGAGGTCGTGTCGGCCGAGTCCCAGGACCGGGACCGCCGCTACAAGCCCGGCCTCTACGCCGAGGCCGGCATCCGCCACCTGTGGCGGATCGAGGACGAGCAGGGCCTGCCGGTCATCCACACGTACGGGCTGGACGACACCGCCCGCGCCTACGTGGCGACCGGCGTCCACCGCGCCCGCCTGGCCACCACCGTCCCCTTCCCCCTCGACCTCGCCCCCGCGGACCTCGCCCGCTGATCCCGTCCCGGGGCGGTGTGGAGGGTGCAGGGCCCCGATCAGGCGATGCGGTGTTCCCACCGGAGGGCGGATGTCTCGCCTGCCGGGTCCGCGCGCGGGCCGGAGGCGATCGCCTGGCCTCCCATCCAGTAGATGTGCGAGCGGTCCGTGATCCGCAGGCGGACCGTGGTGATGTCCGGGCGTCCGGCGTCCTGCCAGGCGGCGAGTGACCCTTCGACGGCGTCCCAGAGGGCTACCGGGCCGCCCTGGCAGACCGTCCAGCCCGTGCCGTCGTCGCGGATCTCCGCGAAGGACTCCCTTCCCGGGTCGAAGAGGTACGTCGTCCGG
Organism: Streptomyces sp. NBC_01198; assembly: GCF_036010485.1. Lineage (NCBI taxonomy): Bacteria > Bacillati > Actinomycetota > Actinomycetes > Kitasatosporales > Streptomycetaceae > Streptomyces > Streptomyces sp. NBC_01198. The sequence goes on from NZ_CP108568.1 coordinate 3,164,485, forward strand.
TTGCCGTCCGCCATCGCGTGGAGCAACTGGGCCCCGGGGGCCGCCAGCTGAGCGAGGAAGGCCGGCATCCACTCGTCCAGGAGGTGCGGCCCGAGGAGCGTTCGACGTTCGGTGTCCGCGTAGGCGGTGCGTGCGGACAGGTCGCCGGCAATCGGGAGCGCGGCCTGGGAACGGGCCGGCATGAAGGAGGAGCGGCCTACGATGCCGCCCTCGGCGGTCCCGTCGTCCCGCACGGTGACCTTGGCCAGCCCGGTGCCGTACGACCAGGAGCCGACGGTGGCAAGAATCGTCCCGCCGGGTCTGGTCTGGCGGACCCAGGCGTATGGAATACGGCGCACGGCGAGGGTGGCGATCACCTTGTCGTACGGCGCCCGGCGGGGGTGCCCGAGCAGGCCGTCCCCGACGACTGTCCAGGTCGAGTACCCTGCCGCCTCCAGCGCGGCGTCTGCCCGCGCCGCCACCTCGGGGTCGACCTCCACGCTGGTGACGCTGTCCTCGCCGAGACGGTGGCACATCAGCGCGGTGGAATACCCCGTCCCGGTGCCGATCTCCAGCACAGACTGGCCATCCTCCACGCCCAGCACCTCGGCCATTCCGACAACCGTGGCCGGGAGGGTCGAAGAGGACGTCGGGAATCCCGCGACCGGCCCCGTGGTCCGGTCAGCCGTCAGATGGCCGTCGAGCTGGGTGACGAGCGACTGGTCGCTGTACACGATCTGCGCCCATTCGCTCGGGCCGACCGCACGCGCCGTGACCGGCCGCCACCGACCGTCGCCGGTGGGCAGGAACACACCCGGCTGCACGAACAATTCCCGCGGCACCGCCTCGACCGCCGCCCGCCACGACCGACTGGTCAGTTCCCCGCTCGCGGCCAGACGGTCGGCAAGCGCCCTGCGCTCAGAGGCACTGTCGCGGATGGTCATGACGCTCCTTCTTCGAGAAGGTCGGCGAAGGCTTCAGTAAGCGGCAGTTGCGTCTCGTCCTCCAACCAACCCCACTGGCCGTTCGGATTCAGTTCCAGCCAATGGAATTCCCCGGCACGGTCAACCGCGAGATCAAAGCTGCCCGAGACAAGGCCGAAGTGCTCCAGGTACGCGATCAGCGCCTTTTCCAGTCGCCCGGGCAGGTCGATGACGCTGTAAGTGAGCGCGCTGTAGTCCCGGCGCCAGTCGAGCAGTCCTGAGTCGATACGCACCGCGAAAACGTGGCGGCCCACGACCACCACCCGCACGTCGGCCACCTTGTCCACGCGGGCCTGGAACAGATGCGGCACCACCTCGACCGACTCATCGAGTTCGTCGGCCGTGACCGCCTCGGTCCACGTGGTGAGCCCGACGCCGCCCTGCCGATACGGCGTCCAGCGGAGCACCTTGTGCACGACGTCCCGGTGGGCGGTGATGAACGCCCTCACGTCATCGCGGTCGTTGGACACCAGGGTGGCCGGAACGCTGAGTCCGAAGCCCTGGGCCACGGCGAGCTGTAACGGCTTGTGCTCGGCCGCGAAATTCCGCAGCGGATGGTTGACGTAACGGCAACCCGGCAGCGCGTACAGCACCCCTCCGAGCCCGTGCCGTACCTGGGCGGCTGCGAATCGGGCGTCCGCCTCTTCCAGGCCTTCGAAGGCAGGCCAGGTGGGGCGCCGCCAGTAGAGCGAGCGGATGCGCGCCAAGCCCGCGGTCCTCGACGGCGTAACGAGCTGCCCGGCCACGGGAGCGGGGCGGGTGCCGAAATGGGCCGAGAGGCCGAGGTCCGCGCCGAAATCCGCCGGGTTGAACCTGACCACGGGCACGCCTCGACGGTTGAGTTCGGTGATCACCATGTCCGCGGTCTGGTCGTCCGCCTCGGTGGCCACCGCCACGGGGCCCGCCTCTGTCATGGCCATCAGTCCTGGGTGCTGTCCTGGTCGTGGTCGGAATCGTTCCGACTGTCCAGATTGGTGCTCTGAGGGCTGGTCTCGGTGCCTTTGCTGGTGCCGTGCTTACCCATCTCCACCACCAGCCCGTCACTGTCGCGGAACACTCCGGTCTGATTTGCGGGGTCGATGGTGACGCTGACGAACGGCTGAGCGTCCGTCGTCGGGTACGGTCGCATGCGGTTGACGCCCCACGGACGGCGTGCGGTCTCCTGCATCGGATTCCTCCCAAGTCGGTCGTCGATCGGTCTGCGCTACAGCACCGCTGCACTTTCGAGCAAACCGCGTGACGGGCCGTCAGGGAACGCCGCTCTCAGCATCCTGGAGATCACTCCGCGCGAGGTGACGCGTGGCGCATCACCTCGCGTGATCCCTAGACCGTGACGAGGTTCAAGTGCTTGGCGAGAGGCACCAGGCCGTCCAGCCGCCGACGGCCCCTGTTCTCCTGCACCTGGCGTACGACTTCGCGCGCGAGAACCTGGTATCGGATCCATTCCGGCGCCATGCCATGGACACGGGTGAGGGTCTGCACGGCCTCGCTGTACTGGCCCAGCCAGGTCTGGGCCTGGGCGACATCCAGCAGATGCCGACCGCGCGTCATCGGCGGGATCCGGGGCGTCGGGGAGACACTCCGAGCGAGCCGCAGCGCGACAGCGGGCTCTTGTCGCGCCATCGCCACCTCGACCGCGATCATCGTCACCCGTGACGGCCCGAATGCGGACTGGTGCCCGCCGTTGACGTAGTCCATGGCGTCGACATCCACGACAGTGGTGCAGCGCCGCGCGTCGGCGAGCAATTCTTCGGCCGTGGGAAAGTCCTCCTGCCGGGAGGCCGCAGTGACGCCGGTCAGCCGGAGCCTCCCCCACATCCGAACCTCCCGGTACTGGCCACGGGAGAAGCGGGGATTGAGCCGGTCAGCAGCGGCTGACGCGATCTGGCCGGCGAGCTCGCTCTCGTTCTGGCGCAACAGCACCCATGCGAGTGCGTTGCAGCCGCTTGCCACCAGCAGTCCGTCATCGGCGGTGTCCGCAGCGGGCATCGAGCGTTCTACGGCCGAGCGGGCAAGGTCGTCCTGGCCTAGGTGACCGGCTGCCTGTGCGGCAGCCTGGTAGGCCCGGCTGAGAGCCGCGTGCGCCGCTCTACGCGGGCCGCCCCGCAATTCACCGGCGGCCACTCGGGCGCCGACCAACAGTGCCGGCAACCCGGCGATCAGTTCGGAGAACTCACCACGGTGATAGGTCCGCCACGCCTGCTCGACCGAGCGGTGCAGATCTTCGACTGAAGGAACCTCCCCAGTGTCAGCCTGGACCGACACACCAGCCAAGCCGTCGAGCGGGTGGATCGCCCGCCGCAACCTCGTGATGCTCTCGTCCCTACTGCCATCGTCCTGGTGCAGGGTCTGACGTGCGCCGAGCAGCACGGACGGCTTCACGTCAAGTGCGCTCGCCAGCTTGGAGATCGTCGCCATCAGTGCGGTGGTCCGCGCACCCCGCTCCAGACCTCGGATCGTCGGAAGACCGACCCCGGACTTCACACTCAACTCGCGCTGGGTCAGACCCGTCTGGCTACGCAAACGGGCAAGGTTCTCGCCGATCGTCGGTTCGGTGGCCACGGGTGGCTCCCTGGGTCGGATACCGCGTACGTGGACGCTACCCGCGATCTGGCTGTTTCGAGCCGGGAACCACCGTGGCGGTACACGGCCGGGGACGGTGCCGCCGCTCAGACGTCGTGGGATGCGGCGTACGCGAGGAAGGAGGCCCAGGCCTCCGGGGTGAAGGCGAACCGGGGGCCCTGCGGGTCCTTGGAGTCCCGGACGAGTATCGCGCCGGTGGCGGCGGCGACCTCGATGCACTCCGGGCCGTCGTTCGTGCTGTAACTGCTCTTGACCCAGGCGACCTCGACGCAGTTAGGGCTGCTGTGGCTGCTCTTCGTCCAGACCTGTGCGTCAGCGGCTCTGGCAGAGGGCTTGAGGGTCATATCTCTCCCCGCAGTTTCTCGATGAAGGCCAGCGACTGGCGTGGCGTGAGGGCCTGCGCTCGGATCATGCCATACCGCATCTCCAGAACCTGGACCTCCTTCGGATCGGAGACCAGACGACTGGTGAGCTGGACTTCGTTGTGACCAACTGCCATGCCCTCATTGAGCTTCAGCACCTGGAGGGAGCCTCCCAACCCGGCATGCTCCTCGGTATCGGTGGGCATCACCTGGATCTCCACGTGCCGCAACTTTCCGAGGTCCAGCAAGCGTTCCAGCTGCCGTCGCAGAACCATCTTGCCTCCGACCGGCCGGCGAAGGACCGCCTCTTCCTGGACGAATGTCAGGAGCGGCGCGGGCCGCCGGTCGAAGATCGCCTGCCGGGCCATCCGCGCCGAGACCAGGCGGTCGATCTCATCCTCCGAATACGCCGGCTGGCGCTGGTAGAAGTTGGCGGCGGCGTATTCCTCGGTCTGGAGCAGGCCGTGCACGACGGTGTTGCCGTACGCCCCCAACTCGACGGCGTCAGCCTCCAGCTTGGCGAGGTCGCGGACCTTCTTCGGGTAGCGGGCCTCCGCAACGTCCGGTTTCATCGCCGCGAGGATGCCGCCCGCGTCCAGGACGCGGTCCGCGTTGTCGAGGAAGGCCGGTTTGGGGACGCGGGCGCCGCGCTCGACCTTGGAGACCATCTCCTCGCCGTAGCCGATGGCGGCGCCGAGTTCCGCCTGGGTGAGGCTCGCGGCTTCGCGCCACGCCTTGATCTGGCGGCCGACCGTTTTCATGACGCCGGTGGAGTCGTCCTCCAGGCCGGAGTCCCAGTCCGGCCCGTCCGCGCCGTCGGTCGTGTACGTCCTGCCTTCGTCTATCGCCATCGGGGCCCCCGCATGTGAGTTCGGTGCGTACTACGCACCGTAGACGCGTACGTCTACGCATGTCAGGGGAAGTGACGGAATGTCACCCGTTCAGGATTACCCGGCCCCCGATGCGCCGGAACGTGGAGTTCCACGACCCGGTGGGGCCGGGCTCCGGTGGGGCACGCGGCCTGTAGGTGCTTTTAAAGAAACCGGGGGAAAGAACCCCCAACCAGGGGCGATGCGGCGGCCGTTAGTCCGAACGGGTGATCCGGTTCGAACGGGCTGGACAGCGGACCAGACCGGCGGCATACGCTCACGGCAAGCAACGGCCCCCGGCCGGGACTGGCATCCCGAACGAGGGCCTCACCACCAAGGAAGCAGACCTCTTCCCGATGGCTGAACCACAGATTAGCGCGCCCACGCGCGCCCGCGGAGTCGTCCACGTACGGGTCCGGCACACCGACCGTTTCACCGTCGTCGGCCACCACCTGGCCCAGCACGGCGAGTTGACGCTGGCCGCGATAGGGCTCGCCGTGCACATCCAGTCGCTGCCCGAGGGCGCACGGGTGGACATCAAGACGCTGGCAGCGCGTTTCCCTGAGGGCGAGACGCGGATCGCCTCGGCTCTGCGGGAGCTGGAGGCGCACGGCTACCTGTCGCGGACGCGGGAACGGCTGCCGAGCAGGCGGGTGGTCACGCGCACGGTGGCGTACGACCGGCCGGGCGCGCGGCCGGAGGCGGCACCCGTACCGCCCGTACAGCGCGAGCCCCGGCGCGTACCAGAACCCGTACCGGAGCCCGCACCGGAGCCGGAGCCCGCCGCCGCCTCGCTGCTCACCGACCTCGGACGGCTCGACGACCGGCTGCGGCTCAGCGAGCGGGACGTACGGCGGCTGGCGCCCGCGGTGACGGAGTGGCTGGCCCGGGGAGTGGACGCCGACGCCGTACGCAGGGCGCTGACCAGCGGGTTACCGCCCACACCCCGGCATCCCGCGGGCCTGCTGGCGCACCGTCTCGCCGCCCTCCCGCCGCCCCGGCCGCCCGCGCCACCGCCGCGCGACCCGCTGCAGAACTGCGACGGCTGCGAGCGGGCGTACCGCGCCCCCGCGCCGGGCGGCCGGTGCGGGGACTGCCGCAGCTCGTCCCGCGAGCCGCGCGCCGCGTGACGCCACGGCGGACCGGTCCGTACACACCGCCCGGGCGGCCGGACAGCCGACCGCCGTACGGGCTGCGGCGCTGGTCGTAGGGGGCGGGGCGCGGCCACCCTCGGTGAGGTGAACGACACCTCCACCCCCGAACTCGCCCCGCCCGCACGCCGGTTCAGCGTCCAGTTGTCCGCCACCCGCAGGGGCGCCCAGCGCGCCCGCGTGCTGGCGGTGAGCCAACTCGCCGACTGGCGGCTGCCGTCCGGGGCCGCGGCCCACATCGTCGCCGAACTCGCCGCGAACGCCGCCCTGCACGGCCGCGTACCCGGCCGGGACTTCCGCCTCGCCCTGTCCGTCACCGGCACCCTCCTGCGCGTCGAGGTCACCGACCCCCGCGGCGAACGCCTCCCCGCCGTCCCCCGCCCGACCGACGGCGACGCCGAGTCGGGCCGCGGCCTCCTCCTCGTCACCGCCCTCGCCGTCCGCTGGGGCGTGACCTCGGGCCCGTACCCGTCGAAGACGGTGTGGGCCGAGGTGGACGTCAGCACGGAGTGACCAGCCCGGCAGCGTTAGCATGCGCACCGGACTCCGCGCACCGGAAGGGGAACGTGCCGTGATGCCCGCCCCGAGCGGCCCGCCGCACTATCCGGCCCTGCGGGCGATCGTCGAGCGGCTGCGGTCCGCCGTGCCCGGCAAGCTGGAGATCACCAGGGAAGGCATCGTCCACGACGCGCGCTCCCCGCTCGGACCGCACGAGCTGACCGCCGCCCGTGTCAGCCGCCGGCTGGAGAAGGTCATGCCGGAAGGCCTGCTCGCCCACACCGGAACCCCCGACGTGGAGGATGTCCACGAGGGCGTGATGCGGCACCCGGACGTCATGGTGATCGCCGAGGCGGACATGGAGGTCGAGGGGTCCTTCGACCCCGCCACGCTGCTGGCCGCCATCGAAGTGGTCTCGCGCTCGAACCCGGACAACGACTGGGTGGGCAAGATGCGGGACTACCCGCTGCTGGGCATCCCGCTCTACGTCCTCTTCGACCCGCGCACCGGCGAGGGCGCCGTCCTCTCCGACATCCACCCGACGCCGAACGGCCCCCGGTACGCGAGCCGGACGGACTTCGTCTACGGGGAGGACGTCGCCATCGGGGAGTGGACGATCTCCACGGTGGACCTGCCGCGGTATCGGTAGCGGCCAGGGCGCGTCAGGCGTCAGTTCGGGACGAAGCCGAGGTCGATCGGGGTCGCGGGCGGGCCCTCGGTGCGGAGGGTCGCGAGGAGGGACGAGAGCTGCGGGGGCCACATCGCCTCGGTGGCGGCGGCGAGCTCGTCCGGGGACCACCAGCGGCCGTGCTGGATGCGGTCCGCCGCGTGGGCGTCGCCGAGGTCGCCGAGCAGGTCGCGGCGCGGGCCGTGCGCCAGGTAGATGTGCTCGTGCTGGCGTACCCGCACCCCGACCCGGGTGAAGTCGTGCTCCCACAGCCACAGCAGCGGGCCCAGGTCGAGATCCGCCCAACCGGTCTCCTCGCGCAGCTCCCGCAGCGCCGCCTGCTCCGGGGTCTCCCCCGGGTCCATACCGCCGCCGGGCATGGACCAGTGGATGCCGGCCTCCTCGTTGTCGTAGCGGAACATGTAGACCGACCCGCTGGGGTCAAGCACGGCAACTCTGGCCGCCTGCCTGGCAATTCGCATCATCCAAGCCTGCCAGGCCCGGCATATTGCCGCGCCCCCGACCCGCGCGAGGCCGTAGCGTGGCCGGGTGACGACTCAGGTGATCGTGCTCAACGGCGGGTCCAGCTCGGGCAAGTCCTCGCTCGCCCGCGGCCTGCAGGCGGTGCTGCCCGACCCGTGGCTGACCTTCGGCGTGGACGACTTCGTGGAGGCGCTGCCCGCCGCCCTCCAGGCCTCGGACACCGGCATCGCCTTCTCCCCGGAGGGCGCCGTGTCGGTGGGCCCCGCCTTCCGCGACCTGGAGGCGGCCTGGATCACCGGCATCGCCGCGATGGCCAGGGCGGGCGCCCGCGTCATCGTCGACGAGGTCTTCCTCGGCGGCCCCGAGTCCCAGGGGCGCTGGCGGCAGGCGCTGGGCGACCTGCCGGTGCTGTGGGTGGGCGTGCGCTGCGACCCCGTGACCGCGGCCACCCGCGAGGCCGCCCGCGGCGACCGTACGGCAGGCATGGCCGCGCTCCAGGCGGAGCTGGTGCACCGGGGCGTGACGTACGACCTGGAGGTCGACACCACGCACACCGGGTGGGCGGACTGCGCCCACACGATCGCCGGACACGTCGCCGCCGGCCGGCCGTAGGGGGTCGTACGCATGCCTCGCAAAGAGAGCGCCGCCCGCCGCCTCGTCGTCGGCGACTCCACCTACCTGTGGTCGGTGCGGCACGCGCACCACGTCGTGAACGCCAACGGCACGCACTGCGTCGAGTCCGTCGTCCTGCGCCGGGACGGCGACCACGGCTCGCTGCGGATCGCCTTCGTCCCCGGCCCGGGCCGCTACGTCCCCGACGGCTTCCTCCCGTCCGGCGCGGTCAGCACCGGCGACGGCGTCCTCAACCTGCACAAGCCCGGCACCGTACGCGCCCTGCTGGACGAGGCCCTGGCCCGGGGCTGGGACCCCGGCAGCCCGAACGGCGAGACCCTGGACGGCTGGACCGTCTTCGCCACGGTCCTCGCGCGGCGGGAGGCGGAGGCGGCCGCAGCGTCGGACCAGCAGGCCGGGTCGGCTCCGGCCCCGGCCCCGGACGCTCAGAGCTGATCGCGGCGGACGCGCACATACGTCCGCACGCCGTGCGCGTCGGTGATGTCGACGGTGACGCTCTCCCACTCCTCGGCCGGCTCCTGCGGCACCTCCCCCACCTGGTATTCGGCCGCCGCCAGCAGCTCCGGGTCGATCCGCACCCCGGTCAGCCGCTCGGCCGGCGCGAGGACGGCCGCCCCGTGGTCGGCGGCGGTGGCTGCGGTCATGGCCGCATCCTGCCACCGGCCTGTGACAGCCGTGATCTGGATGGACGCGCCCGATCGTGTGACCCCCGGCGGCCCCCTCGTCCCACTCCCCGCCCCTGCCGGCCCGGCGGCCCGCGGCCGTCGCGGACGGCGGCCGGGTGGCGGACCGGCGGGCGCTTCATAGGCTCGTGGGAGTCGGCCGCCGGCTCTTAGGAGCAGGCCGCCGCGCGCCCGGCCCCGCTGCCGCCCGTCCCGAAGGAGAGCCGCCATGACCGCTTCCGCCACCCCCGGGTCCACCCGGCGATCGGACGGGGATCTCGCCGGTTTCCGGGCGTCCCCGGAGTTCGCCGAGGCGCTCCAGCAGATCGTGGTGGACCTGATCGAGCTGAACCTCCAGGGCAAGCAGGCCCACTGGAACGTGGTCGGCCACAACTTCCGGGACCTGCACCTGCAACTCGACGAGATCGTCGACGACGCCCGCGAGGCGACCGACACCATCGCCGAGCGCATGCGGGCGCTCGGGTCGGTGCCCGACGGCCGCTCCGACACGGTGACCGCGACCACCACGCTCCCCGGCTACCCGTCGGGCGAGCAGAGCGTGGCCGCCGTGGTCGACCTGGTCACCGCCCGCCTGCGGGCCACCGTCGGCACCCTGCGCACCGTCCACGACCAGGTCGACCGCGAGGACCCCTCGACGGCCGACCTGCTGCACACGATCATCGACACGCTGGAGAAGCACGCCTGGATGGTGAGCGCCGAGAACCGCTCCGCCTGACCCGCTACCGCCCGCCGCCCACCGCGACCAGCCGCCCCAACGCCGCACGGGCCGGCGGCCCCCAGCTGGGCTTGCCCCCCGGGCGGCCGTGGACGCCCGCGTCGCCGATGAGCATGCCGGAGAGGGCCTTCCCCACCGCCCAGCCGCGGGCGCGGCGCAGCGTCGCCGGGTCGGCGGCCGGCCCGTAGGCGCGGTGGAAGGCCTCATCGGTCCCGTCCGGGAGCAGCAGCCAGGTGGCGGCGAGGTCGCAGGCCGGGTCGCCCGCGCACATGTCGCCGAAGTCGATGACGCCGCAGAAGGTGCCGTCCGCGGTGAGGGCGTTGGCCGGGTGCAGGTCGGCGTGCAGCCACAGGCGCGGGCCCGTCCACGCGGGCGCCGAGACCGCGTCCTCCCAGACCGCGCGGACAGCGTCCGGGTCGGCGACCAGACCCCGCTCCGTCGCCTCCGCCAGCTGCCGCGCGAATCCCTCGGCGCCCTCCGCCAGCCCCCCGTCGCGCCCCCTGGCGTGCGGCGCGTCGTCCGGGGCCGGCCGGTGCAGCGCCGCAAGGAAGCCGCCCAGCGCCCCGGCCGCCGCCGCACCCCGCGTGACCGGGACGCGATCGGCGGGCTCCCCCGGCACCCAGGTCGTGACGATCCACGGCCGCGGGAACCGCTCCGACGGCTCCCCCAGCCGCTGTGGAACGGGAACCGCCAGCGGCAGCCCCGGGGCCAGCCCGGGCAGCCAGGCGTACTCCTTGCGCAACAGCGCGTCCGCCCGCTCCGTGGCCCACGGCATCCGCACCGCCAGCCCGCCCCCGACCCGCCACAGCTGGTTGTCCCACCCCCGCGCCCCGAGCCGCACGTCCCGCCCGGCAAGGTCCGGATGCTGCTCCCGCAGAAGCTCCCGCACCAGCCCCGCCGTGATCTCGACTCCGGAATCCCTCACGCCGCCCAACGCTATCCCCCACCGGGCCGAGGTCCCGTGGCCGTCCCGGCGTCCGTCGGACAGGCCGCTGGCCTGTCAGGGCGGTCGTGGTTTGTGGGCGGCAAAGCATAGGGTCGGCCGGACACACCCCTGCACATGTTCACGGAGGCGCCATGCGCGCGACGACCAACGGCAGCGCGCTGCTGCGGCTGCGGAAGGTGAGCCGTACGTACGGCTCGCGGCGCGCGCTGCACCCGCTCGACCTGGACCTGGTGGCCGGGCAGTGTGTCGCCCTCTACGGGCAGAACGGCTCGGGGAAGTCGACGCTGCTGCGGATAGCCGCCGGACGGGACGCTCCGACCAGCGGGGACGCGCTCTTCGCCGGGCGGGCGGTCAGCGAGGACGACCCGGAGGTGCGGGCGAGGGTGGCCGTCGTCGGGGACACCGTGGCCTGCTACCCGGATCTCACCGTCCGCGAGCACCTGGAGCTGGTGACCGTCGCGCACGCCGTGGACGACGCCGACGCCTGGATCGACCAGGTGCTCGCCGACCGGCGGCTCTCCGACCACGCCCGCGCCCTGCCCGGCTCGCTCTCCTCCGGGCAGCTCCAGTCGCTGCTGCTGGCGGCGGCCCTGGTGCGGCCGCGCGACCTGCTCATCCTGGACGAGCCCGAGCAGCGCCTCGACCCGGCCGCCAGGCGGCGGCTGGCCGAACTGCTCGTCGCCGAGAAGGGCGACGGCGTCGCGGTGCTGCTGGCCACCCACCAGCCCGACCTGGCCGAGGCGGTCGCCGACCGGATGATCGCGCTGGACGACGGCGAGGTCATAGCCGACGGGTCGCCTGCGGCGGTGCTGCGCGAGCTGGGCGTCCGCGGATGACGGACAGCCTGCGGCCCGCGCCGCACGACGAGCCCGCCGCCGCGGCCCCGGGCGCGCCCCGGGAGGACCCCGGCCTCACCGACACCCCACCGGGCAGCCCCGGCGCGGACCCGCACGCCGCCCGCACCGGCACCGCGAACGCCGCGGCCACCGGCCACGCCACCGACGACGCCGCCGCCCCCGAGGGCGAGGACGACGAAGAGGACGTCCCCTGGTCCGAGGAGGACGACGACCGGACCGACGAGGCGCTGGCCTGGCTGCGGCGCAAGCGCCGCGCGCACCGCCGGGCGAAGGGGCGGGAGCTGGCGGTCCTGGTCTACACCGTCCTGATCGCCGTCGCCGGCTACGGCAGCAGCTTCGCCGTCAGCTTCCTGCGCGGCCTGGAGGACGGTTCCGGATACGCCGACGCCGCGCGCGACCTGCGGGCCGCGATGCCCGCGCTGTTCGCCCTGCTCACCGTGGGCGTCGCCGTGCTGGCCGCGCGGGACGCGCTGTGGCGGGGGCCGGTGGTGGTGCCGGGGCCGGCCGTGGGGTGGCTGCTGGCGCAGCCGGTGCGCCGCGGCAGGGTGCTGCGGCCGTGGTTCCGCCTGTCGGCCGGGCTGGCGCTGATCCCCGGCGTGCTCGCCGGGGTCGGCGGCGCGTCCGTGCTGCGGGTGACCGGGCTGGCCCCGCTCGGTACGGCGGTGCTCGCCGCGCTGCCCGCGGCCCTGTGCCTGCCGCTGCTCGCGGTCGCGCTCGGCATGGCGGTGGAGCGCCGGCCGGGAGCCGCCCGTGCGGTACGGCGGTGGACCGCGCCGGCCGTGCTGGTGCTGGCCGCGCTGGTCGCCCAGACCGTACTGGCCGCGAACGGCCACCGTTCCCCCGCCGTGGAACAGGTCGAGTTGTGGAGCGGCCCGTGGGGCTGGGCCGGGCAGCCCGTGGTGTCCGCGATCGGCGGCACCGCGCCCGGCTGGCCCGCCGCCGTCGCCCTGCTGGTGGCGGCCACCGCCGCCTCGCTGCTCGCCGCGTACCGCGACGCCGCCCTCGTCCCCACTGCCCGGCTGCGCGAACGCGCCGCGACCGCGACCACCGTCTCCTCGGTGGCCTGGTCCCTCGAACTGCGGGCCGCCAAGCTGGCGATCATGGACGCGGGCGGCGGCACCCCGGTCCGGCAGATACGCCTGCGGCCGCCGCGCGGCCGGACGGGGCGGCACCTGGTGGTCGCCTGGCGCGACCTGCTGACGCTGCTGCGCACACCGGGCCGGCTCGGCAAGGCGGCGCTGTGGACGGCGAGCGGCGCGGCCGTCGCGGGCCTGGGCACGGACCTCGGCGGCGAGCGCCGCTGGGTCGGGCTGATCATCGGCCTGGTCCTCGGCTACCTCGCGGTCGGCGCGCTGGCCGAGCCCGCCCGGCTGGAGACCGACGACGTGCGCAGGGCGGCCTGGGCGCCGTACCGCTTCCGTACGCTGATGCTTCATCACGGCATCGTCCCCGCCGTGCTGGGCGCCGTCCTCGGGCTGCTCGCCGCCGTCCCCTACGCGGTCGCCGGCCAGACCTGGGCGCTGCTGCTGCTCCCGCTGTGCGCACCGCCCTTCACCGCCGCCGCCCTGGTCTCCGCCAGCCGCGGCCCGGCCCGCACCCAGCTGCTCTTCCTCGGCGGCGGCTCCCCGGTCGGCGGCCCCGGCCCGCTGATCTACCTCGCCTGGTACGCCGCCGGCCCCCTGCTGGCGCTCACCGCGCTGACCCTGGCCCTGGCCCCGGTGCTGCGGGACGCCACCTCCTCGGCGGTGACCCACGCTGCCACCGTCTCGGTCCTGCTGACGGCTCTGCTGCTGCTCCTGACGACCCGGATGTCGGACCGCCTGATGCGCCACTGACCCCGGGCGGCCCGGCCGGCGTCACCCCGTTGTCCGGCCCGGCGGGGAGGCCGGTACGCTCGGCGCCCCAGGAACCGGCCACGGGAGGCCCGCCATGATCTCTCTCCGCGACGTGCACGACAGCGACCTGGCGTTCTTCTGGGAGCACCAGTCGGACCCGGCGGCCCAGCACATGGCGGCGGTCACCAGGCCGTACCACCACGACCGGGAGCAGTTCGACGCCCACTGGGCGCGGATCCGCGCCCTCCCGGGCGTCCTGATCCGCACCGTGCTCGCCGACGGGGAGGTGGTCGGCAGCGTGTCGGTCTACGGCCCGCCCGAGGAGCGCGAGGTCACCTACTGGATCGACCGCGCCCACTGGGGCCGGGGCATAGCCACCGCGGCCCTCAGCGCGCTGCTCGACCTCGAACCCATCCGCCCGGTCTACGCCCACGCGGTGAGCGACAACACCGGGTCGATCCGCGTCCTGCAGAAGTGCGGCTTCGTGATCACCGCCCACGACAAGGTCTTCGCCGAGTCCCGCGCCGCCGAGGTCCCCGAGGTCCGGCTGACCCTGAGCTGACCTCAGGCGAGGTTCAGCAGGTGGTCGGAGGGCTTGTGGTCGATCTTCCAGTCGGCGTAGACGCCCGGGACGCGGTCCTTCACGCACCGCAGGCCCAGCGTCACCCAGCGGACCGAGCCGTCGGGGGTGAGGGAGAAGGCGAGCGCCGACTCGAACTCCTCGCCGCCGCACGGGCAGACGGCCTCCGACGGGTCGGCGTCCTCCCAGAACTCCTCGCTGTCCGCGAGGTAGGCCCGGTCGCCGCAGTCGGCGCAGACGCGCACGGCGGCGCCTTCGAGGTCGTCGACGAGCACCGAGAACACGCGCCCGTCGCACTCCTCGCACACAGAGGGAACGATCTTCACCGGATGGTCGTCGACGGCGTCCCTGAGGACGTCCGCGAGCTCCGCGGCTACGCCCGCGCCAACCTGATCATCAGCATGCACGCATACAGCATTCCAGACCCGTGCCGCCCGGCATGGCGCCCCCCTGGCGGCGACGGCCGGTGCGGCAGAGTGGGCGCATGGCGGCGTACGAACCGATGGCGGTGCACTTGCAGACCGAACGGCTGCGGCTGCGGCCGTGGCACGAGGGGGACGCCGAGGAGTTGCGGCAGCTCTACGGCGAGCGCGGGGCCGGGGTCTGCACGGTGGAGGAGGCCCGCAGGGACATCGGCGTGCTGCTCGCCAAGGCGGCGGAGTCCGGGGTGGCGCTGCTGCCGGTGGAGCGCCGGCGGGAGGGTGACTTCATCGGCTACTGCGGCCTGACGGTGGGTCGGGCCACCGTGCAGGAGCCGGAGATCGCCTACGAACTGCTGAAGCGGGCGCACGGGTCGGGGTACGCCACCGAGGCGGCGCGAGCGGTGGTGGCGGCCGCGGCGGCCACCGGCCGGGAGCGGCTGTGGTCGACGGTGCGGACGTGGAACGCCGCTTCCTTCCGGGTGCTGGACAAGCTCGGCTTCGAGCGGGACCGCGTGACCCGGGACGCCCGGGGCGAACTGGTGTGGCTCTCGCGGTCGCTCGTCGGTTAGATCACACCGCCTCGTCGGTCAGATCACACCGCGGGGAAGGAACCCGTCCGGCGGGGCGCGGCTCAAGCCGGGTGTGAGCGTGAACGACATTCGGCACCCCTCCCGCCGGGCCGCGCTGGCCGCCACCGTGGCGGCGCTGGCGGTGACGGGGACGGGCTGCAAGGGCGCACCGCACGAGCTGAGCACGCGGCCGCCCGCGGCCCCCTCGGCGGGGGCGTACCGCAGGGGCGCGGGGGCGCTGGTGATGCAGGTGCTCGCGCACCCGGACGACGACCTGTACTTCATGAACCCCGACACCCTGCACGACCTCCAGGCAGCCACCCCGGTGGTGTCGGTGTACGTGACGGCGGGTGAGTCCCGGGGGTGGAACACCCCGCCGCACGGGTCGCACAAGCACCATCACGCGGACCAGGCGGCGTATTCGGCCGCCCGGCACCAGGGCCTGCGGCAGGCGTACGCGGCCATGCTCGGGCTGCCGCACTTCACCACCTGGCACAGCGAGGTGCTGGCCCTGCCGGGCGGCCTGCACGCGCAGATCGACTCCCTCGCCCGCGGCGGCCGCCGGGCGAGCCTGGTCTTCCTCCAGGTGTCGATGCACGAGCTGAGCCCGAGCGCCAGCGTGCCGACGCTGTGGTCGACGCCCGGCGTGACGCTGCCCTACGTGCCCGCCGAGGGCAGCCCGGCGCCGGCGGACGCGCCCGGCACCTACACCCACGACCGGCTGGTCGACGTCCTGGTCGCGCTGCTCGACCGGTACGGGCCGACGCACGTCCGCACCCTCGACCCGGACCCGGACATCCAGTTGCACGACCGGCGGCACCCCAGGGACAGCGACCAGTTCGGCTACTCCGACCACCGCGACCACACCGCGGTGGCGCTCTTCACGTGGAAGGCGCTCGCCCGGTGGGCGGCGCCCGGCGGCGGCGGCCGGGACTTCACGGCGGCGGCCTACCGCGGCTACTACAACCAGCGCTGGCCGTTCAACCTGCCGCCGGCGACCGTGGCGCTCAAGGGCCGCTTCATGGTCGAGTACGGCGGCGACCCCGGCTGGCAGTGCGGCAGCCCCGGCGGCTGCGGGGACTACGGGCAGGGCCGCGACCAGCCGCTGGCCAACCGCAAGGGCTGGATCCGCTCGACCCACCCGCGCTACCCGGGCGCCGGCCCGGTGGTGGTGGCGGCCCCGGGGGCGCGGCGGACCGCGTACGAGGTGCGCGGCCTGCGGGCGGTGGTCCGCACCGAGACCGCGCCAGGCAGCGGCCGCTACGGCCCGGCAGCCGGCCTGGGCGGCGGGCCGCTCGCGCCCCGGCTGGCGTGCGTGGCCGTGCCGGGCGCCGGGACGCTCGTCTTCGGGCTGCGGTTCGCCGCGCTCCAGGGGAAGGGCGGCGGCAACGGACGGGACGTGGTGCTGCGGGAGGCAGGGCGCTGGACCTCGCTCGGCAGCCCCGAGCACTCGGAGAACCGCGGCCGGCGGGTCGGCCCGCCGGCCGCGCTGCGGACGCCGGACGGGCGGGTGCACCTCTTCGTGCGCAACGCCGACAAGGGCCTCAGCACCCGGGTGCGGGAGCCCGGCGGCGCCTGGGGGGCGTGGACCGATCTCGGCGGCGGCGAGGTGCAGGAGGGGCTGGCGACGGTCGTCGACGGCCTGGGCCGGGCGCACGTCTTCGCGGCCGGCCGCGACACCGTCCACCACTGGGCCCAGCCGGCCGCGTCCGCCCCGGTCGCCGCCCGCCCCGCGACCGGCCTCCCCCGCCCGGGCGACTGCCCCTCCGCCGCCCTGACCGCCGACGGCACGATCACCCTGACCTACCGCCGCCCGGCCTCCGCGACGTCCCTGCGGGTGAGCGTCCGCCCGTAGGGCGCGGGAAACGCGGAAAGGTCCCGCACCACCCGAAGTGGTGCGGGACCTTCCGTGCAGAGCTCAGCGCAGCGTTACTTGTTGATCTTCGTAACCTGGCCGGCGCCGACCGTCCGGCCACCCTCGCGGATGGCGAACTTCAGGCCCTCCTCCATGGCGATCGGCTGGATCAGCGCGACCGTCATGGCGGTGTTGTCGCCCGGCATGACCATCTCGGTGCCCTCGGGGAGGGTCACGACGCCGGTCACGTCGGTGGTCCGGAAGTAGAACTGCGGACGGTAGTTGTTGAAGAAGGGGGTGTGACGACCACCCTCGTCCTTCGACAGGATGTAGGCCTGGGCCTCGAAGTCGGTGTGCGGCGTGACCGAACCCGGCTTGATGATGACCTGGCCGCGCTCGACATCCTCGCGCTTGATGCCACGGAGGAGCAGACCGACGTTCTCGCCGGCCTGGCCCTCGTCGAGCAGCTTGCGGAACATCTCGATACCGGTGACCGTGGTGGTGGTCTTCTCGGTCTTGATGCCGATGATGTCGACGGTCTCGTTGACCTTGAGGATACCGCGCTCGATACGGCCGGTGACGACGGTGCCACGACCGGTGATCGTGAAGACGTCCTCGATGGGCATCAGGAACGGCTTCTCGACGTCACGCGCGGGGGTCGGGATCGCCTCGTCGACGGCCGACATGAGGCCGAGCAGCTTCTCGCCCCACTCCTTGTCGCCCTCGAGCGCCTTGAGCGCCGAGACCCGGACGACCGGAAGGTCGTCACCCGGGAACTCGTACTCCGAGAGCAGCTCGCGGACCTCGAGCTCGACCAGCTCGAGGATCTCCTCGTCGTCCACCATGTCGGCCTTGTTCAGGGCGACGACGATGTACGGGACACCGACCTGGCGGGCCAGGAGCACGTGCTCCTTGGTCTGCGGCATCGGGCCGTCGGTCGCGGCGACCACCAGGATCGCGCCGTCCATCTGGGCGGCACCGGTGATCATGTTCTTGATGTAGTCCGCGTGACCGGGGCAGTCGACGTGGGCGTAGTGACGCGACTCGGTCTGGTACTCGACGTGCGCGATGGAGATGGTGATACCGCGCTGGCGCTCTTCGGGAGCCTTGTCGATCTGGTCGAAGGCCGAGGCCTCGTTCAGGTCCGGGTACGCGTCGTGCAGCACCTTGGTGATCGCCGCGGTAAGGGTCGTCTTACCGTGGTCGATGTGACCGATGGTGCCGATGTTGACGTGCGGCTTAGTCCGCTCGAACTTCGCCTTCGCCACTGGGTTCCTCCTGGGGGTGGATCTGTACGCCTTGCTTCATCGGCGCCAGGTGATCTTTGCTGGAACGCAAGCCTACGGCGGCTTATTCGCCCTTGGCCTTCGCGATGATCTCCTCGGCGACGTTCCGCGGAACCTCGGCGTAGGAGTCGAACTGCATGGAGTAGCTGGCCCGGCCCGAGGTCTTGGACCGCAGGTCACCGACGTAGCCGAACATCTCCGACAGCGGAACCAGGCCCTTGACGACCCGGGCACCGCTGCGCTCCTCCATGGCCTGGATCTGGCCACGGCGGGAGTTGAGGTCGCCGATGACGTCACCCATGTAGTCCTCGGGCGTGGTGACCTCGACGGCCATCATCGGTTCGAGGAGCACGGGGCTCGCCTTGCGGGCACCTTCCTTGAACGCCTGCGAACCGGCGATCTTGAACGCCAGCTCGGAGGAGTCGACCTCGTGGTAGCCGCCGTCGAGAAGGGTGATGCGGACACCCACCATCTCGTAGCCGGCCAGGATGCCGAACTTCATGGCTTCCTGCGCACCCGCGTCCACCGAGGGGATGTACTCACGGGGGATGCGGCCACCGGTGACCTTGTTGACGAACTCGTAGGTCGCGTCGCCGCCTTCCAGCGGCTCCATCATGATCTGCACCTTGGCGAACTGACCGGTACCACCGGTCTGCTTCTTGTGGGTGTAGTCGATGCGCTCGACCGTCTTGCGGATGGTCTCGCGGTACGCGACCTGCGGCTTGCCGACGTTGGCCTCGACCCGGAACTCCCGGCGCATCCGGTCGACCAGCACCTCAAGGTGCAGTTCGCCCATGCCGCCGATGATGGTCTGGCCGGTCTCCTCGTCCGAGTGGACCTGGAAGGAGGGGTCCTCCTCCGAGAGACGCTGGATGGCGACACCCAGCTTCTCCTGGTCACCCTTGGACTTGGGCTCGATGGCGACCTGGATCACCGGCGCCGGGAAGTCCATGGACTCCAGGATCACCGGGTTCTTGTCGTCGCACAGCGTCTCACCGGTGGTGGTCTGCTTCAGGCCCATGACGGCGATGATGTCGCCGGCGCCCACCGAGTCGATCTCCTCACGCTTGTTCGCGTGCATGCGGTAGATCTTGCCGATGCGCTCCTTCTTGCCCTTCACCGAGTTCAGCACCGCTGAACCGGCCTCCAGGCGGCCCGAGTAGACCCGGACGAAGGTGAGCTTGCCCAGGTGCGGGTCGCTCATGATCTTGAACGCCAGGCCGGAGAACGGCTCGTCGTCCGACGGGCGGCGCTTGATGATCTCCTCGGGGTTGCCGACGGCGTGGCCTTCGATGGCCTCGACGTCCAGCGGCGAGGGGAGGTAGCGCACCACCGCGTCGAGCAGGGGCTGGACGCCCTTGTTCTTGAACGCGGTGCCGCAGAACACCGGGGTCACGGTGACGGAGTCCTTGGTGCCCTTGGACGCCAGGGTGATGCGGCGGATGGCCGCGATCAGCTGCTCCTGGCTGGGCTCCTGGCCCTCCAGGTACAGCTCCATCATCTCGTCGTCGTTCTCCGCGACGGCTTCGAGCAGCTTGCCGCGCCACTCGTCGGCCGCCTCGGTGTGCGTGGCCGGGATGTCGACGACGTCGTACATCTCGCCCTTGGTCGCTTCGAGGGACCAGACCAGCGCCTTCATCTGGACGAGGTCGACGACTCCCTTGAAGTCGGCCTCGGCACCGATCGGCAGCTGCATGACCAGCGGCACCGCACCGAGGCGGTCCACGATCATGTCGACGCAGCGGTGGAACTCCGCGCCGGTACGGTCCAGCTTGTTCACGAAGCAGATACGGGGCACGCCGTAGCGGTCGGCCTGCCGCCACACCGTCTCGGACTGGGGCTCCACACCGGCGACACCGTCGAACACGGTGACGGCACCGTCGAGCACGCGGAGCGAACGCTCCACCTCGACGGTGAAGTCCACGTGGCCCGGGGTGTCGATGATGTTGATGGTGTGGTCGACATCGTCGAGCGGCCAGTGACAGGTCGTCGCGGCGGACGTGATGGTGATACCGCGCTCCTGCTCCTGCTCCATCCAGTCCATGGTGGCGGCGCCGTCGTGGACTTCGCCGATCTTGTAGGAGACACCGGTGTAGAACAGGATCCGCTCGGTGGTCGTCGTCTTGCCCGCGTCGATGTGGGCCATGATCCCGATGTTGCGGACCCTGGCCAGGTCAAGCGAAGTGGTGGCCATGTGGCTCAGTCTTCTCTCGGTCTCGATGGGGGTGGTGACTACCAGCGGTAGTGCGCGAAGGCCTTGTTGGACTCGGCCATCTTGTGCGTGTCCTCGCGGCGCTTCACGGAGGCGCCGAGGCCATTGCTGGCGTCGAGGATCTCGTTCATCAGCCGCTCGGTCATGGTCTTCTCGCGACGGGCGCGGGAGTACCCGACCATCCAGCGCAGCGCCAGGGTGTTCTGGCGGCCCGGACGGACCTCGACCGGCACCTGGTAGGTCGCGCCGCCGACGCGGCGGGACTTGACCTCAAGGGTCGGCTTGATGTTCTCCAGAGCGCGCTTGAGCGTGATGACCGGGTCGGCGCCGGCCTTCTCGCGCACGCCCTCCAGAGCGCCGTACACGATGCGCTCGGCAGTGGAGCGCTTCCCGTGCAGGAGGATCTTGTTGACCAGCGACGTCACCAGCGGGGAGCCGTAAACCGGGTCGATGATGACCGGGCGCTTCGGGGCGGGGCCCTTACGAGGCATTCTTACTTCTCCTTCTTGGCGCCGTAGCGGCTGCGCGCCTGCTTACGGTTCTTGACGCCCTGCGTGTCGAGAGAGCCACGGATGATCTTGTAGCGGACACCCGGCAGGTCCTTCACACGACCGCCACGCACGAGCACGATCGAGTGCTCCTGCAGGTTGTGGCCCTCGCCCGGGATGTAAGCGGTGACCTCGATGCCACTGGTAAGGCGCACACGGGCGACCTTGCGCAGGGCCGAGTTCGGCTTCTTCGGGGTGGTCGTGTACACACGCGTGCAAACGCCACGTCGCTGCGGGGAACCCTTCAGCGCGGGCGTCTTGTTCTTCTCGACCTTGTCCTGCCGGCCCTTCCGGACCAGCTGCTGGATCGTAGGCACCGTTTCTCCGGTTTCTGTGTGCCGATCTCGATAAATCTAACCTGGGGACCGACCCACGCGGTCGGGTGTGTCGCGGACCCCGCACATCCCCGTCCACAAACGGAGCCGTGCGTATGTTTGGGTGTCGCGGCCTCGGTGCCCCCACGCGGTCACATGGCACGCGCGAGAACCCGGGCACACCCCAGGCACAAGGTCAGAGCCTACCTACCGCATCGGCTGCGGTCAAAACACCTGCATACGGGCCGGATTCCGGCCCCGCACAGCCCCCTGGCCGTCGACTGCCGGTCACCAGCCGGTCACGGTCCGGTGACCAGCAGCCCGTACACCACGAACAACCCCACGAACCCGGCGATGGTCAGATAGCCCAGGATCAGCCCGGCGATGGCCAGCCCGTCGCCCTGCTGCCCGGTCCGCCGGATGCTGCTCCTGGCCATGTGGCCGAGGACCACCGCCGGAAGCGAGCTCAGGCCCCCGGTGATCGGAGCGCATATCCCGCAGACCAGCGACGCGATCGCCTGCCCGCTGGTCCCCTGGACCTGGGGCGGCAGCAGACCGTAGGGCGGCGCGCCGGCCACCATGCCCGGCGGCATCACCCGCGCCGGGATGTCCACGGTGACCTGGTCGAGCTCGCCGTACGTGCGGGCCTGGTACGCCCGCCCGATCCGGTCCTCGTACTCGGGCTGCGTGAGCCGCCCCTCGGTGAAGGCGTCCTTGAGGACGCTCACCGCTCTCTCCCGATCCGCATCCCCGGCAAGCATGTCTCCATGATGCCGCAGAGCGGCCGCTCCGGAAGGGAGCGACCGCTCTGTGACGCGCTTGCTACGAACTGATTCAGCCGTTGTAGGGGCCGTAGTCGTAGTCCTCCAGCGGGACGGCCTGGCCGGAGCCGGTGCCGAACGGGCTGTAGTCGATGTCGTCGTAGCCGACGGCCGAGTACATCGCGGCCTTGGCCTCCTCGGTCGGCTCCACCCGGATGTTGCGGTAGCGGGACAGGCCCGTACCGGCCGGGATGAGCTTGCCGATGATGACGTTCTCCTTCAGGCCCAGCAGCGAGTCCGACTTGGCGTGGATCGCCGCGTCGGTCAGCACCCGGGTGGTCTCCTGGAAGGACGCCGCCGACAGCCACGACTCGGTGGCCAGCGACGCCTTGGTGATACCCATCAGCTGCGGACGACCCGAGGCCGGGTGACCGCCCTCGGAGACGACCCGCCGGTTCTCGGTCTCGAACCGGCCGCGCTCGACCAGCTCGCCGGGCAGCAGCTCGGCGTCGCCGGACTCGATGATCGTCACCCGGCGCAGCATCTGCCGGATGATGATCTCGATGTGCTTGTCGTGGATCGACACACCCTGCGAGTTGTAGACCTTCTGCACCTCGGCGACCAGGTGGATCTGCACCTGGCGCTGGCCCAGGATCCGCAGCACGTCGTGCGGGTTGGTCGCACCGTAGGTGAGCTTCTGGCCGACCTCGACGTGGTCGCCCTCGCCCACCTGCAGCTTGACGCGCTTGGAGATCGGGTAGGCCAGCTCCTCGGAGCCGTCGTCGGGGGTGACGACGAGCTTCTTGGTCTTCTCGGTCTCCTCGATCCGCACCCGGCCGGCCGCCTCGGAGATCGGGGCGACACCCTTCGGGACACGGGCCTCGAACAGCTCGACCACACGCGGCAGACCCTGCGTGATGTCGTCACCGGCCACACCACCGGTGTGGAAGGTACGCATCGTCAGCTGGGTGCCGGGCTCACCGATCGACTGGGCGGCGATGATGCCGACCGCCTCGCCGATGTCCACCAGCTTGCCGGTGGCCAGCGAACGCCCGTAGCAGTACGCGCAGGTACCGACGGCCGACTCGCAGGTGAGGATCGAGCGGGTCTTGACCTCCTCGACACCGTGCCGCACGAGCTGGTCGATCAGCACGTCGCCCAGGTCGACGTTGGCCGGCGCGATGACCTTGCCGTCCACCACGACGTCCTCGGCGAGCATCCGCGCGTACACGCTGGTCTCGACGTCGTCCGCCTTGCGGAGCGTGCCGTCCTGGCCACGCTCGGCGATCCGCAGCTTGAGACCGCGCTCGGTGCCGCAGTCCTCCTCACGGATGATCACGTCCTGCGAGACGTCCACCAGACGACGGGTCAGGTAACCCGAGTCGGCGGTACGCAGCGCGGTGTCGGCCAGACCCTTACGGGCACCGTGGGTGGAGATGAAGTACTCCAGCACGGACAGGCCCTCACGGAAGGACGCCTTGATGGGCCGCGGGATGGTCTCGTTCTTGGCGTTCGAGACCAGACCGCGCATACCCGCGATCTGACGCATCTGCATCATGTTTCCGCGGGCGCCCGAGTCGACCATCATGAAGATCGGGTTGGTCTTCGGGAAGTTGGCGTTCATCGCCGCGGCGACCTCGTTGGTCGCCTTGGTCCAGATGTTGATCAGCTCGTCCGAGCGCTCCTGCTTGGTGATCAGGCCGCGCTCGTACTGCTTCTGGACCTTCTCGTCCTGTGCCTCGTAGGACGCGATGATGGCCTTCTTCGCCTCCGGCACCACGATGTCGGTGACCGACACGGTGACACCGGAACGCGTCGCCCAGTGGAAGCCCGCCGCCTTCAGGTTGTCGAGCGTCGCCGCCACGATCACCTTGGGGTAGCGCTCGGCGAGGTCGTTGACGATCTCGGAGAGCTGCTTCTTGCCGACCGCGTAGTCCACGAACGGGTAGTCCTCGGGCAGCAGCTCGTTGAAGAGCGCGCGGCCCAGGGTCGTCCGCAGCCGGAAGCTGTCGCCGAGCTGGTAGGGCTGCTCGCCCTCACCGGGCTCCGGCGGCAGCCAGCCGCGCGGCGGGACGGTGCCGACCGGGAAGCGGATGTCGACCTGTGCCTGCATCGACAGCTCACGGTTGTCGAACGCCATGATCGCCTCGGCGGTGGCGCCGAACGCCCGGCCCTCACCCGTGACCTCGCGCTCCTCGGAGTCCGTGGTCAGGAAGAACAGTCCGAGCACCATGTCCTGGGTCGGCATGGTGACCGGGCGGCCGTCGGCCGGCTTGAGGATGTTGTTCGAGGACAGCATCAGGATGCGGGCCTCGGCCTGCGCCTCCGCGGACAGCGGCAGGTGCACGGCCATCTGGTCGCCGTCGAAGTCCGCGTTGAAGGCGGTGCAGACCAGCGGGTGGATCTGGATGGCCTTGCCCTCGACCAGCTGCGGCTCGAAGGCCTGGATGCCCAGGCGGTGCAGGGTCGGTGCGCGGTTCAGCAGCACCGGGTGCTCGGCGATGACCTCTTCCAGCACGTCGTAGACGACCGTGCGGCCGCGCTCGACCATGCGCTTGGCCGACTTGATGTTCTGCGCGTGGTTCAGGTCCACCAGGCGCTTCATCACGAACGGCTTGAAGAGCTCCAGCGCCATGGCCTTGGGCAGGCCGCACTGGTGCAGCTTGAGCTGCGGGCCGACGACGATCACCGAACGGGCGGAGTAGTCGACGCGCTTGCCGAGCAGGTTCTGCCGGAAGCGGCCCTGCTTGCCCTTGAGCATGTCGGACAGCGACTTCAGCGGGCGGTTGCCCGGTCCGGTGACCGGGCGGCCGCGGCGGCCGTTGTCGAAGAGCGCGTCCACGGCCTCCTGGAGCATGCGCTTCTCGTTGTTGACGATGATCTCGGGCGCGCCGAGGTCGAGAAGCCGCTTCAGGCGGTTGTTGCGGTTGATCACGCGGCGGTACAGGTCGTTCAGGTCGGAGGTCGCGAAGCGGCCACCGTCCAGCTGCACCATCGGACGCAGGTCCGGCGGGATCACCGGGACGCAGTCCAGCACCATGCCGTTGGGCTTGTTGGTGGTCTGCAGGAACGCCGAGACGACCTTGAGGCGCTTGAGCGCCCGGGTCTTCTTCTGGCCCTTGCCGGTGCGGATGATCTCGCGGAGGCGCTCGGCCTCCTGCTCCAGGTCGAAGGACTCCAGGCGCTTCTGCAGCGCCGCGGCACCCATCGAGCCCTGGAAGTACGTGCCGAAGCGGTCGCGCAGCTCACGGTAGAGCAGCTCGTCGCCCTCCAGGTCCTGGACCTTGAGGTTCTTGAACCGGGCCCACACCTCGTCGAGCCGGTCGATCTCGCGCTGCGCACGGTCGCGCAGCTGCTTCATCTCGCGCTCGGCGCCCTCGCGGACCTTGCGGCGGACGTCGGCCTTGGCGCCCTCGTTCTCCAGCTCGCCGAGGTCGGCTTCCAGCTTCTTCTGCCGGCCCTCGACGTCGGCGTCCCTGCGCTGCTCGACCTGCTGGCGCTCCACCGAGACCTGGGCCTCCAGGGAGGGCAGGTCACGGGTGCGGCGCTCGTCGTCGACCCAGGTGATCATGTACGCCGCGAAGTAGATGACCTTCTCCAGGTCCTTCGGGGCGAGGTCGAGCAGGTATCCCAGCCGGGACGGGACACCCTTGAAGTACCAGATGTGGGTGACGGGAGCGGCAAGCTCGATGTGGCCCATCCGCTCACGGCGCACCTTGGCGCGAGTGACCTCGACGCCGCAGCGCTCGCAGATGATGCCCTTGAAGCGAACCCGCTTGTACTTGCCGCAGTAGCACTCCCAGTCCCGGGTGGGGCCGAAGATCTTCTCGCAGAAGAGCCCGTCCTTTTCCGGCTTGAGGGTGCGGTAGTTGATGGTCTCCGGCTTCTTCACTTCGCCGTGCGACCAGGTCCGGATGTCGTCCGCGGTGGCGAGGCCGATCCGCAGCTCGTCGAAGAAGTTGACGTCGAGCACTGTGTCGTCAATCCCTCTCAGGGTTGATTCTCAAATGGTCTGAACGGGTCGTGGGGGCCGCCCGGGCTCCCCTTCCAACGGGGTCCCGGGCGGCAACCCGTCAGACCTCTTCGACGCTGCTCGGCTCGCGCCGGGACAGGTCGATTCCGAGCTCTTCCGCGGCGCGGAACACGTCCTCGTCGGTGTCGCGCATCTCGATGGACATGCCGTCCGAGGACAGCACCTCCACGTTGAGGCAGAGCGACTGCATCTCCTTGATGAGCACCTTGAAGGACTCGGGAATGCCGGGCTCGGGGATGTTCTCGCCCTTGACGATGGCCTCGTAGACCTTCACGCGGCCGAGTACGTCGTCGGACTTGATGGTCAGCAGCTCCTGGAGGGCGTATGCGGCGCCGTACGCCTCCAGCGCCCACACCTCCATCTCGCCGAATCGCTGCCCGCCGAACTGCGCCTTACCGCCCAGCGGCTGCTGGGTGATCATCGAGTACGGACCGGTGGACCGGGCGTGCAGCTTGTCGTCCACCAGGTGGTGCAGCTTGAGGATGTACATGTAGCCGATGGAGATCGGCTCCGGGAACGGCTCGCCGGAGCGGCCGTCGAAGAGCCGGGCCTTGCCGGACGGCAGGACCATGCGGTCGCCGTCGCGGTTCGGCACCGTGGACTCGAAGAGTCCGCGGATCTCGTCCTCCCGGGCGCCGTCGAAGACCGGCGTCGCCACGTTGGTGCCGGGCTCGACCCGGTGGGCGTCGATCGCCTCCAGGCGGCGGGCCCATTCGTCGGCCACACCGGAGACGTCCCAGCCCTGCTTGGCGAGCCAGCCGAGGTGGATCTCCAGCACCTGTCCCGGGTTCATCCGGGACGGGACGCCGAGCGGGTTGAGGATGATGTCGACGGGCGAGCCGTCCTCCAGGAACGGCATGTCCTCGACCGGCAGGATCTTGGAGATGACGCCCTTGTTGCCGTGGCGTCCGGCCAGCTTGTCGCCGTCGGTGATCTTGCGCTTCTGCGCCACGTACACGCGCACCAGCTGGTTCACACCGGGCGGCAGCTCGTCGCCCTCCTCGCGGTCGAAGACCCGGACGCCGATGATCTTGCCGACCTCGCCGTGCGGGACCTTGAGCGAGGTGTCACGGACCTCACGGGCCTTCTCGCCGAAGATCGCCCGCAGCAGCCGCTCCTCCGGGGTCAGCTCGGTCTCGCCCTTGGGCGTGACCTTGCCGACCAGGATGTCGCCGGCGACCACGTCGGCGCCGATCCGGATGATGCCGCGCTCGTCGAGGTCCGCGAGGACCTCCTCGGAGACGTTCGGGATGTCCCGGGTGATCTCCTCCGGGCCGAGCTTGGTGTCACGGGCGTCGACCTCGTGCTCCTCGATGTGGATCGAGGACAGGACGTCGTCCTGCACGAGGCGCTGCGACAGGATGATCGCGTCCTCGTAGTTGTGGCCCTCCCACGGCATGAACGCGACCAGCAGGTTCTTGCCGAGCGCCATCTCGCCGGCCTCGGTCGACGGACCGTCGACCAGCACCTGGCCCACGACCACCCGGTCGCCCTCGTTGACGACGACCTTCTGGTTGAAGGAGGTGCCCTGGTTGGAGCGGGAGAACTTGGCCACCCGGTAGGTGGTGTACGTGCCGTCGTCGTTGGTCACCGTGACGTAGTCGGCGGAGACCTCCTGGACCACACCGTCCTTGTCGGCCTTGATCACGTCGCCGGCGTCGACCGCGCAGCGGTACTCCATGCCGGTGCCGACCAGCGGCGCCTCGGCCTTGATCAGCGGCACGGCCTGGCGCATCATGTTCGCGCCCATCAGGGCACGGTTGGCGTCGTCGTGCTCAAGGAACGGGATCATCGCGGTCGCGACCGACACCATCTGGCGCGGCGAGACGTCCATGTAGTCGACGTCGTCACCGGGGATGTAGTCGATCTCGCCGCCACGGCGGCGGACCAGCACGCGGGACTCGGCGTACCGCATGTCCTCGGTCAGCGGCGCGTTGGCCTGCGCGATGACGAAGCGGTCCTCCTCGTCGGCGGTCAGGTAGTCCACGTCGTCGGTGACGACGCCCTCGACGACCTTGCGGTACGGCGTCTCGATGAAGCCGAACGCGTTGACCCGCCCGTAGGAGGCCAGCGAGCCGATCAGGCCGATGTTCGGGCCTTCCGGCGTCTCGATCGGGCACATCCGGCCGTAGTGGGACGGGTGCACGTCACGGACCTCGAAGCCGGCCCGCTCACGGGACAGACCACCGGGGCCGAGCGCGTTGAGACGGCGCTTGTGCGTCAGGCCCGACAGCGGGTTCGTCTGGTCCATGAACTGGGACAGCTGGCTGGTGCCGAAGAACTCCTTGATGGAGGCGACGACCGGCCGGATGTTGATCAGGGTCTGCGGCGTGATGGCCTCGACGTCCTGAGTGGTCATGCGCTCGCGCACAACGCGTTCCATCCGGGCCAGGCCCGTACGGACCTGGTTCTGGATCAGCTCGCCCACGTTGCGGATACGGCGGTTGCCGAAGTGGTCGATGTCGTCGGTCTCGACCATGATCGAGCGGCCGGACTCGCCGACCGTCTCGGTCTCACCGGCGTGCAGCTTCACCAGGTACTTGATCGTGGCGAGGATGTCGTCGGTGGTGAGCACGCCGGCGTCCAGCGGCTCGTCGGCGCCGAGCTTCTTGTTGACCTTGTAGCGGCCGACCTTCGCCAGGTCGTAGCGCTTGGGGTTGAAGTAGAGGTTCTCCAGCAGGGTCTGGGCGGCCTCCTTGGTCGGCGGCTCGCCCGGGCGCAGCTTGCGGTAGATGTCGAGCAGCGCGTCGTCCTGGCCCTGGGTGTGGTCCTTCTCCAGGGTGGCGCGCATCGACTCGTACTCGCCGAACTCCTCCAGGATCTGCTCGGTGCTCCAGCCCAGCGCCTTGAGCAGCACCGTGACCGACTGCTTGCGCTTGCGGTCGATGCGGACACCGACCATGTCGCGCTTGTCGATCTCCATCTCCAGCCAGGCACCCCGGGAGGGGATGATCTTGGCGGAGAAGATGTCCTTGTCGGACGTCTTGTCGATCGAGCTGTCGAAGTAGACGCCCGGCGAGCGGACCAGCTGCGAGACGACGACACGCTCGGTGCCGTTGATGCAGAAGGTGCCCTTGTTGGTCATCAGCGGGAAGTCGCCCATGAAGACCGTCTGGGACTTGATCTCGCCGGTCTCGTTGTTGGTGAACTCGGCGGTGACGAAGAGCGGCGCACCGTAGGTGAAGTCGCGCTCCTTGCACTCGTCCAGCGAGTTCTTCGGGGGCTCGAACCGGTGGTCACGGAACGTGAGCGACATCGACCCGGAGAAGTCCTCGATCGGGGAGATCTCCTCGAAGATCTCCTCAAGACCGGACTTCCTGGGGACGTCCTGCCCACTGTCCAGGGCCGCCTCGACCCGAGCCTTCCACGCGGCATTGCCGAGCAGCCAGTCAAAGCTCTCGGTCTGGAGCGCGAGGAGGTTCGGAACTTCGAGCGGTTCACGGATCTTCGCGAAAGAGATGCGCAGCGGAGCGGTGCTTGCGCCGTTGTTCGAATTGGTGGTCGAGGCGTTGCGCGAGGCGGCCAAGAGGGGGTCCTTCCGAGGGCTCGGACTCACTACGCGCGTACCGGTCCGCCCCTGAGGACCAGAAGAAAACCCTGATGACGGGCCTCTTCAGCAGCTCTCAGACGTGGGCATGCTCCTGGTGACGGGCCAGGCAGCAGCTAACAGGCAGCGCAAAGGGTCAGTGTAGCCACTTGGCACACTGATGTCCAGAGCTGAGATTCGGAGTACCGAATCGTCGCCCCCTCTGCCTGTCTACGGGTCCCAGCCTCGGAACCTGGAACCGCATCCGTCAACGCTGCCGTCGTGCCGCGTCCTGCTGCATAGCCATGCATTCCCGCATCGCCGCCGATCCATGCATCGGACCTCGACCGAAGTCGGAGCCGATGGCCGACCGCTCGCGCGGCGCGTCCTGAGAATTGCGCGCCGCGTGCCATACGTCAAGGCCCCAGCCCCGCGGACCTGTTCGAGGACGTGCTCTCAGCAGGAGGGATCACCCTACCCGGCGGGTACGACAACGCCGGCACGGCCCGCCGGAAGGGCACGAACGACCGAGGGCGGCCACCCTTTCGGGTGGCCGCCCTGCGGCGGGTGGAGCACAGGCTCCGCGGTCATACCGTGTCACCCGGTGCGGCCGACGGCCACACCGGGCAACGAGGTGTCACGCGGTGTTACTTGACCTCGACCGAGGCGCCGGCGGCCTTGAGCGCCTCGGCACCCTTGTCCGCGGCCTCCTTGGCGACCTTCTCCAGGACGGGCTTGGGGGCGCCGTCCACGAGGTCCTTGGCTTCCTTCAGGCCGAGCGAGGTCAGCTCACGCACGACCTTGATGACCTGGATCTTCTTGTCACCGGCGGCGGTGAGGATGACGTCGAACTCGTCCTGCTCCTCGACGGCCTCGGCCACCGGGGCACCCGGGCCCGCGACGCCGGCCGCGACGGGGGCGGCGGCGGTGACGTCGAACTTGTCCTCGAACGCCTTCACGAACTCGGCGAGCTCGATGAGGGTGAGGTTCTCGAACTGCGCGAGCAGGTCGTCCTGGCTGAGCTTGGTCGCCATGATGGCGGTCCTTCCACTAATTCGGCAGGTGCCGGATGTACAAGTCGGCGGGCGTACGGTCGGCCCGCGTCGGCCGGTGCCCTGCGGCACCGACCTGCGACCGGTGCCTTGCGGCGCCGGTCATCGTGCGAGCCGAATTACTCGGCACCGCCCTGCTCGGCCTCGGCCTTCTTGGCACGAAGCGCCTCCGCGGTGCGGACGAACTTCGAGGGGAGCGCCTGGAAGAGCGCGGCAGCCTGCGACTGCTTGCCCTTCATGGCACCCGCCAGCTTGGCGAGCAGAACCTCGCGGGACTCGAGGTCCGCAAGCTTCTTGATCTCGTCGGCGGACAGCGCCTTGCCGTCAAGGACACCGCCCTTGATGACGAGAGCGGGGTTGTCCTTGGCGAAGTCGCGCAGACCCTTCGCCGCCTCGACCGGGTCACCGGTCACGAAGGCGACAGCAGACGGACCCGCGAACAGGTCGTCGAGCTGGTTGATCCCGGCCTCGTTGGCCGCGATCTTGGTCAGCGTGTTCTTCACCACGGCGTACGTGGCGTTCTCACCGAGCGAACGGCGCAGCGTCTTGAGCTGCGCCACGGTGAGACCGCGGTACTCGGTCAGCACGGCGGCGTTCGAGGAGCGGAACTGATCCGTCAACTCGGCAACCGCGGCAGCCTTGTCAGGCCTCGCCATGAGTCTCGGCCTCCTTCCGGGGTGATTACGGACCGCACGGAATTGAAGGAGGTGACCCGGCAAAAAACAAACGCCCCGGCGCAGGCGCACGGGGCGTGACTCCACGAAGCAACCTTCGGAGTCCATCCACGAATCACCTGCGCGGGCCGTCCGCATCCAGCGGATCCTTCGGTCGTCCCGCCCTTTTCGGGGCACGACGACGACCAGCGGTCTTTGGCTTCCCGGGAAGCGTACGGGACCGCGGCCCCGCGGGGCAAATCGCCCGCGGGGCCGCGGCTCGTGCTGGGCCTCAGTTGTCCTGCTGCTGCTCTTTCATCAGGTCGCCGAAGTCCTTGGAGTCGGACGCGGCCGGCGCCTCGGTGGTCACCGAGGTGCCGAAGTCCGAGTAGTAGGTCGTCGTCTTCATCGTGCCGGACTTGGTGTTCGCCGTGACGAGTGCCTCCACCGGCAGGTTGTCCTTCGACACCCACAGGTCGATCGTCTCCGAGGTGACGCCGGCCTTGGCGAGGGTGTCCCGCAGCTCCGACAGCTCGGCGGCGGTCAGATTCGGCACCTGCTTCCCGGTGAAGTCCTCGACGTCGACGGTGCTGGTGTAGTGGGTGGTCTGCACGCCCCTGACCGTCTGCGTGCCGACGGCCTTGCTGTCCGGCGAGGCCAGGGCCGCGTCGACACTCTTGACCGGGTTGTTGTTCTGGATCGTGTCCTTCAGGTACGAGCCCGCGCCACCGGTGAGCTTGGCCAGGTCGTCGTAGCTGTACTTGATCCAGTGCCTGCCGCCGAGCTGCGTGGCCATGGTGGGCCCCATGTTCACGTAGTACGCGTCCGGCAGGTAGCGGGCGTCCATGGTGGTCGGCGCCCCCGCCTGACGCAGCGACTCGGCCACCGAGCCGCCGCTGTAGGCGAGCTTCATGGTGCCGGTCAGGCCATGCCCCCAGTCCAGCGCGCCCTTGCTGGTCATCGTCATCGTCGTGCCGAGCGAGATGGTCGACTCGACCTTCGCCGAGTGCACGCCGGAGGCGGCCTTCTTCACCAGGTCCAGCGCGTCGACCGCGTGCGCCACCCCTGACAGCGGCGACTTCGCCGTGGTGGTGGCGGTCCCCGCCGGCGTCGACGCCTTGTCGCCCCCGGACGCCGAGGATCCCAGCGGCCCGCAGGCCGCGAGCGCCAGCACCGACGTGGCGGCGACGACACCGGTCGCCGCACCCTTGATCCCACGCATCTTTCATCCCCCCTCGCGGGGAACAGTCGTCCCCGTGAAACCAGCGGAACACTAACGCACGCCGCTGACAAGCCCGTGCGCCAGGTCGTCCGGCCCCCCGGGGGCAGGCGGACGGTGGTCCGGGGAACGCGAAACGCCCCGCACCACCCGGTGGACCGGGTGGTGCGGGGCGTACGTTCGCCCGGGCGTCAGACCGACGCCGGGTCCTCCTCGACCAGCAGGTTGCGGGTGCGGTTGGGGTCGATCTGGATGCCGGGGCCCATGGTGGTGGACACGGCAGCCTTCTTGACGTAACGCCCCTTGGCGGCGGACGGCTTGAGCCGCAGGATCTCGTCCAGCGCCGCCGCGTAGTTCTCCACCAGGCGGGTCTCATCGAAGGAGACCTTGCCGATGATGAAGTGCAGGTTGGAGTGCTTGTCGACGCGGAACTCGATCTTGCCGCCCTTGATCTCGGTGACCGCCTTCGCCACGTCGGGCGTCACGGTGCCGGTCTTCGGGTTCGGCATCAGACCACGCGGGCCGAGGACGCGGCCGAGGCGGCCGACCTTGCCCATGAGGTCCGGGGTGGCGACGACGGCGTCGAAGTCCAGCCGGCCCTTCGCCACCTCGTCGATGAGTTCGTCGGAGCCGACGATGTCGGCTCCCGCGGCTTCCGCGGCCGCAGCACGGTCACCGGTCGCGAAGACCAGGACCCGGGCGGTCTTGCCGGTGCCGTGCGGAAGGTTCACGGTGCCACGGACCATCTGGTCGGCCTTGCGCGGGTCCACACCCAGGCGGAAGGCGACCTCGACGGTCGAGTCGAACTTGGTGGTCGCGGTCTCCCGGGCGAGACGGACAGCCTCCAGGGGCGCGTACAGGCGCTCCTGGTCGATCTTGGCGTCCGCAGCGCGGAGAGACTTGCTGCGCTTGCTCACGTGCGTGCTCCTGTTGTCGTGACGGAGTCGTGGTGCGGGCCGAGCCGGCCCTTCCACAAGGGGGTGCGGTACCTGGCGGGCTGTTCAGGCCTCGCCTTTTCGCTCGGGCGTCAGCCCTCGCCTTTTCACTCGGGCTTCCTGCTCACTCGCTCCGCGGACGGCCTCGTTCCTCGGCCGGCCACTGCGCGAGCTCGGGCGTCAGCCCTCGATTTTTCGCTCGGGCTTCCTGCTCACTCGCTCCGCGGACGGCCTCGTTCCTCGGCCGGCCACTGCGCGAGCTCGGGCGTCAGCCCTCGACGGTGATGCCCATCGAGCGGGCCGTACCCGCGATGATCTTCTCGGCGGCGTCGAGGTCGTTCGCGTTCAGGTCGGGGAGCTTCGTCGTGGCGATCTCCCGCACCTGGGCGCGGCTGAGCTTGGCGACCTTCTTGACGTGCGGCTCGCCGGATCCCTTGTCGACACCCGCGGCCTTGAGGATCAGCTTGGCCGCCGGCGGCGTCTTGGTGATGAAGGTGAAGGAACGGTCGTCGTAGACCGTGATCTCCACCGGGATCACCATGCCGCGCTGCGACTCGGTCGCCGCGTTGTAGGCCTTGCAGAATTCCATGATGTTCACGCCGTGCTGACCCAGCGCGGGTCCGACCGGCGGTGCCGGGTTGGCCGCACCGGCGTTGATCTGGAGCTTGATCAGCCCCGTGATCTTCTTCTTCTTGGGAGGCATTGCTCTCTCCGGGTCCTGTTGAGAGTTTTTCCGTGCCTGCGAGCAGGCATACCGCACCACGATAGCGGGTACGGCGCCCGGCCCTGAAATCCGCGGGCCTCACCGCCCCCCTGGCGCCCCGTCCCCGGCCCGCGGCCCCCGCGGAAGCGTGGCTTTCGGCCCCACGAGTCGTTGGAAATCTCACCCAGTGCACCCGCACCACGCCCGGCGGTAGCTGAAATTCCGGTCTACGCGGGAAGAATTCTTGGCATGGACACTTCCCGGGGCTGCCTACCGGCTGGTACCAAGTGGGTGCAGCGTTCCCCCACTTGGAGGTTCCGTGAGACTGACCAGGCCATTAGCCGCTCTCGCCGCACTCGCGCTCGCCCTGCTTGCCGCGCTGGTGCTGTCCGGTCCCGCACACGCCGCAGGGCCGGCGTACGTCGCCCTCGGGGACTCGTACTCGGCCGGGAACGGTGCCGGCAACTACATCAGCTCCAGCGGCGACTGCCACCGCAGCAACAGCGCCTACCCGGCGCTGTGGGCCGGCGCGCACAGCCCGTCCTCGTTCACCTTCGCCGCCTGCTCGGGCGCGGTGACCAGCGACGTGACCGGCAGCCAGCTCGGCGGGCTCAACTCCTCCACCGGCCTGGTCACCGTCACCATCGGCGGCAATGACGCGGGATTCTCCGACGTCATGACCACCTGCGTGACCGGCTCCGACAGCACGTGCGTCAACCGGGTCAGCCAGGCGGAGACCTTCGTCCGCACCACGCTGCCCGGCCGGCTCGACACCGTCTACAACGCCATCCGCGCCAAGGCCCCCAACGCCAGGGTCGTCGTCCTCGGCTACCCGGACATGTACGACCTGTCGGCCTGGTTCTGCGTCGGTCTCAGCTCCACCAAGCACCAGAAGATCGACGAGGCCGCCGACGTACTCGACACCACCACCGCCTCCGTCGCGGCCGCCCACGGCTTCGTCTTCGGCGACGTCCGCCCCACCTTCCACGGCCACGAACTCTGCTCGGGCGACGCCTACCTGCACTCCCTGGTCATCTCCCCCAGTTGGGAGTCCTACCACCCCACCGCTTCCGGCCACTCGGCCGGCTACCTCCCGGTCCTGAACGCCAACGCCTGACGCGAAAAGCCGGGCCCCCGCTCCCATGACGGAAGCGGGGGCCCGGCTGTGCGCCAGTGTGCCGGTGAGCCGACGGCTAGTTCTTCTGGATCTGGTCGAAGCTGAGCTCGACCGGGGTCTCCCGGCCGAAGATCTCGACCAGGCCCTTGACCTTCTTCGAGTCCGGGTTGATCTCGTTGATCGTCGCCTGCAGGGTGGCGAAGGGGCCGTCGGTGACGGTGACCGAGTCGCCGACCTCGAAGTCCAGCACCTGGACCTCGACCTTGCGGGGCTGGGCGGTGCCCTCGGCGATGGCGGCCGCCTCGGCGGCGGCCTCGACCTCGGGGGCCAGCATCTTGACGATCTCGTCGAGGGTCAGCGGGTACGGGTCGTACGCGTTGCCGACGAAGCCGGTGACACCGGGGGTGTTGCGGACGACGCCCCAGGACTCGTTCGTCAGGTCCATGCGGACCAGCACGTAGCCGGGGAGCTTGTTCTGCCGGATGGTCTTGCGGTCGCCGTTCTTGATCTGAACGACTTCCTCCTGCGGGACCTCGGCCTGGTAGATGTATTCCTCGACGTTCAGCGAGACGGCACGCTGCTCCAGGTTGGACTTCACCCGGTTCTCGTAGCCCGCGTACGTGTGGATCACATACCACTCGCCGGGCAGGGTACGAAGCTCCTCGCGGAAGGCGGCCACCGCGTCGACCGGGGTGAGGGCCGCCGCGGGGGCGTCCTCGTCCTCTTCCCCGTCGTCGTTCTTGTCCTCGGCGTCCTCGTCCGCGTCCTCGGACTTCGCCTCGGCGTCGGCGTCCTCGGAGGACTCCTCCGCGTCGCCGGACCCGGCGTGGACGGCGGCCTGCTCGGCGGTTTCGCCCTCGGCCAGGTCGGCGGCAACCGCCTGGTCGACGTCGCCGTCGGCGGCCTCGACGGTGTCGAGCGCGCGGTCGGCGCTCTCGACGGACTCGTCGGCGTCGTACACGTTCGGGTCAGACACGGTGACTGCTTCTTCCTGACTTCAAAGGTGGCGCTGCGGGCGGGGCGGCCAGCGGCCTGCGCCCTCCGCGCGGATCTGGCGGGACCCAGCCGAAAACGACCCAGTCGGAGCGCGACTCAGCCGAAAACGGCGGAAATAAGCTTCCCGAAGCCCCAGTCAACCACGGCCACGAACCCGATGACGACCACAACGAAGACAATCACCACAGTGGTGTACGTGGTGAGGTCGTTGCGGCTGGGCCAGACGACCTTGCGGAGCTCCGCAATGATCTGGCGGTAGAAAAGCGCGAGGCGACCCAGCGGGCCCTTCTTGCCGCGCTTGCCTCCGCGGCGGGGCTTCCGGTCGGTGTCCTTGTCGTCCTGAGTCGCGTCAGGCTCCGGGACCTCGATGGAGTCCGTGATCTCAGTCACTCGTCCTCACCTGACTCCGGGTCGTGGCCGTGCCGCGCCCGTCGCGCGGTACGGCGAGTGCTTATCTGCCTGCCCACGTCCAGGTCGGACGTGTGGAGCAGGGCCGGAGGGACTTGAACCCCCAACCGCTGGTTTTGGAGACCAGTGCTCTACCAATTGAGCTACGACCCTTCGACAGACACCCCCAACGTACCGCAGGCGACATCGCCGGGAGGGCCATCGACGGTTGAGTGTACGTGCTCTGACGCTCCCCGTCGAACGCCTTGCACCTGAGTTGCCTCCGAAGACGTTCCTGCCGCGCGCTGTTGGCGCCCGACCAGCAGCCGACCAGCACCCGACCAGCCCTCCGTCGGCACCCCGCCGGCTTCAAACCCCGCCGTGGCGCCGAACTCCCGTACGGCGTCAAACCCCGGTGCCGTGCGGCCCCGCGGTCTGGGACCATGCAGGCATGACCGCAGCCACTCCCTCTGTACCACCTGCAAGCGACCGGCGGGTGTCGGCCCGTATCGGCTCGATCTCCGAGTCCGCCACCCTCGCCGTGGACGCCAAGGCCAAGGCCCTCAAGGCCGCCGGGCGCCCGGTGATCGGCTTCGGCGCCGGCGAGCCCGACTTCCCGACGCCCGACTACATCGTCGACGCCGCCGTCGAGGCCTGCCGCAACCCGAAGTACCACCGCTACACCCCGGCCGGCGGGCTGCCGGAGCTCAAGGCGGCCATCGCCGCCAAGACGCTCCGCGACTCGGGCTACGAGGTAGACGCCTCGCAGGTGCTGGTCACCAACGGCGGCAAGCAGGCCATCTACGAGGCCTTCGCCGCGGTGCTCGACCCGGGCGACGAGGTCATCGTGCCCGCTCCGTACTGGACCACCTACCCGGAGTCGATCAGGCTCGCGGGCGGCGTCCCGGTCGAGGTGGTCGCCGACGAGACCACCGGCTACCGCGTCTCGGTCGAGCAGCTGGAGGCGGCCCGCACCGAGCGGACGAAGGTGCTGCTCTTCGTCTCGCCCTCCAACCCCACCGGCGCCGTCTACAGCCGGGAGGACACCGAGGCCGTCGGCCGCTGGGCCGTCGAGCACGGGCTGTGGGTGCTCACCGACGAGATCTACGAGCACCTGGTCTACGGCGACGCCACCTTCAGCTCGCTGCCCGCGCTCGTCCCCGAGCTGCGCGACCGGTGCATCGTCGTCAACGGGGTGGCCAAGACCTACGCCATGACCGGCTGGCGGGTCGGCTGGATCGTCGGCCCCAAGGACGTCGTCAAGGCCGCGACCAACCTGCAGTCGCACGCCACCTCGAACGTCAACAACGTGGCCCAGGCCGCCGCGCTGGCCGCCGTCACCGGCGACCTGGAGGCGGTCGCCGAGATGCGCGCCGCCTTCGACCGCCGCCGCCAGACCATCGTGCGGATGCTCAACGAGATCGACGGTGTGATCTGCCCGACACCCGAGGGCGCCTTCTACGCCTACCCGTCGGTGAAGGCGCTGCTCGGCAAGGAGATCCGCGGCAGGCGCCCGGCCGACTCCGTGGAGCTGGCCGCCCTCATCCTCGACGAGGCCGAGGTCGCGGTCGTCCCCGGCGAGGCCTTCGGCACCCCCGGCTACCTGCGGCTCAGCTACGCGCTGGGTGACGAGGACCTGGTCGAGGGCGTCTCGCGGCTGCAGAAGCTGCTGGGCGAGGCCACGGACTGACCTCGCGATCCGCGCGGCACTCGGCCCCGCGTCCGCCGGCTCGGCCGGCCGGCCCGGGTGTTCACGCCGATTACGCATTCGGGCAAGCCCCCGTTCGGAGAAAGTGGTTCCGGGCGGGGGCTCGCGTATAGCAGGATCTTGGAATGGCACGCGAAGTACGTACGGGGCCGGGCCGGGACATCCGGCGCCTTCCCAAAGCACACCTGCATCTGCACTTCACCGGCTCCATGCGGCCGTCCACCCTCATGGAACTGGCCGACAAGCACGGCGTCCACCTGCCGGAAGCCCTCACCTCGGGCGAGCCCCCGAAGCTGCGGGCCACCGACGAACGCGGCTGGTTCCGCTTCCAGCGGCTCTACGACGCCGCCCGCTCGTGCCTGCGCACCGCGGACGACATCCACCGGCTGGTGCGCGAGGCCGCGCAGGAGGACGCCGCGGACGGCTCCGGCTGGCTGGAGATCCAGGTCGACCCGACCTCGTACGCCCCCCGGCTCGGCGGGCTCATCCCCACCCTGGAGATCATCCTCGACGCCGTCCACACCGCCTCCCGCGACACCGGCGTCGGCATGGCCGTGGTGGTCGCCGCCAACCGCATGAAGCACCCGCTGGACGCCCGCACGCTGGCCAGGCTCGCGGTCCGCTACGCCGACCAGGGCGTCGTCGGCTTCGGCCTGTCCAACGACGAACGCCGGGGCCTGGCCAGGGACTTCGACCGCGCCTTCGCCATCGCCCGGGAGGGCGGCCTGCTCGCCGCCCCGCACGGCGGCGAACTCGCGGGCCCGGCCAGCGTCCGCGACTGCCTCGACGACCTGCACGCGCAGCGCATCGGGCACGGCGTACGCGCCGCCGAGGACCCGCACCTGGTCCGCCGGCTCGCCGACTCCGGCGTCACCTGCGAGGTCTGCCCGGCGTCCAACGTCGCCCTGGGCGTCTACGACAAGCCCGAGGACGTACCGCTGCGGCTCCTCCACGACGCCGGCGTCCCGATGGCCCTGGGCGCCGACGACCCGCTGCTCTTCGGCTCCCGCCTCGCCGCCCAGTACGAACTCGCCCGCGACGTCCACAACTTCACCGACCAGGAGCTGGCCGAACTGGCCCGGCAGTCGGTCCGCGCCTCCCGGGCGCCGGACGACGTACGCGCACGGATGCTCAGCGGTATCGACGACTGGGCCGAGTGACGCCGCAAGCCCCGGGCCTCGCCCGCCCCCCGTCGGCCGGGCGAGACCTCCGCACATCAAGCAACCACGCCCGGCCCCTCCCCCGCACCTGCTCCCCTGCACACCCCGGCCCTCGCGCCCACTCCCCCTGCACACCCGGCCGCGGGCGCGGGAGGCACGCGGCGCGGTACCGCCCACCCCCTCAGCGGGCAGAGAAGGCGCGCCCTCATTCCAGGCTGAGCGCCTGACCTATGTGCGCCGCCAGCGCGAGATCGTGCACCCCGCACAGGCCGTTGGCCGACTCCGCCGGGTGCGAGACCAGCGGCTGCCGCACCTGCCCCTCCGCCCGGCGCAGCCGGGCCGCCACCGTCTTGGGGTGCACCCCGAGACGGAGCGCGGCCCCCGGCGTCCGCAGACCCGACTCGATCCACGCGATCACCGTCGGCACCAGCTCCTTGTCGAGCCTGCCGAGATACTCCGCGGCCCACCGCCGCACCCCTGCGTCCGCCAGCAGCTCTTCCAGCCGCGGCGCGGCACCGTGCGCGGGTCCGTGCGCGGGCCCGAGCCCGCGCGCCAGCTCCTCGATCCGCAGCGCCAGATCCAGCCGGATCCGGTCGGCCAGCCGGCCCAGGTCGAGCCCGAGCACCGCACCCACCGTCTCCGCCCGCTGCCGCACCGTGTTGCGGTGGAAGCCCGCCAGCCGCGCCGCGCCGATCGGGCCGTAGGCCAGCCACAGCCGCATCCCGTCGAGCCATTCCGCCCGGCGCCCCGGCGGCCAGTCCTCCAGCGGGGCCAGCACCCCGGCCGCCCACCGCCGCGCCCCCTCCGCGGGCAGCAGCCGTACGAGCTCGATGTCCGGCGTGAAGACCGCGTAGCGGTCGGGGCTGGAGGTCGCCGCCGCCAGCGCCCTGGTCGCCTCGCCGTGCGCGACGGCGACCCCGTCGAGCGGCACCACCCGGCTCGCGCCCAGCCTGAAGCCCTCCCGCCGGGTCACCAGCCCGCGCAGCAGCTCCTCGGTGGGCGCGTCGGGCGTCGCCACGATGATCACCTGGCGCTCGTCGACCGGGCATCCGACGACGAGCCCCGCGTCCCCCAGGTGGTAGTGGCACGCCGACACCAGCGTCTCGCGGTACGCGGCCCGGCCGCCGATCACGTACACCCGCGCCTCGTCGGCCGTGAGCACCCCGGGGCTCATCGCCAGCGGGTGCGCGGCCCGCCTGGCGGCCAGCACCTGGCCCGCCATCAGCATCTGCAGCACCGAGCTCCGTATCGGCGCCCGCTCGCCGTCCGCGGCGGCCCGCATCCGCAGCCACCCGGACAGCAGCGCCTCCGCCCTGCTCACCGCCTCGGTCACCGGCTGCGGCCAGCCGGCCGTACGCGCCCGGGCCACCGCCAGCACGTCGTACGGCGGCACCGGGCCGAGCGCGTACAGCCGTACGTTCCACTCCCCCACGTCCACGGCCGCCGCCTGCGTCGTGCCCTCGGCCAGCGCCGCGACCCGTTCGGCCGGCAGCGTCAGGCCGCCGGCGAGCGCGGGCGGCGGGCGGTGCGGTGCCAGCAGGACGGCCTGGCCGCCGGCCATCCGCGCCAGCCAGCGCAACACCCCGGCCGCGGTGCTGGGC
Source organism: Streptomyces sp. NBC_01198 (assembly GCF_036010485.1). NCBI lineage: Bacteria > Bacillati > Actinomycetota > Actinomycetes > Kitasatosporales > Streptomycetaceae > Streptomyces > Streptomyces sp. NBC_01198. Next base: position 3,205,366 of record NZ_CP108568.1, read on the forward strand.
GCCGACGACAGCTGCTTCGCGCACTCCAGCAGCTCCTGCAGGCGGCGGGCGCCCGCCGCCGCCTGGTCGGCGAGGAGCTGGGCGAGCCGCGGCACCGTACAGCTCTCCGGGTCCGCCAGCACCACCGGCAGCCGGTGCCGTCCGGCCGCCTCGACCAACCCCGGCGGGGCCGGTTCGCGCACCGCGAGCGCCGCGGCCCCCGCCAGCGCGAGGGCGCGGATGTCCGCCTCCCCCAGCGACGGCGTCGTCACCACGGCCAGCACGTCGCGCCAGCCGCGCTCGCGGGACGGGACGCTCGACGGGTCCGCCGGCCAGACACCCGCGACCGGCCGGTCGCCCTCGCCCGCCACCTGGCCGGTGCGGCGGAGCCGGTCGGGCGCCGAGCTGATCAGCGTGTCGAGGGTGAGCACGGGGTCTTCCGTCTGAGGCCGGGGAGTCGTCGCGCCGAGTACATCAGGAAAACCCCGGCGACAAGCTCCGGATTCACCCTCAGAGCCGCACGCCGACCATCACCGGCTCGTTGACCAGCGTCACTCCGAAGGCCGCCTCGACGCCGTCGCGGACCTCGCGGGCCAGAGCCAGCAGGTCCTCGGTGGTGGCGGCGCCCCGGTTGGTCAGCGCGAGCGTGTGCTTGCCGGAGATCCGGGCCGGGCCCGTGCCGTAGCCCTTGGTGAAGCCTGCCTTGTCGATCAGCCAGGCCGCGGACGTCTTCGTCCGCTCGCCGTCCGCCTCGAACGCCGGCGGTGCCACGTCGGGACCCAGGCGGTCGTGGACGCGGGCCAGGAAGGCGGTGAACTCGTCGGCGGTCAGCACGGGGTTGGTGAAGAAGGAGCCGGCCGACCAGGTGTCGTGGTCGGCCTCGTCCAGCACCATGCCCTTGCTCGCGCGCAGCCCCAGCACCGTCGCGCTGGCCTTCTCCAGCGGCACCCGCTCGCCGGCCTCGACGCCGAGGGCGCGGGCGGTCTCGGCGTATTTGAGCGGCGCGGACAGGCCCCCGGCGTCCTCCAGGGCGAAGCGGACGCGCAGGACGACGTAGCGGGCCGGGTCCTCCTTGAAGCGGCTGCTGCGGTAGGAGAAGGCGCAGGCCTCGTTGGGGAGGGTGACCGTCTCGGCGGTCCGCCGGTCGTAGGCGACGACGTCGGTGATGGTGCTGGAGACCTCCTGGCCGTAGGCGCCGACGTTCTGGATCGGGGTGGCGCCGGCGGAGCCGGGGATGCCGGCCAGGCACTCGATGCCGGCCAGGCCGGCGCGGACGGTCGCGGCGACGGCGTCGCTCCAGGGCTCGCCGGCGGCGAGTTCGAGGGTGGTGCCGTGCAGGGTGACGCCCTGGGTGACGATGCGGACGGCGGTGCCGTCGAAGCCCTTGTCGGCGATGAGGAGGTTGCTGCCGCCGCCGATGAGGAGGACGGGCTCGCCGCGGGAGTCGGCGGCGCGGACGGCGGCGACGATCTCGTCGTCCGTGCGGGCTGTGACCAGGCGGGTGGCGGGGCCGCCGAGGCGGAAGGTGGTGTACGGGGCGAGAGGGTGCACGGGGCCAGCTTATTCGGGGGCCGGGGGGCGGGGGCTCCGGTGGAGGGGGGCGAAATTAGCATATTTACGGCGCGGCACCCTCCTGCGTCAACGGCACCCACTTCCCAGCGCCACAAATATACGAACAATTTCACCCCCCTCCCCCTCCACCCCCACCCCCCTCCGTCAGGGCGCCCCATCCTGCCTGTCGCCTGTCGGTGTCTCCATCCCGCCTGTCCCCTGTCGGTGGGGCCGTCCTGCCTGTCCCCTGCCGGTGTCTCCATCCCGCCTGTCGCCTGCCGGTGTCTTCCCGCCCGTCCCCTGCCGGTGTCTCCATCCCGCCTGTCGCCTGGCGGTGGGGCCGTCCTGCCCGTCGCCTGGCGGTGGGGCCGTCCTGCCTGTCCCGTGCCGGTGGGGCGGTCCTGCCTGCCGCCCTGGGTCCACGGGCCTGTTATCCGCCGATGGTGGTGCAGGCCCACGGGGAAACCGTTCGCCGAACAACTACCTGCACGGGTGATGCGGGTGGGAAACACCCCGCGCCGCAGGCGCGGGCGAGGAAAAGGGGCGGGCGGGCGGGGGAAGAACCCCGGCCACCCGCCCCGGAGGGGCGAGGTTCAGGCCACCGGCTGGAGGGACGGCGCGTCCGTCGTGGCCTGGTCGGCGGGCCGACCGCCGGACCGCCGGCCCGGCAGGAGAAGGGCGACCGCAAGGGCGACGGCGAGCACCGCCGCCCCGACCCACAGCGCCGGGGTCAGCCCGGAGACGAACTGCGAGCCGGATCCGTAACCGCCCTGCGCCGCGAAGATGGAGCCGAGGACGGCGATCCCGAGCGCCCCACCCACCTCGCGCAGCGCGTTGTTCGCCCCGGAGGCGATCCCCTGCTCGGCGGGGACGACGCTGGACATGACCAGGCTGGTCGCGGGAGCGATGAAGAGTGCCATGCCGGCCCCGGAGATGATGAGCGCGGGCAGCTGCGCGGCGTAGGAGACGTCGGGCGAGAGGATCATCGCGAACCAGCCCAACCCGATGGCCTGGAGGGCGAGCCCGGCGGCGACCACGGGCCGGCCGCCGATGCGGTCGGAGAGGAAGCCGGCGATCGGCGCGACGATCATCGGCATGCCCGTCCAGGGCAGCATGCGCAGCCCCGCCTGGGTCGGGGTGTAGCCGAGCACGGTCTGCAGGAACTGGCTGAGCAGGAAGATCGAGCCGAACATCCCGGCGAACATCAGCGCGCTGGAGACGTTGATGGCGGTGAAGGCCCGGCCGCGGAAGAGCCGCATCGGGAGTATCGGGTTGCGGGCGGTCATGCCGTGCCGGACGAAGGCCATGACGAGGATGGCGCCGCCGATCAGCCCGCCGAGGACGCGGGCGCTGGTCCAGCCGTGGGAGGTCGCGTTGACCAGGGCGAAGACGATCCCGAAGAGCCCGAGGCTGATCAGTGCGGTGCCGCGACCGTCGATGCGGGCGTTGGGCGCGGTGGACTCGGCGAGCCGGAGGCGGGCGAGGGGGATCAATGCCAGGCCGAGCGGGACGTTCAGCCAGAAGATCCACTGCCAGGAGATGTGCTCGGTGAGGCTGCCGCCGATGAGCGGGCCGGACGCGACGGCCAGGCCGTTGACCGCGCCCCAGATGCCGAAGGCGGCACCGCGGCGTTCCGGCGGCACGGCCGCGCTGAGCAGGGTGAGGGTGAGCGGCATCATGATGGCCGCGCCGACGCCCTGGACGGCCCGGAAGGCGATGAGTTCGTTGATGCCGGGCGCGAGGGCCGCGGCCGCGGAGGCCCCGGTGAAGATCGACAGCCCGGTGATGAAGAGCTTGCGCCGCCCGAAGCGGTCGCCGAGCGAGGCGCCGAACATCAGGAGCACGGCGAAGGTGAGCGTGTAGGCGTTCACCGTCCATTCCAGGTCGCTCAGCGCGCCGCCGAGGTCCTTCCTGATGGACGGCAACGCGGTGGTGACGACGAGGTTGTCCAGGGCCGCCATGAATCCGGCGACGCTGGTGATCACCAGCGCCCAGGCGGCGGTGGCAGGCCTGCGACCCGCGGTGGCCTTGTCTGCGGTGGTCTTGTCCATTGCCAAGCTCTCCTTACTCCCCTGTCGGGTACCTTCGGGTTAGTTATTGATGACTAACTTCTCCGGGCAAAAAAACGGCCGGCCACCAGGAACGGCCGGCACTCGTTCACTCCGGCCGGCCGGCTTCGTAGAAGCCCTCCCAGATCCGGTGGCCTGCGGGGAAACCCAGCGACACCAGGGTGTTGACGAGCATCCCGTAGGCCAGGAAGGTCGTGGTCTCGTTGACGTCCGCACCCAGCTCGACGTGGATGGAGTCCCACAGCTCCTGCCAGGTCGCCCGCACCGCCGCACCGAAGGCGTCGTCCCCGGCCGCCTGCGCGGCGGCCACGGCGACGTACGTCTGCATCTGCATCAGCAGCCGCTCGGGGTCGTCGTGGATCATCCGCTGATACGCGGCCGCCATCGCCTTGAGCTTCTCGTCCTGCGCCACACCGGCGGCGGCCTCGGTGAAGAGCTCGCGGGTGCCGTCGATGCAGTACACCGCCGCGGCGAGGAACATCGCCTGCTTGTTCGGGAAGAGCCGGAAGAGATACGGCTGCGAGACACCCACCCGGCGGGCGATCGCCTCGGTGGACGTCCCCTCGTACCCCCCGTGGGCGAACTCGCTCATCGCCGCACGGACGACGCTCTCGCGTCTCTCGTCTGCGCTCATCCTGACCATGGGCAGTAAGTTAGTGGCCAATCACTACCTTGTCAACCGCGCAGGTGGGAAGCGGTAAGGACCGCCCACAGGGGTGCGCGGTCCTTACCGGTGGCGGTGACCGCTCAGGCGAGCCGGACCACCGCGCGGGACATCCCGAGCACCTTCTGGCCGGCGGACATCGCGACCAGGTCCACGCGGACCTGGTTGTCCTCCAGCTTGGCCGCGACCTTGGCGGTGACCTCGACCAGGGCGCCCTCGTCGTCGTTCGGCACCACGACCGGCTTGGTGAAGCGCACGCCGTAGTCGACGACCGCACCCGGGTCGCCGGCCCAGTCGGTGACCACCCGGGCCGCGGACGCCATGGTGAACATGCCGTGCGCGATCACGTCGGGCAGCCCGACCGCGCGGGCGAACTTCTCGTTCCAGTGGATCGGGTTGAAGTCGCCGGACGCGCCCGCGTACTGCACCAGCGTCGCCCGGGTGACCGGGAAGCTCTGCGCGGGCAGCTCGGTGCCGACCTCGACCTCGTCGTACGCCACGGTCGCCGTCATCGCGCGTCTCCGTCCTGCGCCGGGTCGGCCGCGCGGGCCACCAGCTTGGTCCAGGCGGTCACCACGTGCTCGCCCGACTCGTCGTTGACCTCGCCGCGGATGTCGAGGATGTCGTTGCCGGCCAGCGACTTGACCGTCTCGATCGTGGAGGTGACCGTGAGCCGGTCGCCGGCCCGCACGGGGCGCGTATAGGCGAACTTCTGGTCGCCGTGCACCACCCGGCTGTAATCGAGTCCGAGTTCGGGATCGGAGATCACGATCCCCGCCGCCTTGTAGGTGATCGCGAACGCGAAAGTCGGCGGCGCGATCACATCGGGGTGGCCGAGGGCCTTCGCCGCCTCCGGATCCCTGTATGCCGGATTCGGATCGCCGATCGCCTCGGCGAACTCGCGGATCTTCTCCCGGCCCACCTCGTAGGCAGGGGTGGGCGGATAACTCCGCCCGACGAAGGACTGGTCCAGAGCCATCGGCACCTCGGATGTGCGGCGGGTGGGAAAGTGACATCGGGTGATGATCACCCGGCACCGGACGGGAAAAGCACCGCGAGGCCGCCCCCAGTGTGCGACGGGGACGGCCTCGCGGTTACGGCCTGGTGCTGCTGCTGTTGTTGCGAAGGGGCGTCAGCGCGTCTCGCGGTGCGCGGTGTGCGCGTTGCAACGCGGGCAGTGCTTCTTCATCTCAAGGCGGTCCGGGTCGTTACGCCGGTTCTTCTTGGTGATGTAGTTCCGCTCCTTGCACTCCACGCAGGCCAGCGTGATCTTCGGGCGGACGTCGGTGGCGGCCACGTGAGTGCTCCTTGACGAACGGGTAGATGAACACAGAAAGAGTAGCCGATCGAGGGACCGATCCCGCAATCGGCTACGCAGAGTAGCGGCGACCGGACTTGAACCGGTGACACAGCGATTATGAGCCGCTTGCTCTACCGACTGAGCTACGCCGCTGCGACGAACCGAACCCCGCCGACAAGGCGGGGACCCGATCCATCAGAGCCCCAATACGGAATCGAACCGTAGACCTTCTCCTTACCATGGAGACGCTCTACCGACTGAGCTATTGGGGCGAGCGAGGAAGACATTACACGGTCCGCTGCGATACGTGAAATCCGTATCCGGCAGGGCACATCGGGCTCAGCGGACACCTCAGCGACCGGTACATCAGTACGACTAATGCACTCGTCCCGGGTGTCCTGCGGCCGCCTACCGGACCTGCGCGCGGCCGACCCCTAGGCTCGACCATGCGTGACCGTCCCGTGATTCCCGGGCCGTCCCGCCCCCCGTCACTCCCCCCTGAGCCCCGCCTTCCCGTTCCAGCCTTTCCCGCCCGCCAGCCCCACCCTCCACTGCCTCCACGCCCGTCCCGCTCCCGTCCCCGGGCGGGAGGCACCCCAGCACCGGAGGAGCGCGATGACCGACAGCCCGCGCGGCACCGCCGCCGAGACCGCCACGCTGCTGCTGTGCGGCGCCCGCCTCACCGACGGGCGGACCGTCGACGTCCGGCTGAGCGGACCGCGGATCGAGGCGGTCGGCACCGGGGGCAGCCTCACCGCGACGGGGGCCGCGAGCCGGCCGGGCGCCGGGGCGCGGATCGACCTGCGCGGCTATCTGCTGCTGCCCGCGCCCGCCGAGCCGCACGCGCACCTCGACCTCGCCCTGACCGCGGCCGCCGACGGGCCGCCGGCCGGCGACATCGCCGACGTCCAGCGCCGGGCCACCGAGGCCGCCCTGCTCCAGCTCGGCCACGGCGCGACGGCCGTACGCAGCCACGTACGGGTCGGCGACGTCCACGGGCTGCGCGCCCTCGAAGCGGTGCTCCAGGCCCGGCGGGCGCTGCGCGGCCTGGTCGACGTCCACGCCGTGGCCGTACCGCGGCTGCTGACCGGCGCCGCGGGCGCCGACGGGCTCGACGTGCTGCGGGACGCACTCAAGATGGGCGCCTCCGCGGTCGGCGGCTGCCCCGACCTGGACCCCGACCCCAGCGGGCACGCCGAGGCCGTCATCTCGCTCGCCGCCGAGTTCGGCGTTCCCGTCGACCTGCACACCGCCGCCGACGACCCCGCCCGGCTGTCCCGGCTCGCCGCCATGGCCGGCGGCCTGCGCCCCGGGGTCACCCTCGGCCCCTGCCACGGGCTCGGCACGTTGCCGCCGGACGCGGCGATCTACGCCGCGGAACGGCTCGCCGCCGCCGGGATCTCCGTCGTCACCCTCCCGCAGGGCGGCTGCGGCGGCCTGGAGTCGGTCCGCCGCGGGGCCGCGGGCCTGCACACCCCGGTACGCCTGCTGCGCCGCGCCGGGGTGCCGGTCGCGGCCGGCAGCGGCGCCCTCGCCGACCTCGCCAACCCGGTGGGCCGCGGCGACCCCCTGGAGGCCGCCTTCCTGCTCGCCTCCTACGGCGAGTGCGAGCCCCTGCGGTCCTACGAGCTGATCAGCACTCAGGCCCGTGCCGTCCTGGGCCTGCCCGAGGTGCGCGTCGAGGCCGGCTTCCCGGCCGAACTCCTCGCGGTACGCGGCGACACCATCGAGGGCGTCCTCGCCCTGGCCTACAGCCGCATCGTCATCCACAACGGCCGCGTCGTCTCCCGCACCAGCGCGGTCCGCGAATACTGCGACACCTCCGCCGACCCCGCCCTCGACCTGCCGCGCCAGGCGCACCGCGAGGCGTAGGCCGCGTCTGACAAATCCCGCCTGGGCCGCGGCGCCTGGTACGCCCGCTCTCCCGCTGCCTTCGGCGGGAGGTACGCCCAGCCTTGCCGGTCGTCGGCCCAGCCCGCGGGGCGGCGCCCTGTTCGGACGCGGCGCGCCCCCGCGCGCGCCCGGCCGTGACGACGTAACGTCGGAGCATGCGCACTGTCATTGCCGGCGGCCACGGCCAGATCGCCCTGCGCCTGGAGCGCCTCCTCTCCGCCCGGGGCGACTCGGTCGCGGGCCTGATCAGGAATCCGGCGCAGGCCGACGACCTACGCGGAGCCGGCGCGGAACCGGTCGTGCTCGACCTGGAGTCGGCGACCGTCGACGACGTCGCCGCCGTCCTGGCCGGCGCGGACGCGGCCGTCTTCGCCGCGGGTGCGGGCGCGGGCAGCGGTCCTGACCGCAAGCAGACCGTCGACCGCGACGCGGCCGTACTGCTCGCGGACGCCGCGGAACGGGCCGGCGTACGGCGCTATCTGATCGTCTCGTCCATGGGCGCGGACGCACATTCGACGTTCAAGGAGCCGGGCTTCGCCGCGTATCTGCGCGCCAAGGGCGCGGCCGACGACGCGATCCGGGCGCGTACGTCGCTGGACTGGACGGTCCTGCGCCCGGGCGGCCTGACGAACGACCCGGGTACCGGCCGGGTGCGGCTCTCGGCGGGCCACGTGGACCGCGGCAGCATCCCGCGTGACGATGTCGCCGCTGTGCTGGTCGCCCTGCTGGACGCCCCGGCGACCGCGGGCCTGACCCTGGAGCTGGTCTCCGGGGACACCGACATCGCCACCGCGGTCGCGCAACTCGCCTGACACCGCCGGTGGGCCGGCTCCGCGGCGAGGGCCGCGCAGCCGGCACCGCACCGGCCGTCAGGCCGACGACTCGAAGCCGTGCCGCATGATTCCCAGCAGCCGCCGCGCGTGCCCAACGTCGGCCGCGGTCATGGCGGCACCGCTGACCAGCGCCAGCAGGTCGCCGACCGCGAGGTCGCCGCGTACCGCCCCGGCCGCGCGTGCCCGCACGAGCAGCCCTTCGGCGGTCGACCTCATCGACTCGTGCCAGCGCGCGAACAGTTCCGTACGCCGCTCGTCCGGGCCCTCCGTGACCGCGAGCGCCAGCGCGCGCTTGGTCGCCACGTGCACGACGAAGTCGTCCAGCCAGCCGAAGAGGGCGTCGCCGGGCTCGTGCCGTTCCGCCAGGGCGCCGCCTCCCCGGCACAACTCGGCGACCTCGTCGGCGTAGACGGCCACCAGCAGGTCACCCCGGGTGGGGAAGTGCCGGTAGAGCGTCGCATTGCCGAGGCCCGCCCGCCGGGCCACCTCGTCGAGCGCGGCGTCGGGGCCGTCCCGTTCGAAGAGCTCCTTCGCGGCCGAGAGCAGGAGTTCCGCGTTGCGCGCGGCATCCGCCCTTCGTGCCCGCTGCGGTACGGGCGCCGGTCCGCTGCCATGTGCCACTGGTTTCTCCGGCCGTTGTGAAGTGGGGATGTCCCCACTACTCTAGCGAGGGCAAACGGGGACCTCCCCGTATCACGTCCGGCGAGAGGGATCCGATGGCACTGACCTACGAGGACCGGACCGCGGTCACCGACCTGATCTCGATGCACGGCCACCTGGTCGACAGCGGCCGCTTCGACCGCATGGGCGAACTGTTCACCGCCGATGTCACCTACGACATCAGCGACTTCGGCCAGCCGCCCCTGCACGGCCTCGCCGCGACCCGCGACGCCGCCTTGGCGCTCGGCGAGCGCAACCCGCTCGGCCACCACGTCACCAACATCGTCCTCACCGAACTCGCTGACGGCCGCGTCCGCGCCCTGTCCAAGGGCATCGGCGTCACCACGGCGGGAGCCAGCGGCACCGTCACCTACGACGACACCGTCGCCCGTACGCCGGACGACTGGCGCATCACCCACCGCAAGGTCCTCGCCCACCACTCCCCGCTGGGCGCCGACCGGCTCCCGGCGGACCCGCCGCCGCGGCCCTGACCCGTCGTCCCACCAGGCCGCACTTTCTGGGGGACCCGCCGCCCGTCAGGCCGGCAGCAGGGCGAGCGAGGAGGACACCACCTGGAGCGAGACGCGGTGCGCGGCGGCGTCGTCCCGCGGCACCTGGACGCTGACGTCGGCGGAGGTGACGGCCGAGGTGACCGCGTAGCCGGTGCTGCCGCCCGGCAGCCGCACCGTCATCGAGGCCGACGTGGCCTGCACGGACAGCGCGCCGGGGGCGCCGGAGAAGCCTACGTCGGCGCTGCCCGAGGTGACGTGGAGGCTGGCGCTGGCGGAGTGCAGGGCCACGGCGGTGAGCCGGTCGGACGCGGCCGTGACCTCCAGCGGCCCGCCGATCCCGGACAGGTCGGTCTCCCCCGACGTCTGGCGCAACCGCAGCCCGGTGCGGGCCGGCAGACGCAGCGACAGATCCCCGGCGCACGGTACGGCGAGGCCCGCGTCGTCGGCGCACTCCACGGCCACGGCGCCGTGGCCCGCGTCGCGGGTCCGCACCCGCAGGCCCTTGCCGTCGGAGCCGCGGAAGACGCCGCTGGCCGTGTGCGTGGCGGTGTCGGCGCTGACACTTATCCGGCCGGAGACGCCGTCCAGCACGACCGTGTCGGCGTCGCCCATGACGAGGTCGCCCACCCGGAAGTCGCCGTCGTGCAGGCCGCCGCCGTGCAGGCCGCTGTCCGGGCTGACGCTGTCCCGGTGCGCCACCGGGAAGCCCCCGCTGTCGCACGCGCCGAGCGTCAGCCCGAGGGCGACCACGCAGACGCCGACGTACATAGCACGGCGAAGAGGCCGTCCGGAAGGTCGGGAAGCAGCGGCAACGGTTTCCATAAGGCCCGTCTGCCCCACGCCGAACACGCCAACCCGGCCCCGGACGGACACACATTCGGGTGATCCGCCCGGCGTGTCGCCGCTCCCGCCGCCGCGGTACCCGCACGGTGAGAATCAGGCGGGTGGTCTGCCATTTCAGGTGGGACATCCCCGGCGTGGTGGGAGGTGTGCCATGGTCTTCGACGGGATGTGGCAGACGGTTCAGCGGGCGATCGAATCTCCCGAGAAAACCGCCCGGCTGATCGCGATCCTGATCACGATGGGGACGTTCGCCGCCATCTTCGCCTGGCTCTGGCGAGCATGAGCCCCCACGAGGAACGCTGACGGGCTGTCACGGCCCGTGCCCGGCGTCGCACTCCGGACGATGACATCCGTCCGCGGGACGCGGTGCACCAGCCCCGCGGGCGCGGGGAGCACAGGGGCTGACCAGGCGTTCCAGGACGTGGCGCAGGGGATTCTACTTACCCTGCGAGACTCGGGCATTTCGGTCAACCTGCCCTCCGTGGACGCCAGGTCGCGCTGAAGCGCCTTCCCTGCACGTTACGGGGCGCCCGCCCCAAGAGCCGGGCAGATGGAGGAAGTTGCGATCGGGGTGGGTGTCCCCGAAGTGCGGTGCGACGAGGCGGGTGGGGGGGAGTAGCGGACTCGCGTGGCTCGGGCGAGCGTGCAGCGCTGGGTGCTGGGGGGGCTGCCGCCTCCTCGCCCGGTCCCTCGACAGCGGTGACTCGGCGATCCCGCGCCCGGATCCCGTCCACGTCCCGTCCACGAAAGCCGGTGGACGGCGGGCCGGGGCGGGTCCGGGGGGACCCGGGTGCCCCGAGGTGGGGCAAAACAAAGGTCCCTGGCCTGCATCGCTGCAGGTCAGGGACCTCTTCCATGTGGCGGCACGTGGATTCGAACCACGGTAGGCTAAGCCGACGGATTTACAGTCCGCTCCCATTGGCCGCTCGGGCATACCGCCATGGGATGACGCCGTGGGACTGGTCCGCTGTTCGCGGAGGTCCGTGGCGACGACGTAAACGATACCCGATGCGCAGGGGTGGTCCGCCACCGGATTGATCAGCGCGCTGGGGGTGCGCGGTGGCTAGGGTGGTGGGTGACGGGCCGGCGACGGGCCGTGCGACAGATGGATCGATGGAACGCCGATGGAACACAGTCAAGGAGCCCACTGAAGATGGCCGACTCCAGTTTCGACATCGTCTCGAAGGTCGAGCGGCAGGAGGTCGACAACGCCCTCAACCAGGCCGCGAAGGAGATCTCGCAGCGCTACGACTTCAAGAACGTCGGGGCGTCGATCGCGTGGTCGGGCGAGAAGATCCTGATGGAGGCGAATTCCGAGGAGCGCGTCAAGGCGATCCTGGACGTCTTCGAGACGAAGCTGGTCAAGCGCGGGATCTCGCTCAAGGCGCTGGACGCGGGTGAGCCGCAGCTGTCCGGCAAGGAGTACAAGATCTTCGCCTCGATCGAGGAAGGCATCTCGCAGGACAACGCGAAGAAGGTCGCGAAGATCATCCGCGACGAGGGGCCGAAGGGCGTCAAGGCCCAGGTGCAGGGGGACGAGCTGCGGGTCAGCTCGAAGAGCCGGGACGATCTGCAGGCGGTGCAGGCGCTGCTCAAGGGCAAGGACCTGGACTTCGCGCTGCAGTTCGTCAACTACCGCTGAGCCGTGGCCGCGGCGGGCGCTCGGCGTCCGGCCGGGGCAAGGGACGGTGGTCACACGAGAGGGCCGTCGGGGCGTGCAGGCGCCCCGCCGGCCCTCTCGCGTCCGGGCGGACGGCAGGGGGCTACGCCCTGCCGTAGCCGGTCGCCCAGGGGTTCAGCTCCGCGTACTGCTGTCGCCATGCGCGGCGGTACTGCGCGACCACCGGCGGGGGGAAGATCGCGAGGATCTGGTCCGCCCGCTCCGGGGTGGCGCCGTCCAGCAGCCATGGGACGTAGCGCGGTGCGAGGCCCTGGCCGACACCATTGCGCTGGGAGTCGGCGAACCTGACCCAGTCGGCGGTGGGCAGTTCACGTGACATCAGCGGAAGAGCGTCGCCCTCCTCGTGCGTGAGGTGGGCGTTGAGCGCGGTGGCGAAGGCGTCGGCGGCGTCACCGAGGGCGGCGTGGCCGCCTTCCTGGTCGGCGAGCGCCGCGTCGATCGCGGCGATCAGCGGGTCGATCGTCTCGTGCTCCTCCTCCATCGCGTCGAGGAGTTCGACCTCGTCGGGGCGGTCGACCAGGATCTCCCGCATCCGGGGCCAGAGGATCTCGTCCTCGGCCGAGTGATGGATGATCAGGAAGCGCTTGAGCAGGTCCCACCCGAAGTGGGTGGCGGTGAGCCGCGCCGGGTCGTCACCGGTGACGGCGGCGGACTTGGCGACGGCCGCCACGTCGCGGCGCAGCCCGTCGTGGAAGGCGTACATCATCAGGAGATCGCCGCTCTCGCCCGGCTGACGCGCTGTGGTCATCACAACTCTCCTCGGAGCAGGCAGTGAACCGGCACTGGACCATCGCCCACGACGATATCGTCAGCTACCTGAACCGTCAATATTCATATGCGTTGTCTCCCGCAACCCTCAGCCGCCGGGCTCCGGCGGCTACTGCGCCGCCTGCAACTCCTTGACCACCACGAGCGCGTCGTCTATGTGACCGCCGATGTTCATCATCGAGGAGAACGCGTGCCGGATGACGCCGTCGCGGTCGATGACGAAGGTGATGCGTCCGGGGACCACACCGCCCAGCGTCGCGGCGCCGTACTGCTTGCGCACCGCGCGGCCCGCGTCCGACAGCAGGGTGAAGGGCAGCTCGTGCTGCCCGGCGAACTTCTCGTGCGAGGCCACCGAGTCGGAGCTGACGCCGATCACCTCGGCGCCGGCGTCGGTGAAGCTCTCGTAGCTGTCGCGGAAGCTGCACGCCTCCGCGGTGCACCCGCGGGTGTTGTCCTTGGGGTAGAAGTAGAGCACCACGACCTTCTCGCCCAGGAAGTCGCTGAGCGTCACCGGCTCCCCCGCCTGGTTGGGAAGCGTGAAGTCAGGTGCCTTGTCGCCGACCTGCAGGGTGCCCATGGGTCATCTCCTCGACATCGGGGCAGCGTTGCCCGTTCGGCTCCCATCCTCGCGCAACCGGGGGCGCGGCGGGGCTCCGGGTTTGCGCGGACCGCGGGCGGGGGGCGAGGTCAGCTGTCGGCGCGCAGCAGTGCGGCCAGCAGCGCCGCCAGTTCGGCCCTGCCGTCCGCGCCGAGCGCCGTGCCCATCTCCGCCTCCGCGGCCTCGACGACCCCGCGGGCACCGCGCAGCGCGACCCGGCCGGCCTCGGTGATGCGCAGGGCGTAGCGGCGGCGGTCCTGCGGGTCGCGGTCACGTGCCACCCGGCCGGCCCGCTCCAGGTCGTCCACCACCTGGAGCACCGCCTGCTCGCTGATGGCCAGCCGCCGGGCGAGCTGCTGCTGCGAGCAGGCCGCGCCTGCCAGCACGGTCAGCGCGCCGAAGTGCCTGGCCTGCAGGGCGCTGTCGGCCAGCGCGGCCTCGATGCGGTGGCGTACGAAGTGGTGCGCCTGGGTGATCAGCGAACCGGTGCGGTGCGGGCCCCCCTGGGGGCGGGAGAGCAGTTCGGCCAGCAGGGCGTCGAGGCGGTCGCGCTCGGCGGCGGTCAGGCCCGCGGTGAGCTTGTCGTCGGCGGCGGCCACGGCCGGGTCCATCGCTTTGACCGCCGCCCTGCCGTCCTCGGTGAGCGCCAGGACGTACGAGCGCCGGTCGTCGGGATTGCGCGCCCGGGTGACCTGTCCCGCGGCCTCGAAGCGGTCGATCAGCTTGACCATGGTGGTGCGGTTGATGCCGAGCCGGTCGCCGAGGTCCTGCTGGGAGTAGGCGGCGCCGGGCTCGCCGAGGGCGTCGAGGACCTGGAAGTCGCGGGCGCTGCCCGCGCCCTCCGTGGTCCCGGTGAAGTCCGGGGCGAGGCGGTTGGCGAGGGCGTAGGCGCGACGCAGCAGATACGCGGCGTAGCCGGCGAGGCCGGGGGGCACTTCCGCGCCCGCGGCCTGCGTGCTGAGCGCGTCGACGTCCACAGCCGTGCACCTCCGCAGCCGAGACTAGCAGGGCGCAGCCGTCTGACCAGGGGCCCGACGGGTCGGACCGGGTCGTGGGGGCGGGCCCCGCGTCACCGCTGTGACGCGGGAGGCGGGGCGGGTGGGCGAGCCGGCTCCCGGGGTCGCGTACACCGCGGGTCTCGGGCGGCGCACCTAACCCGGGGAGGCGGGTCAGCGGACCCGGCGGGCGCCGAAGGGCTCGTCGCTGGGCACGATCTCCCGGCCCAGCGGCATCAGCGAGAGCGGGATCAGCTTGAAGTTCGGGATCGCCAGCGGGATGCCGATGATGGTGATCGCCAGCGCGATGCCCGTGACGATGTGCCCCAGGGCCAGCCACCAGCCGGCCAGGACCAGCCACAGCACGTTGCCGACCAGCGAGCCGGTGCCCGCGTCCCGGCGTTCCACCGTGGTGTAGCCGAAGGGCCACAGCGCGTAGATGCCGATGCGGAACGCCGCGATGCCGAAGGGGATGCCGATGATGGTGATGCACAGGATGAGTCCGGCCAGGAAGTAGCCGAGGCACAGCCACAGACCGCACAGCACCAGCCAGATGACGTTCAGAACAGTTCTCATCAGGGTCGCCCTGCCATCCGTTCGAGGCGGGTGATGCGCTCAGCCATCGGGGGGTGGGTCGAGAACAGCTTGGACGCGTCGCCCGGGCGGAAAGGGTTTGCGATCATCATATGACTGGCGGTCTCCAAGCGCGGCTCGGGAGGCAGCGGCAGCTGCCTCGTCCCGGCGTCGAGCTTGCGCAGGGCGGAGGCCAGGGCCAGCGGGTCGCCGGTGAGGCGGGCGCCGGAGGCGTCGGCCTCGTACTCCCGGGAGCGGGAGACGGCGAGCTGGATCAGCGAGGCGGCGATCGGGCCGAGGAGCATCATCAGCAGCAGGCCGACGATGCCGGGCCCGTCGTCGTCGTCCGAGCGGCCCACCGGGATGAGCCAGGCGAAATTGACCAGGAAGACCACGACGGAGGCGAGGGTGCCGGCCACCGAGGAGATGAGGATGTCGCGGTTGTAGACGTGGCTCAGCTCGTGGCCGATGACGCCGCGCAGTTCGCGCTCGTCGAGGATGCGCATGATGCCCTCGGTGCAGCAGACCGCGGCATTGCGCGGGTTGCGGCCGGTGGCGAACGCGTTGGGCGCCTCGGTCGGCGAGATGTACAGCCGCGGCATGGGCTGCCGGGCGGCCGTCGACAGTTCACGCACGATCCGGTACAGCGCGGGCGCCTCGAACTCGCTGACCGGGCGGGCGCGCATCGCGCGTAGCGCGAGCTTGTCGCTGTTCCAGTACGCGTAAGCGTTGGTGCCCAGGGCGATGACGAGCGCCACGATGAGCCCGGTCCGGCCGAAGATGCTGCCGATGGCCAGGATGAGTGCGGACAGGACGCCGAGAAGAACGGCGGTCTTCAACCCGTTGTGCCGGCGGTGCACGTGCGCCCTCCAGATTCTGCGGTGTACCGGGGAGGCTCTCCCAAGGAGAACCTCCTGTTCTGTCCAACGCCACCGGGGCGGCGCCAGTTCCCTTGCGCGTACCCGCGCGCACGGACAGCTACCAGCCAGGACCAGCGCGGGGAGGCCGGGCGCGGGAGGGTCAGAGCAGGGTGCCCTGGGCGTACCTGAGGACCAGCTGCGGTGCTCCCGACAGGGCGATCGCGGCCACCGCGGTCAGCGCGACGGCCAGGGTGAGCCCGGCCGGCACCCGCTCCTCGGCGAGGACCGCGACGGGCACCTCTGCGGTACGTGCGCCGGTCGGCGCGCCGTCACGTGACCGGGCCGCCGCGGTGTCGGGTGCGGCGGTGAAGAGCAGGGCGGTCCAGCGCAGGTAGTACACGAGGGCGATGGCGACGTTCACCGCCATGATCACCGCGAGCCAGCCGTGCTGGGCGCCGACCGCCGAGGAGAAGACGGCGACCTTCGCGAACAGCCCGATCACGCCGGGCGGCAGTCCGGCCAGGCAGAGCAGGAAGAAGGCGAGCGCGAGGGCGGCCGCCGGGCGGGAGGCGTAGAGGCCGCGGTAATCGCTCAGGCGGCTGTGCGGCGCCGTGCGCTCGACCAGGGCGACGACCGCGAAGGCGCCGAGGTTCACCACGCCGTACATCAGCGCGTACGCGACGGTGGTGCCGATCTCGTGCGCCGGGTCATCGGCGGACGCGGCGGCGGCGAGCGGGACCAGCAGGTAGCCCGCCTGCCCGATCGAGGACCAGGCCAGCAGCCGCACCGCGCTGCGCGGCACGTCGGGCCGCTGCCGCAGGGCGCCGACATTGCCCACGGTCATGGTCAGGGCGGCCAGCACACCGATCGCCGGGCCCCACACGCTGGTGTACGGGCGGAAGGCGACGACGGTGACCAGGATCAGCCCGGAGAAGCCGGCCGCCTTGCCCACCACCGACAGATACGCGGCGACCGGCAGCGGCGCGCCCGCGTAGCTGTCGGGCACCCAGAAGTGGAAGGGCGCCACGGCCAGCTTGAAGGCGAAGCCGACCAGGGTCAGGGCCACGCCCGCCCTGGCCAGGGTGTGCAGCTGGCCGGGGGTGTGGGTGAGGCCGCCGGCGACCTCGGCCAGGTGCAGGGTGCCGGTGGCCGCGTAGACGAAGCTGATGCCGAGCAGCGACACGGCGGTGGCGGTCACCGAGGTCAGGAAGAACTTCAGCGCGGCCTCGCTGGACAGCCGGTCGTCGCGGCGCAGGCCCACCAGCGCGAAGGCGGGCAGCGTCGTCACTTCGAGGGCGACGATCAGCGTGGCCAGGTCGCGGGAGGCGGGCAGCAGGGCGGCGCCGGCGGCGGAGGACAGCAGCAGGAACCAGTATTCACCCGTGGGGATCCGCTCCGTCGTGCCGATCGAGAGCAGCGCGGTCAGCAGCGCGCCGCCCAGCACCAGGGCCTGGATCACCAGGGCGAAGTGGTCGGCGGCGTAGGAGCAGCCGCCGGTGCCCGTGCCGCTCTGGCAGAAGGTGGTCCGTTGGCCGTCACGCAGCGGGATCAGGGTGAGCGCGGCGGCCAGCAGCCCGGCGGCGGTGATCCAGCCGAGCAGCGGCTTGCGGTCCTGCGGCAGGAAGAGGTCGGCGACCAGGACGGCCACGGCGAGCGCGGCCGGGATGACCACGGGGGTGAGCGCCGTCCAGTCGACGGACTGCACGAGGGACGGCATCAGTGGCCTCCGAGCAGGGAGCGTACGGCCGGGTCGGTGAGTCCGAGCAGGGCGGCGGGCCACAGGCCGGCCAGGACGGTGAGGGCGGCCAGCGGCGTCCACGCGGCGAACTCGTACGCCTTGACGTCGGCGAGGGCGGGCCGCAGCTCCGCGGTCTCCCGGTCGCCCATGCAGACCCGGCGGACCACTGTCAGCAGGTAGCCGGCGGTCAGCAAGGTGCCGAAGGCGGCGAGTGCGGTGAAGGTGAGGTAGGCGGGGCGGCTCAGGCCCGCGCCGGGCTTGAACGCGCCGAACATCGCGAGCATCTCGCCCCAGAACCCGGCCAGGCCCGGCAGCCCGAGCGAGGCGACCGCGGCGAAGGCGAGCAGGCCGCCGAGCCGGGGGGCGCGGCCGTAGAGGGCAGCGCCGGTGCGGCCGGCGAGGTGGTCGAGGTCGCTGGAGCCGTAACGGTCCTTCACCGCGCCGACCAGGAAGAACAGCAGGCCGGTGATCAGGCCGTGGGCGATGTTCGCGAACAGCGCGCCGTTGACGCCGGTCGGGTTCAGCGAGGCGATGCCCAGCAGCACGAAGCCCATGTGGCCGACGGAGGAGTAGGCGATGAGCCGCTTGAGGTCGCCGCCGTTGCCCTGCCGGGCCAGGGCCAGGCAGGCCAGCGAGCCGTAGATGATGCCGACGACGGCGAAGGCGGCCAGGTAGGGCGCGAAGGTCTGGATGCCGCCCGGCGTGTCGGGCAGCACGATCCGCACCAGGCCGTAGGTGCCCATCTTCAGCAGCACCCCGGCCAGCAGCACCGAGCCGACGGTCGGGGCGGCGGTGTGGGCGTCCGGGAGCCAGCTGTGCAGCGGCCACATCGGGGCCTTGATCGCCAGGCCGAGGCCGATGGCGAGGACCGCGATCAGCTGCGTGGAGTGACTGAGATGTGACCCGTTGTCAGTGGCGAGTGCCACCATGTCGAATGTGCCCGCTTTGATGCCGATGAGCAGCAGGCCGAGCAGCATGATCACGGAGCCGAGGAGGGTGTAGACGATGAAGCGCAGGGCCGACCGTTCCCGGTCGCCGCCGCCCCAGCGGGCGATCAGGAAGTACATCGGGATGAGGACCGTCTCGAAGGCCAGGAAGAACAGCATCAGGTCGAGTACGGAGAAGGTGGCCAGCGTGCCTGCTTCCAGCAGGAGCAGCAGCGCGACGAAGGCCTTGGCCGACCCGCCGGGCGGCAGGTGGAAGTAGGAGTAGAGCGCGCACAGGAAGGTCAGCAGCGCGGTCAGGACGAGAAGGGGGAGCGAGATGCCGTCGACGCCGAGGTGGAGGTGGATCCTCAGCGCGGGGATCCAGTTGAGATCGGTGCTCGCCTGCATCGTCGCCGGGTGGTCGTGGTCGAAGCCGGCCGCGAGCACGACGGCGAGGATCAGGACGGCGCCGGTGACGGTTACGCCGTGCCGCAGCACGGCCTGGTCGGGGTGCCGGCCGCGCAGACCGGGGGGCGGCGGGAGCAGGGCGCCGACCGCGCCGAGCAGCGGCAGCACCACGATCGCCGCGAGGACGTACTGCAGGGCGGTGTCGTTCACTGGTTCTCAGCCTCCGACGGCGACGAGGACGGCGAGCACCACGGCGCCGGCCAGCAGCGCGCTGAGGTAGGTCTGGACGTTTCCGTTCTGGGCCCTGCGCACGGCCGCGCCCAGCAGTCGCGGGGTGCCGCCGGCGGCGCGGACGTAGGTCTCGATGACCTCCCGGTCCAGGAAGCGGACCAGGTTCGCGGCGGCCAGCACCGGGCCGACGAAGAGGGCGGTGTAGACGGCGTCCAGCCGGAAGCCGTGGGAGGCCAGCGGGTGCAGCGGGCCGAGCAGCAGCCGGCCCGGGTCGCCGGGGTCGTCGGCGGCCGCGATGTCGCCGTAGATCTCCTCGTGGGTGGCGATCGCCTCGGCCTCGACGAGCGCGGGTTCCGCGTCGGGGTCGGCGGTGACCACCGCGCCGGCGGGTACGGCGCCGCGGGTCGCGGTGGACGCGGACCAGGCGCCGTAGGTGACGAGGACGCCGACCAGGGCGAGACCGGTACCGAGGACGGAGGTGACCAGGGTCGGGCCGAGCGGGGCGCCGCCGAACCAGTCGGGCAGCTCGCGGTAGGCGAGGCCGCCGAAGGCCAGCGTGGGGATGGCGAGCACCCACAGCACGGTGGTCATCACGACCGGCTGCCTGCCGTGGTCGGGGGCGTCGGGGCCGCTGCCGCGGAAGGCCAGCAGGAACAGCCGGGTCGCGTAGCCGGCGGTCAGCAGCGCGGCCGCCAGGCCTGCGACGAAGACGGTCCAGCCGACCGCGGAGGGCACGTGCGGGGTGTCGCCGGCGGCGGCGTGCTCGGCGGCGCGCAGGACCGACTCCTTGGAGAAGAAGCCGGACAGCGGAGGGAGGGCGGCCAGTGCCGCGAGGGCCAGGCCCATGGTCCACATGGCGTCGGGGACGCGCTTGCCGAGCGAGCCCATCCGGGACATCGCAGTGAGCGAGTTGGTGCCGGCGGCGTGGATGACGACGCCCGCGCCCAGGAAGAGCAGGGCCTTGAAGGCACCGTGCGACAGGAGGTGGAAGACGGCGGCGTCGCGGTTGCCGACGGCCAGCGCGCCGGCCATGTAGCCGAGCTGGCCGATCGTGGAGTAGGCCAGCACGCGTTTGATGTCGTCCTGCGCGAGGGCGGCGAGCGCGGAGCCGATCATCGTCACGGCGGCCATCGCGGCCAGCACGGCGAGCGCGGCGGCCGACGCGGTGAAGACCGGCAGCAGCCTGGCCACCAGGTAGATACCGGCCGCGACCATGGTGGCCGCGTGGATCAGCGCGGACACCGGGGTGGGTCCGGCCATGGCGTCAGGCAGCCAGGTGTGCAGCGGGAACTGCGCGGACTTGCCGGCGACCCCGGCGAGCAGCAGCAGCGCGATCACGGTCGGGTGGTGCAGCCGCCCGTGGGCGGCGGCGTCGAGGATGCCGGTGATACGGAAGGTGTGCGCGTCGGCGGCCAGCGCGAACACCCCGATCAGGAAGGGGACGTCGCCGAGCTTGGTGACCAGGAAGGCCTTGATCGAGGCGGCCCGGGCGGTCTCGCTCTCCCAGTAGTGCCCGACCAGGAAGTAGGAGCAGATGCCCATCACCTCCCAGCCGACGAGCAGCACCATCAGGTCGCCGGTGTAGACGACCAGCAGCATCGCGGAGGTGAAGAGCGAGACCAGGGCGGCGTACGAGGGGTAGCGCGGGTCGTCGCGCAGATAGGAGACGGAGTAGAGCTGCACGCAGGTCGCGACCAGGCCGACCAGCACGGCGACCAGGACGGAGAAGCCGTCCAGGTGCAGGGCCAGGTCGATCGGCACCGAGCCGGTGACGGTCAGCCGGTGCGCGGCGTCGGTGGGGTCGCCGGTGCCCTGCCGGGCGGCGGTGACCGCGGCGAGCACGAAGGCGGCCGCGGTGGGCAGCACGGCCAGCGGGCGTACGAAGCCGGGTGCGCGCCGGCCGAGCAGCAGTCCGGCGGCCGCGCCCAGGAAGGGCAGGAGGGGTACGAGCGCGGCAAGGGCGGTCAGGGTCACGCGGTGGCCTCGGCCTTCTCGTCGTCGGCCGCCGCCGCGGGCGTGGCGTCGTCAGGTGCGTCGGGTGCCTGCGGGCCGTGCGGATCCGCGAGACCGGTGAGCCGGTCGATGTCGGAGCTGCCGCGGTTGCGGAAGACCAGCAGCACGATCGCCAGGCCGAGGCCGATCTCGGCGGCGGCGATGGTGATGGTGAAGAGGGTCAGCGCCTGGCCGGCGTGCAGGGAGTCGCGCAGCCAGACGTCGAAGGCGACCAGGTTGAGGTTGACGGCGTTGAGCATCAGCTCGACGGACATCAGGACGAGGATCGCGTTGCGGCGGGCCAGCACCCCGTAGAGGCCGACGCAGAAGAGGAGGACCGCCAGGACGGCCGGATAGGCGAGGTGCATCAGCTGCGCTCCTTGCCGGCTGCGGGCACGTCGGCGGGGGGGCCGCCGGCCGCCGGCGCGCCCGGGGTGCCGCCGGGCGGGGTGTCCGGGTCGCGGCGGGACAGCACGATCGCGCCGACCAGCGCGGCGAGCAGCAGCACCGACAGCGCCTCGAAGGGCAGGACCCAGTGCCGGAAGAGGCTCTCGCCGGTGGCCCGGGAGGAGCCCTGCACGACCCCGTGCAGATCGATCCAGGTGGTGCGGAAGGCGTCCACGACCACCCACACCAGCGCGGCCGCCGCGGCGATCGCGACTCCGAGGGCGACCAGCCGGTTCTCCGAATCGGCGTCCGGGGAGCGGCCGATGGGCGCTCTGGTCAGCATCAGGCCGAACAACAGGAGGACGACGACGGAGCCCACGTAGATCAGCACCTGGACCCAGGCGATGAATTCGGCGGTGAGCAGCAGGTATTCGACGGCCAGGCCGCCGAGCGCTACGACCAGCCACAGGGCGGCGTGCACCAGCTGCCGGGTGGTGACGGTCAGCAGGGCCGCGCCGAGGGTGGCGAGGCCGATCAGCACGAAGGTGATCTCGACACCGGTCGGGGACAGGAAGCCGGGGTGGTGGGCGGCGGCGCTGACGTTCACGCGTCACCCTTCCCCTGGTCGTCGCCCCGGCCTATGGCCTCATCACTGTCCTGCGCACCGGCCTGGCCGCCGCCGGTGCCCTGCTCGGCGGCGCGGGCCGCCGCGGCCGAGGCGGCGGCGGCCTTCTCGGTGGCCTTGCGGGCGGCGGCGATCTCCTTCGGCTCCTCCGCGGCGGGGTCGAGCGCGGGAGGGGCGGGCACCGTCCACATCCAGTCCCGCAGCTTGTCGCGTTCGTGGGTGAGGTCGAGGATGTCCGTCTCCGCGTACTCGAACTCCGGTGACCAGAACAGCGCGTCGAAGGGGCACACCTCGATACAGATACCGCAGTACATGCACAGGGAGAAGTCGATGGCGAAACGGTCCAGGACGTTCCTGCTGCGCTCCCGACCGCCGGGGGCGGCCGGCGGGGCCGTCTCCTTGTGGGAGTCGATGTAGATGCACCAGTCGGGGCACTCGCGCGCGCACAGCATGCACACCGTGCAGTTCTCCTCGAACAGCGCGATCACCCCGCGGCTGCGCGGCGGCAGTTCGGGGAGCGCGTCCGGATACTGCGCGGTGACGGTGCGCTTGGTCATGGTCCGCAGGGTGACCGCCAGGCCCTTGGCGAGACCGGAACCGGGAATGGGGGGCATGGCTAGGAGATCACCACCTTCACGACGCCGGTCAGGGCGATCTGGGCGAGGGACAGCGGGATGAGCACGGTCCAGGCGAGCTTCTGCAGCTGGTCCTCGCGCAGCCGCGGGTAGCTGACCCGCAGCCAGATCACGACGAAGGCCAGCAGCCCGGTCTTGACCAGCGTCCACACCCACCCGGCGCTGCCCGACCACGGCCCGTGCCAGCCGCCGAGGAAGAGCACCGTGGTCAGCGCGCAGAGCACGACGATGCCGGCGTATTCGGCGAGCAGGAACAGCGCGAAGCGCAGCCCGGTGTATTCGGTGTAGGCGCCGAAGATGATCTCGGAGTCGGCCACCGGCATGTCGAACGGCGGGCGTTGCAGCTCGGCGAGTCCCGCGGTGAAGAACACCACGCCGCCGACCAGCTGCCAGGGCGTCCACCACCAGTGGTAGCCGTCGAGGATGCCGGGCAGCGACAGGGTGCCTGCCGCCATCGCCACCGAGGCGGCGGCCAGCAGCATCGGCAGCTCGTACGCCATCAGCTGGGCGGCCGTACGCAGGCCGCCGAGCAGCGAGTACTTGTTCGCGGACGCCCAGCCGGCCATCAGCGACCCGAGCACGCCGACGCCCATCACGGCCAGCACGAAGATCAGCCCGGCGTCCACGGCCTCACCGACGAAACCGTCCGGGCCGACCGGGATGGCGACGAGCACCAGCAGATACGGCAGCAGGGCCACGGCCGGCGCGATCTGGAAGACCCGGCGGTCGGCCTCGGCCGGGACGATGTCCTCCTTCTGCGCGAACTTCACGCCGTCGGCGACGAGCTGGGCCCAGCCGTGGAAGCCGCCGGCGTACATCGGGCCGAGTCGGCCCTGCATGTGCGCCATGACCTTGTGCTCGGTCTGCCCGACCAGCAGCGGGAGGACCAGGAAGGCGACCAGGACGGCGACCAGCCGCAGGACGACGTCGAGCGCGTCGTTCATGTGGGGTCGCCTCCTTCTGCCGGGGGTTCCTTCGGGGCGGGGTCTTTCGGGGCCGGGTCTTTCGGGGCGGGCGGCTCGGCCGCCGGGGGTTCGGCGGCAGGCGGCTCAGGCGACGGCGGCTCGGCGACGGCGGGCGGCTCGGCAACAGGCGGCTCGGCGGCGGCGGGCGGGTCCGTGGCCGGGGGCTCGGGGGCCGGGGGCTGCTTCGGGGCCGGCGTCGGGCGGTGCCAGGGGGCGTCCGGGGTCTGGCCCGTCGAGCCCTCGGTCACGCTGCGGGTGCGGCGGGCCGGGCGTTCGCCGCCGGCGGCGGCACCGCGGGCGGCGCGTGCCGGGCGGGCGGGGGCCGGCGCGAGCTGGCCCTTGAGCGGGCCCCACTCGTTCGGGTCCGGCACCCCGGGCGGCTGCATCTGCCGCCGCTTGGGGCCGCCGTCGTGGGACTCCCCCGGCTCCTTCGCGCCCGGCCAGGCCTTCGCGACCCGGGCGGCGAGCACGAAGTCCTTGCGCAGCGGGTGCCCCTCGAACTCCTCGGGCAGCAGCAGCGGCGACAGCCCGGGGTGCCCGGTGAAGGCGACGCCGAACATCTCGTACGTCTCCCGCTCGTGCCAGGCCGCACCCGGGTGCACGCCGGTCGCGCTGGCCAGCGCGGGCTCGTCGTGGCCGACTGTCGTACGCAGCAGCAGCCGCCGTACGCCGCCGGCGCCGCCCAGCGCCACCACGTGTGCGCAGACCCGGAAACCGGTGCCCGGCTCGTCGACCGCGCTCAGCCAGTCGAAGAAGGTGCAGCCCAGCTCGTCGCGTGCGGTGGTCAGCGCGGGCACCCACGACTCGGCCGGCACGTCGACGGTCAGCAGGTCGTACGCCTCCTCGGCGGTGGCGCCCGCGCCGAAGATCTCCGCGGCCTCGCGCGGCAGCCATCCGGTCACGGCGTGTCCCCGGGATCACCGGCGGGCGCGGCAGGCGGGGTGACGAGCCCGCTGGTCAGCGCCCGCACGGAGGGCTTGGCGGGCGCCGCGGTGCCGTACCGCTCGCCCAGCGACTCGCGGGCGATCTTCTCCTGGAGCTTGAGGATGCCCTGCAGCAGCGCCTCGGGCCGCGGCGGGCAGCCGGGCACGTAGACGTCGACCGGGATGATCTGGTCGACGCCCTTGGTCACGGAGTACGAGTCCCAGTACGGGCCGCCGCAGTTCGAGCAGGCGCCGAAGGAGATGACGTACTTCGGCTCGGGCATCTGCTCGTAGAGCCGCTTCACGGCCGGCGCCATCTTGTCGGTCACCGTGCCCGACACGATCATCAGGTCGGCCTGCCGCGGACCCGGCGCGAAGGGGATCACGCCGAGCCGGATGAAGTCGTGCCGGGACATCGACGCGGCGATGAACTCGATCGCGCAGCAGGCGAGCCCGAAGTTGAAGACCCACAGGCTGTAGCGGCGGCCCCAGTTCAGGACCACCTTCATCGGCTCGGGAGCCAGCCGGGACAGCGGGCCGAGCCGGCGCGGCTCGGGAAGCAGTTCCGGCGGCGCGACGGAGGCGCCGCCCGTGGAGCCCGCGGCGGGGGTGCCGGCCGGGGTCAGATCCATTCCAGGACGCCCTTCTTCCAGGCGTAGAGCAGCCCGACCGCGAGGAAGCCGATGAAGACGAACATCTCCACCAGCGTCGCGCCCCCGAAGCCGGGCGCGGCGAAGACCGTCGCCCAGGGGAAGAGGAAGATCGCGTCGACCGCGAAGATCACGTACAGGTAGGAGTACACGTAGTAGCGGATCTGGGTGTGTGCCCAGTCCCCGCCGACCGGGTCGACCCCGCACTCGTAGGTGAGCATCTTCTCCGGCGTCGGCACGACCGGCCGCAGCAGGCGGCCGGAGGCGAAGGCGACGGAAACGAAGAGCACACCGACGACCGCGACCAGGCCGACGACCGAGTAGCCGTGGAAGTAGTCCACGTCCGTCCGCCCCTCGTTGACTCGTTCACTCATCGATCGGTGGTGTCCAGTGAACCGGTTGGATCTTTAGCCGATCTATACGGAGGGAGTCTAGGCCCTGGCCTGATCGCCACTGTCCGCCGTATCCCGTCAGGTGGACGGGACCGGTGCGGGGCGGGGCGCGCGGGGCCCTTCCTGAGGCGTTCCGGAGCAGCGACGGGGCCCGGGCGCCGCCCGCGGGCGGGCGACCTGGGGATAACCCCACCCGGCTCCCGCCCACTCACCCCATGGCGCGGGGCGCCGGTTCCCCGGCAGGCTGGGGGCATGAACGCCTCGCCGCCACCCGCACACCGCACCGCCACGGCCGCGGAGGCCCACCCGGCCGACCGGTCCGACGGTGCCGCCCTCCCGCCGCCGCGCTTCGCCTTCGACGCCGTGACGTGGAAGGAGATCCTCAACCTGCTGCTGAATCTCCCGATGGGGATCATCGGCTTCGTCTACGTCGTCACGACGCTGTCGATCGGTGCGGGGCTCTCCGTCACCGTGATCGGGCTGCCGCTGCTCGCCTTCAGCCTGCTCGGCTGCCGGCTGCTCGGCACGGTGGAGCGCGCCAGGGCACGGGCGCTGCTCGGGGTGCGGGTGGACGACCCGCGCCCGCTGCGGCCCGGCACCTTCGGCTTCTTTCCCTGGCTGTGGATGACGCTGAAGGACCCGGTGGCCTGGCGGCACGCGCTGTATCTGGCCATCCGGCTGCCGTGGGGCATCGTCACCTTCACCGTGACGCTGACCTCGCTCTTCGTCGCCTGGCCGGTGCTGCCGTTCCTGTCCCGCGGGATGTCGGCGGTGGACCGGGCGCTCGTCCGCGGGCTGCTCCAGCCGTCCGACGAGCTGGAGCAGCGGATCGCCGAGCTGGAGTCCGACCGCGGTGTCGTCGTCGACACCGCCGCGGCCGACCTGCGGCGCATCGAGCGCGACCTGCACGACGGGGCGCAGGCGCGCCTCGTGGCGCTGGCGATGGACCTGGGCCTGGCCAAGGAGAAGCTGCTCGAAGACCCCGAGGCCGCGGCCCGCATGGTCGGCGAGGCGCACGGCGAGGTCAAGATCGCCCTCCAGGAGCTGCGCGACCTGGCCCGCGGCATCCACCCGGCGATCCTCACCGACCGCGGCCTGGACGCGGCCCTGTCGTCCGTGGCCACCCGCTGCACGGTCCCGGTCTCCGTCACCGTCGACCTGCCGGCCCGGCCGGCGGAGGCGATCGAGGGCATCGCCTACTTCACGGTCTCCGAGCTGCTGCAGAACGTCAGCAAGCACAGTGGCGCCGCGCGCGCCTCGGTGGACGTGTGGCGCAGCTCCGACCGGCTGATGATCCAGGTGCGGGACGACGGGCGCGGGGGGGCCGACGTGGGGGCGGGCTCCGGCCTGGCCGGCCTGGCGGAACGGCTCGACTCCGTCGACGGCCTCTTCGTCGTCGCCTCCCCGCCGGGCGGCCCCACGGTCGTCACCGCCGAACTCCCCTGGCGCGACCGCGACTTCCGCCGCCCCTAGCCTTGGGGCGCCTGCCGCCCTTTCCCCGGCCCACGCCCCCCCGGGGGGCTGCCGCAAGTGGCAATCACCCTGCGGCACCAGCCACGACGGCGGGAAACGGGCGCACGCCACCGCGAGTGGCACCCCCCAACGAGCTCCCCGCAGGGGCCGGGTGGGGATAGCCCCACCCCGAAGAGACCGATGCACACCATGGGGTCGCCGCCTGCGAAAGGCCACCGTGGAGGTATGACGAGCAGCACGGAAAGGACGGTCCCGACCATGGCGTACGGCTACCAGCCAGAGGAGCGGGCGCGACACCGCGCCCCCGCCGCGCTGCGCGCACCCTTCGAGGCGAGGACCTGGCGCGAGTTCGGCTACGCGCTGCTCAACCTCCCGATGGCGATCACCGGCTTCGTGTGGACCGTCACGATGCTCTCGCTCAGCGCGGGCCTGCTCATCACCTTCGTGGGCCTGCCCCTGCTGGTGCTGAGCCTCGGCGGCTGCCGGGCGATCGGCCGGGTCGAGCGCGGGCGGGCGCGCTCGCTACTGCGGCTCGACGTGGACGAGCCCGGCCGGGCACGCGCCAAGGGCCGCGGCTTCCTTGCCCGGATGGGCGCGCAGCTCGGCAGCGGCGTGAACTGGCGGCACGTCATCTACACGCTGCTGCACTTCCCGTGGGGCATCATCACCTTCTCCGTCTCCGTCAGCCTCTTCACCTACGGGTGGGGCCTGCTGACGTACCCGCTGTGGCGCTGGGTCTTCCCGGTCTACTTCGGGCAGGACGGCCTGCAGATGTACAGCAGCGACGACGGCCGGCACGGCTGGTGGCTGCACACCCCGCTGGACATGACGCTGAGCGTGCTGGTCGGCGGGCTGCTGGTGCTGGCCACGCCGTGGGCGATCCGCGGGATGGCGCACGTGGACCGGGTGATGGTCCTCGGGCTGCTCGGGCCGTCCCGCCTCGACGACCGGGTCACCGAGCTGGAGTCCGACCGCGGTGTCGTGGTCGACACGGCCGCGGCCGACCTGCGCCGGATCGAGCGCGACCTGCACGACGGGGCGCAGGCCCGCCTCGTCGCGCTGGCGATGGACCTCGGCATGGCCAAGGAGAAGCTGCTGGAGGACCCGGCTGTCGGCGCGGTCATGGTGGAGGAGGCCCACGGCGAGGTCAAGATCGCCCTCCAGGAGCTGCGCGACCTGGCCCGCGGCATCCACCCGGCGATCCTCACCGACCGAGGCCTCGGCGCGGCGCTGTCCGCGGTGGCGGCCCGCTGCACGGTCCCGGTCTCGGTCACGGTCGACCTGCCGGCCCGGCCGGTGCCGGCGATCGAGGGCATCGCCTACTTCACGGTCTCCGAGCTGTTGCAGAACGTCAGCAAGCACAGTGGCGCCGCGCGCGCCTCGGTCGACGTGTGGCAGGTCGAGGACCGGCTGATGCTCTACGTGTCCGACAACGGGCGGGGCGGCGCGTCCCTGTCTGCCGGCTCCGGCCTGGCCGGCCTCGCCGAACGGCTCGACTCCGTGGACGGCGTCCTGGCCGTCGACTCCCCGTCGGGCGGCCCGACCCGCGTGACGGCCGAACTCCCCTGGCGGTCCTGAGCTCAGCCGAGCTTCGGGTCCACCGCCAGCAGCGTCTTGCCGACGTTGCGCCCGGCCCGCATCGCGGTCAGCGCGTCGGCCGCCTCCGCGAGCGGCAGTTCCGCCGAGACGTCCAGCCGGATCGCGCCCGACGCCAGCAGGGCGAAGGCGGACAGCGCGTGGCCGCGGACCGTACGGGGGGCGCGGCGGGCGAGGTCGCCGATGTTGTAGCCGGTCAGGGAGCGGTTGCTCTTCCAGAACGGCAGGACGGGCAGCGTCAGGTCCGGCTCCCGCGCCGCCTCCCCGTAGACCGCCAGCCGTCCGAAGGGCGCCAGCAGGGCCAGGCTGGCGAGCCGGGTCGCCCCTCCGATGGGGTCCAGGACGACATCGAGGTCGCGCATCCGCTCGGCGAAGGCGTCCCTGAGGTGGATCGCGTCGTAACCGAAGCGCTTGGCGTACGCGGCCTTCTCCGCCGACCCCACCGTCCCGTAGACGGCGGCGGCGCCCAGCGCGCGGGCGATCTGCGCGGCCGCGGAGCCGACTCCGCCGGCCGCCGCGTGGATCAGGACGGTGTCGCCGGCCGACAGCCGGGCCGCGCCGACCAGGACGCCGTAGGCGGTGGTCAGCACAAGGGCGGCGCCGCCGCCGTCCCGCGGCGATATCCCGTCCAGGGGGAAGACGAACTCGGCGGGCGCGACGGCGTATTCGGCGTAACCGCCGCCGTCCGGCAGGTAGGCGGCGACCGGGTCGCCGACCGCGAGCCCGCCGACCCCCGGGCCGAGCGCGGCGATCTCACCGGAGACCTCGAGCCCGGGCACGTCGAATCCGCGCGCTCCCTGCGGCCGCCCGAAGTCCCCGAGCACGTGCTGGAGTTCGCCGTAATTGACGCCGGCGTAGGCGACCCGGACGAGCACCTGCCCGGATCCCGGCACGGGGGTGGGCAGTTCCACCTGCCGCAGGACCTCGGGGCCGCCGTTGACGTCGAATCCGACCGCGTGCACGCGCACTCCTCTCCCTGGCCGCCGCGACGGATCGCGGCGCCCACCCGGCTGCCGGGCGCAACCTTGCCCATGGCAACCGTATTCCCCATTCACCCGCCGATGCTGGAATGCTGGGCGGGTCAGTCGGACACGGGGGAGCTCGAACGGTGGAGGACAAGGTGCGAGTGGTCATCGCCGAGGATTCGGTACTGCTGCGGGATGGCCTGACGCGGCTGCTGACCGACCGCGGCCACGACGTGGTGGCCGGCGTCGGCGACGCCGTGGGCCTGATCAAGGCGGTCGACGAGCTCGCGGCACAGGGGGCGGCACCCGACGTGGTCGTCGCCGACGTGCGGATGCCCCCCACCCATACGGACGAGGGCGTGCGCGCGGCGGTGCAGCTGCGCCGGGACCATCCCGAGGTCGGAGTGCTCGTGCTGTCTCAGTATGTGGAGGAGCAGTACGCCACCGAGCTGATCGCCGGCAGCAGCCGCGGCGTCGGCTACCTGCTCAAGGACCGGGTCGCGGACGTACGGGAATTCGTGGATGCCGTGGTCAGGGTGGCCGAGGGCGGTACGGCCCTGGACCCCGAGGTGGTCGCCCAGCTGCTCGGCCGCAGCCGCAAGCAGCATGTTCTTGCCAATCTCACTCCGCGAGAACGCGAGGTACTCGGCCTGATGGCCGAGGGGCGTACGAACTCGGCCGTGGCCAGGCAGCTGGTGGTGAGCGACGGAGCGGTGGAGAAGCACGTCAGCAACATCTTCCTCAAGCTGGGCCTGGCCCCGAGTGACGGGGATCACCGTCGGGTGCTGGCCGTGCTCACCTACCTCAACTCCTGAGGTACACGGGCTCCGCGCGCCATTCTGTCTCGACAGGCGAGACGTCGTTTCACCATGCGGGACGCCGGACGGTCGGCGCGCCGCCCAGATGACCGGACGTCCGGGGAAGGCGACCCTTACCGCCGTACGATGACCGGTGAGCCGCCGCCTCGAAGGAGGTCCGTTTCCGTGACCAGCCAGGTCAGCAGCCCCATTACCGCGGGCACCGCAAAAGAGCCGTCCGCCGTTGTCGACACCGACGCTCCCGACGAGAACCGCAAACCGGCGAAGGAGACCCGGCGCCTCGACCGTGTGATCATTCGTTTTGCGGGTGATTCGGGTGATGGTATGCAGCTCACGGGTGATCGTTTCACGTCGGAGACGGCGTCGTTCGGTAATGATCTGTCGACGTTGCCGAATTTTCCGGCGGAGATTCGGGCGCCTGCGGGGACGTTGCCGGGGGTGTCGTCGTTCCAGTTGCATTTCGCGGATCATGACATTCTGACGCCGGGGGATGCGCCGGATGTGCTGGTGGCGATGAATCCGGCGGCGTTGAAGGCGAATCTGGGTGATCTGCCGCGGGGTGCGGAGGTCATCGTGAACACCGATGAGTTCACCGGGCGTGCGCTGGGCAAGGTGGGCTGGCCGGTGAGTCCGCTGCTGGACGGGTCGCTGGCGGGGTTCGCGGTGCATGAGGTGCCGTTGACGACGCTGACGCTGGAGGCGTTGAAGGATTCGGGGCTGGCGCGGAAGGACGCGGAGCGGGCGAAGAACATGTTCGCTCTGGGGTTGCTGTCGTGGATGTATCACCGGCCGACGGAGGGTACCGAGGCGTTCTTGCTGCGGAAGTTCGCGGGGAAGCCGGATATCGCGGCGGCGAACGTGGCGGCGTTCCGTGCGGGGTGGAACTTCGGGGAGACGACGGAGGATTTCGCGGTCTCCTACGAGGTCGCTCCTGCGTCGTCGGCGTTTCCCGCGGGAACCTACCGGAACATTTCCGGGAATCTGGCGCTGTCGTACGGGTTGATCGCGGCGGGCCGGCAGTCGGGGCTGCCGTTGTTCCTGGGGTCGTATCCGATCACGCCGGCCTCCGACATTCTGCACGAGCTGTCCCGGCACAAGAATTTCGGGGTGCGGACGTTCCAGGCCGAGGACGAGATCGCCGCGATCGGTGCGGCGCTGGGGGCCGCGTTCGGCGGGTCCCTCGCGGTGACGACGACGTCGGGGCCGGGGGTGGCGCTGAAGTCGGAGACGATCGGTTTGGCGGTGTCGCTGGAGCTGCCGCTGCTGGTGGTCGACATCCAGCGCGGCGGGCCCTCGACGGGGCTGCCGACCAAGACCGAGCAGGCCGACCTGTTGCAGGCGATGTTCGGCCGCAACGGGGAGGCCCCGGTCCCGGTGCTGGCCCCGGCAACCGCCGGTGACTGCTTCGCGATGGCGCTGGAGGCCGCCCGGATCGCGGTGACCTACCGCACCCCGGTCTTCCTGCTCTCCGACGGCTACCTCGCCAACGGCTCCGAGCCCTGGCGGATCCCCGACGTGGAGGAGCTGCCGGATCTGCGGGTGGAGTTCGCGGCCGGCCCCAACCACACCGACGCCGAGGGGGTGGAGTCGTTCTGGCCGTATCTGCGGGACCCGGTCACGCTGGCCCGCCCGTGGGCGGTGCCCGGCACGGCGGGCCTGGAGCACCGGATCGGCGGGATCGAGAAGCAGGACGGCACCGGCAACATCTCCTACGACCCGGCCAACCACGACCTGATGGTCCGCACCCGCCAGGCCAAGATCGACAACATCACCGTGCCCCACGCGGCGGTCGACGACCCCACCGGCCGGGCCCGCACCCTCGTCGTGGGGTGGGGCTCGACGTATGGGCCGGTGACCGCCGCGGTGCGGCGGATCCGCGGCACCGGCCAGGAGGTCGCGCAGGTCCACCTGCGCCACCTCAACCCCTTCCCCGCGAACCTGGAACACATCCTGGGCTCCTATGAGCGGGTGGTGGTGCCGGAGATGAACCTCGGCCAGCTCGCCCACCTGCTGCGCGCCCGCTACCTGGTCGACGCCACCTCCCTGACACAGGTCACCGGGCTGCCCTTCAAGGCCGAACAGCTCGCCGACTCCATCACCGCGATCACGACGCAGGAGGCAGACCATGCCTGAGGTCACTGGAGTGTCCGGGGCACTGGGGGCGACCGGGGCGACCGGGGTGACTGGGGTCTCCGAGGCGCTCTCGCTGGTGCCCAAGGCGGCCGGCCGGCAGTCGATGAAGGACTTCAAATCCGACCAGGAGGTCCGCTGGTGCCCCGGCTGCGGGGACTACGCGGTCCTGGCCGCGGTGCAGTCCTTCATGCCGGAACTGGGACTGGCCCGGGAGAACGTGGTGTTCATCTCCGGGATCGGCTGCTCCTCCCGCTTCCCCTACTACATGAACACCTACGGCATGCACTCCATCCACGGCCGCGCCCCCGCCATCGCCACCGGTCTTGCGACCTCCCGGCGGGACCTGTCGGTATGGGTCGTCACCGGGGACGGCGACGCGCTGTCCATCGGCGGGAACCACCTGATCCACGCGCTGCGGCGGAACGTGAACCTGAAGATCCTGCTGTTCAACAACCGGATCTACGGGCTGACCAAGGGGCAGTACTCGCCGACGTCGGAGACCGGGAAGATCACCAAGTCCACGCCGATGGGATCGCTGGACGCCCCCTTCAACCCGGTCTCGCTGGCGATCGGCGCGGAGGCCTCCTTCGTGGCCCGCACCATCGACTCCGACCGCAAACACCTGCAGTCCGTCCTGCGGGCGGCAGCCGACCACCCCGGCACCGCGCTGGTCGAGATCTACCAGAACTGCAACATCTTCAACGACGGCGCCTTCGACGCCCTCAAGGACACCGCGACCGCCACCGAGGCCGTCGTCCGCCTCGAACACGGCCAGCCCATCCGCTTCGGCACCCCCGCCCCCGACGGCCTGGGCTCCAGGGGCGTCATCCGCGACCCCCACACCGGCGACCTGACCGTCGTGGACGTCACCGACACCACCACCGACCACATCCTCATCCACGACGCCCACACCCCCAACCCCGCCACCGCCTTCGCCCTGTCCCGCCTCGCCGACCCCGACACCCTCCACCACACCCCCATCGGCGTCCTGCGCGACACCCGACGACCCGTCTACGACACCGGCATGGCCGACCAACTCGACCAGGCCACCACCCAATACGGCCCAGGCAACCTCGCCACCCTCCTCGCCGGCCCCGACACCTGGACCGTCTCCTGACCCAGCAGAAGAGGAACCGCTTCCCCCGCACCCGGGGGAAGCGCCCCCCTGCGGGGAGCCGCCGGCCGCCGTGGCCTCACGCGTGGGCGGCGTCGTAGGCGGACTGGGCCGCCGCGACGGCGGCGACGTGGGACTCGGTCCAGGTGGCGAGCGCGCGGACCTTGCGGGCCGCCTCGTGGCCGAGGGCGGTGAGGTCGTAGTCGACGTGGGGCGGGATGACGGGGCGGGCGGTGCGGCGAACGAAGCCGTCCCGCTCCAGCGTCCGCAGCGTCTGCGTCAGCATCTTCTCGCTCACGTCCCCGATGCCGTCCCGCAGCTCGCTGAAGCGCAAAGTGCCGGCGTCGAGCAGGGCGGCGAGCACCAGGACGCCCCACCGGCTGGTGACGTGTTCGAGAATGGCCCGCTCAGGGCAGCTCACCTTCATGTACGTACCGTACCCAAAGGTGGGTACTGTCCTTAAGTTAGCGTGCCGGTTACGGTGATCCCGGCCGGAAGAACGTCCGGACCGCAAGAACCGCCACCCCCCGGGAGATCCACCGTGAGCATCGTCGTCACCGGCGCCACCGGCCAGCTGGGCCGCCTCGTCATCGCAGACCTGCTGGAGCGCGGGGTGGCGCCCGGCGGGATCGCCGCCGTCGTGCGGGACGCGGACAAGGCGGCCGACCTCGCGGCGGGCGGTGTGGAGGTACGGGTCGCCGACTACGACACGCCCGCGAGCCTCAAGGGCGCCTTCGCCGCGGGCGACCGCGTCCTGATGGTCTCGGCGAACGAGGTCGGCCGGCGCATCCCGCAGCACATCGCGGTGGTCGACGCGGCTGCCGAGGCCGGCGTGGCACTGCTGGTGTACACCGGCGTGCTGGGCGGCCCGGCCGCCGACTTCGTCCTCGCCGACGAGCACAAGGCGACCGAGGAGCACATCCTGGCCTCGGGGCTGCCGTACGTCTTCCTGCGCAACGGCTGGTACACCGAGGTCTACACCGCGAATCTGCCGGCGGTGCTCGAACACGGCGTCGTGATCGGCAACGCGGGCGAGGGGCGGGTCGCGTCGGCCGCGCGCGCGGACTACGCGGCGGCGGCCGCCGCCGTACTGACCGGCGAGGGGCACGAGAACCGGGCCTACGACCTGAGCGGCGACACCGCCTGGAGCTTCCCCGACTACGCGGCCACCGTCGCGGAGCTGTCCGGCCGGGAGGTCGTCTACCGCGACGTGACCGCGGCCGAGAGGCAGGAGATCCTCACCGGCGTGGGGGTGCCGGCCGACTTCGCGGCGGTGCTGGTGGACGTGGACCGGGCCATCGAGCGCGGCCTGCTGGCCGGCACCGGCGGGGAGCTGTCCCGGCTGATCGGCCGGCCGACGACGCCACTGCGCGAGACGGTCGCGGTCGAGCTGCGCGCGCTGGACGCCTGAGCACCGCTCCGTCAGGACCAATCCGCGATACGGGCCTGGCAGTGCGGTCGGCCGACCGCTACCTTCGGACTGCCGCCCGTACCCGCTCCGCGTACGGCGGCGTGGGGAGGATCGGACGATGGGCGACAAGCGCGCAGGGCTGGTGTACGGCTTCGCGGCCTACGGCATGTGGGGCCTGTTCCCGCTCTACTGGCCGCTGCTGGAACCCGCGGGGGCCGGCGAGATCCTGGCCCACCGGATGGTGTGGTCGCTGGTGGTGGTCGGCGTCCTGCTGCTGGCGCTGCGCCGGTGGACCTGGATCGCGGACCTGATACGCCGGCCCCGCCGCCTCGCCCTGATCGCGGTCGCCGCGACCGTGGTGTCGGTGAACTGGGGCATGTACATCTGGGCGGTCAACGCCGGGCACGTCGTGGAGACCTCGCTCGGCTACTTCATCAACCCGCTGGTCACCATCGCCCTCGCCGTCCTCGTCCTGCACGAGCGGCTGCGGCCCGTGCAGTGGGCGGCGGTCGGCATCGGCGGCGCGGCCGTCGCCGTGCTCGCGGTCGGCTACGGCCGGCTGCCGTGGATCGCGCTGACGCTGGCCTTCTCCTTCGGCACCTACAGCCTGGTCAAGAAGAAGATCGCCATGGGCGGCCTGGAGTCGCTGGCCGCCGAGACCTCCGTGCAGTTCCTGCCCGCCATCGTCTTCCTGATGGTGCTCGGCTCCCGCGGCGACTCGACCTTCACCCACCACGGCCCCGGCCACGCCGGGCTGCTGGCGCTGTCCGGGGTGGTCACCGCGGTGCCGCTGGTCTGCTTCGGCATGTCGGCGAATCGGCTGCCGCTGTCCACCCTCGGCCTGCTGCAGTATCTGGCCCCGGTCTTCCAGTTCCTGATCGGCATCCTGCACTTCCACGAGACGATGTCGACGGAGCAGTGGATCGGCTTCCTGCTGGTCTGGTCGGCCCTGGTCCTGCTGACCGTCGACGCCCTCCGCAACGCCCGCCGCACCCGCGCGACCGCCATCGCCCACCCCGTCCCCGCGCCCGACGCCGCCGACCCGGCAACCACCCCCGGCGCCCCGGCGGGTGCCGCCTAAAGACCGGGCGGAAGCCCGGCTCCCCGGGTCTCCCCGGCCGCCTTATTCGATTGCCGTCCCCGCTTCCGGTCGGATAGGAAGCCTGCATGCTAAAAGGCGGCACGATCGGGCTCAGAGCCC
The DNA here is from genome assembly GCF_036010485.1 of Streptomyces sp. NBC_01198. Lineage (NCBI taxonomy): Bacteria > Bacillati > Actinomycetota > Actinomycetes > Kitasatosporales > Streptomycetaceae > Streptomyces > Streptomyces sp. NBC_01198. The sequence continues at coordinate 3,241,728 of NZ_CP108568.1, forward strand.
GGCACGAGGACGACATCCCGATCCTGCGGACCGAGCTCTACGACGACGTGGTCTACTCCTCGCGGGCCGACGGCCGGCCGTGGCGGCCGCTGCCCCCCGGGTCGAAGGATCCGCGGGTCGCGGTGGACGCCGAGGACCCGAGGCACGTCCCGTTCTCCGTGGTGGAGCTGGACGGCGGCGCGCTGATCGGCATCGCGGAACTGTGGAACATCGACACCCACCACCGGTCCGCGCATATCGGCATCGGGCTGCTGGCGGCCAGCCGCGGCAAGGGCTACGGCACCGACGTGGTCGCGACACTGTGCCACTACGGCTTCGTGGTGCGCGGTCTGCACCGGCTGCAGATCGAGACGCTGGCGGACAACACCGCGATGCTGCGCTCCGCCGAGCGCAACGGCTTCGTCCGCGAGGGCGTGCTGCGCTCCTCGGCCTGGGTGTTGGGCGAGTTCCTGGACGAGGCGCTGCTCGGCCTGCTCGCCCGGGACTGGCAGCCGCGGCCCCGCTCGAACTGACCCGCGCCCCGGCCTGTACGCGTGCGCCCCGGCGTCCGTCCCGCACGGCCACGGGGCCGTACGGGGCGGGCGCCGGTCACGGCACGTCAGGAGAACGTGCAGGTGATTGAGCCGTTGGGCAGGTTGATGCCGGACGAGGAGTTCGCGGTGAAGCCGAACGTCGTCGTGCCGTCCGGCGGGATCGTGCCGTTGTAGGCGGCGTTGGCCACGTTCGCCACGCCGCCGCTACTGGACAGCACGCCGTTCCACAGACTCGATATCTGCGTTCCGTCGCCTGGCTTCCAGGTCACCTTCCAGTGGCTCGTCGGTGTGCTGCCGTGGTTCATGACCTCCACCGAGGCCTGGAAGCCGCCGCTCCAGGACGTGGTCACCGAATACAGCGCCATGCAGGCACCGTCCACCGGCGGCATGGATGTGGGAGGCGTGGACGTCGGGGTCTGCGAGGTCGGGGGCGTGGACGTCGGGGTCTGCGAAGTGGGGGGCGTGGACGTCGGGGTCTGCGAGGTCGGGGAAGTCGTGGCGCCGTTGTGGATACCGGTGACCTCGCCGTGGCCGCCGTCGAAGGCGATGTCGGAGCAGGAGAAGAAGTTCTCGTTGCTGTCCGAGCGGACCCACTGGATGAAGATCAGCGCGTTGCCGGTGCGGCCCGAGGGCAGCGCCTGGTCCCAGTAGTAGTGGCCGCCGTCAGTGCCCGGCGAACCCACCGCGGGCGGGTTGGTGCTGCTGCCGATCGAGTCCAGGTCGGCCCAGGCCAGCGGGGTGGTCGGGGACCAGCCCTGCCGGGTGATGTAGACGTGGAAGGTGCCGGGGTGCGCGGCCCAGTTGCTGTACTGCAGCTGGATCGAGGAACCGGACGTCAGGTGGGTCCTGGGCCAGTCGTCCCGGGCCGCGTTGTAGGAGGAGAAGTCGTAGGGCGACTTGTTGCCCGCGCTGCACAGCGTCCCGTCGGGCACGTAGCCGGAGGTGCGGCCGCCCGCGTTGGAGTCGAGCACCGCGAACCAGTTGTAGAGCGGTGTCGTACCGCTCTGCGCCACCGCCGCCGCGCAGGCCGGGTTGGTGGGTATGAGCGCGCCGGTGGACGTCCGGGCGTCCTGGTAGCACAGGTAGGTGCGCGAGCCCGGCGACATGGCGACGCCGTGCGCCTGGGCGGAGCCCTGGGTGATCAGGACGATGCCGAGCGCCGAGAGCAGCGTGGCGAGGACGGCAATTAAGGAGAGCTGTCTGTTTCTCTTCAAGGTGGTGACCTTTCCGGCGACGTCCCCGAGGCCGTGGGTCCACCGCAGCCGGTCCTCGAGGGCGGAGTGGGGGGAGATGTGCCGTGGCAGCGTGGGAGCGCTCCCATGCGTGTGAAGCTAACAGCAGATCAGGAGCGTGTAAACAGCTCCGCCACCCGTACCTGCCAACCGCGCCGCCGACCCGGGCGCTGCGGGACTCCCGGGGCGGGACGCCGGTGGGGTGCGGCCTACGCCGTGACGTCGCGGGTGGTGAAGCGGGCCCAGGCGGCGGAGCCGAAGACGGCCGCGTAGACGGCCTGGAGGGCCAGATTCTTGAGGATGCCGGTCCATATGACCGGGGCGCGCATCACGTCGGCGAAACTCAGCCAGTAGTGCGGGAAGAGGTAGGGCTGCAGCGCGTGCAGCTGCGGGATGTTGTTGACGATCTGGATGGTGATCAGCAGGCCGACCGTGGCGGCCATGGCGCCGATGCCGCTGTCGGTGAGGGTCGAGATGAACAGGCCCAGCGCGCCCAGTCCGACCAGCGAGGACGCGACGAGCAGCGCGATCAGCAGCCCGCGCAGGATGCCGTCGGACAGCGGGACGGTGTTGCCGGACAGCAGCGTGACGTCGCCGACCGGGAAGAGGCTGAAGCCGACGATCACGGCGGACAGCACCACCACCAGGGTCGCGGCGACGCAGAAGGTCAGCACCGAGGCGTATTTGGCGAGCAGCAGGCGAGTACGGCCGGCCGGGGCGACCAGCAGATAGCGCAGGGTGCCCGTGCTGGCCTCACCAGCGACGGAGTCGCCGGCCACCACGCCGATGGCCATCGGGAGGAAGAAGGGCAGGGTCGCGGCGAGGGAGGCGAAGGCGAGGAAGAGGCCGTTGTTGCTGATCTGTTCGAGGAACGCCGGGCCGCCGCCGTCGTCGCCCGCGACCGAGCGGCCGCCCCGGGTCTCGATCCTGACCGCGATGCCGACCAGGATCGGCACTCCGGCCAGCACGCCCAGCAGCGCCAGCGTCCGAGCCCGGCGGAAGACGATGAGCAGCTCGGAGCCGAACAGCCCCAGCGACCACACCGCCCGCGTCGGCCGGGACTCCGGTGGTGCCGGAACGCGCCCGGCGCCGTGCCCCGCCGGCTCCCCCGAGAGGCGCTGGTGGCCGCTGTCCTGCAGGCCGGGGCCTGCGGTGGTCTCAGCCCGCGACATCGAAACCCTCCCCCGTCAGTGCCACGAAGGCATCTTCCAGCGACGCCCGCTGCACCCCGAAGCCGCGCACCCGCACCCCGGCCGCGACCAGCGCGGCATTCAGCTCCGCCAGGTCGGGCGGGTCGGCGGGCAGCTCGCCGGTGACCAGGCCGGTGTGCGGGTCGGTGGCCAGGTCCGTCACGCCGTGCTCGGCCAGCACCCCGGTGGCCTCGGCCGGGTCGGGGGTGGTGACCGCGAGCCGGCCGCGGGTGCCCGCGGACAGCTCGGCGACCGGCCCCTGGGTGATCAGCCGGCCGCGGGCCATCACGGCCGCATGGGTGCAGACCTGCTCGATCTCGTCCAGCAGATGGGAGGACAGGAAGACGGTGGTGCCGTCGTCCGCCAGCTCCCTGACCAGGGCCCTGATCTCCCGCATACCCTGCGGGTCAAGGCCGTTGGTCGGCTCGTCGAGCACCAGCAGCTCGCGCGGCTGGAGCAGCGCGGACGCCAGCCCGAGCCGCTGCTTCATGCCCAGCGAATAGGCCTTGGCCTTCTTGCCCGCCGCCGCGGTCAGCCCGACCCGGTCCAGCGCGGAGCTCACCCTGGCCTTCCGGGTCCGCGGGTCCGCGGTCGGGTCGGCGCTGTCGTAGCGGACCAGATTGTCCTGGCCGGACAGGAAGCCGTAGAGCGCGGGGCCTTCGATGAGGGCGCCAACCTTGGGCAGCACGCTCCGGGAGGAGCGCGGCATGGGGCGGCCGAGGACCCGGGCGCTGCCCGCGGTCGGCTCGATCAGGCCCATCAGCATCCGGATCGTGGTGGTCTTGCCCGAGCCGTTCGGCCCGAGGAAGCCGAACACGCTGCCGCGTGGCACCCGCAGGTCCAGGCCGTCCACGGCGAGGGTGCCCCGATACTGCTTGGCCAGGCCGCGGGTCTCGATCACCACGTCGGGCGCCGGGCCGTCCGCGGCGGGCGGCTGGTCCATCGCACTCCTTCGTCAGTGGCCGGGCGGCCGGCGGATCGCACGCCGGGCCGCACGACCGGGCGAGCCGCCTGCCGGGGTGGTGGCCCCGCCGGGCGGCGGGGCCACCGGGGTCATCGCGCGGCGCCGTTCGCGGCCGCGGTCAGCGCGGACTGGTCGACCGCACCGGCGTATATCGTGCCGTCCTGGGTCAGCAGGACATTGACCAGCCGGGTGTGGAAGAGGGTGCCGGACCCGAAGGAACCGGTGACCTGCGTGCCGAAGCCGCTGAGCAGCGGGCCCGCGCCGCCCTTGCCGTTGTGCTCCGCACCGGAGGGCAGCCCGCCCTTGGTCCTGAACACCGCGATGGTGTCCCAGCCGGAGCCGAGGTGGCCGGGCCGGGCGAGACCGGACATCGCGTCGGGCGACTTCTCCTTACGGGCCGCGCCCTGGGCTTCGGTCACCCTGGTCCCCTTGGGCGGGGTGAAGGTGAAGGTGCTCGCGGCCGGCTTGCCGAAGCTCACCTTGGTGAAGGCGATGTCGACGGCCGCCTTGCCCTTGCCCTTGGGCTGCAGCGTCACCTTCAGCGGCACCCCGGTGTTGGAGTCGACCGCGATCCTTATCGAGTCGATCGTCGTATCCGGCGCGTGCTTCGGCTGGATCAGCAGCTCGTACGCGCTGTGCCCGGCCACCCTCGCCGTGCCGTCGGAGGTGATCGAGGCCGTGCCCTGCGAGGCCTTGAGGATCTGCTGGGCGGCGGCCTGCGGGGTCGCCGGGAAGTCCTCCGGGCGCGGCTGCTTCTGCGCACCGGGCCTGGTCTGCTTGGCGGGCAGCGTGGAGTGATACGCCTCGTTGGACGAGCTGTCGTACGCCCACACCTGGGAGCCGTTGTGAATGACGCTGTATTCGGCGGCGGGCTCGATGATCGAGACCTTCTGCCGGTCCTGGCCGTCCGCTGCCACGTGCAGGGTGTGGGTGCCCAGGAGGAGCTGGGGGAACTGCCGCTGCGGATCGGCCCGCGAGCCGTCGCGCGAGCCGAACGCCGGCGGGGCCGCGGCACCGCCGAACAGGCTGCTCGCGGTGCCGCCGGACAGTGCGGCGGGCAGTCCCAGGTCGGTGGTGATCTTGACCGTGCCGTCCACGGTCTGGGTGTCGGAGGCGGCGATCTTGGTGATGAGCTGCTCGGCGGTGAGTGACGGCAGGGACGGGTCGCCGCTGTCGGCGAGCGCGGGGACCAATCCGATGGTCGCCGCGGTCAGGCCCACGACCGCTGCCGGGACGGCGTAGCGCAGGGTCTTGCGCCCCCGCCACCCGCCTTCGGGCTCTCGCGCCTCCGGCTGTGCCGGTTGGATCAGTGCCATTACGTCTTTACCTCCGTCGTCAGCGGCGGTTCGCTGTACTGCACTCGTCCACTCCCCAGGCCATTGTCGCCCGGTCCGCCCCGAAGTGGTCTGTATCCATCTCACCAAATCGGTCGTCCCGACACATCAGCCCCCAGGGCCAACTCCGTATACACCAGCGGGATGACTGTCCCGGGTCCCGTACACGTCCTGGAGTAAGGACCCCTGACCCCCTCTCAGGGTCAGGCACCGGCGGCGGGGCAGTGGCGGGGCAGCGATGGAGCAGCAGCGGGGCGACGGCGAAGCCACGGCCGAGCGGCGGCGGGGCAGCGGCCGAGCACCGGCCGACCAGCGGTCCGGCGGCGGCAGACGCGCCCGCGGACCGGGCGACCCGGCCGGCGGGATCAGCCCGCCCGGTGCACCACGGCGTCGCACAGCCCGGCCAGCGCCTGCTTGGCGGGCCCCTCGGGCAGCGGCGCCAGCGCGGCCCTGGCCTCCTCCGCGTACCGCAGCGAGTCGCGGCGGGCCTGCTCCAGCGCCGGGTGGGCCCGCAGCAGGCTCAGCGCCTCGGCGTGCAGGCCGTCGTCGGTGAGGTCGCCGTCGAGCAGTTCGATCAGCCGCCGGTCCTCGGCCGAGACCACGCCGCCGGCCTGCGCGTACTGCTTGCGCACATGCAGCACCGGCAGCGTCGGGATGCCCTCGCGCAGGTCGGTGCCCGGGGTCTTGCCCGACTCGTGGCTGTCGCTGGCGATGTCGAGGACGTCGTCGGCGAGCTGGAAGGCGATGCCGATGCGTTCGCCGTACTGCGTCAGGGTGTGCACCACCGGCTCGCCCGCGCCCGACATCATCGCGCCGAACCGCCCGGAGACCGCCATCAGCGAGCTGGTCTTGCCGGCCAGCACCTCCAGGTAGTGGTCCAGCGGGTCGCGGCCGTCGCGCGGGCCGACCGTCTCCAGGATCTGCCCGGTCACCAGCCGCTCGAAGGACTCGGCCTGCACGCGGACCGCCTCGGGGCCGAGGTCGGCCAGGATGTGCGAGGCGCGCGAGAAAAGGAAGTCGCCGGTGAGTACGGCGACCGAGTTGTCCCAGCGGGTGTTGGCGCTGGGTACACCGCGGCGGGCCTCCGCCTCGTCCATGACGTCGTCGTGGTAGAGCGTGGCCAGGTGGGTCAGTTCCACCACCACCGCGGCCGGCACCACGCCGGGCGCGAAGGGGTCGCCGAACTGGGCGCCGAGCATCACCAGGAGTGGCCGGAAGCGCTTTCCGCCGGCCTGCAGCAGGTGCCGAGCGGCGTCCGTGATGAAGGGGACGTCGCTCTTGGTGGCCTCAAGCAGGCCCTCTTCCACCGCCGCGAGTCCGGCGCCGATGTCGGCGTCCAGAGCGGGGTCCCACACGCTCAGCCCGAAGGGTGGCCCGACGACGTTCACGAGGGGTGCTCCTGTCGCTGATCTGGCTTCTGGCGGGGTTCTTGGGACGGCGCCTCGCGGGCGGCTCCGCTGGCGCTGACGTGGTGCTCGGCTCGTATTGCGTACACGGGCAGCGTAGCCGGTCGGCTGTGGATCACCGCCGGGGCATCGCCCTATGCCAAGCCTCGGGGAGGCGGCGGCGGATGACCGGTGCGGCAGCGGCGGGAGCGGCGCCCCGGACGGCGGCGGACCCCGCGCCGGGAGGCGGGGCGAGGCGTACGGGAGGCCGGCCGACATGACTCCACGTATAATCCTGATTACGGCGTTTCAGGGTGCTATGTCCCACCGGTCACCTGGACGTCGGGTGCCGTTCGTCCGACCGGCGAAGGTTCACCGATCCGTAAGACCATCTCGTCACACGGCCAACTAAGATCGCGGCTGCAACATGTGAAATGTCCTCGCATCGGGGTAGACCTCAACGGGAAAAAAAATCCCGCGGGAATCTCCGCCGGAAATCGATGAGGAGGTGGATCGATGGCAGCCGAACTGCTGGTGGACGAGGCAGAGGCCCATGTGCGCGGTGTCTGTTTCAAGACCGGGCCGCCCACACGGACCGGGGTCGAGCTTGAGTGGTTGGTGCATGACCGCTCCGATCCCAGGAAGCTGATAACCGCCGACCGGCTGGACGCGGCACTCGCGCCGGTCGAAGTGCCCGGCGCAATGCCACGGGGCAGTAAAATCACCCGCGAACCGGGTGGCCAGGTGGAGCTGAGCTCCCCGCCCGCCGGTTCGCTCACCCAATGTGTCGAGGCGATGGCCGCCGATCTCGCGGCCCTGCGCCTGGCCATGGACCGGGCGGGCTTGGTCCTGGTCGGTCGCGGCCTCGACCCCCACCGTGCCCCGCCCCGGGTCCTCGACGGGCCGCGTTACCGCGCGATGGAGGGCTTCTTCGACCAGGACGGGCCCTGGGGCCGCACCATGATGCGCCGCACCGCGTCCTTGCAGGTCAACCTGGACAGCGGGGACGACTCCTGCGGGATCACCGGCTACCGGCGGCGCTGGGAACTGGCCCACCGGATCGGCCCCGTCCTGGTGGCGGCCTTCGCGAATTCGCCGCTGCGTGACGGGCGCCCCACCGGGTGGGTCTCCACCCGTCAGGCGACCTGGGCGGCGATGGACCCCGGCCGCACCCGCCAGCCCGCCCACGACCCCGAGCCGCGTGCCGCCTGGGCACGCTACGCGCTGGACGCGCGGGTGCTGTGCATCCGCGGCACCGACGCCCAGGAAACCGACGCCCAGCAGACCGGCAGGCATGACGCGGCCGGGGCCAGGGGCGCAACCGGCGCCGGGGGCGCGGTCGTGCCCGGCGGCGGGACCGCCGACTGGAGCGCACCCCCGGGCCTGACGTTCCGCGACTGGCTGCGCGGCTCGGTGCCCGGGCTGCGCCGCCCGACCGCCGACGACCTCGACTACCACCTCAGTACGCTCTTCCCCCCGGTCAGACCGCGCGGCTGGCTGGAGCTGCGGATGATCGACGCCCAGGACGCCGACGCGTGGGTGGTCCCCACCGTGCTCACGGCGGTGCTGCTGGACGACCCGGTCGCCGCCGACGCCGCACTCGCGGCCACGGAAACACTGTGCCCCGACGGGCAGCCACTCCCCCCGGACGACGTCTGGCGGCGTGCCGCCCGGATCGGCCCCGCCGATCCGGACCTCGGCAAGGCCGTCCGCGCCTGCTTCACCGCCGCGGAGAGCGCGCTGGCGCGCTCGGACAGTCCCGCGGCGCTGCGTGCGGCGGTCGCCGGATTCGCCGAGCGCTACGCCGAGCGTGGCCGCTGTCCCGCACACGACCAGTTGGACGCGCTGTCACGCGTCTGACCTCCCGGAAGGTATGTCGTGACAAACTCTCGCACCACCGGTACCAGCAGTACGCCCCCCGCCGCGGCCACTCCCGCCGCTCCGGGCACTTCCGCCGCAGCGGCCCCTCAGGCCCCGGCGGCCAGGGCGCTCGCCGCCCTGGAGGCCGCCCGGCGGCGTACCGAGATCCTCACCGACAGTGTCGACGAGCAGGACCTGACCGCCCAGCACTCCCCCCTGATGTCGCCGCTGGTGTGGGACCTCGCCCACATCGGCAACCAGGAGGAGCTGTGGCTGGTCCGTGAGGCCGGCGGGCGCCCCGGCCTGCGCCCGGACCTCGACCACGTCTATGACGCGTTCCGGACGCCGCGCGCCGACCGCCCCGCCCTGCCGCTGCTCGGCCCGGCTGAGGCCCGCGCCTACCTCGCCGCGGTCCGCGACCAGACCGCCGAGGTCCTCGAAAGCGTCGACACCGGCCCCGACCAGCCGGAACGCCTGCTCGCCGACGCCTTCGTCTTCGGCATGCTGGCCCAGCACGAGCAGCAGCACGGCGAGACGATGCTCGCCACCCACCAGCTGCGCACCGGCGCGCCGGTCCTCGACGCGCCGGAGCCGCCGCCCGCGCCCTCCGACGCGGCGCTGCTGCCGCGCGAGGTCCGCATACCCGGCGGCCCCTTCACCATGGGCACCAGCACCGAACCGTGGGCGCTGGACAACGAACTGCCCGCGCACACCGTCGACGTGCCCGGCTTCTGGCTGGACACCGTGCCGGTCACCAACGGCGCCTACGCGGAGTTCATCGCCGCGGGCGGCTACGACGACCCGGCCTGGTGGACGCCGGAGGGCTGGCGGCACGTCCGCGAGGAGGGCCTGGTCGCGCCGCAGTTCTGGGAGCGGGACGGCGACGGCTGGACCCGCCGCCACTTCGGCCGCACCGAGCCCGTACCGGCCGACGAGCCGGTGTTGCACGTGTGCTGGTACGAGGCGGACGCCTACGCCCGCTGGGCCGGCCGCAGGCTGCCCACCGAGGCGGAGTGGGAGAAGGCGGCCCGGCACGACCCGGCCACCGGCCGCTCCCGCCGTTACCCCTGGGGCGACGAGGACCCCGGACCCGAGCACGCCAACCTGGGCCAGCGCCACCTGCGCCCCGCCCCCGCCGGCAGCTACCCCGCCGGCGCCGCGCCCAGCGGCGCCCGGCAGCTCATCGGCGACGTGTGGGAGTGGACGGCGTCCGACTTCTCCCCCTATCCGGGCTTCGTGGCCTTTCCCTACAAGGAATACTCCGACGTCTTCTTCGGCCCCGACTACAAGGTGCTGCGCGGTGGCGCCTTCGGTGTCTCCCCGGTGGTGGCCCGCGGCACCTTCCGCAACTGGGACTACCCGATCCGCCGGCAGATCTTCGCGGGCTTCCGCACCGCGCGGGACGACGACGGCGCCGGCGCGGCAGCTGGGGACGGGCGCGGCTGATGTGCCGCCATCTCGCCTACGTGGGGCCGCCGGTCTCCCTGGACCGGCTGCTGGTGCGGCCCGCACACGGCCTGTACGAGCAGTCGTGGCAGCCCCGGCGGCAGCGCCACGGCACGGTGAACGCCGACGGCTTCGGCGTCGGCTGGTATCCGCAGGACACCGCGGAGGAGGACGGCGGCGAGGGCGGTCCCGGCCGGCCGGCGCGCTACCGGCGGGCCGTCCCCGTATGGGCGGACGCCAACTTCGCCGAGCTCTCCGCCGCGGTGCGCAGCGGCGCCGTCCTCGCCGCGGTGCGGTCGGCGACCGCGGGGACCACGCAGGACGAGTCGGCCGCCGCGCCTTTCAAGGACGGCCGCTGGCTGTTCAGCCACAACGGCGCCGTCAGGGACTGGACGCGGCTGCCCACCGGGCTGACCGACGCCGAGTTGCTCGGTCTTGAGGCCCGCAGCGACTCGGCGGCGCTGTGGGCGATGCTCACCGCGCTGCTGCGGCAGGGCCAGCCGCCGGGCGGCGCGCTGGCCTCGGTCGTACGGCAGGTCGCCGCCGCCCGGCCGGAGGCGCGGCTCAACCTGCTGCTCACCGACGGCCGCACCATCGCCGCGACCGCCTGGGGCGACACCCTCTGGTACCGCACCGGCCCCGGAGCGGCACTGGTCGCCTCCGAGCCCGACGACGAGCCGGCCGGTACGCACCCGGCCGGCCGGAGCCCCGGATTCGGCGAATGGCGGGAAGTCCCCGACCGTTCGCTGCTGCTGGCCACCACCGCAGGAGTACGGATCATCCCGCTGCGCCCCCCAGGGGCCGCCGACCGCAAGGAGCGCCATCGCATGCCCGAGAGCCGCTTCACCCTCGACGACCGGCTGCCCGCCGGCTACTTCACCGACACGCTGCACGACGACGTCCGCAGGGGCCTGAGCGAACCGCCCCGCACGCTGCCGCCGAAGTGGTTCTACGACAAACGCGGCAGTGACCTCTTCGAGGAGATCACCCGGCTCCCCGAGTACTACCCGACGCGCGCCGAGCAGGAGATCCTGGCCCGCCGGGCTCCCGAGATCGCCGCCCTGACCCGGGCGAGCACCCTGGTCGAGCTGGGGTCCGGCTCGTCGCGCAAGACCCGCCTGCTGCTCGACGCGCTCACCGCCGGCGGCAGCCTCGTGCGCTACGCGCCGCTCGACGTCAGCGCCTCGGCGCTGGCGGAGGCGGGCGAGGCGATCTGCCGCGACTACCCGGGGCTCACCGTCACCGCCACCGTCGCCGACTTCGAGGGCGGCCTGCCGCTGTCGGACGAGCCGGGTCCGCGGCTGCTGGCCTTCCTCGGCAGCACCATCGGCAACTTCGACGCCGACCAGCGCCGCGCCTTCTACCGCACCCTGGCGCTCGACCTGAGCAGCGACGACGTGCTGCTGCTGGGCGCGGACCTGGTCAAGGACCCGGACGTCCTGGTCCGCGCCTACGACGACGAGCGGGGCGTCACCGCCGAGTTCGACAAGAACGTGCTCTACGTCCTCAACCGGGAGCTGAACGCCGACTTCGACCCGGAGGCCTTCGAGCATGTCGCGCTCTGGAACGCGGCCGAGGAGCGGATCGAGATGCGGCTGCGCTCCCGCATCGCGCAGACCGTCAAGATCCCGGACCTCGACCTGAGCCTGGACCTCGCCGAGGGCGAGGACCTGCGCACCGAGCTGTCCTGCAAGTTCCGCCGGGAGTCGCTGACGGCGGAGCTGCACGAGGGCGGCTTCACCGTCCGCCAGTGGTGGACCGACCCGGACGAGCGCTTCGCCCTGCTGCTGGCGGTGCCCAACTAGCCACCACCGTCGCTGGATCGACCCCCGGTGCGCCGGGGGTCCTTCCGCGGGGCCGGCGGGTCGGAGCGTGATGTCCGATCCCCGCCAGCGGCCCGCGCGGGAGTCGGGGAGGGTCGGGGCAGGCCCGCGCGACTCCGGCGGGCACGTCCGCGCGAAAGGCACGTCGATGCATGTGGTCCCAGGCCTCAAGGTGCTGTACTTCGGCACTCCGGTCGTCCTGATCAGCTCCCGCAACGAGGACGGCTCCGCGAACCTCGCCCCGATGTCGTCCGCTTGGTGGCTCGATCAGCACTGCATGCTCGGGCTCGGCAACAACAGCCGGACGGCGGCCAATCTGCGCCGCGAGCGGGAGTGCGTACTCAACCTGCCCGCCGCCTCGATGGTCGACGCCGTCGACCGGCTCGCGCTCACCACGGGGAATCCGGTCATCCCTGAATACCGGCTCCGGCAGGGCTACCGCCACGAGCGCGACAAGTTCACGCTGGCGCGGCTGACCGAGCAGACGTCGGAGCTGGTAGGACCGCCCCGGGTCGGGGAATGCCCGGTCCAGCTGGAGTGCCGGGTCGTCGCGGTGCACCCGTTCGGCGACGACGACACGGACGCGACCGCGTTCCAGGTCGAAGTGCTGCGGGCCCATGTCGAGGAGGAGTTGGTCGTCCCAGGCACGCATTACGTGGACCCGCTCGCCTGGGATCCGCTGATCATGAAGTTCTGCGAGTTCTTCGGAGGCGGGGACAACGTCCACCCGTCGCGGCTGGCCCAGGGCTGGAAGATGCCGCACCAGCTCCCCTCGGGCGTCGCCTGAGGCCGGGCGCGCAGGGTGATCGCCGGGTGACGGAACGGCGTCGGAGTACGCGGTTCGGCCTCCGGGGGCGTGGTGGCCCGGCTACCGTTCTGGTGAGCGGGGCAACAGCGGCTGGGGGCTGGGATGTTCGGTGCGGAGTTGGCGGTCGGGTACGTGTTCGCGTGGGCGGTGCGCAAGGCGCGCCGGGTGGCGGGCGCGGCCGACGAGGTGGTGGACCAGACGCTGGACGCCGGGGTCGAGCGGGTCAGCCGGCTGGTGACCGACCACCTCGGCGGCGAGCGTGCGCTGGCAAGGGTCGAGGAGGAGGCGGCGGCCGGCGCGGTCGAACTGTCCCGGCAGACCCGCCAGTTCCTGCTGCTGGCCCTTGAGGACGAGGCGGGCCGCGACGCCGCCTTCGCCCAGGCCTTGGAAGAGGCGGTCACCGCCGCCCGCGCGGCGGAGGCGGCAGGGGCCTCGGCCGTGGCCTCCGGTGACGGGATCGCGGTCGGCGGGAACGTCGGCATCAGGGCCGAGAACGGATCCGCGGCGGCGCTGCGGATGGGGGATGTGACGCTGGGAAACCCTCGGCCACCGGGTTCGCCCACCCAGGGCTGAGCGAACCCGGACTCCCGGACGCGGACTCGCCTACGTGCAGACCCGCACCCCCGGCGCCCCCGCCTGACCCGCACCCCGACGCACTGCGGGGTGCCGGCCCGAAGGCCCGCACCCCGCAGTCCGTGAAAAAGCGCGCCCGGCGGGGCTACCGCACGAAGACGCCCGCCTTGTCGGCCAGGTCGAGGAAATACTGCGGTGCCAGGCCCAGGACGAGGGTGACCGCGACGCCCAGGGCGATGGCCGTGGAGGTCATCACGGACGGGATCGCGACGGTCGGGCCGTCGGGCTTCGGCTCGCTGAAGAACATCAGCACGATCACCCGGATGTAGAAGAACGCGGCGATCGCCGACGAGATGACGCCGATGATGACCAGCGGCATCGCGCCGCCCTCGGAGGCCGCCTTGAAGACCGCGAACTTCCCGGCGAAGCCGGAGGTCAGCGGGATGCCGGCGAAGGCCAGCAGGAAGACCGCGAAGACCGCCGCGACCAGCGGCGACCGGCGGCCCAGGCCCGCCCAGCGCGACAGGTGCGTGGCCTCGCCGCCCGCGTCGCGGACCAGGGTGACGACGGCGAAGGCGCCGAGGGTCACGAAGGAGTACGCGGCCAGGTAGAACAGGACCGACGAGATGCCGTCCGGGGTGGTGGCGATGACGCCGGCCAGGATGAAGCCGGCGTGGGCGATGGAGGAGTAGGCCAGCAACCGCTTCACGTCGGTCTGGGTGACCGCGATGACGGCGCCGGCGAGCATCGTGAGGATCGCGACGCCCCACATGACGGGACGCCAGTCCCACCGCATGCCCGGCAGGACGACGTAGAGCAGCCGCAGCAGCGCGCCGAAGGCGGCGACCTTGGTGGCGGAGGCCATGAAGCCGGTGACCGGGGTGGGCGCGCCCTGGTAGACGTCGGGCGTCCACATGTGGAAGGGCACCGCGCCGACCTTGAACAGCAGGCCCATCGCGACCATCGCCAGGCCGATCAGCAGCAGCGCGTCGTTGCCGGTGGTGGAGGCGAGCGCCGGCGTCATGGTGGCGGTGCCGTCGATGACCGCGGAGATGCCGGAGTACGAGACGGTGCCCGCGTACCCGTAGAGAAGCGCGATGCCGAACAGCAGGAAGGCCGAGGAGAAGGCGCCGAGCAGGAAGTACTTGACGGCGGCTTCCTGGGACATCAGGCGGTTGCGGCGGGCCAGCGCGCACAGGATGTACAGCGGCAGCGAGAAGACCTCAAGGGCGACGAACAGCGTCAGCAGGTCGTTGGCGGCCGGGAAGATCAGCATGCCGCCGACCGCGAACATCAACAGCGGGAAGACCTCGGTGCTGGTGAAGCCGGCCCGCACCGCGGCCTTCTCCTGGTCGCTGCCGGGGACGGCGGAGCCCTGCGCGGCGAAGGAGTCGACCTGGTTGCCGTGGGCGAGCGGGTCGAGCCGGCGCTCGGCGAAGGTGAAGACCGCCACGATGCCGACCAGCAGGATGGTGCCCTGCAGGAAGAGGGCCGGGCCGTCCACGGCCACCGCCCCCATGGCCGCGATGTGCGCCTTGGTGGTGCCGTAGCCCTTCTCGGCGAGGGCGACCACCGCGGCGAAGCCCGCCGCGAGGCCGACCACGGCGAGCACGGTCTGCGCGCTGTAGCGGGACTTCCTCGGCAGGAAGGCCTCGACCAGCACGCCGAGCGCCGCGGCCCCGAAGACGATCAGGACCGGGGCGAGCTGGGCGTACTCGATGTGCGGGGCGGGGATCTTGTCGGCGACTGGCGCCGCCGTTGTCCACAAGCTGTGGACGGAGGATGCGCTCACTTCTTCGCCTCCAGCGCGGGCTTGGGGTCGGTCTTGTGCACGTCGGAGAGCGTGTGGTGCACCGACGGGTTGACGATGTCGGTGACCGGCTTGGGGTAGACGCCCAGGAAGATCAGCAGGGCGATCAGCGGGGTGACCACCACCAGTTCGCGGACCTTGAGGTCGGACATGCCCTCGATGCCGGCCTTGACCGGGCCGGTCATGGTGCGCTGGTAGAGCACCAGAACGTAGACCGCGGCCAGCACGATGCCCAGCGTCGCCACGATGCCCAGCGCCGGGTAGCGGCTGAACGTGCCGACCAGGACCAGGAATTCGCTGACGAAGGGCGCCAGGCCCGGCAGCGACAAGGTGGCGAGGCCGCCGATCAGGAAGGTGCCGGCCAGCACCGGGGCGACCTTCTGCACGCCGCCGAAGTCCGCGATGAGCCGCGAGCCGCGCCGGGTGATCAGGAAGCCGGCCACCAGCATCAGGGCGGCGGTCGAGATGCCGTGGTTGACCATGTAGAGCGTCGCGCCGGACTGGCCCTGGCTGGTCATGGCGAAGATGCCCAGGATGATGAAGCCGAAGTGCGACACGGACGCGTACGCGATGAGCCGCTTGATGTCGCGCTGCCCTATGGCCAGCAGGGCGCCGTAGACGATGCTGATCAGCGCGAGCACCAGGATCACCGGGGTCGCCCACTTGGACGCCTCAGGGAAGAGCTGGAGGCAGAAGCGCAGCATCGCGAAGGTGCCGACCTTGTCGACCACCGCGGTGATCAGGACGGCGACCGGCGCGGTCGACTCGCCCATCGCGTTGGGCAGCCAGGTGTGCAGCGGCCACAGCGGGGCCTTCACCGCGAAGGCGAAGAAGAAGCCGAGGAAGAGCCAGCGTTCGGTGGACGTCTCGATGTGCAGCTTGCCGGACGCCCGGGCCGACAGGATCTCCTGGAGCGAGAAGGTGCCGGTGCCCAGCTGGTGGGCGGTCACGGTGTAGAGGCCGATGACCGCGGCCAGCATGATCAGGCCGCCGGCCAGGTTGTAGAGCAGGAACTTGACCGCCGCGTACGAGCGCTGCCGCCCGGCCTCCTCCTCGCCGCCCGCGTGGGCGCGGTCGCCGAAGCCGCCGATGAGGAAGTACATCGGGATGAGCATCGCTTCGAAGAAGATGTAGAAGAGGAAGACGTCGGTGGCCTCGAAGGACAGCACCACCATCGCCTCGACCAGCAGGATCAGCGCGAAGAAGCCCTGGGTGGGCCGCCAGCGCCGGTTGGGGTTGACGTCTTCGAGGGGGTCGGCGTCGTGCCAGCCGGCCAGCATCACGAACGGGATGAGCAGCGCCGTCAGCGCCACCATCACCGCGGCGATGCCGTCGACGCCCAGCTCGTAGCGCAGCCCGAAGTCCTTGACCCAGGCGTGCGACTCGGTCAGCTGGTAGCGGGCGCCGTCCGGGTCGAACCTGACCAGGACCACGGCCGCGAGCACCAGTGTCGCGACCGCGAAGAGCAGAGCCGTGTACTTGGCGGCGGCCTTCCGCGCCGCGGGCACCGCGGCGGTGACGACCGCACCGGCGGCCGGGACCACGGCGGTCACGGTGAGGAGAGGAAAGGACATGATCAGACCGCCCTCATGAGAAGGGTCGCGGCGACCAGCACCGCGGTGCCGCCGAGCATCGAGACGGCGTACGAGCGGACGTAGCCGTTCTGCAGCCTGCGGAGCCGGCCGGACAGGCCGCCGACGGAGGCGGCGGTGCCGTTGACGACACCGTCGACCAGCGAGTGGTCGAGGTAGACCAGCGAGCGGGTGAGGTGTTCACCGCCGCGGACCAGGACGACGTGGTTGAAGTCGTCCTGCAGCAGGTCGCGGCGGGCCGCCCGGGTCAGCAGCGAGCCGCGCGGGGCGACCGCGGGGACGGACCTGCGCCCGTACATCAGCCAGGCGAGGGCGACACCGACGACCAGCACCACCAGGGTGGCGGCGGTGACCGTGCCGGCGCTGACCGGCGAGTCCCCCTCGCTGTGGCCGGTGACCGGCTCGAGCCAGTGCACGAAGCGCGAGTTGAGGCTGAAGAAGGCGCCGGCGAAGACCGAGCCGAAGGCCAGGATGATCATCGGGATGGTCATCGAGGACGGGGACTCGTGCGGGTGCGGCTCGTGGCCCTCGGCGTCCGGCTGCCAGCGCTTCTCGCCGAAGAAGGTCATCAGCATCACGCGGGTCATGTAGAACGCGGTGATCGCCGCGCCCAGCAGGCCCGCGCCGCCCAGGATCCAGCCCTCGGTGCCGCCCTTGGCGAAGGCGGCCTCGATGATCTTGTCCTTGGAGAAGAAGCCGGACAGCCCGGGGAAGCCGATGATCGCCAGGTAGCCGAGGCCGAAGGTGACGAAGGTGATCGGCATGTACTTGCGCAGGCCGCCGTAGTGGCGCATGTCGACCTCGTCGTTCATGCCGTGCATGACCGAGCCTGCGCCCAGGAAGAGCCCGGCCTTGAAGAAGCCGTGGGTGACCAGGTGCATGATCGCGAAGACGTAGCCGATCGGGCCGAGCCCGGCAGCCATGATCATGTAGCCGATCTGCGACATCGTCGAGCCGGCCAGCGCCTTCTTGATGTCGTCCTTCGCGCAACCGACGATCGCACCGAAGAGCAGGGTGACCGCGCCGACGGTGACCACCGCGGTCTGGGCGGCGGGCGCCGCGTTGAAGATGGCGCCCGAGCGGGTGATGAGGTAGACGCCGGCGGTCACCATGGTCGCCGCGTGGATGAGGGCCGAGACCGGGGTCGGGCCCTCCATCGCGTCGCCGAGCCAGGACTGCAGCGGCACCTGCGCCGACTTGCCGCACGCGGCGAGCAGCAGCATGAAGCCGATGCCGGTGACGGTCGCGTGCTGGGTGGCGGACGCCTGCTGCGCCTGCGGCAGGACCTGGCTGAAGGCGAACGAGCCGAAGGTGGTGAACATCAGCATGATCGCCACCGACAGGCCGATGTCGCCGACCCGGTTGACGATGAAGGCCTTCTTCGCCGCGGTCGCCGCGCTCGGCTTGTGCTGCCAGAAGCCGATCAGCAGATACGACGCCAGGCCGACGCCCTCCCAGCCGGCGTACAGCAGGAAGTAGTTGTCGGCCACCACCAGCAGCAGCATCGCCGCGAGGAACAGGTTGAGGTAGCCGAAGAAGCGGCGGCGGCGCTCGTCGTGCGCCATGTAGCCGATCGAGTAGATGTGGATCAGGGTGCCCACACCGGTGATCAGCAGCACGAACGTCATCGACAGCTGGTCCAGCTGGAAGCCGACGTCGGCCTGGAAGCCGTCCACCGGCACCCAGGTGAACAGGTGCGAGTGCAGGGCGCGGGCGTCGGCGTCCTTGCCCAGCATGTCGGCGAAGAGGACCGCGCCGAAGACGAAGGAGAGCAGCGCGAGCAGCGTGCCGAGCCAGTGGCCGACGCGGTCGAGCCGCTTGCCGCCGGTCAGCAGGACGCCCGCGCCGAGCAGCGGCGCCGCGACGAGCAGTCCGATCAGGGTTTCCACTTCTCGCAGCCCCTCTACAGCTTCATGAGATTGGCGTCGTCGACCGAGGCCGAGTGGCGGGAACGGAAGATCGACACGATGATCGCGAGCCCGACCACGACCTCGGCGGCGGCCACGACCATCGTGAAGAACGCGATGACCTGCCCGTCGAGGTTGCCGTGCAGCCGGGAGAAGGTGACGAACGCCAGGTTGCAGGCGTTCAGCATCAGCTCGACGCACATGAAGACGACGATCGCGTTGCGCCGGATGAGCACCCCGGCGGCGCCGATGGTGAACAGCAGCGCGGACAGGTACAGGTAGTTGGCCGGATTCACTTGGCGCCCTCCTCGGCCCGGTCGTTGTGCTCGGCCCGCTCGACCGGTCCGGCCGGTCCGACCGCGGGACGGTCGCCCTCGCGGCCGAGCCACCGCTCGGAGGTCAGTTCCAGGTCGGCGAGCCGCCGCATGGCGTCCCCCGACACGTCGCGGATCTGGCCGCGGTCGCGGAGCGTGGAGCTGACCGACAGCTCCGAGATCGTGCCGTCGGGCAGCAGGGCGGGGATGTCCACCGCGTTGTGCCGGGCGTAGGTGCCCGGCGCGGGCAGCGGGGTGACCTGGCGGCCCTCGCGGACCCGGGTCTCGGACAGCTCGCGCTGGGTGCGGCGCTCCTCGGTGCGCTCCCGGTGGGTGAGCACCATCGCGCCGACGGCGGCGGTGATCAGCAGGGCGCCGGTGATCTCGAAGGCCCACACGTACTTGGTGAACAGCAGGTGCGCCAGGCCCTGGACGTTGCCGCCGTCCACGGTGTTGGCCTGGCCGAGGCCGGTGAAGGTGTGCAGCGAGGCGTTGGCGATGCCGGCGATGAGCAGGATGCCGAAGCCGAGCCCGCACACCGCGGCCATCACCCGCTGGCCCTTGAGCGTCTCCTTCAGGGAGTCCGCCGCGGTGATGCCGACCAGCATGACCACGAAGAGGAACAGCATCATGATCGCGCCGGTGTAGACGACGATCTGGACGACGCCCAGGAAGTACGCGCCCTGCGCCAGGTAGAAGACCGCCAGGATGATCATCGTGCCGGCCAGCGACAGGGCGCTGTGGATGGACTTCTTCATCAGGACCGTGCCCAGGGCGCCGAGCACGGCGACCGTGCCCAGGATCCAGAACTGCACGGCCTCACCGGTGGAGGTCTGCGAGGCGGCGGCGGCCGCGAGCGGCATCATGCCTCGGCCCCCGTTCCCGCCGGAGCGGAACCGCCCGGGGCGGTGATCTCGGTGTCGGCCGTCCCCGCCGCCGGCTCGCCGGGCAGCGCCACCGTCTCGTCGGGCTTCTCGCCCTTGGAGACCGCGACCTGCCGTACGGTGCCGGGCGCGGCCTCGGTGACCAGGCCGCGGTAGTAGTCGCCCTCGTCCATGCCGGGGAAGATCGAGTGCGGCGACTCGACCATGCCCTCCTCCAGGCCGGACAGCAGCTGCTCCTTGGTGAAGATCAGCGACTCGCGGGTCCGGTCGGCGAGCTCGTACTCGTTGGTCATGGTCAGCGCGCGGGTCGGGCACGCCTCGATGCACAGCCCGCACAGGATGCAGCGGGCGTAGTTGATCTGGTAGACGCGGCCGTAGCGCTCACCCGGGGAGTAGCGCTCCTCCTCGGTGTTGTCCGCGCCCTCCACGTAGATCGCGTCCGCCGGGCAGGCCCACGCGCACAGCTCGCAGCCGACGCACTTCTCCAGGCCGTCCGGGTGACGGTTGAGCTGGTGGCGGCCGTGGAAGCGCGGCGCTGTGGGCTTCTTGTACTCGGGGTACTGCTCGGTGAGCCGCTTCTTGAACATGGCCTTGAAGGTCACGCCGAAGCCTGCGACCGGGCCGAGGAACTCAGGCATCGCCGTCCTCCTGCTTCTCCTGCTCCGGGGCGTCCTGGCCGGATGCGCCGACGAGTTGGGGCTGCGCCCGGCTGGGGCGGCGCGGCACCCGCTGCACCTGCTGCCCTGGCAGCGGGGGTACGGGGTAGCCGCCGGCCATCGGGTCGAACGTGTCCGGTGGGGCCAGCGGACCGTCCTCGCCGGGCTTCTGCTTGTCCTCGCGATCCCTGAACATGTCCGCGAGCAGCGAGATCAGCAGCAGCACGAGCACCGCGCCCGCGACGTACAGCACGATCTTGGTGAAGTCGTAGTTCTCGTTGCGCATCGCGCGCACCGCGGCCACCAGCATCAGCCAGACCATCGAGATCGGGATGAGCACCTTCCAGCCGAGCTTCATCAGCTGGTCGTAGCGCACCCGGGGCAGGGTGCCGCGCAGCCAGATGAAGAAGAACAGCAGCAGCTGGACCTTGACCACGAACCAGAGCATCGGCCACCAGCCGTGGTTGGCGCCCTCCCAGAAGGTGCTGACCGGCCAGGGGGCCCGCCAGCCGCCGAGGAAGAGGGTGGTCGCGACCGCGGAGACCGTCACCATGTTGACGTACTCGGCCAGCATGAACAGCGCGAACTTGATCGAGCTGTACTCGGTGTTGAACCCGCCGACCAGGTCGCCCTCGGACTCGGGCATGTCGAAGGGGGCGCGGTTGGTCTCGCCGATCATCGTGCAGATGTAGACCAGGAACGACACCGGCAGCAGGATCACGTACCAGCGGTCGTGCTGGGCGCTGACGATGGTCGAGGTCGACATCGAGCCGGAGTAGAGGAAGACCGCGGCGAAGGACAGGCCCATCGCGATCTCGTAGGAGATCATCTGGGCCGACGCGCGCAGCCCGCCGAGCAGCGGGTACGTCGAGCCGGACGACCAGCCGGCCAGCACGATGCCGTAGATGCCGACCGAGGCGGTCGCCAGGATGTAGAGGATGCCGATCGGCAGGTCGGTGAGCTGCAGCGCGGTGCGCTGCCCGAAGATGGACACCTCGTTGTCGGCCGGGCCGAAGGGCACCACCGCGAAGGCCATGAAGGCGGGGATCGCCGCCACGATCGGGGCGAGGACGAACACCACCTTGTCGGCCCGCTTGACGGTGACGTCCTCCTTGAGCATCAACTTCACACCGTCGGCGAGCGACTGGAGCATGCCCCAGGGCCCGTGCCGGTTGGGGCCGATACGCAGCTGCATCCAGGCGACGACCTTGCGCTCCCACACGATGGAGAACAGCACGGTCAGCATCGCGAAGGCGAAACAGAAGACGGCCTTGAGCAGGATCAGCCACCACACGTCGCTGCCGAAGAACGACAAATTCTCCGTGGTGGCGGCCAGCTGGCTGGCGCCGGCGATCTGGGCGCTCATGAGGACACCTCCGCGGAGATCGCGACGACCTGCCCGGGGCGGGCGCCCACGTCTGAGGCGACGCCGGAGCCGATCGAGTTGAGCGGGAGCCAGACCACCCGGTCGGGCATCGGGGTGACGGCCAGCGGCAGCGTGGTGGTGCCCGCCGGGCCGGTGACGGTGAGCGGTGCGCCGTCCTCGGCGCCCAGCTCGGCGGCGGTCGCGGCGGACAGCCGGGCCACCGCCGCGTGCCGGGTGGCGGCCAGCGCGTCGTCGCCGTCCTGCAGCCTGCCCTGGTCGAGCAGCAGCCGGTGTCCGGCGAGCACCGCCTGACCGGACTCGGGCCGCGGCAGCGGCACCGAGGACTCCAGCGGCGCGGGGCCGTAGGAGCCCGACCACCCGGACAGGGCGTCCAGTTCGGCGCGCGCGGACCTTACGTCGGACAGGCCGAGCTTCACGTCGAGCGCGTCGGCCAGCATGGTCAGCACCCGGGCGTCGGGGTGCTGCTGCCGGTTGACGGCCTGGTCGGGCTTGATGGCGGCCTCGAACATCCGCACCCTGCCCTCCCAGTTGAGGAACGTGCCGGCCTTCTCGGCGACCGCGGCCACCGGCAGCACCACGTCGGCGCGCTCGGTCACCTCGCTCGGCCGCTGCTCCAGGCTGACGACGAAGCCGACCGCGTCCAGGGCCGCGCGGGCGCGGGCCGGGTCCGGCAGGTCGGCGACCTCGACCCCGCCGACGAGCAGCGCGCCCAGCTCGCCGGTGGCGGCAGCCTCCAGGATCTCGGCGGTGTCCCGCCCGAACCGGCCGGGCAGCGTGGGCAGTCCCCACACCCGGGAGACCTCGTCGCGGGCCCGCGGGTCGGTGACCGGGCGCCCGCCGGGCAGCAGCCCGGGCAGCGCGCCGGCCTCGACCGCGCCGCGCTCACCGGCCCGGCGCGGGATCCACGCCAGGGCGGCGCCGGTGGCGGTGGCCAGCCGGATCGCCGCGGTGAGCCCGCCGGGAACGGCGGCCAGCCGCTCGCCGACCAGGATGACGGCGCCCGCGGTACGCAGCGCGTCCGCTGCCTGCCGTCCGGCCTCGTCCAGGCCGATCTCGCCGGCCAGCGCGTCCATCCACTCCGGTTCCGTGCCGGGTGCGGCGGGCAGCAGGATGCCGCCGGCCTTCTCCAGCCCGCGGGTGGTGTGGGTGGCCAGCGCGTACGTCTGCTGCTTGCGCTTGCGGTGGGCCTTGCGGAGCCGCAGGAAGACCCCGGGGGCCTCCTCCTCGGCTTCGAGGCCGGCCAGCAGGACCGCGGGGGCGGCCTCCAGCGCGGTGTTGGTGATCCCGCTGGTGTCCAGGTCCAGTCCGCGCCCGGCGACCGCGGCGGCCAGGAAGTCGGCCTCCTCGGCGGAGTGCGGGCGGGCCCGGAAGTCCACGTCGTTCGTGCCGAGCACGACCCGGGCGAACTTGGCGTAGGCGTAGGCGTCCTCGACGGTGAGCCGCCCGCCGGGCAGCACCGCGGCCCGGCCGTGCGCCGCGGTCAGCCCGGCCGCGGCGGCGGCCAGCGCCTCGGGCCAGGACGCGGCGACCAGTTCACCGGCGGCGTCGCGCACCAGCGGGTGGGTCAGCCGCTCGGGCCGCTGGGCGTAGCGGAAGCCGAAGCGGCCCTTGTCGCACAGCCACTCCTCGTTGACCTCGGGGTCGTTCGAGGCGAGCCGCCGCATGACCTTGCCGCGCCGGTGGTCGGTACGGGTGGCGCAGCCGCCCGCGCAGTGCTCGCACACCGACGGCGACGACACCAGGTCGAAGGGCCGGGAGCGGAAGCGGTACGCGGCCGAAGTCAGCGCGCCGACCGGGCAGATCTGGATGGTGTTGCCGGAGAAGTACGACTCGAAGGGGTCGCCCTCACCGGTGCCGACCTGCTGCAGCGCCCCGCGCTCCAGCAGCTCGATCATCGGGTCGCCGGCCACCTGGTTGCTGAACCGGGTGCAGCGGGCGCACAGCACGCACCGCTCGCGGTCGAGCAGCACCTGGGCGGAGATCGGCACCGGCTTGGCGAAGGTGCGCTTCTTGCCCTCGAAGCGGGTGTCCGGGTCGCCGACCTGCATCGCCTGGTTCTGCAGCGGGCATTCGCCACCCTTGTCGCACACCGGGCAGTCCAGCGGGTGGTTGATCAGCAGCAGCTCCATCACCCCGCGCTGCGCCTTCTCGGCGACCGGCGAGGTCAGCTGGGTGCGCACCACCATGCCGTCGGTGCAGGTGATGGTGCAGGACGCGACCGGCTTGCGCTGGCCCTCGACCTCGACGATGCACTGCCGGCAGGCACCGGCCGGGTCCAGCAGCGGGTGGTCGCAGAACCGCGGGATCTCGATGCCGAGCAGTTCGGCGGCCCTGATCACCAGCGTGCCCTTGGGCACCGAGATGGGGATGCCGTCCACGGTGACGGAGACCAGGTCCTCCGGCGGCACCGCGGGCTGCCCCGCGCCGGAGGACGCACTGCTTGTGGTGACGGTCACGCGTGGGCCTCCGTACGGTACTTGTCGGCCCAGGCGGTGGAGCGGGCCGGGTCGAAGGGGCAGCCCTTGTGCTCGATGTGCTCCTCGTACTCCTCGCGGAAGTACTTGAGCGAGGAGAAGATCGGGGCGGCGGCGCCGTCGCCGAGCGCGCAGAAGGACTTGCCGTTGATGTTGTCGGCGATGTCGTTCAGCTTGTCCAGGTCCTCGATCCGGCCCTTGCCAGCTTCGATGTCCCGCAGCAGCTGCACCAGCCAGTACGTGCCCTCGCGGCACGGCGTGCACTTGCCGCACGACTCGTGGGCGTAGAACTCGGTCCACCGGGTGACCGCCCGCACCACGCAGGTGGTCTCGTCGAAGCACTGCAGCGCCTTGGTGCCGAGCATCGATCCGGCGGCGCCGACGCCCTCGTAGTCCAGCGGGACGTCGAGGTGCTCCTCGGTGAACATCGGGGTTGACGAGCCGCCGGGGGTCCAGAACTTGAGCCGGTGGCCCGGGCGCATCCCGCCGCCCATGTCGAGCAGCTGGCGCAGGGTGATGCCGAGCGGGCCCTCGTACTGCCCGGGGCGCGCGACATGGCCGGACAGCGAGTAGAGCGTGAAACCGGGGGACTTCTCGCTGCCCATCGACTTGAACCAGTCCTTGCCGCGCTGCACGATGGCGGGAACCGAGGCGATGGACTCGACGTTGTTCACCACGGTGGGGCAGGCGTAGAGCCCCTCGACGGCGGGGAAGGGCGGGCGCAGCCTCGGCTGGCCGCGGCGTCCCTCCAGGGAGTCCAGCAGCGCCGTCTCCTCACCGCAGATGTACGCCCCGGCGCCGGCGTGCACGGTGATGTCCAGGTCGAAGCCGCTGCCCTGGATGTCGGTGCCCAGGTAGCCGGCCTCGTAGGCCTCGCGGACGGCTTCGTGCAGCCGGCGCAGCACCGGGACGGTCTCACCGCGGAGGTAGATGAAGGCGTGATGCGAGCGGATCGCGTAACACGCGATGATCATGCCCTCGATGAGGGAGTGCGGGTTGGCGAAGAGCAGTGGGATGTCCTTGCAGGTCCCCGGCTCCGACTCGTCGGCGTTGACCACCAGGTAGTGCGGCTTGCCGTCACCCTGCGGGATGAACTGCCACTTCATGCCGGTGGGGAAGCCCGCGCCGCCGCGGCCGCGCAGGCCGGAGTCCTTGACGTAGGCGATCACGTCGTCGGGCGCCATCGCGAACGCCTTGGCCAGCGCCTGGTAGCCGTCGTGCCTGCGGTAGGTCTCCAGCGTCCAGGACCGCGGGTCGTCCCAGAAGGCGGAGAGCACGGG
Organism: Streptomyces sp. NBC_01198; assembly: GCF_036010485.1. Taxonomy (NCBI): domain Bacteria; kingdom Bacillati; phylum Actinomycetota; class Actinomycetes; order Kitasatosporales; family Streptomycetaceae; genus Streptomyces; species Streptomyces sp. NBC_01198. The sequence continues at coordinate 3,267,180 of NZ_CP108568.1, forward strand.
CGCGAGCAGTTTCTCGGCCGGTTCCACGGTCATCACTCGCCCTCCTCCTGTTCTGCGTTGTCCGCGACCGGGTCCGCCGGGTGGGCCGGGTCGGACTCCGCGGTCTGCTGGGGCGCGTCGTGCGAGCTGGCGTGCTCGGCGGGCGACGGGGTGTCGGAGTGCGGGGCGGTGTCCTCGGCCGGCGACTCGCCGCGCTGCCCGACCACCCGGGCCGGGGCCTCGCCGCGGTGCAGCCGCAGGCCGGCCAGCGACGCGGGACCCGCGCCGCCGCTCGCCTCGACGGCGCCCTCGCGGGTGTCGGGGAAGCCGGCCAGGATGCGGGCCGTCTCCTTGTACGTGCACAGCGGCGCGCCCCGGGTGGGGCGCACCTCACGGCCGGCGATGAGGTCGTCGACCAGCTGCCGGGCGGAGTCGGGGGTCTGGTTGTCGAAGAACTCCCAGTTGACCATCACCACCGGGGCGAAGTCGCAGGCCGCGTTGCACTCGATGTGTTCGAGGGTGACCCTGCCGTCCGCGGTCGTCTCGTCGTTGCCGACCCCGAGGTGCTGCTTGAGCTCGTCGAAGATGGCGTCGCCGCCCATCACCGCGCACAGCGTGTTGGTGCAGACCCCGACCTGGTAGTCGCCGCTCGGCTTGCGGCGGTACATGGTGTAGAAGGTCGACACCGCCGTGACCTCGGCGGTGGTCAGGTCCAGCATCTCGGCGCAGAAGCGGATGCCGGTCCGGGTGACGTGGCCCTCCTCGGACTGCACCAGGTGCAGCAGCGGAAGCAGGGCGCTGCGCGATCCGGGGTAGCGGGCGATCACCTCCCTGGCGTCGCTCTCCAGCCGGGCGCGCACGTCGGCCGGGTAGTCGGGCGCGGGCATCTGCGGGATGCCCAGTGACACGTCGGTCATCGGTCGACGCCTCCCATCACGGGGTCGATGGACGCCACCGCGACGATGACGTCGGCGACCTGGCCGCCCTCGCACATCGCCGCCATGGACTGCAGGTTGGTGAACGACGGGTCGCGGAAGTGCACCCGGTAGGGCCGGGTGCCGCCGTCGCTGACGACGTGCACGCCCAGCTCGCCCTTGGCGGACTCCACCGCCGAGTAGGCCTGCCCCGGCGGCACCCTGAAGCCCTCGGTGACCAGCTTGAAGTGGTGGATCAGGGCCTCCATCGAGGTGCCCATGATCTTCTTGATGTGGTCCAGGCTGTTGCCCATGCCGTCCGGGCCGAGCGCGAGCTGCGCGGGCCAGGCGATCTTCTTGTCCTCGACCATGACCGGGCCCGGCGCGAGCCGGTCAAGGCACTGCTCGACGATCCGCAGGCTCTCGTGCATCTCGGCCAGCCGGACCAGGAAACGCCCGTAGGAGTCGCAGGTGTCCGCGGTCGGCACGTCGAACTCGTAGGTCTCGTAACCGCAGTAGGGGTCGGACTTGCGCAGGTCGTGCGGCAGGCCGGCGGCCCGCAGGATCGGGCCGGTGGCGCCGAGCGCCATGCAGCCGGTCAGGTCCAGGTAGCCGACGTCCTGCATCCGGCCCTTGAAGATCGGGTTGCCGGTGGCGAGCTTGTCGTACTCGGGCAGGTTCTTGCGGAAGGTCTTGACGAACTCCCGCACCTGGTCGATCGCGCCGGGCGGCAGGTCCTGCGCCAGGCCGCCGACCCGGACGTAGGCGTGGTTCATCCGCAGGCCGGTGATCAGCTCCAGGATGTCCAGGATCATCTCGCGGTCCCGGAAGCCGTAGATCATGATCGTGGTGGCGCCCAGCTCCATGCCGCCGGTGGCGATGCACACCAGGTGCGAGGAGATCCGGTTGAGCTCCATCAGCAGCACCCGGATGATGGTCGCCCGGTCCGGCACCTGGTCGGTGATGCCGAGCAGCTTCTCCACGGCCATGCAGTACGCGGTCTCGTTGAACAGCGGCGTCAGGTAGTCCATCCGCGTCACGAAGGTGGAGCCCTGCACCCAGGTGCGGTACTCCATGTTCTTCTCGATACCGGTGTGCAGGTAGCCGATACCGGACCGCGCCTCGGTGACCGTCTCGCCGTCGATCTCCAGGATCAGCCGCAGCACCCCGTGGGTGGACGGGTGCTGGGGACCCATGTTGACGATGATCCGCTCGTCGTCGGACTTGCCGACGGTCTCGGCGAGCTCGTCCCAGTCGCCGCCGGTGACGGTGAAGACCCGGCCCTCGGTGGTCTCGCGCTCCTCCGCCTGCTGTGGGGAGGCGTATCCGTTCGTCATGAGTACGACCTCCGCTGGTCGGGAGCCGGGATCTGGGCACCCTTGTACTCGACGGGGATGCCGCCGAGCGGGTAGTCCTTGCGCTGCGGGTGGCCGGGCCAGTCGTCCGGCATCATGATGCGGGTGAGCGCGGGGTGGCCGTCGAAGACGATGCCGAAGAAGTCGAAGGTCTCCCGCTCGTGCCAGTCGTTGGTGGGGTAGACGCCCACCAGTGACGGGACGTGCGGGTCGGCGTCGGGGACGCCGACCTCGACCCGGATCAGCCGGCCGTGGGTGATCGAACGCAGGTGGTAGACGGCGTGCAGCTCGCGGCCCTCGTCGTCGGGGTAGTGCACCCCGCTGACACCGGTGCACAGCTCGAAGCGCAGCGCCGGGTCGTCGCGCAGCGTGCGGGCGACCCGCACCAGGTGCTCGCGGGCGATGTGGAAGGTCAGCTCGCCGCGGTCCACGACGGTCTTCTCGATCGCCTCGGCCGGCGGCAGGCCCTGCTCGTCGAGGGCGCCCTCCAGCTCGTCGGCGATCTCGTCGAAGACGCCGTCCCGGCCGCCGTACGGCCGTGAACTGGCCCCGGGCAGCCGGACGGTACGCACCAGGCCGCCGTAACCGGAGGTGTCGCCGCCGTTGTTCGCGCCGAACATGCCCTTGCGGACGCCGATGACCTCGCCGGGGTCCTGCTCGCGCGGCGCCGGGACGCCGCCGGCCGTGGAGTCGCTCATCGCAGCAGCCCCTTCATCTCGATCGTGGGGAGCGCCTTGCGCGCGGCTTCCTCCGCCTCGCGGGCGGCCTCCTCGCGGTTCACGCCGAGCTTGCCGCCCTGGATCTTCTCGTGCAGCTTGAGGATCGCGTCGAGCAGCATCTCGGGGCGCGGCGGGCAGCCGGGCAGGTAGATGTCGACCGGCACGATGTGGTCGACGCCCTGCACGATCGCGTAGTTGTTGAACATCCCGCCGCTGGACGCGCAGACGCCCATCGAGATGACCCACTTGGGGTTCGGCATCTGGTCGTAGACCTGCCGCAGCACCGGCGCCATCTTCTGGCTCACCCGGCCCGCGACGATCATCAGGTCGGCCTGCCGCGGCGAGCCGCGGAAGACCTCCATGCCGAAGCGGGCCATGTCGTAGCGCCCGGCACCCGTGGTCATCATCTCGATGGCGCAGCAGGCCAGGCCGAAGGTGGCCGGGAAGACCGACGCCTTACGTACCCAGCCCGCCGCGGTCTCCACCGTCGTCAGCAGGAATCCGCTCGGCAGTTTCTCTTCGATACCCATGCGTTGGCTCCCTGGTCCCCTCGGTCCCTAGTCCCATTCCAGGCCGCCGCGCCGCCATACGTACGCGTAGGCGACGAAGACGGTGAGCACGAAGAGGAGCATCTCCACGAGCCCGAACATCCCCAGGCGGTCGAAGGTGACGGCCCAGGGGTAGAGGAAGACGATCTCGATGTCGAAGACGATGAACAGCATCGCCGTCAGGTAGTACTTGATCGGGAAGCGTCCGCCGCCGGCCGGCTGCGGAGTCGGCTCGATACCGCACTCGTACGCTTCCAACTTGGCCCGGTTGTACCGTTTCGGCCCGATGATCGAGGCCATGAAAACGGAGAAGATCGCGAAGCCGGCCGCGATGCCCCCCAGGACGAAAATGGGCGCGTAGGCGTTCACCGTCCCCCGCTCCTTCCAGTCGGCAGTGACTGACATGTCGGACCGTGACCTGTGGTGTGGTCCGCGCCACTTCCGCGAGGAAGATCGCGTCCATGTGAGGCAGTTCACAAGCCCAAGTCGCCTGCATCCTATGCCTCCCGGTCTGTGATCTGCGACACGGGGTACGGGCAGAGCTTTGTGATCTCCACCACCTGACCAATGATCATGAAGTCGGATGAGCGGTGATCATGGGGTGGATCATCGGCAAACGATCACTTCACATCACATCCGTGTTAATTCTTGCTGGTCAGAGGCGTGCGCTCATTATCAAGCGACCGCGACAGCGGGCAAATTGGTGTTGGACACGGCCGCGTGATAGCGCCGGGCCGGTCCGCCAACAGCCCCTCGGCGCCCGGGAATCAGCCGCGTGAATGTGGGCACGAGCGCATAGGTGACCGGCCCGCTGAAATGGCCTCAAACCACCCGATCCGCACGATCATGAAACGGGCATTTGAGCCGTGAACACGTCAACTGTGGCGCATCACACCTTTGTTGAACGGAACCTTTCATTCCTGATAGCCAGAGACGCATGCCCCAGAACAGACCACGGACCCATGCGTCCGCCTCGCAGATCCATACCGGCCGCCGGCGGCATGCCGCACCGCCCCGTCCCAACTGGACGCGGCGGGCCGGAATCGTCGGCGGTGTCGTCAGCGCGATCGCCCTCGGCGGTGCGACCGCTCCGGCCCTGGCCGACAACCACTCCACCAAGTCGCGGGACGCCGGACACGTCTCCGCCCGCGCCCTGAACGGCACGCTGGCCACCACCGTCACCGGTGAACAGGCCGCCGACGCGGTCGCGCAGGACGCGATCGAGATGACGATGGCCGCGCAGCAGCAGCACGCCGCCGACCAGGCCGCCGCGCAGGCCAAGGCGGCGTCCGCCGCGGCCGCCGCGAAGCACAAGGCCGCCGTCGCCGCCAAGGCCGCCAAGGCCCGCGCCACCGCGAGCGCGATCAGCGCCTCGCGCTCGGCCAAGCGCGCGAAGCTCACGATGACGCCGGTGGCGTCCACCTCGCCGGCGCCCTCGACCGCCGCCGCGGCGGTGCCGGCCGCGTCCGGCACCAAGGTCGACAAGCTGATCGCGTTCCTCAAGTCCCAACTGGGCAAGCCGTACGTCTACGGCGCCACCGGACCGGGCTCGTACGACTGCTCGGGTCTGACCCAGGTCGCCTTCGGCACGGTGGGCGTGAACCTGCCGCGCACCTCGCAGGAGCAGTCGACGGTCGGCACGCCGGTCGCGCTCGGCAGCCTGCAGCCCGGCGACCTGATCTTCTGGGGCGGTGAGGGCAGCGCCTACCACGTGGGCGTCTTCATCGGTAACGGCCAGTACCTCGACGCGGCGAACTCCTCGACGCCGGTGGGCATCCACCAGATGGTGGACTACGAGCCCGACTGGGCGGTCCGGGTCCTCTGACCCCGCCCGGCCCCTCCGGCTCTCCCGGCGCCGGCGGTCCGGACCGCCGGCGCCGGGAGAGGGGCGGGTATCCGGTTCAGACGCCGGGGCCGCAGGAATACGAGTTGCTGTACAGCATGTCGCCGACGCAGACCCGGGCCATGTAACCGGTCGAGTCCCAGTAGTAGTCGGTGTACTGGACCTCGCCGTTGGCCGAGTGGTGGATGCCCGAGATGGTGGTCCACGACGCGCCTTTGTTCGTGCTGCGCTGCAGCCAGCCCTGGCACTCACGGGCCCGGCTGCTCAGGTTGAGGGTGAACACCCCGCGTGCGTAGAGCGAGCCGTTGCTGTCGGAGGTCCCGAACTGGACGGCGCCGCCACAGTTCACGAACACGACCTCGGTGGTGAGCTGGACGTATCCGTCGGTGTACCCGGCCTGCGCCTGGGCGCTGTTGGTGACGCCCGTCGCCAGCCCCAGCGCGGCGGCGCAGGTCGCCAGTGCCCGGGCGGCCTTCTTCTTGTTCATGGTCATTCCTCCGGCCGGCTCAGAAGCCTTCGCCGCACGAATACGAGTTCCCGTAGATCCGGTCACCGGTGCAGACGCGCACCTTGTAGCCGGGGCCGTCGTAGTAGTAGAAGGTGCCCACTGTCTGGAGGTCGTGGGAGGGCGCGACGGTGAATCCCTCGATCATGGTCCAGGTGGTCTCGCTGTCCTTCTTGCGCTGCATCCACCCCTGGCACGGCTGGTCACGGGTGCTGTATCTGAGGTAGTACCAGGCGCGGGCGTACTCCTGGCCGTTGGCGTTGGACGTACCCATCTGGATCTCGGCCGAGCAGCCGACGAAGGACACGTAACTGTCCGCGATGTATCCGCCGTTGGTGTAGCCGTCCTCCGCCTGGGCGCTGTTCGTGACGCCCGTCGCCAGCCCCAGCGCGGCGGCGCAGGTCGCCAGTGCCCGGACAGCCTTCTTGCTGTTCATGGTGCCTCCCAGTACATGTTGTCCGAGTGCGGACAACATGAAGGGACCATACGACTTCCATAGGACTTTGGGGAATATCCCTCCGGCATCAACCTTGACGGCGGCCTAGCCTCGATCTTGCATGAGCCCTCGTTCGATGTTGACGGGGGCTTTTTGCTTGGCAGTTCTCGGGTTGTTTTGAGGGTGGGCAGGCTGGTGGCCCGGCTGTCGTGTCGGGTGGGCGCCGGGTTCCACGGTTCCGGAGGCAATCGGGTGCTCGTCGGGATGGGTTGATCCTGCTGGTCAGCCGGGGTCTGGCAGGGCTTGCAGCCGGGTGAAGGCGCTGGTGATCACGTGGGTCCAGGGCCAGTGGCGGGCGAGGCGGAGGATGCGCCGGCGGCCGGTGGTGACCAGGCGGGCGGCGGCGGAGAACAGCCTGAGGCGGAGCTTTTTGGGTTCCCACCGGCGGGCGGGGCCGGTCAGGGCGAGCATCGGCATCCAGGCCAGCAGGTCAAGTGCGAGCTGGACGACCTCCAGCCACAGCTGGTTGCTGGTGGTGTGGTGCAGGGGGAGGTTGTGCAGGCCGGTGGCACGGGCGGCCCGGATGCGGTCCTCGGCTCGGGCGCGCTGGCGGTGCCGCAGTTCCAGGGCAGCGATCGCGGTGCCGGTGGTGTTGGTCGCGAAGCACGTCAGGCGCATGCCGTCTGCGTCGGTGAACCGCAACTGCGCACCGGGGTGGGGCCGTTCTTTGCGGACGATAAGCCGCGTGCCTGCGGGCCAGCCGTTCAGGACGTCGCCGGCCAGTTCGGCGACCCAGGCGCCTTCGCGGACCTGGCCGTCGGGTTCGACCGCCGGGGTCCATGCCGGGGCCGGGATCTGCAGTACGGCGTGGTGGACGGCGTCGGTGATGGTCATCCCGACCGAGTAGGACAGCCACCGGCCCCGTGCGGTGAGCCAGTTCAGGAACGCGTGGGTGCCGCCCGCTGAGTCGGTGCGGATCAGCGTCGAGCGGCCCCGCCGGTGCTGCTTGGGCAGTTGGGCCAGGGCCAGTTTGGTGGTGGTGATGTGGTCGGCGGCGGTGTTGCTTCCCGCGTTGCCGGGCCGCAGCACGGCGGCCACCGGCTCCCCGGACCCGGCCGGGCCGTGGTCGACGAACGCGACCAGCGGGTGGTGGCCGAAGGTCTTCTTCCACGTCGCGGTCGCGTCCTGCTTGTCGGAGTGCGCCAGGACCAGCACCCCGTCGATATCCACGGTCACCTGCCCGTCCGCGTCGGGCGCGTCGGTGCCGGCCAACGTCCAGACCCGCTGGCGGACTTCGGCCCTGGCCCGGCGGATCGCGGTCAGCGCGCGGGGGCCGGCCCCGGCCAGGGTCTCGACCAGCCGTGAGACGGTCGGATCGGATGCCACCGGGCCGAACAGTGCGGGTTCGGCCCGCAGCACGCCGATGTCCGACAGGCAGTCCCCGCCCAGTGCCACCGCCACAGCGAGGTCTAGCAGGATCTTGCCCGGATCGTGCACGGCCCGCGGTTTGCGCCACGGCGCCAGTGCCGCCGATATGGCCGTGTCCAGCCCCGTCTTGCGGACGGTCTCCACCAGCAGCACCCCGCCGGCCTGCGAGACCACCCCGCCCCCGTCACCCTGGACACGGACAGGCGGATACGACCCGATACTCTTCTTCACCTGGGAAGTGCCTCTTTTGCTACCACGTACAGGACCCTCAGCAAGTCCTATCGTTGCAGCTCAGAGGCACTTTCTGCTTTCTTGATCACCTGCCGGACAGCGCCCCTCGTGAAAGCCCGAGGCTAGCGGGGAGCGGCAGGTCACGGCGTCACACCAGCCAGCGGCCGGCCTTCATCAGCAGTCGGCCCCTGAGCTCGGGAACCGTGCCCCAGGCACGGAGGTTGTCGAGCGCGACGCGGTAGAAGTCGTAGCGGTCCGCCTCCTTGCGCGGGTCCCAGCCGTCCTTCGCCGCGAAGGCGTCCCCGACGCCGTCCGGCAACTCGTCCCCGGTGAAGGCGGTGACGACGCCCTCGATGTGCACGACGTCCCGCGTGGTCCCCAGGCACAGCCGCACGGTGCCGGAGGCCGCCAGATTCGCCCCGGTCGGATTCGTCGGCCGGGTCGACAGCCACACGGCCTCGCCGTCCCACAGAAACGTCAGCGGCATCAGCGTCGGCACCCCCGCCGCATCGGCGCTGGCCGCCCACAGGTCGAACTCGCTCTCCAACAGGCGCAGCGCATTGCGCTTGCGCTCCTCGCGACTGCGGGGCCCCGCGGACTGCTCGTTCTCCGTCATGCCGCCCCACGCTAGCGACGCGCCCGCGAGCCGCGCATCGGGCGCAGGGCGTAGGACCGGAGGCCGGTAGCCCGCCCCCGGGGGAAGGCTCGCCGCCGCGTCGAATGGCCAATCGCGACGAGGCTCTGGGCTGCGTCCTGGGGCCTTGGAGCACCCCCGCGGCATCCGGCTCCCATACCAGGGTTGAAGCACAAGCGGCGCCGCCCGAGGTGGCGGGCTTGGTAGGCAGACGGTCGTGGTTGTCGACGTGGACGCCGATGTAGAGGCCGTTGGCCGGGTTGGGCGTGGTGGTGGGCAGTTTCGGCCCGCTGATGTGGTGACCCAGGTAGGTGGTCTGAAGGCCGCGGAGGGCGCCGGCCAAGTCGACGAACGACGCGGGAGGCGCGCCCGGTGGGAGGGTGACCAACTCGACAAGGGTCCGCTGATCGGTGCCCCGACCGGATTGCAGCACGGCGGGGACGCCGCCGAGGAACTGGACCAGCGGGCCGCTGGGATCGTCCCCGGCTCACCGGGTCCGTGAACCCCGGCCCCGAGGGAGGGCTTGGGGAACGGAGCGCAGGGCGGCGGTGGCGATGATCCGTGAGTACGGAGCGCGCCGCGGGTATCCGGCCCGGTCACCCGGGCCCGCGTCGAGCGGCGAATCTCTCATGCCTGGCGCCGTTCGTATCGTCGGTCATGGCGACACACTCTGTTTCGATCACCCAGGAGTGCGGCCCCGGGTGCCCGGCAAAGTGCCCGCACGCTGTGCCCGCCTCGGAGCGGTCAACGCAGTCGGGCCGGAGCGCGAACGTGTCCGGCTCCGCCTCGTCCTGCCAGCGCGTCCGGAGCGCCCCCGTACGTCCTCGTCGTCCACCTCGGACGGCAGGCGGGGCAACCGGTCGGCGTCCGCGTCCAGCACCTCGATCCGGACACCGCACCCGGCGGGGAGGCGGCTGAACCGTGTGCGCACCCTCCCGCCGGGGTTACGCGAGTGCTCCACGGCATTGGACAGCAGTTCCGAGAGCACGAGCGCCGAGTCGTCGGCCAGGTCGGCCGGACCCCAGTTCCGCAACGCGTCACGCACCTGGTCCAGCGCGGCGGGCACCGAAGACGGGGACTGGTCCCGGTGCCGAAGCGCTGTCTCAAGCGGACTCCGTGGCTGCGGGTCGTTGAGGTGTGGGTCCCGGCCCCTGACGGGGGTGCGGGGCCGGGCGTTGTCACACGCAGGGACTAGCGTGGCTGGTATGGCTGCTCGTATCGACCTCACCCTTGACGCCGTGCACGCACCGACGCTCGCCGTCTTCTGGAAGACGGCACTCGGGTACGTGGACGAGCCGGCGCCCGCGCCGTTTGCGACGCGGGCGGAGTGGCATGCCAGTTTCGAGCTGGGGGAGGACGACTCCGTTGATGACGGGGCCTGGTTGTGCGACCCGGACGGGGACGGGCCGCGGCTGGCGATCCTGAAGGTGCCCGAGGGGAAGACGGCCAAGAACCGGCTGCACCTGGACATCCGGGTGTCCGGGGACGGCACGCCCGCCGAGCGCTGGGCGCGGATCGAGGCCGAGGCCACCCGGCTGGGGGCGGCGGGCGGCAGCGTGCTGGGCGTCTTCGACGGCCACCATGTCGTCATGGCCGACCCCGAGGGCAACGAGTTCTGCGTCGCCGCCGGCCCCGCGGCCTGAGGCGGGTCACCGGTGGGTGGCCGTCGGGGCACAACTGCGCGACAGGGGGCGGGAATTCGGGGCCGTGACCGGTAGTCTCCGAGCCTCCAGCAGCAGCGATGGGGACGAGGCGGTCAGGGATGAGTGGGGCGGGGTCCGGCGAGGTCTTTCAGCCACTTGACGCGGACGATCCGGTGTCGGTGGGGGCGTACCGGCTGGCGGCGAAGCTCGGCGCCGGCGGCATGGGCAAGGTCTACCTGTCCCACACCCCTGCGGGCCGGCCGGTCGCCATCAAGGTGATCAGGCCGGAGTTCGCCGAGGACGCCGAATTCCGCCGCCGCTTCCGGCAGGAGGTGCAGGCGGCGCAGCGGGTGCAGGGCCTCTACACCGCGCCGGTCATCGACAGCGACACCGAGGGCACCCGGCCTTGGCTGGCGACGGCCTTCGTCCCCGGGCCGACGCTGTCCTCCGCGGTCGCCGAACACGGGCCGATGCCGGTGCCGACCGTGCTGCTGCTGATCGCCGGGATCGCCGAGGCGTTGGAGGCCGTGCACGGCGCGGGACTCGTGCACCGCGACCTCAAACCGTCGAACGTGCTGCTCGCCTCCGACGGCCCCCGGGTCATCGACTTCGGCATCGCCCGCGCCGCCGACGCCACCGCGCTGACCGGCAGCGGCGTCACCATCGGCACGCCCGCCTTCATGTCGCCCGAGCAGGCCGCCGGCCGGGAGATCACCCCGGCCACCGACGTCTTCGCGCTCGGCCAGGTCGCCGCCTACGCGGCGCTCGGCATGCCCGCGTACGGCGAGGGCCCCTCGCACGCCGTGCTCTACCGCATCGTCCACGAGGAGCCGGACCTCGCCACCCTCCCGTCGGAGCTGCGGCCGCTGGTGACCCGCTGCCTGGCGAAGGTCCCGGCCGAGCGGCCGTCGCTGGCCGAGGTGGTGCGGATGTGCCAGGCGGCGTCGGAGCAGACGGAGTTGCGCCGGCCCGAGCAGTGGCTGCCGGGTGCGCTGGCCGCGGAGATCCCGGCCCGGCACGTGGCCCCGGGCTCGCCGCCCGCGACCCCGCCGCCCGCCGACGCGGTGCCGCCGGCCTCGCCCCTTGCTGACGCGGTGCCGCCGCCCCCGGTGACCCGGCCGGTCGCGGCACCGCCGTCCCGGCCGCCCGTCCAGCCGCCGTCCCAGGCCCCCGCGCAGCCGCCCGCCCGGCCCGCGGGGCAGTCTGCCGCGCAGGCCCAGCCTCCCGCCCCGGCCGCCCCGCCCGGCCCGCCGACCCACCCGGCGACGCAGCCCGCGGCCCAGCCGCAGGTCCAGCCGGTGCAGCCGCCGTACGCGGGGCCGCCGGTCCAGCAACCGCCGGTGCAGCACCAGGCCGCCCCGCACCCGGCGTACGGCTACCCGCCGCAGTACCCCTACCCGGTCGCGCACCCGCAGCCGCAGCCGCGCCGGAAGACCAGGCGCAACATCGTGCTGGCCACGCTCGCCGCCCTGATCGTGATCGCCGCGGCCGTCGGCAGCACCCTCGCGCTGACCAACAGCAACGACCACGGTGTCGTCGCCGACCCGGCCGGCACCCCCACCAGCGCTCCGGCGGCGTCCGCCGGGACGACCGGGGCGCCCGGGGCGACCCCCAGCACGCCGGACACCGCCCCGGCCACCACGCCGACCGACGGCGTCCCCGCGCCGAGCCCGGAGCCGCACCCCGGCATCGAGCTCGCCGACCAGTACGACCTGCAGTTCGCCGACCCCGACCTGAAGCCGGTGGGGGGCCCGAGCGGCGACTTCTTCTACGACTGCGTCACGCAGGGCGACTGCTTCCTCGGCACCGACTCCGGCAGGCTCGTGCTGCTCAACGGGAACGAGACCGGCTCTCTCGAGACCTGCATGCAGGTCACCCGCTACAACGGCCGGGTGGACCTGTCGCGCCTGTCGGCGGGCTCGCAGATCTGCGCGAGCACCGGCAGCACCGTCGCCCTGATCACCTTCCAGCGCGCCTCGAAGAGCACCGAGGCCAGCACCTACGTCGTCATCGACGTCACGGTCTGGCGCAACGCGATCCAGCCGACCGACGGCCAGTGAGGGCAAGCACCTCAGCAAGGTCCTGCGCAAGGTCCCCAGGGCCGCCGGGCGGCGGGAGCAGGCGTCAGGCGCGAGGAGTGATCTTCGTCAGGCCGTTGATCACGCGGTCCATCGCGTCGCCGCCGGTCGGATCGGTCAGGTTGGCCAACAGCTTGAGGGCGAAGCGCATCAACATCGGGTGGGTCAGGCCGCGTTCGGTGCACAGCTGGAGCACCTTGGGATTGCCGATCAGCTTCACGAAGGCGCGGCCGAGCGTGTAGTAGCCGCCATAGGTGTCCTTGAGGACCTTCGGGTAGCGCTGGAGGGCGAGTTCGCGCTGCGAGGAGGTCGCGCGGGCGTGCGCCTGGGTGATCACGTCGGCGGCGAGCTGACCGGATTCCATCGCGTAGGCGATGCCCTCGCCGTTGAAGGGGTTGACCAGCCCGCCCGCGTCGCCGACCAGCAACAGGCCGCGGGTGTAGTGCGGTTGGCGGTTGAAGGCCATCGGGAGCGCGGCGCCGCGGATCGGCTGCGTCATGTTCTCCGGGGTGTAGCCCCAGTCCTCCGGCATGCCGGCGACCCACGCCTTGAGCACCTCGCGCCAGTCCAGCTCGCGGAAGGCCGCGGAGGAGTTGAGGATGCCGAGGCCGACGTTGGACGTGCCGTCGCCGAGGCCGAAGATCCAGCCGTATCCGGGAAGTTGGCGCGCCTGCGGGCCGCGCCGGTCCCACAGTTCCAGCCAGGACTCCAGGTAGTCGTCGTCGTGCCGCGGCGAGGTGAAGTACGTACGCACCGCGACGCCCATCGGGCGGTCCTCGCGGCGGTGCAGGCCCATCGCGAGCGAGAGCCGGGTGGAGTTGCCGTCGGCGGCGACGACCAGCGGAGCGCTGAAGACCACCGGGGTCTTCTCCTCGCCGAGCTTGGCCTGGACGCCGGTGATACGGCCGGTGCGCTCGTCGGTGATCGGGGCGCCGACGTTGCACCGCTCGTACAGCCGCGCACCCGCCTTCACCGCCTGCTGCGCCAGCAGGTCGTCGAAGTCCTCGCGCTTGCGCACCAGTCCGTAGTTCGGATAGGCGGCCAGCTCCGGCCAGTCCATCTCCAGGCGCAGGCCGCCGCTGATGATGCGCAGGCCCTTGTTGCGCAGCCAGCCCGCCTCCTCGGAGACGTCGATCCCCATCGAGACCAGCTGCTTGGTCGCACGCGGCGTCAGCCCGTCCCCGCAGACCTTCTCGCGCGGGAAGGCGGTCTTCTCCAGCAGCAGGACGTCGAGGCCCGCCTTCGCCAGGTAGTACGCGGTCGTCGAACCGGCGGGGCCGGCGCCGACGACGATGACGTCGGCGGTGCGCTCGGACAGGGCGGTGTCGGGCACGGTGGCACTCCCGTTTGCGGCGAGGACGGCTTTACGGCATCCGGGCCTCGGCCCGGGTTGCCCCCGAGTCTATGAGCAGCGGATGCCGCGTGGCGCTGGCGGGGCGGGTCCGCGCGTCCCGCCGCGCCGCGGCCGCGGTCACTGGTGGCGGCCGCCGCCTTCCTCACGGCGGGTCTCCGCTTCCTTGGCCAGCCGCTCGGGTTGGACGATGCCGAGCTCGTGGACCTGCTGCGGCGGGGGCGGCTGCTGGGGGACGTGCGGGAACGGCGGCGGCGCGTAAGGGGAGGGCGGCGCCGGGGCCGGCGGGGCCAGACCGAGGACGCGGCGGACGTACGGGGCGGCAAGCACCCCGCCGATCGACCAGAGCAGGGCGAAGAGCAGCGACTCCGGGACGTCGGAGCCCAGCGCGGCGTGCGAGGAGCCGAGGCCGCTGTCGAAGCCGTTCAGCGAGCTGATGCCGCTGGTGCTCACCCCGCCGATCACGACCAGTGCCGTGAACATGGCGCTGAAGACGCCGGCCACGGCGAACTGCTCCGACCGTTCACGGCAGCGCGCGGCCGCCAGCAGGCCGATGACCAGCGCGCACAGCGCCCCGCCGATGAGCGCGAGCACGGTCGACCAGCCGTTCCAGAAGTGGCTCAGCTCCGACAGTCCGAAGGAGACGCGGTCGGTGCCGGTGCCGGCGCCGAGACCCCGGTGCGCCTCGGCAGGGGCGCCCCAGCCCAGCGCGAGCCCGGACAGGCCGAGGTTGGGCAGCACGGCGGCCAGCACGACCAGGGTCGTGCTGTCCACGCCGTTGTCGATGTTGCCCACGGCGACCATGAAGACGACGACGCCGGCGAAGAGCACGGTGACCACCAGGGCGATCAGCGCCGTGCCCGCCACCCGCCACGCGGCGGCGAACCGCGCCCGCAGGGCCGGGCCGTCGAGGACGACCAGCGCGGTCGCCAGGCTGAGCAGGAAGGACCACGGCAGCACCCGGAACGGGCCGCTGTGCAGCGTGACCCCCTCGAAGCCGGGCTGCGCGACGAAGCTCAGCACGGTCGCCACGGCCGCGCTGAGCAGCGCGACCCGCACGGCCGCCTCGGGTCCTGAGTGGCGCCGGCGCACCGACCGCAGGACCAGCACGAGGGCGAGCAGCCAGAGCAGGGTGAAGGTCAGCGGGACGACGGAGACCGATCCCACGCCCGCGCCGGAGTCGCACATACCGGTGTCGTCGTAGCCGTCGTAGCCGTCGAACTCGTCGCCGTCGGAGTCGGAGGTCTCCATGCAGTCCGCGTCGCCGGAGCCGTACACCCCGAACCGGCCGGGGACGTCGACGCTCAGGTGACCGCCGAGACCTTGCACGGCCAGCGCGAGGGCGACCCGGCTGCGCTTGAACCAGCCGATGGCCGAGCCCTTGAAGGCGTGCTGCGACCAGGCGCCGAGGCCGCCGGCCGCCACCAGCAGCACGAGCGCGGGCACCAGCGCGGCCAGCAGGGGGCCGTCCCACCGGCCGGCGAAGACCCGGCGCACGAACAGCCCGGCGGGCGACGGCGGTCCGGGGGGCTGCGGCGTTCCGGGCGGCGGCGCGGCCGGATACCCGGGCCCGGCACCGGGGTAGGCGCCGGTCGGCGTGTACGCGGGAGGCGGCGGAGGCGGCGGTGCGCCATAGGTCGGCGTGGGCGGCGCGTTGGGCGGCGGCGGTGCGGCGGGCGGGGGCGTCGCGCCGGGCGGCGGCGTGGCGGAGGCCGGCGCCGCCGGGAGTTCGTGCCCGCACTTCATGCAGAAGCGGGCAGTGCTGTCCGAGACCGGGATCCCGCACGCGGGGCAGAACGACATTGGCCACTCCGGGAGTCGCGGGGTCCGGTCGTCCCCAGCACGCACACCGCAGCTTAGGGGGCGACTCGCCGCGCCCGCACCGGAATGCCCGACTCCTCAACGGCGGCTCGACACCGGCTCAACCGCCCGCCGGAAGCGCCTTCTTCGCCCGGTGCAGCGCCACGATGCCGCCGGTCAGATTCCGCCAGGCCACCCCCGACCAGCCCGCGTCCTGCAACCGCCCGGCCAGCGCCCGCTGGTCGGGCCACTCGCGGATGGTCTCTGCGAGGTAGACGTACGCGTCCGGGTTGCTGCTCACCGACTTGGCGACCGGCGGCAGCGCGCGCATCAGATACTCGGTGTAGACGGTGCGGAAGGGCCGGTAGGTGGGGTGGCTGAACTCGCAGATCACCAGCCGCCCGCCGGGCTTGGCGACCCGCCGCATCTCGCGTAGCGCCGCGTCGGTGTCCTGCACGTTGCGCAGCGCGAAGGAGATGGTGACGGCGTCGAAGACGTCGTCGGCGAACGGCAGCCGGGTCGCGTCCCCCGCGGTCAGCGGCAGTTCGGGGTGCCGCTTCTTGCCCTCGCGCAGCATGCCGAGGGAGAAGTCGCACGGGACGACGGAGGCGCCGGCCGCGGCCATCGGCAGCGAGGACGTGGCCGTCCCCGCCCCCAGGTCAAGCACGCGCTCCCCCGGCGCCACGTCCAGTGCCTGGGCGACGGCCCGCCGCCACAGCCTGGCCTGCCCGAGCGACAGGACGTCGTTGGTCAGGTCGTACTTGGCGGCGACGTCGTCGAACATCGCGGCCACCGCCTGCGGCTGCTTCTCCAGGGATGCACGGGTCACTCCCCTACCCTATGCGCCACCCCGCAGCCGCGCGGGCAGGGCCCTAGCGGTCGGCGAGGAGGGTGAGTTCCGGGTGGGCGGTGCCGCCCGGGATGGCCGTCGAGGAGAGGTGCGAGACGACGTGGTCGTTGACCGGGTCGTCGGCCGGGTCGTCGTGCACGACCAGGTGCTCGTACGTCGTCGCGCGCTGCGCCGGCACGCGTCCGGCCGCGCGGATCAGATGGATCAGCTCCATCCGGTTCGAGCGGTGCTTGGCCCCGGCGGAGGAGACGACGTTCTCCTCCAGCATCACCGAGCCGAGGTCGTCCGCCCCGTAGTGCAGCGACAGCTGCCCGACCTCCTTGCCGGTGGTGAGCCAGGAGCCCTGGATGTGGGCGACGTTGTCCAGGAAGAGCCGGGCGATCGCGATCATCCGCAGATACTCGAAGAGGGTGGCCTGCGTCTGGCCCTTGAGGTGGTTGTTCTCCGGCTGGTACGTGTACGGGATGAAGGCGCGGAAGCCGCCGGTCCTGTCCTGGACGTCGCGGATCATCCGCAGGTGCTCGATGCGCTCCGCGTTCGTCTCGCCGGTGCCCATCAGCATGGTGGAGGTGGACTCGACACCGAGGCGGTGCGCGGTCTCCATGATCTCCAGCCACCGCTCGCCGGACTCCTTGAGCGGCGCGATGGCCTTGCGGGGCCGCTCCGGGAGCAGTTCGGCGCCGGCGCCGGCGAAGGAGTCAAGACCCGCGGCATGGATACGGCGGATCGCCTCCTCCGCGCTGACCCCGGAGATCCGCGACATGTGCTCGATCTCGGACGCGCCCAGCGAGTGGATCACCAGCTGCGGGAACTCCCGCTTGATCGCGGCGAAGTGCTCCTCGTAGTACTCGACGCCGTAGTCCGGGTGGTGGCCGCCCTGGAACATGATCTGGGTGCCGCCCAGCTCGACGGTCTCCGCGCAGCGCCGCAGGATGTCGTCAAGACCGCGGCTCCAGCCCTTCCCGGCGTCCTTGGGCGCCGCGTAGAACGCGCAGAACTTGCACGCGGTGACGCACACGTTCGTGTAGTTGATGTTCCGCTCGATGATGTACGTCGCGATGTGCTCGGTCCCGGCGTAGCGGCGGCGGCGCACCGCGTCCGCGGCGGCGCCCAGCGCGTGCAGGGGGGCGTCGCGGTAGAGGTCGAGGGCCTCTTCCGGGGTGATACGGCCGCCGTCGGCGGCGCGTTCGAGGACGGCTGCGATGTCGCTCACCAGGGAGGTCCCTTCCGGAGGAGCATGACGAGGAGCTTGACGACGGACCAGGCCAGCGTACGCCGACCCGCCGTCAGCTCGGCGGGAGGAGCGAGACCCGGGCCTCGGGCGGGAAGCCGACGCGCCGGGCGAACTCGGCCAGGCCCGCGAGCTGCTCGGCGCCGAGCGAGAAGTCGAGGGTGGTGAAGTAGCGGCGCAGCAGGTCGGCGTCGAAGGACTCCCAGCGGGCGGCCTGCTCGGCGACCTTCTCGACCTCGTCCAGCGACAGGTCGCGGGAGGCCAGGAAGGCCTTGTGCACCGCGTGGACGGCCTCGGGGTGCGCGGCCAGGTAGTCCTTGCGGACCGCCCATACCGCGAAGACGAAGGGCAGGCCGGTCCAGTCCTTCCACATCTGCCCGAGGTCGTGGACCTCAAGGCCGAGCCGGGGCGCGTCGTGCAGCGACGCCCGCAGGGCGGCGTCGCCGATGAGGACGGCGGCCTGTGCCTCCTGCATCATCAGCGACAGGTCGGGCGGGCAGCGGAAGTAGTCGGGGGTGACGCCGTAGCGCTCGGTGAGCAGCAGCTCGGCCAGCCGTACCGAGGTGCGGCTGGTGGACCCCAGGGCGACCCGCTCGCCGTCCAGCCGGTCCAGCGGCAGCTGGCTGACGATGACGCAGGACATGACGGGACCGTCGCAGCCGACGGCGATGTCGGGCAGCGCGATCAGCTCGTCGGCGTGCCGCAGATACTCCATGAGGGTGACGGGGCCGATGTCCAGGTCACCGTCTATGAGCTGCTTGCTCAGCTTCTCCGGGGTGTCCTTGGTGAGCTGGATGTCGAGCAGTGTGCCGGTTCTGGCCAGGCCCCAGTAGAGCGGGACGCAGTTGAGGAACTGGATGTGGCCGACCCGGGGACGGGTCGGCCCACTGCCGTCGGTTCGCGCTGAAGTGTCCACCTGCTGGACGCTACTCCTGGTCGTCGCCTGACCCGTGCAGGGCCCCCCGTACGGCCCCGAGTACGGGCCCGCGGCGACCCCGCGGCGACCCGTAAAAACGGATCTTGAGACCCTTCCCCGGCCGAGACCCACCGTGCTAGGCTCCTCGCAAGTTGCAGTTTGGTTTCCCTTGCAGTACAGAGCCTGCGGAGCATGTAACCCGCAGGCTTTTGTAGTTTTCAGACTTCGCAGTTGCAGGTTCTGGAGCAGGGCAACCCTTTGGGCCCAAGGAGGGCTTTATGGCTACCGGAACCGTGAAGTGGTTCAACGCTGAAAAGGGCTTCGGCTTCATCGCCCAGGACGGCGGCGGCCCGGATGTCTTCGTCCACTACTCCGCGATCAACGCCTCCGGCTTCCGCTCCCTCGAGGAGAACCAGCCGGTGACCTTCGACGTCACGCAGGGCCCGAAGGGTCCGCAGGCGGAGAACGTCACCCCGAACTAGTCCTCACTAGTCCGGTCAGACGGCGCATCGCGCCCGGAACCTGCAGTACCCAAGGGGCCGCCTCACTTCATGAGGCGGCCCCTGCCTCATATCCCGCTATTTGCGCCCGCGGTACAACCGCTCGATATCGGCGGCGAAATCCCGGGCCACCGCCGCGCGCCTGAGCTTCATCGACGGGGTGAGATGCCCGGCGTCCTCGGTGAAATCCGCGGCCAGCACCCGGAAGCGGCGGATCGACTCGGCCTGCGAGACGGACGCGTTCGCGTCGTCCACGGCCCGCTGCAGCTCGGCGAGCAGCTCCTCGTCCCGGACCAGGTCCGCCAGGCGCACAGTCTCCTTGTGCCGCATCCGCCGCCAGTGCGCCAGGCCGTCCGGCTCCAGGGTGATCAGCGCGGTCACATACGGACGGTTGTCGCCGACGACCATGCACTGGCCGACCAGCGGGTGGGCCCGCAGCCGGTCCTCCAGCGGGGCGGGGGCGACGTTCTTGCCGCCGGCAGTGATGATGATCTCCTTCTTGCGGCCGGTGATCGTCAGATAGCCGTCCGCGTCCAGCTCGCCGATGTCACCGGTCGGGAACCATCCCCCGGAGCTCCCCGCCGTGGCGGGCGAGGGGCCCTCGTCGTTCCAGTAGCCGGCGAAGATCTGCCCGCCGCGCAGCAGCACCTCGCCGTCCTCGGCGATCCGCACCGCCGTGCCGGGCAGCGGCCAGCCCACCGTGCCGAGCCGCGGGCTCAGCGGCGGTGTCACCGTGGCGGCCGCGGTGGTCTCGGTGAGGCCGTAGCCCTCGAAGACCAGCACCCCGGCCCCGGCGTAGAAGGCGGCGAGCCGGGTGCCCAGCGGTGAGCCGCCGCAGATCGCGTAGCGCACCTTGCCGCCCAGCGCGGCCCTGATCCGCCGGTAGACCAGCGGGTCGTACAGCGCCCGCGCCAGCCGCAGGCCGAGCCCGGGACCCGCCCCGGTGCCGGTGTGCCCGGCGACGGCCGCGGTGCCGTACGCCTGCGCGATCCGGGCGGCCCGGTCGAAGGACGCGGCCCGGCCGAGCTTCTCCGCGGTGGCGCGGCCGGTGTTGTAGACCTTCTCCAGGACGTACGGGATCGCCAGCAGGAAGGTCGGCCGGAAGCCGGCGAGATCCCGCAACAGGTCGTCGGTGGCGATGCTCGGCGCGTGCCCGAGCCGCACCCGGGCCCGCAGGCAGCCGACCGCGACCATCCTCCCGAAGACGTGCGAGAGCGGCAGGAAGAGCAGCGTCGAGGCGGGCTCGGCGCTCACCGACCTGAACACCGGGTGCAGCAGTTCGGTGGCGTTGTCGACCTCGGCGAAGAAGTTGCCGTGCGTGAGGACGCAGCCCTTGGGCCGGCCGGTGGTGCCCGAGGTGTAGATCAGCGTGGCCACGGTGTCCGGGGCCATCGCCTGCCGGCGGGACGTGACCAGGGCGTCGGGCAGCGTGCGGCCGCCGGCCGCGAGCTGGCCGACGGCGCCGGTGTCGAGCTGCCACAGTTCCCTGAGCGCGGGCAGGCCCGCGCGGGCCGCGCTGACCAGCCGGGCCTGGTCGACGTTCTCGACCACGCAGGCGGCTGCGCCGGAGTCGGCGAGGATCCATTCGCACTGGGACGCGGAGGAGGTCGGGTAGATCGGTACGGTGACCAGGCCCGCGGCCCAGCCCGCGAAGTCCAGCAGCGTCCACTCGTACGACGTCCTGGCCATCACCGCGAGCCGGTCGCCCGGGCGCAGCCCGGCCGCGATCAGCCCTTTCGCGACGGCGACGACCTCGTCCCTGAAGGCCGCCGCGGTGACGTCCCGCCACCGGCCGTCCGTCCCCTTCCGGCTCATCACCACGTCCGAGGGCGCCTCGGCGGCGTTCGCGAACGGTATGTCCCCCAGGCTCCCCTGCGACGGCGCCGCCACCAATGCCGCCACCGCCGCTTCCACGACCCTCCCCCCTTCGAGGGTGAGCTGCGGCTTTCCCCCGCCCCCCGGTGGGGGCACCACATCCAGACGTCCTGCCATACGACGACTCCTCCCATTCACGGCCTGCGGCCGAGCTCAAGTCGGTAGACGGCGGGCTGCCCCGCCCGAGCACCCCTGCGCGTCGGGCGCGAGGAACCGCGTGCGCAACCACCCACCCGCCGGTGGTCCGGATACGACAGCAACAGCCCCTCCCGGCCGGTGGCGACCCGCGCCGCGGAGGGCGGATCCGGGAAACGCCGGCCGGCGGGAGGTCATGGGCGGGTGAGGATCGCCGTCACGCCCTGGCCGCCTGCCGCGCAGATGGAGATCAGGCCGCGTCCGGGGCGGCCCCGGGCGGCGAGGAGTTGGGCCAGGGTCGCCACGATCCTGGCTCCGGTGGCCGCGAAGGGGTGGCCCGTCGCCAGGGAGGAGCCGGTGACGTTGAGGCGGGCCCGGTCGACCGGGCCGAGGGGCGCGTCCAGGCCCAGGCGCTCGGCGCAGTACGCCTTGTCCTCCCACGCGGCCAGCGTGGCCAGCACCTGCGAGGCGAAGGCCTCGTGCACCTCGTAGAAGTCGAAGTCGCCGAGCCCGAGGCCCGCTCGGGCGAGCATGCGCGGCACGGCGTAGGCGGGCGCCATCAGCAACCCCTCCTCGCCGGACACGTAGTCCACCGCCGCGGTCTCGTACGCCGTCAGGAAGGCGAGCGGTTCGAGGCCGTGCTCGGCGGCCCACTCCTCCGAGGCGAGCAACACGACGGCCGCACCGTCGGTGAGCGGCGTGGAGTTGCCCGCCGTCATCGTGCCGTCGGGGCCGCCGTAGACCGGCCGGAGCCTGGCGAGCTTCTCGACGGTCGAGTCGGGCCGCAGGTTCTGGTCGCGGGTGAGCCCGCGGTAAGGCGTGACGAGCGGGTCGAAGAAGCCGCGCTCGTAGGCCGCGGCGAGCCGCTGGTGGCTGGCCGCGGCCAGTTCGTCCTGCTCCGGCCGGCCGATGCCCCAGCGCGCCGCGGTGAGGGCGGCGTGCTCGCCCATCGAGAGCCCGGTGCGGGGCTCGGCGTTGCGCGGGATGTCGGGCGCGAGGTGCCGCGGGCGTACCGCGGCCAACGCCCGGGCCCGTCCGCCCAGGGTCCTGGCCCGCCGGGCCGCGAGCAGCGCCCGGCGCAGCTCGTCGTTGACCCCGAGCGGCGCGTCGCTCGTGGTGTCGGTCCCGCCGGCGATCCCGGCGTCGATGACGCCGAGCGCGATCTTCGCGGCGACCGCGAAGACCGCCTGCAGGCCGGTGCCGCACGCCTGCTGGAGGTCGTGCGCGGGGGTGGCGGGGTCGAGCACGGACCCGAGCACGGTCTCCCGTGCGAGGTTGAAGTCCCGGCTGTGCTTGAGCACCGCGCCCGCGGCGAACTCGCCGACCCGCGCGCCGTCGAGCCCGGTGCGCGCGGCGAGTCCGTCGAGCGCGGCGGTGAGCATGTCCTGGTTGGACGCGGTGGCGTAGGGGCCGTCCGAACGCGCGAAGGGGATGCGGTTGCCGGCGATGACGGCGACCCGGCGGACGGTCTGCATGCGGTCTCCCGAACTTCCGATCTGCGTGACTCACCAGTAGCCTTACCGCCGGTAAACTTACTCCAGAGTAAGGAGAAGGCCAATGGCCGACCGCTATCTCCGCCTGACCGGCACGGCCCCCGGCCGTTTCGTCACCCGCCGCCTCGGCCTTCCGCAGCCCACCGCCCTGCGCCGCTGGTCGCGGCAGACCCCCGACCTGCCGGGACCGGTCCTGCGGCTGGCCGCGGGCGAGACGCCGGCAGCGGGGACGTACGGGGCCGTGGTGCTCGACGCGACCGCCGTCGCGGACCCGGCAGGGCTGCGGGACGTGCACGCGGCCCTGCACCCGCTGGCCCGCTCCCTCACCCCGTGCGGGCGGATCGTCGTCCTGGGCTCGCGGCCCGCCGACGGCGACCTGGCGACCGCCGCCGCCCAGCAGGCACTTGAGGGCTTCGTGCGCTCCCTCGGCAAGGAGATCGGCCGCGGCTGCACCGTCCAGCTGGTGCGGCTCGCACCGGGCGCGGCAGCCGGCTCCACCCTGGACTTCCTGCTCTCGCCGAGGTCCGCCTACGTCAGCGGCCAGGTCGTCGAGGTCGGCCCCGCCGAGGAGGTGCCGGCCGGCGGCAGCAGGACCGCGCTGGTCACCGGCGCCGCCCGCGGCATCGGCGCGGCCGTCGCGGAGACGCTGGTACGCGACGGCGCCCGGGTCGTCCTGCTCGACGTGCCGCAGGCCGCCGACGCGCTCACCGCGGCCGCCGCCCGGCTCGGCGGGACCGCGCTGCCGCTGGACATCACCGTGCCCGACGCGGGCGAGCGCGTCGCCGCCGCGCTGCCGGACGGCCTGGACGTCCTCGTCCACAACGCCGGCATCACCCGGGACCGCAGGCTCGCGAACATGCCCGCCGACCGCTGGGACGCGGTCATCGACGTCAACCTCGGCAGCGTGCTGCGGACCACGGGGCACCTGCTCACGTCCGGCACCCTCAACGAGCACGCCAGGATCGTCGGCACCGCCTCCATCGCGGGCATCGCCGGCAACGCGGGCCAGACCAACTACGCCGCCTCCAAGGCCGGGATCATCGGCTACGTGCGCGCGCTCGCCGCCGACCCTAAGGTCCGCGAGCGCGGCATCACCGCCAACGCCGTGGCCCCCGGCTTCATCGAGACCCGGATGACCGCGGCCGTGCCGCTGGTGATCCGCGAGGCGGGCCGCCGGATGAACTCGCTCGGGCAGGGCGGGCTGCCGGTCGACGTGGCCGAGACCGTCGCCTGGCTCGCGGCAGCGGCCTCCGGCGGGGTCAACGGGCAGGTCGTCAGGGTCTGCGGCCAGTCCCTGCTGGGCGCCTGACATGGCGCCGCTGCTGCTGACCCTGGGCCGGGGCGTCGTCACCGGCCTCGGCAAGCACCCCTCCCCCGCCGCCGAGCTGCCGCGGGCGGCCCTGACCCGGGCCGCGGTCGGCATCGACCCGGAGCGCGTCGCCGCCTACGCCCGCGTGTGCGGCTTCCCGCAGGCCGGGCCTGAACTCCCGCTCACCTACCCGCACATCCTCGGCTTCCCGCTCGCGGCCCGCCTCATGGCCGCCCGCGCCTTCCCGCTGCCGCTGCTCGGCCTGGTCCACACCTCGATCGCCATCCGCAGCCGGGGGCCGCTCGGCGTCGCCGACCGGCCCGACCTGGCCGTCCACCCGGCCGGGCTGCGCCCGCACCGGCGGGGCACCGAGGTCACGATGGTGACCGAGGCGCGGCTGGACGGCGAGCTGGTGTGGGAGGACCGCAGCACCTATCTGGCCAGGCACCGGGTCCCCGGGCCGCAGGAACCGCCCCCGGCCGCCCCCGAGGCGGCCGGACTGCCGCTGGTGGCGCGGTGGTCGCTGGGCGCGGGCCTCGGGCGGCGGCACGCCCGGGTGACCGGCGACTACAACCCGATCCACCTGCACCCGCTGACCGCGCGGCCGCTGGGCTTCCGCCGGGCCATCGTGCACGGCATGTGGACGGTCGCCCGGTGCGCGGCCGAGCACCCGGGCGCGACCGGCATCACGGCGGACTTCCGCCGGCCCGTGCTGCTGCCCGCGACCGTCGACTACGCCGCTGCGGGCGACCGCTTCGAGGTCCGCTCCGGCACCCACGTCCACGTCACCGGTACGGTCACGGGCCCGGGCCAGGGCCGCTGAGTGCGGGGCCGTCACGCAGGGCGGGACGGCCCCGGTCGCCGGACCGCTCACGGCTCCGGGTCGCCGACCGTCTCCGGCGGCAACTCGGCAAGCACCGCGAGCGCGTCGAGCAGGCCCGCCCGCTGGGACGGCGTCAGATGCCGGTCCAGCAGGCGGTTCTCGCGCTGCTGGATCGCGGCCTGCGCCGCGTCACGCACCCGGCGGCCCTCCGGGGTGAGCGCCAGCAGCCGCACCCGCCGGTCGGCCGGGTCGGGGGTGCGGCTGATCAGTCCCCGGTCGCCGAGGCCGGCAAGCACGTCGATGATCCGGGTCTTGTCGGCCCCGATCGCCTCGGCCAGCGCCGCCTGGCTGCGCAACGGGCGCTCGTCGAGCCGGAGCAGGACGGAGTACGCCCACATGGTCAGGCCGTGCTCGCGCAGCACCGGCAGCTCTGCCGCGGTCAGCGCGCGGCCGAGCGGGACGATCATCGCCGCGAGGTCCCTGCGGGGCGGGGCGGACATAGCAAGGTGCTCCCTTGACAGATGATGTGCGTGAGCACACGATAAGCACATGCCTACCGACCTGGAGCGGATCCGCGCACTGGACGCCAGGGCGGTCCGGCTGAGCGCCGGACTCGTCCGGCAGACGACCGTAGCCGATCTGCGGCGGGAGACGCCGTGCGCCGGATGGGACCTGGCGGACCTGCTCGCGCACATGACCGCACAGCACCGCGGCTTCGCCGCCGCCGCACGCGGGCACGGCGGGGACCTCGCGCTCTGGGCCGCCGCGCCGGCCGCCGACCCGGTCGGGGCCCACGAGGCCGCCGCCGGCGACGTACTCGCCGCCTTCGCGGAGGTGCGGGAGGAGGAGCGGCCGTTCGTCCTGCCCGAGTTCAGCGCGGTCCGGGACTTCGCCGCCGCCCGGGCGATCGGCTTCCACTTCCTGGACTACGTCGTCCACGCCTGGGACGTCGCGGCCGCCCTCGGCGTCCCCTTCACCCCGGAGGCCGACCTCCTGGACGCCGCGCTCCCGCTGGCGCTGGCCGTCCCGCCCGGCTCGGCGGCCTTCGCCCCGGAACTGCCCGCGCCGCCCGGCGGCGACACGCTCAGCCGCATCCTCACGAGGCTGGGGCGGCAGGCGGCGCCGGATTGACCGCCTCCGGCGGGAGCAGTGCGGCGAGGCCGGACCAGGCGAAGTTCATCAGCGTGGCCGCGAGGTCCTTGCCGGACAGGCCCGGCGAGGCGGACGAGGCCGCCCACCCGGCGAGGGATTCGGCCGCGCCGACCAGCGCGTGGGCGTATCCGGCCACGTCCTGCGAGCCGCAGGCGGCCGCGATCAGCCCGGCGACGTAGTCCACGATCTCCGAGCGCAGGCCGGCGACCTCCGCCGCGAAGGGCTCACCGACGGTACGGGCCTGGCTGTAGAGGATCGTCCACCCGTCGGGGTGGGCCGAGGTGTGCTCGAAGAAGCCGAGCAGGCCGCCCCACAACTGGCGCTCGGGCGTGGCCCCTTCCTCGACGGCGTCCCGCACGGCCTGGGTGAGGGCCGCCGCCTCGCGCCGGATGCAGGCGGTGAACAGGGCGTCCTTGGAGCTCAGGTAGAGGTACACCAGCGGCTTGCTGACCCCGGCCGCCTCGGCGATCTCGTCCATGGAGGCGGCCCGGTAGCCGCGCCGGGCGAAGGTGGCCACCGCCGCGTCGAGCATCTGCTGCTCGCGTTCCGCGCGCGGCACCCGCCTGCTGCCGGCAGCCGCCATCAGGCGGTACGCGGGGCGCTGTCCCTCGCGGCTTCGCCGCGCGCGGCGTCGTCGGCGGCGTCTTCCTGCTCGGCGTTGGCCGCCAGGTTCAGGCGGGTGCGCTCGACCCGCTGCGACACCTGCTGCGCGGCCTGCTCGCGCACGCCGCGCAGCAGGACCCAGCTCAGCGGTGCGGAGACGACGAGGGCCAGGAGTGCGACCCACAGGTAGTTCGAGTCACCGAGCCCGGCCGGCAGGACGTGCACGCGGACCAGGCCCCAGATGACACCGAAGCTGGCGACGATGAGGCCGAAGCGCAGGGCGGTGTATCGGAGCATGGTCCCAGTGAAGCACGGCCTCACTGGGACTCGACCCCCGCCCCCACACGGGGCGCCCCCCGGACGCGCGGGTCGCCACCGACCCGAGGGGGCAGCCCGGTCCGCCCCGGACCACGGCCCGCTGCCCGGCCAAGCCCGCCGTTCCTCTGCCGCAGCGGGCAAGCCATCAGGGGCGCGGGGAACTGCGCGACCAACCACCCACCGAGGCGCGGGTCGCCACCGACCCGAAGGGGCTGTTCGGTCCGACCCGGACCACCGGCCGGTGACCGGCTGAGCGCGCCGCTCCCCGCGCCCCGGGTGGGGCACCCCCTGCGCAGGGGAACCGCACGACCGCCGCGCCCCGCGGATGGGCACCCTCTGCCGCAGAGGGGACGTTGGACGTCCGGCCCTGAGGGAGTCAGAGGTGGAGGAGGAGGATCACGTCGTCGCGGTCGTCGCCCGGGGAGACCCGGATCGCCGCCGGGACGCGGCCGACCTCCTTGTAACCGCAGGCCGAGTAGAACGCGTCGGCGCCCGTGCCGCCGCGGCACGTGAGGCGGATCGCCTCGATCCCGGGGAAGCCGCGGGCGGCCTGCTCGACCGCGGCCATCAGCGTGCGGCCGTAACCGCGGCCCTGGGAGCCGGGATGGACCATCACCGTGTAGACCCACAGCCAGTGCCGCATGAGCCGGTGGTCGTTGTACGCCAGGAAGGCCGAGGCCGCGACGCGGCCGTCCTCGTCGCGGCCGACGATCAGCCGCCGCCGCCCCTCGGCCACCGCGGCGAGCGCCCGGTCGAGGTCGGGCCGGATGTCCTCGGGCGTGACGGGCGGCACGAAGCCGACCGCACCGCCCGCGTTCGACACGTCGGCCCACAGCGCGAGCACCTGCTCGCGCAACTCCTCGTCGACCAGCGGATCCAGCTCGCACGTAAGGGTCATGTGAGCAGGGTAATCATTACCGCGGCGCTGTCGCCGTGGTCCGGGTCACACCCGCATCGGCTGCGGCGACTCCCGCCGCGACCCGTCGGGGCCGGGGTACTCGCGGATGATCTCGTAGCGCGTGTTGCGCTCGACCGGGCGGAAGCCGGCGTCCCGGATGAGGTCCAGGATGTCGTCCCTGGTGAGCTTGTTCGGCGTGCCGTAGTCGTCCGCGTCGTGGGTGATCTTGTACTCCACGACCGAGCCGTCCATGTCGTCGGCGCCGTGGTTGAGGGCCAGTTGGGCGGTGGACAGCCCGTGCATGACCCAGAAGACCTTCACGTGCGGCACGTTGTCGAAGAGCAGCCGCGAGACCGCGAAGGTCTTGAGCGCTTCCGCGCCGGTGGCCATCGTGGTGCGGGCCTGCAGGGTGTTGCGGACCTTGCCGTCCTTCATGTCCACGAAGTCGTGCTGGTAGCGCAGCGGGATGAAGACCTGGAAGCCGCCGGTCTCGTCCTGCAGTTCGCGCAGCCGCAGCACGTGGTCGACGCGGTGCCTGGGCTCCTCGATGTGGCCGTAGAGCATGGTGCAGGGGGTCTTGAGGCCCTTGGAGTGCGCGAGCCGGTGGATCCGGGACCAGTCCTCCCAGTGGGTGCGGTGGTCCACGATGTGCTGGCGCACCTCCCAGTCGAAGATCTCCGCGCCGCCGCCGGTCAGCGACTCCAGGCCGGCGTCGATCAGCTCGTCGAGGATGTCGGAGGCGGACAGGCCGGAGATGGTCTCGAAGTGGTGGATCTCGGTGGCGGTGAACGCCTTGAGCGAGACGTCGGGCAGCGCTTCCTTGAGGGCCTTGAGCGAGCGCGGGTAGTAGCGCCACGGCAGCGTCGGGTGCAGGCCGTTGACGATGTGCAGCTCGGTGAGGCTGTCGGCCTCCATCGCCTTGGCCAGCCGCACGGCCTCCTCGATCCGCATGGTGTACGCGTCCTTCTCGCCCGGCTTGCGCTGGAAGGAGCAGTACGCGCACGAGGCGGTGCACACGTTCGTCATGTTCAGGTGGCGGTTGACGTTGAAGTGGACCACGTCGCCGTTCTTCTGGGTGCGCACGTGGTGCGCGAGTCCGCCCAGCCAGGCGAGGTCGTCGGACTCGTAGAGGGCGATGCCGTCCTCCCGGGTCAGCCGCTCGCCGGCGTGGACCTTCTCCTCCAGCTCCCGCTTGAGCCCCGCGTCCATGCGTTCCTCCTCCTGCCGGCTCCCGCCGGGTCATCGGTTTTCCGACAGTACGCTCAGGCTTCCTCGGGCAGCGCGCCGACCCGGTTCTCCCACTTCGTGGACAGCACGATCGTGGTACGGGTTCGGGCGACGCCCTTCGTGCCGGACAGCCGGCGGATGGTGTGTTCGAGGCCGTCGACGTCGCCGACCCTGACCTTGAGCATGTACGAGTCGTCGCCCGCGATGAACCAGCAGTCCTCGATCTCGTCCAGGTCGCGCAGCCGGCCCGCGACGTCCTCGTGGTCGGCGGCGTCGCTGAGCTGCAGCCCGACCAGGGCGGTCACGCCCAGGCCCAGCGCGGCGGGGGCGACCGTGGCGCGGTAGCCGGTGATCACGCCGGCCTGTTCGAGACGGTTGATGCGGTCGGTGACGCTGGGGCCCGACAGGCCCACCAGCCGGCCCAGCTCCGCGTAAGACGCCCGGCCGTTCTCGCGCAACGCCTGGATGAGCTGCCTGTCCACCGCGTCCATCAGAAGGGACCCTCCCGTTCGTGCCACGACTGCGCTGTCAGGACACGAATCTAAGGCATGAACGGCCCCGTGCCCTGCGCATCTGTTCGTCCCGGCTCGGTCGCACCCGCCACATGTGCCGCACCCGCCTCATGGGTCGCGGCGCCCAGCTCGCCCTGCCAGCGCCGGTACAGCTTGTGCGGCACACCCGCCACGTCCAGCACCCGGCCCGCGACGAAGTCCACCAGGTCCTGGATGTGCGCCGCGCCGGTGTAGAAAGCGGGCGAGGCGGGCAGGACGACGGCCCCGGCGTCGTCCAGCGCCACCAGGTGACGCAGCGTCTGGCCGCCGAGCGGGGTCTCGCGGACCGCGACCACCAGCGGCCGCCGCTCCTTGAGCGTGACGCTCGCCGCCCGCTGGAGCAGGTCCTTGGACAGCCCGAGCGCCACCCCGGCCACGCACGCTGTGCTGGCCGGCACGATCAGCATGCCCTTGGCGCGGTACGACCCCGAGGACGGTCCGGCGGCCAGGTCGCCGGCCGGCCAGTGGCGTACGCCCGACAGGTCCGCGGGCGGGTAGCGGTCCGGGGTGCCGTCGGCGCCGCGGGCCAGCAGCCGGGCCAGGTCCTCGCGCCAGTGCGCGTCGCGGAAGGCGGCGCCGGTCTCGTCGAGCACGGTCAGCCTGGCCGCCCGGCTGACCACCAGGTCGACCTGCTCCCCGGCGTGCAGCAGCGCCCGCAGCACGGCGGCGGCGTACGGCGTCCCCGAGGCCCCGGACACGCCGACCACCCAGGGATTGCGCGCGCGGCCCTGCGGGGTGCCGTCCGGGTTGTCGTCCACGCCGACGAGCGTAACCGGACCGGGGCGAAGCCGCCGAAGCGGGAACCGCACACGTGCGACGGGCGTTGTTCAGGGCGGAAGGCACTGGACTCAGGGGGGTTTCGGTGGCATACGGACAGACGGCGCAGCGGGCCGTGAAGCCGCGGGCGGGCATGGTCGGCACGCTGCTCACGCCGTTGCGGGGCGGCGGCCAGGCGGTCGCCGCGGCCGTGCTGATGGTGGGCTGGCTGGCCCTGTTGTGGATCATCGAGGGCATCAGCGCGCTGAGCGGCCAGCGGCTCGACACCTTCGGGATCACCCCGCGCAAGGGCAGCGAGCTGCTGGACATCGTGCCGGCCGCCTTCATGCACGTCGGCTTCGCCCATCTGATGTCGAACAGCCTGCCGCTGCTGGTGCTGGGCTTCATCGCCGCGCTGCGCGGCATCGGCCGCTATCTCGCGGTGGCGCTGACCATCGTGGTCATCAGCGGTCTGGGCGTCTGGCTGATCGCCCCCGCGCACACCACGACGCTGGGCGCGTCGGGTCTGATATTCGGCCTGTTCGGCTATCTGCTGAGCCGCGGCTTCGTGGACCGGCGGCCGCTGGACGTCGTCGTGGGCCTGATCGTCGGCGTGCTCTACGGCTCCATCCTGTGGGGCGTGCTGCCGACCGCCGACGGGGTGTCCTGGCAGGCGCATCTGTTCGGGCTGATCGGCGGCGTGGTCGCGGCGTTCCTCTTCCGGGAGCGCACGGTCGCGGTGTCCTCCTGAGCCCCGCCCGCTGACCGGCCCGCACCCCCCGCCTGGGCCGCGCCCCGCCCACCGCCGGTCGCCCGGCCGCCCGTTGCCGTGTTCCGGCAACGCGGGTCACCACAAGTCAGCCGGAAACCCCCGCGGGATCACAGGCTCTTCACAGCTACGCTTCTGCCAACCCCACACCGACACACCCATCGCCCTTCGCGACCCGGTCGCGACGTCAGAGGAGTTCGTCATCATCACCATGCGCAAGGGTCTCGCCGCCGCCGGAGTGGTCGCGCTGATAACCACCGGGGCGGCCGCGTGCGGCAGCGAGGAGCCGGGCACCCCGCAGGGCAAGGTCGACAACGCCTTCACCAAGCTGGGCGAGCAGAAGTCGGTGACCGTGGGGCTGGCCTTCGAGGGCACGCCCGCCCAGATCTACGCGGCGCTCAAGGACCAGGACGAATTCAAGCGCGCCGACGCGGACATGCTCGCCGGGCTGCACGTGTCCACCTCGTTCAGCTCGGACAAGCCGCTGGCCGAGGTCACCGGTGACGACAAGGTCGGCTCCTTCGACCTGGAGCTGGCCGGCGGCGCCAAGGCCGGCTCCGGCGGCAAGACGCTGCTCGGGGTGCGCTCGGTGGACAAGAAGGTCTACGTCCGGGTGGACGTCAAGGGCCTCGCCGGTCTTGACACCACCGGCGACGCGGGGCTGTCCGACCTCACCGCCATGCTCGGCTCCGTCGACAGGCTGCCGCCGTCCTTCGGCTCGGTCAAGACCCTCGCCAAGGGCGGCTGGGTGTCGATCGACCCCAAGGCCTTCGAGGGCTTCGGCAAGTCCCTGGGTGGCGGCCAGGGCTCCGCCGGGTCCGACGACGGCGCCGGCTCCGGGGACTCCCCGCTGAGCGGGCTCGGGCTGCCCTCCGGCCTGCCGTCGGCGCTGCCGACCGGCCTCGCGCACAAGACCTTCGCCCAACTGCTGGCCCCGCTGCAGAAGTCGCTGGCCAAGGACGGGGCGGTCACCGACCTGGGCTCGAAGGACGGCGCCGACCATCTCAAGGTCGCGGTGCCGGCCAGGGAGCTCGCCCAGGACCTCAAGGCCGGCCTCGGTTCGATGACCAAGGAGCTGCCCGGCGACCTGCGGCACAGCCTGGACAACGCGCCGAACAAGACGGTGGCGGTGGATCTCGCGGTCAAGGGCGGCAAGCTCGACCATGTCAGCGTCGACCTCGCGCAGTTCGACGACTCGATCCACGGCACGCTTCCGCTCGGCCTGTCCGTGCAGGGCGGCGCCGGCCCGGTCAAGGCGCCTTCCGGCGCCCAGCAGCTCAACCCGCAGGACCTGATGGGCCTGGTGATGTCGCAGCTGGGCGACCTGGGTGGCCTGGGCGGGAAGGCCGGCAAGCCCGGCGCGGGGACGTCAGGTGCGGCCGGCGCCCCCGACGCCCTCTTCCAGGGCCTGGACATGGACCTCAGCGGCCTGTGAGCCGGCGCCAGGGCTGAGCCAGGGCTGAGGGCGCCAGGGCTGAGCAGCCGCCGAGACCGCGCGGGCGTCCGCGCGGCCCCGGCGGCTCAGCTGCCGAGACCGCGGGTGAGCAGGTCGAGCAGCGCGAAGACGAAGAGCGTGATGCCGATGACGCCGTTGACGGTGAAGAAGGCCCGGTTGAGCCGGCCCAGGTCGTGCGGCCGGACGATGGAGTGCTCGTAGACGAAGGCGGCGGCGACCACCGCGAGGCCCGCCCACCAGAAGCCGCCCGCGTGGGTGGCCAGGCCGTACCAGACCAGCAGCGCCGTGGTGACGGCGTGGCAGACCCGGGCGCCGTACAGCGCGGCCGGGATGCCGAAGCGGGCCGGCACCGACTTCACACCGTGAGCGCGGTCGGCGGCCACGTCCTGGCAGCCGAAGATCAGGTCGAAGCCGCCGATCCACACGCCGACCGCGACCCCCAGGATCACCGCGTCCCACGACCAGGACCCGGTCACCGCCAGCCACGCCCCGATCGGGCCCATCGCCTGCGCGAGCCCGAGGATGGCGTGCGGGAAGTCGGTGAAGCGCTTGCCGTAGGGGTAGACCACCATCGGCACCACCGCGACCGGCGCGAGCGCCAGGCACAGCGGGTTGAGCAGCGCCGCCGCGCCCAGGAAGACCACCACGGCGATCAGCGCGCCGGTCCACGCGGACCGTACCGACAGGGCGCCGGTGACCAGCTCACGGGTCGCGGTGCGCGGGTTGCGGGCGTCGATCTCCCGGTCGATGATCCGGTTGCAGGCCATCGCGAAGGTGCGCAGGCCCACCATCGCCACGGTGATCAGCAGCAGTTCGCCCCAGTGCACCGAGCCGTCGTCGCGGAACATCGCGGTGAGGGCGGCGATGTAGGCGAAGGGCAGCGCGAAGACCGAGTGCTCGATCATCACCAGCCGCAGGAAGGCCTTGACCCGGCTGTCGGGGCCCGGCTGCCGGCCGAACAGGTCCGAAGTGGCGGATTCCGCGCTCACAGGCCGTACTCCCTCCATCGGCGGTCGACCTTCGCCGCCGTCTCCGGGTCGGAGAGGACCATCTCCGGCCAGCCCCCGTCCCGGGTGTAGCCCTCCTCGGGCAGTTTGCGGGTCGCGTCGATCCCCGCCTTGCCGCCCCAGAACTGCTGGTACGAGGCGTGGTCCAGGTGGTCGACGGGCCCTTCCACGACGGTCAGGTCGCGGGAGTAGTCGGTGTTGCCGAGCGCCCGCCAGGCGACCTCGTGCAGGTCGTGGACGTCGCAGTCGGCGTCCACGACCACGATCAGCTTGGTGAGCGACATCATGTGGGCGCCCCAGACCGCGTGCATGGTCTTCTGCGCGTGCTTGGGGTACTTCTTGTCGATCGAGACGATGGCGCAGTTGTGGAAGCCGCCGGCCTCGGGCAGGTGGTAGTCCACGATGTCCGGCACGATGATCTTGAGCAGCGGCAGGAAGAAGCGCTCGGTGGCCCGCCCCAGCGGCCCGTCCTCGGTCGGCGGCCGGCCCACCACGATCGACTGGAACACCGGCCGCTTGCGCATCGTCACGCACTCCACGGTCAGCGCGGGGAAGGGCTCCTGCGGGGTGTAGAAGCCGGTGTGGTCGCCGAACGGCCCCTCGGGCAGCATCTTGCCGGGCTCCAGCCAGCCCTCGACCACCACCTCGGCCTGCGCGGGCACCTGGAGCGGCACGGTCTTGCAGTCGACCAGCTCCACCCGCTTGCCCTGCACGAAGCCGGCGAAGAGGTACTCGTCGATGTCGCCGGGCAGCGGCGCGGTCGCCGCGTAGGTGACGGCGGGCGGGCAGCCGAAGGCGATGGCGACCGGCAGGCGTTCGCCGCGGCGCCGGGCGACCTGGTAGTGGTTGCGGCTGTCCTTGTGGATCTGCCAGTGCATGCCGATGGTGCGCCGGTCGTGCCGCTGCAGCCGGTACAGGCCGAGGTTCCGCACCCCGCTGTCGGGGTCCTTGGTGTGCGTCAGGCCCAGGTTGAAGAACGACCCGCCGTCCTGCGGCCAGGTGAAGAGCGCCGGGAGCGCGTCGAGGTCGACGTCGTCACCGGTGAGCACGACCTCCTGCACGGGCGCGTCCTTGACCTTCCTGGGCGGCACGTGCACCATCCCGGCCAGCTTCCCGAACGCCTCCCGCACACCGACGAAGCCGTGCGGCAGTTCGGGCTTGAGCAGCCCGGCGATCTTCTCGCCGATGTCGGTGTACGCCTCCAGGCCGAGCGACTTCAGCAGCCGCCGGTCGGTGCCGTAGACGTTCATCGCCAGCGGTGCGACGGAGCCCCGCACGTTCTCGAAGAGCAGTGCGGGGCCACCGGACTTGTTCACCCGGTCGGTGATCTCGCCGACCTCCAGGTACGGGTCGACCTCGGCGGTGATCCGCCGGAGGTCGCCCTCCTTCTCCAGCGCCCGGAGGAACGAGCGGAGATCGTCGTAAGCCATGGCGCCAGTCTCGCATCCCGGTCCGGCAGCTTCGTCAGACCCCGGCGTAGGAGTGCTTTCCGCTGACGAAGATGTTCACGCCGTAGTAGTTGAACAGGAAGCAGCCGAAGGCGATCAGCGCCAGATACGCCGCCTTGCGGCCCTTCCAGCCGGCCGTGGCACGGGCGTGCAGGTAGCAGGCGTAGGCCACCCAGGTGATGAACGCCCAGGTCTCCTTCGGGTCCCAGCCCCAGTAGCGGCCCCAGGCGGCCTGCGCCCAGATCGCGCCCGCGATGATGGTGAACGTCCACAGCGGGAAGACCAGGGCGTTCATCCGGTACGCGAACTTGTCCAGGCTCGCCGCCGACGGCAGCCGCCGCATGATGTCGCCCCAGCGCCCGTCGCTCGCCTTGCCCGCCGTCACCGCGACCTCGTAGTGGTCGCGGAAGAGGAAGAGCATCGTGCCGACCGCGGCCAGGTAGAAGATCGCGCCGGAGATGATCGCGCACGAGACGTGGATCCACAGCCAGTACGAGTGCAGCGCGGGCACCAGCTGCTCGCTGGAGGTGTAGAGCACCGACAGTGCCAGGCCCAGGTCGAGCAGCACCGAGGTGACCAGGAAGAGCCCGATCCAGCGGACGTCCTTCTTGAGCGCGAGCAGCAGCAGGTACGCGCCGACGGCGACCGCGCCGAAGGTGGTGGAGAACTCGTACATGTTGCCCCAGGGGGCGCGCTGCACGGAGGCCGCGCGGAAGGCGACGCCCGAGGCGTGCAGCACCCAGGCAAGCACCGTGAAGGACACCGCGATGCGGCCGTAGAGGTCGCCCTTCTCGTTGCCGCCCGCGGCGCCGGGGCCGTCCGCGATACCGCGGTCGCTGGCCGAGGCGCGGGTGACGACGGTGGGGCGCTCCAGGGTGACCGTGCTGCCGGCCGCGGTCTTGACGGTGACCTGCTGCGCCGCCTTCAGCTTCGCCGCCTCGGCCTCGGCCTCCTTGGCCTGCGCCTCGGCGATCAGGGCCGCGGACTGCACGGCGATCTTGCTGCGCCCGCCGAAGACCCACTCCGCCAGATGGCCGAGGAAGGCGAGGGCGTACACGAACATCGCCGAGCGGATCAGGTAGTTGCTGTAGTTCGCGAAGTTCTCGTTGACCGCGGCAGCGATGTTCACGCGCGCGCTCCTTCGTCGTCGTTCACGGCTGGGGTCTCGGCTCCGGGCTCGGTACCGGCTTCGTCATCGGCGGACGGTGGTGGGTCGCCGTCGGGCTTGACGGGTGCGTCGGGCAGCAGTTGCAGGGCCACGTCGCCGATCTCGTCGGCGATCCTCGCGGACTCGCTGCGGCCCAGGCCGCCCATCTCCACGACGGTCACCCCGTCCTCGGCGCGTGCCGCCCGCACCCAGATCCTGCGGCGCTGGATGAACAGCGAGCCCGCCAGGCCCAGGATCGCGCCGACCCCGCTGATCAGGGCGGCCTCGTTGCCGGACTGGTGGGAGACGGTGAAGCTGGCCCAGGTCTTGACGCCGTCGAAGGTCAGGCTGCCTGCGCCGTTCGGCAGCGTCATGGTGTCGCCGGGCTGCATCATCTTGGCGAACGGCTGGCCGTCGGTACCCGTGAACTGCTTCATGTGGGTGGTGTCGAGCTGGTACACGTTCTGCTGGCCGCCGGCGTCGATGCCGAGGTCGCCGTGGAAGGCGTTCAGGATGAGTGCCGGCTGTTGCAGGGTCGGGAAGGTCGAGTACCAGCCCCTGGTGGCGTCCACGGCGAAGGTCGGCGTGAAGATGCCGCGGAAGCCCAGCTGGTCGAGCTTGCCGTTCTTGTCCAGCGTCTCGGGGGCCTTGATGACGCCGATCGAGGTGAGCGCGGTGTCCTGCGGCAGGAACGGCACCACCGACTTCACGGTGTTGCCCTTGGCGTCCCTGATGGTGACGACCGGGGCGTAGCCGTGCGAGATCAGATAGACCTTCTCGCCGCCGATGCTCAGCGGGTGGTTGACCGAGATCTCGCCCTTGACGGGTTTGCCGTCGGTTCCGCTGTAGTAGTGGATGTTGGCCTTGAACTCCAGCGCGGTGCCCTTCTCGGGGCCGCTGGTGGCGTACTTCTGGTCGAAGCTGTCCAGGTCGAAGCCGAACGGTTGGAGATCGTCGGCGCCGTAAAGGGTGCCGCCGCTGAAGTCGTCGTACTGGGTGAGGTTGTTGACGAACCCGTCGCCCTCCACCACCAGCTTGCCGCCCTCGGCCTTCTCCAGCGAGGTCAGCGCGAACGCGATCAGCAGCCCGAACAGCGAGATGTGGAAGAGCAGGTTGCCGAACTCCCGCAGGTAGCCCTTCTCGCCGGCCACCGAGGTCGCGGTGACGTCGCTACGGAACCTGCGCCCGCGCAGCGCCTTGCGGGCCGCCTCGGTCACCTCCTCCGGGCTCGCCTCGGTGCGCCAGGTGCTGTACGCGGGCAGCCGGGTCAGGTTGCGCGGGGCGCCGGGCGGCCGGGAGCGCAGCTGGCCGACGAACTGCCAGCTGCGCGGCACGATGCAGCCGGCCAGCGAGATGAACAGCAGGATGTAGATGGCCGAGAACCACGGCGAGCTGTAGACGTGGAAGAGCCCGATCCGGTCGTATATCGGGCTGACCGTGGGGTGCTTGACCTTGAAGGCCTCGACCTTGAGCTGGTCGCTGTGCTGCGGGATCAGCGAGCCCGGGATCGCGGCGAGCGACAGCAGGAACAGCAGGATCAGCGCGACCCGCATCGAGGTGAGCTGCCGCCACATCCACCGCGTCCAGCCCAGCACCCCGAGCGCGGGGGCCTCCGCGAAGGTGTCGGCCGGGGCGGTGCTGAGCTGCGCTCCCGCCGCGCCGAGGTCTTCGCGCTCGGTTTTCTCCGTGATGCTCATGGGTTCAGACCCCTGGGGTGAAGCTGCTCGACCAGATCTGCATCTGGTAGGTGATGTGTGCCCACACTCCGGTGACCAGCAGGACGCCGACCGCCACGAGCATGCCCCCGCCGATCCTGATGACCCAGGCGTAGTGCCGCTTGACCCAGGCGAAGGCGCCCAGCGTACGGCGGAAAGCCATGGCCGCCACGATGAAGGGCACTCCGAGGCCCGCGCAGTAGAACGCCATAAGCACGGCGCCGCGGACGGCGCTGGCGTCGTCGAAGGCCAGGCTGTTGACCGCGCCCAGGGTGGGGCCGACGCAGGGCGCCCAGCCGAGCCCGAACAGCACCCCGAGCAGCGGCGCCCCGGCCAGCCCCATGGCGGGCCGGGTGTGGAAGCGGAACTCGCGCTGGGTGATGCCGCCGACCAAACCCATGAAGGCCAGGCCCAGCACGATGGTCAGCGCGCCGAAGACCCTCGTCAGGACCTCGCGGTGGACCTGGAGGGTCTGCCCGAAGTTGCCGAAAAGGGCGCCGCCGGAGACGAAGACGGCGCTGAAACCGAGCACGAAGAGCGAGGCGCCCGCCAGCATCCTGCCCCGCCTGGCCTCGGCCAGGTCGGTACCGGTCACCCCGGTGACGTACGACAGGTAGCCGGGCACCAGCGGCAGCACGCAGGGCGAGAAGAACGAGATCAGGCCGGCGAACATCGCGATCGGGATCGCGGCCAGCAGCGCCCCGGTGAGCACCGTCTGGCTCGGGTCGACCGCCAGGGCGGTCAGCGCGTCGTTGCCGCCCACGTCACTTCTCCGCGGCGATCGGGTCGATCAGCTCGTTCAGGTCGTCCTCGCCCAGCGGCTTGAGCGCCCGGGCCGCGAGCCGGCCCTGCCGGTCGACGACCAGCGTGGCGGGCAGGCTCTGCGGGTTGAGGCTGCCCTTGGGGAAGTGCAGGATCTGCTTGCCGTACGGGTCGAAGAGGTTGGGGTAGGTGATCCCGTACCGCTTCGCGAAGGCGGCGGCGTTGGAGACGGTCAGGTCGCGGGTGTTGATGCCGAGGAACTGCACGCCCTTGGCCTGGTCCGCGGCGGAGACCTTCGCCAGGTGGGGGGCCTCGGCGCGGCAGGGGCCGCACCACGAACCCCAGATGTTGATGACGACGACCTTGCCCTTGTACGCCGCCAGGCTGTCCTGTCCGCCGGTGATCGTCTTCCCCGACAGCTCGGGAGCCTGCTTGCGGTCGGCGGCCTTGATGACGTTGATCGCGCCGCTGCCGCTGACGAAGTTGGAACTGCCCGAGTCCGAGCCGGTCGAGGACGACGAGCAGGCGGCGAGCGTCAGCGCCACGACGGCGGCTCCGACCAGCGCGACAGCACTGCGGAACGGGCGGCGTCGTGGGGCGCGCGTAGGACTCATGTGAAAAGTTTCGCATGAGCCTTCCGGCGATCTTCCACACCCCCGACACCGGCACCAAAAGCGGCAATCGCCCCAAGTAAGGACCAGATGATGGCGGCCCGGCCGCGCGCGGCCGGGCCGCCGGGGTCAGGCGACGGCCGCCGACGAGGGCGTGGTGGCGGCCGGCACCGGGGCGGGCAGGGTCATGAAGTCCTTCCACCCCTGCGACGGCGCCTGGCCGACCTCCAGCCCCCGCAGCCGGTCGAGCACCGCCGGATCCTGCGCGTCCAGCCAGTCCACGAACTGCCGGAACGACACCATCCGCACGTCGTCGTGCCCGGCCGCGGCGATGTACTTGAACGCGTCCTCGACCGCGTCCATGTAGATCCCGCCGTTCCACTGCTCGAAGTGGTTGCCGATGTAGAAGGGCGCCCGGTTGGTCTGGTACGCCCGCTCGAACCCGGCGATGTACGACGCCGTGGCCTGCTCGCGCCAGTACGGGTAGTTGCGCGGGTCGCTGCTGGTCGCCGCGTGCGACTGGTTGGCCAGCATGTTGTAGTCCATGGACAGCACCTCGAAGGTGTGGCCGGGGAAGGGGATGAGCTGCAGCGGCAGATCCCACACGCCCTGCTTCTTCGACGGCCAGATCTGGTTGCCGCCCGGCGAGCTGGCGTCGTAGCGGAAGCCGAGCGCGGCGGCGGTCGGCAGCCACTGGTCCTGGCCGAGCAGGCACGGGGTGCGGCCGCCGATCAGCTCCTTCTCGTAGTCGAAGGGCAGCGGGTCCTCCCCGTGCCAGCCGGTCTGCGTCTTCCAGGTGGTCACGAAGGACTTCGCCTGGTCGATCTCGCTCTTCCAGTCCGCCGGGGTCCAGCGGCCCACGCTGCCGGCGCCGGCACAGAAGTGGCCGTTGAAGTGGGTGCCGATCTCGTGGCCCTCCTGCCAGGCCTGCCGGACGTTGTCCAGCGTCATCCGCAGGTGGTCGTCGGCGAGGTAGCCGATGTCGGAGGCGCCGAGCGGGCTGTTGGGCGGGGCGTACTCCAGCTTCTTGTCCTCGGGCAGCAGGTAGAGCCCGCTCAGGAAGAAGGTCATGGACACGCCGTGGTCGGCGGCGAGCTTGCGGAAGCGGGGGAAGAGGCCGTTGCCGACCTCGCCGGCGCCGTCCCAGGAGAAGATCACGAACTGCGGGGGGGTCTGGCCCGGCTCCAGCCGGTGCACGGCGGGCTGGTTCGGCTGCTCCCCGGTGTGCGCGGTCGAGCCGTCGCCGATCAGGGTCACCGTCTTGGCCGGGGCGTGCGCCCCGCTGGCCCCCGACGGCTGGCCCGTCCGGTCCGCGCCACTCTTCTTCCCGGCCCCGCACCCCGCGACGGCCAGGCCGGCCGCCGCCCCCGCGGTTGTCGTCAGCAGACTCCTTCGGCTCATCCCACTCATGCGTGATCCCCGTCTCTCGGCGTGCATGCCGTGCGGCTGAGGCGGGCGGAAGCGTGGACGCCCACCATGACGTCCACACGTTCCTCACGATTACTCCTATTTTGGTCAAATCATCTCATTGACCCCCAGATGGCCCCCCGCAATCCCCCCTTCGCGCGGCGCGCCGCCCCCCCGGCCCCCGCCGGCAGGGAACCCTCGCCGGGGCTAGGCCACGGGCTTGGGGGTAGCGCCGCGGAGGTGGAGGGGGACGAGGGCGATCGCGGGCTCGGCGTAGCCGACGGAGACGATCTCGTCACCGCGATACGTGAAGCTCGTCACGCTGGCCAGCGTGCACTGGCGCCGACGCGGGTCGTGCCAGAGCCGCCGCCGCTCCGCGTACGACCGCACCACCCAGATCGGCAACTGGTGGCTGACGCACACCGCCTCGTGCCCCCTTGCGGCGTCCCGCGCGGCGGCCAGCGCCGCGGTCATCCGCACGACCTGGTCGACGTACGGCTCCCCCCAGCTCGGCCGGAACGGGTTCGTGAGGTACTTCCAGTTGGCCGGCTTGCGCAGCGCCCCGTCGCCGACCCCGAAGGTCTTGCCCGCGAAGACGTTGGCGGCCTCGATCAGGCGGGGGTCCTCGGCGACGTCGAGGCCGTGCGCCTCGGCGATCGGCGCCGCCGTCTCCTGCGCGCGCTCCAGGGGCGAGGCGACGACGTACGTCACGTCCCGCTCCGCGAGGTGTTCCGCGACCCGCTCGGCCATCTTCCGGCCCAGCTCGGACAGGTGGAAGCCGGGCGCCCTGCCGTAGAGGATCCCGTCGGGGTTGTGGACCTCGCCGTGCCGCACCACGTGCACCACGGTCAGTTCGTCACTGCTCATGCCTGGGCCTCCGCTGCGGCACGTGCGGCGGCGGGCAGCGCGGCGGCGATACGCTCCACGGCCCGCTCGTCGTGCGCGGTCGACACGAACCAGGACTCGAAGGCGGACGGGGGCACGTACACGCCCTGCGCCAGCATCGAGTGGAAGAACGGGGTGAAGCGGTACGCCTCCTGCCGCTTCGCCGCCTCGAAGTCACGGACCTCCTCGTCCGTGAAGAAGACGGAGAACATACTGCCTGCCGTCTGCAGCCGGTGCGCGACCCCCTCCTTGCCGAGCGCCGCCGTCACCAGCCCCTGGATCTCCGCGGAGACCGCGTCCACCGTCCGGTAGGCCGCGTCGTCCAGCAGCCGCAGCTGCGCGAGACCGGCCGCGGTCGCCACCGGGTTACCGGACAGCGTGCCCGCCTGGTAGACCGGGCCGACCGGCGCGAGCTGCGCCATGACGTCGGCCCGCCCGCCGAACGCGGCCGCGGGGAAGCCGCCGCCCATCACCTTGCCGAAGGTCATCAGGTCGGGGCGCACACCGTCGAGCCCGTACCAGCCGGCCTTGCTGACCCGGAAGCCGGTCATCACCTCGTCCGAGACGTAGAGGGCGCCGTCGGCCGCGCACAGCTCCTTGAGCCCGGCGTTGAAGCCGTCCCGGGGCGGCACGACGCCCATGTTGCCGGGCGAGGCCTCCGTGATGACGCAGGCGATCTCCTCGGGGTGCGCGGCGAAGGCGGCGCGTACCGCGTCGAGGTCGTTGTAGGGCAGCACGATCGTCTCGCCGGTCTGCGCGCCCGTCACCCCGGGGGTGTCGGGCAACCCGAACGTGGCGAGCCCGGAACCGGCGGCGGCCAGCAGCGCGTCCACGTGACCGTGGTAACACCCCGCGAACTTGACGACCTTGGCCCGGCCGGTGAAGCCGCGGGCCAGCCGGATCGCGCTCATCGTCGCCTCGGTGCCGGACGACACCAGCCGTACCTGGTCCAGCGGTTCGACCCTGGCCACCATCTCCTCGGCCAGCGTGACCTCGCCCTCGCTGGGCGTGCCGAAGGACGTACCATGTGTCACCGCCGCCTGGACGGCGGCGATCACCTCGGGATGCGCGTGGCCGAGGATCATCGGTCCCCACGAGCAGACCAGGTCCACATACTCACGGCCGTCGGCGTCGGTCAGGTACGGACCGGTACCGGACACCATGAAGCGGGGTGTACCACCCACGGCACGGAAGGCCCGCACCGGAGAGTTCACGCCTCCTGGGGTCACGGCCGCCGCGCGGTCGAACAGTTCCTGGGACACTGGTGCTTCGTAGGGATAGCTCACAGACACATGCTCTCAAACCCCGGGCGTTGCGCCACAACGTCTCAACCGTGCATCTGAGACGATGATCGGGTTGCATGGTTGGGGCGGCAGATGGTCGGGTAGTGGAATGCAGCAGACGGGTGGCGGCGGTCCGGACGAGGGACCGGGAGAACACGTACCCGATCCCGACGGCGCCCGCCCCACCGGCAAGCGCCGCCGCACCCCGCAGGACTCGCAGAACTCGCAGCATCGACCCACCGCAGAGCCGAGCAGTCCGGAAGCACGCGATCAAGAACACCACGAGCAACAGCAACACCGAGAACAACGCGATCACCGCGGACAGCGCGACACGAACGAACGCCGAACGACCGCAGAGGGCAGGAGCAGGGGTGGCCGAGTGGGGGTGACCTACAAGTACTTCGGGGCGCCCGACGGCGCCACCGCGGCCCGCGTCCCGATCTCGATGCGCCCGGAGGAACTCGGCGGCGACGAACTCGGCCAGGGCCTGTACACCAAGGTCAAGCCGGAGACGATGGCCGCGATGGTCCTCACCGGCATCGAGGGCATACCCCCGGCCAAGGTCCCGCCGCTCGAACTGGTCGTCCTGCACCCGGACTACGCCGTCGTCCGGCTGCCCGCCTCCGTCGTGGAGCCGCTGCGCAACGCCAACGAGGAATCCCTCGGCGCCGCCGCCTTCATCTGGTCGACCGTCCCCGACCGCCGCGGCCCGCGCGACGCGTTCGTCATCTACCGCATGCTGCACGAGTGGCAGGACTTCGCCCGCCGCTGCCAGGAGTCGGGCCACCAGCTGTACTGCCTGGTCTGGCCGTAGGACCCGCGCCGGACGGCGGCCGGCACTGGGTAGCCTCGCGGTCATGGACCTCAGGCAGCTCGAATACTTCGTCGCGGTCGCCGAGGAGCGGAACTTCACCCGGGCCGCGGAGCGGGTGCACATCAGCCAGTCCGGCGTCAGCTCGCAGATCCGGCAGCTCGAAAGGGAGTTGGGGGCCGAGCTGTTCGACCGCTCGGGCCGGGTGGCGCGGCTGACGGTGGCGGGGAAGGCCGCGCTGGAACACGCCAGGGCCGCGCTGGCCGCCGCCGGGGCGGTGGCGCAGGCCGTCGGCGAGGTCACCGACGTCATCCGCGGCCGGCTGGTCGTCGGCATGGTCGTCGGATGCACGCTCACCCCGCTGTTCGACGCGCTGGCCGGCTTCCACCAGGCGCACCCCGGCGTGCAGCTCGCCCTGGTCGAGGACACCTCGGAGCGGCTGGTCGAGGGGGTACGGGACGGCACCGTGGACCTGGCGCTGATCGGCAGCGCCGGCAGCACGCCCGACGGCCTCGACGCCCTGACCGTGATCAGCGAGCCGCTGGCCGCCGCCGTGCCGCCCGGCCATCCGCTGGCCGGACAGGGCGGGGTCGCGATGCGGGACGTGGCAGCGTATCCGCTGATCTGCATGCCGCAGGGCACCGGGCTGCGCGGGGTCCTGGACCAGGCGTGCGCGGAGCAGCGGCTCGCCCCGGTCATCGCGCTCCAGGCCAGCGCCCCCGACGCGATCGCCGACCTCGCGGCGCGCGGGCTCGGGGTCGCCGTGCTGAGCGAGTCGATGGCGGCGCGCTACACCGACCGGCTCACCGCCCGCACGGTCGCGGACGTCGACACCCCCGCGGTGCTCGCGCTGGTATGGCGGGGCACGCACGCACCGGCCCTGCGCGAGCTGCTGGCCGGCTGCCGGCGGGCCTTCAGCCGGCCGTAACGCCCGCCTCGTCCCCGGCCGTG
Source organism: Streptomyces sp. NBC_01198 (assembly GCF_036010485.1). NCBI lineage: Bacteria > Bacillati > Actinomycetota > Actinomycetes > Kitasatosporales > Streptomycetaceae > Streptomyces > Streptomyces sp. NBC_01198. Next base: position 3,311,533 of record NZ_CP108568.1, read on the forward strand.
CCGCCGACCGTGCGGCCTGGCGCGTCGCCGTCGTCGTGCCAGGCGAGCGCCTTGAGCTGCATGCGGGCGGCCGGCGCGCTGTTGGGCACCGTCGCCCAGTACGGATGCGCGGTGACCTGGACCGACAGCCGCACCAGACGTCGGCGCAGCACGGTGGTCTGGGTGCCGGCGGCGCCGGCGAGTTGGCGATACGTGGCGTACCAGTCGCGCTGCGCCTGGACGAGGTCGGCGGGGAAGGTGTGGTGGTGCATGTTCCGGATTCTCGCACACGTTCGAACGCTTGTACGAGACCCGGGGCGGTCCTGACCCCCGCGTGTCGCGCCGTACCGGTCACGTCACCCGCGCGCGCGGGCGTATCTCAGCAGCACGACGCCGTTCCCGAACGGGCGCGTCTCGATCAGCCGCAGTTTCGCCCGGTCCGCGGCGCCCGGGAAGAGCCGTTTGCCGGCGCCGAGCAGCACCGGGTGCACGTAGATCAGATACTCGTCGATCAGGTCGTGCTCGGCGAAGACGGCGGCCAGGTCCGCGCCGCCCAGGGCGAGATCGCCGCCCGACCCGGCCTTGAGCGCCTCGACCTCGGCGGGCACGACCTCGCGGACGATCGTGGAGTTCCAGTCCGCGCGCTCCAGCGTCCGGGAGTAGACGATCTTGGGCATCTCCCGCCAGATACGGGCGAATTCCTTGATCGGCTCCGGACTCGACGGGTCCTCGTCCGCGGTCGGCCAGTAATCGGCCATGAGCTCGTAGGTGACACGGCCGTCGAGAAACGCGCCCATGGTGCCGAGGTGGGCGTTGAAGTAGTTGTGCAGTTCCTCGCTCACCTGATGCCAGTCGATGTCGCGGTTCGGCCCCTCCATGAAACCGTCGAGCGATACCGACATCATCAATACGATCTTTCGCATCGCGGTGCTGCTCCTTTGCTCAGGGCTGCTCGGTACTTCTCCGTACTTGCCGGTGTTTCTCGGCGCTTCTCCGTGTTTCTCCGTGCCGTGCGTCCGCCGCCATCCGAATTGTGCCGTGGGGGTCCGACAATCGCCCGTCACCAGCGCTTTCGGCGCGCGCGATAGGCTCGGACGCACGAGGACGGCAGCACGAGAGGGCGGCCCGGGTGCACGAGCAGGCGCAGATCCAGGACGAGACGGTCGGCAGCTACCTGGACCGGCTCGCCGCCCGGTTGCCGGCCCCCGGCGGCGGCGCGGCGGCAGCGCTGCACGCGGCCCAGGGTGCCGCCCTGCTGGGCATGGTCGCCCGCTACACCACCGGCGGGAAGTACCAGCCCCAGGCCGAGGCGATCGCGCGGATCACCGGGCAGAGCGACGAACTGCGGGCGGCCGCACTGGACTTGGCCGCCGCCGACGCGGCGGCCTTCACCGCCGTCACCGACGCCTACGCGCTGCCGCGCGAGGGTGACGAGCAGAAGGCGGCCAGGTCGGCGGCCATCGCCCTGGCGCTGGCGGGGGCCGCCCGGCCGCCCGCCGACGTCATCGGCGTGGCCCGGCGGATCATCGCGCTCGCCGAGGAGCTGCTGCCGATCGGCAACCCGAACGTCGTCACCGACGTGGCCGCCGCCGCGGAGGCCGCCCGCGCGGCCGCCACCACCGCCCGGGTGAACGTCGAGATCAATCTGGGCGGCATCAAGGACCCGGCCGCCCGCGCCGAACTGTCGGCGTCCACCGGGGACGTGGACGTGCTCGCCGCCCGCGCCGGCGCGGTGACCGAGGCGGTCCGCGCGACCCTGGCCCGATGACACCCGCCGCGGACCCCGATCGGGCCCGCGGCCGGTCCGTACCGCAAGCCGCCCGGCCGCGCCGGGGCGTATCCGAGGAGCCGTCGCCATGACCGACACCACCCCCCTCACCGGCGCGGCACGCGCCGCCGCGCTGGGCGACGAGGCGCAGGGGATCGCCGAGCGGCTGGAGCAGGAGCACGGCGTGCGGCCGCGCCTGGTGGTCGTGGTGGCCACCGAGGACGAGAGCACCGCCTGGTACGTACGGTCGATCACCCGGGCCGCCGCCAGGGCCGGCATCGCCTGCGACACCGTACGGCTGCCCTCGGACGCCGAAGCGGCCGCCATCCGCACGCGGCTGGCCGGGCTGAGCGCCGACCCGGGCGTGCACGGGGTGATCCTGCAGACGCCGCTGCCGCCCGGCACGTCCGCCGCGGACCTGGCCGGGGCCATCGCGCCGGAGAAGGACGTGGACGGCGCGAACCCGCTGAGCCTGGGCCGGCTGGCCGCGGGCCTGCCGGCTTTCGCGCCAGCCACCGCCGAGGCCGTGGTCGCCCTGCTGGACGCGCACGGCATCGGCATCGCGGGCCGCGGCGTCGCCGTCGTCGGCCGCTCCACCGTCGTCGGCAAGCCCCTCGCGCACCTGCTGCTCGACCGGGACGCGACGGTCACCGTCTGCCACTCACGGACGGCCGACCTGGCCGCCGTGACCCGTACCGCGGACATCGTGGTCGCCGCGGCGGGCCGCGCCGGACTGATCACCGCCGCCCATCTCGCCCCGGGCGCGGTCGTCGTGGACGTCGGCACCAACCCGACCGAGGACGGCGGCCTCACCGGCGACGTGGACGCCGAGTCGGTGGCGGGCGTGGCCGCCGCCCTGTCCCCGGTGCCGGGCGGCATCGGCCCGGTCACCACCGCGCTGCTCCTCCAGCACACCGCGCTTGCGGCGCAGCGGGCGGTCGGCGCGCACCCGTGACATCGGTCATGGACGAAGACGGACGGACGGCTCTGCCGCCGTACCCCGGCCACCGGCGATGCTCGTGCCATGGCAATCACCGACGCACCGCGCATCCGCCGGAGCAGCGACACCCTGGACAGCCGCCCCGCCGACGGCACCATGGACGGCGCCGTCCACCAGGGCGCGGTCCAGGGCAGCGGCGACGTACACGGTGACGGCGACACGCCCCGCTTCACGCCGATCCCCGTGTGGTTCTTCGCCTTCGAAGGCCTGATCGGCGCGTCCTACGACGTCGTCAAGACCTCCCCGCACGCCTGGGTCTTCCTCGCCGCGTCGGCCGCGGTGAACATCGTGCTGGCCCGCACGGTGTTGCGCGGGCGGCTGAAGATGGCCAAGGCGATACTCAAGGGCAAGCGCACCCGCAAGCTCGCGGTCGGCCTGATCGCGCTGCGGGCCGGGGTGCACATCGCGCTGGGCGCGGTCGGCATGCAGGCGACCTCCGGCCCGGCGCACCTGGCGCTGGCCGCCGTCATGTGCGCCGCCACGGTCGCGCTGCTGGCCTTCGACCAGCGGGTGATGCTGCGTGCGCTGGCGGCCGCCTGAGCCGCCCGCGGCGGGCGGCCGCCCCACGGCACACGGGCGTACGGGCCGCTGAGCGGGCCGCATATGCTGCGGTGGAAAGCAGCGCGCCCCACCCGAGAGGCAGCACGAGATGAGCACCCGTACCGCAGTGGTCACCGGCGCGAGCAGCGGCATCGGCGCCGCGAGCGCCCGCAGGCTCGCCGAGGCCGGTTTCCATGTCGTGCTCACCGCGCGCCGCGCGGAGCGCCTCGACGCGCTCGCTGCGGAACTGACCGCCGAGGGCCACAGCGTGGCCGTCTACGCCCTGGACGTGACCGACCGGGCCGCGGTGGACACCTTCGCCGCCGGCCTGGACGCGTATCCGCCACTGCACGTGCTGGTGAACAACGCGGGCGGCGCGCTCGGCACCGACCCGGTCGCCACCGCCGACCCGGCCGACTGGCGGACGATGTTCGAGGTCAACGTGCTCGGCGTGCTCAATGTCACGCAGGCCCTGCTGCCCGCGCTGACCGCCTCGGGCGACGGCACCGTCGTCATCATGTCCTCGACCGCGGGCCTGGCGACCTACGAGGGCGGCGGCGGCTACGTGGCCGCCAAGCACGGCGCACATGTCATCGCCGAGACGCTGCGGCTGGAACTGAACGGCCGGCCGGTGCGGATCATCGAGATCGCCCCCGGCATGGTCAAGACCGACGAGTTCGCCCTGACCCGCTTCCGCGGCGACGCCGGCCGCGCCGAGGCCGTCTACGCCGGCGTGGCCGAGCCGCTGACCGCCGACGACGTCGCCGACACCGTGGCCTGGACGGTCACCCGCCCGGCCCATGTGAACGTCGACCTGCTGGTGCTGCGCCCGCGCGCCCAGGCGTCCAACTACAAGGTGCACCGCGAGCAGTGACGCTCGCAGCCCGGACGGGCCGGGGCCTCGACAGGGCCCCGGCCCGCCGGCGCCGTCAGCTGTGGGCGACGGTGAGCGCGTAGAAGGCGACGCGGGCGCCGTTGGTGGTGCTGTCGGAGGACGACTGGTTGTAGGAACCGGCCTTGAAGTACTGCTTGTAGACGTTGAAGGACGACGGGATGGCGTAGTGCGTCGTGCTCCCGTTGACCGTCAGGTCGATGGTGTTGCCGCCGGACACGCCGATCGTGTAGCTCCACTTGGTGCCGACCGCGACATGCCCGACGGTGTGCGTGGTCTGCCCGCCGTCGGGGGAGTTCTCCACGCCCGCGACGATGTCGCCGTTGGAGTGGTAGTACAGCTCGATCAGCGGCTTGGTCGACGTGCCGCCCGAGCCGAGGTGGATCTGCCCGACGCACACGTTCGACGTCACCGAGACCACCCGCAGCGTCGCGTTCAGCCGGTGGGTGCCGGCCAGCGACCAGTCGGCGGCGCTGCCGTTGGTGTTCATCTCGCGCAGCTCGGAGCGGGCGTAGTTGGAGTTCGGCGTCGTGACGCCCTTCTCCGGCGCCCAGAAGCTCATGGCGCCGTCCGACCCGTCGGTGGAGAAGTACGAGTCCTGGTAGCCGCCCGCGCCCTGCAGCCGCGACGACGAGATCGTGGTGGGCGAGCCGGGCGAGCCCACCGGCTCCTGCAGCTCCCACACCGACAGGTTGAAGTTCCCGCCGGGCGCCACCCCGGTGTTGAGCCCGCCGGACGGCGGCGTCGACCCGCCGGGCAGCGTCCACTTCTGGTTGGCGGCACCGGTGCAGGTCCAGATCTGCAGCTGGTTGCCGTTGGCCGAGGACTGGCCGGTGGCGTCCAGGCACTTGCCCGAGCCGGTGTTGACCAGCGCGCCGTTGCTGACGGTCCACTGCTGCGCCGCGGTGCCGTTGCAGTCGTACAGCTGCACCTTGGCGCCGCTCGCCGTCGAAGCACTGGTCACGTCCAGGCACTTGCCCAGCGCCCGCACCGAGTTGTCGGCGTTCCCGACCGTCCAGCTCTGCGCGGACGACCCGTTGCAGTCGTACAGCTGCACATGCGCCCCGTTGGCACTCGACGCGGCAGCCACGTCCACACACTTCCCGCCGAGCCCGGTGATCGGCCCGGCACCCGCCGCCGCGGCACCGGGCGAACCCAGCACGCCGACCGCGCCGACGACACCCGCGGCGCTGACCGCCGCGAGCACTTTTGAACGCCATTTCATGTGGGGGGTCCTTAAGCCTAGAGGATGGTCTAGTCCAAAGGGTGCGCCCCAGTTGAATAACACGGCCTCACCAGTGCGTCAACGGAAGCGACGACACTCCACCGCTTCCGCGGCGGAGCCGCCGCGTCCTGCGGCCACTCACCGGGCGGCGGCACCGCCGCCCGGTGAGGGGTTCAGCCCTTGGCTCAGCCCTTGACGCAGACGACCTGCTTCAGCTTGGCCACCACCTCGACCAGGTCGCGCTGCTGGCTCATCACGGTGTCGATGGACTTGTACGCGCCAGGGATCTCGTCCACCACGCCCGAGTCCTTGCGGCACTCGACGCCGCGGGTCTGGTCCTCCAGGTCGCGGGTGGTGAAGCGCTTCTTCGCCGCGCTGCGGCTCATCCGGCGGCCGGCGCCGTGGGAGGCCGAGTTGAAGGCCGCCGTGTTGCCGAGGCCCCGGACGATGTAGGAACCCGTGCCCATGGAGCCGGGGATGATGCCGTAGTCACCAGCGCCGGCGCGGATCGCGCCCTTGCGGGTGACCAGCAGGTCCATCCCGTCGTAGCGCTCCTCGGCCACGTAGTTGTGGTGGCAGGAGATCACCTGGTCGAAGGTGGCTCTGGCCTTCTTGAACTCCTTGCGGACGACGTCCTGCAACAGTCCCATCATCAGGGCCCGGTTGCGCTTGGCGTATTCCTGCGCCCAGAAGAGGTCGTTGCGGTATGCGGCCATCTGCGGGGTCTCCGCGATGAAGACCGCGAGGTCCCGGTCGACCAGGCCCTGGTTGTGCGGGAGCCGCTGTGCCTGGCCGATGTGGAAGTCGGCCAGCTCCTTCCCGATGTTCCGGGAGCCGGAGTGCAGCATCAGCCAGACATCACCCGACTCATCGAGGCAAACCTCGACAAAGTGATTTCCCGACCCCAGCGTCCCCATCTGCTGCGCGGCCCGCTCGCGGCGGAACCGCACCTCGCCCGCCACCCCGTCGAAGCGGGCCCAGAAGTCGTCCCAGCCCGCGGTCGACTGGCCGAGGAAGCGGCCCGGGTCGAGCGGGTCGCGGTGCAGGCCGCGGCCGACCGGGATGGCCTGTTCGATCCTGGCGCGCAGGCGGGACAGGTCGCCGGGGAGGTCGTTCGCGGTCAGCGAGGTCTTCACCGCGCTCATGCCGCAGCCGATGTCGACGCCGACCGCGGCCGGGCAGACGGCGCCGTGCATGGCGATGACCGAGCCGACCGTGGCGCCCTTGCCGTAGTGGACGTCGGGCATCACGGCGAGGCCCTTGATCCAGGGCAGCGTCGAGACGTTGCGGAGCTGCTGCATCGCGCCGCCCTCGACGGTGGACGGGTCGGCCCACATGCGGATCGGTACCCGGACGCCGGGCACTTCGGTGTACGACATGACTGCCCCCCGGCACATCGACTTTCAGGGATGAATGAGGTGAATCGGCACAATCGCCGGATTCGTCGAATAAGCGAGCGCGTCGCCCGATAAACCAACCCCAGCGGGCGGTTTCGGCGAGGCGTGCGGTAGACATTGTGTCCAGGGTTCGCTCATGCGCGCCAAGGAATTACCGCGGCGGGTCCGCCGGCGTACACCGTCCGGCAGAATCCGGCGCAATCCGGGCGCATTCCGATCGAGAGGCGGCACGTGAGGCAAGGGCTCCGCCCAGCGCGGTCAAGGCGAAGGCCGCAGGTCGCGCTCGGCGCACTGGTGCTGGTGGTCGCGGTCGGCGCGCTCGGCGCCTGTACGGGCGGCGGCGCGGACGACGCGGGGAACGACGGCAAGTCCGAGGCGTTGCCCGGCGGGGGCACCATCTCCCCGGCGCCGCCCGGGAAGTACAAGACGCTGCCGCAGCCGTGTGCCACGGTCGACCAGGACACGCTCAAGGCACTGGTACCCGGCGGCGTCGACTACTCCGGCACGGAGTCGCTGACGTACGACACCGAGCGCCGGGTCGGGTGCAGTTGGCGGGCGACGGACCCCGACGGGCGGAGCAGGACGCTGGCCATCGACCTGGAGCGGGTCGTGTCGTACGACCCGGCGGTGAGCGACGAGGTCGAGGCGCGGTCGGACTTCGACGACCTGGCTGCTGCCGCGTCGATCCCCCCGCTCCCGCTGCCGGGCAGCTCGCCGACCACGAGCCCCCCGGCCACCACGCCGGGCAACGGCGCCACCTCGCCGGCCGGTTCGGACGGCAGCAGCACCGACCTGTCGCCGCGGCGGCTGACGGACGTGGGGGACGCGGCGTTCATCAACGACGTGCCCTCGAAACCGAAGGGCGCCGCCCGCCGCGATGTGACGCTGGTCTTCCGCACCGCGAACGTCGTGGTGAGCATCCACTACGAGCAGTCCTCGCCGTCCGCCGCCCCGGCGCCGGTGAGCGCCGACCTGCAGGCGGGTGCCCGGAAGGTGGCCGACCTGCTGGAGCACAAGGTCGAGGGCTGAGGGCCGCCCGGCACGATCACCCGGCACGATCGCCCGCCGCGGCCGCCCGGCACGCCCCCCAGCGCGGACCCCTTAGGGTGGAGGGCCGACCGGCCCGAACCCCCCGGGACAGCCGGCCGGGCGTCCGCACAGCCAGAGACACAAGGACTGAACCCCATGGAACGACGACGACGCACCGCCCCGCGGCCGGCCCTGCTGCTCGCCTGTGCGGTGGCGGTCCCCGCGATGCTGCTCGCCGGCTGCTCCTCGGGCGGCGGCTCGGGCTCCGGAGACTCCGGCAACGCGGCCAGCTCCGCCAGCTCCGGCACCGGCTCCGCGGCCGGCACCCCCACGACCCCGGCGCTCGCCCCGGCGAAGTACGCGACGCTGCCGGGCGACTGCGCGACGGCGGGCAAGGCCACCATCACCGCGCTGGTCCCGAAGGCGAAGAACCCCGGCGGCACCCCGGCGGGGTCGGTGGACGCCCGGGACCGGGCCGGCTGCTCCTGGACCGGGAACGGTTCGGACGGCTACCAGTACCGCTGGCTGTCGATAACCCTGCAGCGTTTCACCTCCACCCCGACCGCCTCGGCGGAGCAGCAGGCCAAGGACCGTTTCACCGACCAGCTCGCCCGGCTCGGCAAGGCGCCCGGCGCCGCCACGTCGGCCGTGCAGGGCGTCGGCGACCAGGCGGGCACGGTCACGGAGAAGGCGACCGCCGCCAAGGTCACCTCGCAGAACGACACGCTCGTGGCGCGTACCGGCAACGTCGTGGTGATCGTCGAATACAACGGCGCCGGGCTGGAGGGCAAGAAGAACCCGACCGCGACCGCGGTACGCAGCGGCGCCGAGCGGGCGGCCAAGGACGCCGTCGCGGCGGTCGCCGGCGCCAACGGCTGACATCGGCGGCGGGTCGTGCCCGGCGGCCCGGCGGCGCCCCCGGGGCCCGCGGATCGGGCGGGCGCGGCGGCGAACGCGTAACGAACAGCGCCCCGCCCGTCCGCAATCCATCGGCAATCCGTGCGTTTGTCCACCGGAGTGGCCGCCGGAGCCGGGTTCGGGTATGGCAGTCTGGGGCCGCCAGTTGCCGAGCGGCAGGAGGGGTCGCGGGTGGCCGCGATACGTTTGACCCGGACACACCGGATATTGGTCGGGGTGGTCGTCGCCGGCGCCGTGGTGATCGCCGGCATCGGTTTCGCCGGCTCCTATGCCGCGGTGCGCTCCCTCGCGCTGGACAAGGGCTTCGGCTGGTTCGCGAACGTCTTCCCGATCGGCGTCGACGCGGGCATCGTGGTCCTGCTGGCACTCGACCTGCTGCTGACGTGGCTGCGCATACCGTTCCCGCTGCTGCGGCAGACGGCGTGGCTGCTGACCGCCGCCACGATCGCCTTCAACGGCGCCGCGGCCTGGCCGGATCCGCTGGGCGTGGGCATGCACGCGATCATCCCGGTGCTCTTCGTGGTGTCGGTGGAGGCCGCGCGGCACGCGATCGGCCGGGTCGCGGACATCACCGCCGACAAGCACATGGAGGGCGTCCGCTTCACCCGCTGGCTGCTCGCGCCCTTCCCGACCTTCCGGCTGTGGCGGCGGATGAAGCTGTGGGAGCTGCGGTCGTACGAGGAGGTCATCAGGCGCGAGCAGGACCGGCTGGTGTACCGGGCCAGGCTGCGGGCCCGCTACGGCGTCGCGTGGCGCCGCAAGGCACCGGTCGAGGCCATCATGCCGCTGCGCCTCGCCCGTTACGGCGTCCCGCTGACCGAGACCGCGGAGGCCGGGCTGGCGGCGGCGGGCATCGAACCGCAGGCGGCGGCCAAGGAGTTGCCGGCGGCGCCGGAGCCGGCCGCGGCGCCCGCGGTGACGGCGCCGGTGCCGGCGGTGACCGCCGAGGGGCCCGCCGAGGCCGTGGCGGCGCAGCTCGCCGAGCCGGTGGACGTGCCCGAGCCGCTGTTCGCCGAGCAGGTCTACGGGCACCCGTACGATCCGCGCTACGACCCGCACTTCGACCCCAGGTACGACCCGCGGTACGACCCCAGGTACGCCTACGACCAGCAGCAGTTGCAGATGCAGCAGTGGCAGGGCGCGCCGCACAACAGCCCGTGGTTCGCGGCCCAGCAGAGCTACCTGCAGGAGCAGCAGCAGTACCAGGCGCAGCAGGGCGTGGTCCCCGAGCCGGTGCCGGAGCCGGAGCCGGCCGGGCAGATACGGGTCCCGGCGGGGCCGAACCGCACCCGCCCGCTGGGCGGCGCCACCCCCCTGAACGGTGCGAACGGCGTCAACGGCACCCACGCCCGGACGATCCCCGGCCCGCGCGCCGAGGAGATCCCCTCACCGGCGCCGCTGCAGCAACCGCAGCAGCAACAGCCGCAGCCGCAGCCGCAGCCGGTGCAGGAGATCGTGCCGGAGCCGGTGGTCGTGCCGGAGCCCGTACCCGAGTCGGGTCTTGAGATCCCCGACGGCGTGTCGGTGGAGGAGGCGTACTTCGCCGCGTACCGCCAGTACGTACGCGAGCAGGGCCACTTCCCCAACGCCCGGCAGTTCGCCCGGTATCTGCCCGGCCTCTACGGCGGCACCGCCCCCGAGGAGCGCCACCTGGTCGCGTCCATCCGCGACATGCGCTACCGCTTCCAGTCCGAGGCCGACACCGAACACATCCCGTAGGCCCGCCGCCGAGGACCGCGGCACGGCGAGGACGACGGCGAACGGCCCGGGTGGACACCGTCCACCCGGGCCGTTGCCCGACGCCCTGAACCGCCTCTCACCCTGACGGCCCGCCCGGTGGGGCCGGGCCCGCCCGCGAAGGGCGGCCCGGCCACCGCGGCGGCTGTCAACCGCCGGCGCCGAGCAGTGCCCGCACCCGGTCCTGGCCGACCGCAAGCAGCAGTGTCGGCAGCCGGGGGCCCGTGTCACGGCCGACCAGCAGCTCGTAGAGCAGCGCGAAGAACGACCGCTGGGCGACCTTGAGCTCGGGCGTCGGCTTGGCGTCCGGCGCCAGCCCGGCCTGCACCTTCGGCACCGCGTAGACCAGCGTCGTCAGGCCGTCCAGCGACCAGTGCGAGCCGAGCCCGTCGGCCAGCAGCTTCAGCGCGCCCCGCTCGCCGTCGTCCAGCGAGGCGAGGCGGGCCGCGTCGGGCTCGGCCCGCACCACGGTCCGCTGCTCGGCGGGCACCTGGGTGGAGATCCACGCCTCGGCCCGGTCCAGCCGCGGCCGCACCTCGTCGAGCGAGGCCAGCGGCCGGTCCGGTTCCAGCTCGGAGAGGATCCGCAGCGTCTGCTGCTCGGCGCCGGCGGTGATGTCGGCCACCGAGGCCAGCGTCCGGTACGGCAGCGGCCTGGGCGTACCTGGCAGGTCCCCGGCGGCGGTGCCGGCCGCACGGGTGTGCGCGGCCACGTCGCCGGGCAGCGCGGTGCCCTCCCCGACCTTGCGGGTCAGCGCGTCCCACTCGTCGTAGAGCCGCTGGATCTCCTGGTCGAAGGCGATCTTGAAGGACTGGTTGGGGCGGCGGCGGGCGTAGAGCCAGCGCAGGATCTGCGGCTCCATGATCCGCAGCGCGTCGGCCGGCACCGGCACCCCGCCCTTGGACGAGGACATCTTCGCCATCCCGGAGATGCCGACGAAGGCGTACATCGGCCCGATGGGCTGCCGGCCGCCGAAGATCGGCCCGACGATCTGCCCGCCGACCTGGAAGGACGACCCGGGCGAGGAGTGGTCCACCCCGGACGGCTCGAAGACGACCCCTTCGTACGCCCAGCGCATCGGCCAGTCGACCTTCCAGACCAGCTTGCCGCGGTTGAACTCGCTCAGCAGCACCGTCTCGCCGTGCCCGCAGGCGCACGTGTACGTCAGCTCGGTCGTCTCGTCGTCGTAGGCGGTGACCGTGGTGAGGTCCTTGCCGCACTGCCCGCAGTACGGCTTGTACGGGAAGTACCCGGCGCCGCTGCCGCCGCCGTCGTCCTCCTCGGCCGCGCCCGAGCCCTGCTCGGCCGCCAGCTCCGCGTCGTCCACCGGCTTCTGCGACTGCTTGGCGCGGGCCTTCTTCGTGCGGTACTGCGCCAGGATCGCGTCGATGTCGGCGCGGTGCCGCATGGCGTGCAGGATCTGCTCCCGGTAGGCACCCGACGTGTACTGCGCGGTCTGGCTGATGCCGTCGTACTCGACGCCGAGCTCGGCCAGCGACGCCGACATCTGGGCCTTGAAGTGCTCCGCCCAGTTCGGATACGGGGATCCGGCCGGGGCCGGCACCGAGGTCAGCGGCTTGCCGATGTGCTCGCTCCAGGAGGGGTCGACGCCGTCCACACCGTTGGGCACCTTGCGGTAGCGGTCGAAGTCGTCCCAGGAGATCAGGTGCCTGACCTGGTGGCCGCGCCGCCTGATCTCGTCCGCGACCAGGTGCGGGGTCATGACCTCGCGCAGATTGCCCAGGTGGATCGGCCCTGAGGGGCTGAGCCCGGACGCGACGACAACGGGTTTCCCGGGGGCGCGGCGCTCCGACTCGGCGATGACGTCGTCCGCGAAACGGGAGACCCAGTCGGTCTCGGTGCTGCCAGCCACGGCTCTTCCTTCCTGGTCGGCGGGGCCGCTCCTACCGGTGCCCCGACCGCTCCAGTCTCCCAGACCCGCGACCGCGCCCGGCCACCCCTGTGGACAACCCGGGCCGCCGCCCGCCCCCCTGTGGATAACCCGCTCGCCGGGGCCGGCGCGCATGGGAGACTGGAGGTTCGCAGCCCGTGGCGCGGCCACGTGCCGCAAGCCCACGATCCCGACACACGAAACGGCACCTCCATGGTCTCGGTCGCTTCCCTTTCCGCTTCGCTCCAGCAGCGTGTCTCGGCCGCCCTCGCGGCGGCCGTGCCGTCGGCCGCCGCCGCCGACCCGCTGCTGCGACGCAGCGACCGGGCGGACTTCCAGGCCAACGGGGTGCTCGGCCTTGCCAAGCGGCAGAAGACCAACCCGCAGGCGCTCGCGGCCGAGGTGGTCGCCGCGCTGCCCGAGGGCGGGAGCGACGCAGCGGACGGCGGCAGCGCCGACGACGGCCTGATCGCCGCCGTCGAGGTGTCGGGTCCCGGCTTCCTCAACATCACGGTGGCCGACGCCGCCATCACCCGCAATCTCGCCGCCAGGGCCGCCGACGACCGGCTCGGTGTGCCGGTCAAGGAGCACCCGGGCACCACGGTCGTCGACTACGCCCAGCCGAATGTGGCCAAGGAGATGCACGTCGGCCACCTGCGGTCCTCGGTGATCGGCGACGCGATCGTGAAGATCCTGGAGTTCGGCGGCGAGCAGGTCGTCCGCAGGCACCACATCGGCGACTGGGGCACCCAGTTCGGCATGCTCGTGCAGTATCTGATCGAGCACCCGCACGAGCTGGACCACAGCGAGGACGAGGGCGACACCGGCGAGGCGTCGATGTCCCGGCTCGACCGGCTCTACAAGGCGTCGGGCGCGCTGTTCAGGTCCGACGAGGAGTTCAAGGAGCGGGCCAGGCGCCGGGTGGTGGACCTGCAGGCCGGCGATCCGGAGACGGTCGCGCTGTGGCAGCGGTTCGTGGACGAGTCGAAGATCTACTTCGACTCGGTCTACCGGAAGCTGGACATCGAGATCCGCGAGCAGGACATCGTCGGCGAGTCCGGTTACAACGACATGCTGGTGGAGACCTGCGACCTGCTGGAGAAGTCCGGCGTGGCGGTGTGGTCGAACGGAGCACTGTGCGTGTTCTTCGACGACATCAAGGGCAAGGACGGCGAGCCGGTCCCGCTGATCGTCAGGAAGACCGACGGCGGCTTCGGCTACGCGGCCACCGACCTGTCCGCGATCCGCAACAGGACCGGTGACCTGCACGCCGACACCCTGCTCTACGTGGTCGACGTGCGGCAGTCGCTGCACTTCCGCATGGTCTTCGAGACCGCCAGGCGGGCGGGCTGGCTGACCGACGGGGTCACCGCCAGGCACCTGCCGTTCGGCACCCTGCTGGGCAAGGACGGCAAGCCGTTCAAGACCCGGGCCGGCGAGAGCGTCCGGCTGGAGGACCTGCTGGACGAGGCGGTGCAGCGGGCCACCGCGGTGGTCCGGGAGAAGGGCGAGAAGATCGGCCTGACCGAGGAGGAGATCACCGCCAACGGCACCCAGGTCGGCATCGGCGCGGTGAAGTACGCCGACCTGTCCACGTCGCTGGGCCGGGACTACGTCTTCGACCTGGACCGGATGGTGTCGCTGAACGGCGACACCAGCGTCTACATCCAGTACGCCTACGCCAGGACGCGGTCGATCTTCCGCAAGGCCGCGGAAGGGCAGCGGGCGGTGGCGCACCCGGAGCTGGCGCTGGAGCCGGCCGAGCGGGCGCTCGGGCTGCACCTGGACGCGTTCGGCGACACCCTCGCCGAGGTCGCCGAGGTCTACGAGCCGCACCGGCTGGCGTCGTATCTCTTCCAGCTCGCCTCGCTGTTCACCACCTTCTACGAGCAGTGCCCGGTGCTCACCGCGGCGGGCGGGCCCGCCCAGGTGGAGAACCGGCTGTTCCTGTGCGACCTGACCGCCCGCACCCTGCACCACGGCCTCGGCCTGCTCGGCATCCGCACGCCCGAACGGCTCTGACCCCAGCCGGCGCCGTCGCCCGCCCGCCCGCCGTATTCCGGCGGGCGGGCCGCCGCCACCTGTGATCCGATGGTGGGTACGGCAATGACGGCACCGAGGCGAGCGGGCGGGCTGCACGTGACGGATCCGGAGATCGACTACCGGGCGGTGTACAACAAGCTGCCCGCCGGTATCGCGCTACTCACCCCTGACCTGCTGTTCGCCGACGCCAACGAGGCGTATCTGGTCCTGTCCGGCCACCACCTCGGCGACCTCCTCGGCAAGTACATCTTCGACGTCTTCCCCGACAGCCCGAAAAGGGCGCACACGGCGAACGGCCCGACCACCCTCGGCGCCTCGTTGGAGCACGTGCTCGCCACCGGGGAGCGCGACAGCCTCGCCCTCCAGCGCTACGACGTCGAGCGGTCCGACCGCCCGGGCACGTACGAGGAGCGGTACTGGAGCACCATCAACACCCCGATCCTCGACAGCGACGGCGAGGTCGTCCTCATCGTCCACCGCGTCGAGGAGGTCACCGCCTTCATGCGGACCAGGAGCGGCGGGCACGGCGACAGCAGCCTGCAGGCCGAGGTGTACATGCGGGCCCGCGAGCTGCAGGAGATCAACGAGCGGATGCGCAAGGCGCACGCCAGGGAGCGGGAGGTCGCGCTCACCCTCCAGGCGGCGCTGCTGCCCGCGCCCAGCCCGGTCGGCCACCGGGCGGCCGTGCGCTACCAGCCGGCGGTCAGCGCGCTCAACGTGTGCGGCGACTGGTACGACCTGGTGGACCTGCCCGGCGACCGGATCGCGATCGCCGTCGGTGACGTCGTCGGCCACGGGCTGACCGCGGCCTGCGTGATGGGCCAGCTCAGGAGCGCGCTGAGCGCCGCCGCCCGGGTCACCTCGGGTCCGGCGGAAGCGCTCAACGCACTGGGGCTCTACGCCAGGTCGGTGGAGGGCGCCGAGTCCACCACCGTGGTCAAGGCCTTCATCGACTGGACCGCCCGCACCATCACCTACAGCAACGCCGGGCACCCGCCGGCCGCGCTGCTGCACCTCGACGGCACGGTGGAGTTCCTCGACGGGGCCACCGACCCGCCGCTCGGCGCGCGCCCGCAGCACGAGGACCGCCCGGAGGCAGGCGTCGGATTCAACCCGGGGTCCACCCTCGTCCTCTACACCGACGGCCTGATCGAGCGCCGCCGCGAGGACATCGACGTGGGCCTGGCCCGGCTCGCGGCCACGCTGCACCGGCACCCGCTGGCGGACCCGGAGACGCTGGCCGACCTGCTGCTTACCGAGCTGATCCCGCCGACCGGCTCGACCGACGACACGGCCCTGGTCGTGCTGCGGCTCTGATCGCCCCCCGGGCCGCACATGCACGTGCGATAGCTTGATGGCACGTGTACGGACATGGCGAGCGGGCAGGACCCCCGAATGACTTCACCCGTGGACGAGGATCGGATCCTCCCCCGGCAGGCAGCCGTGCCGATGCCTGAGCCCGGATCCCGCCCGGGGTCGCCGCAGATCTCCGAGCCCCGCCCGGGGTCGCCGCAGATACCCGGGCCCCGCCCCGAGGCGTCCCCCAGCCCCGAGCCCCCGGTGAGACATCCCACGAAGCGGCGGCTGTACGTCCTCGACGGGCTGCGGCTGGTCGCCGCGCTGATGGTGGTCGCCTACCACTACCTCGGCTACAACCGGTCGTATCCGTGGGGCAGGGACAACCAGGAGATCTTCCCGCTGCCGCACCGCTTCGCCGTCTACGGCTGGCTCGGGGTGTATCTGTTCTTCCTGATCAGCGGGTTCATGATCTGCATGTCCTGCTGGGGGCGCACCCCGCGGCAGTTCGCGGTGTCACGTTTCATACGCCTCTACCCGGCCTACTGGGTCGCGCTGATCGCGACGTCGACCATGCTGTGGCTGAGCCCCGACGTGTCGAATCCGCGGCTCACCGACGTGCTGACCAACGCGACCATGATCCAGCAGGGCCTGGGCACTCCGAACATCGACGGCGTGTACTGGTCGCTGTGGGCGGAGCTGCGCTTCTATCTGATCTTCGCGGTCGTCGCCGTGATGGGCGCGACCTACCGGCGGGTCGTCAGCTTCTGCGTCATCTGGCTGGTCGCCGCCCTGGTGGCCGAGCACGCCGACAACGACCTGCTGACCGTGCTCGCCGACCCCGTCTACGCGCCGTTCTTCATCGGCGGTGTCGCCATGTATCTGCTGTACCGGTTCGGCCACCGCACCGGACCGTGGCTGCTGATAGCCGCCTCCTGGCTCGACGGGCTGCACCAGATGAGCGGGCTCGCGGCCGGCGCGTCCAACGTCGCCAAGACCCATGTGTACTGGTCGATCTCGGTGGGGGTGATGACGGTCTTCTACGTGCTGGTGACCGCCGTGGCGCTGGGCCGGCTCAAGGCGTTCAACTGGCAGTGGCTCACGGTGGCGGGCTCGATCACCTACCCGCTGTATCTGATCCACGAGGACCTCGGCTGGGAGGTCATCCGCTACAGCCACGACCTCATGCCGCCGTACGTCCTGCTCGTCGGCCTGGTCGCGGTGATGCTGCTCGCCGCCTACCTCGTCAACCGGCTGATCGAGCAGCCCGCCGCCCGCCGGCTCAAGCAGTGGCTGTCGCCGCCCAGGGCGGCAGCGGTACGGCCGCCCGCCTGAGGGCCGCCGCGGCTACAGGCGCTGCGCGACCTCGGTCGCCCAGTAGGTGAGGATCATGTTCGCGCCCGCGCGGCGGATGGAGGTCAGCGCCTCCATGATCGAGCGGTCGCGGTCGATCCAGCCGTTCGCCGCCGCGGCCTCGACCATCGCGTACTCGCCGGAGATCTGGTACGCCGCCACCGGCACGTCCACCGTGTCGGCGACCCTGCGCAGCACGTCGAGGTAGGGCAGCGCGGGCTTGACCATCACCATGTCGGCGCCCTCGGCGAGGTCCAGCGCCAGCTCGCGCATCGACTCGCGCAGATTCGCCGGGTCCTGCTGGTAGGTCTTGCGGTCGCCCTTGAGCGAGGAGTTCACGGCCTCGCGGAAGGGGCCGTAGAAGGCGGAGGCGTACTTCGCGGTGTAGGCCAGGATCGCCACGTCCTGCCGGCCGATCTCGTCCAGCGCGTCCCGCACGACGCCGACCTGGCCGTCCATCATCCCGGACGGGCCGACGACGTGGACGCCGGCGTCCGCCTGGACTTGGGCCATCTCGGCGTAGCGCTCAAGGGTGGCGTCGTTGTCGACCCGGCCCTCGGCGTCCAGCACGCCGCAGTGGCCGTGGTCGGTGTACTCGTCCAGGCACAGGTCGGACATGACGACCAGCGCGTCGCCGACCTCCTCGACCACGTCCCTGATCGCCAGCTGCAGGATGCCGTCGGGCTCGGTGCCCTGGCTGCCGACCGCGTCCTTGACCTCGGGCACCCCGAAGAGCATGATCCCGCCGACGCCGGCCGAGGCCGCCTCGACGGCCGCCTTGCGCAGCGAGTCGCGGGTGTGCTGGAGGACGCCGGGCATCGAGGAGATCGCCTGCGGCTCGCTGATCCCCTCGCGGACGAAGGCCGGCAGGATCAGCTCCGCCGGATCCAGCCGGGTCTCGGCGACCAGTCGCCGCATCGCCGGGCTGGTGCGCAGCCGCCGCGGCCGCGTACCGGGAAACTCGCCGTAGCTCACCATCTCTCCACGGTACGCCCGCGCCAACGGTGCTCTTCCCGACGCCGAGTCGGCGCCCGGCGCCCCCGGGCGGGGGGCCGGGGCACCGTCAGACGCGGGCCCGGCGGCGGGCGCCCGGCCGGCGCTCGCTGGGGCGGGTGACCGGGTCGCCGGCCGCGCCGGCGGCCTCGCGGCGGGCCAGCCCGAAGTCGGCAAGGGCCTGGGCGAGGGCGTGCACGGACGGCTCGGGGGCCATCACGTCGACCCGCAGGCCGTGCTCCTCGGCCGTCTTGGCGGTGGCGGGGCCGATGCAGGCGATCACCGTGACGTTGTGCGGCTTGCCCGCGATGCCGACCAGGTTCCGCACGGTCGAGGACGAGGTGAAGAGCACCGCGTCGAAGCCGCCGCCCTTGATGGCCTCGCGGGTGTCGGCCGGCGGCGGCGAGGCGCGCACGGTCCGGTAGGCGGTGACGTCGTCGACCTCCCAGCCCAGCTCGACCAGGCCGGCCACCAGCGTCTCGGTGGCGATGTCGGCGCGCGGCAGGAAGACCCGGTCGATCGGGTCGAAGACCGGGTCGTAGGGCGGCCAGTCCTCGAGCAGCCCGGCCGCGGACTGCTCGCCCGACGGCATCAGGTCGGGCTTGACGCCGAACTCGACCAGCGACTGGGCGGTCTGCTCGCCCACCGCGGCGACCTTTATGCCGGCGAAGGCCCGGGCGTCCAGGCCGTACTCCTCGAACTTCTCCCGCACGGCCTTGACCGCGTTCACCGAGGTGAAGGCGATCCACTCGTAGCGCCCGGTGACCAGGCCCTTGACCGCGCGTTCCATCTGCTGCGGGGTGCGCGGCGGCTCCACCGCGATGGTCGGCACCTCGTGCGGCACCGCCCCGTACGAGCGCAGCTGGTCGGAGAGCGACGCGGCCTGCTCCTTCGTCCGCGGTACGAGCACCCGCCAGCCGAAGAGCGGCTTGGTCTCGAACCACGACAGGTGCTCGCGCTGGCCGGCCCGCTCCCCGACCACGGCTATGGCCGCGATCGGTCCCTCGGGGGTGGGCAGTGCCTTGGTGGCCTTGAGTTCGGCGGCGATGGTGGCCAGCGTCGCGGTCCAGGTGCGCTGCCGGGTGGTGGTGCCGGCCACCGTCACCGACAGCAGGGTGTCGGGCTTGCGGCCCGAGCCGATCAGCTCGGCGGCGGTCGCGCCGACCGTCTGCAGCGTCGTGGAGACCACCAGCGTGGCGTCGCTGGTGCCGACCTCGCTCCAGCACCGGTCGGAGGCGGTGGCGGCGTCCACGAACCGGACGTCGCCGCTGAGCGGCACCCCGGCGTAGGCGGGCACGCCGACCGCGCTGGCGATCCCGGGCACCACCTCGAACGGGATGCCCGCGCGGGCGCAGGCCAGCATCTCGGCGGCGGCGCAGGCGTCCAGGCCCGGGTCGCCGGCCACCGCACGCACCACCCGCTTGCCGGTCCGCGCGGACGCCATGACAAGCTGTGAGGCGGCATCGGCAATGGCGGAGGTGTCCAACACCTCGCCGTCCACGGCCGGTTCCGCCGTGCTCACGTCCACGCGGGCGTGGGTGCGGACGACGTCGAGCACCATCCTGTCGCCGACCAGCAGGTCGGCCAGGGCGAGCGCCTCGACGGCGCGCAGGGTCAGCAGCCCGGGGTCACCGGGCCCGGCACCCAGGAAGGTGACGTGACCGGTGGCGGACCGCCCGGCGGAGCCGGGACTTGCGGCGGTGTCGGCCGAAAGGGCCGTACCGGCGGCGGTGTTCGTCGTAGCAGCGACGGCGGCGGGGTTCAAAGTGCGCGCTCCCCCATAAGACCGGCCGCACCCTTGGCGAGCATCTCGGCGGCGAGTTCGCGGCCCAGGGCACGCGCTTCGTCGTCGGACGCCGGTACGGGACCGGTGATGGACATCTGCACCAGCGAGGTGCCGTCGGTGGTGCCGACGACGCCGCGCAGGCGCAGCTCGGTGGTCTGCCCGTCGGCCACGAGGTCGGCCAGCGCGCCCACAGGGGCGCTGCAGCCGGCCTCGAGGGCGGCGAGCAGGGATCGCTCGGCGGTCACGGCGACCCGGGTGAGCGGGTCGTCGAGCCCGGCGAGCTGTGCGGCCAGCTCCGGATTCGAAGCCGCGCACTCGACGGCCAGTGCCCCCTGGCCGGGGGCCGGCAGTACGGCGTCGGCGGCGATCAGCTCGGTCGCCTCAGCGATCCTGCCGATACGGTTGAGCCCGGCGGCGGCCAGCACGACGGCGTCGAGCTTGCCGGAAGTAACGTACCCGATCCTGGTGTCAACGTTGCCACGGATCGGTACCGTCTCGACGCTCAGCCCGTGTGACCGCGCCCACGCGTTGAGCTGCGCCATCCGCCGCGGCGAGCCGGTGCCGACCCTGGCGCCGGGCGGCAGCGCCTCGAAGGTCAGCCCGTCCCTGGCGACCAGCGCGTCCCGCGGGTCCTCGCGGACCGGGATCGCGGCCAGCACCAGGCCCTCGGGGGCCGCGGTCGGCAGGTCCTTCAGGCTGTGCACGGCCAGGTCGATCCCGCCGGCGAGCAGCGCGTCGCGCAGCGCCGAGACGAAGACGCCGGTGCCGCCGATCTGGGCCAGGTTCTCCCGCGAGACGTCGCCGTAGGTGGTGATCTCCACCAGGTCGACGTCCCGCCCGGTGAGACGTCTGACCTGGTCGGCGACCATGCCGGACTGGGCCATCGCCAGTTTGCTCCGGCGCGTGCCGAGCCGCAGCGGCGGCGCGCCTGGTGGTTGCTCGCGCAGATGGTCCCCCAGGGCTTCGCCTGGGGTTACCCCCAGCGCCTCCTGCGGGGCACTCGCCGGGTTATTCATTGCCGCCCTCAATTCGGTTGGGCACCCGGGCCGGAGGCCTGGGGGTCTCGGCCCGGCTGACGGCGGCGACCGCCTGCGGGTCGAGGTCGAAGAGTTCGCGCAGCGCGTCGGCGTACCCGGCGCCGCCGGGCTCACCCGCCAGCTGCTTGACCCGCACGGTCGGCGCGTGCAGGAGCTTGTCGACGACGCGGCGCACGGTCTGGGTGATCTCCGCGCGTTCCTTGTCGTCCAGACCGGGCAGCCTACCGTCGAGCCGGGAAAGTTCACCCGCCACGACGTCGGCGGCCATGGCACGCAGCGCCACCACGGTCGGGGTGATCCGGGCGGCGCGCTGGGCGGCGCCGAAGGCGGCGACCTCCTCGGCGACGATCGCCTGGACGGCCTCCACGTCGGCGGCCATCGGCGCGTCGGCGGACGCGGCGGCCAGCGACTCTATGTCGGCCAGCGCCACACCGTCGAGGTCGTGCGCGGCGGGGTCGACGTCCCGCGGCATGGCCAGGTCGAGGACGGCCAGCGGGCCGGCCGCCCGCAGGTCGTCCGCGGTGAGCACCAGGCCGGTGGAGCCGGTGCAGGACACCACGATGTCGGCGTCGGCCAGCGCGTCGCCGAGCTCGGCCATGCTCACCGCGCGGGCGTCGGTGCCCTGGTCGGCGAGCAGCGCGGCCAGCCGCAGCGCGCGGTCGGCCGTGCGGTTGGCGACCGTCACCCGGGCGACCCCGGCGCGTGCCAGCGTCGCGGCGGCCAGCGACGACATGGAGCCGGCCCCGACCACCAGGGCCCGCTTGCCGGCCAGCGGGCCGGTCGCCGGGACGAGCTGGGCCAGGCCGAAGGTGACCAGGGACTGTCCGGCCCGGTCGATGCCGGTCTCGGAGTGGGCGCGCTTGCCGACCCGCAGGGCCTGCTGGAAGAGGTCGTTGAGCAGCCGGCCCGCGGTGTGCAGCTCCTGGCCGACCGCGAGGGCGTGCTTGATCTGCCCGAGGATCTGGCCCTCGCCGACGACCATCG
The DNA here is from genome assembly GCF_036010485.1 of Streptomyces sp. NBC_01198. Taxonomy (NCBI): domain Bacteria; kingdom Bacillati; phylum Actinomycetota; class Actinomycetes; order Kitasatosporales; family Streptomycetaceae; genus Streptomyces; species Streptomyces sp. NBC_01198. Next base: position 3,333,401 of record NZ_CP108568.1, read on the forward strand.
AGTCCAGGCCGCAGGCCACCGACAGCAGGTGGTGGACGGCCCGGTCCTCGTAGTGCACGTACAGATACGGGGTGAGCTCGTCCAGGCCGACACCGCTGTGCTGGGCCAGCAGCGTGGACAGCTCGGCGACACCGGCGTGGAACTTGTCGACGTCGGCGTACAGCTCGATACGGTTGCACGTGGACAGCGCGACCGCCTCGCTCGCGGGCTCGGCCGCCAGCGTGTCCTGCAGCAGCTTGGCGCGCGCGTCCTCGGTGAGCGCGGCCCGCTCCAGCACGCTCACCGGCGCGCTGCGGTGCGACAGTCCGACCACCAGCAAACTCATGCGGGCATCACGGCGGGTACGTCCCCGTCGGGCTCCTGGCGGCCTTCACCGGCCTTGCGCTGCTCGTGGAACGCGAGGATCTGCAGCTCGATGGACAGATCGACCTTGCGTACGTCCACGCCGTCCGGCACCGACAGCACGGTGGGGGCGAAGTTGAGGATCGAGGTCACGCCGGCGTTGACCAGCCGGTCGGTGACCTCCTGTGCGGCGCCGGCCGGTGTCGCGATGACCCCGATCGAGACCTGGTTGTCCGCGACGATCGCTTCCAGCTCGTCGATGTGCCGCACCGGCAGTCCCGCCACCAGCCGCCCGGCCAGCGACGCGTCGGCGTCCAGCAGGGCCGCGACCCGGAAGCCGCGGGAGGCGAATCCGCCGTAATTGGCGAGGGCGGCGCCGAGGTTGCCGATACCGACGATGACGACCGGCCAGTCCTGGGTGAGTCCGAGCTCGCGGCTGATCTGGTAGACGAGGTATTCGACGTCGTAGCCGACGCCCCTGGTCCCGTACGAGCCGAGGTAGGAGAAGTCCTTGCGCAGCTTGGCCGAGTTGACCCCGGCCGCGGCGGCGAGCTCCTCCGAGGACACGGTGGGCACGGAGCGCTCGGACAGAGCGGTCAGCGCCCGCAGGTACAGCGGGAGCCTGGCGACGGTGGCCTCGGGAATCCCTCGGCTGCGGGTCGCCGGTCGGTGCGATCGGCCAGTTGCCACGGTGCTCCTGCGGGTAGAGCTGGGCTGAGGGCGACCACGGTCTTTGGGGCCGCCCCGTGCGTGCCAGGCTATGTCTTTGTGAACGCGTGCACAAAGATGGTGTCCGTTTTGCCCGGCGGAAGTGATGGGCATCACGCACTCCCATAACGGACATTGGGCACGCTTTGCCATGGCGAATCGTTGCTGCGGCGCTTCCAGAGCGCGTCGGCGTGCGCCAGCACACCGGGGGCGTCCGGCCAGCGGACACCTGCAGCCTGCAACAACCGTCCCTCCAGACCGGAGCCGTCGACTCCGGTTGCGCCGCCGGCCGCCGCACGGGACTGCGCCACAAAGTGGCCGAAAAGCGCCGCTGTGGCGCGGGCGTCGCCGAGCGCGGTGTGCGGGGCCCAGCCGGTCACCCCCAGCGCCTGCGCGCACGACCGCAGCGACAGCCCGCAGGGCACCTCGTCCCCGCGGTGCCGGTCGGCGGCCATCCGCATCGTGCACACCTCGGGCACCGCCGGCAGCCGCACCCCGACCCGGGCGTACTCGGCGGCCAGGAACGCCCGGTCGCACCCGACGTTGTGCCCGACCAGCACGCGGCCGCGCAGCAGCGCCAGCAGCCGGGCGGCGATCCCGGCGAAGCGCGGGGCGCCGCCGAGGTGGTACGGCTCGATGCCGTGGATGTGGGTGGGGCCGACCGGGCCCTGCGGATCCACGAGGGTGGTGAACTCGCCCTCGGGCTGCAGGTCGCGGTCCAGCAGGACCAGCGCCACTTCCACCACCCGGTGCCGGCGGGACGAGGAGCCGGTGGCCTCGACGTCCACCACCGCGAAGCCGCTCGTCGCCGTACTCACCACCGAGGGCACTCGGCACGCTCCTCACACATCACCCCCGGCCGTACAAAACGCCCACGATCCTACCCCCTGAGGATCACCCCCGACGACGGTCCCGCCCGCGGGCGGCCCACCGGGGGGAGGCGGGAGGAGTCAGGCGGTCAGCGCGCGGCGCAGGCGGTCGGGGTCGACGCGCCAGAAGGTGTGCTGCTCCCCGTCCACCAGGACGACGGGGATCTGCTCCCAGTAGAGCCGGTACAACTCCTCGTCCTGCGTGATGTCCCGCTCCCGCACGACCGCCCCGGCCGCCGCGGCGACCTCCTCCACCACCGTGCGGGCGTCGTCGCACAGATGACACCCCGGCTTACCGATCAGCGTCACGGTCCTGGCATTCGTCATACCGCACATTGTGACGCCTGCGGTTCACGTACCGGCACCGTGGCCGAACCGGCCATGTCGCACTGGGTCGTTATGCTCACGCTATGGCCGCAATCAAATGGCTCACCCCTCGCAGACAGTCCGCCACGGAGCGGAGCGTGCTGGCCGGCGAGGCCGCCGCTGCCGCCGCGGAGGCGTCACTCGCGACGAAGCCCCGGCCCGAGACCGCGCAGGCGGTGGCCGACGAGCCCGCGGAAAAGGTGGCGGAGCCGGCTTTCCCGGTGGCCGGTGACGCACGGGCCGCCGCGTTCTTCGACCTCGACAACACGGTGATGCAGGGCGCGGCCCTCTTCCACTTCGGGCGCGGCCTGTACAAGCGGCACTTCTTCGACACCCGCGACCTGCTCCGGTTCGCCTGGCAGCAGGCGTACTTCCGGATGGCGGGCGCTGAGGACCCCGAGCACATGCAGGACGCCCGCGACAGCGCGCTGTCGATCGTCAAGGGGCACCGCGTCGAGGAGCTGATGTCCATCGGCGAGGAGATCTACGACGAGTACATGGCGGGGAAGATCTGGCCGGGCACCCGCGCCCTGGCGCAGGCGCACCTGGACGCCGGCCAGCGGGTCTGGCTGGTGACCGCCGCCCCGGTGGAGACCGCCACGATCATCGCCCGCAGGCTCGGCCTGACCGGCGCGCTCGGCACCGTCGCGGAGTCGGTCAACGGCGTCTACACCGGCAGGCTGGTCGGCGAGCCGCTGCACGGCCCGGCGAAGGCCGAGGCGGTACGGGCGCTGGCGAGCGCGGAGGACCTGGACCTGTCGCGCTGCGCCGCCTACAGCGACTCGCACAACGACATCCCGATACTGTCCCTGGTCGGCCACCCGTACGCGATCAACCCGGACGGCAGGCTGCGCAGGCACGCCCGCGCCGAGGGCTGGCGGCTGCGCGACTACCGCACCGGGCGCAAGGCGGCACGGATCGGCATCCCGGCCGCGGCCGGCATGGGCGCGGTCGCCGGCGGCGCCGCCGCAGCCGTCGCGATCAGCCGCCGCCGCAAGTGACCCCGGCGCGCCGGTAGTACGTCCGCGCGCCGGACTCGCGCGGCACGCACACGCTCACAACACGGCCTCTGCGCGAGCTGTTCACGAACGGAAGTGGTCAACTCGGGCCGTCTGTTCGATAATTGGTCGATCATCATTCCGTACAGGAAGTGGCGCAAACGGCGATTTGCGCAACTCGGTGTAGCGTCGCCTGTACGAAGCGTTATTCTCCTCAGACGCAATCCGGAACCCACGCGTCGCCACGACGGGTGAACGGTCCCGTACTGCACGTGATGGAAGTTCTGCCTCTGGGAGTCCCGTGTACCCACACGACGGGGTTGACACCTCCGGCCTGGCTGCGTTGCGCGCACTGGTGCTCGACCGACTGATGCGCACAGTCCCCACGTACGCCCTGCCCACCCTCGCCACGTCAGGTCCCACCGTCCCCGGCCCGGCGTACGCGCTGGCCGAAGTCAGCACAGCCGCAGGCAGACGCACCCGCAACAGCTCGGGCGCGGCCGGTTCGAACGCCGCAGCCCCCGGCGCCCATGCCCGCCGCCCCTCCTCGGACACCGACACCGGCCGCATGATGGACCTGGTCGAACGCGCCCAGGACGGCGAGACCGAGGCGTTCGGGCGGCTGTACGACCACTACAGCGACACCGTCTACCGGTACATCTACTACCGGGTCGGCTCCAAGGCCACCGCCGAGGACCTGACCAGCGAGACCTTCCTGCGCGCCCTGCGCAGGATCGGCACCTTCACCTGGCAGGGCCGCGACTTCGGCGCCTGGCTGGTCACGATCGCGCGCAACCTGGTCGCCGACCACTTCAAGTCGAGCCGTTTCCGGCTGGAAGTGACCACCGGCGAAATGCTCGACGCCAACGAGGTCGCCCGCAGCCCCGAGGACTCCGTCCTGGAGTCGCTGTCCAACGAGGCGCTGCTGACCGCCGTGCGCAAGCTCAACCCGCAGCAGCAGGAGTGCGTGACGCTGCGCTTCCTGCAGGGCCTGTCGGTGGCCGAGACGGCCCGGGTGATGGGCAAGAACGAAGGCGCGATCAAGACCCTCCAGTACCGCGCGGTGCGTACGCTGGCCAGACTCCTGCCCGACGACGCGAGGTGAGACCTCGGTGCCCCCGCACGATCATCACACCTGCGTAACCCAACTGGCGCGGCGGTCGTTGCTTCAGGTGCAGACAACTTCGCGCAGGAACTCCGGCACGCGCGCTCTGCCCGTTTCACTCGTTCGGGTGCATGACGGCAGGCAGCGCAACCCACGGGCGGCACGGGGAGTCGAGTGTGGATGACGAGAGGAGGTGCCGCCCGTGATCGGACAGGCAACGGCACACCGCCGGGCGAACGCCTTCGCCCAGGCCCTTGAGACCCTTGAGGGCACGGCCGCCACGGAGGACGTCCAGCAGGACACCGCCGCGGCAGGGCGGCAGCAGGGCGGATCCGCGGGACACGGCAGCCATGCCGCGGCCCGGCACGCCGACCCGGACCAGAGCGCGCTGCTGGCGCTCGCCACGACGCTCGCCCGGCAGCCGCGTCCCGCGCTCGACCCCGAGCGCAAGACCGTGCAGCGCGCGCAGCTGATCGCGGCGATGGAGCAGGCGCTCGCCGACGGCAGCTTCCCGGTCACCGCCCGGGTGCCGGAGCAGCGCGGCGACGGGCAGGGCGGCAGCCACCGGCTGCGCCGGCTCACCCCGACCAGCCGGCTCTCCCGCCGGCTCGCCGTGGGCGGCCTCACCGTCGGCGTCGCCGCCGGGGCCTTCGGCGGCGTCGCCGCGGCGAGCACCAACGCGCTGCCCGGTGACAGCCTCTACGGCCTCAAACGCGGCATGGAGGACCTCAAGCTCGACATGGCCAGCGGGGACGCCTCGCGCGGCAAGGTTTACCTCGACATGGCCTCCACCCGCCTCCAGGAGGCCCGCCGCCTCATGGACCGCGGCCGCGGCGGCCAGCTCGACGACGAGTCCGTCTCCGAGGTGCGCAGGGCCCTGTCGGGCATGCACCAGGAGGCCGCGGAGGGCCACCGGCTGCTGAGCCAGGCCTACCAGGAGGACGGCTCGCTCCAGCCGATCGAAACGCTCAACTCCTTCGCCGCCACGCACCGGCAGGGCTGGAGCGATCTGCGGGGCAAGCTGCCCAGCCAGCTCACGGACGTCTCCGACCAGGTCTCCTCGGTCTTCGACGCCATAGACCAGGAGGTCGGACCGCTGCAGGGGCTGCTGCCGCAGCCGAAGAAGGGCGAGCACGCGTCCGGCGGGTCCGGCGCCAAGGACTCGGGACCCGGCGGTGATACGCCGGCGTCGCCCTCCACCCCGGCCTCCGCCACGCCCGGCCAGGGCAGCACCGGAACGCAGAGCGCCACCCCCTCGCCGTCCGGCAGCACGCCGGGCGACGGGCTCATCGGCGGTGCCAATCCGCTGGCGCCGCTGCCCCCGCCGTCCCCCACCCCGGAGTCCCCGCTGCCCTCGACCCCCTCCGACCACTCCGTCACCCTGCCGCCCCTCCTCCCCGGCCTCCTGCCGGGCCTGGGCCTCGGCACCACCACGGACGACGAGGGCTGACGCCTTCAGGGAGTCCCGCACGCCCTGCCCCCCCGAGGCCGTACCCGGACCTTCCGCCGGTCACGGCTGGTCGCGCAGTTCCTCGCGCCCCTGGTGGGTTGCCCTCTTCTCGGAGGGTGACCGTCTTCAGGGGCGCGGAGGACTGCGCGTTCGGGCGGGACGGCGGGAAAGGCGCGACGCCACCACAGGCGGCAATCACCTCGGGGGTGCGCTCAGCCACGACGGGGCGGGCCCGGATCGGACGGCGCGCCCCGCAGGGGGGTGTTCAGAAGAAGACGGACCGCCGCTGCACCAGCAGTTCGTACAGCGTGTGCTGGATCGTCTCGCGCACCTGGTCGGTCAGGTTGAAGACCAGCATCGGGTCCTCCGCCGCCTCCGGCGGGTAGCCGTCCGTCGGGATCGGCTCGCCGAACTGGATGACCCACTTCGTGGGGAGCGGGACCAGCCCGGCCGGCCCCAGCCAGGGGAAGGTCGGGGTGAGCGGGAAGTACGGCAGGCCCAGCAGCCGCGCCGCCGTGCGGGAGTTGCCGACCATCGGGTAGATCTCCTCCGCCCCCACCACGGAGCACGGCACGATCGGCACCTTCGTCTTCAGCGCCGTCGCGACGAACCCGCCCCGCCCGAACCGCTGGAGCTTGTAGCGGTCGGAGAAGGGCTTCCCGAGGCCCTTGAAGCCCTCGGGCATCACGCCGACGACCTCGCCCCGCCGCAGCAGCACCTCCGCGTCCTCCGCGCACGCCAGCGTGTGGCCGAGCTTGCGGGCCAGCTCGTTGACCAGCGGGAGCATGAAGACCAGGTCGGCGGCGAGCAGCCGCAGGTGCCGGCCGGCGGGGTGGTGGTCGTGGACGGCGACCTGGGTCATCAGCCCGTCGAGCGGCAGGGTGCCCGAGTGGTTGGAGACGACCAGCGCACCGCCCTCCGCCGGGATGTTCTCGATGCCGCGGACCTCGACGCGGAAGTACGCCCCGAACACCGGCCGCAGCAGCGACATCAGCACCTGGTCGGTCAGCTCGGCGTCGTAGCCGAACTCGTCGACCTCGTAGTCCCCGGTGACCCGGCGCCGCAGGAAGGCCAACCCCGAGGCGACCTTGCGCTCCCAGTCACCGCCGAGCACCCGGTCGGCGACGGCGCCGAAGGCCCCGGCGAGCTCGCCGGGCGGCGGTGCCTGCCCGGACGGCGGCTCGGCGGGCCGCTCGCCGGCGGCCTGCGCGGGAATCCCCGGCGCCGCCGCGGGCAGCGGCGGTACGGCCCCGTCCTCGGGCACCGCGGCCAGCGGCGGCTGCGGGCCGTCGGCGCTCTTGCCCGCCGGTTTACCCGCCGCGGGCGTGCGGCCGCGCGCGCCCCGGGAGCGCCCGGAGCCGCGCCTGCCGCGCGAGTCCTCGTCGAACGGGATCACCTTGGCATCGGCCATGGTCCCTGCTCCTTCTCCTGAGGCCCCCGAAGCATCTGGGGCACCTGGCGTGCCCGAAGCGGCGCCAGGGGCGCCGGAGGCGGCACCAGGGCCGCCCGAAGCCTCCCCCGGCGTGCCGGACGCCGCGCCCGTCATCGCCGCGCCCCCGTGCCGGTGGGCGCCGCCATGCCGATGCCCGCCGCCAGCCGGTCCACCGCGGCGGCGAGCCGGGCCGGGGGCAGCAGCCCGGAGCCGCGGCTGCGGGCGAAGTCGTGGAAGGTCCCCGCGGTGGTGTAGGCGGGCTCGAAGCCGAGCGTGTCGCGCATCTGCCGGGTGTCCACCACCCGGCCGTGGGTGAGCAGCCGGATCTGCTCGGGCGCGAAGTCCGTGGCGCCGGCCGTCCTGAGCAGCTGCCCGATCCAGGTCACCGCGGGCAGCAGCACCGGCACGGTCGGCTTGCCCAGCCGCCGGGCGGTCTGCGACAGCAGCAGCACCCCGTCGCCTGCGATGTTGAACGTGCCGCTGTTGAGCGTGCCGCGGCGGGCGTCGAGCGCGGCGAGCACCAGCACGGCCAGGACGTCGTCCTGGTGCACGAACTGCAGCCGCGGGTCGTAGCCGAAGACCGTCGGCAGCACCGGCAGCGCGAAGAACTCCGCCAGCGGGGTGTCCGCGTCGGGCCCGAGGATGTTCGCGAAGCGCAGCACCGCCACCGCGACGTCCGGGCGGCGGCGGGCGAAGCCCCGTACGTACCCCTCGACCTCGACGGCGTCCTTGGCGAAGCCGCCGCTGGGCAGCGACTTGACCGGGGTGGTCTCGCGGAAGACGGCGGGGTCGCGCGGCGCGGAACCGTAGACGCTGGTGGTGGACTTGACGACCAGCCGCTGTACGGTCGGCGCTTTCTGGCAGGCGCCGAGCAGCTGCATGGTGCCGATGACGTTGGTCTCCTTGAGCTGCGTCCGGCCGCCGGAGCCCAGCGCGGTGCCGGTGACGTCCAGATGCACGACGGTGTCGACCGAATGCTGTGCCAGCACCTTCGCGATCATCGGCTGCCGGATGTCGGCCCTGACGAACTCCGCACCGCCCAGGTCATGCTCGGGCGGCACCACGTCGACCGCGACGACCCGCCCGACCTCGGGGTCGTGCTGGATACGCCGGACGAACCTGCCGCCGAGCTGCCGCGCGGCGCCTGTGACGAGCACCACCTTGCCCACGCCCACAGTTCAGCGCCTTCCTCGGGGAATACCCGCACCGTATCCCCTGCGCCTCCCCCGCGCGCCCCCCGACATGCGTTCGCGGCACCCCGGACGCGACAAACCACCCGCCCGGACATGCCACTGCCCTCCTCCGCCGCCCGAAAGCGGTGGAGGAGGGCAGGAAGTGCGGCGGAAAGTCGCCCGCTTACTTCTTGTTGCGGCGCTGAACGCGCGTCCGCTTCAGCAGCTTGCGGTGCTTCTTCTTGGCCATACGCTTACGCCGCTTCTTGATGACAGAGCCCACGACTACCCTCGCTTCGGTTTCACTCGGTGCGGGGCGTCCGAGCCCACACGACCTACGTCGGCCAAGCCTACCCGCCCGGAGCGGACGGGCATAAACGAGGCCCACGCGGACGGTCATCTGCCCGTCTGGGCCTTCTCAGGCAGATTCCACCCCCACGTAGGACTCCCGCAGGTACTCGTGGACGGCCTGCTCCGGAACCCGGAACGAACGGCCCACGCGAATCGCCGGCAGATGACCGCTGTGCACCAGCCGGTACACCGTCATCTTCGACACCCGCATCACCGCAGCCACTTCGGCGACGGTGAGGAAAACGACCTCGTTGAGAGGTCGGGTTTCAGTAGTAGCCATGTCACACCTGAACCTTCCGCACACGCCGGGCACCGGCTTCCCCTCCGGCGACTCAAAGCGGCATGTGCGCTCCCCTCCAGATTAGGGGCGCATGAGGTAAGTGGGGAAGAGGAGTTGCCAATGGTTGACTACTGTGACAACCAGGCCCGCTTGAGCACGTAGCGCGTCAATGGCCGGTAGTAGTCGGACCGCACGGCGTCGTCCACCGGTACCGCCACCGACACACTGCCCTCCGCTTCCGCCACGAAAACCGCCGGGTCGTCGGAGTCCGCGAGGCCGATCGCCTCGATCCCCAACTGACCTGCGCCGCATACGAATCCGTGGTCGCCGACGACCAGTCCCGGCAGCATTCCGCCCTGCTCGGCGGCCGCCGCCAGCGCCGCTCTGACCGGCAGCGGCGAGTGGGTGTGCGCACCCGGCTCCACCGGCGGACCCTCACTGTCCGTGTCCACCGGACGCACCACAGCGACCCCCCCGACGTACCACAAATGATGGCGGCGTACGCCGAACTGCGTGGGGACGTCCACGTCGCGCCCATACGCCGGGGTGAGGACGACACATCCTGCCGCCGAGAGAGCCGCGGCCAATGATGCGTAGAAACCGAGGAGGCGGTGTGGATGTCCTGTGCCCAGCAGCACCGGAATCCGGTCGTGCGCGGCCCGCGCGAGCCGCTCAGCGAACGCGTCGAGTGCCGCCACCGTACAGTCCGGGTCGATCACGTCCGGGCCCGACGTCAGTTCGGGATCGGGCGAGACACCGCACCGGTCGGCCATCAGCCGCAGCAGGTCCGCCGCCGTCCACTCCCCCGCCGGGTCGAGCCCCAGCGTCTGCCGCGGATCCCGTGCGGCGAACAGCCGGTAGCTCGCCAGGCTCTTCTCCCGCGGGGTCGCGATCTGCCCGGCAAGCCCGGCCGCCACCAAATGCGCGCGCAGCGCGCCGACACTCACCACAACATGATCGTCCCGGCCCAACTCGCCCAAGGCGTGCGGAATCCGCAGAATTCACCCTACAGGGACCGGCCGCCCGGGCATCGGCCCGTATGGCGGCGCCCTCCGCAGGCGTTCAGGGCAGCAGCCCGTGCAGCGGGAAGACCGCCCGCCGGGTCGCGAGCACCGCCTGGTCGAGCCGGTCCGCCGGGTCGTAGCCGGCCTCCTCGAAGCCCTTCCACACCGGCTCGCAGCCGTCCGTCATCCGCTGCGGCGCGACATGCCGGGTACGCGCGTGCACCGCGTGCCGCCACTCCTCAGGCACCGCCGTCCCCGGCGCCAGCGGCACGCCCGCCGCGATCGCCACCAGATGCGTCCAGGTCCGCGGCACCACGTCGGTCACCGCGTAACCGCCGCCGCCCAGCGCCACCCAGCGGCCCTCCGCGTGCTCGTGCGCCAGCTCGTGGCACGCCTCCGCGACCATCCGCTGGGCGTCAAGCGACACCGCCAGATGCGCCAGCGGGTCCTCGATGTGCGTGTCGGCCCCGTGCTGGCTGACCAGCACCTGCGGCCGGAACGCGGCGAGCAGTTCGGGCACCACCGCGTGGAAGGCCCGCAGCCAGCCCGCGTCCCCCGTCCCCGGCGGCAGCGCCACGTTCACCGCGCCGCCCTCGGCCGCCGGGCCGCCGGTCTCCTCCGGCCAGCCGGTGTTCGGGAAGAGCGTGCGCGGATGCTCGTGCAGCGAGATCGTCAGCACCCGCGGATCGTCCCAGAACGCCGCCTGCACCCCGTCGCCGTGGTGGACGTCCACATCGACGTACGCCACCCGCTCCACGCCCAGCTCCAGCAGCCGCGCCACCGCCAGCGCCGCGTCGTTGTAGACGCAGAACCCGGCCGCGGCCCCCGGCATCGCGTGATGCAGCCCGCCGGTGAAGTTCACCGCGTGCTCCACCTGGCCGCGCCACACCGCCTCGGCCGCCGCCACCGACTGCCCGGCGATCAGCGCGGCCACCTCGTGCATCCGCGGGAAGACCGGATTGTCCTGCGTCCCCAGCCCGTACGAGGCGTACTCCCGATACGCCGCAGGCACCGACGCCGGCTCCTCCGACGCCCGCCGCACCGCCGCCACGTAGTCCGCGTCGTGCACCAGGGCCAGCGTCGAATCCCCCGCGGCCGGCGCCGCCACCACCCGCAGCGCCGGGTCGAGCCCCAAGGCCCGCACCAGCTCCCTGGTGAGCGTCAGCCGCACCGGGTCCATCGGGTGCCCGGGGCCGAAGTCGTAACCGGTGACCCGCTCATCCCACATCAACTGTGCTCGGCCGCTCATGGCCGACACCGTACCCGGCGGGCTCGGCGGCGAAGGACGTGGCGTAGTACAAGGTCGCCCCCACCAGCAGCATCGGCACGATCATCGCCCCCCGATAGCTCCACGCGTCCCCCAGCGCCCCCACCAGCGGCGAGCCCACCAGGAAACCCACGTAGTTGAAGACGTTCAGCCGCGCCACCGCCGTGTCCGACGCCCCCGGGAACAACCGCCCCGCCGCCGCGAAGGTCTGCGGCACGATCACGCACAGCCCGAACCCCAGCAGCGTGAAGCCCAGCATCCCCACCCACGCGCCCGGCGCCACCGCCACCACCGCGAAGCCGGCCATCGCCACGACCGCCCCCAGCCGCACCACGGCCGCCGCACCGAACCGCCGCACCCCGAAGTCGCCCACCGACCTGCCGAGCAGCGTCGTCACCATGTAGACGGCATAGGGCACAGTGGAGAGCTGCTCCGAGCTGTGCAGGGTGTCCTGCAGATACTTCGCACTCCAGTTGGAGACCGTCGAGTCCCCGATGTACGCGAACGCCATCACCAGGCAGAGCGGCATCAGCAGCCGCATCACCACCTGCTGCGTCTCCGCCGGCCCCCCCGCGCTCCCCGGCCCCGAGGTGCTGCCCGGCGCGTCCCGATACCAGCGGCTCGCCACCAGCGTCAGCGGGATCAGCACCAGCACCGCCGGCCCGTACAGCGCCACCAGCGACACGTGCCAGTGCGCCCCCGACCACGCCAGCGACGCCCCGACGATCCCGCCCAGGCTGTACGCGGCATGGAAGCCCAACATGATGCTGCGCCGGTACTCGCGCTGCAGGCTCACCCCGAGCATGTTCATCGACGCGTCCAGCCCCCCGACGCACACCCCGAACAGCGCCAGCGTCACCGCGGCCACCCACATGCTGCTGCCGGCGCCCAGGCCGACAAGCACCAGCGCCACTACCGGCTGCACCCAGCGCAGCACCACGCTCGGCCGCACCCGCTTGACCAGCTGCTCGGTCCCCACGCTGCCCAGCCCCGCCAGGATCGGCACGGCGGCCAGGAACACCGGCAGCAGCCCGTCGCTGATCCCGTAGCGGTCCTGGACCGCCGGAATCCGGGTCACCAGCAGCGCGAAGAGCGCCCCCTGCGCGAAGAAGCTGGCCGCGAGGGCGGCACGGCCGTACCGCAGGGTCTGCGGGCGAGCGTCGTCGTCCATAAGCGAGCACGGTAGACGCGAATGCTACGGATGAGTAGGTGTACGGAGCCACGATCCTCGACGTGCTGCCGAGTCGCGCTCCGGCCGTACCGCCGGCCCGTGCCACCGGTCCGCCCGGGCTCAGCCGAACAGCAGGCCGGGCAGCTCCGCCATGCTGCCGAACAGGGCGGTGGCGTCCCTGAGCTTCGCAGCCGGTGTCATCGCGGTGTAGCCGTAGACGTCCATCCCCGCCGCCCGCGCCGCCGCCACCCCCAGCGCGCTGTCCTCCACGACGGCGCACCGCTCCGGTGCCACCGCCATGGTGCGGGCCGCGTGCAGGAACAGGTCAGGCGCCGGCTTCCCCCGCCCCACGTCCTGCGCCGAGAAGATCCGCTCCTCCCCGAACCTCGCGTACAGCCCGGTCTTCCGCAGCGCTACCCTGATCCGCTCATGCCCCCCGGACGACGCGAGGCAGTAGGCCACCCCGTCCGCCGCCAGCTTCTCCAGGACCGTCCCGGCCCCCTCGACCGGCTCAAGCTCCCGCTCGAACGCGGCGAACACCCGCGCGTGATACCCCGCGTCGAACCCCTCGGGCAGCGTCCCCCCGGCCCGCTCCCGCACCACGTCGTGCACGCGGTGGATGGCCGCACCCATGAAGTCCCTGACCGAGTCCTCGAAGCTGGTCGGATACCCGGCCTCGGTCAGGCAGTCGGCGAGGATCCGGTTGGAGATCCGCTCGCTGTCCACGAGGACGCCGTCGTTGTCGAAGATGACCAGGTCGTAGGGCATCGCACCACTGTAAACGGCGTAGCCGCCGCTGAATTACGGAACGGATCACGGCACTCAGCACGCGGACCGGGCAAAGTGACTGCCCTGCCAGCCGACCGCCCCAGGGGGAACCATGCACACCGCCAAGCGATTACGTACACCCGCCGCCGCGCTGGCCCTGGCCGCGCTCGTCAGCGTGGCCACCGGCACCACCAGCGCCGCCGCCGGAGGATGCGCCCACCCGCGCATCCAGATCCTCGACACCGCACCGGCCGGCTCCGGCGGCCGGGTCGACGCCCTCGGCCGCGGCACGATCGCGGCCGGCACCAGCGCGGGTCACCCCGCGTACTGGATCGGCACCACCGTCGTCACAGTCCCGCTCCCCGCCCGCTACTCCACCGGCAGTGTCACGGCGATCAACCGGCACGACCTGATGGCCGGCACCGTGCACGACGACACCACCGGCAAGAACGTCGCCTTCAGCTACCGGATCGGCGCCGCCAGGGCCCACATCCTGCCCGGCGGCAGCTACGCCAGCGACGTCAACGACAGCGGCCAGATCGTCGGCGGCGACACCACCGGGGGGGACGGCACCGGTTACGTCTGGCACGGCACCACCGTCGAACGCACCCTCACCGTCCCCGCCGACCTCCGGTTCACGCTGGTCACCGGGATCAACGACCAGGGCACGGTCATCGCCGCCGGCAGCCGACTGGTGGGCTCCGCCTGGGGCTCGACCGGCCTGGTGTGGCCCGCGGATCCGGCGGCGCCGGTCGTCCCCCTGCTGCCGATCGACGCCACGGACGAGAACGGCCTCACCGTCGTCCCTGAGGACATCGACGAGCACGGCCGGATCGTCGGCGAGACCGAGAGCTACTGGGCGGACGGGTCCTACGAGACGTACTGGGACGCCCCCTACACCGCGGACGGCACCCAGCTCACCGGGCTCCCCGGCTACTACAACGAGGGCTACTTCCACGCCATCAGCCCCACCACCGGCCTCGTCGCCGGCGAAGCCCCCACGTCCTACTACGGCGACCCGGGAACGGCGGAGATCTGGACCGGCTCGGGACCCATCCACGCCCTCCCCGGCCTGGCCCCCAACCAGGACTCCGGCGCATCGGCCGTCGCCGACAACGGAAAGGCGGGCGGCTTCGCGGTCGACGCCGACAACGTCCTCCAACCGGTCATCTGGACCTGCGCGGCCCAGCAGGCCACCTAGCCGGGACCGCCCACTGAACGCAGAAAAGCGTCGGCCCCCGTGCATTGCACGGGGGCCGACGCTTTATCAAAGATTGTTCGGCGGTGTCCTACTCTCCCACAGGGTCCCCCCTGCAGTACCATCGGCGCTGAAAGGCTTAGCTTCCGGGTTCGGAATGTAACCGGGCGTTTCCCTAACGCTATGACCACCGAAACACCATGAAACACACACCACACCACCCGACCACCCCGCCATAGGGGGTGTGGGTGTGTGGTGGCTGGTTGTTTCAGAACCACACAGTGGACGCGAGCAACTGAGGACAAGCCCTCGGCCTATTAGTACCGGTCAGCTCCACCCCTTACAGGGCTTCCACATCCGGCCTATCAACCCAGTCGTCTACTGGGAGCCTTACCCCATCAAGTGGGTGGGAGCCCTCATCTCGAAGCAGGCTTCCCGCTTAGATGCTTTCAGCGGTTATCCCTCCCGAACGTAGCCAACCAGCCATGCCCTTGGCAGGACAACTGGCACACCAGAGGTTCGTCCGTCCCGGTCCTCTCGTACTAGGGACAGCCCTTCTCAAGACTCCTACGCGCGCAGCGGATAGGGACCGAACTGTCTCACGACGTTCTAAACCCAGCTCGCGTACCGCTTTAATGGGCGAACAGCCCAACCCTTGGGACCGACTCCAGCCCCAGGATGCGACGAGCCGACATCGAGGTGCCAAACCATCCCGTCGATATGGACTCTTGGGGAAGATCAGCCTGTTATCCCCGGGGTACCTTTTATCCGTTGAGCGACGGCGCTTCCACAAGCCACCGCCGGATCACTAGTCCCTACTTTCGTACCTGCTCGACCCGTCAGTCTCACAGTCAAGCTCCCTTGTGCACTTACACTCAACACCTGATTGCCAACCAGGCTGAGGGAACCTTTGGGCGCCTCCGTTACCCTTTAGGAGGCAACCGCCCCAGTTAAACTACCCACCAGACACTGTCCCTGATCCGGATCACGGACCGAGGTTAGACATCCAGCACGACCAGAGTGGTATTTCAACGACGACTCCCCCCAAGCTGGCGCTTGGAGTTCACAGTCTCCCACCTATCCTACACAAGCCGAACCGAACACCAATATCAAGCTATAGTAAAGGTCCCGGGGTCTTTCCGTCCTGCTGCGCGAAACGAGCATCTTTACTCGTAGTGCAATTTCACCGGGCCTATGGTTGAGACAGTCGAGAAGTCGTTACGCCATTCGTGCAGGTCGGAACTTACCCGACAAGGAATTTCGCTACCTTAGGATGGTTATAGTTACCACCGCCGTTTACTGGCGCTTAAGTTCTCAGCTTCGCCACACCGAAATGTGACTAACCGGTCCCCTTAACGTTCCAGCACCGGGCAGGCGTCAGTCCGTATACATCGCCTTACGGCTTCGCACGGACCTGTGTTTTTAGTAAACAGTCGCTTCTCGCTGGTCTCTGCGGCCACACCCAGCTCACCGAGTAAATCGGATCACCAGACATGGCCCCCCTTCTCCCGAAGTTACGGGGGCATTTTGCCGAGTTCCTTAACCATAGTTCACCCGAACGCCTCGGTATTCTCTACCTGACCACCTGAGTCGGTTTAGGGTACGGGCCGCCATAAAACTCGCTAGAGGCTTTTCTCGACAGCATAGGATCATCCACTTCACCACAATCGGCTCGGCATCAGGTCTCAGACTATTGCCACCCGGATTTACCTGGATGACGTCCTACACCCTTACCCCGGGACAACCACCGCCCGGGCTGGACTACCTTCCTGCGTCACCCCATCACTTACCTACTACAAGTCTGGTCCGTCGGCTCCACCACTCCCCCTCACTCCGAAGAGATCAGAGGCGGCTTCACGGACTTAGCATCGCCTGGTTCAGCACTGGGCGCTTTACAGCGGGTACCGGAATATCAACCGGTTGTCCATCGACTACGCCTGTCGGCCTCGCCTTAGGTCCCGACTTACCCTGGGCAGATCAGCTTGACCCAGGAACCCTTAGTCAATCGGCGCAAGAGTTTCCCACTCTTGTATCGCTACTCATGCCTGCATTCTCACTCGTGAACCGTCCACCACTGCCTTCCGGCGCGGCTTCACCCGGCACACGACGCTCCCCTACC